>JAXGOS010000020.1:0-92413 GCA_040767355.1 Aggregatilineaceae bacterium | reverse complement strand
GATGACCGGCCCGGCGTCGATGGCGCGCACGTGGATCACGTCGCCGTCGTGGCCGATCCACACGCCGTTGGCGCCATCTTTGACGATGATCGGGTCGATCCACGCGGCGAGCTGCTCGACGGCGCCCTGCACCGTGCTGAGGCCGGTGATCAACATCGCCTCGCGCGCGTTGGGCATGAAGACGTCCACCAGCGCGAGAAGCTCGGGCCAGTCGCACACGTTCTTGAGATCAGGATTGTCCTGGCAGTCCATCGAGATCGTCGCGCCCTGGGCCCGGGCGATCTCGGACAGCGGGCCGAGTCGCTTGATCGACAGCAGGCCGCCCAGGTGCAGATGCTTGAAATCGGACGCCGCCATCCCGCGCCGCCAGTGCGCCTCGATGTCGATCGGCGGCGGATCGACGTAGGTCACGAAGGCGCGCTCGCCCTGGTACGGGATCGATGTCGTCACGCGCCGGTACGGCTGGTCGACGCGCACCGCTGGCGTCAGATCGAGATCGGCCTCGCGCGCCAGCCGGTGCACGTAGTCGCTGTAATAGTCGTTGCCGAAACAGGCCGCCCACCCGGCCCGGACGCCCAACCGCCGCAGCGCGACCGCCGTGATAAACATCGCGCCTCCGGTCGCGATCAGGCCCTGGCTGTAAACTTCCGCGCCCAACACCGGGAACTGCCGCAGCCCGGTGTAGATCATGTCGAAGAAGTAATCGCCCGGCAGGAAAATGTCGTACTGGGGCCGCATGTTACGCCCACTCCCCCACGCTGTCGCGGTGCGCTTCCAGGTAATCGTCGAGCAGCGCCCGCGCCAGCGCCACCGACCCGACGAGCGGGTGCGCGGCCAGCGCGTCCACGGCCAGCGCGCGATCGCGCGCCAGGATCGCCTCGACACCGAGGCGCTCGTACTGCTTGACGGTCCGCATCAGCAGGTAAGGACCTTCGGGCACCGCGCCGATCCGGATCGGGTGGATACCGCGCCCGTCCACCTCGCACGTCACCTCGACGATGTCCTCCGGCGCCATGCCGTCGATGGCCGTCCCGTTGGGCACGTTGAGGCCGATGCGCAGCGGGCGGTCCTGAGTGAGGGCCAGCCCGGCGCGCAACGCCACGCCCGCGTACCCGCCGATGTTCTCCTGCTGGCGGTGGACCGACTCGGTGACGTCAGACGGGTGCGAGCGGGCTTCGCGCAGCGCCTCGTCCGCTTCGGCATAGGCCATGTAACTGGCGCTGCGGCGGTGGTTGTAGGCATCATACAGGCGCAGCGCCTCGGCGGGTGAGCGCCCGGCCAGCGCCGCGAACAGCTCCCGGTTGAGCACCTCGATCTCCTCGCCGCGCGTCAGCTCTTCGGCCTGGATGCGCTCGACGGCCACGTCGCGGTAGTAGTAGTAGAACAGGTACTCGTTGAGGAACATGCCGATCCGCCGCACCAGCTCCGGGCCGAAGAAGCGCAGCTGCGTGTCGTCGATGAACGCGTCATCGGCCAGCAGCCCCGGCAGCACGTCGCGCCCGCCGACCAGCGCGCGGCGCGTCCACGACAGGTGATTCAGGCCGAAGACCTCGGTCTTGACCGAGTCGACCGGCTGGCCCAGCCAGCGCGCTATCTCGTGCTGGGCGATGTTGGCACTGTCGCAGATGCCCACCACGCGCCGGAAACCGGCCCGGTGCAGCGCCTCAGCGACCAGGCCCGCCGGGTTGGTGAAGTTGAACGTCCACGCGCGAGGAGCCAGGACCTCGGCCCGCGCCGCCACCTTGAGCAGAGCCGGGACGTTGCGCATCGCCATGGCGAAGCCGCCCGGGCCGGTCGTCTCCTGGCCCAGCACGTTGCGCCGCAGCGCGATCCGCTCGTCGAGCACGCGCCCGCGCTCGACGCCCACGCGGATCGTCGTGACGATGATCGCCGCGTCGCGCAGGGCGTCGTCCAGGTCCTGGGTGTGCAGCACGCGGAACGGCGCGCCGGCCTCGCGGGCGATCTCAGCGCACAGCGGGGTCATCCGCTCCAGCCGGACCGGGTCGGCGTCCATCAGCCACAATTCCTGCAGATCGAGATCGCGGGCGAAGGCCAGCGCCCCGCGCACGAACTCCGGCGCGCGCACGCTGCCCCCGCCAATCAATGCCAGTTTCATACGTCATCCTCAGTTCGAAAAGCCAGCCGCCCAAGCATACCGCACCCTAGCGCTTGACGCCGCCCATCGAGATGCCCGCGATGAAATAGCGCTGGAGCATGAGAAACAGGGCCATCATGGGTACCGTCGCCAGGAAAGAGCCCATCATCAGCAGGTTCCAGGGGGTGCGGCGCTCGCCTTGCAGCAGGGCGATGCCGATCGTCACCACCCGGGTATCGGGCGAGCTCGACACCACCAGGGGATACAGGAAGTCGTTCCACGCCGCCTGCACCGTGATCACGGCAAAGGCCGCCAGCGCCGGGACGGACATCGGCAGCGTGACATGCCACAGCACGCGCAGCGGGTTGGCCCCGTCGATGGTCGCCGCCTCTTCGATCTCCAGCGGGATCTGCAGGAAGGCCTGGCGCAGCAGAAACAACGCGAACGCGCTGAACGAGCCGGGGATGATCAGGGCGCGGAACGTGTCCAGCCAGCCCAGCTCGCGGATCAGGATGTACTCGGGGACCAGAATCGCCTGGAACGGCACCATCAACAGGCCGAGGCACAGCGCGAAGATCACGTTGCGCCCGGGGAACTGGAACCGCGCGAAGCCGTAGGCCGCCAGCGAGCACGTCACTAACTGGCCGAGGGTGCGCCCGAGGGTCACGATGGCCGAGTTGAGCATGTAGCGGTTGAAGTTGGGTGACGTGGCGTACAGCTTGTCAAGGTTGGTGCCGCACACCGGGTTATCCGGCACCCAGCGCACCGGCAGCTTGTTCAGCTCGACGTCCGGTTTGCACGCCGTCGAGGTCATCCACACGAAGGGCATGATCATCACGAGCGCCCCGGCCAGCAGGATCGCGTAGCACAGAAGCTGGATCGGCACTGTCAGGTCGCGGGAAGTTGTCGGCATCGCGCGCCCTAGCCTTCCTCTGATTCGTAATACACCCAGCGTCGCTGGATCCTCAGCTGGACGACCGTCACCAGCAAGATGATCGCGAACAGCACCAGCGCCACGGCCGACGCATAGCCGAATTCCGAATTGGTGAACGCGCGCCGGAACAGGAAATAGGTGAGCGTGGTCGCGCTGCCGCCCACGCCGCCGGGCACGGTGCGCAGCGTCGTCACGTAGACCTGGTCGAAGATCTGGAAGGCGTTGATGACTGCCAGCACCACGATGAGGAATGTCGTCGGCGAAAGCATGGGCAGCGTCACGTGGCGGAAGCGCTGCCAGCGCCCCGCCCCATCGATCAGCGCGGCTTCATACAACACAGGCGGGATCGTCTGCAGCCCGGCCAGGAAGATCACCATATCGAAGCCAATTCGCTGCCAGATCACGACGACAGCCACCGGGATCAGCACCAGACCCGGCTCCACCAGCCACTTGGTCTCGCCCAGGCCGAACGGCTCCAGAAACTGGCTCAGAATGCCGTAAGTCGGCTGGAAGATGCTGGTCCACACCACGGACGCAGCGACGGTGGACGTGACCACCGGCAGGAAATACAGCGCCCGCAGCACGCCGCGCCCGTGCAACGGCAGGTTGAGCAGCAGCGCCACGCCCAGCGCCAGCCCGATCTCGGCGGGCACGACCAGCGCGATCAACTTGAAGGTGTTGGTCAACGCCTGCTGGAAGCTGTCGTCGTAGAGCATGCGCTCGAAGTTGTCCACGGCGATGAAGCGCGGTGGTTTGATCCCGTTCCACTCGTTGAACGACGTGCCGAAGGCCATCAGCACCGGGATGCCAAAGAAGAACATCAGGCCGAGCACGTTGGGCGCCACCAGGGCCATGCCCCAAAGGGCCTTGCGGCGGCTAAGCGGCGTGGGGCCAAGCCAGTTCAAAATTGAGGCAGTCATGATCGCATTTCTGAGCGAGTCGAGGACCAGATCGAGCCACTGCCGGCGAGTATACCACCGATTCGCGGAAGAAACCGATCTGGCGGGACGATACAACAGCCCCGTCCCACGGGTGCGGGGCGGGGCTGACGATCATGAGCCTTGGGCCCGGCGTGTCAGGCCGGGCGCCAGCGATCGGCGCTTACTGGACCAGATACGGGTCGATGACCTCGCAGGCCGCCGCGACGGCGTCCTCAATGTCCATGTCCAGGTCGAAGATCTGGACCACCAACTCCGCGTTCATCGCGTTCCAGATTTCATCGAAGAGGGTGACACCATACGAGTCGACCGTTGCATCGACATACGCCTGGACGTTCACACCCGTCTCGCCAAACGAGTCGATCCACAACTGCTGGAGCTCGGGCGAAGGATTGCCGGGGGCCACACTGCCGCCCTCGGCGAAGAAGCGCTGGCCCGCGTCGCTCGCCAGGAACAGGATCAGGTTCGCGGCCAGGTCAGGGTTAGGGGTGGACGCTGAGGCTACGTAGCCCACCGCGTGCACGTTCGAGCGGCTGCGCCCGGTCTCGGGGTGCTTGGGCAGTTGCACGATATCCCAGTTGAAGGTCACTTCACTTAACGCCTGCGGCAGTTTCCACGCGCCGGCGGTCACCATGGCGACCTTCTGCGACGCCCAGAAGTTGAAGGCATCATCGGCTGAGGCGCCGCCCATAGTCGACACGCTCGGCATGTAACCCGCGTCGTAGAGCCCCTTGAGGAAGTTGAGCGCCTCAATACTGCCGGGGTTGTCCAGCGTGCAGTCGGTCCGCGCCGCATCGATCACCGGGATTTCTCCCGTCGCGGCGATCCAGTTGGAGTAGCCCGCCTGGTATTCGCTGTACACCGCTGCGCCGTAGACGTCGTTCTCGGGATCGGTCAGGGCTTCGGCGGCAGCCGCGAAGTCATCCCACGTCCAGTCGGCAGTCGGGTACTCAAGGCCGGCAGCGTCAAACATATCCTTGTTGTACAGGAGGGCGCTGGTCACCCATTCCACCGGCGCAGCATACAGATCGCCATTCTCGCCCCAGCGATACGGACCTACCAGCCCGCTGCCCCACAGGTTCGTATCGACACCGAACTCATCCCAGTAGGGCTGGAGGTTGAGAAGCACCTCGTTGTCGAGATAGAAGAAGACATAGGTGTGGTTCATGTTGAACACATCCGGCAGGTCGCCACCGGCGGCGTTGGTCTTCAACAGGGTCCAGTACTCGGACCACGGCTGAATCTCGATCGTGACCTCGGCGCCGGGGCAGTATTCAGTCTTCCAGAGCTCGATCGACTCGCCGATGATCCCGGCCCACGCTTCGTCCCATACCCACATGGTCAGCTCGCCGGGCTCGGCGCAGGGCTGCGCCGCGATCACCGGCTCGCCGCCATCCTGGGCCTGGACCGGCATGGCAAGCGCGGACATCAGCAAAACGATCACCAATAGCATCAAGCTGTGTCGTGTCTTGAACATCGTAGCTTCTCCTGTTAGAAAAAAATTGACGTGACGACGGATTCGCCGAACAGTTAGAGAGATTATAACATGCCCGGCCTTGTCGACAATGCCCGGCAGGCCGGCTTCGCCTTTGCCCCTGGCCGAAAACTCCTTATAATCGCTGGCTTGCGCCCGGCTTTTGCCGCCGGACGAGACGGAGAGAGGGTCCATGCTCACGCGCAGCACCATCCAGCCCCGGTGGAGCCTGTGGGCGCTGCCGGTCCTGTTTGCGCTGGCCGCCGCCGCCCCGCTGATGATCGATCCGGGTTTTCTGAACACCCGCCAGGCTGGCGATTCGCCGTTCCTACTGTTCCGTCTCCACCAGTTGGTCGCGGCGCTGGCTGATGGTGTCTTCCCGGTGCGCTGGATGCCGGACGGGGCGTTTGGCTTGGGCTATCCCTTCTTCAACTATTACGCGGCGCTGCCCTATTACTTGGCGGCGCTGTTTCACGCCCTGGGCGCGTCCTACGTGCTGAGCCTGAAACTGACCGTGGTCGCCGGGGCCATCGCCGCCAGCGGCGGGATGTTCGGCTGGATGCGCGCCATCACCGGGCGGCGCAGCGCGGCGCTGCTGGCCGCGGGCGCGTACACGTTCGCGCCCTATCACCTGGTCAACGTTTACCTGCGCGGCGATTCGCTGGCCGAGTTCTGGGCGATGAGCTGGTTCCCGGTCATCCTGTGGGCGCTGGCCCGCGCTGCCGAGCGCCCGTCCCGGCGGCGGCTGGCGGCGGTGGGGCTGGCCTACGGCGCGCTGGTGCTGACGCACAACATCTCGGCGCTGCTTTTCTCGCCGTTCGCCGCGCTGTACGCGCTGGCGTGTGTGGCCGGGGCGCCCGGCCACGTCGCGCTGCCCTCGAACCTCCCGCGCCCGACCCGGCGGGTCCGGCTGAGGCTCGCCGCGCTGCTGGGACTGGCGGGCGCGTTGGGGCTGGCGCTGGCGGCGTGGTTCTGGGTGCCGGCGCTGGCCGATCAGGACGCCGTGCAACTGGGCGACCAGACCAGCGGCTACTTCTTCTACGGCGGGCACTTCCGCGGCGATGATCTGGTGCAGGGGGGCCTCGCCTTCGATTACGATGTCTTCAGCCCGCAGGCCAACCCATTCAGCATGGGACTTGCCCAGGCAATCGGGATCGCGCTCGGCGCGGGCGCGCTGATTCTGCGGCTGGTCCGGCGGCGGGCCTGGGCGCGCGACGGCGCGATCCTGGCCGGGCTGGCGCTCAGCACGTGGATGATCACGCCCAGCTCGGAGCCAGTCTGGGCCAACCTGCCGCTGCTGGAATACGCCCAGTTTCCCTGGCGCTTCCTGTCGGTGCAGGCAGTCTTCGGCGCGGCGGCGACCGCCGCCCTGGTGGATGTGGACGCCGCCCTGCGCCGCCTGTTCCCCCGGCAGCGGGATAACGCCCACCGTTCCTTCTCGCTGGCCGTCGCGCTGATCCTGACCGGGGCCCTGGGCGCCGCCGGGCTGTGGTCGCTGGAGACGGATTTCGTGCGCGTGGCCGACCAGGATGTGACCCCTCAGCGGCTGATGTGGTACGAGACGTTCACCAACAACATCGGCACGACCGTCCGCCACGAGTACCTGCCCGTCCAGACCCGGCCGCGCCCCTACACGTCCGATGTTCTGCTGGGCCGCGCGCCGCGCGCCAAGTTCCTGAGCGGCGCGGGATCCGCGCAGCGCATCGAGGCCGGGGCCGCGAGCCAGGAGTGGGCCATCACCGTGGCGGGCGAGAGCGCGCAGGTGGCGCTGCCGCTGCTCTACTGGCCCGGCTGGCGCGCGGAAATCGACGGGCGAGCCGTCGATCTGGCCGCGCTGGAGGGTCCGGGCTACGTCCAGCTCACCGTCCCACCGGGCGCGCACACGGTCCGCCTGTGGCTGGGCCACACGCCGCTGCGCCTGTCGATGGAGTTGATCTCGCTCGGCGCGGCGGCGATCGGGCTGGCGCTGCTGCGCCCTGGCCGGTCGTGGCCCGGCTGGAAACCGGCCATCGCGCTGGCGGGCGCCGCCGCCGTGATCGCCGGCGGGATCCAGCTCTGGCCGGAACGGCGCGCCAGCGATGCCCTGCTGCACGCCGATTTCGACCTGCGGCCCTATTTCCACGCCGCGCCCAATGGCGTCCCTCTCAGCGGCGGGACGCGCCTGCTCAACGCGAGCACCAACGTCACCGGCGACGTGTTCGGCTACCGGCTGGCCTGGGATACCGCTACGGAGCCAGTCGCCTCGCTGGCGCTGGTTCCTGGCCCGCAGCAGAGCTTCATCCACGCGCCGGAATACCCGATCGCCACCGCGCCGCTCGCCCCGACGATCAGCGGCAGCTACATGGTCAGCCATGTCACGCCGGGCCTGTACTTCCCGCGCGTGACGCTGGCCCCCACCGCCAACGCGGCGCCCAACACGCTGCGCGCCCTCACCCCGGCCGGCCGCGAGCGCGGCGCGCTGCACCTGTCGCCGGTCGTCGTGCCCGCCACGAGCCAGACGCCCAGCGAGATCCGCTACCGCGACGAGACGGCGATCGGCCCGCTGCTGCTGCACGGGCTGACCACCCAACACGCCGGAGAACGCCTGACGCTGACCCTGTGGTGGGAGACGCTGCGTGAGGTGCCGCTCAACTACGGGATCGACGTCGCGCTGCTGGACGCCGTGGGCAACGAGTGGCTGCGCTTCAACGCGATCGCCGGCGGCGGCGGGCAGTACCCCACCGCGCTGTGGTCGCCGGGCGAGATCGTGCCGGATGCCTACACCGTCACGCTGCCGGAGGGCATCCCGGCAGGGGCGTATCGCCTGCGCGCCGCGCTCTACGATCCGCTGACGCTGGCGACGGTGGGCGTGGCCACCATCGAGGATGTGACCCAGCCCGTCGTCGCGCCGCTCCCGTGCGGCGTCGAGCCGCGCCAGGTGCTCTATCGCGAGATCGGGTTCGAGGCGGTGACCGCTGCGCCAGATGTCACCCAGGGCGACGCGCTGCCGGTGGCCGTCGAATGGACGACCACCGCGCCCCCGGCCCAGAACTACGCGCTGCGCTGGACGTTGGAGGGGGACGGCGCGGCGATCTGGCAGACCGAGACGCCGCTCGCCCCCGGCGCGCCCAGCCGGGCATGGACTCCGGCCAGTGGGTGCGGCGCGTTCGCCGTGGCCCGGCACCGCCTGCCGATCCCGGACGATCTGCCCGGCGGTGAATACCGGCTGGTTTTCCAACTCCTCGACGAAGACGGCGCGGCGCTCGCGGCGCCCTACACGATCGGCCCGGTGACGGTCATCGCGCGCGACCGCCAGTTCGACGTGCCCGCGCTCGACACGGCGCTCGAAGCGGACTTCGGCGGGGCGATCCGGCTGTGGGGCTACAGCCTGGACCAGCGCGACGGGGCGCTGGCGCTGCGCGTGGCGTGGGGCGCGCTCGACGATCTGGACGCCGATTACAGGCTGTTCGTCCACCTGTATCCGGCGGACAATCTGGGCGCGGTCGTGGCCCAGATCGATACCATGCCGCGCGACAACAGCTACCCGACCTCGCTGTGGGTGGCGGGCGAGGTCGTCGAGGACACGCTGGCGCTCGATCTGCGCGGCCTGCCGCCCGGCGAGTACACGCTGGCGCTGGGCTGGACCGCCCCGGCCACCGCCGAGCGGCTCGAGATCGACGCGCCCGGCGCGAACGTCCTGCCGGACCGGCGGCTGATCCTGCCGGACCGGGTCACGATCCGCTGACCGGCGGGTCGTCCGGCCTCCCGTGCCCTGCAAATCTTTACAAATTTTACATTTCTAATGTATTGCCAAAGCCCCCTGGCTGACCTATAATGTGAGAGTAGTTAGCGTTAGCCCACAATGAAGTGTTAACTTTTCGCTAACCCTTACCGGTCGCATCGCCAGATCGCAGCCGCGGTCGCCGGGCAGCACACGCAGCGAGCGCGATCGCGCTTACCGGCCATACAGCGTGGGGGGAGCCTGCGGGGCATGACAAAGACAGGGACTGTATTGCCGGTATTTGTGTCCGATCATGCAAGGGGGGAACTGGCCCGGTGACGAGCCAACCGCGGGTCCCGCGGCCAGCCGTCGCCCAGCAGTGCACGCAGGTCCTGAGCGGCCACCTCCTGCTTGATTGCGCACACACTCCCCAGAAACGCCGCCGGTCTGCCGGCTGGCTTGTGTCTGTTTCGTGAAAACTGCCCTCCAGCGAGGGCATCTGTTGATTCGTCATCGCGTCTGCTGAGTGCTGAAATACGTTCAGGGTTTGGAGGCAACCTTATGTCCCTATTACACGTTAACAGTCGCCGGACGCTCGGCCTGGCGGTGGTTGTCGTGGCCGCGCTGGTGGCGCTGGCGCTGATCGGCACGCCGGTCATCGCCCAGGAGCTGACCGAGACGCCGCCCCCGGACGGTCCCCCGGTCGTGGAGCCACCGCCGCCCACAGAAGACCCGGCTCAGGATGGGCCGGGGGAAACGCCCACCCCGGACCCCGGCACGCCCGATCCGGGCATCCCGCCGACCGATGATCCCGGTGTTTCTCCAACGGACGATCCAGGGATTCCCCCGACGGACGATCCGGGCGACCAGGGTCCGATCGACCAGCCGACCGATCCGGTAGACGACAAGACCGCCACGCCGGACGAGCCCATCGTCGATCCTCTGCCGGCGACGGAAGAGATCAAGGAACCGCCTCCACCTCCACCCACCGAGATCCCGGCCGACAAGCCAACCAATGGCCCGCCGCCCGCCGCACCGACCGAGGTGACGGTGGTGGCGCCAACGCCCGTGACGATCCCGCTCAAGTACCAGCCGCTGGTCAACGAGGCCGCGCTGGTCGGCTCGGTCCGCGTGATCGTCGGGCTGAATGTGGGGTTCCAGCTCGAGAGCGCGCTCGATGCGTCGCAGATCGGCGCGCAGCGCGCAGCCCTTCAGGGCGCCCAGGCGGGCATCCTCAACGAGCTGGCCGGGACCAACTACCAGGTGCACAACATGTTCTGGGCGGTGCCGTTCATGGCCGTCAGCGTCGACCAGCCGGGCATGACCCGCCTGGCGACGTCGCGCGGCGTGATCAGCATCGAGCGCGACCGCATCAACACTATCGCGCTGGACAACGCCACCCTCATCACCGGCGCGGCCTACGCGCACACCGAGAACTACAAGGGAAACGGCCAGACGGTCGCCATCATCGACACCGGCGTGGACGCAAGTCACCCGTTCCTGGCGCCGCGCGTGGTGGCCGAAGCCTGCTTTTCGTCGGATGGCGTCGTGTACGGCTACACCAACCAGACGCTGTGCCCCAACGGCCAGACGCAGCAGATCGGCCCTGGCGCAGCGGACCCGATCACCAAATGCGTGACTGAGTTCGGCGAGGACTGCTCGCACGGCACGCACGTGGCCGGCATCGCCGCCGGGGCCGCGGTGCCGGGCAGCGCCGACATCACGTTCAACGGCGTGGCGCCCGAAGCCCAGATCATCGGCGTGCAGGTGTTCACCTACTTCCCGGATATGAATGGTGGCAGCGTTGCCACCTGGACATCGGATTATGTGGCCGGCCTGCAATACGTCTACGGCTTGCGCGACACCTATGACATCGCCGCTATCAACCTGAGCCTGGGCGGCGGCCAATACGGCGACCAGGCGACCTGTGACGCGGACAACCGGGCGGTCAAGGCGATTATCGACTCACTGCGCGCGGCCAACATCGCCACCGTGGTGGCGTCCGGCAACGCGGGCTATACGAGCGCGATGACGGCGCCGGCCTGCATCTCCAGCGCGATCAGCGTGGGCGCGACCACCGACGCCGATCTGGTGGCGGGTTTCTCGAACAGCGCGCCGTTCCTCAGTCTGCTGGCGCCCGGCACGATGATCAATTCGTCCACGCCGGATAACGGAAGCTGCGGCACGGATGGCTGCTTCGCCAACTTCAGCGGCACGTCGATGGCGTCGCCGCACGTCGCGGGTGCGTGGGCCCTCTTCAAGTCCAAGCAGGGCAACCAAAACAAGGGCGTGCCCGAAGTGTTGGCCGCCTTCCAGACCAAAGGCACGCCGGTCACGGACACGCGCAACGGCGTCACGACACCGCGCATCCAGATCGACGAAGCGATGAATATCCATAATCCGACGCCGCTGCCCACCGAACCGCCCTCACTGGTGCCCGGCGATGACTTCGACCTGGCCTTCGCGATCCCCGGCCTGCCCTACAACAGCTCGACCGTGGCGCCGCCGGGCGCGCTGATCGATCTCGACAATTTCACCGCCTATCACGACGATCCAACGCCGTCCTGCACTTATGGCAGCTACCCGCTCCAGCATTCGGTGTGGTTCTCCTACACGCCGGCGGCTGATGGGTTCGTGACGTTCAGCGCCTTCGGCTCGGTTCTGACCACGGCCGGCAAACTGACCAACGACAGCGTGATCGGCGTGTATACCGGGGCGCGCGGCAGCCTGACCGAAGTCGCCTGTAACGACGACGCCCTCGGCACTCTCACGTCCGAGCTGACCATGGCGGTCACTGCCGGTCAGACCTACTACATCCTGACGGGCGGCTGGTGGACGACGATCGGTGACTTCCTGCTCACGGCTGAGGCGGCGACTATTCCGGCCAACGACGACTTCAATGATGCCCTGCTGATTGACCCGCCGCCTTACACCGGCGCTACCATCAGCACGCACGCCGGGACGGTGGCCCCCGACGACCCGATGCCTAGCTGCGCCAGCGACGACCAGCTCGGCCCCACGGTGTGGTGGACGTATACGCCCGCCGTCGACCAGCGCGTCCGTTTCAGCGCCGGCGCCGACTTCCCGGCCCGCGTCAGCGTCTGGCATGGCGCGCGCGGCAGCCTGAGCGAAGTCGCCTGTGGCTATTACGGCGTCGATGTGAACCTGAATCTGCCCGAATCCCTGGGGAACCCGGAGCTCAAGCCGGGCGCGCTGAGCCTGCCGCCCGACAGCGCGTCGATGGAAGGCGCGCTGGCCACCGTCCAGGCGGGCGTCACCTACTACATCATGGTCGATGGCTGGGCCGGCTCGTCGGGCCAGGTCGTTCTGAACGTGATGGAGATCGTCGGGCCGCCGGACAACGACGAATACCCCGGCAAGACGGTGCCCGACCTCGCCACGCTCGATCCGGTGACCTACCCCGGCGGCTACTACCAGGACGTGGTCAGCATGACCAACGCCACCCGGTCGCCCTACGATCCGACCAGCTACTGCGCCTATCCCGACAACAACAAGACGGTCTGGTACTCCTACACGCCCCCTGAATCCCAGGTGGTCATGATCGACGTATCCAACACGGACTTCGACGGCAGCAGCCAGACTGTCGACGTCGCCATCACGGTCTTCAGCGTCAGCGGAGACTATCTGATCCCCGAGGCGTGCAGCACTGGCGGCACACTGGTCGGCGGCCTGAGCCTCGATGGCGAGGGGCTGCCCCTGGCGAGCAAAGATCCCGATCGCGGCCTGGTGGTGAATGGCGAAGACCGGCTGGCCGTCCCGATGGCCGCCGGCACGATCTACCGGATCATGATCAGCACGCGCGTGTATGACGAGGCGACCGTCGGCGACCTGGATTTCCGGATGGAGGCGCTCGCGCCAACCACGGCCAACGACGACTTCGACACGCCCACTGTGATCGCGGCGCTGCCTTTCACGGACAGCATCCCGGACACGATCGCGGTCAACAATTCGTTCGACGATCCGTACATGAGCTGTGGCCCCGCCGGACACACGCTGTGGTATGCCTACACACCCACCCAAAACGAGCGGCTGCGCATCGACACGCTGGGTTCCAGCTTCGATACGCTGGTCGGCGTGTTCATCGGCGCGCGCGGCGCCCTGACGGAAGTGGCCTGCAACGACGACACCGTTCAGGACAACATCATCTACTCCCGGCAGTCGCTGGTCGATGTGGACGTGGCGCCCAACAACACCTACATCATCCTGGTCGGCGGGTACAACAACAGCTATGGCAAACTGGAGCTGCACGTCCAGAGCCTGGCCGCGCCCGGCTCGACCCCGCTGCCCGAAGGCAGCCGTCCGCGGCCGATCCAACCGGCCAACCGCGCATCCATGCGCAACCCGATGCCCAGCTTCGCCTGGCAGCCGGTCCTGAACGCCACCGAGTACGAGCTGCAGGTGGACGACAACCGCGACTTCATCTCGCCTGTCCTCGTGACACCTGCGGCGACATCCAGCATCAGCCCCTTGTTCACGTTCGAGGATGGCCGGTACTTCTGGCGGGTGCGCGTCACCCAGCCTGCCACCGGCCCGTGGAGCGCGCTGCGCTGGTTCGATATCGATGACGAGCCGCCAACCGTCTCGCCTGTGCTCACCAGCCCGCGCAACAACCAGTCGATCAACACCAACACGCCGGTCTTCCACTGGCAGCGCGTGCCGGGGGCGAAGGGCTACTTCCTGGAGGTATCCAGCGACCCGACCTTCGCGGCGGCGAGCGCGTTTTCAGGCGATATCGGCAACGTGAACAGCTACCGCCTCTCCCCTTACGACGCCCTTTTCGAGGCTGGCTTCTACTACTGGCGCGTGTGGGCGCGCGACGCGGCCTACAACTACGGCCCGGTCAGCGCCGCATCGCAGTTCATCCTCACCCACCTAAAGAAGCCGGCCAACGAGCAGGTGATCCGCACCTCGGGCACGACCCGCCCGCTCTTCACCTGGGCGGCGATGACCGGCATCACCAACTACCGCCTGCTGGTCGATAACGATCCGGACTTCAGCAGCCCGCTGATCGACCACATCGTCGACCGGGCGAGCTACCGTCCGACTCTCGCCGAGGCGCTGGGCGAGGGCATCTACTACTGGCGCGTCGATCCCGACACGCCGCTCGGCTTGCAGGTATCCGACATCGTGTTCCGCTTCGTCGTGACCTCCACGGTACCGCCCGCGCCGGTCCTGGCGGGCCCGCCCAACGGCAGCGTCCAGACCACCAACATCGTCGAGGTCTCGTGGAAGGCGATCAATCCGGATCGCTTTGGCCGGGTGCTGTACGAAGTCCAACTGGACGCCCAGCGCAACTTCGGCAGCCCGATCACGCTCAGCGGCACATCGCAGACGACGCAGCAACTTCCCGCGCTGGCCGAAGGCACGTACTTCTGGCGCGTCCGGGCCGTGACCGACCTGGGCGTGAACGGCGCCTGGAGCGGCGTGCGCAGCTTCGTCATCGACATCCCGTAAGCCCGGGGCCGGAGCGCTCGCTCCGCCCCATCGATCACCGCCAGGGGAGCCTTCGGGTTCCCCTGGTGCGTTTTCTGGAGAAACTCACTGGTGCAATGCGTCGCTGGTGCCCGCGAGCGGGGAAGAGCCAGCGCGGGCGGGGATCACGCTTCGGGCTTGAGCACGATCACGCCTAGTGGCGGGAGCGTCAGGCTGAGGCTGTGCGCGAAGCCGTGCCAGCCCAGCGGGTCGGCCCGCCTGCCGCCCAGGTTGCCGACGTTGCCGCCGCCATACGCCGCCGCGTCGCTGTTGAGGATCTCGCGGTAGAAGCCCGGCTCCGGCACGCCGATCCGGTAATCGTGGCGCGGCACCGGCGTGAAGTTGCAGACCACGACCAGGAAATCGGACGGGTCCGCGGCGAAGCGCAGGTAGCTGAACACGCTCTGGTCGGCGTCGTTGGCCTCGATCCAGCGGAAGCCCGCCGGGTCGAAATCGCGCTCGTAGAGTGCCGGCTGCTGGCGGTAGGCGTGGTTCAGATCGCGGACCCAGGCCTGCAGCTTGCGGTGCGTGTCGAACTGCTCGACCAGGTGCCAGTCCAGGCTGCGCTGCTCGCTCCACTCGCGCCACTGGCCGAACTCCGCGCCCATGAAGTTGAGCTTCTTGCCGGGGTGCGTGGCCTGGAAGCCGAACAGCAGGCGCAGCGTGGCGAACTTCTGCCACCAGTCGCCGGGGATCTTGGCGATCATCGAGCCTTTGAGATGCACCACCTCGTCGTGCGAGAGCGAGAGCACGAAGTTCTCGCTGAAGGCGTACACCAGCGAGAAGGTCAGCTTGTGGTGGTGCCAGCGCCGGTAGAGCGGATCCTGGCTGATGTAGTCGAGCGTGTCGTGCATCCAGCCCATGTTCCACTTGAACGTGAACCCCAGCCCGCCGAGGTACGTCGGGCGCGAGACCATCGGCCAGGCGGTCGACTCTTCGGCGATGGTCACCGCGCCGGGCACCTCCGCGTGGATCACGGCGTTGGCTTCCTGCAAAAAGCGGATGGCCGGCAGGTTCTCCCTGCCACCGTACTCGTTCGGAATCCACTCGCCGTCTTTGCGGCCAAAGTCGAGGTAGAGCATGGACGACACGGCATCCACGCGCAGCCCGTCGATGTGGTACTTCTTCAGCCAGAACAGGGCGTTGCTCAGCAGGAAGTTGCGCACCTCGTTGCGCCCGTAGTTGAAGATGTACGTGCCCCAGTCGGGATGCTCGCCCTGGCGCAGATCGGCGTGTTCATACAGGTGCGTGCCGTCGAAGTAGCTGAGGGCAAAACCGTCCTTGGGGAAATGAGCCGGTACCCAGTCCAGGATCACGCCGATCCCGTTCTGGTGGCAGGCGTCCACGAACGCCATGAAATCCTCGGGCGCCCCGTAGCGGCTGGTCGGCGCGAAGTAGCCCGTCACCTGGTAGCCCCACGAGGCGTCCAGTGGGTGCTCGGCCACCGGCATCAGCTCCAGGTGCGTGTAGCCCATCTGGCGGGCATAGGCGACCAGCTCATCCGCCAGTTCGCGGTAGGTGAGAAAGGCATCCCCGTCCTTGCGCCGCCACGAGCCGAGATGTACCTCGTAGATCGCCATCGGGCGCTCGAGGGCGCCCCCCGCCGCGCGCGCGCTCATCCACGCCTCGTCGCCCCACTCGTACCCGTCCAGGTCGGCCACGATCGACGCCGTGCGCGGGCGCAGCTCCGCGTAGAATCCGTACGGATCGGCCTTCTCGATGTGGTAGCCGTCCGTCCGCGAGCGCAGGTCGTATTTGTACGCCTCGCCCACGCCCACGCCGGGGATGAACAACTCCCAGACGCCGCTATCCGCGTGATAGCGCATGGGATGCACGCGCGCGTCCCAGCGGTTGAAGCCGCCGATCACGCTCACCCGGTAGGCATTGGGCGCCCACACGGCGAACACAACGCCCGCCACACCGTTAATCGCGTGCGGGTGCGCGCCGAGCTTCTCGTAGCTCTCCAGGTGCCGGCCTTCGCTGAACAGGTACAAGTCATAATCGGTGAGCACCGGCGGGAAGGCATACGGATCGACGAACGTCTCGCGCTCGCCCTCGTAGGTCACGACCTCCACGCGGTAGCCGGGCGCCTCTGCCGGGGCGGGAATGGTGGCCTCGAAGAAGCCTTCGTCGCGCAGGCGGTTCATGGGGATTGCCTCGCCGGATCCGCCGAGCACCACCGACGCCGAGCGGGCGCTGGGGCGAAACACGCGAATCGAGAGCGCGCCGTCGCCCGCCGGGTGCGGGCCCAGGAGGTCGAACGGCGCGCCGTGCTCGCCGTTGATCAGGGCTGTGATCGCGTCGGGGTGAAGATCGGCTGTCATAGGCTGCTCTCGCCTCCGTGAGAAACGGGCTTCGCGCCGATTGTAACGGCTCTGGCGGCTTTGCGCACGCGCAGCGGATCACAAAAACCGCAGGCGGCTCTGGGGCCTTCTGCGGTTTTTCGCGTAGGGGGTCGGGATCAGGCGGCGCCGATCAGCGCGCGCGCCTTGCGCACCGCGGAGGAGGCATCCGGCGCGTAGCCATCCGCGCCGATCTCGTCGGCATAGGCCTGGGTCACGGGCGCGCCGCCGATCATGATCTTGGCCTGAGCCCGCAGCCCGGCCTCTTCGATCGCGGCGATGGTCGCCTTCATGTTGGGCATGGTGGTCGTCAGCAGCGCCGACATCGCGACGATCTGCGCGCCGTCGTTGAGCGCGCTGACGAACTTCTCCGGCGCGACGTCCACGCCCAGATCCATGATCTCGAAGCCCGCACCTTCCAGCATCATCGCCACCAGCGACTTGCCGATGTCGTGCAGGTCGCCCTTGACCGTGCCAATCGCCACCTTGCCGATCGGCTCGACACCCTGCTCGACCAGGTGCGGCTTGAGCAGACCGAGCGCCGCCGCCATCGCGCGGGCCGCGATCAACATTTCCGGCACAAAATACTCGCCTTCTTCAAACATCCGGCCCACTTCGGCCATCGCGGAGATCAGCCCCTCGTGCAGGATCTTGTCGGGCGCGATGCCCTCGCTCAGCGCCTGCTCGACCTTGGGCACCACCGCCTTAGCCTGGCCGTCGATTACTGCCTGACGAATCTCATCAAGTAATGCCATCGTGTTTTGTTCTCCTTCGGCACGCTGCAGTTTTTCAAATAATACCCCGTCCTGCGCCAACCGGACAGGCAGGGGCCGATCACCTCAATGATAGGCGACAAACGCGGACCGGACCAGTTTGGTTCATCAGGCATATGGCGTGACAGGGCTCACGCGCGCCGGTGTACCCAGCCGCGCCCAACTCGGGTATAGTAGACAGGTGTTCCGCTTACACGATGGAGGGAGTGTGGCTATGCTGTATCGTACTTTTGGACGCACTGGCTGGCAGGTCAGCGAGATCGGCTACGGGATGTGGGGCATGGGCGGCTGGACGGGCTCGGACGATGACCAGTCGCTGAGCTCGCTGCACCGCTCGGTCGAGCTGGGCTGCAACTTCTTCGACACGGCCTGGGCCTATGGCGATGGGCACAGCGAGCGGCTGCTCGGCGAGCTGGTTCGCGCCTATCCGGACAAGAAGCTGTACACCGCCAGCAAGATCCCGCCCAAGAACCGCATCTGGCCATCCAAGCCGCATTTCAAGATCGAGGACGTGTTCCCGCCCGACTATATCCGCCAGTACACCGAAAGCTCGCTGGAGAACCTGGGGCTGGACTCGCTCGACCTGATGCAGTTCCACGTGTGGGAGGATGGCTGGGCGCACGACGAAGGCTGGCAGCGCGCTGTGGACGATCTCAAACGCGAGGGACTGATCGGCGCCATCGGAATCAGCCTCAACCGCTGGGAGCCGAACAACTCGCTGGAAACGCTGCGCACCGGTCTGATGGACGCTGTGCAGGTGATCTACAACATCTTCGACCAGGCGCCCGAAGACGAGTTGTTCCCGCTGTGCGACGAGTTGAACGTCGCCGTGATCGCGCGCGTGCCGTTCGATGAGGGCACCCTCACCGGCACTCTCACCAAAGACATGCGCTGGCCGGAGGGCGACTGGCGCAACACGTACTTCGTGCCGGAGAACCTCAACGAGTCGGTGGACCGCGCCGAGGCGCTGCGCCCGCTGGTGCCCGAGCACATGACGATGGCCCAGATGGCGCTGCGCTTCATCCTGGCCAACCCGACGGTCAGCACGATCATCCCTGGCATGCGCAAGCTGCGGCACGTCGAGGCGAACATCGCCACCAGCGACGGCCAGGCGCTGCCGCCCGCGCTGATCACGGCGCTGCGCGCGCACCGTTGGGATCGCGTGCCCACGGAATGGTCACAGTAGGCCAAGCGTAGCTTTTCCATGTGGGCGGCGTCCAACATAGTGGGCGAAAAGGGCGTATAAACGTGATGTGTATCTAGTTTACCAGGAACCGGACCCATGTACGCCCCTACCCAACGCGCTGCCGCCCCACATCCTTATCCCGCCCCTGCGCCGCGCCGGGTCGCCCGCCCCAAACGGCGCTGGATGCCCTGGCTGCTGGCAGCGGGCATGCTCGCCGGCGGCCTGATCGTCCTGCTGAGCGCGATCGGGCTGGCGGCGCTGCTGCTCAGCGGCTCGCCGACGCCCAAGGTGCCGGCTGGCGTGAGCGTGGCAGGGATCCCACTGGGCGGCCAGACGCTGGAAGAGGCGACCGCCGCGTTGGCGGCGCACAACTTCGTCAGCCAGACGCTGACACTGGTCGATGGCGAGCGCCGCTGGACGGTGACGCTGGGCAGCCTGGGGATCGACGTGGACGCCACCGCCACCGCCGTGACGGCCTTCGAGGCGGCGCGCGGGGCGACGGTCCAGCCGTGGTATACCATCGACCTCACCCAGACGCAGAACGGGCTGGTGGCGCTCACCGATCAGGTCAGCATCGAGGCCATACCGGGCAATCCGCCCCAGATCGGACGCGCGATGGACGTCCCGGTCATGCTGAGCCGGCTCTACGAGAACCTGGCCGGGGAGATCAGCGACGGCGTGTTCGAGTTGAGCATGATCGAGGTTCTACCGCCCGAGCCGGCCTCGCCGAACGTATCCGCGACGGAGCGCACGGTTCACATCGTGGAGCGCGGGCAGGAACTGGGCCTGATCGCCCGCCAGTACGGCGTGCTGATCGAGGACATCCTGGCGCTCAACGACATCAGCGACCCGAACCTGCTCTACGTGGGCCAGGAGCTGATCATCCCGGCAGCGGGCCTCTACAGCCCGCGCCCGGAAGACGCGCCGCCCGCGCCCACCACCAGCGGCAAGTCGATCGTCGTGTCGACCGGCGAGCAGCGGATCTACGCCTACGAGAACGGCCAACTGGTCCGCTCGCACCTGACCTCGACCGGCCTGCCCGACACGCCGACCGTCCTGGGCGACTACAAAATCTACGTCAAACACGTCGCCACCGACATGAGCGGCCCGGACTATTACCTGCCGGCGGTGCCCTACACGATGTACTTCTACCAGGGCTACGGCATCCACGGCACGTACTGGCACAACAACTTTGGCCGCCCGATGAGCCACGGCTGCGTGAACCTGCCGACTGAGGAAGCGAAGTGGTTCTTCGACTGGGCCGAGGTCGGAACGCCGGTGCGGGTGATCTGACGCCCCCGCCAGCCACCCGAATCAGAAACGCCCCCCGCCGCACGCGACGAGGGGCGTTGTCTTTACCCGCAGGGCAATCCTACTCGCTGAAGTACAGGTCGATCCAGTCCGGGCGCGGCGGTTGGGTCCCCGCAGCGACCAGGGCGCGCCACTCGTCGTCGGTCATGCGCGCGTCGATCGCGTTCTCGAACTCGTAGTAGCTGTACACGGCGCCGCGCGTCAGGTGGGGACCGTCCGCGCTGTTGGCGACCACGTAGATTGTGTCGATGTCGCCGATGCCGACCTGCAGGATAGTCCCTGCGCTGGCGTTGCTCGCCACATCGGTCACCAGGGCGACCGTTTCCGGCGGGTTGGTGATCCATTCTTCCATCTGGTAACGAATGTACCACAGCTCGCGCTGGAACGACTCCTGCATCCAGTACAGCTCATCGTAGGTCACCGGCTCGCCGGCGATCTCCTTGCGGGCGATTTCGGCCAGCCGCGCGGAGAGCATCGCCAGGTCGAGCAGCGCGCCGCCGACCGAGGTCAGGCCGGTGCTGCCGCGCAGCTCGATGTCCAGGTAGCCGCGCGCCTCCAGGCCGCGGTACAGCGTCGCCGCCACGATAGCGAGCCGAGCGAAGACGGCCGGGTTCGGCTCGACGATGCTGGTGCTGACCACCGGCGGCACCATCCCGCCGCCGCCCAGGCCGCCCATCGGCTGCTCGGCGTAGAGGATGGTCGCGTGTTTGAGCTCGGTCCAACTGCCCAGCGCCGTGTTGATGTCCTTGCGCTTCCAGGCGTCGGTGCTCATCAGCGGCGGGACCTGCGCCGGATCGCGCACCAGCAGCGGCTGGAGCGCCCACAGCCAGCCGCCGTAGAGGTTTTCGTTCCAGGCGTCCGCGTCCAGGCTGTTGACTTCCTCGCGCAGCTTCGCCACGTGCTCGGTATAGCCCTCGTAGGACGTCGCGCCCGCCGCGTCGGCCAGCGCGAAGGCCATGTCGGAGCCGAGCACGGCGGGGATGTCCAGGCCCAGCGGCAGCGCGCGCGAGTTTTGGGCGGTGCCCACCTCGGGATAGATCAACTGCTGCATCAGGTAGCCATCGAAGGTGAAGCGCTGCCCGAACAGGCGAAAGCCGCGCGTGAGCTCGTCCACCTGCTCGGCCTGGATGCCGACCGGCAGCGGGATGCTGTTGACGCGCGGACCCGGCAGGGCGCGCGCCCCTTCGCGGAAGGCGTCCACGCGGCCCGCGTCGCCGAGCGCCTCCAGCGGCAGGCCCGGCCCGAAGACCTGCTCACCCAGCGGCAGGTAGTCCGCCGGGCTGAGATCGTCCACCGGGCCCACCAGGAAGGTCAGCGTCTCGGCCACGGCCTGCCAGTTCGGGTACGCGTTCTGCCCGTTGACCAGCGCGCGCAGCACGAGCAGTCCGGCCTGGGTATCCGACTGGCTGCGGACGGTGAACGTGATCCGGCCCAGCCACATCATGGCGCGGAAGTACGCTTCCAGCAGCGGATTCCCGGCGTAGTAACTGCGCGGCTTGTACTGGCTGAAGTCCTCCTCGAAATCCTCCAGGAAGGGGACTTTCTCGCGGCCCTCGGCCTGGCGGACCAGGTCTACCAGCGGCTGGGCCTCGGCCAGCAGGGCCGGATCGGCCCCCGCCAGCACCTGGGACGGGACCAGATCGCCCTCGCGGAAGCCGGGCACCTGGTTGAAGCCGACCACATAACTCGACTCGCCATCCGCCAGC
The DNA here is from genome assembly GCA_040767355.1 of Aggregatilineaceae bacterium. GTDB lineage: Bacteria > Chloroflexota > Anaerolineae > Aggregatilineales > Aggregatilineaceae > LM3-B42. The sequence continues at coordinate 70,461 of JAXGOS010000020.1, read as the reverse complement.
AGGGCAAGCGGCACCGCGTAAAAGAGCGCGGCGCTGCGCGCGGGCCCTTCCAGCGGCGTACCTACCGCCGCCCGCCACTGTGCCTCGGCGGCCAGATACCCGCCCGCCACCGCATTCACGACCTGCGCGTAAAGCTCGTTCACTTCCAGGAACATCAGCGCGTTCTGGTAGGTGAGAAACAGCGAATGGAGTATCGCGTCGGTGGTGATGAAATCGCCCTTGCCCTCGGTGTGATCCCAGCCGGTCGCGTAGGCGTCATCGAACTGCGTGTACTCGCTGGGCACGACGACAAACCCATTCTGCGCCAGCAGCGCGAGCTGGGCGGCGTTCAGGTTGGCGTCCTGCACGAAGCGCACGCTGCTCAGATTCACCGGCGGCACCGGGAAATCACCGGCGTACGCGTCCGGCAGGCGCAGGCCCAGCGGATCGGGCGCCGGCTGCCAGGCTTTTTCCGCCAGCGCGGCCCAGTCCCACGGCGCGAAAGCGGGCGCCAGATCGGACGGGATGCCGCCCGGCGCGACCGGGGGTACTGGCACAGCGAGGTCGGAGATCACCGGCTCAGCCAGCGGCACATCGATAGGCGCCGGCGTCGGCGGGACGAAGCGGTACGGTTCGACCACGTAGGCACCGTTCACCGATTCGGGAATCCAGTTGCCGTAGTAGTCGATGCCATCGGCGATGTTCCACCACCAGACGCCATCGCGGCATTCCGGCCCGGCCAGCACCTGGAACAGCCGGTCCGGGATGAGCTGACCGGCCAGGGCGCCGCCCTCCTCCGGCGCGGCGTAGACCTCCACCACGGCGCCCGGCAGCGGGAGGCCGTGCCGGTTCACCATCAGGCGCGGCGAGGGCGCATCCCCGCACGAATCCTGTGCGGCGGCGGGCAGGATGGGCAGCGCGAGCGGCGCGATCAGTGCCAGGACCACGGCGAGAATCAGCGAGCGTTTCATCTTGAAGAACCTCCTCGAATGGCGCGGAAAGAAACACCCCGGGGGCGGGGTGGAGAAGTGCCTGCTGAATTGTACGAAACGGGCACCGGGCGCTTGCGGACTCTCGCCCGCCGAATGGACGCCGATCACCTGACGATCACTCGCCGGGCCGGGCTGGCGCTACCAACACGAACTGCGCGACGTGCGATCCGATCACCTGCGCGACCCCGTCCGCGACGAGGTGCAGCGGCTCGTCAAACGGGTCGCGCCCCACCACCCGGATCTGCGCGCCGACGATAAGCCCCTTGTCGGTCAGGTAGCGCAGCATATCCGGCGACTGGTCGCGCAGCCGCGCCACGACCCCCTGCTTGTCGAGGGGCCACTCGGACAGCGCGGTGAGCGTGCGGGCCGCCATCTCTCCGTGCGGGCCGGGGATGGGATCGCCGTGGGGATCGAAGCGCGGGTTGCCCAGGTATTCGGCGATTCGCTGCACGAGCCGCTCCGAGACGGCGTGCTCCAGCCGCTCGGCCTCGACGTGCACCTCGTCCCAGCTAAAGCCCAGGGCCTGGACCAGAAACAACTCGAGCAGCCGGTGATTGCGCACGATCTCCAGGGCAACGCGCTCCCCGGCGGGCGTCAGCCGGATGCCGCGGTACGGCTCGTGCTCGACCAGGTTGGCGCGCGCCAGCTTCTTCGCCATTTCGGTCGTCGAGGGGGCGGTGATTTCCAGCGCATCCGCCAGCATGGAAGTCTGCACGCGGTCGTATTCCTGCTGAAGCAAATAGACCGCCTTGAGAAAATCCTCAATCGCCTCGCTGTAGACCTCGGGCTGGTCGGTCATCGTCACCTCGCTGGGTACATTGCGGCCTCACACTTCCATTGTAACCGATTATCCCGCCCTGAGCAGACAAAAAGCCGCCTGTTTGCCAGGCGGCTCGGTGTCAGCGACCTGCGCGCCGGATCTCAGGCGAGGCCCAGCGCCCGCGCGATAGTCGCCGTCGTCAGCGTGATAGCGAAGCCGAGCAGCAGGGGGAGCAGCGTCGCCACGGCGGTCCATTTCTTGCTCCGTGTCTCGTTGTAGATCGTCAGGATGGTGGTACTGCAAGGGTTATGGATCAGGCTGAACAGCATCAGGTTCACGGCGGTGAGCGTCGTCCAGCCGCCCGCGCCCAGGATGTCGCGGATAGCCGTGTTGGACTCGGCCTCGAACATGACGCCCGCGCCCGCCCCCACTCCGGTCAGGCCGGCCGTCAGCACGGTGAGCATGAGGATCGTCGGGATGATGATCTCGTTGGCGGGGATGGCGACGATGTACGCCACCAGGATCACGCCGTTGAGGCCCAACAGCCAGCCGAAGCCATCCAGCCCGTTGACCAGGTGCTCGGCGATGCTCTGGCCGCCCACGTCTACGTTCGCGATCAGCCAGATCACGATCCCGGCAGGCAGCGACATGGTCAGCGCGCGCCACAGCACGATCAGCGTGCGGTCGATCACCGACGTGTAGAGCGTCTGCCAGATGCGCGGCGGGCGGTAAGGTGGCAGCTCCAGGCTGAACACGGACGCCTCGCCCTTGAGCAGGGTCCGCGAGAGGAACCACGATACGGCGAAGGTCAGCAGCACGCCCAGCACGGCGATCCCGACCACGGCCAGCGCCGAGATCAGCCCGGCCAGCGCGGCGGGCACGGCGCTGCCGATGAAGATCGTCGAGACCATGATCAGCGTCGGCCAGCGCCCGTTACACACCGCGAAATTGTTGGTGATGATGGCGATCAGCCGCTCGCGCGGGCTGTCGATCACGCGCGTGGCGACCACACCCGCCGCGTTGCAGCCGAAGCCCATCGTCATCGAGAGCGCCTGCTTGCCGTGCGCCCCGGCGCGGCTGAACAGCCGGTCCAGGTTGAAGGCCGCGCGCGGCAGATAACCGAAGTCTTCCAGCAGCGTGAACACCGGGAAGAAAATCGCCATGGGCGGCAGCATAACGCTGATCACCCAGGCCATCGCCAGGTACGCGCCGTCGAACAGCACGCCGCTCAGCCACCACGGAAAGCCGAGCGTCGCGCCCAGGTCGTTGAGCGCGGGATGCACGGTGTCCAGCAGCAGCGTGGCGATCATCTGCGAGGGCACGTTGGCGCCCTGGATCGTCAGCCAGAAGACGCCGGTCAGCAACAGGACCATGATCGGAAAGCCCCAGGTGCGGCTGGTCACCAGGCGGTCGATGGTCCGGTCCAGGTCGAAGCGCGGGCGGGCGTCCGGGCGTGTGACCGCGCGATCGGCGATCTGGGCGGCGTCCGTGTAGAGCGCCTCGACCAGGTGATCGTGGAAGCCGTCGCCCACGTTGCGGCGCAGGTCCCCGGCAGCCTTCAGAATATCAGCGGCGGTCGTCTGGGCGCTCATGCGCGCACCTCCGCCACCATCAGCCGGTCGGCGACGGCCTGCGGCTCGGTCCCGCGCGAGAGATCGCCCAGGCTGCCGTCACGGATGGCGCGTTCGATCTGCGCGTCGCCGTCCAGCAGGCGCAGCGCCACCCAGCGCGCGTTGGGCAGGCCGGGGAACGCCGCCTGAATCTGGCCGGTGAGCTGGTCGACGGCGCGGTTGAGGGTCTCATTCTGGGTAGCGGGCATGCGGTGCGGGCGCGGCTTGACCTCGCCGGTCGCCACGTCGTGCACCATCGCGATCAGCTCGCGGATGCCCTCCCCGTGCCGGGCCACCGCCGGGATGACCGGCACGCCCAGGTCGCGCGCCAGCCGCCGGTCGTCGATGGTCAGGCCGTGGCGCTTGGCCTCATCCATCAGGTTGAGGCAAATCACGGCTTTGTCGGTGATCTCGAGCACCTGCAGCGCCAGGTTGAGATTGCGCTCCAGGCGCGTGGCATCGACCACCACCACGGTCACGTCCGGCTGGCCGAACAGGATGAAGTCGCGGGCGATTTCCTCGTCCACGCTGGCGGCCAGCAGCGAATACGTGCCGGGCAGATCGACCAGCTTGTAGCGCTTGTCGCCATAGATGAAGCCGCCCTCGGCGCGCGCCACGGTCTTGCCCGGCCAGTTGCCGGTGTGCTGGCGCAGCCCGGTGAGCACATTGAAGACGGTGCTCTTGCCGGTGTTGGGATTGCCCGCCAGCGCGACGGCGTAATCCCAGTCGTCCATACTGACGCCCAACCGCTCCAGGTGGCGGTTCATCGGGCAGGTGGCGCAGGCAGATTGGTGTGAGAGTGAGTCGGTCACGGTCATGGTGAGTCCACCTCGGATTTCGGTTCGGCAATGGTGATCAGGCGGGCCTGCTGCGCGCGCAACGCCACCAGCGCCCCGCGCACGCGATACGCTACCGGGTCGCCCAGCGGGCTGGACATCTCGGCGACGACGTGCGTGCCGGGCACGAGGCCCAGGTCCATCAGGCGGCGGCGCTCCGGACCCGTGCTGTGCAGCGCGGCGACGGTGCCCGCCTGGCCAGGATGGAGATCGGCCAGGGTGCGGGCGGCGAGTTGGCTACGATGAGTCATGGTTGGTCCTCGACTTCAGATGATCGGCGCGCAGGCGCACGCCAGAACCACTCAGGGTTTCTAATATGCCAGAGTATAATTTAGGGGTGCCAAAATGTCAAGCAGGGAAATATAAAAATCTGATTAAAAGATGGGCTGAACTTGACCCGCGGAAGATGGCGCCGAAGCGCCGGAACCCGCCGTCAGCTTTCGACCAGCTCCGGCGCAGGGCTGAGGATGCGCGTCAGCGCGTCGAGCGACGGCTCCGCCTGGTGCAGCGGGTTGGCGTGCTGCGCGTCGATGGCGTCTAGCGTGTTGCTGTGGTAGCGGATGATCGCGTCCGGGTCTTTGAGGATGTGGCCGGTCAGGATGCCGACGACCGTCTCGCCGGGCCGGATGATCCCCGCCGCGGCCAGCTTGCGCGCCCCGGCCAGCGAGCACGCCGACGCCGGCTCGCAGCCGATGCCGTGCGCGTCGATAAGCGCCTTGGCGTCCATGATCTCCTGGTCGCTCACCTGCTCGACCACGCCATCCGTCCAACGCAGCGCCCGGACCGCTTTCGGATAGTTGACCGGGTTGCCGATCTTGATCGCGGTGGCGATGGTCTCGGCGCGGACCGGCTCGTATCCCGCAAAGTTCGCCCGGTAGGCGCGGTAGAGCGGGTTGGCGCCCTCGGCCTGGACGATCGCCAGGCGCGGCAGCCGGTCGATCAGGCCCAACGCGTGCAGCTCGTGCAGGCCCTTGCCAAAGGCCGAGCTGTTGCCCAGGTTGCCGCCGGGACACACAATCCAGTCCGGCACGCGCCAGCCCAACTGCTGGATCGTCTCGAACATGATCGACTTCTGCCCTTCCAGCCGGAAGGGATTGACCGAGTTGAGGACGTAGATGCCGAGCTTCTCCGAGATCTCGCGGACCAGCTCCAGGTTGCGGTCGAAGTCAGCGCTGATCTGCACGCACGTCCCGCCGTAGGCGATAGCCTGGGCCAGCTTGCCCAGCGCGATCTGCTTGTTCTCGAAGAAGACCACGCCTTCCATCCCGGCCAGCGCCGCATAGGCCGCCAGCGAGGCCGAGGTGTTGCCCGTGCTGGCGCACGCCACGCGGGACATGCCCAGCGCGCGCGCCTGGGTGACGCCGGTCGTCATGCCGCGGTCTTTGAACGAGCCGGTCGGGTTCTCGCCTTCGTGTTTCAGGTAGAGCGTCCTCACGCCCGCCCACGCCGCCAGCCGGGGCGCCGGGTAGAGGTTGGTGTTGCCCTCGTTGCGGCTGACGATCTGCGCCGGGTCGACGTCCGGACCGACCAGCTCCTTATAGCGCCACACGCCGCTGCTGTACGGCGCCTCGAACGTTCCCAGCCGCCCGTCGAACAGGGCGCGATCGACTCCGCCGCGCAGCGCATCGAGATCGTGCTGGACGTCCAGCAGGCCGCCGCAGTGGGGGCATGTGTACAAAATGACGTCGATAGGGTATTGTCGAGCGCACGCCATACACTGTAAGATGCTTGCCATGGGACACCCCTGGAACGGAATCGGCGGGATTCCGGCTGATTCGGCTGCGTAAATGACCGACACACAAGGATAACACCGATCATGATTAATGCCAGAGCAGAAGCCTTCGCCCCGGCCAGCATGGGGAACGTGGGCTGCGGATTCGACATCCTGGGATTGGCCTTCGAAGAGCCGGGTGACACGGTCATCGTCGAGCCGCGCGACGAGCCCGGCGCGGTGATCGCGGCCATCGAGGGGGATGGCGGCAGGCTCCCCCGCGACCCGGCCAAGAACTCGGCAGCCGTGGCCGCCAACAGCGTGTTGAGGCTGCTCGGCGCCCGCCAGGGCGTGAACATCACCCTGCACAAGAATCTGCCGCTGGCGAGCGGCCTGGGCAGCAGCGCCGCCAGCGCCGTGGCCGCCGCGGTGGCCGTCGATGCGCTGTACGGGATGCCGCTCACCCTGCCCCAACTGCTGCCCGCCTGCCTGGACGGCGAGGCCGCGGTCAGCGGCTACCATCCGGACAACGTGGGGCCGAGCCTGCTGGGCGGAATCACCCTCATCACCGGCACCAGCATCAACGAGATCCGCCGCCTGCCGGTGCCGGACAATCTCCACTGCGCCCTGGTGACGCCCTGCATCGCCGTGCCCACGTCCCAGGCGCGGGCCGTGCTCCCCGAAATGGTGCCTCTCACGCGGTTGGTCGCGCAGACGGGCGCCGTGGCGCGGCTGGTGGACGCGCTCCACCGGGGTGACCTGGAGACGATGGCGGCGGCCATGGAGGGCGACCGGATCATCGAGCCGGCGCGCGCGCACCTCATGCCGCTGCTGGCCGAGATGCGAGCGGCGGCCAAACGCGCCGGCGCGCTGGCGCTGGTCATCAGCGGCGCGGGGCCGACGCTGTGCGCCGTGTGCGACACCGCGCAGACGGCCGAACGCGTGGCGGCGGCGATGGGCGTGCTGTACGACGAGGCGGGCATCGGCAACGTGCCGCGCCACACGCGCGTCTCGCTGGACGGCGCGCGCGTCCTCTCCGTGACCTGATAGCTATCCGCCGCGAGGTTCAGATATTCCACCCCAGCTTCTGGCGGATGGTGGCCCTGCGATATTCGACCGTCTTCCGTCTGATGCACAGGAAAAGCCGGTTGAGAAGAGGCATGACAAGTCTCAAGCGGCAGAGTCAGTTCGATCTATTTAAACCGGTTATTGCCTCGGGCTATCAGGGACGGTCTACGACTTGCTTGACTCGTTTGAGTAATTCGCACTAAAATACCATTAGTTGGTTGGCGCAACCAACGAACTTTGTCCATCCATTGGCCTTAATTTTTCAATTAGCATTTTTCTATAATCTTCATTCATAGCGACACCGACGCAAATGCCGTTACGAACGATCACACGCACAGGCGACCAGGCCCTGGTCCGCGAGATTAACCTCTCGCTGATCATGAATCACCTGCTGGGCAATTCGTCGCTGTCACGGGCGTCCCTGGCCGAGGTCACCGGCCTGAACAAGTCGACCGTGTCGAGCCTCGTGCAGGAGCTGATCGACATGCACTTCGTGCGCGAGGTCGGCCTCAGCAGCAGCGGCGTGGGCCGCCCGTCCATGCTGCTGGAGATCAACCCGCAAGCGGGCTATATCGTTAGCTGCGAGCTGGGGGTGGATTTCCTCTCGGTCATCTGTGCCGACTTCGGGGCGGATGTCGTCTGGCGGCACCACGAAGACACCCGCGACCAGATGAGCCAACACGCGATCATCGAGCGTATGTTGGCTCTTTTGATCCAGGCGGTCGAAGCCGGGGAGCGGCTGTGCGTCAACTGCGAACGGCTGTTAGGGCTGGCTGTGGGCGCTCCTGGCCTGGCCGACCGCACCACCGGCACGCTGCTGTTTGCGCCCAACCTGGGCTGGGAAAACGTCGCGCTGCGCGACATCCTGCGCGACACCTTTCCGGACGTCCCGGTTTTCGTCGAGAACGAAGCGAACATGGCCGCGCTCGGCGAGTACTTTTTCGGCGCGGCGAAAGGCTACCGGGAAGCGCTCTTCGTCAGCGCGGGCGTGGGCCTGGGCGGCGCTGTGGTGCTGGATGGCGCGCTCTTCAAGGGCACGACCGGCTTCGCCAGCGAGTTCGGCCACATGACGATGGACCCCGACGGCGAACTGTGTAACTGCGGCAACCGGGGCTGTTGGGAAACGCAGGTCAGCCAGTCGGCCCTGTTCCGGCTCATCCGCAAGGCGATCGAGCGCGGCCAGCCCAGCCTGCTGACCGAGACCACCGGCGGCAATCTCAACCGGCTGACCGTCCCGCTGGTGGTCGACGCTGCCCGCCGCCGCGATCGCGTGGCGCGGGATGCGCTCAATCAGGTCGGCCACCATCTGGGCGTGGGCGTGGCCTCGCTGGTCAATGCGTTCAATCCCGACCTGGTCGTATTCGGCGGGATCATGAGCCTGGCCGGCGAGTTTCTGCTGCCGATCATTCAGCGCGAGCTGGCAACCCGCGCGCTGCGCTGGAACCTGGGAGCCACTGAAGTCGTTCTGGCGCAGCATGGCTCCAACGCCTGTGTCATGGGGGGAGTGGCGATGCTTTACCAAACGATCCTGTCCCCGCCGGGAAATCGCTAGCTCGTCCGGCGGGCGCGCCCGAACATGACCTGACACGTTCTGGGAACCGGTCCCGTTCAGCCGGTATTCCTTCGGAAAGGAGGAACCCTATACGAGAGCGATTCATGTCGACAGAAGAGAAACATACCGTAACGAAACTTACGAATGCATCCAGGAGGACGTGCACATGTTGAAGAAATCAGGCAGTCTTTTGATGCTGGCCGCGATGATCCTCACCCTGGCGGTGGGCGTTGGCGGTGCGACCGCCGCGCCCAAAGCCCAGGTGACCGAGCTGACCATCTTCTGGGCCCAGTGGCCTCCCGCCGACTACCTGCAAGAGATCGGTAACCGCTACGAAGCCGAGACCGGCATCAAGGTGAATGTCGTTCAGGAACCGTGGGGCAGCTTCTATGACCGCATGTCCGCCGAGTGGGCGGCCAAGGGCGACGCTTACGATATGGTAGTGGGCGACAGCCAGTGGCTCGGCCAGGGCGCGGAGCAGGGCCACTACGTGGAACTGACCGACTTCATGATCGAGAACGGCATCCACGAGACAGTGACCCCCGCCACGCTCGAGTTCTACGGTGAGTTCCCGTCCGGTTCGGGCCGCTACTGGGGCTACCCGACCGAAGGTGACGCGGTGGGCTGGGCATATCGCAAGGATCGCCTGGAAGACCCCGAAGAAATGGCCGCCTTCGAAGCTGAGTATGGCTATCCGCTGGCCGTCCCCGAGACATGGGACCAGCTCCGTGACATCGCCGAGTTCTTCTATCGTCCCGACGAGAACGTGTACGGCGTCGGTGTCTACACCCAGAAGGACTACGACGGGATGATCATGGGCTACGAGAACGTCATGTTCAGTTGGGGCGTCGACTGGTGGGGCGAAGGCAGCCAGGTGATCGGCGTGGTGAACTCCGACAAGGCCGTCGAAGCCCTCGAGTTCTACAAGGAGCTGTACGGTTTCGCCCCGCCCGGCACCAACAACGCTTTCTACACCGAGATGAACTCCGTGTTCGTCAACGGCCAGGCGACGATGATCATGAACTACTTCGCCTTCCTGCCGGACCTGCTCAACCCGGAAGTGAACCCCAACGCGGACGTGACCGGCTTCTTCGCCGGGCCGACCGGCCCCTACGGCGACCGTTTCACGGCGCTGGGTGGCCAGGGCATGAGCGTGCTCAACTACATCAGCGACGAGCGTAAGCAGGCGTCGTTGGACTTCATCAAGTGGTTTGCTTCCGATGAGGTTCAGCAGCAGTGGGCCGATGTCGGTGGCTACACCTGCAACATCTCGGTGCTGGAATCCGAAGCATTCCTCAGTAATACGCCGTACAACGCCGCCTTCGCCGATTCGATGACCTTCGTCAAGGACTTCTGGAACATCCCGGCCTATGGTGAGCTGCTCGAAGTCGCGCAGCGCTATATCAACGGTTACGTGGTGGGCAACATCGGGACCGCGAAGGAAAACCTGGACAACATGGCAATCGAACAACACGAGATTCTGGTAGAAGCCGGAGTCCTGGAAGAGTAGCGTCAAGCTCGTCTGCAATACGGTGGGGAGGCCGGTCATGCCGCCTCCCCGCCCTCACTCTTTAGAGGTAGGCGTATGTCTCAAGCGAACGCTCAAGCTCTATCTCCCCAAACCGCTGCCTCGGTCCCTCCGCAGTCGCGGCGGCAGACCAGCGACCGGACGATTGCCTGGTGGTTCATCACGCCCACGATCGTCTTGCTGATCGTGATGAATATCTTCCCCCTGTTTTACAGCCTGTACCTGAGCTTCAACGATTATTCCGTGATCGGCAGCGAGCCGCCCAAGTGGGTCGCGCTGGAAAACTACGAAAAAATCCTCACCAGCGAGCGCCAGCGCTACTGGCACAATTTCACCGTCACGGGGCGCTATGCGCTGCTGTCGGTCGGGCTGCAGATCGTCATCGGTTTTGGGCTGGCCATGCTACTACGCGAGAAATTCAGGGGGAGCGGCCTCATCACGACGCTGATCCTGATTCCCATGATGGTCTCCCCGGTGGTGGTGGGGTTATTCTGGAAGCTGATTTTCGATCCCTCAAAAGGCTTCTTCAATTACTTGATTTACATGAACCCCAGGGGGGGCGCCCAGTGGCTGTCCGATGCGACGCTTGGCCTGTGGTCGATCGTGATCGTGGACGTGTGGATGTGGAGCCCGTTTGTCATGCTGTTGTGCCTGTCTGGGTTGAGCGCGATTCCCGACTACCTCTACGAGGCGGCCGCCATTGACCGGGCCAGCGCCTGGTTCCAGTTCCGGCGCATCACGCTGCCACAGGTTATGCCGCTGCTGCTGATCGCGGTGTTGTTCCGCACGATCGAAGCGTTCAAAGCGTTCGACCTGGTCATGGGCCTGACGGGCGGCGGGCCGGGTGACACGACCGAGACGGTCGCCGTGCGGCTGTATAGTGAGGCATTCCTCGGCAAGTTCCGCACCGGGGAATCCAGCGCGCTGGCCTACATCGTGCTGCTCATCATCATCGCCATCAGCAACCTGTACATCCGCGCGCTCAACCGGGCGAGGGAGGGATAGACATGTTTGGGCTCGATATTCCACTGCCTGACTTCTGGATTGTCTATTTCTTCATCTTCTGGGTGCTGGTGGGGAGCACCACCACGCCGGTCGTGTTTCGCCACAAGGGCCACCACCCGCTGCTCGGCGTGGCGATCGGGGCGCTGGTGGGGGCGCTCAGCGGGATCGTGTTCATGCTGCTGTTGGTGGCGCTCGAGCCCCTGGCCGATGTGTTCGGCGACCCGCTGGTGGGCATTCTCATTTCGATTATCGTCAGCGCGGCGATCATCCTGGCGCTGCTGATGTTCGTGCGGCGCTTCGTGCCCGTGGCTGGAGGCGGCGAGCCGCAGGTCATCGAAACGGGACAAGGGCCGCGCGCGCCGGTCACCTACTCGGCCCGTGTGGACAAGGTTGACCCGGGCTGGCAGTCCGTCCAGGCGATCCGGGCGAGCGTGGTGATCATGCTGGCCGCGCTGACGCTCATTCCGGTGATCTGGATGGCGATGACCGCCTTCAAGTCGTATCCGGACGCGGTCGCTTCGCCGCCCAAGGTCCTCTTCGATCCCACCATGGAAGGCATTGTGACCTTGATGACCAAGCGCCGCAATCTCGAGCCGGATGAGATCGTGGAATACGAAGCCAGAGACGATCTCAACTGGGCCGACCGGATCATGCTCAAGAGCGGCAAGGCGATCATCGGCCAGAGCGAGTATGTCACCCGCCTGCGCAACTCGCTGATCATCGCCGGCACGTCGACCGTACTGTCGGTGTCGATGGGTCTGCTCGCGGCCTACGCGTTCAGCCGGTTTCGCGTGCCCGGCGAAGGAGACCTGCTGTTTTTCATCCTCAGCACGCGCATGCTGCCGCCGGTGGTCGTCACGATTCCGATCTTCCTGATGTACCGCGAGCTGGGGCTGTACGACACGCACATTGGCCTGATCGCCCTCTACACCGCGTTCAATCTCTCGTTTTCGGTCTGGCTGCTCAAAGGCTTCATCGACGAGATCCCGAAGGAGTACGAGGAGGCGGCCCTGGTCGACGGGTATACCCGGCTGCAGGCGTTCCGGCGGATCGTGCTCCCCGAGGCAGTGACGGGCATCGCCGCCACGACGGTGTTCTGCTTCATCTTCGCCTGGAACGAGTACGCTTTTGCGCTGATGCTCACGACGGACAAGGCGCGCACTGCCCCGCCCCATATCCCGTCGATGATCGGCTCCGGGGTGGTGGAATGGGCGGCGATTGCGGCGGGCTCGCTGTTCTTCCTGATCCCGGTCATCATCGTCACGTTTGCGCTGCGCAAATACCTGCTGCGGGGCGTCACGTTTGGCGCGATCCGGCAGGGATGAGGATCGGACCGTGTATCCATGGCTTTGTACTGGCTTGCGTAGCCCGCTAACCGGATGGCGTTATGGCGACAATCGAACTGATTAAAGTTGAGAAGAAATTCGGCGACCTGCACGCCGTCAAGCCGATGGACCTGACGATCCACGATGGCGAGTTCGTGGTGCTGCTCGGCCCGTCGGGATGTGGCAAGACGACCACGCTGCGCATGATCTCCGGCCTGGAAGCGGTGACGGGCGGCCAGATTCTGCTGAACCAGCGCGACGTGACCTGGGAAAAACCCAGCGAGCGCGACATTGCCTTCGTCTTTCAGTTTTTCGCGCTGTATTCGCACATGACCGCGCGCCAGAATATCGCCTTTCCGTTGCAAGCGGAGGGCGAAAAGCGCGAGGTGATCCGGCAGCGCGTCGAGGAGGTGTCGCGCCTGCTGCGCATGGAGCACGTGCTCGACGTGCGGCCCGGCCAGCTCAGCGGCGGCGACCAACAGCGGGTGGCGCTGGCGCGGGCGCTGGTCCGCCGCCCGGCGGCCTTCCTAATGGACGAGCCGCTCGGCGCGCTGGATGCGGACTTTCGCGAGACGATGCGCGCCGAGATCAAGCGCCTGCACATCGACCAGCACGCCACGACGGTCTACGTGACGCACGACCAGATCGAAGCGATGGCGATGGGCGACCGGATCGTGGTGATGTCCGACGCCGTGGTGCAGCAGGTGGGCACGCCCGCCCAGGTCTACCACGACCCCGCGAACCTGTTCGTGGCGCGGTTCATCGGCAGCCCCGGCATGAACCTGGTCCAGGGCCGCTACGCGCAGGGCGCGCTGCACCTGGCCGACGGCGCCGCGTACACCGTGCCCGACGAGTGGGTCCCCAGCCTGAATGCGGCCACCGGCGGCGACGGCGACCTGATCCTGGGCTTCCGGCCCGAGGCGGCCGTCGTCGGCCCGGAGAGCCAGATCCCCGCCCGGGTGTACGCCGCCGATCTGCACGGCGGCTATACCATGCTGCATCTGGAGCTGGACCCCGACACGATCATCCACGCGCGCACCACGCGCGAGGCCCAGTACCCGATCAACACGCCGGTTCGCTTCGACCTCAACCCGTCGATGGTGCGCTTCTTCGATCCGGCCACCGAAGCGGCCATCAGTCCGGAGGTGCGCGCATGAGCAACGTAACCCTGCGGCATATCACCAAGCGCTTCAAAGATGTCACCGCGCTGGATGACGTGTCATTCGATATCAAGGACGGCGAGTTCTTCGTGCTGCTCGGGCACACCGGCGCCGGCAAGACGACCACGCTGCGCGTGATCGCCGGGCTGGAGCGCCAGGATGCCGGCGATGTGCTGTTCGACGACGAAGCGGTCAATACGTTCGCGCCCGCCGACCGGGATATCGCGTTTGTGTTCCAGCAGTATTCGCTGTATCCCAACATGACGGTCTTCGACAACCTAGCCTTCCCGCTGCGCTCGCCCTTGCGCAAAGCGCCGGCGGCCGAGATCCAGACCCGCGTGACCGAAGTTGCCGAGAAGCTGCGCATCACGCACCTGCTCGACCGCAAAACGGCCAAGCTGTCCGGCGGCGAGATGCAGCGCGTATCGATCGGGCGGGCCATCGTCCGCCAGCCGCGCATCTACCTGATGGACGAGCCGCTCTCGAACCTGGACGCCAAACTGCGCGAAGCGCTGCGCATCGAGCTCCAGCACCTGCAGAAGGTCGAGGGCAGCACCACGCTGTTCGTCACCCACGACCAGATCGAGGCGCTGACCATGGCCGACCGCATCGCCGTGCTCAACGCCGGGCGCATCGTCCAGATCGGCACGCCCTACGACATCTACGACCGCCCGGCGACGACCTTCGTCGCCCAGCTCGTCGGCATCCCGCGCATCAATCTGCTGGAAGCGACGCGCGAAAACGGCACGCTGTACGTTCCCGACAGCACCGTGCGCCTGGCGATCCCGCCCGGCAAGGCCCTGCCGGAAAAGTTCCTGCTCGGCATCCGGCCCGAGGACGTGCGCCTCGCCAGCGATGGCCCGCTGCAGGGTGAAGTCGCCCTGACCGAGCCGCTGGGCGTCGAGACGGTGATCCACATCCGCTCGGGCAAGCACACGCTGCTAAGCATCGTGCCGGGCATCACCGACCTGAAGATCGGAGACCCGATCGCGTTCGACATCACACAAGATCGGCTGCACACCTTCGACCTGAACGGCGACCGCGTCGGAGAGTGACTGGCCGCAAAGATGGTTTCGGCGATTCATTTGGAAGGAGAGGACTCTATGAGGTTCGGCGTAAATTCCTGGATCTGGGTTTCGCCCCTGACCACCGAGGAGATCGCGAAGCTGGCGCCGCATGCCGCCAGCCTCGGCGCCCAATGGTTCGAGGTGCCGCTGGAAGATACCACCGCGATCGACTACCAGCGCGCCGCGGGCATCCTGAAGGACAACGGCCTGGGCGTGAGCGTCTGCGCGGCGATGGGCCCTGACCGCGACCTGATTCACCCGGACGCGGCCATCCGCAAGAGCGGCATGGATTACCTGAAGCACTGCGTCGATGCCGTGCACACCCTGGGCGGCACGAATGTAGTCGGACCGTTGTATTCGGCGGTGGGCCGCGTGTGGCAGATGACCGCCGACGAGCGCGCCCGCGACACGGATCTGCTGGTCCAGAACCTGCGCGAGCTGGCCGCCTACGCGGGGGATCACGGCGCGGTGCTGTGCGTCGAGCCGCTCAACCGCTTCGAGACGAGCTTCATCAACCTGGCCTCGCAGGCGATCGAAGTCGTGGACCGCGTCGATCACCCCGCCTGCAAGATCATGCTCGACACGTTCCATATGAACGTCGAGGAGCGCAAGCTGGGCGATGCCATTCGTGCCGTCGGCCCGCGCCTGCAGCATTTCCACGCCTGTGAGAACGATCGCGGCGCGCCCGGCTCCGGCCATGTGCCGTGGGACGACATCGCCGCGGCGCTCAAGGCAGTGGGCTACGATGGCCCGATCGTGATCGAATCGTTCACCGCCCAGGTGAAGAGTATCGCGCGCGCGGCGGCGATCTGGCGCGCGCTGGCCCCGACGCAGGATGCACTGGCGAGCGACGGCCTGGCCTTTTTGAAGAAACTGCTGGCTTAGCAACTGGACTTTTACCCTACGACGAGGAGCAACCTATGGCCGAGAAGAAGATCAACGTTGCCATCATCGGGTTGGGGTTCGGCGCGGAATTCATCCCGATCTACCAGAATCACCCCCATACCCACATGGCCGCCATCTGCCAGCGCAACAAGGACCGGCTGAACGAAGTAGGCGACGCGTTCGGCGTGGACAAGCGCTACACCAGCTATGAGGACGTGCTCAAAGACCCGTCCATCGACGCGGTGCACATCAACACGCCGATCCACGAGCACGCCCGGATGAGCATTGCCGGGCTGAAGGCTGGCAAGCACGTCGCCTGCACGGTGCCCGCCGCGACCAGCATCGAGGAGCTGGAGCAAATCGTCCAGGCGCAGAAGGAATCCGGGAAGAAGTACATGATGATGGAGACCGTCATCTACTCCCGCGAATTCCTGTACGTCAAAGAGCTGTACCAGACGGGCAAGCTGGGGCGCATCCAGTACCTGCGCGCCACCCACCAGCAGGAGATGCTCGGCTGGCCGGGCTACTGGGAAGGGCTGCCGCCCATGCACTACGCGACGCACGTCGTCAGCCCGTGCCTGGCGCTGCCCCACATGGATGCAGAGAGCGTGACCTGCTTCGGCTCCGGGCGGATCCAGGAACACCTGATCCCCAAGTACAACTCGCCGTTCGCCATCGAGACGGCGCACATCAAAATGAAGGGGGCCGACCTGGTGGCGGAAGTCATGCGCTCGCTGTTCAACACGGCGCGCCAGTACCGCGAGAGCTTCGACGTGTACGGCAGCAAAATGTCGTTCGAGTGGCCGCTGATCGAGCACGATCACCCGGTGGTGCACATCGGTGAGGCGCCGCACCTGACGGACGTGCTCGACTTCGCGCACCTGCTGCCCGAGCCGATCCAGCGCTTCACCACAAGGGGCGTCTACGGCAAAGAGCAGCAGCACCTGTCCTTCATCCAGGGCGCGGGGCATGGCGGGTCGCACCCGCACATGACGAACGAGTTCATCATGAGCATCGTGGAAGATCGAGAGCCCTTCCCCAACGCGCGGCAGGCGGCCAACTGGACGGCGGTCGGCATCCTGGCGCACGAGTCGGCTTTGCGCGGCGGCGAAATGATCAAGCTGCCGGAGTTCACTCTGTCGTCCTGACGATTTGCTGGCGAGAAACCGGTACCGGGGCCGGGCAGGCGCGCCGGCCCCACAGGAGCAACAACGATGATCCAAACGCTGAAAGGGCCATTCATCAAGTTCACGATCGCGATCGTCTGTATACTGGCGGCGGGCGGTTTGTTCCGGCTCTACACCACCGAGGCGCTGTCCGAAACGCAGCAGGAAGAAGTGCTGGTCAAGGGCATCCCGTTTCTGGCGGTGTTCGTCGCGATCCTGCTGGTGTTCATCTTCGTGATCGTGGCCGCTGCCAAGCTGCTCGGCGGCAAAGTCCCGCCGCGCGCCTACCGGTCCATCGAAGCCATTATCATCGCGGGCATCGTGGGCGGCGTGATCGGGCTGTTCCAGGGATGGACGCTGTTTGGCTACGAATACGGTTTTGTGCTGCTCCTGACCTCGCTGGCGGGTTTCATGATCTGGAGCCACATCCCGCCCCAGACCGCCCGCTCCGGCGTGATAGCGCCACCAATGACGCGCCGCGCGCGCACCATTGGGCTCATCGCGGCCGTGATCGTGTGGGTGGTGCTGGCGATTCTGATCGCCCGCGCGAACCAACCCGCTGAACCCTACGGGTTGAGTCCCGCTCTGTGGCAGATGAAGAACGAAGAAGAGCGCGCCGTCATCGTCGACGATGCCGAGGACAACTATCGCCAGGTCGTCATCCCGCTGACCCTGCTGGGGAGCCTGCTGCCGGGCGCGGCCGCGTACGTCGCCGCGCGCGCGATCGCGGCACAGACGGCCGCGCCCCGGGCCGGGACGATCCGCCCGGCGAACAGGGTCCGGCTGAACAGTTAGCCCAGACTGGCAGCCCGGACTGCGGCCAAAGAAGGCACTCAGCCCCCAGCCCTGTCTCCAGCAAGCGGGCAGGGCCGGGGATGGCGAAATTGCCGAGTGCGGCTGCAGGACAAGACTCAGGTTGGGAAGTCCAGCGGGCGAACTGCCCGCGTGTTTCGCCCTAGACATGACTTGATCAGGAGGAAAGGAATAAAGATTATGTCCCGTCCAATCACAATTTTTACCGGCCAATGGGCTGACCTGACGCTGGACACGGTGGCCCAGAAGGCCAAGAGCTTTGGCTACGACGGGCTGGAGCTGGCTTGCTGGGGCGACCACTTCGAGGTCGACAAGGCCCTGGAGAGCGACAGCTACGTCCAGAGCCGCTGGGATATCCTCAACAAGCACGGGCTGAAGTGCTTCGCCATCAGCACGCACCTGGTCGGCCAGTGCGTCGCCGACGCGATCATCGACGAGCGCCACCGCAGCATTCTGCCCGACCGCCTGTGGGGCGACGGCGATCCCGAAGGCGTGCGCCAGCGCTGCGCCGAGGAAGTCAAGAACACGGCGCGCGCCGCCAAGAAGTTCGGCGTCAAGGTCGTCAACGGCTTCACCGGCAGCCCGGTCTGGCACCTGTTCTACTTCTTCCCGCCGACCACCGACGCCATGATCGATCGGGGCTTCGAGGAATTCGCCGCCCGCTGGAAACCGATCCTGGACGTGTTCGAGCAGGAAGGCGTGAAATTCGCCCTGGAATGCCACCCGGCGGAGATCGCCTATGACATCCTGACCGCCGAGCGCGCGCTCAAGGCGCTGGGCGGCCACAAGGCGTTCGGCTTCAACTACGACCCCAGCCACTTCGTGCACCAGTTGTTCGACCCGGTCGAGTTCATCAACACGTTCCCGGACCGGATCTTCCACGTCCACGTGAAAGACTCGAAGGTGACGCTCAGCGGGCGCAACAGCATTCTCGGCTCGCACCTGCAGTTCGGCGACTACCGCCGGGGCTGGAACTTCGTCTCGCCGGGGCACGGCGACATCGACCTGGAGGGCATTATCCGGGCGCTGAACCGCATCGGCTACGATGGCCCGCTCTCGGTCGAGTGGGAAGACAGCGGCATGGACCGCGAGCACGGCGCGAAGGATGCCGTCGAGTTCATCCGCAAGACGGAGTTCAAGCCGTCCGAGGTCGCGTTTGACGCTGCGTTTGGCGAAGGATAGAGGAGGAGCACATGTCCGAGGAAGTCGGATTCACCAGCATGGCCGGGCCCAAAGCCGAGCATGACGCGCCGGAGATCGGGATCGGGCTGCTGGGCTATGCCTTCATGGGCAAGGCGCACAGCAACGCCTTCAAGAAGATTCCCTACATCATGTACCCGCCGGTCGCTATCCCGCGGCTGGTTGCGATCTGTGGCCGCAACGAGGACGCGGTCAGAGAAGCGGCCCGGCGCTATGGCTACGAGGGCTACTACACCGATTGGCGCCGCATGCTCGAGAACGACGCGATCCAGGTCTTCGACAATGGCGGCCCGAACAACGCCCACGCCGAGCCGAGCATCGCCGCCGCCCAAGCGGGCAAGCACGTCTTCTGCGAAAAACCGCTGGCTCGCACGGCTGAAGAGGCGAAGAGCATGTTGGACGCCGTCGAGAAGGCCGGCGTCAAGCACCAGGTCGCCTTCAACTACCGCTTCGTCCCGGCGGTGGTCCAGGCTCGCAAGCTGATCGAAAGCGGCAAGCTAGGCCGGATCTACCACTGGCGCGCGGTCTACCTGCAGGAATGGGGCATGGATCCCAAGATGCCGACGAGCTGGCGCTTCCAGAAGGACATCGCTGGCAGCGGCGCGCTGGGCGACCTGGGCGCGCATATCATCGACCTGGCGCGCTTCCTGGTTGGCGAGCCGACCAAGGTGATGGGCCTGACGCAAAACTGGCTCAGCCAGCGCCCGTCCGGCGACGACCCGAACAAGATGGTGCCCTCCGACGTGGACGACGGGTTCGTCGCGACCGTCGAGTTCGACAACGGCGCGCTGGGCACGTTCGAGGCGTCGCGCTTCTGCCAGGGCCGCAAAAACTTCAACAGCTTCGAGATCAACGGCGAGCACGGCTCGATCGTGTTCAACCTGGAACGCCTGAACGAGCTGAACGTGTTCTGGGCCGGGGAAGATCCCAAAGAGACGCGCGGATTCCACAACGCGCTGATCAGCGAGGGCTACCATCCCTACTGGAGCAACTGGTGGCCGCAGGGCCACATGATCGGCTGGGAGCACAGCTTCGTGCACGAGTTCCACCATTTCTTCGACGCCATTGTGAACAAGAAGGACGTCGCGCCCTATGGCGCCACCTTCGTCGACGGCTACCGCAACGCCGTGATCTGCGATGCGATCGTCGAGTCGGCCCGGTCCGGGCGCATGGTGGACATCGCGTACTGATCACGACCGGCAGCATGGAGGGGCGCGGCCAACGCGCCCCTACCCCATCGCTGGCCGCTGCCCGCAAAACCGACGCACACCGTCCAACCAGATACGCGTTTCGAGCGGATGACCGCATCCCTGTGGTTTGGCGCCGGTGTGTCCGTAGCAAGGAGCAACCCTCATGAGCACGTATGATCCCACACCGGAACACAAATTCACGTTTGGCCTGTGGACGGTCGGCAACCGCGGGCGCGACCCGTTCGGCGTCGAGGTGCGCGAGGCCCTGTCGCCCGTCGCGATCGTGCACCTGCTGGCCGAGGTTGGCGCGTGGGGCGTGAACTTCCACGACAACGACTTGGTGCCCATCGACGCCACGCCCGCCGAGCGCGATCAGATCGTGGCGGACTTCAAGCGGGCGCTGGACGAAACCGGCATCGTCGTGCCGATGGCGACCACCAACCTGTTCACCGACCCGGCCTTCAAGGACGGCGCGTTCACGTCCAACGATCCGAAGGTGCGCGCCTACGCGCTGCACAAGACCCTGCGCGCGATCGACCTGGGCGCCGAGCTGGGCGCGAAGGTATACGTCTTTTGGGGCGGGCGCGAGGGCACCGAAACCGACTCCAGCAAGAGCGCGCTCGAGGCGGGCAAGCGCTTCCGCGAGGCGCTCAACTTCCTGTGCGACTATGCGCTCGACCAGGGCTACGATCTGAAGTTCGCGCTGGAAGCCAAGCCCAACGAGCCGCGCAGCGACATTTACCTGCCGACGACCGGCGCCATGCTCGGCTTCATCGCCACGCTCGATCACCCGGAGATGGTCGGCGTCAACCCGGAGGTCGCCCACGAGCACATGGCCGGCCTCAACTTCATGCACGCGGTGGCCCAGGCCTGGGACGCCGGGAAGCTGTTTCACATCGACCTGAACGATCAGAAGTTCGGGCGCTTCGATCAGGACTTCCGCTTCGGCGCGGAGATGATCAAGCAGGCGTTCTACCTGGTCAAGTTCCTCGAGGATGTGGGCTACGACGGCGCGCGCCACTTCGACGCGCACGCCTACCGCACCGAGGGGCCGGAGGGCGTCAAGGCGTTCGCCCGTGGCTGCATGCGCACCTACCTGATCCTCAAGGAGAAGGCGCAGCGCTTCAACCAGGACGCGGCGATTCAGGCCCTGCTGGCCGAGATCAATGCCGACGACGGGACGTATAGCTGGCTGGCGGGCGGCTTCAGCGCGGACAAGGCCGCCCGGCTGAAGGGCGAAACCTTCGACCGCGCCGCGCTCGGGGCGCGCGACCTGCGCTACGAATACCTGGACCAGCTCACCATCGAGTTACTGCTCGGCGTGCGCTAGGCGCGCGGGGCCGTTAAGGGGGAGGCGGCTCGATCAGGCATGTCCTTCCCCGGAGAGACCGTTCCACGCATCGGCGGCGGGCAGCACGAACGAGAAAATGCTGCCCTCGCCGTCCCGGCTCTCGACGCCCACCTCGCCGCCCAGCCGGTCCATGATGCGCCGCACGATCGACAGGCCCAGGCCATAGCCGCGCGCGCGCACCTGGTCCAGCCGGGTGAAGGGCGTGAACAGCCGGGTCTGCTCCTCTTCGGTCAACCCCGCGCCGTTGTCGCGCACCCAGAACCGGACCGTGCCGTCGGGCTGCGCCGTGGCGCCCAGCTCGACGCAGGGCGGCTCGCCGCCGTACTTGATCGCGTTGTTGATGTAGTTGGCCCACACTTCCTCGATCCACGGGCCGTAGCCAACGGCCAGCGGCCATTCGTCCGGCACGGTGATCTGCGCGCCGTGCTCCTCGATCATGGTCACCAGCCGCTGCTGAGCCTCGCGGACGATGCTGCCCATGTCCAGCGGTTCCAGCTCGACGTGGGTCTTGCGCACCCCCGCCAGCAGTAATAGCTCCTCGATAATCCGGCTCATTTTCTCCGCCGACTGGTTGATCGCGCTCAGCCCGAAGCGGATCTGCTCGGCGGGCATGTTCTCGACATCATCGTACAGCAGCGCCGCGTAGCCAATGACCACGCCGAGCGGGTTTTGAAGGTCGTGGGCGACGGTGTGGGCGAAGGCGTCCAGCTCTTCGTTGCGGGCTTCCAACTGCAGCGTGTACTGGCGCAGCGCCTCTTCCATCTGCTTGCGCTCAGTGACTTCCTGGTGCAGTTGGGCGTTCGCCACCGACAGATCGTAGGTCCGCTCGCGCACGCGCAGCTCGAGCAGATCGTAGGCTTCGCGCAGCGCCGCCTCGGCCCGCGTGCGCTGGGTGATGTCGCTGGCGGTCATTGCCGTCGCGATCAGCGTCCCCCGCTCGTCGAACACGGGAAAGCGCCGGATGAAGAGCGTGCGCGCCTTGCCGTTCGGGAAGACCAGAACCTCTTCGCTGGTGATGACGTCTCCCTGAGCGAGCGTCTGAGTGCGGCGCTCGTCGGCCATGTAGCGCCCGGCGACGTCCGGCTCGAACAGGTCGGCGTCGGTCTGTCCCACCACGTCGGCCAGCGTCGCCTTGCCGGCCGCCGCCAGGAACGAGCGGTTCGCGCTGATGATCCGCAGGCCGAGGTCTTTGATCACGGCGATATCCTGCGATTCCTCGATGACCGCCGCCAGGTAGCTGCGCTCGCGCTGCATTTGCTCCCGCTCGCCGATCTGGCGCTCCAGGCTCGTGTTGGCCTGGGCCAGCTCGGCCACACGCTGTTCCAGCGTGCCCAGTGTGACGCGCAGTTGCGCCGTCATGTTGTTGAACGCCGCGGCCAGCACACCAATCTCGTCGCGCGATTCAACCTGCGCCTTCACCGAAAGATCGCCCGCCGCGATCTGCTCGGCCACCGCTGTCAGGTGCAGGATGGGCCGCGTGAACCAGTACGCGATCAAGACGGCGGCCAGGATCGATCCCGCCGCCACGACCAGGCCCAGCGCCAGCGTTCGCCTGGCCTGGGAGTTGATCGGGGCCATGAAGACATCGCGCGGCTGGACGAAAGCGACCGTCCACGGCTGGCGGCTGAGGCGGGTCGCAGCCACCTGGTAAGCGGGGTCGTCGCTGTCGTGAATCGGACTTGAAAAGAACGGCTCACCGTCCGCCCCCGCGATGCCGCGCGCGAAGTCGGGCGAGCCGGCTGCGAGCTGCTCCAACGGCCAGTTCGGCAGGCGGCGCTCCGCACGCAGCGCCTCCGCCCGCTCTGGCTCGAATGGCACGGCCGCCTTGAATAGCATCTCGGGGCGCTCGGAGTCGGCCAGCCGGACCAGATTCTCGTCGAGCAGCACGGCGTAGGAGTCTTTTCCGGCCATCCCGCGGTTGTCCGTCAGCAGGTTCTGCACCGTGGAGATACTGAACCGCATGCGCAGCATGCCCACGACCGGCCCCACATAGTCGCGGCGCACCGGCGCGCTGAAGTAGAGGTAGACCCCGTCCACCGCCGGGGAGAACTCGACCGGCGAGACGTAGGGTTGCCCGGTGCTGTACGGCGTCTGGAAGTAATCCCGGTCGCCTTCCTGGTCACCGATGTTGGCGCGCATCGTGTCGATCACGTTCACACCGTTAGTGTCCAGCAGCGCGTAGGACACCGTGTTGTACTGGTCCCAGGGCTGGGGCAGCACCGCCAGGATGTCCATGGCGAGGGACTCGGTCGCGCTGCCGGCTCGCTCCTGGGGGGACATCTGCAGGTAGTCCGCGAGCGCGGGCAACTGCGAGGCGGCATGGATCGCGTTCAGGTTGGTCTCGATGAACGCGTCGACGTTAGCCGCCGTGTGCGAGACCGCCGCGTACAGCTTCTGGTTGCCTTCGTTGATCAGCGCCTCGCGGACGGTGTAGTAGTAGATGCCCAACAGCGCCAGGATGATCACCGTCATCGCCAAAAGCACTGTCATGAGCTTGGCTCGCAGTGTGAATCCGCGCGCCGGTAGACCGGTCTGGCTGCCATGGAGCGTCTCCATCACGAGCCCATCACCTTTCCGGCCTTGGCCTGTGCGTTGGCCAGGATCGCTTCGATGGGCCGGTCAGTCGTCAGCACAGCGAGCAGCAGGCCGTTGTAGATCTGCCGGATCCGCGCCGGGTCCGCGCGCCACTGGGGCAGGATGCCCAGGTTCGGAATACCCAGTAGCTCGTCGATGAACGACTGCATCTCCGGCTCGACCCCGGCGCGCAGCCGTTCGAGCGCGCTGCGCGTGGACGGCAGGCGCTCCAGGGCCGGATAGACCAGATCCTGCACGTCGTCGCCCGCCAGGGCATCGTCCAGCGCCACCAGCGCGCCCGCCGGATCGGAGATCATCGTGTCCTGGGTGAACCATTCGGCCCATATCACCAGCTCGACCGTCTCCTGGGCCGCCGATCCCATCGGGACGACGCCCAGCGCCAGAACCGCGACCAACACACCGGCCACCCACGCGCGCGTGCGGGCGGAACGCGCGCGGGATGCTAACTGGCGCGGGATTGGCGCTGCAAGGCTGATCATCCCCCCTCCTCGACCGTGCTGCTGTCCGTGATAGCGTGTGTACTGATTATATTATAGTCTACGCTCAAACCGGTTCATGCTCGCGATTTTGGGCGTCGCGCCGGCGGCAGGATCGAAAGGCGGACCGAGTGGCCCGCCCAACACAGCGTGTACGCTTCGCCCAGATGCGGCGCCCGGCGTCATTCTGCCAGCGCGGCCTGGATGTGTTGCGTCAATTCCTCGACGGGCACGTACATCAGGCCGCCGTTCTCCGGCGCGCCGTAGTCGCGAATCCACGCGATCGCGCCAGCCTCGTCCACCAGGACGAACGTGTGGCCCGGCTCGCCGCTGCCCACCGCCCACTGCATGACGTCATACGCGGTCGAGATGGCCGCATCCGGATCGGTCAGCATCGGCGCGGCAATGCCATATTCCTGTTTGACGGCGGCCTGCTGGTCCGCTGGATCAAGGGCGATGCTCAGGATGGCGACATCCAGAGCCTGAAAGGCGGGGTCCGTTTCCAGATCGACGATCTGTTGCAGGCAGGGCGGTCAGCCCGCCGCCATGTGGAAAAAGAGCAGCACCGGTTGGCCCTGGTAGCCCGCGAGCGACACGCGGCTGCCATCGGAGGCGGCTAGCGTGAAATCGGGCGCGGGTTGGCCGACTGCCACCCCCGAGGCGGCGGCGTTCTCTTCGGCCTGCGGCGTGGGCGCTGCCGGCAGTGGCTCGTCGGCGGGCTCGTCCCCGCCGCACGCGGCCAGGATCAGGCCCAGCAGTGCAGTGGCCAGCAGCGCGACGGCGAAATATCTGTAGCGCATGGGTCCTCCCAACACAGTAAACCGCATTAATATCACGTATATCCCGGAAATTATACCGCGCGCGTCGGCCCGCGCCAGATCGCCCCGCCTTTTTTGGGCGCGGCGGGTGTTTTGGGCTACACTGCGCGGCGACTCAACCACGTGAGGAACGGCACACATGAAGATGAACGTGCAGTTTTACGAAACGATCGCGCGTTTCTACGACGCCGAAAACGCCGACGTGACCGACGACCTGGTCCTCTACAGCGAGCTGGCCGACGAGGCCGGGGACCCGATCCTGGATGTCGGCTGCGGCACCGGGCGGGTGATGCTGCACCTGGCGCAGGCGGGCCATCGCGTCGTCGGGCTGGATGGCGCCGAAGCGATGCTGGCGCGCGGCCAGCGCAAGCTGGACCTGATGGGCGACCTGCGCGCGCGCGTCCGTTTCGTGCATGGCGATGTGCTCGAGACGCACCTGGCCGGCGATTTCAAGCTGATCGTCGTGCCCTACAATACGTTCATGAACTTCAGCGAGCAGGCCGAGCAGTTGGCCGCGCTGCGCCGCTTTCGCGAGTGGGTCGCGCCGGATGGCCTGCTGGCGCTCGACCTGCCCAACGCCGCGGACACCGCCGCCACCCAGGATGACGGCGCGCTGGTGCTGGAGCGCATGTTCACCGAACCGGAGACCGGGCACCTGGTGATGCAGCAGTCGGTCAGCGCGCTCGACCGGGCCGCGCAGCACCTGCACATCACGTGGATCTACGACGAGATCGGCGAGGGGGGCGCAGTCCAGCGCACGCTCGCGCCGCTCAAGCTGCGCTATGTGTTCCCCGGCGAGATGGACCTATTGCTGGCGGCCACCGACTGGGCGCGCGTCGACTTTTACGGCGACTACGACCGCGAGCCGTTCGGCGACGGCAGCCCGCGCATGATCGTGATCGCCCAGCCAGCCGGGGATGCGCGCGCATGAACGCGCGGCGCAGGTGGTGGATCGCCGGGATAGCCGCCGTTGGGTTGGCGCTGGCCCTGGCCGCGTGCGGCGAGGAGGCGCCCGACCCAACGCCAACCCACGCCGGCCCGACGCCGGCGCCGTCGCTGGCGCCCAGCCCGACGGTCGACCCGGTGCTGCCCTCCGGCGATGGCGAAGGCGGCGCGGTCATCGGCGCCAGCAATCCCACCCAGGCGGGCCTGGCAGCCGAAGGCCAGCCCGATCAGGACCTGCCCACCAACACGCCCCCGCCCACCCAGGCCCTGCTCCCCATGACGATCAGCGCCAGTGATGGGCTGATCATCCAGGCGACCTACTACAGCGCCCCGATCCGCCCGGCGCCGGGCGTCCTGCTGGTGCCCATGGAAGGGACCGGTCGCGAGGTGTACGCGGCGCTGGCGGAACGGCTGCAGGCGGCGGGTTACGCCGTGCTGGCGGTGGACCTGCGCGGCTATGGCGACACCGGCGGCGATCCGGACTGGACGCTCGCCCCGGCCGACGTGCGCGACGCGCTCGACATGCTGGCCGATTTTCCCGGCGTGAACCGGGGACAACTGGCCGTGGTGGGCGCGAGCACCGGGGCGAACCTCGCGCTGAATACCTGCGCCGACTTCGCGGGCTGCAACGCCGCCGTGCTGCTCAGCCCTGGCCTGGACTACCACGGCATCACCACCGCCGGCGCAATGGCGCGGATGGGCCAGCGCGCCGTGCTGATCGTCGCGGGTGAGAACGACGGCAATAACCCTGCCGACAGCATCACCCTCGACAGCGCGGCGACCGGCGATCACCGGCTGGAGATCTACCCCAACGCCGGGCACGGCACGGACATGCTCGCCGCCCAGCCAAGCCTGGCCGACGGCATCGTGGCGTGGCTGCTGCCGCGCGTCCCGCCGCCGGAACCGTGATCGCTGCGATCCGGGCGCTTGTCCCACATTTGGAGCCGGGCGCGGGTTTGCGGTAGGATCGGGCCGGTGTTGTGAGGACTGAGGATTATTGGTTGATACAGACTATCATTTCACACCCGCGGCTACGCCTCCGCGCCTGCGCCGCATTCCTCGTGGCGCTGATACTGCTGGCGGCGCCCCAGAGCGCGCCCCGGCCCGCTGAGGCCCAGGGCAGCGCGGATCAGGTCGTGGCGCTGGTCAACGCGCTGCGCGCCAGCCTCGGCCTGGACCCGTGGACGGTTCACCCCACCGACCTACGTCGCACAGGCTACGTCAACTGGATGGTCGCCACCGGCCAGTACGGGCACACCGGCGAAGGCGGCTCCACACCGCAGGATCGCGCCCTGGCGGCTGGCTACGCGGGCAGCGTCGCCGAGAATTGGGTATCTGGCGGCGGCATGAGTCCGGCGGGCGCCGTCGAGTGGTGGCGCAACAGCGGCATCCACTACGCGACGCTCACCTCGTCGGCGCAGCATGTGGGCGTGGGCGTGGCCAGCAGCGGGCGCGGCATCGTCTACGTGTTGGTCGCCGGCCGGCCATCGCCGCCGCGCCGGTCCAACTCGTCGGGCAGCGCCGCGGAAGAAGAGGATGAGGACGAAGGCCCGCTGGTGATCCCGATCACGCGGGCCGAGCCAGACGCCAACGGGCGGGTCACGCACGTGGTACAGCCGGGCCAGACGGCCTGGGCCATCGCCGCCGTCTACGGTGTGGACCTCGATGAGATGCTGCACATCAACAACCTGCAGCGCCCCGTGGTGCTCATGCCGGACGACACGATCATCGTCAAGCTCGGCCCCGGCGAAGCGCCGCCGCCCAGCCCCACGCCCATCGCGGAATACGCCATCGGCGAGGGCCAGACGGTCTGGGAAGTCGCCGTGACGCACGGGCTGACCGTGGACGAGCTGCTCGGCTACAACGGCCTGACGCGCGAGGACGTGATCGTGCCGGGCATGGTCCTGCGGCTGATCCCGCCGGAGCCGGGCGACGTCCCGCCTGAGGAAGCGCCCGCCCCCGCTGAACCCGCCGTAGAGGCGCCGCCCGAAGAAGCGCCCCCGGCTGAGACTGCTGCTGAGACCCCGCCAGAGCCGGACGGGGCGCCCGCCGAGCCGCCCACTGACGGGGCTCCAGCCGACGCCGCACCGCCCGAAGGGGCACCACCTACAGAGACTGCCCCCGAGCCGGACGGGGCGCCCGCCGAGCCGCCACCGGTAGAGGCCACGCCCGAAGAGGTGCCGCCCACCGCGCTGCCCACCGTAACGACGCTCCCGACCGCCGCGCTGGTGATGGCGGCCACGTTCACGCCCACCGAGCCGCCCGCGCCCTCGGCCACGCCGCTGGATCACGCGCCGCCGGTCGAAGTGGAGGCGGACGACGATGACCATCAGACGGTCATTCTCGGCCTGGGGATGTTGGGCGCGGTATGGGTGCTGGTGGGCGGAGTCGGGCTGGCGAGCTACGTGCCCGCCAGCGCCGGCGGTAGGCGCAATCTAAGGCATTGGGCACAACACAGCGGGGCGGCGCACCTTCGCGGATGGCCGCCCCGTGATGTTCACCAGTAACCGCGGGCCGCATCAGGCACGCAGCGCCGCGCCCAGCTTGCGGCTCGCCGCCTTCACGATCCGGGCGTGGATCTGAGCGACCTCCCGGTCCTCCAGCGTGCGATCCGGCGCGCGGTAGGTCAGCGCGTAGGCCAGCGACTTCTTGCCCGCCGGGATGGGATCGCCCCGATACACGTCGAACAGCCGCGCGTCTTCCAGCAGATCGCCGCCCGCCGCCAGGATCGCCGCCAGGACGTCCGACGCCGGCACCTTCTCGTCCACGATCAGCGCCATATCCTGGTACACGGCGGGCTGCGCCGGCACCGGCTTGATCTCGCGCAGGACGGTCAGATCGGCCACCAGCGCGTCCAGGTCGAACTCCGCCGCCACGACGGGCCGCGCCAGGTCCAGCCCCAGACCGAACGCGTCGCGGACCAGCGGGTGCACCTCACCGAAGACGCCCACCGTGCGGCCGTCGATGCGCAACTCCGCCGTGCGGCCCGGGTGGAAGCTGCTGTGCTCGACCGGGGCGAACGTCACGTCTCCGGCCACGCGCAGCTCGCGCAGCAATGCCTCGATCACGCCCTTCAGGTCGAAGAAATCCATCAGCGGCCGCGCCCGGCGCCCTTCCTGCCACTGCGCCACCTCGCGCGGGCCGGTCATGAGGATCCCCAGGTGGACCGGCTCGTCGGGCAGCGCGTCGCCCGTCTGCCAGTAGACGGACCCGATCTCGAACAGGAGCTGACGGTCGGTGTGGCGAGCGTTGGCCGCCGCCACGTCGAGCATCCCCGCCAGCAGGGTGTGGCGCATCACCCGCTTGTCGGCGGAGATCGGGTTAGCGAGCGTCACGTAGCCGGTTTGCGGCCAGCTCGACGATCCGCCCGGCGGCGTGAGCAGCGCCTCGCGCTCGGGCGTCGTCAGGCGATAGGCCACGATCTCGCGCAGACCGGCGCGCACCAGCGCGTCGCGGACCATCTCCTCGCGCTCGAGCGCCGTGTTGGAGCGCTGCTTGGGCAGCGTGTCGCCGATCACCGTGTTGGGGATGCGGTCGTAGCCGTAGATGCGCGCGATCTCCTCGACCAGATCGGCCTGCCCGGTGATGCCGGTGCCGATGTCCAGGCGGTGATCGGGCACGGTGACGCGGAGTTGATCGCCCTGCTCGCTCACCGTGAATTCGAGCGCGCGCAGAATCCGCACGATCTCGTCCTGCGGGATGTGAAAGCCGAGCAGGCGGTCGACTTCGGCCACCGGCAGATCGACCTGCACTTCGGGCGCGGGCAGCGGGTACTCGTCGATGTGGCCCTGCGCCACCACGCCGCCGCTGGTCTGGCGCATCAGCTCGATGCAGCGCAGCAGACCGCGCAGCGCCATCGCCGGGTGCACGCCGCGGCTGAAGCGCAGACCGGCCTCGCTCGCCATCTTCTGGCTCTGCATCGTGCGCCGGATGTTGATGAAGTTCCAGGCCGCCGCCTCGAGCAGCACGTTGCGCGTGGCGGGCCGGCGCGCGTTGGCCTTGCCGTGCAGGGGGCGCTCGGCGCCCTCGCCCAGCTCGATCCCCGTCGCGTCGAGCACCTCCAGCGACGGGTCGTTGACCTCGCTCTCCAGGCCGCCCATGATGCCGCCGATGCTCAGCGAGCCGGCGGTGTCCGCCACCAGGATGTTGAACTCGTCCAGCGCGTGATCCTCGCCGTCGAGAGTCATCAGGTGCTCGCCCGGATCGGGCAGGCGGGTGATGATCACCGGCGGCTTGCCACCCGCGCGCTCCTTGAGCGTGTCGAAGTCGAAGGCGTGCAGCGGCTGGCCTAGCTCGAGCATGACGTAGTTGGTCGCGTCCACGATGTTGTTGATCGGGCGCATCCCGGCCAGCTTCAGGCGGCGCTGCATCCACCCCGGCGACGGCTTAAGCTCGATGTCGCGGATCAGCGCCAGGGTGAAGCGCGGGTTCAGTTCCGGCTCGCGGATCACGATCGAGACTTCGCCCGCAATCGGCGCGCCCTCGGCCACCACGTCCAGCGACGGGAAGCGCAGCGGCTTGCCCGTGAGCGCGGCCACTTCGCGCGCGACGCCGACCATGTTGTAGGCGCGCGCGATGTTGGGCAGCATGTCGATGTCGAGCACGGCATCGCCCAGCACGTCCTGGAACGGCGTGCCCGGCGGCAGGTGGCCGAACTCATCCCATGGCAGCAGCATGATGCCCTCGTGATCGTCGGAGAGGCCCAGCTCTTTCTCCGAGCAAACCATGCTGCGGTTGGGGATGCCGCGCAGCGCGCGCTCTTTGAGGATCATCCGGCTGCCGTCGCTGGCGTGGCCGTCGTAGACCTCGGCGCCTTCATGCGCGAATGGCGACAGCAGCGGCGGATCGATCGGCCCCTGGTCCTTATAGGGGAACAGGTTCGGCGCACCGGTCACGCACTGCTCAAGCGCGCCGCCGCCGTAATCGACTATCGCCAGCACCAGCCGGTCGGCATTCGGGTGCGCCTTCACCTCGCGGATCGCGCCCAGCACGATCTTGCCGCGATCCCAGACCAGGTGATCCGACGGCGGCAGGTTGATCCCCTCCGGCGGCTCGCCCTGGGGGATGCCGATGTACTCGACGCCGGTCACTTCCAGCCCAGCCAGCGTCAGGCGCTCGGCCAGTTCTTCGATCGAGATGTCGATCTCGACGTAATCCTTGAGCCACGAAATCGGTACTTTCATCGCGTGCGAACGTCTCCTCAGTGAGTGAGCCGCCCATCCTGGAGGGCAGCCCTCCAGGATGGGCCATGAGCGTGTCTTACTCCAGCGTTTGCAGATACATCCAGATAGCCTGCAACTCCTCGTCGGTCATCCGGGTGTAGTAATCCCAGGGCATTTCCTCGTTGTCCAGCACGTCGCCATCCGGCGTGATACCCTGGCGGATGGTGTTGACGAAATCCTGCTCGGTCCAGTCGCCCAGGTCGCCGCTCTGCGTCAGGTCCGGGCCGGGCGGCGGGCCCATCGACGGGCCGCCGGTCAGATCCTCACCGTGGCAGCCGGTGCAGTCGGCGATCGTGACCAGGTACTCGCCATACTCGACCGTCACGCCGGACTCTGGCGCGGGCGGCATCTCGTCCATGTGGTGTCCCAACAGATCGCCGGGCAGGTCGCCCATCATGCCCGTCGCCAGCAGGATGTAGCCAGGAATCGACAGACTGTTGTCGGGCGTCGCGCGGTCGACGGGCGGCACCGACTGGATATAGGCCAGCAGCGCGGCCAGGTCTGCGTCGCTCAGGTAGTGCAGGTTTTTCGACGGCATACCGAGCAGTTGCTTGCCGTCTGGATCGAAGCCGTGGCGAATGGCGCGCACCCAGTCTTCCGCGGTGTACTCGGTTCCGATACCGCCCGCGCCAGTGGTCAGGTTGGACGCGTAGATCGTGCCGACCGCCGCCGTGTCGATCAACTCATCGCCGCCCAGGTCCGGCGCGTGGCAGTCCGAGCAGAGCGTCACCGCTTCCGACAGGTGCTGCCCGCGCGCGATAGCCGCCTCATCCCCGGTCGGGATGTCGATGGCGGCGGCCTCGACCTCGAACGTCTCGTTCACCTTGTTGCGGCCCACGACGTACAGGATCCCCCCTGCGACGACGATCACGAGCAGCAGCACGCCCACGATAATTCCGATCCATTTGAACGCTTTACCCATGTCTGTTCTCCTTGTGCAGTGGATTGGGACAGTGTCGGAGTTCCGACATTAACAGACTGAGTATGATAACCATTGTCATATAGCGGTGGCAAGTATCGGTTTGCCGCCGCTGATCACGATAGTGTGCTCGTACTGCGCGCAGATGCTGCGGTCGATCGTCGTCAGCGTCCAGCCGTCGGACTCGGTGACGATGCGCCCGCTGCCCCGGCTGAGGAAGGGCTCGATGGTGAAGACCATCCCTTCCTCGATGCGGGTGCGGTCGCGCTTGTGATAGAAGTTGTAGACGGACGGCTTCTCGTGGATGTGCCGCCCCACGCCGTGCCCCGGCAGCTCCGGGATGATCCGGTAGCCGCCGCGCCGCGCCACGTCCTCGACCGCCCGGCCGATCGCGTTCATCGGGCGGCCCGCCCGCGCCGCGTCGATGCCCTTCTCCAGCGCCCGCCGGGTGAAGGCGCACAGCCGCTCGTTCTCCGGATCGGCGGGCGCGACGAGCAGGGTAGCGGCGGTGTCGGCCCAATAGCCTTCCAGCTCGGCGGACACGTCCACGTTGACGACATCGCCGGGCTTGATCACGCGTGGGCCGGGGATGCCGTGCGCGGCTTCCTCGTTGATGCTGATGCACGTCCAGCCGGGGAACTTGTATGCCAGGATCGGCGCTGAGCGCGCGCCCTGCTCTTTGAGATACGCCGCGCCGATCGCGTCCAGCTCGGCGGTGGTCATGCCCGGCTCGATGCGTGCCAGCATGTGCTGCAGCGCCGCGCCGCAGATCTGCCCGATGCGCAGAATGCCTTGCAGGTCGCGTTCGTTCTCGATCGTCATACGGTGTGCTCCGTGTCTGCCCCAGCCGCGCCAAACGCCCGGCGGGCAAAAGCGTGTGAACCCTCAGCGCGCGTCGCTCGCGGCGCGCAGCAATGCCCGGCGCGCCGTCACGCGGGCCATCTCGGCCCGGTATTCGCGGCTGCCCCAGTGATCGTCCGGCGGGTCGAGCGCCAGTTGATCGAGCGCCGCCTCGATGTCGCCGGTTTCGTCATAGGCGCGGGCCACCTCCGGCTGGCCGACCGGGACCGGCGCCACGCCGCACAGCGCCACGGCGCTGAACCGCTCCCCATTCTCGCCAGCCTGGACGCGAGCCACCGCGCCCACGATGGGCGCGTCGGCGGGCGTGCGGGCGACCTTCTCCCACGCAATCGCGCCGCCCGCCGGGCCATACGGCACGCGCAGGCCCGTCAGCAGGTAGCGCGCGACGTCCTCGTCCACGCTGAGGAACGAGGACATGGTCAGCAGCACGGCCACGTCGGCCCGCTCAATCACCGCGCCCAGCGCCAGCAACAGCGTCAGGACCAGCGATCCCGGATCGCGCTCGACCAGCAGATCGCCGAGCGTCATGGTGTTGCGCAACGTCTCGGGCTGTTCCGCCCCCAGCAGCGCGGCCAGCGCCCGCGCTTCCGGGCGCGCCTCCGCCCGGGCCAAGCACGCCTTACGCGCCTCTTCCAGCGTGAGCATCGTGCCCAGCACCAGGGCGTTGTCGCCGTCCTGGGCCGTGTCCAGCCCCAACTGCGCCAGGTTCACGGCTTCCTCGACCGCCGGGCTGCTGCGCCGCTGCAGCGCCACGCCGCCATACAGCGGATAGACGCCCGGCGCCGCGAGCAGTCTCACGGCCTCAGCCAGCGCCGCGGGCTTGTGGACGGTTTTCAAGTTGATCAACATGCTTCGCCTCTCTTGTGTGCGCCACCCTGACCGGACATTATACCCGGCGGGCCGCCAAACGCGCCCGCGCTAGAACTGCTCCAGGAAGCGCAGGTCGTTCTGCCAGAAATAGCGGATGTCCTTGATGCCGTTCACGTTCATCGCCATGCGCTCCGGCCCCATGCCGAACGCGAAACCGCTCCACGCAGCCGGATCGTAGCCGCCGTTTTGCAGCACGATCGGGTGCACCATGCCCGCCCCGGCGATCTCGACCCAGCCGGTGTACTTGCACACCGGGCAGCCCTCCCCGCCGCAGATCATGCACTCGACATCGACCTCGATGCTCGGCTCCGTGAAGGGAAAATACGACCCGCGGAAGCGCACGCGCTTTTCGGCGCCGAACATGCGCCGCGCGAACTCGGCGATGGTGCCCTTCAGGTCGGTCATGTAAATGCGGCGGCCCACCGCCAGCCCCTCGACCTGGTTGAACTGGATCTCGCTGCGCGCGGAGATCTGCTCGTAGCGGTAGCACATCCCCGGCAGGATGACGCGAACCGGCTGCGTGCCGCCCTCGCCGTAATCGCGCATGGCGCGAATCTGGCCCGGGCTGGTGTGCGTGCGCAGGATGACGCCCGGCGTCGTGGTGTGGAACGTGTCCCACATATCGCGCGCGGGATGGTGCGGCGGGATGTTGAGCAGCGTGAAGTTGGTGTCGTCGTCTTCCACGTCGCGGCTGCGATAGACCTGGAAGCCCATCTCCGCCCAGATGGCGTAGATGCGGCGCAGCGTCTGCGTGGCGGGGTGAAGTCCGCCGGTCGCCACGCGGCGGCCCGGCAGCGTCACGTCGACCTCGCCCTCTTCCAATGACCGGGCCAGCTCGTGCTGCCGGATCATCTCCTCGCGCGCGGTGAAGGCATCGGCCAGCGCGACCTTGATCTCGTTGGCGCGCTTACCGAACTCGGCGCGCTCCTCCTTGGGAAGCTGGCCCGTCGCGCGCAGCGCCAGCGTGACCGCCCCCTTCTTGCCCAGGTAGCGGCGCTCCCACTCCTGAAGCGCGTCGCCCCGGGTGATCGTTTCCAGTTCGCCCAGCGCCTGTGTGTACGTCGATTCGAGTTGTTCGAGCATAGTCCCTCTCAGGTATGTGCTGCCTGGCCTATAGAAACAAAAACTCGCCGCCAGTCCTTTCGGATCAGGGACGAGATCGACTCCCGCGGTACCACCCTGGTTAGCCCGCCGGAATGATCCGGCGCGGCTCGCTCGTGCCCACGTCGCGCCTCGCGCAAGATGGGCTGCCCCGTTAACGCTGGGCCTGCGGAGCGGACTACTGGCCGGACTGGTGCCCGGCGTTCCCCCGTCGGCTCGGGAGCGAACTTCGGCACGGACCATCTCATCCGGGCTTGCAGTCAGTGGCCCGGACTCCCTGGGAGCGGCTGCCGTGCGTACTTTTCTCCGTCGCAGCCTTTGTTGACGAACATAGTATCAAAGGCGCCCCCCGCTGTCAACCACCTTTTTGGTCGCGCGCCTTCAAACGCAGCAGGCCGGGCGAGCGATCCCCGGCCTGCGCCATGCTTGAGGTAACAGCGGGTTATCCGGCGGGTTCTTCGGTTTCGGCCTCTGGCGGCTCGGTTTCACCCGCTTCGCCCGTTCCCAGGCTGATGCCCGGCCCGCCGTAAAGCTGGGCGTCGAGCGGGGCGCGCAGAATCTCCTCGCAGGCTGCCTCGTCGAGCGTGCCCGCCGGGCCGTAGATCCAGCCGAAGTTGTGCGCCGTCACGTCGTTGGGATCGGTCTGGAAGTAGACCTGCAGCCACAGCCGCCCCTCGGTCGCGGCGCGCACCCACATCACCTGGCCCTCGCTCACGCCACCCAGGCGGCGGCTCTCCTCGCTGGCGAAATGCCGGATGTTCAGGTTCGTATCGGCAGTGACCTTGCACACGCCGTTGAAGTTGGGCGTCACGCCGTCATCCGAGAGCGTCGCCGGCTCGCCGGACGCGCCCAGCAGATAGTGATTCGCGTCGATCGTCACCGGGTCCTCGTCGCCAACCGCGATCTCGACCTGGCCCTCCAGGACCACCAGCAGCGGCTCGCCGTTGTGATCGAGGTCGATCTCGAAGTGGCCGCTCAGCACGCGCAGCGTGTAGGCTGGCGTGTGCAGGACCATCGACCGGGACGCTACGACGTCCTCATCCGTCGCGCCCAGCCCGGCGACCAGGTGCCCCCGGCTCAGCTCCATCTCGAGCACGTAATCGTGGGGCGACGTGCCGGTGAATTCATTGAGCGCCAACTCGGACTCAGCGCCCAACACCGTTTCCGTGCCATCGCGAAACCAGGTGACCAGCGCCACACCGTATTCATCCGTGCGCAGAATCTCGCCGGGCTCGATTCCGGTCGGCGCGATGATGCGGATCTCCTCGGCGGCGCCGTTTTCCGTCATGTAGATGTCCGGCGCGATGATATTCACCGCACCCGACAGTGACCGGTCTGGCTCGCTGTCCTGGGCCAGGGCCGGAGTCCCCGCCAGCCAGACCGCCGCCAGTGCTATCAGGATGCTCAGCCGGTTGATCGTTGCTCTCATTTGGGATGCTCCCCTCGTGTGCGTCGATCTATGAAATCCCCCTGCTAAGTCCCCCATGGTGAATGAGAGTATAGCCCATCCCGCCCCGAAGCAATAGCTCTTTTGGGGGATCGTCCCGCGCGAATGGGTACAATCGGGCTGGCTCGCGTATAAGATTCTAGACACACCCGGCCCTAATTCCCAACAGGAGGTGCTGATGGTGGCGATACTCGTGAAGCTGGCGCGGTGGGCGTGGGCGGCTGCTGTCCTGCTTGGCTTCGCCGCGCCGGTGGCCGCGCAAGGCCCGGCCCAGCTCATCCCCCCGACCGGCCCGCACGCGGTCGGCCATATGGCCTTCCGTTGGGTGGACAGCGCGCGCCCCGAAGCGCACACCGAGGACCCAGACGACGCCCGCGCGCTGCTGGTCGAGGTGTGGTATCCCGCCGAGCCCGCGCCGGGCGCCGCGCCGATGCCGCTGTTCGGGCCGGAGCTGGCCGGGCTGTACAGCCAGATGCTCGGCCTGGAGGGCAACCCGGTAGCGGGTATCCTGGCCAACGCGATCCCTGGCGCGCCCCTGGCGAGCGGGGAGGATCCTTACCCGGTCATCGTCTTCGATCCGGGCTTCAGCGAATCGCCACGCCATTACCAGGTGCTGATCGAAGACCTCGCCAGCCGGGGGTTCGCCGTCTTCGCGCTGTCCCACCCCTACGTAACCGGCATGGTCGAGTTCCCTGACGGCGAGATCATCGAGCCGGTCACGCACAGCCAGCTCGCGCGGCTGTGGGCCCCGCGCGACAACTACGAAGGCGAGTTTCGCGAGGTATGGCTGCCCGACATGCTGTTCGTCCTGGACCAGATCGCCGCGCTCAACCGCCCGCTGGTCGGCGGCATGTTCGCCGGGCGGTTGGACCTGGACCGCCTGGGATTGATCGGCCACTCCCAGGGCGCGCGGACCGCCGCCCAGGTGTGCCTGCTGGACCGCCGCTGCCGGGGCGCGGTCAACCTGGACGGCGCGCATTCCGCCGAAGTCGAGCTCGAGCTCGACCGGCCCTACATGCGCATCCTGGCCGATAGCGGGATCGAAGGGTTCGTCGCTGACTTCGAGCACGGCCTCGAGGCGCTGGCGGCGGATTACTACGTGCTGATGATCCCGCACACGCAGCACATGAACTTCGTCGATGCCGCGTTCTGGCAGCCCCTGGTGATGGAGCAGCCCGCCGAGAGCCTTCGCATGGCGCAGCTCGCCTTGCTGGACTACCGGGTCTACGTGTCCGCCTTCATGGAGCAGTACGTGATGGGCCGCGCCAGCCCGCTGCTGGATGGGCCTTCGCCCGACTATCCGGAAGTGTTTCTCCAGCGCCGCACCGCACCGATCGAGCCGCCAACGGCGCGCGCCGAGCCGCGCAGCGCGATGCCGGGCGGGGAGAATCGCAGCGAGCTGGCCGTTGGCGAGGCGCACGTGTGGCTCTACGAGGGCCGGGCGGGTGAGGTCCTCGATCTGTGGATGATGGCCGACCGCCCCGCGGGCCAGACCGACCAGGCCCAGCGCGCCGCCTTCAACCTGATGGACACGCTGCTAGTCATCCGCGCGCCGGACGGGAGCCTGTTGGCCGCCAACGACGACCTTGGCGCCACCACCGACTCCATGCTGCGCGACGTGACTCTGCCGGAAGACGGCACGTACCGCATCGAGGCGCGCACCTGGAGCAACCAGACGGGCGGCTGGTATACGCTGGTGCTGGAAACGGACCGGGCGGCGGCGGACTGACCGCGGAGATGGCTAGCCGGTCGTCTTCATACCGGCGGCGATGCCGTTGACGGTGAGCATCACGGCCTCGAGCGCCGCCTCGTAGTCCGGCGAGTCGGGCGGCAGGGCGCGCAGATCGCGCAGCAGCGCCACCTGGATGAAGTTCAGCGGATCGACGTAGGGGTTGCGCCGCTCGATGGAGCGCTGCATGACCGGCGTGCTGCTCAGCAGCGCGTCCTGCCCGGTGACCGTGCAGATCCAGCGGCAGGCGCGGGCGTGCTCCTCGGCGATAGCGCTGAAGATCGCGTCGCGCAGGGCGCGATCCTCGACCAGCGCTGCGTACAGCTCCGCGATGCCGATATCCGCCTTGGCGAGGTCCAGCTCCACATTCTGCACCAGCGCGCGGAAGAACGGCCACTCGGCATACATGGTGCGCAGCAGGTCCATCCCTTCCCCGGCGCAGTCGTCGCTCTGGCAGTACGCCTCGAAGGCGTGGCCGACTCCGTACCAGCTCGGGATGATGGCGCGGCTCTGCATCCACGAGAACACCCAGGGGATCGCCCGGATGTCGGAGAAGCCACCCGCCCCGCGCCGTGTCGGGCGCGATCCGATCGGCATTAGCGACAGCTCGCGGATCGGCGTGGCCTGCCGCCAGTAGTCGAGGAAGCCGGGCGTCTCGTAGACGAAGCGGTTGTACGCCTCGCGCCCGGCCTCGGCCAGCCGGTCCATGGCCTCGCGCCACTCGGCGGGGACCGGGGCGGCGGGCGGGCTACCGGCCGCCAACAGTACGGCATGCATCACCTGGTGGATGTGCCGCCGGGCGATGGCCGCGTTGCTGTAACGGTAGGCAATGACTTCGCCCTGCTCGGTGATCTTGATCCGGCCCCGCATGGCCGACGGCGGCTGGGCGAGGATCGCGCGGTTGGTCGGGCCGCCGCCGCGCCCGATACTTCCCCCGCGCCCGTGGAACAGCTCCAGCTCGATCCCGTGCGCCTCGCACAGCTCCGCCAGCCGTTGCTGCGCGCCATACAGCCCCCAGTTCGACGCAAGATAGCCGCCATCCTTGCTGCTGTCGGAATAGCCCAGCATGATCTGCTGCGTGTCGCCACGCCGGGACAGATGGGCGCGGTATTCCGGCGTGTCGAACAGGGCGGCCATCACATCCGGCGCGCGCTCCAGGTCGTCCACCGTCTCGAACAGCGGGACGAGATCGAGCTGATCGGCGACGCCGGTCTCGGTCGCAAACAGCAGCATCGCCAGCACGTCGCTGGGGGCGGTGCTCATGCTGGCGAGCGCGGTGTCGATCACCCCCGGGCCGTAGGCCGCGTGCGCCTCGGCGATCATGCGCCAGGTGGCGATGATGTCGTTCGTCACATCGGAGAAATCCGGCTCGACCGGGAACAGCGGGCGCGGGTTGACGATCTCGCACAGCAGTTCGCGCTGCTTGTCTTCTTCGGGCAGGCCCAGGTAATCCTCGCAGATCTCGTAGCGGCGCAGGATCTCGGCGACCGCTGCCGCGTGCAGCCGGGCATCCTGGCGCACTTCGAGCGGCACGAGATACAGCCCGAACTGGCGGACCTTCTCCACCAGGCGGCGCAGCACCCCGCCCGCCACGCGCCGGCTGCGTTGGGCGCGCAAGCTGGCGGCGATGGTGTCCAGATCGCGCAGCAGGTCGTCGCCAGTCCGGTACTCGTCAGCGGCAAGCTGGCGCCAGACGGCGTCCAGGCGCGCGCGGTACAGCTCGCCGGGATAGCGGGCGGTGTCGTCCGGATGATCGGCGGCCCAGGCATGCAGCGCCTCGCTGGGCGGGAACTCGGCGGTGCACTGGGTGAGGTGCTCGCGCAGGAACGCGATCTCGTCCAGATAGACGCGGCGGGCCGCATCGCGCAGGGTGCGCAGCGTCGCCAGCGTGACCTCCGGCGTGACGCCGGGATGGCCGTCGCGGTCGCCGCCGATCCACGACGCGTAGCACAACAGCGGCGGCAGGTCGGTCCAGTCCGCGTCCGGATAGTGGGCTTGCAGGCTGGCGCGCAAGTCGTTGGTGATGTCGAGCAGGTTGTCCATGATCACCGACGTGATGAAGTACAGCCCGAAATCGACCTCGTCCTCGACGGTAGTGCGCGCCGCGCGCGTCGGGCGCGTCTGCCACAGCTCCTCGATCTCCTCGGCCAGGAATGCTTCCAGATCGCGCTGTTCGCGCGGGAGCAGGTCCGGGTGCCCGCGCTGGGCCATCATCTGCGCAATATGCCGCAGCTTGACGAGCAACTCCTTGCGCTTGGCCTCGGTCGGGTGCGCGGTCATCACCAACCGGACGCGAATCCGGCCCAGCAGCGCGCGCATCTCGTCCGCCGTGACGCCCGCCCGGTGCAGCGCCGCGACCGCCTCCTCGATCGACTCGGTGAGCCGGTCCTCTTCTTCGCGCTGGCGCAGCACGCGGATGCGCTGCTGGTCTTCGGCGATGTTGATCAACTGGAAGTAGTTGCTGAAAGCTTTGATCAACACCCGCTTCTGGTCCAGATCCAGGCCGCTAATGATGTTGGTCAGCTCGGTATGGGCCATCAGATCGCCGCCGCGCCGGGCTTTGGCGCTCTGGCGGACGCGCTCGACCGTCTCGAAGGCGGCGTCGCCGTGCTGCTCGCGGATCACCACGCCGAGCAGATTGCCCAGCAGCTTGATATCGGCACTGAGGGGGTTGAAGATCCCGCTGGAGGTGTCGGTAATGGATGGCATCGGCTGGTTCAGTCCTGGTTGTCGTCGAGGGCCAGCTCGCGAAAGAGGAACCACGCACCCTTACGGGACTCGACATCTTTGGGCGCGCGGTCATAGTACAGGTCGAACACGCGCCCGGAGCCGGTCCGCACGCGGAAGTAGAAGCGACCCACGCCCCACGATCCGCGTTGGGCGGCCAGCGCGGCATGCTCCGGGGTCATGTTGCGCCCCATGCGCCCGCGCCGCCCGAACTCGCGCCACTCGGCGAGCAGCGCCACGATCGGGTACGTCTGCTCGCGCCAGACGAACCGGTCCGGACAGCCCGGCTGTTTTTCGAGCAGGGGCGGCTTGTCGAATTCCACGGTAACCGGCTCGCCGATGAACCGGAGCGGTCTGGCGTCCATGCCGCGATGTTCCTTGTGTTGGGGCGATCAATTCGATCTTAGCAAGATCGGGCGCATCATGACAGCAGGGCGCGCACCTGCTCGCACCGGTCCGCCCACGGGCCGAGACGCTTCTTCTTGAGATTCTCGCGCAGCATCCACGCCACGTCTGGATCGCGCCAGGCGGCCCAGGCAGCCATCCGCTCGAAGCCCTGCTCGGGCGCTGCCGCCACGACCACGCTGATCGAATAGCCGAGCGCCTGCCGCAGCGTTCGCATATCCTCGGCGCGGCGCGCATCCGGAGATACGCGACGGAAAAAGGCCAGCGCCCGCTCGTGCACGTCCAGCGCACCGGCGGCACGCCCCGCGTCGACCAGCAGCGCCGGTTCCGCCACCCCGGCAACCAGCGCCCGCCACTGGTATGGAGTCGCGTCCGGCGCGCGTTTCAGCAGACACGGAAGCGCAGCATCCCACGCGCCGGCCAACATGCGCTGCAATCCCATCGCGGTCCCCTCGCGGATGCGCCACAGCGGGCTGTTCGCTAAATCCAGCAGGGCACTCACCCCAGCTTCGAACTGCCCCGTCGCGAGCGCCCATTCCCCGGTGGCGACGGCGGCGCAGAACTGCGGCATCTGCAGCGGCGAGGCGGGATCGAATCCAAACGAGGCCGGCGGGTGATGATTCGCCAGCAGCCACAACAACCAGGCTGGCGCGTGATCACCTGTGCCATGTGCGGCGCACGCGTCACGCATTTCGTCGGCAAACGCCGCCGCCAGTTCCAGATTCCCGCGCGGGCCC
Organism: Aggregatilineaceae bacterium; assembly: GCA_040767355.1. Lineage (GTDB taxonomy): Bacteria > Chloroflexota > Anaerolineae > Aggregatilineales > Aggregatilineaceae > LM3-B42. The sequence continues at coordinate 28,411 of JAXGOS010000020.1, read as the reverse complement.
GGCAGGGCGCTGTGCTCGATCACGTAGTCGGCCAGCGCGAACAACGCGGGGCCGGTCAGCCGCGCCCGGAGATCGGGGTCGTCGTGAAGGGGCGGCAGATGCGCCGCGTCTTCTGCCGAGAGGTCGAGACCGGCCAGCGCCGCCAGGAGCAGCGGGCGCACGTCCTGGCGGTGAGCATCGCGTTTAGATGCCATTGACCCGCCTACCGCCGGCGCGATCGACGGTCGTTGGACTTGCGCCGCCGGCGCCGCCCGCCGAAGAGGAGCTTCCAGAACGCGCCCAGGAACAGGTCCGCCAGCGGGATCTGCATCACAAAGCCGACCACCGCCAGCGCCGTCCCGGCGATGCTCGCCTGGGGGACGGTGATCGAGCCGAACACGTAATTGGCTTCGACTTTTAACGTCTGGCCCCAGATCGACGTGTTGATCGGCGCGCCGCCCACGCCCGGCTTGGGTGTCCAGGTGATGTTCAGCCCCAGCGCGATCTCGTGCGTGCCGGAGTCGTTGGCCTGCAGCGTCCAGCGCCATTCCGGCTCGTCACCGCGCGCCAGCGGCTGGGCCGCATTGCTGACGGTCTCCACGTCGAAGTTGGGCGCGGAGAGCGTCGCCGTCACGGTCCCGTCGTAGCTATCGTACCGGTCCGCGATCAGGATGGGCGTGGCAACCACCTCGTGATCGGCGATCTCGGCCACCGGCTGGAGCGAGCCATCGGCCAACCGCTTGAACTTGACGCGGATCGATCCCGACCCGCCCACGCGAAACGTGGCCGGCCATTCGAGCTCCACCACGCGCTGCTCGTAGACGCCGCTGATCAACGCGCCGCCCTGCCCGTCCGCGGGCGCTGCTTCAGGAGCCAGGCTGAGCGGCGCGACAGCCACGCCCGTGTCCTGATCGAGCACGACATCGGTGGTCATGCCCGGCTGCATGGGCGCCATTTCGGGCCGCACCGCCGCCTCGCCCGCCTCCATCACGGCGGCGTCGCTCAGCGCCCCGTCTTGAATCTGGGGCGCGCCCACGATATTCGTGCTCGACGGCCCCTCGTCGGTCGTCACGCCCAGATCCGGCGCCAGGCCGGGGGCCACGCCCTGCTGAGCGATCTCATCCTGGGTGGTCAACACGCCGCCGGTCGTGCGCTTTTCGGTGGCCTGGGGCCCGCGCGCCACCCACAACACGACCAGCCCCAGCGCCAGCAGCGCGACTCCGAGTAACACGATGAAGAACTTGCGCATAGGTGATCCTCCTGTGATGTGCGGTCATGAAGCCGGGGGAGTCAGTCGCCGTGCGGGAGCAACTGGACCAGCGCCTGCCAGTAGGCCGCATACGTGCCCTGGTGAGTGGCGCCCAGCTTCTCCATCGGGACGCCATCGAGCAGCGCCAGCACGTCGTCCAGCCAGACGGCCAGCTCGCCCACCCCGGAGGCGGCGGCGCTGGCGCGAACCTCGCGGATGTTCCGGACGACGACGGTTTTCTGATCCGCCGCGCCAGTCATCACCGAGATCGCCAGCTCAGCCACGGTGCCGAGCAACTGCTCCAGGGAAATCGCCCGGTCCTCCGGCTGGATGGTGCCCGTCTGCAGGCCGTTCAAGATGGCCTCCCAGGCATAATCGTAGTCGGTGCCGGTCGGCAGCCTGTCGTCTGGAGCGCGGAGCAGCGATGCTACTGCCGCGGCGAAGATCGCTTCGCCCTCATGGCCCCCCTGCTGCGCCTGCTGCATCAGGACCAACAGGTTTTCCTGCCATTCGTCCAGTAGATCGGGGCGCGCCAGCAGGACCAGCAGGGTGTTGGTGGTGATCTGCTCGACCTGTTCCGATGAGAGCGCCTGCGCCATGTTTCGTCCTGTCAACCGGCTGCCACACACAGCTCAATCATACCGCGATTAAGCGATGGGCGCAGATCATCAGGAACCGTCCAGGCGGCCCTGGCGTTCGCCGCGCGATCCACATCACAGTATACTTGGCGGTACTTGGCGCAGTCCTGTTTTCGCCTTTTGAGGCCAGAGAGGAAGGCAGCGTGTGACCAAAGAAGCCCAGCCAATCCGCGTGATCAACAGCGTGGCGCCGATACGCATCTGCGACAACGGCGGCTGGACCGATACCTGGTTCGCCGGCCATGGGGAGATCTTCAATATCGGTGTGTATCCCTATGTCGAGGTGCAGATCAAGGTGTTTCCCGTCCAGGCGCTCCAGCACCGGATCACGCTTTACGCCGAGAATTACGGCGATATTTACCCCATCACCGACCATCACACCGACTGGGACCGGCACCCCTTGCTCGAAGCGGCTATCGATTACATGCGCGTGCCGGACGACATCGCGCTGCATATCACGGTCTATTCCGAGGTGCCCGCGGGCTGCTCGACCGGCACCTCGGCCTCGATGACGGTCGCACTGATCGGCGCGCTCGACCGGCTGACGCGCGGCACCATGACCCCCCACGAGGTCGCCTATGCCGCGCACCGCGTCGAAACCGAGATGCTTCACCTGCAGAGCGGGATTCAAGACCAGTTGTGCGCCGCGTATGGCGGCGTCAACTTCATCGAGATGTTCGCCTACCCGCACGCCACCGTCTCGCAGATCCAGGTGTCCAACAGCGTGTGGTGGGAGTTGGAGCGGCGGCTGGTCCTGTTCTTCCTGGGCAAAGCGCACCAGTCGTCGGCCGTCCACGAGCAGGTGATCGCCAAGCTGGAAGGCGGCGGCCCGTCCAGCGCGGCGCTGGACAAGCTGCGGCTGACGGCGGAAATGGCCCGCGACGCCGTTTACGATGGGGACTTCGAGGCGCTCGGCAATTCGATGATCATCAACACCGAGGCACAGGGCGAGCTGCACCCGGACCTGATCAGCCCTGATGCTCACCAGATCATCGCGATCGCCAGGGAGCACGGGGCCATCGGCTGGAAGGTCAACGGGGCGGGCGGCGATGGCGGCTCGGTGACGCTGCTGTGCGGCCCGACGTCCAGCGAGAAGCGCGCCATGATCCACGCGATCGAGGCGGCCAACCCGGCGTTCAAGAGCCTGCCGATTTACCTGAGCCGCTTCGGGCTGCGCATCTGGGAATAAAAGCGGGGCGCATCGCGCGATACGCCCCGCTCGCAAAGCCGGTCCGGGCCGAGGGTCACGGTTCCGCGTTGGCCACCAGCGGCTGGCTCGGGTCCAGCAGCAGGATGCGCACGCCGTTGAACTTGCGCTGGGCGACGACCTGCGACCGCCGCTCGCTGAGCCACTCGCCCATCGGCGAGAGGGTGGGGTCAAACGGGTCGAAGTCCGGCATCGCGCCCACGCGGTGCACGTCTTCGATCGGGTTGCGGTAGATCACCCACACGCGCGGTGCCGTCTGTGGCGAAAAGGCGGCTGCCGGGTTGTCAGCCAGGATCACGCGCTCGGAAGCCGGGGCCAGGCTCGGATCGAAGTAGCGCAGGAAGGCCTGCTCCACGTTCGAGCGCTCGATCAGGATATCGTCGCCGGGCTGGTATTCCTTCGCGACGTAGGCGGCTGCCCCGCGCCAGTCCGCGCGCTGGTAGCTCCCATCGTAGAACGAGAAGATGATGTTGTGCGCGCTCGTCAGCAGGACGATCACCAGCGCCACCTGCCACACGAAGCGCGGCGCGGAGCGCATCCAGCCCGCCACCATCAGCAGGATCAGCGCCGGCAGGAAAACCATGAAGTAGCGGTCCACGTAGATCGAGACGATGAGCGTGGATAGCATGAACACCGGGCCGAGCGCCACCGCGATCAGCCAGAACCAGTACAGATTATCCCGGTTGGCCTTCCACTCGCGGGCCGCGTACCACATCCCCGTCACCAGGCCGAACGACACCACCATCAGCCCGGCGACCATGTGCCACTTAAACACGCCGTCATAGCCCAGCGCCATGTTCCAGATCGTCAGCGGGACGTCGCGCAAGCCGGGCGCGGGAATCCATTCGGATTTGACCTCGAGCGGCTGTTGAGACACGACATACAACCACGCCAACGTCGGGATCGCGGCAAAGCCCTGCGCTTTGAGCCACGGCACCTGCAGCTCGCGCCGGGCGCGCGGGGCGAGCACGAGCACCGCGGCCTGCGCCACCAGCAGCGCGGCTGTCGTGTAGTGGGTGAAATAGGCGATCAGGCTGGCCAGGGTGAAGGTAATCCACACGCTGCGCGTGCGGTGCCCGCGGATCAGCAGCAGGAAGCAGTACGACACCAGCAGGGCCAGCACGAAGATCATCGCGTACTGCCGCGCCGTGCGCGACAGCCAGACGTGGTACGGGTTGACCGCCAGCAGCGCCCCACCCCACAGACCCAGCTCGTAGCTGCCCGAGAAGCGGACCGCCACGAACATAAACAACGCGATGCCGAGCACGCCCCACAACACCGACGGCAGCCGCAGCAGCGCCTCGCTGAAGTTCGGCATGATGCGCAGCGAGAAGAAATAGAGCGGCGTCTGGTTGCCCGCGCTGAGAATCGATTCGAGCGAGGTGCGTAGCGGCGCCTGAGCGCGGATGGCGGTCAGGACTTCGTCGGTCCACAGGCTGGGACCGCCCAGGTCCCAGGCGCGCACCAGGAAGCCCACCAGGAGAATGACGACCGCACCAATCTGGAAGTAGCGCGGCCCGATCGTCGCCACGCGCGCGGAGTGGGTATGGGAAGCCGCGTCACAGATCGCGCGCGGGCTGGCAACCGTACCCCCCACCCCGAGGTGACGTGCTCGCTCCATGATGCCCCCATTCACAGCGATCCGCTGTGATAATGCCGATCAAACCGGATAAGTCTAGCAGACTGCCGTCAAAGGTCCAGGGTGTCTTTCGCCCCGGCTCCACGATGCTGCGCTCCGCTCCCTCGATTCGATGAAAGGGGAAACGGGCCACAGCGCCATGAACGTGTATCCTCGTCCATCTTTACGCACGACAGCAGGCTACGGTTGCGCGTCAGGTGGTAGAGCCCTCCTCTCTTCCTTGATTTTGCCAGCTTCTGTGTTTATTTCCCAAAGTCAACGAGCACACCGGATGCGACGAGTGAAGCCCTGCGGCCACCGGTGGGGCCAAGGTAAGGCGGTCAGCGCCAAGGGTGGGATGTGATGCTTTGTTTGTATCTTATCAGGCCTCTGTATTTTTTTCCACGTTTTCGCCCCCCAATTTTCAGGAGTTGGCCCGATCCGCATGGTATAATGTCCGCCGCACCGCACCGCGAGAAAACGAGACTGATGAACCGACCCGATTTATCCCCTCGTCGCGCGCTGGTATGGGCCGCGCTGCTCCTGCTGGGCACAGCGTTCACCCGCCTGTTCGACCTGGCCCACACCCCGCCCGGCGAGGCGTTCGACGTCATGTGGGACCTGGCCGAAGCCCTGCGCATCAGCCAGGGGATTCCCTTCCCGCTGCTGGTGGGCGAAAGCCCCGAAACGCTCAACCGCTTTCTGCTGGTCGGCTGGTTTTCGCTGCTCGGACCGTCGATCTTCACCGCCCGTCTGTTCCAGGCATTCGTCAGCCTGACGACCGTCGCGCTGACGTATGGCGCCGGGCTGCGCTTGTTCGCGGGCAAGCCCTGGGCGCGGCTGGGCGCGCTGGCGGCAGCGGGCGCGATGGCCGCCATCACACCGCACGTGTTCCTGAGCCACACGCCTTACCGGGCCATGCTCACCGCCCCGGCGGTCACGCTGTCGCTGATCCTGCTGCTGCGCGCGCGGGACACCGATCGCCCCAGCGCGTGGCTGCTGGCCGGGTTCGTCACCGCCGCGAGCGTCTTCACCTACCTGGCCGGGATCGCGGCGCTGCCGTGGCTGGGCGGGTTCGCGGTGCACCAGGCGCTCGTCCAGCGCGCCCCGCGCCCGCGCTGGCGGAATCTGGCGGCGTTACTGGCTGGCGCGGCGGTCCCACTGGCGCTGTGGCTGGTGGTGATCACCGTCGTCCCTGATTATTTCCTGCGCGTGGGCGAAGCCTCGCCGGAGACATCCCTGCCGCTGGCGGAGCGGCTTGCGACCGGCCTGCGCGACGCGCTGCGCGCCTTCTTCAGCACGGGCTACTTCCGCCTGCTGTACAACACGCCGGACTCGCCGTTCTTCAACCCGGCGCTGGCCCTGTTCGTCATCGCGGGCGTCGTGCCCGCGCTGCGGCGCTGGCGTCACGCGGACGGCGCGCTGCTGCTGGGCGGGATCGTGACGTTCACCCTGCCCGGCGCGCTCTCCGAGAATGCCACCATGCCGCTGCGCCTGATCGGGACGTGGTCGCTGCTGTCGCTGCTGGGGGGTTGGGGCATCATCTGGCTGGTGGGCGGCGCCGTGCGGCTCGTCGAGCGCCGCGCTCGGTCGGCGCGCGCGCCCCGGCTGGCGAGCAAGGTCGCGCAGATCGGCGTGGCCGCGCTGCTGGCCGCCTCGCTGGCGTCCACGCACCGTACCTACCATGCCATGTTCGCCGACGAGGACCTGTACGATCCGCCGGAATACTGGCTGGGCATCCCCCACAATTACGCCATGGCGATCCACGAGACGCTGGAGCTGATGATCGAGCTGGACCGGCCCTCGTACGTGCCGCTGGCCCTGCTCGACACGCCGATGGCCGCCTTCATGCTCCAGCGCGACGCGTACCCGCACGTGACCACCTGGGCGCGCTACGGGCTGGACGAGCTTCCGGCGGGCCAGATCTTCTACCCGCTGCGCGAGTATTTCCACGATCCGACGCTGGACGCCTACCCGCTGCAGGCGCTACTGCTGCCGGACGAGGACACGATCGTGATCCTGCCCGGCGACGAGGGCCGCCCGGTGATCCGCAAGCCGTCCGGTGACGGCGTGACGGTCATCACCAACGCGCGCGGCTGGGAGCTGATCGCGGTGCAGGACGTGCCGGCCCGGCCCCTGCCCGCGCGTCAGCCCGCCCCGGACACCGCGCCCGAATTCGGCGAGGGCCTGCGGCTGGTCAACCGCGCGCAGCCGTTCGAGATGCGGCCCGGCGCCGCGATGAACGTGATCCTCGAGTGGGAGGTCAGCGCGCCGCAGAAAGCCGACGTGTTCTCCTTCGCGCAGATCATCGACAGCCAGTACAACGCCGTGGCCAGCAGCGATCATCACGTCTGGCAGTACCTGTATCCCTCGGCGCGCTGGCGGCCCGGTGACGTCGTCCCGGACCTGCACACGCTGCGCCTGCCCGACCAGCCCGGCGCTGGCCTGTACCGGATAGGCAGCGGGGCATACGTGCCGCCGCGCATCGATCGCCTGCCGATTCACGCCAGCGCGGCCAATACCCTGGCCGATCTCGGCATCTGGCGCTGGGGCGCGGGGCGCCGCGATCCGCCGCCGGATGTGCGCCTGCCGGAGGACGCCACGCCGCTGGGCGCGGCGCTGGGCGAGGACATCGTGCTGGAGGGCTACACCCTCGACAGAGATAGCGACGTGTGGACGGTGGACCTGTACTGGCACACCACGGCGCTGCCCCAGGACGACCTGCTGATCTTCATCCACGCCACGGTGGGCGACGCCATCCCCGTCCAGTGGGACGGCCCGCCCAACGACGGGCAGACGCCCACCTGGTCGTGGTGGCCGGGCTACGGGGTCCGCACGACGCACGCGCTCCGGCTCAGCGAGCCGCCCGACGCGCTCTATGCCGGGCTGTACAGTTACCCGTCGCTGGCCCGCCTGCCCGCCATGATCGACGGCCAGCGCGCGCCGGACGACCGGATTTTGCTCTGGACAAAGGCACAGTTGCCAGCGTATGATCACGTGGGATAATAGTTGCGTTGAGCACGCCCCTACCGCACACGAACTGCGAAAGGTCAGAACAAAGCATGAATGAACACCTTGTGATCCTCGTCACTGCTTCGTCGGACACCCAAGCGCGGCGGATCGCTCGGAAACTGTTGCAGCGAAAACTGGCAGCCTGCGTGAACTTCGTGCCCGTCGAATCCATGTTCCTGTGGAAAAGCATGATCCAGGAAGAGGAAGAGGTCCTGATGATCATCAAGACGACTACCGAGATGTTCGACGAACTGTTGTCGGCGGTAAAATCCCTGCACACGTACGACACCCCCGAAATTATCGGCATGCCGATCGTGATGGGCGCGACCGATTATCTGAAATGGATCACGGATGAAGTTGGCGAATAACGAGCGTCCCCAATCCGAACGCCGGATGCTGATTTCCTTCGCGCACCCCGACGACGAGTCGTTCGGCATGGGCGGGGCGATCGCGATGTACGCGCAGCGCGGCGTCTCGATCGCGCTGATCTGCTCGACGAACGGCGACGTGGGCACGGTGGACGCCGAGTTCATGCAAGGGTTCGACACGGTGGGCGAGCTGCGCCTGCACGAGCTGGCCTGCGCCGCTGAGACGCTCGGCATCAAGGAGCTGATCACGTTCGGCTACCGCGACAGTGGCATGATGGGCACGCCCGACAACGAGCACCCCGGTTGCCTGTGGAAGGCCGATCCGGACGCCGTGACCGGGCGCATCGTGCGCGAGATCCGGCGCATCCGGCCCCAGGTGATCGTCACCTTCGACCCGTTCGGCGGCTACGGCCATCCCGACCACATTTTCATGCACCGGGCCACCACTCGCGCCTTTCACGCCGCGGGCGATCCAGCGCAGTTTCCGGACCAGTTGACCGGTGGCCTGGAGGCTTACCAGCCAGCCAAGTTGTACTACTCGACCTTCCCCAAGCTGCCGCTGCGCCTCATGCTGCTGACCGCCCGGCTGCGCGGCGAAGACCCGCGCCACATGGGGAAGAATCGCGATCTCGACTTGCAGGCCGCGCTGGACAAAACGCTCCCCGCCCACGCGCGGATCAACGTTGGGGCGTTCCAGACTGCCTGGGACGCCGCCGCCGGGTGCCACGCCAGCCAGCAGAACCCGCGCCAGACGAACGGCTTCTTCAGCCGCTTGCAGCGGCTCGTGTTCCGCCACCAGGACTTCACTCGCGCCTGGCCGGAGCCGAAGCCCGGCGAGCCACTGGAACGGGACCTGTTTGCGGGCGTGAACTGAACGGGCACCACTAACACTGCATCAGCGCCTGGCATTGGCCCGGTGCAACGACAAGGAGGCTTCATGAAAACCCGACTGCTCGGATTGATCCTGATCATCGCCGCTGTGTGCCCGGGGGCGCTGCCCGCCGCGGCCCAGCAAGGCGACTCGTATCTGCCCACCATTTTCCGCTTCACTACCGATCTCGACTCCGTGACGCTGGACGAGCTGGAATCCGGCGAGCTGGAATCCACCCTGGAATGGCACGTCGCTCACGTGGCGGACCCGTACCGGCTGCTGGTGCAGGCGTACCAGTCGCGGGCCTGGATCACGCTGGCGGGCGCGGAAGAAGTCCTGCCGGGCGTGGGGAGTGCCACGGTTCCGGTGGCGCATCCCAACGGCTTCGGCCCGCTGACCTACCGGCTGGTCGTGGTCGACGCGGCAGGCCAGATCGTGGATGAAAGCGTGCTGGTGGTGCCCTTCGCCGAGCCGGAGGAGACCGAGCCGCTGGTCATCGAGTCCTTCACGAGCACGGTCCAATCGGTGGACGTGCCCGGCTTGCAGGCCGGGACGGTGCGCGTGCCGGTGGCCTGGGAAGTGACGGGCCGCCAGCCGCTGATGCACATCGCCTTCCGCCAGATTCTGCCGGATGGCAGCAGCGCGAATGTCGAGCTGCCGCGCGCCAACCTGTGGGTGCCTTCGAGCGGCCAGGGCGCGGTCGCGCCAGTGGCGGTCGAAGGCGAATCGAAGATCACGCTGAGCCTGATCGTGGTCGACGCCATCAGCGCGGACGTCCTCGACGAAGCGACACTGACCCTGGCAGTGGTCGAAGGCCCGCCGGTCGTCTCGCCACCGACGTTCACGCCGACCGGCCAGCCGGCGGTCCCGGTTGTCACGATGACACCCTCGGCTCCAGTAGTCACGGCGACGTCTGTGCCCGCAGCGGTCGAGGTGCCGGCCTATGGCCGCCTGATCGTCCAGGCGGAATGCCCGCAAGCTCCGGAAGATGCGATCCGCGATTGGGTCGATGTTCCGGTGGTGCCATCGGCGGATGGCCGCCACGCCGCTGCGGTGACCAACACCGTCGGCGACGCCCGCCTGACCATCACCCCTGCGGATGGCGGCACCCCGGTCGAGATTCCGGCGCCGAATGCCGCGCTGCCGCTCGGCGCAGACCCGCAGTGGTCGCCGGACGGGAACCGCCTGGCCTTCGCTAACATCAACCTGTCGCAGCCGGGCGGGGGCACCATCTACGTGATCAATGCCGATGGGACCGGGATGCAGCAGATCGCCGCCTATACCGGCTACTACGACGCGCTGAGCTGGTCGTCGGACGGCACGCAGATCTACTTCACCAGCGGCGTCGCGTCCGGCTCCGGCTCCGCGATACAGGTGGGCGACTACCAGATCTACGGCGTGCCCGCCGATGGCAGCGGCGCCGCACAACCGCTGGCTCCAGGTTGCGGCGTCACGCAGTAAGCCGCACGCGTCGGCAGGCACCATCGCCCCTCTCCAACGCGCGTTGGAGAGGGGTTTTTGCTGCTCGTCGGCTGGGCGTGGGATGGGCGCCCGAATCGCGGGGTAGGCAGGTGCGGTCTGGGGCGTTATACTGTCCGACCGTCACCCAGATGGAGTGGAAGAGGTTTGGCTTATGCGACGTACCGCGCTCGTAGTGTTATTGTCCGGAGCTTGTATCGCCCTGATGGCCGCCAGCCTGTGGGCGGCGCCGTCCCTGTCGGAAGCCCGGCAGGACGCCACGCCGACCAGCCCGCCCACCAACACGCCCCGGCCCAGCGCGACATTCACCGACACACCGCCGCCCACCAACACGCCCCGGCCCAGCGCGACGCCCACCGCTACGACGACGCCTTCGGCCACCCCGTCGCCGACCAGCTCGCCGACGAACACGCCGACGACTACGCCGACCGCGACGCCCAGCCCCACCGCGACGATCGTCGGCCCGAACGAGTATCCCGACGACATCAACCCGCTGACCGGCCTGCCCTGGCCCAGCGAGGAAGCCCGCAACCGCCGCACGCTGATCGTCAAGGTCTCGAACTTCCCCGAGCTCGTGCGGCCCCAGAGCGGGCTGGACAAGGCCGACATCGTGTTCGAGTACGAGGTCGAGGGCGCGGTGACCCGCTTCGCCGCCATCTACCGCAGCCAGGGCGCGGAGAAAGTGGGCAGCATCCGCAGCGCCCGCCTGCTGGACCTGGAACTGGTCGATATGTTCCAAGCGCTGCTGGCGTACAGCGGGGCGAATGCCTGGATCGACGATTACATCCTGAACGCGGACTGGAAATGGCGCGCGCTGTCGCCGCAGCACGGCGTCAACGAGCCGGCCTTCGCCCGCTTCCCGCAGGAGGGCCGCGCCTACGAGCACACCATGTTCGGCAATACCTACGAGATGTGGAACGCCGCCACGGCCCGACAGGTCAACGATCCGGCGGGGATGCGCGGCTTTGCCTTCACCGATGAGCCCGACCCGGGTGGCGCCCCGGCCCAGGACATCTTCATCGACTACTGGAGCCCACGCCAGGACACGCGCTGGCAGTATAACCCGGCAGATGGGCGTTACTACCGCTGGAACAACGGCCTGCCCCACGTGGACGCCATCACCGGCGAGCAGCTCGCCGCCGACAACATCGTGATCCTCGAGGCGCAGCATGTCGACCGGCCCGACATCCTTGACAGCGAAGTGAGCGGGGTCGTGATCGAGACAATGCTGTGGGGCAACGGCACGGCCTGGCTGTTCCGTGACGGGCTGTGGTACGAGGGCGTGTGGTGGCACTCGCAGGGCAAGCCGGGCTTGTGGCTGATCACCGAGGACGGCGAGAAGTCGCTGCACCTGAAGCCGGGCCAGACGTGGTTCAACGTGGTGCGCCCGGTCATGTACGGTGTCACGATCTCCGAGCAGCCGGTCGACACCCAGGCCACCGCCGAGGCGATCATCGCCACGCAGACGCAGTCCGTTGCCCAGACGGCGACCGCCATCGCGCCATTCGTCACGCCGAGCGCGGTCCCGGCGACGCCGACGCCTGTCGGCCTGCCCTGAAATCCGGGCAGCGGGCCAGCACAGAACCCATTTGGGGAGCGCGGCGCTGGGCTGCGCTCCATTCACAGGGGGGCGTATCATGTGGGGCACCATCCTCAACGCGTTCACCGTGCTGGCCGGCAGCTCGGCGGGCTTGCTCATCGGTAACCGGCTGCCGGAGCGCATCCGCGAATCGGTGATCACGGGACTGGGGCTGGTGACGATGTATGTCGGCATCAGCAACGCGGGCGAGACCGAGAACGTGATCGTGCCGCTCCTGAGCCTGGTGCTGGGCGTCATCGCCGGCGAACTGCTCAGGCTGGACGTCCGGCTCGAGCGCTTCGCCGGCTGGCTCCAGAGCCGCATGGGTCGCCGCGCCGGGCCCGAACCGGCGCTGGAGGAAGCCGGCCCTGACAGCCGCCAGCGATTCATCGAGGGCTTCGTGACGGCGTCGCTCGTCTTCTGCGTCGGGCCGCTGGCCTTCGTCGGCTCGATTCAGGACGGCATGGGGCTGGCGTCCGGCTTCGACCAACTGGCAATCAAGAGCACGCTGGATTTCTTCTCGTCGATGGCCTTCGCCGCCAGCCTGGGGATCGGCGTGTTGTTCAGCGTGTTCACAGTGTTGGGCGTGCAGGGCGGGCTGGCGATCCTGGGCGCGCTCGCCGGGGAGTTCATGACCGATCCCATGATCAACGAGATGACGGCGGTCGGCGGCCTGATCCTGATCGGACTGAGCCTGGTGCTGTTGGACGTGAAAAAGCCGCGCATGGCGAACTTCCTGCCGGGCCTGCTGTTTGCCCCCATCCTGGCGCCGCTGGCGATCGCGCTGGGGGTCTATTAGCCCAGTAGCGTTGTTTTTGTATTGCGAAGCGCGGCACAAAGCAGTATCATCAACGCGATTTTCTTGCTGCTGTTTATCGCGCTTTCACAGCCGATAGAGGGGAGAACAACTGATTATGTCGAAGCGGTTTGGTTTTGTGCTGGTGGTCATGCTGGTCGTGCCGCTGCTGCTAACCGCCTGTGGTGCGGAGTCGAAGGATACGGCGGAAGATTATTTGAACGCCGTCCTCAAGGGGGACGAAGAGAAAGCGCTGGAGCTGGCCTGCGAGTCGTTCAAGGACGAGACGAGCGCGCTGATGGCCTTTTTCGGCAGCGAGTTCCCCTTCTTCGACGAGAAAAGCATTGACCTCAAGTACGATGTGGGCAAGGGTCACAATGCCAACGAGATTATCGTCACCGGCGCGTTCAATTATGGCATCGATCTGGACGATCCCAAAGTCAAAAACGATCCCCAGCGCGAGTACGTGATCTCCGAGGGCGAAGGCACCCGGATCGTGCTGTGGCTGGACGAGCAGGACGGCGATTGGTGTGTGAATGACGAGTCCGAATTCAGCGGCATCGAGCTAGCCGCGGCGCCCGCTGCCGATGAGGCACCTGCCGACGAGGCGCCTGCCGAGGAACCGGCTGAAGAGGCGACAGAAGAGGCGTCGGAATAGCGCCGCGCTGCGCCTGTCATTCCTGCGAGCGATCAAACGCCTGGCCTCCTGCCGGGCGTTTGTTGTGTGGAGGTCGATATGCGTTGGTTTGAGCGGGCGGCGCGCTGGGCGCTGGCGGCCCTGGTGATCGGCGGGGCGCTGGCAGCCTGTCAGCGCGACAAGGGCGACCCGGTCGACATTAGCCGGCAGTTCATCGTCGCCCTGTGGACCGCCGACGACGAGCGGGCGCAGATGCTGTCGTGCAAGGACACGACCTGGAACATGGCCGGCGATTCGTCGCTGACAGTGGACGCCGCGCGCATGGCGTTCGAGGTGGCTCGCGAAACGGATGATCAGGTCGAGGTCACCGTGTCGGGCAGCGTGACGTTCATCTCAGCGGAGGGCCAGATCGAGGTCCGCAACCTGGACGAGATGGGGATCGCGCGGTTTGTCCTGCGGGATCAGAATGGGTGGAAGGTGTGCGACATCCGCTGAGGCGGGAGAATCAGACCAGCGATTCCGCTTCGCGCAGCGCGGCTTCGAGGCTGCCGAAGAACGCGGCGTGATGCGCCTGGCGCGGCGCGTGCCGGAAGTTGCGGGACAGGTTGCGGTACAACTCGCGCTTGAGCACGATCAGCACGCGCGCCACGCGCTCATCGAGCAGCACGTCGTCGACAAGGGAGCCGTTCGCACCCGCATACGAGTCCATGGCCTGAGTATCGACCACCAGGACCACGCGATCGTTACGCTCGCCGAGCATCTGGCGCCGCCGCTTGCACATCGCAGCACGGTCGCGCGCGGTGACATCGCCGGAATACGTGGCGATGATCACCGGCAGGGATGAATGCCAGTCGAGCGTGATCGGCATAGCGCACCTCCAATCATTAAAACGTGATACCGCCTTAAGCCTAGTCTTATCTCTTTGGCAGCGCAAGTAGATTGCCGGTCGCCAGTTCCCCAAACAAAAAGGGGCTTGCGCCCCTGATTTTTCAGATTCTTCTGGTGCGGGTGAAAGTCTCTCGCCCTCACGCGTGGCGGCTACTGCGCAGCCCGCCGAGCAGCCGGCTGCCCAGGAACAACGCGCCGCCAGTCGCCACCGCGCCCGCCACGGCCATCTTCTGGACCTCTCCCGGATCGACGCCGGGCATGACCACCTCACCGTTGCCGTAACTGGCGAACAGGCGGCCCCACTTGGTATCGAGCGCCTCCTCGACGCGCTTGCGGCCCACGAACGGGTACCAGTAGTAGTTGTGGTAGACGTTGCTTGCCCAGTAGCTCCACGGCACCAGCGGCGTGCGCAGCAGCACTCCTTCGAAGCCCTTCAGCCAGCCGTGATAGATCATCTTCTGGCCCTTGCTGGCGAAGGTATCTTCCTGCACGAAGCCAAAGCGCGGGATGTCCTTCAGGTCGATGCCGACGATCTCGATCTCGTCCGGGTCGCCGACGCCCAGGCCGCGCTCGTGACCGAGCCGGATGAAGTCGATCGTCATCGGGTCGAAGCCCTGCAGGTAGGCGCTCATCGCGTCGATGGCCACCTGGTCCGCCGAGGCCAGCAGGATGTCCTTCTCGTGGACGCGCATGGCGCGCGGGCCGGGTCCGTCGCCGGCGAAGGTGCCGTCCATCATGGCGAAGACGCCGGTGTGAATGTCCTGCTGGATCTGGAGCAGGTCGACCACCGTCTCGTGAATGACGGAGTGCGTCCAGTGGCGCTTGCGGCTCAACAGCCCGCCGAAGGCATTTTTCATGGCGCCGGTGATCGTCGTGAAGACGTGCGTCTTGACGGTCGGCAGTTGGATGATGTTGCGCCCGTAGAAATCCTTGGGGATGTACACGCCTTCTGGATACACCCGGTCCAACACCAGGAACGGCTCTTTCGGCTCGTAGCGCACCCACTCGAACTGCGGCTCGTAGAGGTGCCAGTTCTCCAGGCCGTACTTGTCCGTGACGTACTTGTGCTTGTTGTTTTCCTCGCCGGCGCGGGCATCGACCACCACCGTGTCATTGTGCCCGGCGACGATCCGCGGGTACCCGGCGGCCTGCAGCTCCTGGATGACGCCCTCGATCTGCCACGGCGTACTGGAACAGGCCGGATACCACGTATCCCACGAGATGTTGATCTTCAGGATGGTGTCTTTGTCTTTGGGCAGCGCATCCTGGTAGCCCGCCAGACGCATGACCTGCCGTACATCCTCGACCACGCTCTCGGGCGTCGTCTTGACGATGGCGACCTTGCCTTTTCCGGGGAATTCAGCCATGAGTTGCCTCCTCGGCGCGTTTTTTTCAGACCGCAATTACACTTATGCAGTATACCGGACGCCGCGCCGCTTGTCGATAGCCGGTTGGGCGAGGCGGTCCGCCCGCTCAGTCCGCCAGCGTCAGTCGCATGATCGGGCGCGTCTCGGAGCGGCGCGCGACCTCCACAAACCCGGCCCGGCGGAAGGTGGACGCCATGCCGATCCAGGCGAAAACGGCGGGCATGTCCTGCCGCGACTCGACCGGGTAGCCTTCCACGATCCGCGCGCCGTGCTCCTGAGCGAAGGCCACCGCCGCGCGCAGCAGCCGCACGGCCAGACCGCGCCGCCGCCATCCCTTGGCGATGAAGAAACACGTCACCGACCAGACCGGCTGGTCATCCACCGGTTTGAGAATGCGCGAGCGTGCCAGGCCGGGATAGTGCTCGCGCGGGGCGATGGCGCACCACCCCACCGGCCGGTCGCCCGCGTAAGCCAGCACGCCCGGCGGCGCGCCGCTCTCGACCACGGACCGGAACGCGGCCCGGTTGCCATCGCCTTTGAGCGCGTTGAACTCCGAGCGCGAGAAGCGCCACCACATGCACCAGCAGCCGCCGCTGGCGCCGCGCGGTCCGAAGAGAGCCTCGAGGTCCGCCCAGCGATCCGGCGTGAGCGGGGCGAAGGTGAGATCGTCGGGTAAGGGGTTACGTGCCATAGCCGCCTCGCGGAGATAGTGACAGGTCGATCCGGCTGGTGGCCACGGCGCCGGGGGGAACGCGGCCGCGCCGTGGGGCGCGACCCTATCAAATACGAACCCGGTTTGTTCAGCAGCTACAGCCCGTCAGTCGGCGCACTGCGCCCATTCGAGGTAATCGGCCAGGAAGCGCCCGGGTGTGGTTGTCGACGACCTGCGCCACTTCTTCCGGCGTGCCTTCGGCGATCAGGTAGCCCCCCTCGTCACCGCCCTCCGGTCCCAGATCGATGATGTGGTCGGCCACCTTGATGATGTCCGGGTTGTGCTCGATGATCAGGACCGTGTTGCCCTTGTCGACCAGCGACTGGAGCACCTCGATCAGCTTGGCGACGTCCGCCGTGTGCAGACCGGTCGACGGCTCGTCGAGCACATAGAGCGTTCGGCCGGTGGCGCGCTTGATTGCTTCGCGGCTGAGCTTGACGCGCTGCGCCTCACCGCCGGAGAGCGGGGCCGGCTGGCCCACACGGATATACCAGAGGCTCACCGCGGCCAGCGTCTGGAGCTTGCTGTGAATCGTCGATGTTCTCGAAGAAGGCCATCGCCTCGCTGACCGTCATATCGAGTACGTCCGCGATATTCCTGCCTTGTATTTCACCTGGAGCGTCTCACGGTTGTAGCGCGCCGTGGCAGACTTCGCGGGGCGCACGTAGATGTCCGGCAGGAACTGCATCGCGATGCGCAACTGGCCCTCGCCCTGGCAGTTCTCACAGCGCCCGCCCTTGACGTTGAAGCCGAAACGCCCTGGCGTGTAGCCGCGAATCTTGCTCTCCGGCAGCCTCCGCGAAAAGCTCGCGGATGGCATCGAACATCTTGGTGTAGGTGCCGGGATTGCTGCGCGGCGTGCGCCCGATCGGCGACTGGTCGATGTGGATCACCTTGTCGACGTACTCCAGCCCTTCGATGCCCGCGTGGGCGCCCGGCCGGTCCTTCGAGCCGTAGATCACCTGGGCTAAAGCCAGCGTTTGTAGAGCACCTCGATCAGGGTGGACTTGCCCGACCCGCTGACGCCGGTGATCACGATGAGCTTGCCCAGCGGCACCGTCACGTCGATGTCCTTGAGGTTGTTCTCGCGCGCGCCGCGGATGACGATCGCCTGGCCGTTGCCGTTGCGCCGCTGCGCTGGGACCTCGATGCACTTGCGCCCGGATAGGTACGCCCCGGTGATGCTGTCCGGGTGGCGCATGATGGCGTCCGGCGGGCCTTCGGCCACGACATAGCCGCCGTGCTCGCCCGCGCCCGGCCCCAGGTCCACGATCCAGTCGGCGGAGAGCATCGTCTCGTGATCGTGCTCCACCACCAGCAGCGTGTTGCCCAGATCGCGCATGCCCTCCAGCGTGTGGATCAGGCGCTCGTTGTCGCGCTGGTGCAGGCCGATGCTCGGCTCGTCCAGCACGTAGAGCACGCCGGTGAGCTGGCTGCCGATCTGCGTCGCCAGCCGGATGCGCTGCGCCTCGCCGCCGGACAGAGACCCGGCCATGCGGTTGAGCGAGAGGTAATCCAGCCCCACGTTGACCATGAACTGCGCCCGTGCCTCGATTTCCTTCAGAATCTGGTGCGCGATCTGCAGGTCGCGCGTGCTCAGCACGGGGTGCCCGTTGACCTGCGGGCCGGTCCCGCGCAGCGCCTGGACCCAGCGCAGCAGCTCTTTGATGGGCAGGGCGGTGATGTCGCTGATCGACTTGTCGCCGACGGTGACCGCCAGCGCTTCCGGGCGCAGCCGCTGCCCCTGGCACGCTTCGCAGGGGCGCTCGCTCATGTACTCCTCGTACTTGATCCGCATGTACTCCGAGGTCGTCTCGCGGTGGCGGCGGGCCGTGTTGGTCAGCACACCCTCGAACTGAGTGTGAAACGAGAACTGGCTGCCGTCCTCGCGCTGGTGCTTGATCAGGATCTTCTTGTCGGTGCCGTAGAGCAGCAGCTCCTGCTGCTTGGGCGTCAGGTCGCGCCAGGGCACGTCCACCGGGATGCCCAACGCGCCGCATGCCTGGAGCAGGATGGCGCGCGTCCAGCTATCGTGGCTGCCGGTGGCCCAGGGCGCCAGCGCGCCCTGTTTGACGGAGAGCGCCGGGTTGGGCACGATCAGCTCCGGATCGAACTCGCGCTTTACGCCCAGCCCCTGGCAGACCGGGCAGGCGCCGTGCGGGCTGTTGAACGAGAACGTGCGCGGCTCGATCTCCGGCAGGCTGACGTGGCCGTGCACGCAGGCAAGGTGCTCGCTGAACAGGTGATCGGTTGGGTTGTCCGGATCGGTCACGTCGTTGATCGTCACGACGCCACCGCCCATCTCCATCGCCGTCTCGACCGACTGCGTCAGGCGGGAGCGCGCCGCGATGGCTTCCTCGCTCTCCGGATCGTCGAAGTGGCGGACGATCAGGCGGTCGACCACGACTTCGATCGTGTGCCGCTTGTACCGTTCCAGGTCGATATCTTCGCTGACATCGCGCACTTCGCCGTTGACGCGCACGCGCACGAAGCCGCTCTGCTGGATCTCCTCGAGCACCTTCTCGTGGCGCCCCTTGCGGTCCTTGATCACGGGGCCCAGCACCTGGATGCGCGTGCCGTCGGGCCACTGCTCGATCGCCTCGACGATCTGCTGGGGCGACTGGGCCTCGACGCGCTCGCCGCAGACGGGACAGTGCGGGATGCCGATCCGCGCGTAGAGCAGGCGCAGATAGTCGTAGATCTCGGTCACGGTGCCGACCGTCGAGCGCGGGTTGTTGCTGACGCTCTTCTGGTCGATCGAGATGGACGGCGAGAGACCCTCGATCTGGTCGACGTCGGGCTTGTCCATCTGCCCCAGGAACTGCCGCGCGTACGCCGAGAGCGATTCGACATAGCGGCGCTGGCCTTCGGCGAAAATGGTATCGAAAGCCAGGGAACTTTTGCCGCTGCCGCTCAGGCCGGTGATCACCACCAGCTTGTCGCGCGGGATGATCACATCGATGTTCTTCAGGTTATGCTCGCGTGCACCACGCACGACGATCTCGGTTTGCGACATGGTGGAACACCCTCTGCAACTTGGTGGTTGGGGTTACGAAGACACGCGTGAAACGAACGCATGGGCGGAACGCGTGTTCTACTAGTGTACTGCCGGGCCGGGCGCGTGTCAACAACTGCCCGGCGGGGTCAGGGCCCTGTCCACCAGGGCGAAAGGAGAGTCTAACAAATCTCCACGTCGCGGGCAATGGGTAATTGGCCGCGCTCGCCGAATTTGAGATCGATCAGGCGAGAACGGAAATTCGCGTTCCGGTCGCAAACGAAATCCAAACCTTAGCGCGCCGATTTCTACGCCCGCCTGTCGCCTCGTCTACGCATTCCCCGCTGCTCTTTGACGGTCTATTGAGTCTGCTCTGGTTCTGTCCTACACTGCAAGCAAGACACGCAATAACGCTATCAGCAAAACTGGAGCCCACTATGAACAAGCACATCTACAAGCCACTTCTCGCCGTCGCGCTGATCGCGATGCTGTTCACCCTCGGGGTTGGACCGCTTCAGCGGGCATCCGCCAGCGGCGGCGCCACCGCCACCGTCAACACGGGCGCGCTCAATATCCGCAGCGGGCCGGGCATCAGCTACGGTGTGGTGACCTCGGTCTACCGCGGGACGGTCCTCACCCTCCTGGCGCGCAATGCCGATACGTCGTGGGTCAAGGTCGCGCTGTGGAACGGCACCCAGGGATGGGTCAACGCGCGCTACATCGCCACCGCCTACCCGCTCTACAACCTGCCCGTTGAAGGCGCCCCGCAGCCGCAGCCCCAGCCCGTCCCAGGTGGAGCCGTGGCCACCGTCAACACCGGCGCGCTGCATGTCCGTAGCGGCCCGGGCATTAACTACGGCGTGGTATTCTCGGTCTACCGCGGCACGACCATGACACTCCTGGCGCGCAACTACTACACGACCTGGGTGAAAGTCGCGCTGTCGAACGGCGTGCAGGGGTGGGTGAACGCGAGCTACATCGCCACCACCTACCCGCTCTACAGTCTGCCGGTCGAAGGCGGCGCGCCGCAGCCCCAGCCACTGCCGCAGCCGGTCCCTGGCTACCGCACGCACGTCGTCCAGCCAGGCGAGAACCTGTTCCGCATCTCGCTGCGCTACGGGGTCAACATGTACACGCTGGCGGCGCTCAACGGCATCTACAATATCTCGCGCATCTACGCCGGACAGGTGCTGCTGATCCCGTAAGATCGCCGCGTCCCAAGCCGTTCGGTCCCCCTCGAATGTGACGTTTGAGGGGGATTTTTGTTGTGTTCATCAGGGGCGGACCTGCCAGGATCGGCGCGTATAATGGACAGCGCCGGGCGACATTCCGGACGCCATGGGGCGGCAAGCCGCGGCTGGTAAAAAGGCGGCCATCGCGTGTATTATTAGGGTACGCTGTGCCGGGTCTGGTGAAGGAAGATGGCAGTATGAAACGGATCGTAGTTCTGCTGGTGGGCGCTGTGCTGGTGATGGTGCTGGCCGCCTGCGGGTCGGAGTCGGTGCACGAGGCGTATGTCGCCTCGGGTGACGGCACGACCCCGGACGCGCTGGTCAAGACGACGACGTTCCTGGCCGACGACGACCTGAACGTGGTGGTGACGCTGGGCGCGCACAGCCGCACGCTGCCCGTGCACGCCGTCTTCACGGCGCCGAGCGGCGTATCCTACGCCACCGATACGCTCGAGGCGGACAACACGGTCGGGCAGGTGTTGCTGGGGCTGGACTGGGAATCGCAAGGGGCGGGGAGCTGGCCGTCCGGGACGTGGACGGTGGACGTCTACATCGACAACGCCAAAGCCGAGACGCTGGAATTCACCGTCAGCGCCCCAGAAGCCTAGCCGAGATGTGTTTCTCTTCACCGAGTTTGATGTGCATTGGCTACTGTCAGGCTCTTGAAGACCATCGTATACTGAGAGTGATAAGGACTAGATATTGGCACCACCACTTTTTTACTATGCCTAAAGCAACCTTTTAGACTTCAAGGAGAATCAAAACGTTATGGCGATACATGCCCATGCAACTCAGCGCATCAATGCCTACGAGGTCGCCCTCCGGCAGTATGATCGTGCGGTTGCGTATCTCGATTTGCCAGCCGGTATCAAGGATTACCTGCGCCATATCAAGCGCGAGCTGTCGGTGAACTTCCCGGTGCGCATGGATAATGGCGACATCAAAATCTACTCCGGCTACCGTGTGCACCACAGCACCGTGCTCGGACCCTCCAAAGGCGGCATTCGCTACGCCCCGACCGTCGATCTGGACGAAGTCCGCGCCCTGGCCATGTGGATGACCTGGAAATGCGCCCTGGTCAATCTACCCTACGGCGGCGCCAAGGGCGGCGTGATCTGCGATCCGTTCGCCATGAGCCAGAACGAGCTGGAGCGCCTCACCCGCCGCTATGCCACGGAGATCAGCCTGCTGATCAGCCCGTATGGCGACATTCCGGCTCCGGACATGGGCACCAACCCCCAGACCATGGCCTGGATCATGGATACCTACAGCATGACCGTCGGTTATTCGGTGCCCGCCATCGTGACCGGCAAGCCGATCAACGTGGGCGGCAGCCAGGGCCGCCGCGAGGCGACCGGGCGCGGTGTAATCATCTGCATGGACGAGGCGCTGCGTCGCGCGGGCCACAACGATCCCGGCGCGATTCGCGTCGCGATCCAGGGATTTGGCAACGTGGGCACCTTCGCCGCCAAGCACGCCTTCGACCTGGGCTACAAGGTCGTCGCCGTCAGCGACGTCACCGGCGGCTACTACAACGCCAAGGGGCTCGACATCGATGACGTTATGGCGTACACGGCCCAGAGCCACCATAACCTGCTCGAGGGCTACTCCAAAGCCGACAAGCTCACCAACGCCGAGCTACTGGCGCTGGAGTGTGACGTGCTGGCCCCGTGCGCGCTCGAAAACCAGCTCACCGAGGCGAACGCCGCCGACGTGAAGGCGTTCCTGGTCGTCGAAGGCGCCAACGGCCCCACCACCCCCGAAGCGGACGACATCCTGTTCGACAAGGGCGTGCACATCATCCCGGACATCCTGGCGAACGCCGGCGGCGTGACCGTCTCCTACTTCGAATGGGTCCAGGGCCTGCAGGCGTTCTTCTGGGACGTGGAAGAGGTCAACCGGCAGTTGGGCCGCGTGCTGATCAAGGCCTATGATGAGGTCGTCCGCACGCAGGAGCAGTACCACGTCGATATGCGCACCGCCGCGCAGATCACGGCGATCAAGCGGGTGGGCGAAGCCACCCGGACGCGCGGGATCTACCCGTAAGTCGACCAGCGTTCACAACAGCGCGGGCTTACGGGTCCGCGCTGCATATACTCAGAGCGCGCGGGGCACAGCAGGTCGGTGTGCCCCGCGCCATGCCTTTAGCCAGGGACCAGGCGCGGCATTTCGCCCGATCTCTGCCATAATTGAACTAGCTGCGTATCGCGAGTCTCTCGAGGAACGGCATGTCCACCATCATTCTAGAAATCCTGGCGATCACCGTCCTGATCGCCATGAACGGCGTCTTCGCCATGTCGGAGCTGGCGGTCATGTCGGCGCGGAGAGCCCGCCTGCGCGAGCTGTCGAACAGCGGCAGCCATACCGCCCGCGTGGCACTCGACCTGGCCGAAGCGCCGGATCGCTTCCTGTCCACGGTTCAGATCGGGATCACGCTGGTCGGCGTGCTGGCCGGCGCGTTCGGCGGCGCGACCATCGCCGGCGCGCTGGGTGACTGGCTCGACGGGATCGAGCCGCTGGCCCCGTACAGCAGCGCGCTGGGCCTGGGCCTCGTCGTGCTGACCATTACCTACCTGACGCTGATCATCGGCGAGCTGGTGCCCAAACGGCTGGCGCTGCAAAACCCGGAGCGAGTCGCCTCGCTGGTCGCGCTGCCGATGCACTGGCTGTCGCTGCTCGCCTATCCGCTGGTGCGCTTCTTGAGCCTGTCCACCAACCTGGTGCTGAAGGCGTTGGGCGTCAAGCAGGCGGACGACCGGCCGGTGAGCGAAGAAGAGATCCGGATCATGATCGAGGAGAGCGCCCAGGCTGGCGTCTTCCGGCACGACGAGCAGGACATGGTCGAGAGCGTCTTTCGTCTGGACGACCAACACATCAACGCGTTGATGACGCCGCATACCGAGGTCACATGGTTGGAAGTCGGGGACACGACCGACGAAATCCGCCAGAAGATCGCCGCCAGCGGTCACGCCAGCTTCCCGGTATGCCGCGACAGCCTGGATCACGTGTTGGGGATCGTGCGCGCGCAGGACCTGCTGGCCGACTGCCTCGCCGGGCGCCCGATCGATCTGCTGGCGCACCTGTCCGCGCCGCGCTTCGCGCCCGAGAGGGCGACCGCCTCGCGCATCGTGGACCTGTTCCGGCGCAGTGACGATCACCTAGTCCTGGTCATCGATGAGCACGGTGGCGTCCAGGGGATGATCACCGAGCACGACCTGCTGGAAGCCATCGTCGGGGATATTCCTTCCTGGGGCGAGTCCAGCGAGCCGGAGGCGGTCCAGAGGGCGGATGGCTCGTGGCTGCTGGATGGGCTGATGAACATCGACGAGGCCAGGGAGCTGCTGGGCATCGCCAACCTGCCGGACGAGGAGCGCGCCAACTACGAGACGCTTGGCGGGTTCATCATGAGCCGGCTGGGCGTCATTCCGGCCGTCGGAGCGTGCTTTCGGTGGGGCGGCTTCCGCTTTGAGGTCGTCGACATGGACGGGCGCCGGGTTGACAAGATTCTTGCTACCCGCGCGCCTGGAGCGGACGAGCCGCGCGCCGAGGCGTGCGAGCCGACCGAAGACGCATCCTGATTCCGCACAACGCGCCGCGCGGACCGGGGTTATAACACCGTGAAAGTCCGATGGGAGTCCACTGAGTTCGAGGAGCTGGTTTGGCATGGACGCGTTGCTCAGTTTTGCCGCAAGTCAGAATGGCCGCATTGCACGGGGTATCGTGGGCATTGTGCTCATTGTGATCGGATTGGGGGTGATCGGTGACACCGCGGGCATCATCGTGGCGATCATCGGCCTAGTACCGCTGGCGGCGGGTCTGCTGGATGTCTGCCTGCTGGCGGCGCTGCTGGGCAAGCCGCTCAAGGGGGCGGACCTGCGGGCCAGCCTGCGTAAGTCGTCGCGCAAGTTCCGTTAGGGGCGGCCACGCGGGCGTCGTTGCACCACAAACCGGGCGATCGTCCGCAAGCGATCGCCCGGTTTTTTGTCAGCACGCCGCACGAATTTCGGGGAGGGGGGAATTTTTGCGTGCTAACAGTGGGTAGTGGAAACTATCTTCAGTATACGAACGTATGTTCTGTTTGTCAAGTTAAGGATGGCGGAACGATTCCGAACACGCGCTCCGTTTCTCAATGGTTTGTTTTGGGAGCGCGCGAGGCAGTAACGCGGGGACCACCGGCAAACCGCCCTGCTCCCGACCGCCGCTCTCGAGATGGGAACACCCACCACCAGCGGGTTCGACCCGGCCCAGCCCGGCGCACGTGACACGTCTGCCGCTACGTGCGGCTGGTCGCGGCGGAGGTCAATCCGCCGGTCGCCCGGCTCGATGCTCGCCCCCAGCGCCCCAGTGTGCCAGCTCGTGCAGCGCGCCCGGGGCATTGTCGCTGACGCCGGGGCCGACCCGCCCGACATACAGCACGTCATCCGGCGCGCTATCCACCGGCAGCGGCGCCCGCCCGCCCGTGATGCCGACGACGAAGCGCAGCCCAGCCCCCTGGCAGGCCGCCACAATCCGGGGATCGGTCTCGCCGGTGCGCGCGCAGTGTCCATTGCCGAACGGCAGGATCAACGCGCGCACGTCGCAGCCGGTCCGCTCGCGGATCAGCGCCGCCGACTCCCCGATCTCCTCCTCGTAATCGGAGGGGGTGAAGGCGGGATTGTCCAGGTTGGAGTGATAGGCGGTGTGCGTTTCCAGCCGGATGCCGTCGAGCGTCCAGGCGGCGAGCTGGTCCCACAGCGCGTCATCGTGCGGGACGTCGGGCCGGGTGATGACGGAAAAGGTGGCCGGAAAACCGTAGTCAACCAGCAGGTTTTTCATCGCCGCGAAATAGGCAAAGCTGGGGCTGCCGCGCGCCGGGCACACGTCGTCGATCGTGATCAGCGCCGGCCTGGGCGGCAGCTCGGCCTGTCCCAGCAGCGCCCGCTCGAGATCGGCGTAGGTGATCCCCTCGAATCCTTCGCGGCGCAGCGCCGTCAGCATCGGCTCGAGCCGCCAGCGGTGGCGGCTGTGCAGCATCAGCGACGGCGGGACGGGCACCTCGGCCAGATCCGAGGCGCGCGCGTCGCCCGCCGGACCGGTCAGCGCCAGCGCTGCCAGCCCTGCCAGTTTGAGAAAGTGTCGCCGGTTGATAGCTGTATCTCCCACAAAGCCGCGCAATCCCCCCCGATTTCCAGTATAGGTGAAGCGCGCGGGGACACAATAGGCGCCTGGTCCGGACCGAACCTGACGAGTTTTCCTACGATCGATCTACGCTTGCTCGCTGCTCGGCACCCTCGTTCTTTTCACCCCATCGCAGATGTTCTATGCTTGGGGCCGTAATACAGCACGCCCTGTCCTGAGTCCAACAGGGTGACACCCGCCCGGCCACCCGCCGCGGCTGGCACCTTGATCGAGAAGGAGAAACGAACGATGCACCTGAGACTGTTTCACGCAATCGCACTGATCGTAGCCCTGGCGGTGATCGCCCCCCTCGCGGGGACCCAGCCCGCCGCGGCTCAAACGACCTGCGGCACGGCGCCGGCTCCGCGCCTCAGCGCCGGGCAGAGCGCGCGCGTCACCGTGTCGGACGGCACCGGCAACAACCTGCGCGCCGCGGCCAGCGCCGCCGAGACCAGCACCGTCCTGGGCGTGATGCCCGACGGCGAGATCGTCAGTGTGATCGGCGGCCCGCAGTGCGCCGACAACTTCTGGTGGTGGCAGATCCGCCGCTGGGACGGCCAGACCGGCTGGACTGCCGAAGGTATGACCGGCGATTACTGGCTGGAGCCGTGGCCTGCCAGCGGCGCCGCCCTGGCGACTGGTCCCCGGCCCGCGCTGGATAACGTCCTGATCGCCTACCTGAGCGGCGCGCAAACCGGCGACACCCTTCTGCCCTACGTCATGGGGGTTGGCAGCGGGGCTGTCACATCGCTCGGCAGCACCGAAGCGGCTGACGGCGCGCTTGCCTGGTCGCCGGACGGGACGCGCGTGGCGTTCTCGAACGGGGCCGACGTGGTCGTCGCCTCCGCCGACGGTCAGATGCTCACCAACCTGACCAACCTGCCGGACACGAGCGACGCGGGGCCGGTCTGGTCGCCGGACGGGATGCGAATCGCGTTCGTCTCCGAGCGGACCGGCAACCCGGAGATTTACACCATGACGTCCGGCGGGCAGGCGCCGCTCAACCTGACCGGCAACCCTGCCGACGATCTCGACCCGGCGTGGTCGCCGGACGGGGCGCGGATCGCGTTCGTCTCCAATCGGGACGGCAACATGGAGCTCGATTCCATGAGCGCGGCGGACGGGACCCTGCTCCAGCGCGAAACCACGACGGACGCCGACGAGTCCGCCCCGGCCTGGTCGCCGGACGGGCTGCAGATCGCGTACATCGCGGCGGAAGACGACTTCGCGGACCTGGTCGTGCTCCAGGACGGCACGCCGCGCGCGCTGACCAGCCAGGCCGTTGTCTCGGCCTTGGCGTGGTCGCCGGACGGCGAGCGCATCGCCTACGTGGCCGAGACGCCAGCCGGGAGCGGGCAAACCGCGCTGTTCAGCGTCCGGCCCGACGGGGCAGACCTGATGCAGTACACCCTCGACGCCGGGGAGATCGCCGGCGTGTCGTGGTCGCCGGATGGCCGGTGGCTCGCCTTCGCCAGCAACCAGGGCGGCACCTTCGACCTGTTCGCCATCCAGGCGAGCGGCGCCGGGCTGGTCAACCTGACCAACAGCCCGTCGTTCGACGACACGTGGCCTCGCTGGCAGCCGGTCCCCGCGCCGGTAGCCCAGCCGGGCGTGATCGAGCATCCCGCCGAGCAGGACCTGCTGCTGATCTACGACGCGGGCGTGCCAGCCTTCACGCTGCAGAACGTCTCCGGCGCGGAGATCAACCTGGGGCCGCTGAGCTTCTCCGGGGCGGGGATCACCATGCCGGCGAGCGTGTGGACCGAGTACACCTCGTCGCCGCTGGAGAGCTTCAAGAGCCGGGGCTGCCTGATGATCTGGGGCTTCGGCGTGGACGAGCAGCCCGCGCCGCCGGAGTGTGGCGACGCGCGCCAGGGCTGGATCACCAGCGATAACGCCGTCTTCTGGACGGGGGGCAGCTTCACGGTGAGCTACAACGGCGCCGTCGTGGCGACGTGCGACACCGCCGCCGGGCGCTGCGACGTGAACCTGCCATAAGCGCCACCCTCCACATAGCACGCTGCCGGGGCGATCTCACGCGAGGTCGCCCCGGTATCTTTTGGGGAATGCCGCAAACCGCCGTTTTGCGCTATAAACGGATACGATGAGCCTTCGCCCGGAAAAGGAAGCCGCCGATGCCCCTGGATCCCAACGCCGTGCCCGCCCTGCTGCGCGCCCTGGACAGCGACGACGTCTTCGTGCGCATCACCGCCGCCGAGGCGCTGGGCAAGATCGGCAACCCGGTCGCTATCGGCCGCCTGCTCGACACGTACGACGATCCCCGGCCCGACGTGCGGCGGCGCGTGGTGATGGCCCTGCTGCGCATCGGCGTCGAGCCACGCGCCCACGCCGCGGCCAAAGTGGTGCCCGGCCTGGCGCGCGCTCTGCGCGATCCGGAGCCGATGGTGCGCTACGTCGCTGAGTCCGCGCTGCGCCGGCTGGACACGTCCGCGGCGCGGTTGGCCCTGGCCGAGTGGCGCGACGGCGCGCCGGACATGTGAGGCGGGCGTCAGCGGGCGGGCGCGTCGGCGATCAGGTGAAAATGCAGGTGGGGGATGTCCTGGTACGCGCCGCCGTTGGCGACCAGCCGGTAGCCGGTCTCGTCCAGCGCGAACTCGGCGGCGAGA
>JAXGOS010000002.1:0-1994 GCA_040767355.1 Aggregatilineaceae bacterium | reverse complement strand
TGGAGGGGGGATCGAGGGGGGAGGCTTTCAGAGAGCATTTCTGATGCTCCCTGGTAACAGGTCGTTCGTGGACGCGCACGATCCGCGTCTCTTGCCTCCCGACTCAAGGCCCGATCCCGTAATCCGCCCACTTCTCGTCCACCAGCCGCACAATCTCCTCGCTCATGGCGATCTCCTGCGGCCAGCCGCGCGAATGCCCGTCCTCCGCGCCCTTGCTCGTGGCGTCAATGCCGATCTGCCCGCGCGGGCCGTCCCCGGCGAAGTGATCCACCGGCCCGCCCTGCACCACGATATCGCGCCGCCAGTCCACGTTGCCCAGTGTGCGCCAGGCTGCCTCCGGCAGGCAGCGCACGTCAACGGACGAGTCCAGGGCGACGATGCTCACCTCCGGCGCAATTCCCCAGATCGCCTCGAATGTCTCGCGCACGGGTCGCTCCGTCTTGTCCACGCCCACGAGAAGCAGTCTGGCACGCGGGCTGTGCCAGCGCTCGCCCAGCAGGGCGGCCAGCGCCTCGGTGGGGAGCGCAGCGGGAGCCGGAGCAGGCGCGCGATCCGGCTTGCGCGTGGCATCCACGCCGATCTTGCCTCCGTAAGAATCCTGGATGGCGCTGTGATCGAGCTGGTCTACCGGCCCGTCCACCAGGGTGATGTCGCGCCGCCAGTCCACGTAGGCCAGCACCGCGTCGGCCACCGCCGCCGGGTCGTGGACGTTCACTTCCGCGTCCACGATGATCACCGCCTTGGCGAGCATCATCAGCCCGATAGACCAGATGCCGTACATCACCTTCTGGGCGTGACCGGGGTAGCGCGGGGCGAGGCTGGCGACGATCAGGTTGTGAAAGACGCCCTCGGCGGGCATGTCGAAGTCGGCGATCTCGCCCTGGAAAAGCTGGAGCAGCGGCAGGAACAGCCGCTCGGTCGCCTTGCCCATCCAGTAGTCTTCCATTGGCGGCTTGCCGACAACCGTCGCCGGGTAGATCGCGCCGCGCTTGTGCGTGATCGCCGTGACGTGGAAGACGGGGAAGTAGTCCGGCGGCGTGTAGAAGCCGGTGTGATCGCCGAACGGCCCTTCGAGACGGCGCTCGCTCAGGTCTACATAGCCCTCGATGACGATCTCGGCGTTGGCCGGGGCCTCGATGTCCTGGGTGATGCACTTGACGAAAGGCACCGGCTTGCCGCGCAGCCAGCTTGCCAGCAGGTACTCGTCAATGCCGGGCGGCAGCGGCGCGGAGCTACACCACATCTGGGCCGGGTCGCCCCCGAGGGCGATGGCGCAGGGAATACGCTCCTGTTGGTGGGCGCGCGCTTCGCGCTCGTGGTCGGCGCCGCCCTTGTGCCGCTGCCAGTGCATCCCCAGTGTGCGCTCGTCGAACTTCTGCAGGCGGTACATGCCCACATTGCGCGCGCCGCTGACCGGATCGCGGGTGATGACCTGCGGCAGGGTGATGTACGGGCCGCCGTCCTCCGGCCAGCAGGTGAGGATGGGCAGCAGGTCGAGCGAGGGGTTGTCGGTGATGACCACTTCCTGGCACGGTGCGCGGCGGACGCGGCTCGGCCCCAGGCCGATGCTGTGCAGCGCGGCCAGCATCTCGCTCCCGCGCTTCATCATCGCGCCCATCCCTTGCGGCAGGCGCGGATCGACCAGCTTGCCCAGCTTGTGGCGCACCTCTTCGAGATCGTCCACGCCCAGGGCCAGGGCCATCCGTCGCGCCGAGCCGAAGGCGTTGATCAGCACGGGCATGGTGCTGCCCGCCACGCTCTCAAAGAGCAGCGCCTTGTTCTGCGCGTCCGGCCCCTTGCTAACCCGCTCGGTGATTTCGGTGATCTCCAGGTGGGCGCTCACCGGCGCGGTGATGCGCACCAATTCGCCTTCCGCTTCCAGGCGCGCGAGAAAATCGCGCAGATCGGCATACGCCATTGCTGTGGCCTCTCCATCGTTCAGAGCGTTCTGAAAGTCGCAAAACCGCGTTGATTCTAGCACAGGCTCCCAGACG
>JAXGOS010000019.1:0-92823 GCA_040767355.1 Aggregatilineaceae bacterium | reverse complement strand
GGGGCACATCGCCGTCGCCGCCGATCTCGTTCGACGTGTCGACGATCACCACGCGCCGCGACTCGGCCAGGACGCGCGCCGCTTCGCGCAGCAGCGTGGTCTTGCCCACGCCGGGCGGGCCCAGCAGCAGCACGTTGTTGCCGGCCTCCACGATATCTTGAATGATGTCGATGGTGCCGTAGACCGCACGCCCCACGCGGCAGGTCAGCCCGACGATGTGCCCGCGGCGGTTGCGGATGGCGCTGATGCGATGCAGCGTGCGCTCGATCCCCGCGCGGTTGTCGTCGTCGAACTCGCCCACGCGCTGCGCCACATAGTTGATCGTGTCGGCGGTGACTTCGCCGTCGTCCAGGACGACTTCATCCTCGACGAAGCGCGCGGTCGGCACGCGTCCCAGGTCCAGAATCACCTCGAGCAGATCGTCTTCGTCGCGATCGAGCGCGTTTAGCGCCTTGACGAGATAATCGGGCAGGACGGCTTTGAGTTGGTCCAGGTCATCTGTTATTCGGCGTTCCATAGGGTTCGTGTTGTCTCAGTCTTCTGCCGGGGCGCCTCCAGAGCGCCAGCCAGCTTTCTCGGTTTAAGGTGTGCTGCCGGGAGGCACGCTTGTGCACCGGCAGCGGCCGGTCCACGACCGGGGGCCGCAAATGATTCGGCTCCAATCCGGGCAGGCTGACCAGCTCGGCCCGCTCGGCCCGCACCAAAGTGTACTTAACCATCAAAGCCTGATTGATCCATGGCTCAAACTCCACTTGTTCTAGCGCGCCTCGCAGCCAGTCCTGATACGCACGTGCGTACAGAAAGACGGGCAGGTGAGCCGCGCGCGGCAAAACCGCCAGGGCCGACGCAATGATAGCCGGTGCCTGCTCGTACACTTCGGGATGAAAGTACGGCTTGATCACGATCCCGGCCTTGCCTTCGATCACGGCCAGGTAGCCCGCCATCTGCCCGTCGCGCTCGTAGACCAATCCGTTCCCATCGGCGCCGGGCAGCGGGTCGGCCTGTTGGAGCAGCCGCGGCACGGTATTCGCGTGCAGCGTGCTGATCGCGAAGGCGTCGTGCGAAGCTTCGGGCCGCAGCAGGTTGCGCTCCACGGCGGGCACCGGCGCGGGATGGCGCCGCATGATCACCTGCCGCGAATACACAGCAAACCCGGCCATCCGGAAAGACACGAACACCGGATGATCCTCGGCCACTTCCGCGTTGATCAGGTGCGCGCCGCGTTTGCCCGCCTCGAACGCAATCGCCTCGAGCAACCGCGTCCAGTCGTGCATGTCGCCTTCTTGCGGTTCGGGAGATAGAAACGTGAGGTGGGCCACTGGGTCGCCCGCGCGGTGCCGGAACTGGCCGACATACCCGCTCTCGCCATTGCGCATGACCAGCGTCGGCGCGCCCAGATCGGTCAGGGGCATGGAAAACAGGACCGCATCTTCCATCCCATGATTGCCGCGCGTGAGCGCCGTCGACATGTCGAGCGGCAGGCGCTGAGGCATCAAGCGCCGCACCAGCGGCAGGTCGAGCGGCGTTAACGACCGTGGATCCGATTTAGGCATGTCACCCCAACCATACCCGGCAAGGACACGCATGGAAGGCCAGGCGCATCATCTCAAACGCGACAGGTTGCCAGGAGACCTTGTCAGGAGCGTGTTCCGCGCTTGCACCGCGGATCGAATACGGGAAGTATACTCTCATCTCTGTATTATTTTAACATCAGGCGACAGGCCCTGACAATAGGCGGTTCGTTAAAGAATCGCTGGCCGCCGGTGACGCCCCGTCCAGCCGCCGCACCCGCGAGTCCACGGTTGACAACCGCTGCCGAATCCGCTACTATCCTCGCATGATCGCCTGACGATGAGGCAACATGTACCACGCAGTGTTACGGTGGGTTGTTGGCAGGTTGCTCGGACTGGGTCCTGCGCGGCAGGGCGTCCGAATCGTGTCAGGGCCGGAAGGCAGCAGCACTAAGGATTTCACCCTGGGTGCCGCAGGAGCGCCTGGCCCGAGCAACCTGCTTACAATCCCCGTTTTCGTTGGGGTCGAAGTCTGACGTGACCGATGGCTGAGCTACCTGAACGCATGCCGCGACGGCGGCGTCCGCGGGTCTGGCTGGTGAGGGGGGGACTGGCCGTGGCTGCCCTGGCTAGCGCCGGACTGGTCCTGACCTACACCGCCCAATCCGCCATCACCATCAATATCGACGGCCAGGTAATCCACCACCGCACCTGGGCCGGCACGGTCGGCGACGCGCTCGATGAAGCGGGCGTGGAGCTGGACCCGGAAGATGTCGTCGCGCCCGCGCTCGACACGTCCGTGACCGACGGCCTGACGATCGCGGTGCGCAAGGCACAGGCGGTTGCGCTCGACGCCGACGGGACCTTCCAGCAGATCCGCACCCAGGCGATCCACCCGCTCGACGTGCTGCAAGAGCAGTCTATCACGCTCCAGATGTATGATGTCGTCCAGGTGAATGGCCGCACATACTCGCTTGACGCCCTGGACGACCATCCCTGGGAGGCCGCCCCGACAACCATTCGCGTCGTGCGCAGCGTGAGCCTGACCATCATCGACAATGGCCGCGCGTACGAGATACACACCACGCGGCCCGACGTCGGCGGCGCGCTCGACGCGGCGGGGATCACGCTTTACCTGGCCGACCGGGTGACGCCCGGCTTCAACACCCTGGTCACCGATGGCATGACGATCCGGATCGAGCGATCGCTCCCGGTGACGGTGCGTGCGGATGGCCGCCAACTGGTCACACGCGGGCGTGGCCCGCTGGTGGGCGACGCGCTGGCCAGCATCGGGATCGCGCCGGTGGGCCTGGATTACACGATCCCCGACCTGGACGACCCGCTGGAGCCGGGCATGATCATCGAGCTGGTGCGCGTTAGCGAGGAGAGCGCCATCGAGCGCGAGCGGGTGCCCTTCGTGACCATCGAGCGCATCGATCCGGACCTGGCGCGCGGCGAGCAGCGCGTGATCGAAGCCGGGTCCGCGGGCGAGCGCGAGCGGCGGGTTCGCGTGCGCGTCGAGAACGGGCGCGAGGTCAGCCGTGAAGTCGAAAGCGAGAAGATCATCCAGCCGCCAGTCCCGCGCGTGATCGCCGTGGGAGAGTAACCTCACCGTGAATGACCGCCACCTGCTCGAGCAGCACGCCATCACGCCAAAAAAGAGCCTGGGCCAGAACTTCCTGCACGATCCCAACGCGCTGGAAAAAATCGTCGAGATCGCCGGGCTGGACCCGGGCGCGACCGTGTTGGAGATCGGCCCTGGCACCGGCAACCTGACTCGTGTCCTGGCAGCGCACGCCGCGCGGGTGATCGCCGTGGAGCTGGATACGCGCCTGATCCCGCTGCTGGAAGCCGCCACCGCCGGCCTGCCGGGCGTCGAGATCGTCCACGGCGACATCCTGGAGGTGGATATCCCCGCCCTGGTCGGGAGGACGCCTTACGTGGTGGTCGCCAACCTGCCGTACTACATCACCAGCGCCATCTTGCGCCGCCTGCTCGAAACGGCGCCCCGCCCACAGCGGCTGGTACTCACCGTCCAGCGCGAGGTGGCTGAGCGCCTGGTCGCTGAGCCGGGCGATATGAGCTTGCTGGCGGTCAGCGTGCAGTTCTACGGCCAGCCGCAGATCGCCATGCGCCTGAATCCGGCGGCGTTCTGGCCGCGGCCCGACGTGGACTCGGCGGTGGTGCGCATCGACGTGCTTGACGCGCCGAGCGTCGCCGTCCCGGACGAGAAACTGTTTTTTCGTGTGGTGCGCGCCGGTTTCGGGCAGAAGCGCAAACAACTCCGCAACTCATTGAGCGCCGGGCTGGGCATCGCCAAAGCGCAGGCGGGGGACCTGCTGGCGGGCGCGGGCATCGATCCGCAGCGCCGCGCCGAGACGCTCAGCCTCGAGGAATGGGCCGCGCTGACGTTCGCCGTGGCCCAGGCCGGTTAGTTGTTGAGCACCAGCCTGCCCTCGGCAAACGCGTCGAAACCGACCGTGTTGGGTCCTTGGGGAATCACCTTCATCGTCAGGGCCAGCGATTCGCCTGGCTTCAGGCGCTGCCCCGCTTCCAGATAGACCTGCCGGAACCCGGTCACGTCGCCGTTGCCATCGAGCAGCGTCATCGTCACGGAGACATGTTCCACCGGATAGCGGCTCTTGTTGACGACCGACAGCGCCACCTGGTACTGGTCCATGACGAACGTGCCGGAGAGCTGGCGCAGCTCCAACTCGGCGTAGCGCAGCCCGGCGTCGGTGGCGACCTGCCCCGACTTGACAAAGCCGTACGCCCCGGCGTATCCCTCCGGAACGCGCTCGAACAGCACGCGATACGGGCCCGTCAGCCCTGATGGCAGCACGACGCGAGAGAGAAAGGTCTCGCCCTGGGCCAGTGGCGCGCCGTTGCGATCGAGCAACTGCACGCCCACCGTCACATGTTCGACCGGCACCCCCAGCGTGTTGCGCACCTGTCCCAGACAGATCAGGCTGCTGACCGGCGTTTCATAACACGCCGGGCCGATCACGGTCAGGTACAGGGCCGGGCCCAAGCCGGGCCCCTCCGCGGTGATCAGCGGCGTCGGGGTATAGACCGGCCACAGGCTGGGAGTCAGTGAAGGCGGCACGAGCGTATAGCCGAAAAGAGGCAGTGTGGGCTGTCGTGTGGAGGGTGGGGTCCCGTTCGAAGACCATACCTGACCGCATCCAGCTACCAATACTCCCACCCAGAGCCACAGCCATCGCCAACGTTGCCGGTGCATGGGACTCGTAAAAATCCCTCAATATCCAAAAAGGCAGGCGCAATATCCCACATTATAGCGGATGTGCGAACTCTGGACAGAGCCTAAATGGCCCATTTTGGCGTTTTAGGCGAGAAGATAGCAAGAGATACCGTTAAGGGAATGCCTCCGTCTCACTTTATCGCCTCAAATTCGGTCCTTCCCGCCGCCCTGCGCGATGGTTGGGGAACCTGACATAACTTGCCGGGCGGCCCACAGCACGCCACGCCGCCCCCTTTGACGACGCCACCTTTTGTGGTACAATGCCGCTTGACGGCGTCAGGGGCCTGGCCCGCTGGCGGCGTTCGAGACGAATAATCAGCAGTGAAACCAAGCGTGTCCGAAGACTCTTCCGAACCACCCTCATCTTTTGTCTGCGACTCAATCCTGCCATGTGACTCTCAGGGTCGTCGTGCATCCTGGCGGGGCCAGTTCGTCGCGCCATGCCATCACTCCCGCCTATCAGCTTCAAAGGTAAACAGCCGTGAATGATAGCCTGACCGGACTGCTCGTGTTGGGCGGATTCATCCTGCTCAACGCAGTGCTCAAAATGGCCTACGTGGCGCTCATCAACACGCACAAATCCCATCTGCGCGAGCTGGCCGAAGAAGGCAACCAGCGGGCCGACAGAGCGTTGGCGCTGGCGGGAGATGCCACGCGCCTGCTGGCCTCACAGCAACTGGTCGATCTGCTGCTGCGCTTCGCGATCGCGCTGGTCGCTTCGGTCTCGCTGGCGCCGCCGCTGCGCGATGTGCTCCTCGATCAGCAGGTCAGCCCCGCCCTGGCCGATGTGCTGGCCTACGGCGGCGTGCTGCTGGCGGTCGCGATCGTCACGCTGATCTTCGGCGAGATGCTGCCGGGCAATATCGCGCTCGGCCACGCCGACGAGATCGCCATGTGGTCCGTGACGCCGATCAATCTGCTGGCGCACCTGCTGGCGCCCGCGCTGCGGCTCATGCAGTGGATCAGCGGGCAGTTTGCCGCGCCGTTCGTCGGGCGGGGCAGCTCGTCGCTGGTGACGGAAGAAGAGATCAAGATGATGGTCGACGCCGGGTCCGAGGGCGGCGCCATCGAAGACGAAGAAAAAGAGATGATCTATTCGATCTTCCAGTTCGGCGACACGCTGGCCCGCGAGGTGATGGTCCCGCGCATCGACATGGTCGCGCTGGAGATCGACACGCCGCTCGAAGAGGCGCTGAAGGTGATCGTCGAGGCCGGGCATTCGCGCATCCCGGTCTACGAAGAATCGATCGATCACCTGCGCGGGCTGTTGTATGCCAAAGACCTGCTCATGATGTGGCGCGACGGCGACACCCAGCGCCCGATCCGCGACATTCTGCGCCCGGCCTACTTCGTGCCGGAATCGAAGAAGGCGGTCGATCTGCTCACCGAGCTGCAGCAGCGCAAGATTCACCTGGCGATTGTGGTGGACGAATACGGCGGCACGGCGGGCCTGGTGACGCTCGAAGACCTGATCGAAGAGATCGTGGGTGAGATCCGCGACGAGTACGACTTCAACGAAGAGGAAGCCTTCCAGCAAGTTGACGAGCACGAATACATCTTCGACGCCGGGTTCGACCTGGACGACCTCAACCGCCTGCTGGACATCCATTTGCCAACCGACGAGAGCGACACGCTGGGCGGGTTCGTGTTCAGCAAGCTGGGCAAGGTGCCAGTTGAAGGCGAGCAGATCGAGACGGAGCACGTCCACATCGAGGTGCTGAACGTGGACGACCGCCGCATCCGCAAGATCCGCGTGGTGAAGATCCCACCGCCGACCGAGCCGCTCGAAGACTCGCGCGAGGAACCCGCCGCCGCTCCCGATTGAAGAGAGGCGCGCGGGCCGCGCTGGCGCATGCTGCTGCGACCCGGACGCGCTCAGGCCGACCCTTCCGAGATCGGGATCGCCCGCGACGGTTCGCGGTGATCCCATGCCGGACAACCAGCGCAAGCCGCTGGATGCCATCGCCACCTTATATACATATAGTGGACAAACGACGAGCGGGCCAATGTGTGACCCGCTCGCAGCTTTTTCTCCGGCGTGTGCCCGTGCCTAGCGCTGGAGCACGTCCTTGTTGCGCACGTTGCTATATTCGCCATGCAGCAGGGCGTCGATAAGTTCGGAGGCCGCCTGGACGGCGACCGCGTCCTGCGCCTCGACCGTGCTGGCGCCCAGGTGGGGGGTGTAGATTACGTTGTCCAGCCCTAGCAGCGGGTTGTCCGGCGCGGGCGGCTCGGTGTCGTACACGTCGAGCGCCGCCCCGGCGACCTTGCCGCTCTTGAGCGCTTCAGCCAGATCGGCACTGTTGATCAGCGAGCCGCGCGCCGCGTTGACGATCAACACGCCGTCCTTCATCTTGGCGATGGTGTCGCGGTTGATCAGGCCGCGCGTGTCGTCGGTGACGACGGCGTGCAGCGAGATCATATCGGCTTTTTCGAGCAGTATGTCCAGCGTGGGACAGGCCAGCCCCAGGTGGCGCGCGATCCGCTCCGGCACGAAAGGATCGAAGGCGACTTCCTTCATGCCGAAGGCCTTGGCGCGGTCGGCCAGGGCGCGCCCCACCCGGCCAAAGCCGACGATGCCCAGCGTCTTGCCGTGAAGCTGCGTCCCCACGAATTTCTTGCGCTCCCAGCGCCCGGCGCGCACCGACGCATCCGCCTGGGGGATGTGCCGGGCCAGCGCCAGCAGCAGGGCGAAGGTGTGCTCGGCGGTCGAGATCGTGTTGCCATCGGGCGCGTTCATG
This sequence comes from Aggregatilineaceae bacterium, assembly GCA_040767355.1. GTDB lineage: Bacteria > Chloroflexota > Anaerolineae > Aggregatilineales > Aggregatilineaceae > LM3-B42. The sequence goes on along the minus strand of JAXGOS010000019.1, from coordinate 85,309 downwards.
ACCACAATACCCCGGCGGGTGCATTCGGTCAGGTCGATGTTGTCCACGCCCACGCCCGCGCGGACGATCACCTTCAGATTCGCGGCGTTCGCCAACAGCTCGGCATCGGCTCTGGTATCGCTGCGGACGATCATGGCGTGCGCCTGGGGGATCAGCGCCAGCGTCTGCTCGCGGGTGAGCTTGCCCGGCGCATGGACGGTGAACTCGGGGATGCTGCGCAATTGCGCCAGGCCCGATGTTTCCAGGTTGTCCGGAACGAGGATGAAATACGTCATGACGAGCCTCTACGCCTGCTGTGCCATAAACTCGTCCATCGCGGCGAATAACGCTGCGAGGTCTTCCGGCTGGGTGTCGCCCATGTGCGCGATGCGGAACGCCTTGCCCTTCAGCTTACCGTACCCATTGGAGATCACCATCCCGCGCTCGCGCAGGAACGCGTTCAGCGCCGCGATGTCGATGCTGCGCGTGTTGGCGACGTTCGACACCGTAGGCGAGTGGTAGCCTTCCTCCGAGAACATCTCGAAGCCCGCCCGCCGCACCCAGTCGCGCGTCATCTCGGCCATTTTCTCGTGCCGCGCGAAACGGGCGTCCAGCCTTTCGGCAAGCATGTCGTCGAGCTGGCGGTCGGCGGCATACATCAGCGACACCGGCGGGGTGGCCGGGGTGTTGTTCTTCTGGTGGTGCCTGTCGATCTCCAGCACGTCGAAATAGTAGCCCCGGTGCGGGATTTGCCGGGCGCGTTCCAGCACAGCGGGCGACACCGCACCGAAGGCCATCCCCGGCGGCAGCGCGAAGGCTTTCTGCGTGCTCGTCAGGCACACATCGATGCCCCAGGCGTCCGTCTCGACTTTGGCCCCGGCGAAGATGCTCACCACGTCCACCAGGAACAGCGTATCGGGATAGTCCGCGAGCACGTCGGCGTAGTCCTCGACCGGGTTGCACACGCCGGTGCTGGTTTCGTTCATCACGCAGGCCACTGCGTCATACGTCCCGTGGCTCAGCGCATCGGCCAACTGCTCCGGCTTGACGGCCCGGCCCCACTCGACCGCGATCACGTCGACCTGCTTGCCGTTCAGTTGGCTGACCTCGGCCCAGCGCTCGCTGAACGCGCCGCAGGTCAGGTGCAAGATCGTCCGATCGTCGCGGACGGCGCAGCGCGAGGCCGATTCCCAGATGCCGGTGCCGGATGACGTATATATATAGACCGGGTTCTGGGTATAGAACGCCTGCTGCAGCTTGGGCTGCATGCGTCCGTACAGGGCCGCGAAGTCCGACGAACGGTGGCCGATCATCCATTCGGACTGGGCGTCCAGAATTTCGGCGCGGACCTCGACCGGGCCAGGGATGAACAGGCGGACGTGCTCGGAACGTTTGGGTGACATAATGGGGAGTCCTCCGTGACTAATGTGAACGAGCGAGCTGCTCTTTCAACTCAACAATCGGCGCGATCGCGGTGGGATCGACGCCGTAACCGATCGCGGTGTAGTAGCTCAGATAGTCGCCGAACTGGACGGCGTGCAGCAGTTGGGCCAGCGCCGTGGCGCCCTGCGGCTGGAAGGTATCGGCCATGATCCCGTTTTGCAGACACATGGTGTACATCAGCTCGTTGCGCAGCCGCACGCGCGGGTGATCCTGCGTGGGCGAGGTGATGATGATCGCCGACAGGGGGACGTTGTGATCCGCCGGGAAGCCGATGGCGGCCACGGTGTTGTGGTTGGTCTCGGGCATCGGCTCGTATTCGGCCCACGCCTTCGCGTTCTCGTTGATCTGGCACTTCCAGCGCCGCGCCACTGGCTCGAAGATGCCCGCGCCGACGAAGAGCGGTACCCGCCCGATCAACTGCCCGGCGGTGCGCTTGGCCGGGTTGGTCGCCAGACTGCTGCCCGCGCCGTAGCCTTGCGCCGTCTCGCGCAGCAGCGCGATTGCGCCCGCCAGATCGGCGCCCAGGTCAGGGGCCAGCTTCAGACGGTCGGCCAGGCCTAGCAGAAATCCCAGGCTCCAGCCCAGCGCTGCGCGCGGCTGGCTCTTGTAGTCGAACTGCCACAATGGGTAGCCGTGGCGCGCCGCGTGATCGGCCAACTGGCCGCCGGTCGTGATCGCCAGCAGCCGCGCTCCGCGCTCGCGGGCGATCTCCGCCGCCGCGAGAGTCTCTTCGGTGTTGCCGGAGTTGCTGCTGGCGATGACCAGCGTCTCCGGCCCGGCCACGAAGGCGGGCAGGTCGTAGCTGCGCAGGACGACGAACGGGGCCGGCGACGTGGGCGCGACGATGGCCGCCGCCAGGTCACCACCGATGGCCGAGCCGCCCATGCCGCACAGGGCGATCAGGCGCGGCGCCTGGTAGGACTCCGGCAGGGGCAGCGTCTGGGCCAGCCGCCAGGCATTCTCGAGCTGAGCGGGCAGCGCGTCGATGTGCGACAGCATCTCGTCCACGTCGATCGCGCGCATCCGATCGAGATCATCCAGGTTCATGTTGTAGGCCATATTACCTCCCGCGGGAACGGGCTCAGTTTGCCGATGAGGCGCCTATTGTACCGCCCGTGGCCTATCCTATCCCAAACTGGTGACTTGTCTATGGCAGATTGAACAACACCAGCGGGCCCCATCACGCCGGGGCGAGCCGAACGGCGCCAAGGGGCGAATTTCGATTCTGTCCCCAAGCCCGGTACAATCACAGGTAGCACGCACGGGGAAGGCGCTGGCCGTCCGGGACTCATCCGTGCGTGGAGTGGACTGTGGAGGAGGTTAAACAGATGGACTTTTTGAAGAGACTGTTTGGCGGTGGTCGGGCCGGTGACGGTGACGCAGAAGGCGTTTACTTTTACGTGCGCTCCCAATCCACCGGCGAGGTGGTCAGGATCCGGCTGCACCGGTACAACGACCTGTCGCAGACTGAAGACCAACAAGGCTATTACGCGCGCAAGGTGATCGTGGGCCAGAAAAGCTTCGACCGCATGGAGGCCGAGTTCTTCTTCGACAAGAATCGCCGGTTCGTCTCCGGTGAGGTCACCGGCGGGACGCTGGTCGACGAGGCAGATTACCACGCCTATCTCGCGGCGCACAACCAGACCGGTCCGGCAGGAAGCTGACGGATGGGGGAGCGTCTCTCCGCGCAGCGCACGCTGCTGCTGCTGGATGTCGACGGCGTGCTGGTGCACCCGCTCGGTTACCGGGATGCGCTGCGCGCCACGGTGGATCACTTCGCCGGGCGGATGGGCCAGACCGTCGTCGACATCACCGACGACGAGATCGCCGTGTTCGAGGCGTGCGGCATCACCAACGAGTGGGACTCCGGGGCGATATGCGTCAGCGCACTGCTGTTGGCCGTGCTGGGCCAACAGCCCGAGCTGCGCCGCGACACGCTCGACGCGACGCTGGCCGCCGCGCGGGCGGCGGCCCGGCCTGTCCCGCGCCCGGACTTCGTGGCGCTGGCCCGCGATATCCTGGCGCATAACCACGACGGGGGGGTGCCATCGGCGCTGCACCTGGAACGGCTGGCCGGCCGGATCGATCCGGCGTTCCTGCCACTGGTCTCGGCCCTGCTGCGCGACGTGTACGACATCATCACGCCGACGACGCGCGTCTTCCAGACGCACACGCTGGGCGGCGAGCATTTCGCCGCTACCTACGGCCGCCCGGCGCCCTTCACCAGCACGAGCTTCCTGGCTGCTCGCGATCAGCCCCTGCTCAGCCCCGCCAACCGCGACCGGCTGCTGGCCTGGGCGCGCGATCCGGGGCAGGGGGTGGCGGTCTTCACAGCGCGGCCCAGCCTGCCGCCCGCCGATCTGAATGGCCCGCCGCCGCAGGGCTTCCCCCCGGAAGGCGAGCTGGCGGTCGAGCTGGTGGGCCTGGACGGGCAGGTACCGCTGATCGGGCAGGGGCGCGTCAAGTGGCTGGCCGACCAGTACGGGCGGCCCGTATCCGACTACATCAAACCGTCGCCGGTTCAGGCGCTGGCTGCGATCGCGGCGGCCGCGTCGGGCACGGAATGCGCCGCGCTGGAGTCCGCCGCCGCCCTGGCCGAGCGTGGCGAGCTGGCCGGGCCGCTGGCGGCGCTGGCCGGTGGGCCGGTGCGCGTGGTGGTGTTCGAGGATGCCGTTGGCGGGATTCGCGCCACCGAACGGGCTGGCGAAACCCTGCGGCGGGCCGGGCTGGATGTCACGGTCGAGGGGATCGGGGTGTCGCCGAACGCCGACAAGCGCGCGGCGTTGGCGGGTGTCGCCGTGCGGGTCGTCGATACGCTCGACGAGGGCCTCGCGCCGATCATCGGCGGGTGAGCCGCCCCGCCCGCGTCACCGGCGCGGGCAGTGGATCGTCTGGTCGCCGCTCTCGCACCAGCGCAGGACCAGCCGCCGCTGGGCGTCAGTTTCGGGCGACTCGCAGTGCGCCCGCTCGGCGATCATCTTGAGCGCCGCCTCGCCCGCCATGCCACAGCGCACCAGATGGCAGCCCACCACCGTCCCCGTCCGCCCAATTCCCGCCAGGCAGTGCAGATAAATGACCCGGCCATCCATCAGCCCCGCGTCGATGAAGTCGAGGATGCGGCGCATGTGGTCGGACGTGGGGGCTTGCATGTCCGGAATGGACAACTGCCGGTACATGATCTTACCAGGCAGCAGTGGCGCATAGGGGGCAATCTCGCCCGGCTCGGTGAGATCCAGAAAGAAGGTAATCCCGGCCAGCAGCAGACGCCGGATGCGCTCGGCGGTGGCCGCCTCGTCGTCCGGCGCGCTGGGGTGAGGCCCTGCCATCAGCCGCCAAGGATGGACCCAATAGGTCCCGGCAAGAGGTCCGGCAAACTGGCTTGTCATGCCTATCTCCGCTTGTTGTAAGCTCAGCATAGCGAAATAAACGGCGCGGGGCAATCCTTTTTTCGACAGGGCTGGCGGTTGCCAAGATCACCGTTTTACTCCACAATGTCAGGCGAACATCTGGCAGTCGAGGAGTAGTGCTGTGGATCTCGAAGAACGGGCAAAACTACTGAACACGCTCAACAAGCTGATGACCGAGCGGGTGACCATGCGGGCACGGCTGGACGCGAGCCTGAAGGAATTCTCCGCCCGGCTGTTCAGCGCGCTGGAGCAGGTCCTGGCTGAGATGGCCGCCGCCGGCATCCCCGGCGTGGGCAAGACGCGGCGGCTGGTGCATCCCGCGAGCAAAGGGCACGAGGGACTGCAGATCTTCATCGAGGACTGGAGTATCATCTTCATGCCGCTGCAAGGCTTTGCCCGGCCCAACGCCGCCGACGAGGCGCGCATCATCCCGTACCAGTTCAAGGAGTTGTGCGCCCGTATCGCCGTCTTCCTGACTGACGATCCGGCGGGCAAGGCCTTCTACGACTTCATCATCTTCCAGGATCGGTCCTGGTTTGCCTGGGGATACGGGTGGCCCAAGCAGCAGTCGGACATCGAGAATACGGACTTCGAAGCGCTGGCCCTGGAGTTGGTCGAGAGCTTCATCAAGGATATTTACATCACCTGGCATGTCCGCGCCGACACGTCGCTGGCGCTGGTGCTCGACCCCAAGCAGCGCGCCTACAGCTACGGGCTGCCGGGCGAGGAGACTCGCTAGCACAACCAGTTTTGAGCAGGATTCCAACCGCGCGCTAACCGAAAAATGATGGACGCGCGGTTGTTTTTACCGCTCAAAATACCCACATATTCCCACTTAAACCCAAACGCGGATGCCTTGATTCACAAAATGCGAATTCGATGGCGAATCTTAAAATTTCGAAATCGGCCCGAAATTTTAAGGTGGGATATGCGTTTGGAATCCCACTTCATCCCACATGGGCTAAATCTGGCCGAGTCCCTTGGGGACTCCCCCCACATATGGCGCTTACGAAATCTGCGACTCGTTCTGTGCGCGGCGTCTTTCTAGCTTTTGGATTCCAGGGTCAGGAGTCCAACGCGGGGAATCTTAAAACTTTGAATTCTTTAAGGTGGAAGGGGTTGAATCCGATTGAGTCTCCCGGCGGAGTTTGTTAAAATGGGTTTACGTTCTAGCCGGGGACATTCCCCCACTTGGTCGGAGACATCCTGCGTCGCACGCGCATCCGGCCATCCAGACCACCACACGGTGGTTGTATCATCGAAGCCAGAATAGACATTCTTATCACTAATTTGCGAAGGCAGCCTATGCTGTGCTGGCCTGTCATTCTGCGCGGCTGTCTGCTGATTTGGGGCAAGTTCACATGCTTACACCGAAAGATGCCTGGCAGGCTACACTCGGCCAGCTCGAACTGCAGTTGAACCGGGCCACATTCGATACGTGGCTCAAAGGTTCAGAGGTGCTGGCCTATGAGGATGGCGAATTTGTGATCCGGGTGCGCCACGCCTACGCCAAGGATTGGCTAGAACAGCATCTCAACTCCCAGATCATCGAGATGCTGGGCCGCATCCTGGGACGATCGGTGACCGTGAACTATGTGGTCCACCTGCCCACCGCGCGTTTCCACCACCCGCCCGCCGGTCCGCTCTTCGCGGATCTCCCCTCCGAAGCCGCGAGCAAGTCAGAAGGTCTCGCCGCCGCCGAACAGCCGCCTGCGTCCTCACCGGCGGCCGACCCGCCGCCATCGCCCTGGCTGGCCTTCGCCGAGTGGGATCCGCGCGTCAGCGAAGTACGCCGCACCAGCGAGCTCGACGTGCCCATTCGCAGCTCGGCCCGCTTCGACGCGCGCTACACCTTCGACTCGTTCGTGACCGGCCCCAGCAACCATTTCGCTTTCGCCGCGGCCCAGGCCGTCGCTGGCACGGAGACGCCCGCCTATAACCCACTGTTCATTTACGGCGGCGTGGGGCTGGGCAAAACGCATCTACTGCACGCGATCGGCCAGGTGGCGGAGGGGGCCGGGAAGAACGTGATCTACGTGACGGCGGAAACCTTCACCAACGAGATGGTAGCGGCCATCCGTGGCAAGACGATGGACGAGTTCCGCAGCCGGTACCGGACCGTGGACGTCCTGTTGATCGACGACGCCCAGTTCGTAGCCGGCAAGACCAGTACCGAAGAAGAGTTTTATCACACCTTCAACGCGGTCTTCAGCCGGGGGGGCAAGATCGCGCTGGCGAGCGATGTCCACCCGCGCAGCATCAGCGGCCTCGACGAGCGGCTGCGATCGCGCTTCGAGGGGGGCCTGTTGGCCGACATCCAGGCGCCCGAATACGAGACGCGCCACCGGATCGTGAAGGCCAAGTCGGCGGCCCAGGACGTGACCCTGCCGGACGACATCGCCGAGCTGATGGCCCGCCACGAGACGGACAACGTCCGCGAGCTGGAGGGACTGCTCACCCAGGTGCTGGCCCGCACCAAGCTGACCAAAGAGCCGCTCACCCTGGCGCTGGCCCAGGCGGTCCTCAACAAGAACAGCGCCCGGCCTCCCCAGCCAACCCGCCGGGCGACCAGCATCGATCAGGTGCTGCAGGCCACGGCCAAATATCACCAGTTGTCGATGGACGACCTGCTGAGCAAGCGCCGCACCAAAGCGGTGGTCCGCGCCCGCCAGATCGCCATGTACCTGGCCCGCGAAGAAACCGCGGCCTCATTCCCCCAGATCGGGGCGGCGCTGGGCGGGCGCAACCACAGCACGGTGCTGCACGGCTACCAGAAGATCGCCGGGGAAGTGGACCTGGACGAGGATCTGCGCCGCGAGGTGAGCGACATCCGCCGCCAGCTCAACCTGTCCGTGAACTAGCGCCCCGATTTTTCGACCCGTCTCTGCCGCGCCGCTGCCCCGCCAGGGGCGTTATTGTTGCCCGCCACGGTTCGCGACCGGGCTGTCGATAACCTGCCCGATTTATCGACAGGTCCGCACTGCCCGGATTCTTTAACATTCGTTATCCCACCGGTATATACAGCCCCTGCCGTCCCAGACTCGCCCCCATACATAGGGGCTGGGACCGGTCGCGCGCGGGCCAGAATGCCCGCCTGATTCCCGGCCCGGCAGGGGGCACATCTTCGCCTGTGGACAGGCCCGGTGGGCTGTCGACAGGCTGTTTACGACGCCTATCCCACATTTCCCTCCGGCCACATATGGGGGCTCGACAGCGCGGAGTCCCCCCATCACCGGGGGACACGCTGAGGGCCAGAATTGGTCCCAAAAACGGCTGTGGATGGTGTTCACAACCGCCGTCCTTTGTCGACAGGCGGAGTCCATAACCGGGATCCGGCGCGTGGGTTTGGTGTGGGAAATCGGTGGGGGCGTGGCAGGTCTGGACCTCCACATGTGGGGCCGAACCTGCCGCCAGAGGGGATTCCGAGATGAGGGAGGCCGGGGTTGTCCACATGTCGACTCCCTCTACTACTACTACTAAAAACTAATAGAAAGAAGTGATCCTCCTGAATCTCTCCTTGGTCGCCGAATCCCACACGAATTGCCCGCGCAGAAGGACTTGAGTACAGTAGATCGAAAAAGGGGATGGGGGCCTCACGGTAGAAGACACATGGACGATAAAGATGAGCGCCTGGCCAGTTACGAGCGCGAGATCCGCCGGCTGAACCAACTGGTCGAAGTGAGCCTGGCGATCAACTCCACGCTGGATTTGAGACCCTTGCTGCGCGCGATCATGGATTACGCTGCCGGGATCGCGGATGCGGAGTCCGCCTCGGTGATGCTGCTCGATCGCACGACCGGCCAACTGCGCTTCGTAGCCTCCACTACGGCCAGCCGCGGCGCGGGGAAGCTGCTCGATATTCACGTCCCCATCGAGGGCAGTCTCGCCGGCGCCGTCCTGCTCGAAAACCGCGAGATCGTGCTGGATGACGTGTCGACCGACCCGCGCCACTTTCGCCAGGCGGACCAGCAGAGCGGCTTCGTCACGCGCTCGCTGATCGGCGTGCCCATGCGCTACCGCGACGAGGTGATCGGCGTGCTGGAAGCTGTCAACAAGCGCGCCGGCCCCTGGACCGCCGACGACCGTCACAACCTGTTGATCCTGGCCTCGCAGGCGGCGGTGGCGATCTCCAACGCCCAGATGATCGATCAGCTTAAGAAGGCGTACCACGAGCTGGACCAGCTCGACAAGCTCAAAAACGACTTCATCGCGATCGCCTCCCACGAGCTCCGCACGCCGCTGAGCGTGATCGTGGGGTACGCCACCTTCCTCAAAGAAGATACGACCGGCACTGCCGGCCACCACGCCGAGGCGGTGCTCAACAGCGCGCTGCGGATGCGCTCGCTCATCGAGGATATGACCAACCTGCGCTATCTCAAGCAGGGAGAGACGGACCTGCGGCGGTCCCGCGTGCCGCTGGCCGATCTGTTCACCCTCGCGCGCAGCGACGTCGAGCGCCTGGCCGGGGCCAAGGGGCATACCTTGCGCGTTCACCAGCCAGAGCCGTCCCTGGTGGTGACGGTCGATCGGGACCGGATGGTGATGGCGCTGACGAACGTGCTGAACAACGCGATCAAGTTCATGCGCGGCGGCGGCCAGATCACGCTGAGCTACCAACTCCAGCCGGGCGCGGTGTGGATCGTGGTCGAGGACACGGGGATCGGCATCCCCCGCGCACAGCTTGAGCGCATCTTCGAGGAGTTCCTGCAGGTCGAAGATCACATGACGCGCCAGCACGGGGGCCTGGGATTAGGGCTGGCCATTGCCCGCGCGCTGGTCGAGGCTCACGGTGGGCGAATCTGGGCGGAGAGCGACGGGCCGGATCGCGGCAGCCGGTTCACCATCAGCCTGCCGTTGCCCGCCGGGGAGGATCACAAGCCGGGATAATCGAGCAGCAGCACTTCGAGCGCCAGCCGCGTGTTGACATTCTTTCCCAACAGATCGATCGTGCGGCGCGTGGCCTGCAGCGCCTGCTGGGCGGCATCGATTCCGGCCCACTGCGCCAGATCGTTGAGCGCCGCCGCCCGGTCGTGATTGGTGATCGGCGCCCGGCTGCCGCTGGCGATGAGCAGGATGTCGCGCCAGAAACCCTGCCACGTCTCGAGCAGGGGCAGCAGCGTCTGCTTGTCCGCGGACAGCCCTTCGACCAGCGCGAACCGCTCGCGGCGGTTGCCATGCAACGCTGTCTCCAGCGTGTCCAGTGCCGCGCCGCGCGCCTCGAGCGCCTCCGGATTCTCGAACGCCTCGATGGCCCAGCCGATCCGCCCGCCGGAAAGCTGGGCCAGGGTCTGCGCCTGGTCGTGTGGTGCGTCCCAGTGCTGCTCAAGCGCCGCGCGGACCGTCTCGACCGGCAGCGGGCGCAGGTGCAGCGGCTGGCAGCGCGAGACGATCGTCGGCAACAGATGGTCGGCGGAGTCGGCGGTGAGGATCAGGACGGCATCGGGCGACGGCTCCTCGAGCGTTTTCAGCAGCGCGTTGGCGGCGGCGGGGTTGGCTTCGTGGAAGCGCAGCAGGATCGCGACGCGGTAGCGGCCCTCGTAGGGGCGCAGCGCCAGGGACTGCTGCAAGTCGCGCACCTGGTCGATCTTCAGCGTGCCGCCTTCTCGCTCGGCCTCCACCCAGGCGATATCCGGATGGCTGTCTTTGGCGATCAGCGTGCAGGCCCGGCACTGGCCGCAGGGCGGCGCGTCGCCGGTGCAGTTGAGCGCCATGGCCAGCGCGCGGGCCAGGGTCGTCTTGCCGATCTGGCTGGCGCCGGTGATCAGCATGGCGTGGCGCATCCGGCCATGACGGATGGCACGGTCGAGGTGCTCAACCGCCCATTCGTGCCCAATCACCGGCCAGTGAAACTCGCTCATCGAGGCCATGCCGTTCTCTAGAAACCCACGAAGTCCTGCGGGTTGCGCGCGATCCAATCGGCGTTGCGAACCTCGAAATGCAAGTGCGGGCCGGAGCTGTTGCCCGTGTTGCCGACGGTGCCGATGACCTGCCCGGCGCTCACCGATGCTCCGCAGCTCACGCTGTAAGAATTCAGGTGGCCGTACAGGGTAAAATACGCGCCGTGGCCGATGACTACCACGTTCCCATAGCCGTAGCTGTTCCAGCCGGCATACGCCACGGTGCCCGAACCAGCAGCGTGCACCGGCTCGCCGATGCCCATCGTGGGCGAGAGGTCCACGCCTTCGTGCCCGCCCAACGAGAAGCCCTGCATCCACGTGTACCCGCCCTGCAGCGGGCGGCTGACGGGCAGCGTGCCCCCGCTGATGTTCGAGTTGCAGCCCCACAGGTTGTACGGCCCGGTGATCATCCCGCCGCCGCCAGACCCGGTGCTCCCGGTCGCCGCGGCCAGCAGGTTCATCCGCTCGGCCTCGCCGCCGGGGATGCCGACGCGGCCCATCCCTGCCACGAGCACCGTTCCCGGCGAGGATCCGTCCAGGTTGTTGTAGTCCGCGTCGATAATGGTATAGGGATCGACGCTGTAGCGTTCGGCCAGATCGCCGATGGTGATGTTCTCGTCCACTTCGTAGAAGACGCCGTCCTCGGGCGGAATGTTGATCGTGTTGCCGGGGCGCAGCGGGTTGACCTTGCTGTTTTCGTTCGACCAGATCAGGGTGTAGAAGTCGTTCAGGTGGAACTTGCTGGCGATGCTCTCCAGCGTATCGCCCTGCTGGACAGTGTACTGCACCACCGAGGCGCGTGACTCAGCAGGACGGATCGTGAATGGGTTGTTCTCGCGCTGGATGGCGCGCGCCACCCGCGCGCCCGGCGCCGGCGTCAGCAGCGCCGCCGCGATCTCCTCGGCCGCCGCGGTGGGGAACAGGGGCATAGCCACTGGGTTGGCCGCCGGGGCGCCGCTGTCGGCCGCCGCTGGCTGGGTTGTCGGGCTAGCCTGAGTCGCGGTGGGCTGCGGCGTGACGGTCGCGGGTTTGCCGGAGACTTCGGCGCGGGTATCGGGCGCCGGGGCGAGAGCCTCTTCATCGCCGGACAGCCAGATGAGCGCCGCCGCGGCGGTCAGCGCCAGCGCGCCGATCAGCATGACGATGGCCAGCACGCGCTGCACACCGTTGGCTGAGGCGCTCTCGCCCGCGCGTACCAGCGCGGGTATTTCCTGCGACGCCAGGGAAGGGTTCGTGTCTTCGGCGCGGACGGGCGGTTCTTCGTCCCGCAGCCGGTCGTCCAGGCGAACGGCCTGGTGGGGATTCGTGTCGTCGTCGCTGGCGGGAGGTTCTTCCGCGTGGAGCTGATCTTCCAGGCTCACGGCAGCGCGCGGCGCGGTGTCGTCCGCGCTGACCGGCGGCTCGTCGGTCGGATTCAGAGGCCGGGAGGGGCTTGTATCGTCGGCCTCGACCGGCGGCTCTTCGCGTTTCAGCCGGTCGTCCAGGCTCTCTGGTGGAGTCAGGTCGTCCCAATCCTGCATATCTTCAGGTGGCATACCGTCACTACTCCCCAACTGAATCTCACAGTAAAGTCCCCTCTAACGGGCGGGATCGTACCGCAGGCCCCCGGATTGTGCAATTGGGGCAGCCGGTTATTAGCATGGGAGGCTTATTCGTTTTTTCAACAATTTTTTACGCACCTCTTATATTTTTGCGCTACAATAGTCTTCGGAAGAAAGAGGATCGCAGGAGGTGGCACGATGCCCCGCTATGAGTACCAGTGCAATGAATGTGGTGTCCGGTTTGAGCGCGTCCAGCGGTTCGACGAAGCGCCGCTGACGGAGTGCCCGGAATGTCACGGTGAGGTCCACCGCCTGATCGGCCCGGTGGGGGTCGTCTTCAAGGGCTCTGGGTTCTACGCGACCGACAGCCGCAAGAAAAGCGAGCCATCCTCAGACAGCTAGCCACGCCCCTTCTTCACCTGATCGCGATCACGGCGCCGGACCCTGCAACGTCCGGCGCTTTTTTCTGCCCCGCTCACGCGCCGCCGTCGATCTCGCGGGCGAGCTGGGCGAAGAAGGCGCGCATGGTCGCGTCGCGCTCGCGGGCGATGGCGCGCCCGGTAGCGGTGTACAGCCGCTCCGGAATGCGTGACAGCTTGTAGACATACTCGTGATGCGGCGTGTGATCAGGACCCGCGCCGCTGTACTCCGCCGGGACCTCGCCCCACAGCTTCTGCCCGTGCAGCCCGCCATAGGCATACGCCCGCGCCACGCCAATCGCCCCGATCGCGTCCAGCTTGTCGGCGTCGAACACGACCTTGGCCTCGATGGTGGCTGGCTCGATGGCGTTGCGGAAGCGGTGGGCGGCGATGGCGTGGGCCACCGCCTCGATGAACGCCGGGTCGGCGGGCGGATCGGTCTGCGCCAGGATGCGCCGCGCGCCCTCGGCGGCCAGCAGCGCGTGATCGGCGTACTCGCCGCTGTGCTGGCCCTGGTCTTCATCCAGCCGGTGAATGTCGTGCAGCAGCACCGCCGTCTCGACGATGGCCAGGTCGGCGCCTTCCGCCTGGCCGATGCGCCGCGCCAGCGCCAGCACGCGCAGCACGTGGTCAAAATCGTGGATCGGGTCGCTGTCGTCGTAGAGCGTGCGGGCGAAGTCGATGGTGATGGTCATGGGGCTGTTGTCCTGATCTCGGTAGACGGCGCAGAAAACGAAACGGCAGGCCGCACCGGTCTGCCGTCATCCCAAAACTGGAGCGGAGAGGGTGGGATTTGAACCCACGGAGCGGAATGACCGCTCACGCGCTCTCCAGGCGCGCGCATTAGGCCAGACTATGCTACCTCTCCCGTTGGTCTTCACTTGTGGGCCCATTATAGCGGCGCGCCTGAGTCGGGTCAATACGAAACCCGCGTTGCCCGATCTAGCCCGCCGCGCAGTCGATCGGGCGCGGAGGACGGGCGTCGCTGTTGAGCGTCATGCCCAGGTACGGCGACGGATCGAGCGTGTTGCCCAGCCGGCCCTCGTTCTTGAACGATCCGTCCGGCTCGCTTTTCACCACGCTGAAGTGCAGGTGCAGCCCGGTCGGGGCCAGGCTGCTGCCGCTGTAGTTGCCCTGGTAGCCGAGCACGGTCCCCTGCTCGACCCAGACCTCGCTCGTGCCGGGCGGGAACGCCTCGGCGACGAACGACTCGCCCTCTTGCGACGCCATGTGCGTGTAATACGTCCAGATGACCCGGCCCGGCTGGAGGGGATCGTCATGGCGGATGATCACCGAAGCTACCCAGTCCGGCAGGCGGGTGAGGTATCCGTCATACGCGGCGCGGACCGGGATCGCGCCCGGCTCGCCGTCGCCGAAAATATCGACGCCAGGATGCCGCCGGAAGATGTTGTACGGGCCGGTCGGGTCGCGCCAGAGCAGCCCGATGAACCCGTCGGTGGGCAGCAGGAACGGCGCGCCAGGGCACGGCTCACGGCGAACGGTCATCAGCCCGGCGCGGCTGGCGCGGTCGTCGAACCAGCGGCGGATCGCGGGGCCGCTGTTGCTCTGCATATAGCTGTAGAGGTACAGCGCCGCCAGCCCGCCCCCGGCGATCCCGGCCAGCCCTGCCAGAATCACCAGGCCCCGGCCCCACCACGGCAGCCGGCGAAACCGGCCAAACCAACGCCCCATGAGCGGCTTACTTGAGAAACCCGTGCTTTCGCAGCCATTCTTCGAGCTGGATTTCGCCCGGCTCGGTGATCATGCTGCCCCGGTCGACGCCTTTGGGACTGCCGTCCAGGGGGGCCGGGTCTTCGTACGGCAGGTCTTCGCCGCGCCGGGCGATGATGATGGTCGGGACCGACTTGAAGCCGGTCCAGTCGATCACCCGCTGGGCGGCGGTTTCGTCGTCGTCGATGATGATCTCGCGGTAGGGGATATTCTCGCGATCGAAAACGCGTTTGGCCGTGCGGACATAGGGACAGCCCGCCAGGCGCGTGTACATGACAATCTCGTGATCCATAGGGTTGGGTGCTGTCTCCTCACAGCCGAGAGCAACTAGATACAGGGATACGCGGCTGCTCACTCACTGTGGCGCCTCCTGCGTGGGGACGTTCGCCGTGCTGTACAGGTCCGGGCGCAAGAAACAGCGGATACCGTTAGCGATGCCCTGCGCCAGCAGTTCCGGGCTTCCAGTCAGGATGGCCCGGTCGTTGAGCATATAGCCCAGCTCGATGATCGCGGTGGGCGTGTCGATCGACACTTCGCCGAAGGTGTGGTATTCAGTCATGTCAATGGTGATGCCATAATGCCGCGGGAGTCCGGTTGTGGCGCCGTACTGCTCGATCAGGCAGCTCAACAGGCGCTCGTCCGAGCCACGCGTGCTCTGGCGGGCCGCCGCCGAGGCCGCGTTATAGCCGGTGCCTGCCGCGCCATAATCGGAACAGTCGTTGGTATGGATCGACACCAGGGCATCGGCGTGGTAATTCTCCAGCCGGGGATCGAACTCTTCCATCAGGTCGACGTTGTACCGGTCGCGCTGGAGCGCCTCGACCACCTTGCGCGCGACTTCCTCGTTGATCGAAAGCTCGGTCAGGCCGTCGGGACACACCGCACCGGGATCGACGTCGAAGGTGGGGTCCTGCGGCGCGCCGCTGTGCCCGGCGATGATGCCGATCCGCACCTGGTGAATATCGGTGGGCAGCGGCGTGGGCTGGATATTCACGACGCGCTGCGTGGCCTGGACCTGGTTCAGCCCGGCGCGAAATTCCTCGGAGAAGAATGTGGGGCGCGTCCACAGCGAGAAGATGGTCGAGACCAGCACGGCCGCGGCGATGATCACGACCAGCGTGCGCACCAGGCTCAGCCAGGCGGGCACCGGTTTCTGCTCGCGAGCGCGGCGCTCGGCGCGCCGCCGGACACGGGCTTGAGCCGCGGCCTGGCGCGCGGCCTGCAGCCGGCCCGGGGGAGGCGCGTCGCCCGGCTCGGACGCTTCCTCGTCGTCTTCCGCGTAGTCGTCTCCGGCCTCATCGTCTTCGAAATCATCATCCTCGACGTCTTCGATGTCGAGTGCGTCTTCGTCGATTAGGATGATATCGTCCGCGTCGACCGCATCCAGCTCGGCCGTATCGAACGTCTGGAAGGTGAAATCGTCGGCGGCGCGGCGGATGGGAGGGCGGCGAGGTTCTCCGGCCAGGCGCGGCGGCTGGCGGCGCGATCCGCCCGGCGGGGTAGAGCGCGGCGTCATGCGCGGGTCGGGCCGGTCGTCCGGGGGCAAATCGTCAAATTGGTCGGTCATCGTGCCTGCTTCCCCACAACGCGTTGGTCCTCACATCTTAACCCAGACCGGCCCAAAACGAAACACGCCCGTCACCAGTAGGTGCGTCCTGGATTCAGGGTAAAATGCTTACCACAGAGAGCACAGAGGACGCAGAGAGGCTATTTTGGGAGTCTCTCTGAACCCCTTTGTGATCTCCGAGTACTCTGTGGTTCAATGCTTGCCCCAGATTCGAAGTGCCCCTGTCAGCGGTTGCCATGGGGCACTTCGGCCAGGATGCGCCCGATCTCGCGCGCCATCAGGCCCGTGCGCTCGTCGCGGAGCAGCGGCAGCCGGCTGCGCGTGCGGTGGAGCTGGTTCAGGTCGATGGTGTGGACCAGCAGCGCCTCCTCGAAGTACGGACCGCGCAGCATGAACTCGCCGTCCGGATCGGCGATCGAGCTGCCGCCCCAGAAGTTCAATCCATCCTCGAAGCCGGTCCGGTTGCAGTGCACCACGAAGCTGGTGAACAGCCCGGCATAGGCCCGGTTGACCAGCTCCACCCAGCGCGAGCTGGCGAGCTCCTCGCCCTGGTCCAGGCCGCGCCCCGGGCTGGAGCTGGTGAGCAGCAGCACGTCGGCGCCGTCCAGCCACAGCAGGTAAGGCGGCGACGCGTGCCAGAAATCCTCGCAGATCAGCATCCCCAGGCGCCCGAAGCGCGTGTCGAAGGCCCGCACCGAGTCGCCCCAGGCGAAATAGCGCCCTTCATCGAACATGCCATAGGTGGGCAGGTATACCTTGCGGTGCACATACACGACCTCGCCCCGGCTCAGGTACGCCTGCGAGATGAAAAAACGGTGGCGGCGGTCTTCCTCCACGAACCCGACCGACACGTCCATGCCGTGCGCGCGGCTGGCCGCCAGCAGCGGATCGAACAGTGGGTCGCCGGCGCTGGGCCGCGCCGAGACTTCGAACACCAGATCCTGGAGATAATAGCCGGTCAGCGACAGCTCCGGAAACACGAGCAGGTCCACGCCCTGCGCTTTGGCCTCTTCCATCACCGCCAGGTGGTGGTCCAGGTTGCCGGCGAGATCACCCAGCTTGGGATCGATCTGGGCCAGGCCCAGCGTCACGTTCATGGCGTTCGTCCTTCCGCAATTCGCGTGCTCCGGCTGCCCGGCGATCGTGCAGCCAGAGAGCGCCGCCGGCCAGCGTGCTCGCCAGCAGCAGCGCCAGGTCAAGGATCTGGTCGATACGACGATTGTACATCGTGTGCGCCGGATCGGCCCGGAAAAAGCCCAGTAGCGCCATGCCCAACCCGGTCAGCGCCAGGATGGCCCACAGCCGCAGGCCGGGCAGCGCCCCGCGCCAGGTCAACACCAGCGCGAGGGCCAGCAGCGCCAGGCCGAAGATCGTCCCGCCTGCCTGCAGATCCAGGCGCGGAGCGGGCAGATCGTAGACGTCCGGCAGTTCTTCGACGAGCCAGGCGGGCCAGTCGGCCAGTGAGCGCACTTCGTAGCCATAGGCGCAGCCCGCGCCGCGGCAGGCCAGCCACGCCCCGGCCACGCCCAGCGGCCAGGCCAGCGCGGCGGCGTCGGTCCAGGCGCGCCAGTTCACGCCGCGCAGCCGGGCGGTGATGAACGCGGCGGGCAGGCCGGTCATCAGCGCGCCATGCCACGCCATGCCGCCCGATCGCAGCCGGGCGATCTCATCGGTGTGCTGGGCGAAATGATCCCACTCCAGCGCGACGTACAGCAGCCGCGCGCCGATCACGCCCGCCAGGACCGCCGCCAGACCCACGTCCAGCCAGCGGAGCACCCCTGCGCCGCCCCACTGCGCCTGCCACGCGATGACGCCCAACGCCAGCAGGATCGCGGCGGTGAGCACGCTGATCAGGATCGGGCCGGTTTCGAATACAACGGGATACATCGATTTTACGTATTGATCATAGGCACATGGCCCAAACGGTACGGCTAAACGGCGCGGCTGTCAACAAGTCGCCTGTGTTAGAAGCGGATTAGAACGCTGTCGCTGGGGCGAGTGTCAGCCAAATATCAGCCTGCCGGTTGGCCGAACCTGTTATAATCAGCTTAACTTCTTTCCAGACACCCATCGCGCAGACACACGCGACATGGAATCGTCGACCAAATAAGTAAGGAGCAGAAGTACATGATCAGTCTTGTGTTGAGTGTGCTCGCGCTCGCGGGCCTGGTAGCCGCGGGCTTCGGCGTCTTCATGATCTTGCAGGCCGTCTCCCGCAATGAGCCAGCCCGGTCTGGCGCGATCCTCACGGTGATCGGCGTGATTGTGGCCGCGGTGTTCTTCATTCTGGGCGCGGGCGTCGTCGAGATCCAGCCAGCCGAGGTCGGCGTCGTGTTCAACGTGCTCAGCGGCGACCTGGCCGAAACCCCACTCGGTCCTGGCCTGCACATCATCATCCCCGGCATTCAGGAAGTCACCATCTATTCGACCTCCCAGCAGGAATACACCATGGCCGGCGAAGTCAGTGACGGCGCGGTCCGTGGCGATGATGCCGTCGTCGCGCTGACCCAAGACGGCCAGCAGGTCCGGCTGGACGTGACGATCATCTATCGCATCTCGCCCAGCAACGCCAACGACGTCCACGTGAAATGGCAGGACCGCTATGTGAACGGCCTGATCCGGCCCGCGCTGCGCAACCAGACGCGCGCCGCGCTGACCCGCTTCCGCGTCGAGCAGATTTACGGCGCGGAGCATGACGAGCTGGAGCAGGAAATCGAAACCGGCGTGCGCGATTTGCTGGAGCCGGATGGCTTCCAGGTGATGAACGTCCTGATCCGCAATATCGCCTTTTCGCCGGAATACGTGGCCTCGATCGAGCAGAAACAGGTCGCGCAGCAGCAAGCCCAGGAAGCCGAGTTCCGCGTCCGCCAGCGCGAGCAAGAGGCCGAGCAGGTCCGCGCCCTGGCGCAAGGTGATGCGGACGCCGCTGTGATCCGAGCCGAGGGTGAGGCCCAGGCCCTGCAGTTGATCAACGAGCAGTTGTCGCAGAACCCGCTGCTGCTCCAGTGGCGCTACATCGAGGAACTGGGCGCAAATGTGCAGCTCATGATCATCCCTTCGAACAGCCCGTTCCTGTTCGACCTGGAATCGCTGATGGCGCAGACCGGGACTTCGCTCCCCACCCCGACCGCGCCGGCTGCCGAGCCTGAAGCGGCTCCTGCCGGCGACTGACCGGCGCACGTGTCACGCCACCGGGCGCGGATCTTCCGTGCCCGGTTTTTTTCTTCACCCGCCCCTCGTTCGCCCGGCTGCTGCCCGCGGCGAGCACGTACTGCTTAGCCGGGCGCGGCGGTCGGATGCTGGCGCTGGATGGTCGCCCAGGTGGCCAGCATGGCGAGGGTGATGGCGGCCACGAGGATCACGCTGGCCGATGGGCTGATCCGGTCCAGCAGGGCGCCCTGCACCCAGGGCAGCACCGCGCCGCCCACGCTGCCCATCGCCATGGCGGTGCTGACGGCCTTGCCAGGGCTGCGGCGGAAAATGTCGGTGATCAGCGCGACGATGGTCGGGAAGATCGGCCCGAAGAAGAAGCCGATCACCATCACGGCGCCAATGGTGACCGCCACCGAGCCGGTCGCGAGGGGGAGCAGCAGCCCGCCGCCCAGCGATCCGGCCAGGCTGATCCACAGCACGGTTTGCGGCGTGTAGCGGTTCCCGGCGCGGGCGATGGCCAGCCGCCCGGCGGACAGCGCCAGCCAGAACCCGGACGTAATCAGCGCCCCGGCTTCCGCGCCCTGCGTGGTCGAGCGCTCGATGTAAGTGGTCAGCCAGCCGCCGATGCCCGTTTCGGCCCCCACGTAGAGCAGCAGCAGGACGCCCACCGCCCACAGCAGCGGCTGGCGGTAGACGTTCAGCGAGGCATTGGTCTCGCCCGCGCTGGCGGGGATCACCGCCGGCCTCACCTTCAACCGGATCAGCAGGGGCAGGGTCAGCGCGAGCACCGCGCCCGTGATCCACAGCGCCGGCAGCGCCGTATCCGCCACGCGCAAAAACAGCCCGGCCACCGCCGGGGCGATCACTGCGCCGATGCCGAAGAACAGGTGCAGCCAGTTGAGCGCTGCGACGCTCTCCTGCCCGGCGAACAACTGCGCGACCAGCACGCTGCAGCTCACATCGAGCGCGGCGAAGCCCAGCCCGGCGATCACTCCGAACGCGAGCAGCATGGGCACGGAGTGGCTCAACGTGATGCCGACATAGCTCGGCACGACCAGCAGGATGGCGGCGACCATCACCGGGCGCTGGCCTATCCGGTCGATGAGCGGGCCGGCGATCACCTGCGCCGCCAGCGATCCGATGAACATCACCGTGAACAGCGCGCCGACCCCGGCCAGGTCCGTGCCGGCGTTCTCGGCCAGCTCGTCCAGCGCCGGGCCGACCGCCGCCGCGAAGGCGCCCAATGTGAACAAGATCACGCAGGCCGTGGCCAGCGCCGCTTTTCGATTCATCCCAACCACCTTGGTGAGAGCCGCACGCGCCGTTGATACCCGCTGGGCGCTCCCTTGTCAAGGGCGGCGGGCAATATTGCTAAAAGGCAGGGTGTTAATGTACATTCCAGACAACCCAAAATAGCACGTTTCAGGAGAGCCTGTTCATGAAGAAACGACCTTTGGACTGGTTGCGAACGCTGGCGCTCATCGCGCTGGTGGTGGCCCTGTTGCCGGCTGGCGGCCTGGCGGCGCAGGGGGGTGAGATCGACCAGGCGGCGCTGTGGCACGACAGCCGGAGCGATCTCTACCGGGTGCCGGGCGGCGCGGTGCCGGTCGAAACGCTGGTGACGCTCCGCTTCCGGGCGGCGGCGGACGATCTGGACGCGGTGACGGTTCGCGCCTGGGATGCGCTCGCCGAGCGCGAGATGATGCTGCCGATGGCGGTCGTCACCACCACGCCGGACGGCTACGACCTGTGGGAAACCACGCTCGATACGGGCAAGACGCCCACGATCTACTGGTACCGGTTCATCGTCACGGCGGGCGGCGAGACGCTCTATTATGAAGACGACACGCGCCCCGGCGAGGACGGGCTGTACTATGCGCCCAACGAGGGCGGTCCTGGCGCCGTCTACGCGGCCAGCCCCGACCTCAGTTACCAGATCACGGTCTACGATCCGGCGTTCTACACCCCGCGCTGGATGCGCAACGCCGTGATCTACCAGATTTTCCCCGATCGCTTCCGCAACGGCGACCCGTCCAACGATCCAGCGGACGGCTCGGATGTGTTCTACGGCGACCTGCCGCTGCTCTTCCACGAGACGTGGAACGAGCCGCCGGTCGATGGCCGCGTGACCCAGGCGCCGAGCGGGGCGGGCTACTATAACAGCGACTTCTTCGGCGGCGACCTGGCCGGGATCATCGAGAAGCTGGACTATCTCGAAGACCTGGGCGTGACCGCCATCTACCTCAACCCGATCTTCGAGGCGCGCTCCAACCACCGCTACGATGCCGCCGACTTCAAGGCCGTCGACCCGCTGCTGGGCGACCTGGAGACGTTTCGCGAGCTGGTGGCCGAGGCGGACGCGCGCGGCATCGTGCTGATCCTGGACGGCGCGTTCAACCACCTGTCGAGCGACAGCGTGTTCTTCGACCGCTACGGGCGCTTCGAGACGGAAGGCGCGTGCGAGAGTCTGGAGTCCGAGTGGCGCAACTGGTTCTTCTTCGTGCCGCCCAAGGGCGAGCAGCCCTCGCCGTGCGTCGACACCCCGACCGGCGCGACGTATTACACGTCGTGGGCCGGATACGACAGTATCCCCAAGATCGACAGCACACGCCCCGAGCCGCGCCTGTATTTCTTCGTGGGCCGTAACAGCGTGGCCAACACCTGGGGCCGCGAGGGAATCGGCGGCTGGCGGCTGGACGTCGGCGGCGACATCGACTCCGGCGGCCCGGCCAACGACTACTGGGAAGGGTTCCGCGTGGCGGCGCGCAACAACAACCCCGAAGCCGTGATCATCGGCGAGGAATGGGGCGATGCGGCCCGCTGGCTGCTCGGCAAGGAGTGGGACTCGACCATGAACTACCGCCTGCGGGCGGGGATTCTGGGCTTCGCGCGCGCGGAGGACTTTACCGACAACGACGCCAACGGCGATCGCATCATCTACGCGCTGGCGCCCAGCGAGGTCGAGGGCGTGATCCGCGCCATCGAGGAAGATTACCCGGCGGCGGCGTACTACGCCATGATGAACCTGCTGGACAGCCACGACACGTCCCGGCTGCCGTTCGTGCTGGGGAATGATCCGCAGCGGCAGAAGCTGGCGGCGCTGCTCCAGTTCACGCTGCCCGGCGCGCCGACGATCTACTACGGCGACGAGATCGCCCTCGACGCGCCGAGCCAGCCCGACAGCGGCGGCAATCTGCAGGACGATCCCTACAACCGCGCGCCGTACCCGTGGCCGGACGCGTCCGGCGATCACTACCCGCCGCCCGACGAGGATATGCTCGCCTTCTACCAGCAGATCGCCGCGCTGCGCCACGATCATCCCGCGCTGCGCGAAGGGGACATGATCACCCTGCTGGCCGATGACACGGCGGGCGTGTACGCCTTCCTGCGCGTGAACCGCGCGGCGGGCAGCGCCGCCATCGTCGCGCTCAACCAGAGCGACCAGGACCAGACGGTGACGGTCGAGTTCGGCGGCCTGCTGCCCGGCAACCTGACTCTTGAGCCGGCCTTCGGCGGCGAGCCGGTCGACACGGTGAGCGGCTCCGCGACGCTAGACGTCCCCGCGCTGGGCGGGAATGTGTGGACCGCGAAACGGCATGCGTCCTTCGTGGCGCCCCGCCCGCCCGCGAACCTGTCCGCCGAGGGGCAGACCGGCAGCGTGGCGCTGGCGTGGGAGGCCGTCCCCGGCGCGGCGGGGTATGCGATCTTCCGCAGCCCGGTGGCGGCGGGCGGCTTCGAGCGCATCAGCCCAGAGCTTGTGACTGAGACGTCGTATGTCGATGAGGCGGTGACGGACGGATTCGTGTACCACTACGCCGTCGCCAGCATCAGCGCCGACGGGCTGATCGGGACCCCGGGCGAGAGCGCCATGGCGATCCCCAGCGCGGCCATCGGCGAGACGTTCTACATCACCGACCGCTTCGAGCCCGTCCAACTGGCGTACGGCGCGGCGGTGGACGTAGAAGCCGCGCTGCAGATCGAGGGCACGACCGAAGCCGAAGGTCCGGCGGACGGCGTGCGCGCTGAAGCGGCGCTGATCCCGGCGGGCGGCGATCTGGACGAGGCGCGCTGGCTGCCCATGCAGTACGCGGGCGAGGGGGATGGCTGGGACCGCTATGCGGCCTCCGTGCCCCTGACCGCCGCGGGCGAGTTCGAGGCCGTGGCGCGCTTCAGCACCAATGCGGGCGAAAGCTGGACGGTCGTCACGCTCAAGGGCGGGGTCTTCCCCGCGCTTACCGTCGAGCCGCCCGACGACACGACCGCGCCGGACGCCCCGGCCAGCGTCACGGTCAACCGCGCGGTGTCGTCCGGCGTATCGCTGGAATGGGCGGACTCGGCCTCGGATGACGTGGCGGCCTACCGCCTCTACCGGACCGAGCGCGGGGGCGAGCCCGCGCTGCTCGCGGCAATTCCGGCGGGCGAGACGACCTACACGGATCGGGGCGTCGCGGTCGATGCGCGCTACACGTATGCCGTGTCCGCAGTAGACGGTGCGCTGAACGAGTCCGAGGCGACCGCCAGCGAGGAGGTGACCGTCCAGCGGCCGATCGTCGCGGTGACGTTCGTGGTCACGGTGCCGGACTATACCAGTCAGGGCGAGGGCGATGTCTACATCGCCGGAAGCTTCGGGACGCCGGACCTGCCGAACTGGGATCCCGCCGGGCTGGTAATGGAGCAGGTCGACGACACGCACTGGACGATCACACTCGATCTGCCGGAAGGCGCCAAGCTCGAGTACAAGTACGTGCGCGGGACGTGGGACGCCGTCGAGAAGGGGCCGGAATGCGAGGAGATCGCCAACCGGCGCGTGACGGTGGCGCTGCCCGAAGGCGCGGATGGCCTGCTGGTGGACACCGATCTCGTCGCCAAGTGGCGCGACCTGGATAAGTGCGGCTAAGGCGAGTCTGAGGGCATCACGGGACAAAAAACGTGGGGCGGGCAACCGCCCCATACTGATCCTATCCCACGGCGCCCGCCTGCATGTATTCCGTCGCGCTGCGCCAGACCGCGTCGAGCGCCATGAGCGCCGTCAGGTTCTGGACGGAGTGGCCGGTCTGCAGCGCGGCGGGCGTGTTGTAAAGCGGCGCGGTGTACGTCATGTGGAAGCCGTCCGGGCGCAGACCCCGGCCGGGGATGTTGTCCGCCGCGCGGCTGAAGTCCCACAGCGGGATCTCGTATTCGTCCGCCAGCGCCCGGATGCGCTCGTTGATCGCGTCGCTGCCTTCCAGCCGGTCGGCCTTGGTGCCCAGGACCGGGATCGTGCCATGCTCCAGCGAGAACTCGATGATCTGGCGCAGATGCGTCTCGAACAGGTCCGGCGTGCTGGACTCGTTGGTGCCCAGGCGGACCAGCACGATGCTCGGACGGTTGATGCGGAACTCGCACGCGATCGGCGTTTCGCCAGCCAGGCACATCGCCGGGTTGGCCCAGGTCGGATCGAGCACGGCCCAGGCGTGATTGCCGGTCCAGACGGCGGCGCTCTTGCGCGCGAACGATCCGGCGAAATGATCGATGGCCGGCTGCAGGTAGCGGTACGGGCCGAGATCGTAGGCGCCCTCGTCGAATTTCACCAGGAAGAAAGGCGGCTCGCTGTTGCAGTCGCCGATCTTCGAGAAGGCGTGCGGGTTGTTGCCCAGCTCCTGCCCCAGTTCGTACGTCGCGCGGACCACCGGCCCACCCATTGAGATGATGCTGCCATTGATCAGCCACGGCGCGGCCTCGGGCGCGACGATTCCCAGGTCGGGCGCGATCACCGACGGGTCGGTGACCTCGCGGGGGTCGCGGACCCCGGCGGCGTCCTGATCGCCGGGAGCTTCAGACTCGACAGCGACGGCCTGCTCGTCCGGTGAATCACTCTCGGCGGCGACAGCCTGCTCGTCTGGGGAATCGACCTCCGCGATAGCCTGTTCGTCTGGGGAATCGATCGCGGCGGCGACAGCTTGCTCACCGGGAGCCTCAGCCACTGCTTCGGCGGGCAGATCGGCGGCGTCCTCGCTGGCGGGCGCGGCGCTCACCGGCGGCGCGACGATTCCCAGGTCGGGCGCGATCACCGACGGGTCGGTGACCTCGCGAGGATCGCGAACCTCGGCCGCCTGCTCATCAGCAGAATCGATCGCGGCGTCCTCGCTGGCGGGCGCGGCGCTCTCCGTCAGAGTCTCCGAGGCTGGCGCGAGGTCCGGCGGCGGCTCCGGCTCAGTGACGGCGGCCACGGCCACCGACCCGGCGGGCGCTCCCAGGATGCCCAGATCGGGCTGGAGCGTGTTATGCGGATCGGACAGGATCGGCGGCGGGTTGTCGTTGAACGTCGCGCGCTTCCCATCCGGGCCGACGATTCCCAGGTCGGGCGCCTGAACCCACGCCTCGACCGGGGTCGCGCCGCCGGACGGGATGACGAGGACCTGCCCCACAGTAATCAGGTTCGCAGAAATCAGGTGATTGGCGGCCATCAAGTCGTTGGCCGGCAGACCGTAGTGGCGCGCGATGCGATACAGCGTTTCGCCCGGCTGGACGGTGTGCGTCAGGGGGCGCTCGCCGGTCTGCGCCCCGACCGGCGCCAGCACCCGCGTCACGCCAGCCGTGACGATCACGGCTGCCGCCACCCCGATGACAACGAATCGAAGAATTCGCATTGCGTGTAATCCCCCACACCCGCGTGTTAACTGTTAATACACAGTATAGATCATCCTGCGCTCGCGCGACAGAGGACCTTCAGGCCGTTCGGGCCAGTTGGACACGTATATAGTAGTGTGGGGTGCATTTTAGTTGAGTTTACGGTATGGTGGACCTTGAACTGGATGACGACGGTTGGGCTGGATCCTCATTGCCAATGACATTTCTCTGCTCGTCAGTTTTTAGTAAACCTTTCGATAGATCTAGGAGCAGAAATCGGTTTCCCCATGGATCTGCCACGACAGCACCCCTACCGATTTGAGTGTCAAAGGGTGGCACAAGGATGGTCCCGCCAGCCTGCACAAAGCGGCGCACGGCTTCATCCGCGACATCGACAAGCATATCCACCTCACGGTGTTGTCGTTCCGTTTGCAGGACAATTTCTGCATCGTTCTCGGGCAGCCGTAACCCTGCGGATGTCGGGGTCCGCCAGTTAAGTTCGAGACCTAGTTGATTGCAGTAAAACTGGAGGCCAGCATCCAGATCAGGAACATAATACTCAACGCAGTCTATCTTGCGCATCAGCGGTTTCGGGGATGTCATGGAGCAAATCTCCTTGTTCACAGCGCTAATCAATACAGATTACCGAATACTCGGCGCGAAAGCCCCAGCTTTTGCCGTGGGGAGCATCACTGGGGTTTCACCCTGCATATTGACTCAGGTGCACACCCTTAAGCTACAGGGCCTGTTGCGTTCTCGGATAGACCTTAGTCTACTCCCTTTTTCGTGGACTTTCTTGAAGTGCGCCCGTAGGGCGGGAGCGAGCACACCAACCTGGGCCACCAATGGGTATAATCGTACAGATTGCGGGGAGGCTGCATTGCGCAGCCGGGTCAAGGAGTTCTGAATGAAGCTGAGCCAGCGCGTGTGGGGACTTGTGGGGGCCGTTGTGATAGGCGTGGGGATCCTGGCGGGCTGCGGCGGTTCGAGCGAAGGGGCGGGCGGCCTGCCCACCATGGCGCCGACTATCACAGCGCTGCCGCCCACCACCCCAACCGATATCCCCGAACCGGAGCCGATCGCGCTCCCGCCGGTCGACTGGGATGACCTCGAACCCTTCCGGGCGGCGATGCGTCCCGCCTTTGCCGGCGATGTGGACGCCTTCGCCAATCGCAACCGGTATTACATCGAAGCCAGCCTCGCTTTCGAGGATGGCGTGGCCGTCGTCCGCGGTGCCGAGCGCGTGCGCTACACCAACCGCTCCGCCGATACACTCGACCAGATCGTGTTCCGGCTCTATCCGAACCTGCCGGCCCTGGGCGGGCGCATGGTAATCTACCAGGCATCCGTCAATGAGGTGCCCGTCGAGCCGGGGCTGACCGAGCGCGAGACGGTGCTGATCCTACCGCTGGATCACCCACTCGAACCGGGCGAGTCGGTCGAGATGGCGCTCCAGTTCAGCGTGGCGGCGGAGCGCGGCATGAATGCGTCATACGGCGCGTTCGGATTCCAGGACAACGTCTTCTCCGGGCCGGAATGGTACCCGGCGCTCTCGGTCTACGAGGAGGGGCAGGGCTGGTGGGTGGAGCGCGCGAGTCCTAACGGCGACGCCGTCTACAGCGAAACGGGCCTGTACGAGATCTACCTGACCGTGCCTGAGGATTTCGTGGTGGTGATGAGCGGGACGGAGATCGATGCCTTCCCCGCCGGGGATGGGGCGATGACCTATCATTACGCCAGCGGCCCGATGCGCGATTCGCTGCTGGTCGCCAGCCCGGCCTTCGGCAAGCTGACGGACTATGTGGATGATATCGCGGTGAATGTGTACTACTGGCCGGGCGGCGAACCCGCCGCCGAGCGCGTGCTGCAGATCGGTACGGACGCGATGCGCATTTTCAACGACAGGTTCGGGCCGTACCCGTTTGCTGAGATGGACATTGCCGAGACGTTCAACTTCACCGGGATCGAATATCCCGGCCTGATCATCATCGCCGACCGGTATTGGGACACGGGCAACGCCAACCTGGAGATCACCGTGGCGCACGAGATCGCGCACCAGTGGTGGTACAGCCTGGTCGGCAACGATCAGGTGGGGCAGCCGTGGCTCGACGAGTCGCTGACGTCCTACTCCGAATACGTCTATACGCGCGACGTCTACGATGACAAACGCGCCAAAGAGCAGCAGGACGGCGACCGCGACTGGTACAACTTCTACCGAGGCCAGGGCGCGCCCGATCTGGTGCTGGATCTGCCGGTGGCCGCCTATGTGGACAACAACTACAGCACGATCATCTACGTGAAGGGCCCGCTGTTCTTCGCTGAGCTCGAGACTTTGCTGGGCCGCGACCGGTTCCTGGCAGCCCTACAACTGTATTTCGAGCGCCACCGCTATGAGATCGTGCGGTCGGTCGATGTGCTCACTGCGTTCGAGGACGCGACCGGCGAGGATCTCGACGCGCTGTTTTACCGCTGGGTGGGCGACTTCCCCGGCCTGGATCCGGCGGTGGTCGAGCAGGCTCAGCAGCAGAACGAGCAGGTCCAGTGATGGCCGCACGCCGCCACGCGCTCCGGGGACCGATCGCGGTCGCGCTGGCGATCGCGGCCCTGGCGCCGCTGGCGCCGGGCCACGCCCAGGAGGCAGGCGGCTCGACGGCGATCTATGCGCCCGCCATGCTGCCGGGCTACGCCGGCGATCTGGATACCCTGCCCGGCGCGCCGCGCTATGACATCGACCTGGCGCTGGACGTGACGCCAACCGAGGCGATCATCACCGGGGCGCAGACCGTCCGCTATACCAACCGGGCGCCCGCCGCGCTCGACCGGATCGTCTTCCGGCTGTATCCCAATCTGAGCTCCTATGGCGGCGAGATGGTCGTGAGCCGGGCCGCCGTCGATGGGCAGCCGGTAACGCCGGACCTGGACGAGACGCGCACGGTGCTCAGCGTCGCGCTGCCCCAGCCGCTCGCACCCGGCGCCAGCGCCACCGTGGAACTGAACTTCCAGCTCACCGTTTTCGTGGGGCGCACCCGCCTGTACGCCCAGTTCAGCTATCTGGACGGCGTGCTCGCGCTGCCCAATGCCTACCCGCTGCTGGCGGTCTACGAGCCGGGGAACGGCTGGTGGCAGGTGGCCGACCATCCCCAGGGCGACGCGGTCTACAGCGAAACAGCCTTCTACCGGGTGAGCGTCACTGCGCCGGACGATCTGATCCTCGCCGCCAGCGGGTCCGAGGTGGACCTGAGCGACAACGGCGACGGGACGCTGACGCACCACTACGTCGCGCCGCTGATGCGCGAGTTTGCCCTGTTCGCCAGCGAGTCTTACGTGACGCTCAGCGGCGAGCAGGACGGCGTGGCGATCACGCTCTACTTCGACCCGGACCGGCCCCAGGCCAAAGCCGCCGCCCGCGCCGGGCTGCAGACGACCCAGGAGGCCGTGCGGATCTTCAACGCGTCGTTCGGCGGCTACCCGTTCGCCGAGCTGGACGTCGTCCAGACGCCGACCGGCGCGGGCGGGATCGAGTACCCGGGCGTGTTCGTGGTGGCGGACGACATCTGGAACCCTGAGGAGACCTTCTTCGAGTTCGTGATCGCGCACGAGGCCGCCCACCAGTGGTGGTACAGCCTGGTGGGCAGCGACCAGGCGCTAAACCCGTGGATGGACGAAGCCCTGGCCCAGTACTCCGTCGCGGTGTACATCCGCGACCGCGAAGGCGAGGCCGCGTACCGGGCCGCGCTGGAGAGCTTCAGCGCGCAGTACGCCCACTACATCGAAACGCGCGACGACAACGTGATCGGCGAGCCGGTGACCGCCTACCCGTCCAACGCCTATTTCTTCCTGGTATACCAGAAAGGCCCGCTGTTTTTCGCCGCGCTCGACGAGGCGTTTGGCTACGACGCCGTCAACCGGATGCTGCGCGATTATTTCGCCGCCTACCGCTACGGCATCGCCGAGCCGAACGATATGCTGACCGGCTTCGAGGGGACGTTAGGCCAGGACCTGGACGATCTGTTCGAGGCGTGGGTGGGCCCGTTCGCGGTGGGATGAGGCAGCCGATCGTGTTGGCCTAAATCAACCGGCGCAGTCCCGTGTGTGGCGACTGCGCCGGTCGTGTTTCGTCACTGCGACGGCACCAGCGACACCACGGTGACGCCGTCGCCGCCTTCTTTTTCGTCGCCACGCTGGTAGCGTTTCACCAGTGGGTGGCCGTCCAGCCGCTCGCGGATCGCTGTACGCAAGGCGCCGGTGCCCTTGCCGTGAATGATCCGGACGAAGGGCAGCCCGGCCATGTAGGCCGCGTCCAGGTAGTCTTCCATACCGGGGACGGCGTCCTCGATGGTTTGGCCGCGCAGGTCCAGCTCCAGGCCCGGCGAGGCAGGTCTGGACGGAACCGGGTCAGCCGCCGCTGCGCCCGCCCGCGAGGTCCGCCCGACTCTCTTCTTCTCGCGCTTGCTCTCAGCCTTCGAGCGCGGGCTGAGGTCATCCAGGCGAGCGCGCAGGCGCAGCCGCCCGACGGCGACCTCGACCTCGTTCCCGGCCAGCTCGGTGATCTGCCCCTCGGCGTTCAACGTGTTGACCCACACCAGATCGCCCAGGCGCAGCGGGTGCCGGTCGTCATCGTCGCCGGGGACGCCGGGCGCCGGTTGGGGCAGCGGCAGCAGGCCGTCTAGGTCGCCGGTCAGCCCTTTGGCGCCGGCTTCCACCTGCCGGATGACGTCCAGCGGCTGGCCCGCGGCGCTGAGCTGCTTGCGGATGCGGCGGATCTCGGCGCGCAGAGCCTCGACCTCGGCCTCGGCCTCGGCATGGGCCTCGGCCAGCAGTTGGCGGCGCTCCTCTTCGATGTTCTCCAGGCGCCCGCGCAACTCGGCGCGCAGCTCCTCCGCCGCGCGGAACGACTGGCGGGCCGCGTCGTTGGTGCGCCGGACCTCGTCGCGGGTTTTGTGGATCTCGTCCAGCAGATCGTCAGCCAGCAGGTCTTCCTCGGTGACCATCCCCCGCGCGCGCTCGATGATGGCGTGCGGCAGGCCCAGCCGCTCGGCAATCGCCAGCGCGTTCGAGCGCCCCGGCAGCCCGACGATCAGCCGGTAGGTCGGCGCCAGCGTCTTCAGGTCGAACTCGACGCTGGCGTTGCGCACGCCGGGCTTCTCGTGGCTGTAGATCTTGAGCTCCGGGTGGTGGGTGGTGACCAGCGTCGTGACGCCGCGCCCAACCAGATCGTCCAGCAGGGCGCGCGCCAGGGCCGAGCCTTCCGCCGGATCGGTGCCCGCGCCCAGCTCGTCGAGGATGACCAGCGACTGCTCGTCGGCCTCCTCCAGGATGTCGATGATATTCGTCATGTGCGACGAGAAGGTGGAGAGCGACTGCTCGATGCTCTGCTCGTCACCGATGTCCGCGAAGACCTCTTTGAACACGGACAGGCGCGATCCGCTGCCGGCGGGGATGTGCAGCCCGCACTGGGCCATCAGCGCCAGCAGACCGACTGTCTTGAGCGCGACGGTCTTGCCGCCAGTGTTCGGCCCGGTGATGACCAGCACGTAGGTCTCCTCGTCCATCTCGACGTCGATGGGGACAACCGTCTTCTGATCGAGCAGCGGGTGCCGCGCCTCCAGCAGGTGGATCGTGCTGCCGGGGTGCGGGTGCGGCGCGTCGCGGAAGCCGACCAGCTCCGGCGCGGAGGCGTCGAGCGCGTCGGCGTACTTTGCCCGGGCGAAGATCAGGTCGATCTGGGCCAGCGTTTCGACCGAGCGCACGATGTACTTGGCTTCGTGCCCGACCAACTCGCACAGCTCGCGCAGCAGTCGCCGGACTTCGTTTTCCTCTTCGAGCTGGAGCTCGCGCCAGGCGTTGTTCAGTTCCACAGTGGATAGCGGCTCGATGAACAGCGTTGCGCCGCTGGAGCTTTGATCGTGGACGATGCCCGGAATGCGGCCCTTGAACTCCGCCTTGAGCGGGATCACGTAGCGCCCGTGGCGCTGGGTGATCAGCGTCTCTTGCAGGTAGGGCGCGTTGTTGGCGTTGTGCACGATGTTACTCAGCTTGGCCTGCAGCCGGTCGAAGGCGATGCGCATCTCGCGGCGGACGCTCGCCAGCTTGGGGCTGGCCGAATCCAGCACTTCGCCGGTGTCGTCCAGCACGCGCCCGATCTCGTTCTGGAGAGCGGTGCATTCTTCCAACCGGTCGGCGATGTCCGCCAGCCGGGGAAACTGGTTGTTCAGCCGGCTCAGCAGGCGGTGCAGGGTGGTCGCCTGGCGCAGCGTGGCGCGGATGTCGAGCAGGGTCTGCGGGTCGAGCACCACGCCGCGCTCCGCCGCCAGCGCATCGCCGCGCACGTCGCGGGCGCCGCCGATCGTCACGTGATCGTGACTCGCCAGCAGCAGGCGGGCTTCGGTCGTTTCCTGCTGGCGATCCTGCGCCTCGTCCAGGTAGGGCGTGGGTGCTAGGTCGAGGGCCAGCTCCACGCTGGCCGAAAACGCGGCATAGCGCGCGAGTTGTTCGAGAATTTTCGGCAGTTCGAGAATGTGCGCCGATTTGGGATTCATCGTGTGTCAGTCCTTACCCTATCGTTCGTTCGCAAATGGGATCCGACAAAAAATGCCGTGACGTGTCGCTGTCCAACACTCACGGCATTCCCCATGTCATCGCGCGGCGCGCAGGTGTCAATCCAGGTGATCCAGGAGGCGCGGTCCGGCGAGCGGAATTCCAGCGAGTGCGGGTAGGTTGACTTGGTGCGCGTTCACCGGCTGCCTCCTTTCTATCAGGCTACATGCGGACGAAGTTATCGGCGAGAAGTATAGCCGCGTGAGGGAGGCTTGTCAACGGTCAGCGCCGCTGGCTGGACGTATAATGAAATCAGCACTACACTTACTGCATCGCGACACAAACGATTTTGAAACATCGCGTGTGCGTGTCAGAACCGTTTAGTACCTGGAGAGACCCACGATGGCGGTGTGGCCTTTGCCCCGAATCGACTTTCGGGAACTCAGCTCGATCGAAGAAACACGTCCCGTTGCGCTGCTCACCACCGACGACATCTGGACCGTCCTGGGCAGCCAGCTCAACCTGCCGGTGATCATCCAGGCCGAGCCGTCGCGCCAGACCCGCGATCTGTTCGCGTATCTGGCCGACAACCTGCCGCGCCAGGTCCAGGCGATCTACGTGATCGGCCAGGGCGCGCCGCTGATGGCGGGCAAGGTGGTCGCGGCGCGCAACCGGGTGCCCCTGGTGGTCATCCCGACCGCGCTCGACAGCGACGCGGCGATCTCGCCGGTGGCGCGCCTCGACGAGCCGGACGGGGACGGGGTGCGCGCCGTGTGGGAAGAAACCGGTCCCGCGACCGATGTCATCATCGACTGGGAGATCATCCAGGCCGCGCCGCCGGACGAGCGTGGGGCGGGCATCGTGGATGTGCTCTCAGTGGTCACCGGCCTGCTCGACTGGCGCTACGCCGCGCAGAAAGGGCGCAACCTGACCGGCCAGCGCTTTTCGCCGTGGGCCGCCGGGGTGGCTGCCGGGCTGGCGTCGCAGGCGATCAAGAGCGCGGCGGCCATCGGCCAGGGCAACCGCGACGCGCTGCGGACGCTGCTCGACCTGATGATGACCGCTGTCCAAGTGTCCAACCAGCTCGGCCACACGCGGGCCTGCCAGGGCAGCGAGCATTACCTGGCCCAGATCCTGGCGGGGATCGCGCCGGAGATTCCGCACAGCGCCCTGGTCGGGCCATGTCTGCTGCTGGTCTCGGCGCTGCACGGCCAGTCGCCTGCGGCCCTGCGCGAGGCGCTCGAGGCGGCGGGGATTCGCCTGGACGCAGTGCGCCCGACCGACGTCCGCCTGGTTCTGGACAATCTGCCGGACTATCTGGACGCTTACGACTTCCCGTATAGCATTTTGAACGACATCGATCCTGAATCCGAGATGGTAGACCAGGCGCTGGAGGCCGCGGGGTTGGCTGTCCAGCCGGAGACCTGGGAAGTGCCGTCGGAGGCGAGCGCGGCGCTGGGTATCGGCGCGCCGGGAGGGCCGGAGGCCGACCTGGGCGAGACGCGCCCGGCGGATCAGCCGGAGGACGATCTCGGCTCCGAGCAGCCTTTGAACGGCTAGACGCCGGAATTAAAGGCGAATCAAAAAAGAGCGTGTTGGCCGCCGATATCCTCGCGACGCGGCACGCGCAAGGCGCCGCACCCCGTGTGGCGGGTGGGTCGAATTGTTAGGATTTGTAAAGAGTGGCGCTGAAATGTCAGGGTAGTGCAAGGTTGGGCCTGCCCGGACGGTTTTCCCATTGAGAAGACTTGAAATGTGTTGATAATATTAATCATAAGTCAACGATTGCTCGTGTCTGGCAATCGGAAGCCACGCGTCACGATCGAATACAGCTTTTTGGAGGTTATCATGGGCTATCGACGTCTAAACCGCGCAGCCCAACATCTGGTCACCATCTCATTGCTGGTCACCGTTATTATCACGACTTTCCTGCCCGATTGGGCGCAGCGCGCGCAGGCTGCCGCCCCGGCTGTCGAGGTGGGCTCTACCGCCGCGCCGGCAGCCGATACCGGCACCCCAGCCGGCGGGCCGTCCAGCGTCGCCACGCCCGAGCTCGCGCCGCTCAACGCGCTCGTCCTAAGCGAGCCGGGCCGCGCCGACTCCCTCAAATCGGCGCTGTTGGACCTGGGCGGATACGTGTACGTGACCCAGGGAGACGCGCTGTTCGCAGGAGTGAGCGATCTGGCCTTCAGCGATCTCGCTCCGCTGGGCGCGCGCGCCGTCTTCCGCGGGCGGGTGTCCGACGCTGAGCTTGCGGCGCTGTCGCCCGCCGATCGTGACGCTGTGACGGTCTGGAACGAGATGATCAGCGCGGAACCGGTCGGCGTGGACGCCGGGAGCGAGCCGGCGTCGGTCCGCAGCATCAGCCCGGACTCGAGCGAGACGGTCCTGGCCGCGGGCGCGGCGCTCGATCCTCAAACCAGCTCGTTCCTGGTGGGGTCGGTGGCCGTCGAGGTGGTGTTCGTGGAGAGCACGGGCACAGCCGAGAACTGGACCGCCGACGAGATCAGCAAGGTGAAATCGGAAGTCGTCAGCGCGCTCGACTGGTGGACGGTCGTGGCGCGCGCGCCGGACGGCGACGGTAACCCCCGACCGCCGGCCCATCTGACCTGGACGGTGAACTACTACTCGCCGCTGGAAGGAACGACCGCGCAGCGCAATGCTGTGACGGTGCCCGTCGAGCCAATCCAAAAGGCGATCACGGATAATGCCTGGATGGGGACCATCGCCCAGCAGGTCAAAGGCACGACGAACCTGGGCACCTGGGCGCGCCAGGCCCGCGATCCCAGCGCGGCAGCGCCCGACGGCACCGACTGGGGGTTCGTGCTGTTCATCGTCGACAGCAGCGCGGACGCCGATGGCCGATTCGGCGACGCGAAATCCGCCGCGGCGGCGCTCAGTGGGCCGTGGGCCATCGTGAGCTCGCGCGGCGGTGACCTGGGGACGGCCAACCTGGAAGCCCTGATCGCCAAGATGGTGGGGCACATCTTCGGCGCGGGCGACGAAGCGTACTGTGGCAGCAGCCCCGGCAGCGAGGAATATTACGGCTACCTGCGAGTCGCGCACGAGAACTGCGAGATGGGCGGCTTTTCTCCCTCCGAATCGCTGATGCGGGCGGGGAACGACATGATCCGCGCCTACAAAGAACACCAGTTGTCGGACTCGGCGCGCGGCCAGGTGGGCTGGCTCGATCAGAATGACAACGGCGTGTACGACGTGATCGATACGCTGATCGACACGTTCGAGGCGCCGGCCAGTCCCGAAGTGTGCCCGGTTCTGCACCTGACCGACATTGAGGTGATCAACCAGGACGCGGTTCCGAGCGATCCAGGCCCGGGCTCTGCCGACGCCTGGTGGAATTACATCTGGGATTTCAACGACTCGACGTTCAAAGAAACGATCGAGTATCGCCCCTACAACATCAATCATGTGGGGTTCGTGTGGGGCAAGGTCAACAACGGCGATTGGATCG
Organism: Aggregatilineaceae bacterium; assembly: GCA_040767355.1. Lineage (GTDB taxonomy): Bacteria > Chloroflexota > Anaerolineae > Aggregatilineales > Aggregatilineaceae > LM3-B42. The sequence continues at coordinate 49,554 of JAXGOS010000019.1, read as the reverse complement.
CCGGCAGCATCGTCGAAGATAACCCCGCGGGCCGCGAAAGCTACAACCTGCTGCTGCCCGGCACTCCCGGCGCGACAAACCCGGTCGAAATCGCGATCATGAACCGGTGGGGGCAGGAAGCCTATACGTCGCCATCCCCGGTGAACGTGCCCGTTCAGGCGCCCAAAACAGCCCGGGCGGAGCCGTATGAAAGCAACGTCAACACGGACGTGGCGCTGTATCCCTACGACGGGAATCCGCTTTTCGACTGGACGCTGGCCGCTGGCGCCGGGTATTCCGGCGGGAGCACCATGGAGGCCAACTATGCGGGCAGCGAAGCCTGCTTCAGCGTGAATGGCACCGAGGTCAGCATTCTGCACAACAACGAAGCGATCAGCACGATGGACGTGTATGTCGATGGCGAGCTGCACTCGACGATCAAGTACAGCGGGGTTCCCCAACAGATGCAGCACACCATCTCGAAGCTGCCCGACGGCGACCATACCATCCAACTTTTCGCTGGGGACGCAGCGGTTGACTTCGACGCGTTCGTCGTGTCGGACATGCGGGCGGACACGCTCGATGTGATCGACGCACTCGACGTGAACGACATCCCCGCCGAGTCCGAGGGGTTCTACGAAGATACCGGCGCGAAGCTCCAGTTCGTCGGCCAATGGACGCCCGACAGCCCCTATGCGCTGAACGATACGCGCCCCGGCACGCCGGATGAGTCGGCTCACACCAGCACGCAGGCCAACGACCGGATCTATATCCGCTTCAAGCAGGCCGACACGCTGGCGATCTACCGCGAGGTGTTCCCCGGCGGCGGCTCGGCGGATGTCTATGTCGATGATGGCGTGACCAGCAGCTACTGGGGCACCATGTACAACGACGCGACCGTGCCGATGGTCGTCCCCTACACGATCTCCGGCCTGGCGTCGTCGGATGTGATCGTCTACACCGTCGAGATCCGCATCAATCCCGGCACGCCGCGCTTCACGTTCGATGCGCTGCGCCTGCTGAACCTGGACGGCGCGCCTGAGCTGTATGCCGTCACCGGCACCGATCCGCTGGAGGTCCCGTTCGACGGCGCGCAGGAATTGAACGGCAACTGGCAGCGGCAGCTCGGGTTCATGCGCGGCGCCAACACCGGCGACCTGATGACCGTGTACTTCAAAGGCATGGCGATCGCCGTCAACCGCGATACCTCGGGGATGCGCGGCATCATGGAGCTGTACGTCGATGGCAAGCTGCTGCGCACCGTAGATAATCGCGATCTCAACGCGCAGAACGCGCCGGTGGTCCTGCACGGCTTCGACCCGAACCGCCCGCACGCGCTCCAGGTGCGCGTGGTGCGCGTCAAGCCGGCGCTCGCCCGCTGGAATCACATCCGTGGTTTTACCGTGTTCAACGTGCCCGTCGTGGGGCCGGATACGTACGAGGAATTTGAATACGACGCGGGCGTGCCGACCTACTCCAAGTTCCTCTACGAGCAGCAGTGGGCCAGCCCGGTGACCTACACCCGGCTGCCAGGGCCGTCGGGGCAGCACTACATCTTCTCCCAGCACCGCGATGCCAAAGTCTTCCTGTATTTCACCGGCGCGGACACCGTGACGATCTACGGGGCGTCGGCGCCGCGCTTTGGCGCAGCGGATGTGTACGTCAACGGCGTGCTGCGCGGGACGTTCGTCCAGAAGGGCGTGGTTGGTTTCAACCAGCCGTTCACCATCACCGGCCTGGATAAGCTGGCCGTGAACGTGTTGGAACTGCGCGTCGCCAACCAGCCTGGCATGCCAAAGTCGATCTCGCTCGACCGCGTGGTGCTCTACAATCGCCCGGTGCTGTCTGCCGGCGTCTACCAAAACGATGAGCTGGTCGGCGGCTTCCCGGCGCTGCAGTTCTCCGGCCAGTGGAACCGCGCGGCTGTTCCGGCTGATTATGTCTCCTACGTGGGGTCGCCAACCGATCAGCGCACGTATGACGTAGTTGGCAGCGCCTACGACCAGGTCGTGTTCGACGTGCGCGATACGTCCTCGGTGATCATCTACCGCCGCCTGTTCAAGCAGTACGGTCGCGCCGATGTGTACGTGGATGGCGTGTACCACTCGTCGTTCGACAACACGACTACCACCTCACTGACCGGCGTGTTCCACCAGCCCTATGTCATCGGCGGCCTGGATCGCGGCTTCAGCCATCGCATCGTGATCAAGCCCCAGCTCAACAACCGGGGCAAACACAAGCCGTTCGACATCGACTATATCGAGGTACGCAATCTCGACGCCGAGGGCGTCACCTACCTGGAAGACAACTACTACGATCACAACGATCCTGGCGCCATGTCCGGCGGCGCGATCAGCTACCAGGGCAGCAACTGGACGCTCGACAACCCGACGCCCAATAACCCCTACACCCGCCTCGAGGCCAATTCCGAGGCGCATGGCGCCGGGCGCGGCGACCGGGCGGTGGTGGTGTTCCGGGGCAATTCGTTCTCGGTCTTCTTCAACCGCTTTGGCCGGGCCGGCATCGTCGATATCTATATCGACGGCCAGCTCTACGGCACCGTCAACAACAAGGCGCTCACCCCGGTCTACGACGTGCCGTTCGCGGTGGGCGGCCTGCCCAACAAGACGCACACCGCCGAGATCATCATCCGCAGCGGCCAGGTGGGCATCGACGCCTACATGGCGCGCACGCTGATCCCGGACAATGTCATCAACGTGCCCGACCTGAAAGCCGAGCTGGCCCGCGACCCGATGCAGAGCCCGGTCCTATTCTCCGGCTTGTGGAAAGTGAGTGGCGACTACATCACCACCCGCGAAAAAGAGGCCGCGATCTACGCCTATGGCGCCGACGACGATACGCTGGTCATGACCCGCCAGGCCAAAGCTACTTTCGGCAACATCGACATCTACATCGACAACGAGCTGCGCACGACGGCGGAGACAGCCTACCTGCGCGGCTGGCCGACGCCCGACGAAGACTTCAAGGTCAGCGGCCTGGGCGGCATGCAAGCCGATGGCGCCTGGATCGCGGTGAAGAATGTCCAGCCGAAAGCGATCATGCTCAAGAGACTCCAGATCACGGCGCTGACGCCGACGCTGCCCGGCGACTGTGACCTGGAAGCCGAAGCCCTAACCGCCCCGCTGCACCTGCATGCCGCCGGCTCGTGGAAGCAGATGCCGCTGCGCGCCAGTAACCAGCACAGCGGCGGGTTCTACCTGCAAAGCGGGACCCGCAATTCCAAAATCTACATCCCGATCCAGTACGCGAATTACGTGACGATCTACCGGCCGGTCTCCAATGCGCTGGGCGATGCGGAGGTGTACATCGATGGCGAGTTCTGGGGCATTATGCCCGGCCAGGGCAGCCGCATCCAGGCTCAGGTGCCGTTCACGATCGGCCCGATCACCGACGTCGATCCGCATGTCATCGAGCTGCGCCCCGCCCACCAGACCAAGAAGATCGCGATCGACCGGGTGAAGTGCGAGGAGATCACGCTCCTCTCGCCGGATGACGTCGACTACTTCGGTTACTATGAGAACGACAGCGAGCCGCTGACCGGCCTGGACGCCAACGGCGAACCGGTGGGCATGTCGGCCTACAGTGGCGTGTGGAAAGAAATCGCCTCGGTGAACGCGTCGGGCGGCTCCAACCACCGGACCATTCGGCGCGGCGACCGCCTGGCCGCCCTCTTCACCGGCAACTCGCTCACGATCTACCGCGAGACATCCCCCTATGGGCGCTTCGCGACGGTCTACATCGACGGCGTGGCCTACCCGGTCAACAACAGATCGGCCCGGGTACAATATCGCGTGCCGCATACCATCCTGCTGCCGGGCGACCCTCAACAGACGCACATGTTCGAGCTGGTGGTGAACTCGGGCCGCTTCGACCTGGACGCGATCCAGGTGGACTACGCCGAGCCGGGCGCGTTCGGCTACTACCAGGAAGACCACCCGCAGCTCGTCGTCAACGACACGAACCACTGGCAGACGATCGAGTCCGCCGCCCATTCCAAGGGCGCCTATCTGAAGACCAACAGCAAGTACGCCAGCCTGTTCTTCCTGTTCAACGGCCAGCGCGTCACCACCTACATGATGCAGGGCCGCTACTGGGGCCGGGTGAACGTGTACCTGGACGGCCAGTTCCGCGAAGAGGTGGACCTGCGCAAGTTCGACAGGGCCGCTCCTGGCGCGCCGGATGAGCCGTTCTTCGCCTACGACATCACCAACCTGCCGCTCGGCTACCACGTGATCGAGCTGCGCTTCGAGGGCAAACGCACGGCGGGCGGCAAGCCGCAGATCAACTTCGACGTGCTGAGCATCAACGGCGCGCCGGTGCCGCGGCCTGGCGAAGAGGACTTCCCACCCACCCCGCCCGACATCGGCGGCGGCGATCCGGGCGGCCAGATCACGGCGCCGCGCCTGGGCTGCTTCGAGGACACCCACGGCGAATGGCTCCGCGTGGGCGAGTGGAACAACCCGAGCGTGGCCGGTGCGTCCGGCGGCTACCTGGTCGAGTCGAATGGCTCGCCCGGTGAGGAAGTCTACGCCGAGTTCGACTTCGCGGCGGAGGGCTTTGGCCTGCTGGTGGCGAAGGGGCCGGCCGGTGGCTATGCCGATATCTACGTCAACGGCGCGCCGTACATCCTCAACTACTCGATGTACAACGAGAGTCTGATCGCTCTCGATCCTGCCAGGACGCTGATCACCGGCACGGGCTACGATCCGAACGTGGTCAACGTCGTGAAGATTCTGTGGAAAGAGACAGCCGGGCCAGAGGGCGGCACGCGGATCTACATCGACCGCATCGATCTGCCGGCGTACAATACCCGTTACAACCCGCCGCCGGAAGGGGACGGCTGCTTCTACATCCCGGAGGATTAACGGGGTTTCCACCCCGCTAGAGGGTTTCTCTCCATGCACACGCGCCCGCCCGATCAGGTCGATCGGGCGGGCGCGGCGTGTGCGGCCTGGTAGCTGGCGGGCTACTCGCTGCCCTCAGCCGGTTCTTCGTCTGTCTCAGCCGCTTCCGCCTCGGCAGCGTCGGCCGCCTGCTGGCGCTCCAGGATCGGGCTGCGAACGCGCTCGGCGTATTGCAGCAGGATGCTGCTGACCTGGGGGCTGTTTTCTTCCTGCACGATCAGCACATAGCCCGAGACGTAAATGTGCGCGACGCGCTCATCGTCGATCAGGCGGGCGGCCTGGCGGGCTTCATCCGGTGTGTCGAAGTCGAACAGGCCGATCCGGAACTGGTTTTCGGTCAGCAGCACGACCTCGCCCGTGGCGTCCAGCCCGTCGTAGGTGACGGTCTCTTCGGGGACCTCGACCTCGCGCATGTCATCCAGGCGCAGCGAGTAAATGAAGGCGGCATTGGCGGCATGGCCCATCGGCGGCTCGCAATAGGTGATCCGCTCGCCAGTGCCGTCGGTGTGGTATTCGTACGTCCGGTCATCGAGCGTGTAGGTCACCAGGAATCCCTCGACCAGCTCCGGCGCGGGCGTGGGCGCATCGACCGTGACGGGGCAGCCGAGCGCCTCGTCGTGCCACACCATCGGCTGGACGGCGAATCGTCCCGTCTCCGCGTCGACGCCCCGCTGGCGCAGGTCCGCTTCGATCAGCGCGACCAGCTCCGAGCGCACGTTGGGCGTGGGCATAGTCAGCACGTCCTCATCGACCAGCGTATCCTCGCACGCCTCGACGACGACCCCATTGGCGGCGGCGGAGGCGTAAAACTGGTAGGGGTAGATGACCTGCTGGTGTTGGACATAGACGAACGCAAACGCCGTGTCCTCCGGCTCGACATCCGGGCAGAGTAGCGGCTCGTCGAGCAGTTGGGCCGTGTCGGAGTCCAGCACCAGGATCTCGGACAGGCTGACGCCCAGCCGGTCGGCCAGGTCGGCGCGGGCGCGGCTGCCCGCTTCGTCCAGCAGATCGCCTACCGGCGGCATATCAGCCGGTTCGCTCGGCTCGGGCGTTGGGGTGTCTGCTGGTGGGGCGGTGAGGGTGGCGGTTGGGGAGGCTGTTTCACGGGATTGCGAGGAGTCTGAAGAGCCATCCTCGCCACATGCGGCGAGCAGCAAACCCAGCGCCAGCAGCAGCGTCAGCGGGATCGGCCGGCGGCGGGTTATCTGTGAACCAAACATAAGCGACTCTCCCTCGCGATCAACGTTTCGCTATCGATAGTACCGTCTCCACCCCCTGCAACGTTACACGGCAACGACACCGGGCCAGGCGATGGTGTGCGGCTGGCCCGGTGAGCGTTCGTGTCCGGCGGTGATTACCGCTCGAGAACTTTCTCTTCCTCGACGATCTCGACATACTCGTCGGTCGCGCCCTTTTGCCAGTAGATGCGCGGCACGATCGAGTGCTTGATGATCCGGTCCTGGTACTGCACGATGCGGCGGATCACGCTCTCGACCAGCGAATCGTCGAGCAGGTGGGGCTTGAGGCCGAGCTGGTACAGCTCGTTGTGATCCGGGTTGTAGTAGTGCTCCTCAGCCTCGACGCGCGGGTTGCGGTAGTGCGCGATGCTGACGTCGATGCCGACCTGCTCGGCGGCTTTCTTGACGTGGTGCGCCAGATCGAGCACCGAGAAGCGCTCGACCCACTGGTTGAAGACGCGCATCCGGCCCGGCGCCGGCGGGTTGAGCGTCGCCAGCTCGACGCACTGCAGCGTGTCGAGGATGTTCAGGTAGCCGCGCGTCTGGTGCCCTTTGCCGAACAGCGTCAGGGGAATGCCCGCCACCGCCTGCACGCAGAACCGGTTCAGCGCGGTGCCGAACGATTCGTCGTAGTCGAACCGGGTCAGCAGCCGGTCGTCCAGGTTGGACTCTTCCGTCTCGATGCCGTAGACCACGCCCTGGTTCAGATCGGTGGCGCGCAGCCCCCAGATCTTGCAGGCGAACATGATGTTGTTGCTGTCGTGGACTTTGGTCAGGTGATAGAACGAGCCGGGCTGCTTGGGGAAGGGCAGCACGTCCTTGCGGCCCCGGTATTCGACCTCGAAGTAGCCTTCGGCGATGTCGATGTTCGGCGTGCCGTACTCGCCCATCGTGCCCAGCTTGACCAGGTGCGATTCCGGCGCGCACTCGTGCATCGCCCACAGCACGTTGAGCGTGCCGTTGACGTTGTTCTCGTGCACGCGGACAGCGTGGTGCACGTCGATCATGGAATACGGCGCGCTGGGGATCTCGCCGTAGTGGATGATGGTCTCGGGCTGGAAATCGCGAATCACCCGGCTGATGAAGTGCCAGTCCTGAATGTCGCCGACGAAAGGTTCGATCACGCAGCCGGTCACTTCTTTCCAGGCATCGACCCGGACGTGCAGCGACTGGATCGGCGTGAGGCTCTCGGTGCCGCGCTCGGCGTGCATGAGGCGGCGGGTGAAATTGTCGACAACGGCGACCGTGTGGCCGCGCTTGCTGAAATACATGGCGGTGGACCAACCCAAATAGCCGTCACCACCCAAAATCAAGATACGCATGATGTCTCCTTACACGCTAACACAAACCCGCCAGGCTGCGCGCTGCCACTGTGACAGGTGATCGCGCGCGGTCGGGCACGGGAGATTGGCTGCATGTCTTTTGTCATCTTCGAGCGTTGTCCTGCGGATTATACCGCAGAAACGAGGCTAAGCGAGTGGCTGCAGCGGTCCGGTTGGTGACAAATGACAACTTAGCCGGTGCCCTCAGTGTCTTATCCTTTTTTCAAAGCAAGGCTATAATCATCACAATTCAGCAGCAAAAAGGACCACGATTCATGGCTACGACTGCACAATCTCGTCCGGCGCCCGATGTGTCTCCACAGCACACCACGACTCTGTGGGCACAGATCTGGTCGGTCCTGCAGGGATTGCTAATCCCGATCCTGTCGGTGATCACGGCGATCATCCTGGGCTCGATCCTGATCTTGCTCAACGGGCGCGACCCGATCACGGCCTTCGAAGGGCTGTTCGAAGGCGCGTTTCTGGAGCCGCGCGGCTTGCTGTTGACCTTCCGCAATATGACCCCGCTCATTCTGTCGGGGTTGGCGGTGGCGTTTGCCTTCAAGAGCGGGCTGCTCAACATCGGCGTGCAGGGCCAGCTGATCATCGGCTCGGTGATGGCGGCCTGGATCGGCTTCGCGGTGGAAGGACTGCCGCCCGCGATACACGTGACGCTGGCGATCGTGGCGGCGGCGCTGGCCGGAGGGTTGTGGGCCGCCATCGCGGGCGCGCTGAAAGCCTACGCCGATGCGCACGAAGTGATCACCACCATCATGCTCAACTACATCGCCGCCCAGTTCGCAGGCTGGCTGATCTCCACCGGCAGCGATGGCAGCCGCCCCGGGCCGCTGGCCAGCCCGGAAGCGGTGACGGACGCTATCGCCCGCACGCCGGAAATTCTGCCTAGCGCCAGGCTGCCGGTAGTGTACACCGTCCCGCCCAACTTCGAGCTTCACGCGGGGATCTTCATCGCCATCATCGCCACCGTCGCGATCACGTTCCTGCTCTACCGGACGACCTTCGGCTTTTCGTTGCGCATGGCCGGCTACAGCCCCAGCGCCGCCAAGTACGCCGGGGTCAACGTCAAGCGTGTGACGATTATGACGATGCTCATCGCGGGGTGCCTGGCCGGGCTGGCCGGCGGCATCCAGACGCTGGGCGTGAATCACGGCTACGAGGCCAACCAGAGCCTCGGCCTGGGCTTCGATGGCATCACGGTGGCCTTCCTGGCGGGCAACAATCCGATCGGCATCAACTTCTCGGCGCTGCTGTTCGGCGCGATGGATGCCGGGACGACGCGCATGGCGCTCAACGCCAATGTCGCCAAAGAGTTGATCCAGGTGATCCAGGCGCTCATCCTGATGTTCGTGGCCGCCGATCAAATCATTCGCCGTATCTATCGCATCCGGGCGACCGGTCCTGGCGCCCGGCTGAAGATCAGCCAAAACAAGTGATTGAGAATCCGCTATGAGCGAAACTGAACTGGGTCTTGCGCTGATTGCGACGATTAATTTCACCATCCGGTATTCGGTCCCGATTACCCTGGGCGCGCTGAGCGGCATCCTCTGCGAGCGGTCGGGGATTGTCAACATCGGCATCGAAGGCATGATGCTGCTGGCCGCGTTTACCGGTTTCATGGCCAATGTGACGCTCAGCGAGCCGCAGGTCTCGCCCGCGCTGCAAGCCGCCCCGGTTCGCCTGACGCTGGCGGTGGCGGTGGCGCTGCTCACCGGCGGGCTGCTGGGACTGCTGCATGCCGTGCTGTCGATCCAGTACAAGGTCGACCAGATCGTGAGCGGCACGGTGATCAACATCCTGGCGTTGGGCCTCACCGGGTATTTCTACCGGCTCAACGCGCCCACCCTGGGCAAGCTGCCGAACCTGATCGATAACCCGTTCGGCCGCGACTCGTCCTTAGAGCTCAAGCTAGCCGATAACCTGACGCTCTACCTGCCGTATGATATTGGCCGCATCATCTTCGACAAGGACCTGATCACGTACCTGACGCTGGTGATCGTGTTCGTGCTCGGCTGGGCGCTGTTCCATACCACGTGGGGCTTGCGCACGCGCTCCATCGGCGAGAACCCGCGGGCGGCGGACACGCTGGGCATCAACGTCTACCGGCTGCAGTACACCAACCTGTTCCTGGGTGGGATGCTGGCCGGGCTGGGCGGCGGCTTTCTGACGCTGGCGGCGGTGGGCCTTTTCGAGCAGGGTATGACGACCGGGCGCGGCTTCATCGCGCTGGCGGTGATGATCTTCGGCAATTGGCGGCCCTGGGGCGCGCTGCGCGGCGCGCTGTTGTTCGGATTTGCCACGGCGCTGCAGGGCCAGCTTCAGCAGTTCGGCATCGACTTTCCGCACCAGCTTGTGGGCATGCTGCCGTACATCCTGACGATCGTCGTGCTGGCCGGGTTCGTCGGACGGGCGCAGCCGCCCGCGTTTTCCGGCAAGGTGTATGAGACGGAAGGCTGACCATGGGCAAATCGACATCACGGAAATCTCAGCCATCCAACGCCGGGGCGCAGGCGCGCGTGGGATTTACCCAGTTGAGCTACCTGCTGGCCAGTCGCCGCCGGCAGCGAGAAGTGTTCGGGCCGCCGGTTATCGCGATGGTGATCGGCGGGGTGCTGATCCTCGACGCGCTGTTCGGGCAGGCGATCCCGGCTGCCCTGCAGACTTTATTGATGCTGCTATTCGGCGTCTGGGCCGGGATCACCGCGCGGCGCTGGCTCGAAGCGAACTCCCAGCGGACCGTGGCGACGAACGCCCTGATTGCGGGCGGCGCGCTCCTGGTGGCGGGAGCGGTCGCCCAACTGCTGGGGATCGACGTAGTGCTGCCGTGGGCGGTGCTGTTGGTGCTGTTTGCCCTGGCAACGTGGATCAGAGAGTGAACCGGAACAGAATATGGCAGAACACGAGCAGAACGACATCATCCTCGAAGTCGAGGGCGTGACCAAGCGGTTTCCCGGCGTGCTGGCGAACGACAACGTCAGCCTCAATCTGCGCCGCGGCGAGATCCTGGCGCTGCTGGGTGAAAACGGCGCGGGCAAAAGCACGCTGATGAACATCATCTATGGCCTGTATCACCCGGACGAGGGCACGATTCGCCTCAAGGGCCAGGAGGTGCACTTTGCCAGCCCGCGCGAGGCGATCCATAACGGCATCGGCATGGTCCACCAGCACTTCCAGTTGGTCAACGTGATGACCGTGGCCGAAAACGTCGTGCTGGGCGAAGAGGCGGATGTCGCGCACCAGGGGGCCGGGAACCGGGCACTGAGCACCATCCTCAAATGGCTGCCGAGCCTGGTCGTGCTGGCCTTGAGCGTGATCCTGGGCGTGGCGCTGGCCGAGACACGGACCGCCGTGGGCGGCGTGGTGCTCGGGATCGGGCTGGCGCTGCTGGTCGCGTATCCGCCGGCGGCGCGCCTAGTCTGGGGGATTGTCTGGCGGGTGGGGCTGGCCTTCCTCGCGCTGGCGATCGCGTCGCAGGTCGAGCTGATCACCAAAGTCGGCCTGACCGATATCGCGCTGCGCCAGGAAGTCGAGATCGTCCGCGAGCGCAGACCCCAGGCGATGGACGGCTATGAAGTCAAGGTGACGTACGTCGAGCACACGCGCGTCCCGTTCGACTGGGCGAAGGAAGGGCGCGCCGCGTCCGACGCCGGGACCGGGATCCAAGGCGTGCTCGCCAGCGCCAAATCGACCCTCGAGGCGTACCGCGACGATGGCGTGTCCGGCGCGCTGATCGACGCGATCGATGATGTGCCGCCGGTAGTCCGCGCGCTGAGCGTGGCGCTGCTGTTGATTCTGTTGGGCTGGCATGGGATCGCATCGTGGCGCGGGGACGATGCGATCCCGCACGACTTGAAGCGGAATGACATCATCGCGCTGGCCGGCCTGGTGATCGTGTATGTCCTGGCCGCGGCGATGAACATTACCTATGTCGAGACGCTGCCCCGCCTTGCGCTGGTGGCGCTGACGGCGCTGGGGCTGGCGGCCATACTCTGGCGCACGGTGCAGCGCCGCAACCAGCCCGATACCACGCACCAGATGGCGATCTCGCCGCTGGATGGCGGGCTGGACGCGCTGTTGGGCCTGCTGCACACGGTCACGCAGATTCGCAATGAATCGCTGGCGGCGCAGCGCGTGCGCGAGCTGTCGCAGCAGTACGGCCTGGAGGTCGACCCGGACGCAGTGATTGAAAAACTGCCGGTCGGCACGCAGCAGCGCGTCGAGATCATCAAGGCGCTCTACCGCCAGGCCGATGTGTTGATCCTAGACGAGCCGACCGCCGTCCTGACGCCGCAGGAAGGCCGGGAGCTGTTCAAGATCATGCGCGAGCTGGCGGCGCAAGGCGTGTCGATCATCTTCATCACGCACAAGCTCAAAGAAGTGTTCGAGGTGGCATCCCATATCGTCGTGATGCGCGACGGGCGCGTGGTGGGCACAACGACGCCCGCCGAGGCGACCGAGACGTCGCTGGCGGCGATGATGGTGGGCCGCGAGGTGATTCTCCAGGTCGAGAAGGGCGACGCGCAGCCCGCCGAGCGAGTGCTCGAAGTGCTCGATTTAAGCGCGTATAACGATCGCGGTGCCAAGGCACTGTCGGAGGTCAGCTTCGAAGTGCGCGCCGGGGAGGTGCTGGGCATCGCCGGCGTGCAGGGCAACGGCCAGACGGAGCTGGTCGAGGTGCTGACCGGCCTGCGCGAGCCGTCCGGCGGCTCGGTCAGGCTGTTGGGCCGCGAAATGCAGCCGGACGTCCAGCCCGAAGCGGGCATCGGGGCGCGCATCGGGGCCTTTTTGATCGATATCGTGGTGGTGCTGGCGCTGACGTATTTCTTCGGCAGTATGGTCTGGTACTTCGGCGACAAGACCTTCGCGACCGCCTCCCGGACCACCGAGATCGCGACGGGGCTGCTGGTGTTCGTCATCATCGACGCGCTGTATTTCTTCGGAAGCTGGGAGACGATCGGCACCACGTTGGGCATGTCGCTCTTTGGGCTGCAGATCGTCCGCACCGACGACACGCGCGCTGGCGTGCTGCAGTTGATCCAGCGCTATCTGATCTTCCTGGTGCTGCACCTCCCGGCGGGCATCCCGCTGATCGCGTCGCTGGTCGCGGCCCGGAGCGCCGATCCGCCGCGTGCCTGGTTCGACCGCTTGCTCGGCCTGCGCGTTGTCCGGTTCGAGCGCATCACGCCGCGCGGCATCAAAGACCGCGGCACCAGCCACATCCCCGAAGACCGGCTGCGCCACGGGCTGGTCACGTCGTTTTCGGTGGCCGACAACCTGGTGCTCAACGACTATTACGAGCGCCCCTTCGCCAAAGAGCCGGACGTGTCCTCGCTGCCGGGGGCGCTGCTGCGCTATGGCCTGATCTTCGGCGCGATTGTCGCCGCCCTGACGGGAATCGCGCTGTGGGTGTGGAACGAGGGCGGGCTGTGGAAGGCCATCCTCGACCTGTACGACGTGCCGGCGGACCTGCGCATCTACGAGCCGGGCCGCGGCCTCACCCGCGACCAGCAGGCCGCGCTGCAGTATCCCTTCCTGATCGCCGTGACCCTGCTGGTGATCTACGAGCTGGCCGCGGGCGTGATAGCCCACCTGATCACCAGCCGTGTGTTGGGCGTTCAGGCTGTCAGCAGCCTGTTCGAGGCCGTCAGCCAGGGCTTGCGGCGGGTCGTGTGGCGGCTGATGGGCCGCGCCGGTGAGCCTGACGAGCCCGACGGCGGCCTGCTCCGCGACGAGGCCGCGATCGACGAGCATGCCACGCACCTGGTCGACCGCTTCGACATTCGCACGCCGACCATCGAGACCAGTGGGTCCAGCCTGTCCGGTGGCAACCAGCAGAAGGTGATCGTCGCGCGCGAGGTCGGGCGCCGGCCCCGCTTGCTGATCGCCGCCCAGCCCACCCGCGGCATCGACGTAGGCTCGATCGAATTCATCCACAACCAGATCATTGCCCAGCGCGACGCCGGGGCGGCAGTGCTGCTGGTGTCGGCGGAGCTGGACGAGATCATGGCGCTGTCGGACCGCATCGCCGTGCTGTTTAAGGGCGAGATCATCGACACGCTGCCCGCCGACGCGGCCACTCGCGAGGAGCTCGGCTTGCTGATGGCTGGGATCCGCAACGGTGCGCCCGCCGCTGGGCGCGAGTGGGAGCCACAGCCAGCCGGGGCGTGATCCGGCCGATCTGAAAGAAACTCGCTGCACAGGGCGTCCGCACACGGGCGCCCTGGTTATGTTTGGATGATCAGAGGCTGGCGACATATGGCGGAATCCCACTTTTCGGCACGCGACGACGGTCGGCGGCAGGGGGTGCGCACGTTGCCGCGCAACGTGTGGGTCGTCACGATCACCAGCTTCCTGACCGATATCTCGAGCGAGATGGTGTTGAACCTGCTCCCGCTGTTCCTGGCCGGGTCGCTGGGCGTCAAGACCAACGTCATCGGCCTGATCGAGGGGGTGGCGGATACTACGGCCAGCCTGCTCAAGATCGTCTCCGGCTGGCTCTCCGACCGGCTGGGCAGCCGCAAACGGCTGGCGGTGATCGGCTATGCCATCTCGACGGTAGCCAAGCCGTTCCTGTATTTCGCCGCCGCGTGGAGCAGCGTGCTGGCGGTGCGTTTCGCCGACCGGATCGGCAAGGGGATCCGCACGGCGCCGCGCGATGCGCTGATCGCCGCGACGGTCGACGAGGGGCAGCGCGGGCTGGCGTTTGGGCTTCACCGGGCCGGCGATACGGCGGGCGCGGCGCTCGGGCTGCTGGTGGCGCTGGTCGTGGTGTGGGCCGCCCAGGGTGAGCGGATCGGGCTGGCGCGCGGCACCTTCCAGACGATCGCGCTACTCAGCGTCATCCCCGCCGCGCTGGCGGTGTTGATCCTGGCGGTAGGCGCGCGCGATGTGCCGGTAGCGGAAAAGCACTCGCCCGTCCGCCTGACCACCCGCGGGATCGACCCGCGCTACCGGCTGTTTCTGGCCGTTGTGGCCGTTTTCTCGCTGGGCAATTCGGCGGACGCCTTTCTGATCCTGCGCGCGAACACGCTCGGCTTGAGCGTGGTGGGCGTGCTGGGAGTGTTGATCGTCTTCAACGTGGTCTACGCGGCGGTCTCCGGGCCGGCGGGCGCCCTGTCCGACCGGGTGGGGCGCTGGCGGTTGCTGGTGGCGGGCTGGTTGTTCTATGGGGCGGTGTATTTGGGCTTCGGCGCGGCGGGCGCCGCCTGGCAGATCTGGGTGCTCTACGGGCTGTACGGCGTGTACTATGGCGCGACCTACGGCGTGAGCAAGGCCCTGGTGGCGGACCTGGTGCCACGCACACAGCTTGGCACCGCCTATGGCCTGTATGACGCCACAGTGGGCCTGATGGCGCTGCCCGCCAGCCTGATCGCGGGCGTGCTGTGGCAGGGCATGGGCGGTTGGGACGGGCTGGGACCCAGCGCGCCGTTCATCTTCGGCGCGGGGACCGCCCTGCTGGCGGTGGCCCTGCTGCCCCTGGTCCAGCGCAGGCCGGGCGCGGACACATCAGGCTGAGCGAGCGCCGCCGTTGACCAAATTCTGACCTCAACACGTCCGGCGATTGTGGTATAATCTCGCCTAACGATGATCAAACGAGCCCCAGCCGGGGCTTTTGTGTGAGGTCCACGCATGGTAGACAGGGCATTGCTGGATAAGCTGACCGGCATCGAGGCGCGCTTCGATGAGCTAGAGCGCCTGATCGCCGATCCAGCCAACATCAGCGATTACGAGAAAGTGGCCGAATACGCGCAGGAGCGCGCCGAGCTTCAGCCGCTGGTCGAGCTGACGCGCCGCTACAAGCAGGCGCTCGACGAGCTGGAGCAGGCCGAGGCGCTGCTCGATGACGCCGATATGGGCGCTCTGGCGCGCGAGGAGATCGGCCGCGTCGAAGCGGCGATCCCCGATATGGAAGACAGCCTGCGCCGGATGCTGCTCCCCAAAGATCCGCGCGATAGCAAGAACGTGATCGTAGAAATCCGCGCGGGGGCGGGCGGCGACGAGGCCGGCATTTTCGCCGGCGACCTGTTCCGCATGTATTCGCGCTACGCCGAGGAGCAGCGCTGGAAGGTCGAAGTGCTCAGCGCGCACGAAACTGGCGTGGGCGGCTACAAGGAGATCGTGTTCGAGGTGCGCGGCCACGGGGCGTTTTCGCGCCTGAAGTACGAAAGCGGCGTGCACCGCGTGCAGCGCGTCCCCGTGACGGAGAGCCAGGGGCGCATTCACACCTCGACGGCGACGGTGGCCGTGCTGGCCGAAATGGACGACGTCGAGGTCGAGATCGATCCGGGAGATCTCCAGATCGACACCTACCGGTCAGCGGGCGCGGGCGGCCAGAACGTGCAGAAAAACGAGACGGCGATCCGTATCACGCACCTGCCGACCGGGCTCGTGGTCGCCTGCCAGGACGAGCGCAGCCAGCTTCAGAACAAGCTGCGGGCCATGAACGTTCTCCGCGCCAAGCTGTACGACATGGAACAGGAACGCCTGCGCGAAGCACAGGATGCCGATCGGCGCAGCCAGGTGGGGTCCGGCGACCGCAGCGAGAAAATCCGCACGTACAATTACCCGCAGAACCGCGTCACCGATCACCGCATCGGCATGAGCAGCCACAACCTGCCCGCCATATTGGACGGCAAGCTGGATGAATTCATAGACGAGCTGGCGACGCGCGAAGAAGCAGACCGCTTGCAGGCTGTCGGGATGTAACCGTGTGCGATCGCGTCGATCGGGCGCTCGCCTGGGCGCGCGCAGCGCTGGCGGACGCTCCCGGTGCGGAGCCGCTCGACGCGCCGGTACTGCTGGCGCACCTGTTGGGCGTTCAGCGAGCCGCGCTGCACGCCCACCCCGAGCGGCCGCTCACACCGGAGCAGGCCGCGGACTTCCGGCGGATGATCGAGGGGCGGCGACGGGGCGTGCCGGTCGCCTATCTGACGGGCAGGCGGGCCTTTTTTGACCGCGAGTTCGCCGTCTCGCCCGCGGTCTTGATCCCGCGCCCGGAGACGGAGCACCTGATCGAGGCGGCGCTCGCCTGGGCGCGCGGGCGGGCCGGGCTGCGCGTCGCGGACGTGGGCACCGGCAGCGGCGCGATCGCCGTCACGCTGGCGGCCCATCTGCCGGACGCGGCGGTGTGGGCCATCGATGTGTCCGAGGAAGCGCTCGCCGTCGCGCGCGAGAACGCGGCCCGTGCGGGCGTCGAGGCGCGCATCACGTGGTTGGGGGGGGATCTGCTGTCACCTCTGCTGGCTCACGCTATTCAGGTAGACTTGATTGCGGCCAACCTGCCCTATATCCCCAGCGCCGATCTGGACGGCCTGGCGGTGGCGCGGTTCGAGCCACGCTCGGCGCTGGACGGCGGCCCGGATGGCCTGGACCTGATGCGGCGCTTATTGGCTCAGGCGCCGGGGGCCCTGGCGCCCGGCGGGCTGGCGCTATTGGAGATACAATCCGGACAAGGGGCGCGCGTCTCCGAGCTGGCGAAGGCGGCGTTCCCGGGCGCGGAAGTACGCGTTCTGGCCGATTATGCCGGCCATGATCGTGTCGTGTGGATTTCGACGAGGGTGATGCATGTCACGCGTAATAACGATTGATTATCCGGAAGCGCTGACGATGGCCGTCGAGGTGCTTCAGGCGGGCGGGCTGGTCGTGCTGCCGACCGATACGGTGTACGGAGTCGGGTGTTTGCTGAAAGCGCCGGCCATCGACCGGGTTTTTTCCGCCAAGCGGCGCACGCCCGAAAAGGCCATCCCGGTGCTGCTGGCGAGCATCGACAACGTGCACCAGGTCGTGAGCGATTTCTCCGAACCCGCCCGGCGACTGGCTGAAGCCTTCTGGCCGGGTCCGCTGACGCTCGTGCTGCCCAAACGGGCCGATCTGCCGGAGAATCTCACGACCCTCGACACGGTCGGCGTGCGCGTGCCGGATCACGCCGCGACGCGCGCCATCATCGCGGCAGCGGGCGGCGTTCTGGCTGTGACCAGCGCCAACCGGTCCGACCAGATCCCGGCCTGCACGATTCAGGCCGCGATCCGCTATCTCTCCGAGTCGGTGACGCTCTACCTCGACGATGGCACCTGTGTGGGGGGCGTGCCGTCGACGGTGGTCGCTTTCGAAGGCGGCGAGCCGGTGATTGTGCGCCAGGGGCCGATCTCCGAGGACGATTTGCGCGCGGCCCTGGCATAACATCCATACCCCCAGAAAACCGGTCATGCGCACGCGCGAGGGCGCTGGTTCCTGGCCGATCACTGTGTCGCGCGCGGGCCACACCGGCTGTGATATTTGACCGGTTGCATGTTACAATCGAAATGTTATGGTCACTAAGGGAATCAGAACGTGCGGCGTTCATTGTTATTGCGGCAGGCTTTGGTCGCGGGGAGCAGCGCAAAAGCACCGATGAGTTCAGAGAAGTGGATGATGCGGTACGAGCGGCTGGCTGTGTGGGCTAGACAGGAGTGGGACCGGCGACATGGCGACCGGTCCTTTCAGCTATTGTGGGCTGCAGAAAGCTGCGGCAACCAGCTTGCCCAGGATCGCGTCAAGCCGCGCCGCCGCCTGAAGGGTAAAGCCTATTATACCGGCGTGCAGCAGGTGGACTGCGACGAGGTGATCTCGATCAGCGAGTACGTGATGCCGGGTCGCACGCCGGTGCTGGGCGAGACGGTCGGCGCGTTCGCCTTCTTGTTCGACCACCCCGACGGCGCGTTCGAGGTGCTGTACGTCAGCTCCTACTACCGCGATGACGATCCCAACATTGTGTCGATCGCGCTGGTCCCACCCGAGCATCTCGACGCCTGGGTGAATTTCGAGTCGCTGTGCAACGATGTGGTCCGCCGCCCCAGCCGCCGCCAGGATGTGTACATCATCGGCGGCACGAACGCCTATTTCAAGCCCACGGTGGACTGGGACGAGGTGATCCTGCCCGCCCACCTGAAGGAAGATCTGCACTCGGATATGGAGGCGTTCTTCAAGGACGGGGTGCTGATCTACCAGGAGCTGAACCTCGCGCCGTTTCGCAAGCTGCTGCTGGTCGGGCCGCCAGGCACGGGCAAGACGATGCTCTGCGCGGCGATGGCCAAGCTGGCGCTGCGCAAGAAACGCGTGGTGGTCTACGTGTCCGGCGCGGACGACGACGGGGCCTCGTTCCACAAGATTCACCACGCGCTCAACGTCGTGGCGAACGCGGGCTATCCCGTGCTGCTGATCGTCGAGGAGATCGACGTGTATCTGCGCAAGGACGACAAGGCGCGCATCTTGAACGTGCTCGACGGGCTGGAGTCTCCGAACAACCCGCGCGGCGCGCTGCTGCTCGCCACCACCAACTATCCTGAGGTGATCGACGAGCGGATCGCCAAGCGCCCGGGGCGCATGGATCGCATTCTGGTGATCCCGCCGATTCAGGATGAGAACCTCGCCCGCCAGATGCTGCGGCATTACATGGGGCCGCAGTGGCAGGACGAGCACGCGGCGGTCGTGTCGCAGTTGGTTGGGCAGACCGGCGCGTTCGTGCGCGAAGTGGCCCTGCACGCCCGAATGCTGGCCGCCCACCAGCACCAGCGCGAGGTCGATCTGGCGACGCTGGCCCAGTCGATCGGCAGCCTGACGCACCAGATCAACACGGGCGATGACCTGCTGCCGCGCCGCCACATCGGGTTTGGCTCGTCGGGGGGCAACGGGTTCGGGCTGCCGCAGGAGATTGACGGGCAGCCGTCGTACATTGAGTCAGACGCCGCCGACGACTGAGGCGGAGTGGGTCGGAAGCACGACACAGACACAGGGGGCTCGCCGCGCGGAGGCTGCGCTGGCGGGCCTTGTTGTTTGCCTGCCGGACATGCGGCGGGCGTCTTGAAGGGGCGGGTGCCGGTGTGCTTATTGCCAATTTTCGCGATGATGTTTTGCACTAGCCCGTAAGCTGGCCCGGTGATTATAGTTGGATGAAGCTAGGGGAACGATAAATGAGCGTGCACGATCAACTGGATGCACTGGTTCCGGTCGCGGTAGCGCTGTTGTTGTCGGGGCTGATCGGGCTGGATCGCGAATGGCGGCACCGCCCGGCGGGCATCCGCACTCACATGCTGGTCGGCATGGGCTCGGCGCTGGTGATCAGCATGGCGAGCCTGCAGTACGGCGCGGACTCGGCGGCGCGGTTGGCCGCCAATGTCATCACCGGGATCGGGTTCCTGGGGGCGGGCGTGATCGTCCAACACCGTGACCGCGTGCGCGACCTGACAACCGCGGCCTCGCTCTGGATGGTGGCGATGATCGGGCTGACCGCCGGAGCCAGGCTGTACGTGATGGCTGCTGGCGCCACAGCAATGGGATGGTTTGTGATTACGGTGCTGCGCTGGCTGACGAAACGACACGTGCCGCCGGGAGAGGCCGATCCGGACCAGTTCATCGAGCCCCGGCACGAGGCGTGACGAGGTGCGACTCAGTGCTCGTCATCGGCGGGCAGGTGCCGCTCGATGTGGTTTTTGACGGCGAAGACAGCCGCTTCAGCGCGGTTGGAGACTTGAAGCTTGCTCAGAATGTTACCAACATAATTGCGGACGGTGCCCTCGCCCAGAAACAACTGGGCAGCGATCTCGCGGTTGGTCAGGCCCTCGACCATCAAGGCCAGGATGCGCATTTCCTGCGGGGTGAGCTCCGAAAAGGCCGACGCTTCCTTGACCTGGGCGGCCTGGCGGACCTCTTCGAGCAGGGCCTTGGTCATCGTCGGATCGATCAGGGCGTCGCCGCGGCCCACGGTGCGGATCGCATCGACCAGGTCGGTGCTGCCAACCCGTTTGAGGACGTATCCCACCGCGCCGGCGCGGACGGCATCCATCACCAGCTCGTCTTCGGCGTATGAGGTGAGCATGATCACCTTGATCCCAGGCAGGCCGTCCGTGATCTGCTCGCAGGCTTCGATGCCCGACAGACCGCCCGGCATCCGGATATCCATCACAACGATGTCCGGTTTGTGAGCCAGCGACTGGCGCACGGCATCGATCCCGCTTTCGGCTTCGGCCACCACGGTGAAGTCCGGCTGTTGTTCGAGCAGCGCTTTGAGACCCGCGCGGACGACGGCGTGATCGTCAGCGATGAGGATGCGCAGTGGGGTCACTAGGTTCTCCGACATGATGTTGATTATGGCGTTTCTGGTTTCCGAGTACAGGTTGAACGCACGGCCAATGAACCACCCGTGGCGCGCTCGACCAGATTATACAATGTGAACTGCTATAAAAACCAATGAAGGTTCGGGCCGGACGCTGTTTTGGCTGTATTTTGGTAGTAATTATCTCACAAACATGGTAGACGTGATTGGATTAGAAAGCAAACGGTGATCGCAATGGACTCAACTTCTCCTTCCCCCGATCATTGGACGGGCAGCAACGCCAGTATGCTGGATGCGCTCAGCCGCGCGGCGGCGGCAGTGACCAGCGAGCTTACGCTGCCTCGCGCGCTGAAGGCCATCACCGACATCGCCCGCGAGCTGGTCGGTGCCCGTTACGCGGCGCTGGGCGTTCCCAACGACGACGGTACGCTCAAGGCGTTCATCACGTCGGGCATGGATCCGCTCGTCGCCAGCCAGATCAACCACGAGCCGCGCGGGCTGGGCCTGCTCGGCGCGATTCTCGACTCCGACGAGCCGATCCGGCTCAATAACCTGCACGACGATCCGCGCTCGGTTGGTTTCTGCGGCCACCACCCGCCCATGACCCGTTTCCTGGGGGTGCCTATCATCAGCCGGGGCGAGCGGCTGGGCAACCTGTACCTGACCGACCCGCTGGATGACGAGCCGTTCAGTGAAGATGACGAGCGCCTGATCGTGCTGCTGGCGAATCACGCGGCGGTGGCGATCGAAAACGCCCGCCTGTCCGAACAACTCCAATCCATCGCCCTCAGCCGCGAGCGCGACCGGATCGGCATGGAGCTGCATGACGGCGTGATCCAGTCGGTCTACGCCGTGGGCATGAAGCTGGAGATCCTGCGCGGGCAGTTCCCGATGACGCCCGAACAGCACAAGCAGTACGAGGGCATCATCCACGATCTGAACACGATCATCGAAGACATCCGGATGTATATCCGCAACCTGCGCAGCGCCCGCGAGGAACAGGCGACGTTTGGCCAGCGGCTGGACAACCTGGCGCGCCACTTCCGTGATTTTGCGCGGGTGGATGTGGTGGTCGATGTGCCGTCATCGCTACGCACGCTCAACGATCAGCAGCGCCATTCCCTGACGCAGATCGTGCGCGAGGCGTTGTCGAACGTGGCCCGCCACGCTCAGGCAACCCAGGTCCGGGTCAAGGTGCGCGAGGTCGGGAATATGCTGGTGCTGACCGTGCGCGACGACGGGCGCGGCTTCGATCCGGAAGTGGCGCTGGGCAAGCCGGAGAGCTTTGGCCTGCACAACATGGAGCAGCGCGCCCGGCGGCTGGGCGGCACCTTCTTGATCGAGAGCGAAGAAGGCCAGGGTACCGTAGTGACGGTGCAGGTGCCCTTCCGTCCCTGACGCCGGTCAGACGGGGGCACTTCAAATCGGGGGCGAGTATTGAACCACAGAGCACACAGAGGGAGATTTTGTAGAGAGACTCTCAAATACGAATAAATTCCCTCCGTGTTCCCAGTGACCTCTGAGGTAGGCTTTTTGCCCCAAAACTGACGCATCCCTCAGACGATGCGCTCCGGGGCGACGCGCTCGCCCGTTTCCGCCGCGCGCAGGATTGCCTCGATCACGGCGACGTCCTGCAGAGCCTGGTCGGGCGTGTTGTGGTGCGGCGCGCCGTCGCGCACGGCGGCGGCGAAGGCCGCGAATTCCTCACGAATCCCCTGCTGTTCGGGCAGCTCCAGCGCGTAGCTGTCGCTGCCGGTGGCCACCGAGATGACGCCGGCCGAAATGCGCAAGGCTCCCGCGTCCCCGGTGACGGTCAGCACCGGTGGCCAGGGCGCGCCCGCCGCATAGGTGACGCCGAGGCTGCCCAGCGCCCCATTCTCGAAGGCCAGGGCTGCGCTGAGCGTATCCACCGGCGGCAGGTCCGGGCTGTGCTGCGCCGCGACGGCGCTCACGCTGCTCACCTCGCCCAGCAGCATCCGCAGCCCCGCGGCATAGTGCACCCCGCCATCCATCAGCAGCCCGCCGGGGAAGAGGTTGTCGCGCCGCCAGATCGTCGAGAAGTACTTGTTGCGCGGTGAAAAATCGATGCGCAGCGCCCAATCCAGCAGCAGCGGGCGCCCGATGTCCCCGCGCCTGATAATCTCCGCCGCGCCCGCCATCACGTGATCGTAGCGCCAGTTCTCGCCCACCATCCAGACCTGATCCGCGTGCCGGGCATACAGGGCCAGCAGCCGCCGCCCGGTGGCGACATCCGGCGCGACGGGCTTCTCGCTGATGACGTGCTTCCCGGTGGCGAGCGCTTGCTCCACCACGGAGGGCAGCGTGTGGATCGGCACGACGACGTCCACCGCCTCGATGTCGTCGCGGGCCAGCAGCGCGTCCAGATCGGTCGTAATGTCGACCGGGGCGCCGAGCTGGTGGGCCAGGGCTTCGGCTGACTCGCGGTGGCGGCTGCACAGGGCGGCGATCTCGAACGCGTCGTCGAGCGCCTGCAGGGTTGGGAGGTGCGCGTCGCGCGCGAAGAGGCCCGTTCCGATCACGGCCAGGCGAATGGGGTTGGACATGGTTCAGACTCCTTATATGGAGAGGATTACAGGATGCGGCGGATGCGCAAGGCGAGGTGAACAGCCAGGCGCGTCTCCGGGTTGTCGAGATCGAGCCGGCTGATCTCCTTGATGCGGTCCATGCGGTACAGCAGGGTGTTGCGGTGGACGTGCAGGCGCTTGGCGGTGCGCGTCAGGTTGCCGTGCTCCTCGAAAAACGCTTCCAGGGTGGCGATGAATTCGTTGTTGTGGGCCGAGTGGTCGGCCAGCTCGCCCAGCGTCTCGTAATAGAATTTGCGTAGCTCCGGCGACCCCGCCAACAGCGACAGCAGCCGGTAGACGCCCATCTCCCAGAAGCCAAGCGGTGAGGTCAGGCGCCACTGGTGCGCGGTGCGGTAGGCGGCGATGGCCTGCTGGAAGCTCTCGCGCCAGGCCTGCAGATCGGTCGCCTGCTGGCCCATGCCGATGGCGACCTGCGCCCGGTAGCGCTCCACCACGCGCCCCTGCACGGCCAGCGCCAGATCGCGCGCGGTGGTTTCGTCGCCCTCGCAGAAGACGATCACCTCGCTGCCATAGGGCTGCACCAGCGCGCCAAAGCTGAGCGCCCCGGCCTGCTCGTTGCACAGGGCTTCGATCTGGCGGGCGGTGGGCTGGTTCTCGCGCATCCCGCCGATGTAGAGCGTGGTGTATTGCTGGTCCGGCTGGTAGCCCAGGCGGGTCAGGCGCAGCAGGGCTTCGCTCTCGCTGATGCTGCCGCCCAGAAACTGCTCCAGCACGTTGCCCTGCACGCGTTTCTGCGCCTCGCGGATCGCCTTTTCCTTGGCCATTTCCAACGCGCACACCGCCGCGCCGTGACGCGTGAAGGCGATGTCCAACTCGTCATACGATTCATCGCTGCCGAAGATCAGCGAGAGGAAGCCGCGGCCCATCTTGCCCGCCACGATCGGCGCGACCAGCCGCCGCAAGCCTATGTGCGGCAGCGGCACCGCGACCGGGTCCGGGCTGACCTGGGCCACTTCCATCCGGTCGCGGAACAGGGCCGGCAGCGGGTTGGTGTCGTAGAGCGCGTCCTCGATGATGGTCCAGTTGTCGGACCGGGCCAGCGGGCCAGCCACCGCCAACGGGCGGAGCCGTTTGTCCTGCACGACGACCGTCTTTCCGACCATCTGAGCCAGCACATCTGCCAGCGCCTCGAGACCGCGGTTCTCGGTCGAAAGCTGCAAGAGCTGCTCGCGGACTTCGCGGCCTCGCTGGTCCGGCGACAGGGGGGTGCCCATCAGCAGTTGGGCGATCTGGCGTTCCAGGTCGCGCAGGACGGTCGTGTCCGGGAGGCGCAGCAGCGCGATGGCGGCCTCGTTGGCGGCGTCCTGCGCCGGCTGGCCGATCTCGCCGACGACGCCAATCGCCGCGACGTCCATCTCGGCCAGGTCGCGCACCAGCCCCACCAGCGTCAGCTTGTCACTGAGCAGGTGCATGGCGTCCAGCGACAGCAGCGCCAGCTCCCCGCCGCGCAGATCGGGAAAGGCCGGGGGGCGCGTGTTCAGGACGTTGACCCACGTCACCGGGCGGTCGAGCGCTGGCTGGCCAGCGACGACCGTCGTGCCAACCGGCAGCGCCAGGCGGAGCAGGTTATAGACCGTGATCTCGATGGGTGCCTGCACCGGTGTCCTCGTTGGATAAGCCCGACTGCGTGCGTTTGAAAGCCTGCAATACGTTCGCTGGCGGAAGAAGCCGCCTGGGCTGCCGAAGCCTTTCTGATCGCAGGTGTGCGCCCTGATGCTGGAAAGGCCTCAGTCGGTATCGAGATTGCGCATCTGCTACACGTCCGGGATCCCGCGTCTTATTCCGTCAGATTTTTGCGAACCTCATAGTGGGCCGAAATGGGATCATAGCGCGACAGCAATCGTTGCGCTTTTGGCGGGACGACCGCCGTTTCATACTTGTCACCGGCAAACTGCCGCACTGCGTCCAGATCGTCAAACCACATGATTGTCACGAACTCGACTTCATTCTCGAGCGGGCGGCGCAGTAACTGGATCCCCTGGTATCCCGCGATGTCCTTGCCCGCGATCCCCGTGAAAATCTCTTCGCGGAGCAAGCTCTCGTATGCATCGGCATTCGCATGCGTGGTCCAACCATGCCAGATTCGTCCGATCATGTCAACTCCTTGCCTTTCGGCGCATCTCTCGCCAGCGCGTGGCGGGCTTCGCGCACAGAGCACATGCTGACAGTGAGTTTATCCAAAGCGCGGGCCACCTTCTACTAGTCGCGCCGCACTCAAATTCCTGTCACGACACGTGATACGCACGGACCGCCAGCCCGCGTCAGTACGGGCGGATGACGAAGGACGTGTGCCTGGCTCAGCGTATTTCTGACGGGCCCTTCTCCACCATATCTCCTCTCAGGCCGGTGGCGTTGGGAGGCACGAGGGCGAGAGCCGCGTTGGTCATATCCTCCGGCGCTCAAAAAATTCCCAGGTAGCGATCAAGCTCCCACGGGCTGACCACGAGCAGATAATCATTCCACTCCAGCCGTTTGGCTTCGAGGAACCGCTCGAAGAGGTGCAAGCCCAGCGCCTCGCGCACCAGCTCGCTGGCTTCGAACTCGTCCAGCGCCTCGTGGAGTGACACAGGCAGCGTCGTCAGATGACGGCGGCGGTTCGAGACTTCGTACAGCTCTTCTTCAGCGGCGGGCTGCAGCGTCAGCCCGTCTTTGATCCCGCGCAGCCCGGCGTGCAGCAGCACCGTGAAGGCCAAGTAGGGGTTGCAGCTGGGGTCCGTGCAGCGCATCTCCAGGCCGATGCCCGGCTGGTTTTGGGAGGCCAGGCGCGGCACGCGCAGCAGCGCGCCCCGGTTGAGCTGGGCCCAGGTGACGTAGATCGGCGCTTCGAGCCCGGCCATCAGGCGCTTATAACTGTTGACCAGCGGCGCCAGCACGGCGCAGATGGCGCGCGCGTGGGTGAGCTGGCCGGCCAGAAAGGCTTTGGCCTCACCGGACATGCCATAATCATCGGTGGGGTTGGCGAAGCGGTTGGCATCGGTTTCGACGTCGCGCAGCCACTGGTGGACGTGCATCCCGCTGCCCGGCGCGTCCGTGATCGGCTTGGGCATGAACGTGGCGAAGCGCCCTTCCTGGCGGGCGATGGTGCGCACGGCCATGCGCGCGGTCACGATGGCGTCGGCCATCTTCAGCGCGTCCAGCGGCTTGAGATCGAGCTCGTGCTGCCCGCCGCCGACTTCGTGGTGGCTGGTCTCCACGATGATCCCCATAGCGCGCAGGGCATCGTTCACCCGCTTGCGGATCGTGCGGGCAACGCCGCCCGAGGCGTCGAAGTAGCCGGCCTGGTCGTCAAGCTGGAACGAGCCCGACGCGGCAGGCTCGTGGAACAGGTAGAACTCGAGCTCGGGCGCGACGACGTAGCGCATGCCCATCGACTCGGCCAGCTCCAGCGCCTGGCGCAGCGCACCGCGCGGATCCCCGGCGAAGGGCTGCCCGTTGGGCGTGTACACGTCGCAGAACAGGCGCGCCGTCCGGCCCACCTCGCGGTTGGGCGTCTCCCAGGGGATGACGGCGAAGGTGCTGGCGTCGGGCTTCAGGTACATGTCGGATTCGGCCACCCGCGCGAAGCCCTCCACCGCCGAGCCGTCGAACCAGACTCCGTGCTCGAAGGCGGCCGGCAGGTGATCGGCGTCGATGGTCACGGTCTTGACCATGCCCGCCACATCGGTGAACTGGAGGTCCACCGACCGGACATCGTGCTCGCGCACGAGCTTGATGACAGCGTCAGGGCTTGCAGGTTGAACGTCAGGCATAGGATGTCACCGGGTCTCACCATACGGAACTTGGAGCGCAGTATGCTTTCATTATAGCAAGTTGGTGAGCCAGACCTATTTACTTGTACAAATTGCCGGGACTGGCTGGCTTGCATGAAGGAAGGTTTGAATTGTGTGAACGCTCCATAGAGAAAACGTGTGTGCACGCAATGACAATTTGGCTTTGCCTTTACGTTATGTCCTGTTCGTCACTCGGGAAGAAACGAAGACCGGCAACCCGCAAATGGCAGTCGTATGCGGAGTACAATAATCTGAAGGCCCGACACGTAGACGGGGATATGGTATGAGCACCCTCATCCAACAGCTTGAAGGGCGGATCAGCGATTGGGCGAGCGAGGAATCGGCGATTCGGGCGGTGCTGGTGGTCGGATCGCGGGCGCGGCACGCGGATCACCCTGCCGATGAATGGTCCGATCTCGACCTGATGCTCTTCTGCACTGACTTCGCGCCTTATCTGGCCGATCGATCCTGGCTCCGGCAGTTCGGGACCCTGTGGGTCTGCGTGCCTGAGGAGGGGAACGAGTCCGAGCTGTTCGCGGTGTATGAAGGCGGCTGCAAAGCCGATCTGGCTTTTCATCTGCTGGATGAGCTGCGCGGCTTCCAGCCCAACCGCAGCTACCGGGTGCTGATCGACAAGGACGGGCTGGCGGCCCAGCTCCCCCCGCCGCCGAGCGTTCCCCGGCGCGTCGTTCCTCCCACCCAGGAGTCGTTCGAGGCAGCCGTCGAAACCTTCTGGTATGAGGCGATGCAGGTCGCTAAGTTCATCCGGCGGCGCGAGCTGTGGGGCGTCAAAGCCCACGATCACCTGCTGAAAAAACACCTGCTGGCGCTGCTCGACTGGCATGCCTACGCCGTGCAAGGCCCTGAGCTTGATACCTGGCACGGCGGGCGTTTCATGCGCGACTGGGTGGATCCCCAAACGTGGGCCGAGTTGCACCATACGTTCGGGCAGTTTGACGCGGCGGATAGCTGGTCCGCGCTGCTGGCGAGCATGGCGTTATTTCACCGGCTCGCCACCGATACCGCCCACCGCTTGAATCTGATCTATCCGGCGCTGGTCGAAGAACGCCTGCGAGCGTGGGTGCGTGATCTGTATGAGAGCGATCGCGACCTGCGGGATTGAGTGCTGCTGAAACCCGATGCGGCGTTAGTTCGCATCAGGGGCCGGCTCTTAGCCTGTCTTCAGGCCACCACGTGACGTTCCGAATAGCCTCTTGGTCCCCCTTTCGCCTGGAGGGCGCGCGCGATTGCCGAAATCATGATAATATGAACATAGATCTTCGGTTGAGTGAGCGAAGGTACCAACCGTCAGACGGCAATATCTGAGCATGAAACAAAGAGGGCGAATACCATGAAAATCGTATTCCGATGGCTGGTCGTCGCGGTTCTGTGTGCAGGGATTTTCGGCGGGTGGTGGATGGCGCGGCCTCCCGCAATTCAGGCTCAGGGAGGGGCCGCCTGGACGGTGAGCGTGTTCGGCAATCCGGACCTGGCCGGTTCGCCCTTGCCCTTTGCCGCCGTGACGAGCAGCATCAACTACAGTTGGGGGACCGGCGTCCCTGTGATCAACGGCATGCCGGTGCCGGGCGCGCCCAACGATAACTTTTCGGTGCGGTTTGTCACCACCACCTTTTTCACAGCAGGCAGCTATCGTTTTACCGTGCAGGTCGATGACGGCGCGCGGCTGTACGTGGATGGCCTGCTGCTGATCAATGCGTGGCAGGCCGGGCTGGGGCTGCGGACACTCCAGGCCGATTACAACTTCGTCGCCGATGGCAACCACACGATCACGGTGGAGATGTTCGACACCATCGACAACGCCACCATCATCGCGAGCTGGGCGCTGGCGTCCGGCGGGCTGCCGGGCACGCCCGGTTACGGCGTGGTGGGCCAGCCCTGGTCGGGCGAGTTCTTCAATGGGGCCGATCTGGCTGGCGCGCCGATCTTCACGTCCACCTATCCGGCGACCGGTCTGAACCTGAACTGGGGCCAGGGCAGCCCCGGCGGGGTGGTGCCGGTGGACAACTTCTCGGCGCGGTTCATGCGCACGATCAATGTGCCGTCCGAGCTGCCCGAAGGGGTCTACACGTTTTACGCGCGGGCGGACGATGCCTTCCGCTTCTATGTCGACAACACGCTGATCTTCGACCAGTGGGGCGCCTTCGTCAACCAGACGTTCACCGCGCCGGTCACGCTGCTGAACGGCCCGCACGTGCTGAAATTCGAATACCGCGAGTTCTCGCTGGACGCGCTGGTCTTCCTGACGTGGACGCCGCCTGCCGCGCAGAACCCGGTGATCAACCCGGATGCGTCGGGCGCGCCGGTGCAGGCTACCCCCATTCCGCCCGACGGGCAGGGCGGCCAGGCAGCGCCTCCGCCCGCGGTGGGCGTGCGCGGCACGGTGCTGGGCAATCTACGCATCCGCAGTGGCCCTGGCATGCGCTATCCCAAGACCGGCCTGATGCCGTGGGGCACCGAGGTCGATATCCTGGGCCGCGATGCGGGCCACGCGTGGTATCAAGTCAACTTCAACGGGCTGATCGGCTGGTCCTACGCACCGTGGATCAAACTGATCACCGGATCGTTCGATGCCCTGCCCTACACCGACGGCACGCAGCCGGTCTTCGCGCCGCAGCCCACGCGGGGCGTCATCGCGCAGGCGTTCGGGAACATGCGTATCCGCAGCGGCCCCGGCCTGCAGTACCCCAAGATCAGCAAAGCCCAATGGGGCACGCGCGTCCAGGTGCTGGCGCGCAGCACGAACGGCCTGTGGATCAAGGTCCAGCACGGCGATGTGGTCGGCTGGACATTCCTGAACTGGTACCGCATCGTGCAGGGCGATCTGGCGTCGGTGCCGGTCACCGATCAATGATCGCCTGAGCCGTCCGGTCGCAATCGAGCGCCCCGCCGCCTGCTGGACTTGACGGGGCGCTTTTTTATGTGAGACTAGGACTCTGGTGGGATCGTCCCCGGACCGCAGGGGCGGTATACTCGTTGCTAAGGTCCACGTTGTGTGGGAACGCGGCGGCATGGCATCAACCGAGGACATTCATAACACCCAGAAGCTCGCCAACGCAGCGGAGACATTCGTCCGCGCGCTGGATGCGCTCTTTCCGGGTGACACCTTCGACCAGTTCTTTCACGGCGAAACGCTGCGCCGCGCCTATTGGGTGGCGCTGCAAGGGGCGCTCGAACAGATCGACATCGCCGGTGATGGGGTGCTGGCGCGCGGCCTGCGCGATGGCCAGGTGCTGGCCGATCCGCGCATCGTCCGTGAGCTGCTCAAGTTGTTCGTGCCCGAAGAGACTCCGGACTTCCAGACCGCCGCGCGCGTTTGGGCGGAGGCGGTCGGCGCGCCGCCGGACGCGAGCGCCGGCCTGTCCGGCGAGCTGGACGATTTCTTCGCGCTGCTGGCGGGCGAGCTGCGCCAGTCTGGCGAGCTGCGCATCGTGCTGCGCCAACTCGAACGCAGCAGCGGGACACGCCCCCGGCCCACGCCCGGCGAAGATCTGGAGCGCCTGCTGGATGCGGCGATTGTGGGGGGGCAGGCGATGGTCGGTCGCCAGGTCCGGCACCTGCTGGCGCTGGCAGCCGAGCGCGATCCCGCGCCGCCCGCGGCCAGCCCGGTGGCGGTCGAAGCCCGGACCCGGCTGGCGGCGTACCTGGAGCCGGACGCTCTGCGCGCCCTGTGGGACCGCGTGGCCGCGCTCGACGATCCGGCGCTGCGCTTGCGACTGTTGGGGCAGATCGCGCCGCACCTTCACCGCCACCACCTGATCCCGAGCGTGCTGGCGCCGGTCCAGGCGATGATCGAAGCGGGCCAGCCGCCTCTCGATCCGGCCCTGCGCGTGGACGTGTTGTGCCGGCTGGCGCCTGAGCTGGCCGCCTTCAGCCGCGACGCGACGCTGCCTTCCTTGCAGCAGCGCGTGCTGGATGGCGTGCTCGCCATCGACGATCCGGCCTCGCGCGTGCGGGCGCTGGGCGCTCTGATCGCGCGGCTGCCCCCGGCATTGCAGTCGGAGGCGGTGGCAATGGCCTTCGAGACCGCGGCGTGCTGTATCCCTAACGAGGTCGCGCGGGCGACGGCGCTCAGCGTGCTGCCGTCGCACCTGCCGCTGGAATTCCAGACGCGCCTGCTGAACATCGCCCGCGATCTGATCGAGCCGGACGCGCGCGCCCTGCTGTTGGGGCGGATGCTGACCTACCTGCCGCCGTCGTTGCAGTTGCGCACCCTGATCGACGCGCTGGACGCAATCGGGCAGATCACGGGCGACGATGCGCGCGCGCGGGCGCTGATCGCGCTGGCGCCCTATATCGATGCGGTCGGCCCGCTCCAGAACGTGCCGGAAGGCATGCAACAGGCCATCGCCGTGACGTTTTCGATCGCCCGCCAGGACGACCGGGCGCGCGCCTTCGCCGCCCTGGCGCCATACCTGTCGCCTGAGTTGCTCACTGAGGCGCTGCAGGCGCTCAAGGGCATCACCGACGACGTCCACCGCGCGCTGACGCTGGCGAAGCTGGCGCCGCACCTGCCGGACGATCTCAGCGTGGCGGCGTTTGGCATCGCCCAGGAATTGAGCACGCCGGAGGCGCGCGCGGCGGCGCTGTCGGCCATCGCGCCCTACCTGGGCAACCAGGCCCGCGCCCAGGCGCTGGCCGATGCGCTGGCGGCGGCCCTGGCTGTCGAGCGGCGCTACGAGCGCGTCGTCGCCCTGGTAGACCTGGCGCCGCACCTGCCGCCCGACCTCCGGACGCGCGCGCTCAGCGAGGCGCTGACGGCTACCCGCTCGATCCCCGACGAGAGCGAGCGCGGGCGGGCGCTGGTCTTCCTGGCGCCGCACCTGCTGCCGGAGCACCTGGCCGATGCCCTGGCCGACGCCTACACAATCCTCGATCCGATGGAGCGCGTGCCGGTGTTGAGCGCGCTGCTGCCATTCCTGCCGGAGGAGCCGCGCGAGCGCGTGGTGCAGGACGTGATCGACACGGCCAATCAGGCCGCGCGTCCCGAGCACAAAGCCAGCATGCTGGCGGCTATCGCCCCGGTGATGCCGGACAAGCTGGTGGGCGTGGCTGCCCAGGCGGCGGTCCAGATTCACACCCCCTACGACCAGATGCACGTCCTGACCGCGCTGCTGCCGCGCCAGCCGGAACACCTGCGCGACGCGGCGCTGGCCGCGGCCCACGCCGTGCCCGATCCGTACCAGCGGGTGAGCGCCCTGCTGGAGCTGGTCGCGCATACGCCGCCGGAGCTGCATTACGCCATCCTGGAGGAAGCGCTGGAAACGGCGCTGAAGGTGGCCGACGATTACGACCGGGCGAGCGCCCTGGCCCATCTGGCGCCGTATGTCGGGCCGCAGAGCGAGCTGGTGGACCAGCAGCAGGTGCTGCTCGATCTGGCGCTGACGGCGTGCCTGGAAGTGGCCGATCCCCAGGAGCGCCGGCCGCTGCTGGCACAGTGGGCCGCCACCTGCGAGGCGTATCTGGCGCCGGCGCAAACCTACATGCTGTGGCGCCGCATCGTGGATGTTCTGCGCGAGCGCCCGTATGCCGAGGTGGTGGCCGACCTGGCCGCGCTGGCGCCGGTGATCGCGCACCTGGGCGCGGTCGGCGCGGTGGACCTGATCGCCGAGCGCCTGCTGGACCGGGACCGGGATCAGACCAGCCGGTAGATCCAGAAGATCGCTACCTCGCCGCGCGGCATGTCGTCGTTGCTGTAATACGCTTCGCGAAGCCCCTCGATCTGGCAGCCCATCCGCGCGTAGAATTTGCAGGCCGGCACGTTGTTCGTCTGGGTTTCGAGCACGATGGCGCGGAATCCCTGGCGGCGCGCCCAGGTGACGGTGCGGCGAAACAATTCGCGGCCCAGGCCCTGCCCGCGGGCCGAGCTGTCGAGCATCAGGTTCCAGATCCAGGCCGTGTTGTTCCACTCTTGCGGCGCGACGTCCAGCACGCCGACCAGCGCCCCCTCGGACTCTACGACCAAATGCAGCCCGTCGCCACGCCGCAGGCGCGCCAGGATGTGGCCGCGCTCGGTCGGGTCGAAGTCGTAACCGTCGCCCTTGTCATACGGCTCCGGCAGGGGGCGCTCGACCAGCCGCCAGCCGACCGTCAGACCGTCGCCGTCTTTTTCGACGACCAGCGTGGTCGGGCTGACGAAGCCGGGGCGAAGCGCGGCCAGCCGGGGAACATCCCGCTCGGTCATGGGGCGAATGCAGATATCAGGCAGCATCGATCAGCTTCTCCGTCCAGCAGCGCACTGCGGAAATTGTATGCCCTGCGGCCGCCAATTTACAAGGAAGTCGGCCAATTGGCCACGCCGCGCCGGTTGCCCGCCCGCGCCGTTGCATGTATGCTCCACAAACGAACCTGTGAGGTGAGAGGGATGCTCGAACGCGGACTCAATGGCGCCTGGGGCGCCCGGCTGAGCTTCGGCGCGCTGCTGCTGGTCTGCTCGGAGTGGATCGTCTGGCAGACGCCGCTGGACTTCACGCTGGCCGAATGGCTGGGCATCGCGGCCATCTCGCTGGCGCTGGCGGCCCTGACGCTGGACCTGATCGCGCGCTGCCATGTCAACGACCTGACCGGGCTGTTGTTCGTCGCCGGGCTGCACGGGCTGGTCCATGCGACGCTGGTCAGCCATATCACGTCGCGCGATCTGCCGCTGAGCCTGATCGTCCGCCCGCTGGGGGCGCTGCCGCTGGCCTTCCTGCTGGCGCTGGGCGCGTTCATCTGGCTTGCCGGGGGACGTGTGCCGCCGCTCCTGGCCGCCGGGGTGGCGCTGATCGTCGGGTTGGCCTGGGGCGTGTGGTTTCGCTGGTTCCCGGTCGTGTCCGACGAGCCGGTGTCGGAGGCGGCGCTGGGCACGGCGCTGGCCGCCGTGGGGATCGGGCTGGCCGCGTGTGGGCTGATCCGGTGGGCGTGGCCGCCGCTGGCGATGGCCCGCCGCGAGGACTGGCTGCTGGCCCCGCCCGAAGCTGCCGGCGTGGGGATCGTCCTGCTGGCGGCGCTGGCCTGGGGCGCGTCCCAGGACCTGATCGACGGGCTGGGGCTGGTCATCACGGTCGTGCTGGCCGCCTACCTGCTGATGGTGCTCACCATGACGTCTACCCGCCGCTCGCCGTCGCTGCTGGAGGCGATCACGCCGCC
The DNA here is from genome assembly GCA_040767355.1 of Aggregatilineaceae bacterium. Taxonomy (GTDB): domain Bacteria; phylum Chloroflexota; class Anaerolineae; order Aggregatilineales; family Aggregatilineaceae; genus LM3-B42. Next base: position 15,460 of record JAXGOS010000019.1, on the reverse strand, counting down.
GCGCCGCCCGGCGCTGGCGTCCTGGCTGATCGTCGTCGGGATGTTCCTGGCGGCGGGCTGGCTCGGGCACGCGCTGCCCGGTGATGGCGACAGCTCGGTCCAGAGCGATGTGCTGTTCGACGCGCTGACCCTGTTCGGCGTGCTGTGGCTGCCGCTGGCTTCGATCGCGGCGGGCGTGCGGGCCGTCGTGCAGCTCTCGCGCCAGGGGTTCTAGCGCGCTTGCCGTACCGCTTGTGTCTACACTACAATACCCAAAACCGCTGCCCGAAACGATATTGATGATGTCCAACCCTGCCCTCGACCAGATTCTGCTAGGCGACTGCCTGGCTATCCTGCCCACGCTGCCCCCGGCGAGCGTGGACATGGTCTTCGCCGATCCGCCGTATAACCTGCAGCTCACCCAGGAGCTCTGGCGCCCCAACCTGACGCTGGTCGATGCCGTGGACGAAGACTGGGACCAGTTCGAGAACTTCACCGCGTATGACGCGTTCACGCGGGCGTGGCTGAGCGCGGTCCGCGATGTGATGAAGCCCACCGCCACGATCTGGGTGTCCGGCACGTATCACAACATCTTCCGCGTCGGCGCGATCATGCAGGACCTTGGCTTCTGGCTGTTGAACACGGTGACGTGGTTCAAGCCCAATGCCATGCCCAATTTCCGCGGCACCCGGCTCAAGAACGATGTCGAATTCCTCATCTGGGCCAAGCGCGACGAAGACGGGCGCTACACCTTCGACCACCACCAGATGAAGCAGTTCAACGACGGCAAACAACTGGGCAGTGTGTGGAAAATCCAGGTATGCAACGGGCCGGAGCGTCTGCGCGACGCGAATGGCGATAAGCTGCACCCCACTCAAAAACCCGAGGAGTTGCTCCAACGCGTGATCCTGGCGAGCAGCCGCCCCGGCGACGTGATCCTCGACCCGTTCCTGGGATCGGGCACGACGGCGGCAGTGGCGCGCCGGCTCCACCGCCACTGGATCGGCATCGAACAGAATGACGTGTACGTGCGGGCTGCCCGCGAGCGCGTGGCGGGGGTCCAGCCGCTCAAGCCGACCCACCCGCTGGTTACCGCCGGAAAGCGCAAACCGCCGCGCGTGCCGTTCCGCGCCCTGCTCGAACAAGGCTATCTCAAGCCGGGCCAGGTGCTCTACCTGGGGCAGTCCGACCGGGCGGCGGTCATTCTCGACAACGGGCGGCTCCGCGCGGATGGCGTGACCGGGTCGATCCACACGCTCGGCTGCCGGCTGAAGGGCGTCCCGTCGTGCAACGGCTGGACGCTGTGGCACTACGTCGACGAGCGCACCGGTGAGCGCCGCGCGATCGACCACCTGCGGGCGCTGGTCCGCCGGGCCGAGGCCAGCGAGGAATAACGCCCGTCAGGCTTCGGGCAGGGTGACCGGTTGCGGCGGCGAATTGGCGGGGGGCGGTGCCGGCTGGCTCTGGATATATGCCGCCAGCACCGGCGGCATCACGCGCAGCCCCGATCCACCGGCCTCCTCTAGCAGCAGCGATTTCTGCACAAGCTCGCGCACCACCGCCGGCGGCAGGTCGTTCTGACCCGTGGTCGCCCCGAACAACGTCCCGATCTCGTCCTGGTTCAGACCGCGCAGCAGCGTTGCACACTCGGCGCGGACGTTGTCCTCCGCGTAGAGACGCTTGGCCGCCAGCGCGACGGCCTGTTTGTATTCCCCGGCGCGAATCTGCCCCAGCGCCTCGGCGTGCTGGAAACCCGCGCGCAGCAGTCCGGCGAATCCGCCCGTCGCCCGGATCACCAGTCCCAGCGCGTAATCGTCCTTCGACACGCTGCGCTGCTCCAACTGCTCGATCATGCGCCAGGCATCGTCGTCGCCGAAGGGGCCGAGGTAGATCGTGCTGTCGTGGAACAGCTCGAAAAACGGCTCCATGGCGGCCATGCGCGGCCCGATCAGGTACGGCAGGCTGTTGCGCGTGAAGGTCACGAACATGACGCGGTACTTGAACCGGTCGCGGATGCTGCGCAGGGCCACGAAAAAGTAGTTGGGCATGGTGCTCAGAAAACGCTCGAACTCGTCCAGAATATAGGCGATGCGGATCGGGCGGCCTTGCTGCGCGTGGCTGGCCAGCGCCGCATCCAGCAGGCGCTCCAGGTGGCGCAGCGCCAGGTGGGCGTGCAGCCGGTCCTCGAAATCGGTGACGTCCGGGTGCGCGTTCTCGAAACGCTCTTGCAGGCGCGCGATGCGCTCGACGAGGACCGGATCGTCGCTCTCGCCGGAGGGCGGGTGGTAGGCCGGGTACAACTGGGGCGTGATCGTGGTGCGGTGGATGAGCAGCTCGAAGCCCGGCCACGCCTGGGCGGCGATGTCGTCCTTGCTCTGGGGAAGAGCGGGCAGCAGCGCGTTCGGGTCGATGCTGATCGCCACGACCGGGCCTTGGGTGGCGCTGAGCGGCGCGTACCGCTGCCACGGGCTGTTGGGATCGCTGGCGGCCAGCCGTTCCTGATCCAGAAACTGGAGCAGGTTGGACTTGCCCACGCTGGGCGCGCCGATCACGGACACCGACTGGCCCCGGTCCAACGCCTGCACGATGCCGGACACTTCCGCCTGGCGATAGTCGGGGTGGTAGTAGCGCGAGTGCGGCATGGTTGGTCATCCCCCTATCATCTCAACGTTGGGCCAAGTGTAGACCAGCTTGTCTCCATCGACCAATTACCCGTTTGCCAACCCGCTGTTCACTCATGTAAAATCTCCGGTACGCCACTTCGTAGCCAGTTTAACACCACAGGCGTTATCGAAACGCCTATTTTCATGCACATCGAGGAAAAACCGTATGGCAACACCGAAGAAGGAAACTCTGCTCGATTGGTACCGCCAGATGGTATTGATCCGTCGTTTTGAGGAGCGCTGTGCGGAGCTGTACCAGCAGGGGCTGATCGGGGGCTTTCTGCATCTGTATATCGGCCAGGAGGCGACGGGGGTCGGCGCCGTGGCAGCCCTGCGCGAGCAAGATCACGTCATCACGGCCTATCGCGACCATGGCATCGCCCTGGCGCGCGGCCTGGACCCGAAAGCCGTCATGGCCGAAATGCTCGGCAAGCGGACCGGCGTCAGCGGCGGTAAGGGTGGCTCGATGCACCTGGCCGACCGCGAACGCCATTTCTGGGGAGGCTATGGCATCGTCGGCGGTCACCTGCCGCTGGCTGCGGGGATTGCGCTGGCCGCCCAGTACCAGGAAAAAGATGAGGTCGTGCTGGCCCTGATGGGCGACGGCTCGACGAATATCGGCTATTTCCACGAGTCGTTGAACCTCAGCGCGGTGTGGAAGCTGCCGGTCGTGTGGCTCATCGAAAATAACCAGTACGGCATGGGCACGTCGGTCGAGCGCGCCAGCGGCGCGAAAGAGCTGGTCCGGAGGGCGCTGGCCTACAGCAGCGAAGACGGCAGCGGTATGAAGATGGGCCCGCGCATCGACGGCATGGACGTGCTGGCCGTGCACGATGCGATCAGCGAGGCAGTTGAGCACGCGCGCAAGAATGGCCCGATCCTGGTCGAGTCGCTGACCTACCGGTTGGAAGGGCACAGCATGGGCGACCCGCAGCGCTACCGCACCAAGGAAGAAGTCGAGTCGTTTGTCAAGAGCGGCCCCATCGAGCGTTTCCGCGAGGTGTTGATCGACAAGTACAAAGGCGTCGAGTCCACGCTCGACAAGATCGACGAGGAAGCGCTGCAGGCGGTCGATGAAGCCGTCGAATTCGCCCAGAACAGCGAAGACCCGACCTACGAAGATTTGATCAGCCACGTCTACGTTGACTAGAGGGGTGAAATGGCAGACAGACCGATAACGATCCGTGAGGCGCTCAGCGCGGCCTTGCGCGAGGAAATGCAGCGCGATGAGCGCGTGTTTATTATGGGCGAGGAAGTGGGCGTGTGGGGCGGCACGTATGCCGTGACGCGCGGGTTCCTCGACGAGTTTGGGGCCAAGCGCGTGCGCGATACGCCGATCTCCGAGATGGTGATCGCCGGGGCGGCAGTTGGCGCGGCGATGGCCGGTCTGCGCCCGATCGCTGAGCTCATGACGATCAACTTCGCCTTTCTGGCCCTGGACGCCATCGTCAACCACATGGCCAAGGTGCGCTATATGTTCAACGGGCAGTTCACTGTCCCGATGGTGATCCGCACCACGACCGGCGGCGGCAAGCAGCTCGGCGCGACGCACTCGCACGCGCCGGAAGTCCTGTTTGCGCACTTCCCCGGGATGTACGTGGCGGTGCCGGGCACGGCGTATGATGCCAAGGGCATGCTCAAGGCATCGATCCGCGATGACAACCCGGTGCTGTTCGTCGAGCACAGCACCATGCTCCAGCGCCGCAGCCCCGTGCCGGACGATCCCGATTTCGTGCTGCCCATCGGCAAGAGCGACGTCAAGCGCGAAGGCGACGACGTCACGATCGTGACCTTCGGCAAAGGGCTGGAGTGGTCGATGGCGGCTGCGGAGCAGCTCGAGAAGGACGGCATCGAGGCGGAGGTCATCGATCTGCGCTGGCTGCGCCCGCTGGACCTGGAGCCGGTGTTCGAGAGCTTCAAGAAAACCAACCGCTGCGTGGTCGTCGAGGAGAGCCTGCCCATGTTCAACGTGGGCGCCGAAGTCGCGGCCCAGATCCAGAACGAGATGTTCGATTACATGGACGCACCGGTCAAGCGCGTGGCGGCGATGGACATCCCGCTGCCCTACTCGCGCGAGATCGAGTTGATGGCGCTGCCCGACGCGCAGAAGATCGTCGCTGCTGTCAAGGAGGTGGTGTGATGGCCGAACAGCTCACCATGCCCAAGCTGGGCTTCGATATGGCCGAAGGCACCCTGATCACCTGGAAGATCGCGGTGGGCGATACGATCAACAAAGGCGACGTGATCGCCGAGATCGAGACTGACAAGGCCACCATCGAGATCGAGGCGCAGGCGGGCGGCACGGTGCTCCAACTGCTGGCCGAAGCTGGTGACGTGGTGGCCGTCGGCGCGCCGATCGGCTATGTGGGGCAGGAAGGCGAAGCCGCCCCGGAAGGTGGCGCCGCGCCCGCCGCCAAAGCCGAAGCAGAACCCGCCGAGGAACAGGCTGAAGCAGTCGAAGAAAAGGCGGAGGCCGCCCCTCAGGAAGCCAAAGCCGCGCCCGCGCCGGCGCCTGCCGAGGAAGACGTGCCCGGCGGCGTGAAGGCCAGCCCGATCGCGCGACGCATTGCCGACGAGAAGGGCATCGATCTGCGCCAGGTCAAGGGGACCGGCCCCGGCGGGCGCGTCGTGAAGAAAGACGTCGAGGACTTCCCGGTCGGGGAAGCGCCCGCAGCGCCAGCGCCAGCGGCTCCGGCGGCGCAGGCCAAACCGGCCAAGGCGGCCGCTGCGCCCGCTATCGCGGCGGCGGCGACCTATGGCGAGGTGCCGGGCGGCCCGGACGTCGAGGTGATCGAGCTCAGCAAGCTGCGCAACCGTATCGGCCAGCGCATGATCACCAGCAAGCAGCAGGTGCCGCATTTCTACGTGACGAGTGATATCGACGTCGCGGCGGCGCTGGAACTGCGCCAGCAGTTGAACGCCAGCCTATCCGACGAGGCGCAGAAGATCAGCGTCAACGACCTGATCGTGAAGGCCGCGGCGCTGACCCTGCGCGAGTTCCCGAACCTGAACACGCATTACTACGGCGACAAGCTGGTGCGTCACAAGCGCATCCACATCGGGATCGCGGTGGCGCTGCCTGGCGGCGGCCTGATGAACGTGGTGGCCCGCGACGCGGACAAAACCGCCCTGGGCACCATGGCCGTGCAGAACCGCGACATGATCGCCCGCGCCCGTGAGGGGAAGGTCAAGACCGAGGACATCGAGGGCAGCACCTTCAGCGTGAGCAACCTCGGCCCGTATGACGTCGATCACTTCAGCGCGATCATCAACCCGCCCGAAGCGGCCATCCTGGCCATCGGCGCGGCCAAGAAAGTGCCGGTCGTGCTGGAAGACGGCACGCTGGGCGTCGGGATGCGGATGAAGGCCACCATCAGCGTCGACCACCGCGTGAGCGACGGCGCCGAGGGGGCGGATTTCATGCGCGTGTTCAAGGACCTGCTCGAGCACCCGATGCGCCTGCTGATCTGAGATCAGCCGCGCGGCTACCCGATTGCGAACCGGGGAGACACTCTCCCCGGTTTTTGTTTGGACGGGGCAGCCGGGCGCGTTTTTTCCCTTCAAACTGGCGTGACTTAGCATGACAGTTGTAACTAGTGACCGCGCTCCAGGGGTGTTATGCTGGTGATGCTTGACCTTGTGCCCCGCGCGGCGCTGGTGTGCCGGGATGCTGGCAACCGGCCACCCGGACTCGCCACGCGCGGGTAATTTTTATGATGATCATGTAGTATATTGGGCACGAGCGCCGCCGGATCGCGTGGCTGCGCGTGCCCGGCATATGCAGTGAGTCAACCAGGAGTCTTATGCAAACCTCACACGCAGTCGATGTGCTGGTCGTCGGCGGGGGGGCACCGGGGGCGGCGGCCGCCTATGACCTGGCGCGGCGCGGACTGCGCCCGCTGCTGGTCGAACAGCTCGACCTTTCGACCGGGACATCAGGACGCTATCACGGGCTGCTGCACTCCGGCGGGCGCTACGCCGGGCGCGACCTGGAAACGGCCGCGGAATGCATCGCCGAAAACCAGGTGCTGCGCCGGATTGCCCCGTTCGCGATTGAAGATACGGGCGGCCTGTTCGTCGCCACCCCCGACGATCCCGCCGACTTTCCCGATCGCTGGCTGGCCGGGTGCCGCGCAGCGGGCATCCCCACTGAGAGCATTTCCGCGGCGCAAGCGCGCGCCCAGGAGCCCGCGCTCACGACGCGCATCACCGCAGCTTACCGCGTGCCGGATGGATCGTGCGATTCGTTCGACTTGATCCACGCCTTCGTCGAGGCGACGCGCGCGCTGGGCGGCGACGCGCTGATCTACCACCGCGTGCGCGAGCTGATCCGCGAGGGCGACGCGGTCGTGGGCGCCCACCTGGAAGACACGCGCACCGGCGAAACGCGCACCGTGAGCGCGACCTGCGTGCTCAACGCGGCGGGTCCGTGGGCGGGCGTGGTCGCCGGGCTGGCCGGGCTGGACGTGGGGATCAAGTTCGACCGCGGCGCGATGATCGCCATGAACACCCGCTGGGTGAACACGGTCGTCAACCGGCTGCGCCCCGCCGACGATGGCGATATCCTGGTGCCGGTCGGCACGGTCTGCGTGCTCGGCACCACGTCGGTCCACACCGATCACCCGGATGATTACCGGATCGAAGCCTGGGAAGTCAGCAAGATATTGAACGAGGCTGATGTCGTGGTGCCCGGCATCCGTCACGGGCGCGCGCTGCGGGCGTGGGCGGGCGTGCGGCCGCTCTACGAGCCGCCCGAAGCGGGGCACGACGAGGCGGCGGGCCGCGAGGTCAAGCGCACCTTCTCGGTGATCGATCACGCCCAGCGCGACGGCGTGCGCGGGCTGGTGACAGTGGTCGGCGGCAAGCTGACGACCTGCCGCCTGATGGCCGAGCAGGCTGTGGACGTGGTCTGCGCGCAGTTAGGCATCGCGGCGCGCTGCACCACCGCCGGTGAGCCGCTGCCGGGGCCGCACGCTCCGCGCTACCACCAGTTCGGCGGGCGCCTGCACAAGTTGGAGCACGGCGAGCTGCCCGGCGCGCTGATCTGCGAGTGCGAGATGGTCACCCGCGCCCAGCTCGAGGCCGCTATCGCCGCCTACGGGGACCAGCCCGTGGCGCTGGACGACCTGCGGCGCGATCTGCGGCTGGGCATGGGCCCCTGCCAGGCCGGTTTTTGCAGCTACCGCGCGGCGGGCATCCTCCAGGCGGAGAAAGGCCACGCCGGCCCGGATGCCGCCGCGGCGTTCGGCGCGTTCGTGGACGAGCGCTTCCGGGGGGTGCGCCCGCTGTTGTGGGGCCACCAGCTGCGCCAGATGTATCTCGACGAGCTGATTTACCGGCGCACGCTCGGCCTGGATCAACTGGTCGAGGAGAGCGCCAAGGAGCCGGTCAATGGCTGACACGCCTCACGCGACCATCCCGCCCGGCGCGGGAACGGATGTGATCGTGATCGGCGCCGGGCTGGCGGGGCTGATGGCCGCCGTGCAGGCCGTCCAGGCGGGCGCGCGCGTGCGCCTGATCGCCACCGGCTGGGGCCAGCAAATCGTGTCGCCGGGCTGGATCAGCGTGTGCGACCGCGCCGACGATGACGTGATCGCCGAGGTGCGGGGCTATGCGGCGCTGCATCCCGAGCATCCCTACGCCCTGGCCGAAGATGACGCCATGGTGCGCGGCATCGAGGCGTTCCGGAACATCGCGCAGAAAAACGGCCAGCCCTACGACATGCGCGACAAGGACGGGCACAACCTGCGCCTGATGACGGCCCTGGGGGCCATTCAGCGCCCGATGCTTGCGCCGCGCGGCATGGCCAACGGCGACCTGACCGGCGTCAGCGGGCCGGTGCTGCTGGTGGGATTCACCGGCTGGCGCGACTTCTACCCGGAGCTGGCGATCGACAACCTGCGCGCGGCGGGCGTCGAGGCCCGCGCCGTCCGCATCGATCTGCCGGAGGACTGGGGCAGCACGTGGGATCTGTGGCCGGGCGACGTGGCCCGCCTGTTCGACGGGCCGGACTTTCGCGCCGGGGTGAGCCAGCGCATCAAGCCGCACCTCAGGGGCGCGGCCAAAGTCGGCCTGCCCGCCGTGCTCGGCCTGGAGAATTACGTCGAGGCGCTGGCCGACCTGAGCGAGCAGATCGGCGTCCCGGTGTTCGAGATCCCGACGCTGCCGCCCAGCACGGCTGGTGTGCGCCTGAGCAATGCGCTGCGCCGCTGGCTACTGCGCCACCGGGCGCGGGTCCAGGTGGGGCACCCGGTCGTGCGCGGCGTCGTGGCGAACCGGCGCTGTTCGCACGTCGATGTCGGCGCGCTGGGCCACACCAACGCCTTCTACGCCGACCAGTTCATCCTGGCGACCGGCGGCCTATACAACGGCGGGATTCTTAGCGACGAAACAGGCCGCCTGTGGGAGCCGCTGTTCGATCTGCCGGTGGCAGCGCCGCCCGGCGACGGGCGCGAAGGCTGGTATGGCGAGCGTCTGCTGCAAGAGCGCGGCCACCCGATTCACCGGCTGGCGGGGCTGCGCGTCAACAAGCAACTGCAGCCGCTGGACCAGCATGGGGAGCCGGTCCTGGAAAATGTGTACGCTGTGGGGCACCTGCTGGCTGGCTTCAACCCGCTGACCGATGGCTGCGCCGAGGGAATCGCGCTGGCGACGGCCTACAAGGCCGTGCGGACAGCGCTGCAATTGGATGAGTGAGAGCATGGCGATAAAAGAATTAAAGGCACCGACCCTGCAGGATGTGATCGCCGCGCGCGGGCGCATCCGGCCCTACCTGCCGAAGACGCCGCTGCACAGCTACCCGGCGTTGAACGACCTGATTGGCACCGAGGTCTACGTCAAGCACGAGAACTACCAGCCGGTGGGTGCCTTCAAGGTGCGCGGCGGGATCAACCTGGTGTCGCAACTTCCGCCGGACGTGCGGGCGCGCGGCCTGATCGCCGCCTCGACCGGCAACCACGGCCAGTCAGTCGCCTATGCCGGGCGGCTGTTCGGCGCGCCGGTCAAGATCGTCGTGCCCGAAGTGGCTAACCCTGGCAAGGTGGCCGCCATGCGCGGCATGGGCGCCGAGGTGATCTTCCACGGCGCGCAGTTCGACGACGCGCTGAACCACGCCGCGGCCCTGGCCGCCGAGCACGGCTACCGCTACGTCCACTCCGGCGACGAGCCAGACCTGATCGCGGGCGTGGGCACATATGTGCTGGAGATCCTCGAAGACGTGCCGGACATCGACACGATCTTCGTGGCGGTGGGCGGCGGCAGCGGTGCGGCGGGAACGTGTATCACGGCCAAGTCGATCAACCCGGCGATCCGGGTGATCGGTGCCCAGTCGGCGCAGTCGCCGGCGGGCTACGAGTCCTGGCGCGGGCGGCGCGTGACCACCGCCGCTAACCACACGTTCGCCGAGGGGCTGGTGACCGGCTGCGGTCTGCAACTGCCGCAGTCGATCCTGTGGGAGCGCCTGGACGATTTCGTCCTGGTCGACGACCGCGCGATCATGCAGGCGATGGTGTGGATGATCGAGCACGCCCACACGCTGGCCGAAGGCGCGGGCGCCACGCCGCTCGCCGCGGCGAACGCATGCCGCGACGACCTGCGCGGGCGCAAGGTAGCCATCATTTGCTCGGGCGGCAACACGTCCGTCGAGCATCTGCACCTGGCGCTGAACACGGTGCACGAGAACGGGCGCCGCTCACCGGGCGGCATGTGATCCTGGTTATTATCAGTCGGATGAGTGGTTAGCGTGGCATGACCCATCACAACCCTTTACACCTGATCGAAGAAACGCCCTTCACCGCGGATCACTGCCTGAAGTGCAACATCTGCACGTCGGCGTGCCCCGTCGCGCCGCTGACGCCGCTGTTCCCCGGGCCGAAGACCGTCGGGCCCCAGGCGCAGCGCCTGCGCGAGCCGGGCGAGCCGTCGCCCGATCACTCGATCGATTACTGCTCCGGCTGCGGCATCTGCACGCTGGTCTGCCCGCACGGCGTCAAGGTGATGGAGATCAACACCCAGGCCAAGGCGCGCATGACCGAGACGCACGGCATGTCGCCGCGCAACTGGTTCCTGAGCCGCAACGAGCTGTGGGGCCGCCTGGGAACGCCCTTCGCGCCGCTGGCGAATTTCGGCGTGGGCAACCGCTTCCTGCGCCTGATCGTCGAGAAGGTCTTCAAGGTTTCAGCGCGCGGGCCGCTGCCAGGGTGGGCGGGCTACACCTTCCGCGGCTGGTGGAAGAAGCAGACCAGGCGCTTCCCGCGCCCCGAGCCGGAGTCCGACGCGAACCGGGTGGTCTATTTTCACGGCTGCTCGACCAATACCTACGAGCCGCACATCGGCAAGCTGGCGGTGGCTGTGCTGGAGCACATCGGACTGTACGTAGAGATTCCACCGCAGACCTGCTGCGGACTGCCCGCGCAGTCCAACGGGGACTTCAAGGCGGCGCGGCGCTACGCGCGGACGAACATCGACTCGCTGGTCGAGTACGCGCGGCGCGGCATCCCGATCGTGGGCACGTCGGCAAGCTGCATGACGGCGATCAAGGGCGACTACCAGCACGTGCTGGGGCTGGACGATGACGACGCCCGGCTGGTGGCCGAGCACACCTACGATTTCATGGAGTATCTGGCCAAGCTGCACCACGAAGGGCGGCTGCCGGTCGACTTCCAGCCGATCGAGCGCGAGTTGCCCTATCACGCGCCGTGCCAGCTCAAGGCGCACGGCATGGGCCGCCCGGCGCTCGACGTGCTCGACCTGATCCCCGGCCTGCACGCCTGGGAGATCGACGCGGACTGCTGCGGCATCGCCGGCACGTATGGCTACAAGGCCGAGAAGCGCGACATCGCCGAAGCGGTGGGCTGGCCGATCGCGCAACAGGTGTACGATGCCGGGGCGGACACGGTGATCTGCGATACGGAGACGTGCCGCTGGCAGATCAAATCGCTGACCGGCGCGAAGACGATTCACCCGGTCGAGCTGGTTGCCCAGGCGTACGGCCTGTCGGTCGATGGGTACCAGCCGCCGGTGGTGGCCTCCGCCATGCCGCCCAAAAAGACGGCGCCCGGTTGGTAGCTCCAGTCCTCACCATGATCACCTACAGGGACGGCTTCGCGCCGCCCCTGTTCGTTTGTGCTCCCCGTTCGTTACTCAGGTGACGATCTGCCGGTCGAGCACCCAGCGCACCGCCCACCCGATCTCAGTGTGTTCCAGGCAGGCGGTGCACGAGGTGCTAAAGCGGACCGGCATACTGCCCTCGCTGCCGGTCAGCAGCAGGCCGACGAGCTCCTCTATGAACGGGTTATGCCCGACGAACATCACGGGCTCCGGCTCCAGGCGCAGCTCGCGCGCGAACACGTCTACCGGATCGTCAAACAGCAGCCCGGCGACGGCGTTCACGCCCTCGGGCGGCTTGAGGTGTTCCGCGAAGATCTCGGCGGTCTGCTGGGCGCGGAGCAGGCCGCTGTGGCGAATCTCGTGCACCTCGACGCCGGCGCGGGCCATCTGCGCGGCGATCAGGTGGGCGTCTTCGCGCCCGCGGTCGGTCAGGGGGCGCTCGGCGTCGGTGGCGTAGATCGGGTCTTTGGCGGCTTTGCTGTGCCGGACAAGATAGATTCGCATGACGTCCTCCCTCTGCGGTGGCGCTTACTGCTCCTCTGGCGGGGCGGTCAGGGCGGCCCAGAATTCGTCATGGGTGAGCCGCTTGAAATCTCTTGATCCCACGAGATAGGCTTCGTCTTGCATGTACAAAAACAGCCGTTCGCCGCGCTCGCGCTTGAGGTTGATCGCCACGTTGGGCAGCAGCAGATCGTCGCGCGGCTCGAACCGGCCCTTGACCTCGACCCAGCATTTCAGATCCGGCAGGTAAAAATCGACCAGGTAGTGCCCGGCGCCGATGCGCTCCGGCTCGTACTTCCAGGCGATCTGGCGCTGTTCGAGCTCCTGCGCGAAGGTGACTTCGAGCAGCGAGCGAAATTCCATGTTGCGATAGTGGCCCTTCAGCGAGCGGATCGCGCGCGGCCCGCGCTGTACGCGGGGCGAGGTCCGTTTGCCTTTGTCCCCGGCCATGGCTCACACTCCCCGGCGCCCGCGCTGGCGCAGCACCTCGAAGGCGAGGACGGCGGTCGCCGGAGCTGTACCCAGCGACTGGTCGAACGCGCTCCCGTAGGGGATCGCCAAGCGCAGATCGGCCTGGTCTTCGAACGAACGGGTGATGCCGCGCTTCTCGCCGCCGATGACTAGCAGCAGCGGGACCGTCAGGTCGGCGTCGTAGATCGAGATGGCATTGTCCCGGGCGGCGACCGCCACCGCCAACCCGCGCGCCCGGAAATGGGCGGCGGCCTCCTGGACGGTTTCGGCCATGGCGGTGGGAATCCACTCCGACGCGCCCGCCGAGGCGCGCGCGACCACGCCCGCGGCCGACAGCCAGTTGCGCGGGCGGACGACCAACCCGTCGGCGCCCGCGGCATACAGCGCGCGCACCGCCTGCCCGAAGTTGAACGGGTCTTCGATACCGTCCAGCATGGCGACGAACGGGGCCGGGCGGTCGCGGGCGATGTCGTCCAGCGCGACGAAGCGGCGCGGCCCGACGTGCGCGACGATGCCGCCGTGGGTGGAGCCGCCGGCCAGCGCGTCGATCGCGTCAGCGCTGGCGCGCTCCAGCGGGATGCCGGCGTCGCGGGCGGCGCGTTCAAGCCAGGCCACGCCGCGGTCCCATTTGTTGCCCCGAATAGTGATGCGGTCGATGGGGCGGCTGCCCGCTTTGAGCGCGGCCCGGACGGAAATATATCCTTCCAGGAGGGTCTGTTCGGTCATGACTTTATGATAGCAGAAATCCTTGACAGCGCTTGAGGGGACTGCTACAATGCACCACGACTCACATGGGCCTGTAGCTCAACTGGGAGAGCGCTACAATCGCACTGTAGAGGTCAGGAGTTCGAATCTCCTCAGGTCCACACTCTGTCCACTAGGCGTATACAGATTGGCTTCGAGCGGGAATGTGTAATAGAGCATTCCCGTTCCATTTTTGACCACGATCTTCGCCACGAACTGCCGGATCGCCTGACGGGCCAGCTCACGATCACCCCCCTGCAGCACCTCGCGCGTGTGCTCGATCCACCCGCGCAGCATCTCCTCGCTAACGTATTTGACCTGCTTCGGCTGTATTCGCAGCGCCTCCAACGTGGTTAATTCCGTGACCAGTGCCGTTTCTTCGCGCTGGCGCTCTTCGTAGCGGTCCCGCAAGTGCGGCGCGTAGCCCATCTTCTCGATGGTGTCCAGCAGGTTGTCCATCGATTGGCGCACGTCGTCCAGCTTGGCCTGCACCGCATCGATCCGGATGTCCGCGTCGCGCGTGCGCTCGTTGAGCCGCTTGGCGAGCTCGTCGGCCATCGGCTGCAAGTTATCCAGCGTGATGATGTGATCCAGCAGGTTGTCGATCACCGCCTTCTCGACGACCTTCAAGCTAATCCGGCTGGCCTGGCAGTCCTGGCCTCGCGTATTGTTCATCACCGAGCACATGAAATAGACGTACCTGCCGCGTTTGCCCGGTGTGGCTGGAATGCTGCCGATATGCATCGGGTGTTCTTCACCATCGACGGCGCCGCAGAAGACCAGCCCGGAGAGCAGGTACTCAGCCCCGACACGGCGCGGCTCGTATTCCGGCTTGACCTTCTGCCCGTTGTACTTCTTGGTGCGCTCCGCTTTGTGCCGCTGTTCCTCCTCGAACCATTCGCGCGGGATCATCGCCGGGACGAAGTTCTCATAGACCCTGCCGCCGAATTCGAGGTCGCCGGTATAGATGCGATTGCCGAAGAACGTGGCATAGTTGTTCTTGATCTTGTACAGCCGGGTGGCCTCATGGATTTTGCCCAGCGTCATGCCCTGGTGGCGCATCTCCCAGGCCAGACGGCAGCGGTCCCACGTATCCGGATCGGGCACTAGGCGTCCGACGATACGTGGCTCGCCCCCGGTGCCCCCTTTCCGGCGCTTGTACACGCCGATCTGGACAGGTTCTTTCTTGAAGCCCATCGGAGCCGGCCCAGGGACAACGCCAAGGTAGCCGCCCGTGCTCTTCCAGCCGGGGTTGTGGCGGAGGAATTCAGGATCGGTGTCGCGGGTGGCGACCAGCTGCGCCTGGCCGCGTTTGACGTTCTCCGAGATCTCGTTGAGCAACTGCTCGTCCTGGTAGCTCTGGAAGGCTTCGATCAGCGCGTCGATGCCGGGATTGCCGGTGTTGGCCGAGGTCACCAGATCGATGATCGTGATGCCGCGCAGCCGCAGATCGGTCTTGATATTCATCGCTTCGATGCTGTCGCGGCCCAGCCGGTTCGACTTCCAGAAGATGGCGCCAAACGGGTTCTCTGCGACGGCTTTCTCGCGCCGGTAGCGGTCGTTGATGCGCTTGAATCTGGCGCGCAGGTCGAAGAGCATCTCTTGCAGACCTTCGCGCTTGTCGGTGTTGGAGGACTTCCGCGCCTCATCCAGATATAGCTTGTCGAGGACCAGGTGGTGATGCGCGCAGTATTCGCGGATGGTCTCGGCCTGCTGCGCGACGGAGCGATCCTGTTCCTCGCCGCCAGAGTCGCGGCAGTAGCCGACGACGTGTGTTCCTGGCGGCAGCGGGCAGTCCTGCCGGATGAGGTGCAGGTAACGGTTCTCGTTATCAGACATCTGGTTCTCCTGCTTCGCCGATATTGCCCTTATCTTACAACGATTCATGCGAGAAAGAACGCTTGTTCACTTGTCCAGATTGCAGGTAGTGCTGCAAGGGGGTGAGCCTGTGGGTGCTCAACCCTTCTATCC
Source organism: Aggregatilineaceae bacterium (assembly GCA_040767355.1). GTDB lineage: Bacteria > Chloroflexota > Anaerolineae > Aggregatilineales > Aggregatilineaceae > LM3-B42. The sequence goes on along the minus strand of JAXGOS010000019.1, from coordinate 23 downwards.
CGGCGATACCGACGTCGGCCTGC
>JAXGOS010000018.1:0-94324 GCA_040767355.1 Aggregatilineaceae bacterium | reverse complement strand
AGCGCCCGCGCGATACCGATACGCTGGCGCTGCCCGCCGGAGAATTCGTGGGGGACGCGGCGGATGTGGGGCTCTTGCAGCCCCACCATCTCGAGCGCTTCGTGCACGCGGCGGTAGCGCTCCTTGCGATCGGTGACGCCGTGCACGCGCAGGCCCTCGCCGACGATGTCGCCCACCTTCGAGCGCGGGTCGAGCGAGGAATAGGGGTCCTGAAAGACGAGCTGCATTTCCTTGCGCAGCGGTTTCATCTCCCCAGCGCTCAGCTTGAAGATATCGCGGCCCTTGAATTTGACCGAACCGGACGTCGCCTCGACCAACCGCAGAATTGCCCGCCCGACTGTTGTCTTGCCGCAGCCGGACTCGCCGACCAGCCCCAGGATCTCGCCGCGCCGGATATCCAGATCCACGCCATCGACCGCTTGTACGACGCCGACCGTGCGTTTGAGAATGCCGCTCTTGATTTCGAAGTGCACTTTCAGGTCGCGAATTTCGAGCAGGTTTTCTTCGGTCATGACTCACCTTCGTATAGCCAGCAGCGAACAAGATGGTTGGGGCGGGCCTCAATCAAATGCGGCTCTTCGACCTCGCAGCGGGTCAGCCCGTGCTCGATCCGGGCCTTGCAGCGCGGCGCGAACCGGCAGCCGGGCGGCATATCGATCAGGTTGGGGACGGCGCCGGGAATGACTTCCAGCCGTTCCTTGACCTGGCCCATCACCGGGATCGATGCGATCAAGCCCTGGGTATAGGGATGGAGCGGCGACTCGAACAGCTCGATCGTGGGCGCCTCCTCGACAGCGGTGCCGGCGTACATCACCGTGACGATGTCAGCCATTTCGGCCACAATACCCATGTCGTGCGTGATCAGGATGACGCCCATCTCGTGATCGTCGCGCAGCTTCCGGATCAGGTCGAGAACCTGGGCCTGGATGGTGACATCCAGCGCGGTGGTGGGCTCGTCCGCGATCAACAGGTCCGGCGCGCACGACATGCCCATCGCGATCATGACACGCTGCGCCATGCCGCCCGACATCTCGTGCGGGTAGTTCTCCACGCGGCGATCCGGATCCGGAATGCCGACGCTGCGAAGCTGGTCGACGGCGTCTTTTTTCTTGATAGTGCGATGCTGGCCCTCGTGGATTTTGAGCACCTCGAGCAGTTGGTTACCCACTCTGAGCACCGGGTTCAGCGACGATTTGGGCTCTTGGAATATGACCGCGATCTGCTTGCCGCGAATGGTTGTCATCTCGCCGCGCGTCTTCTCGAGCAGGTTCTCCCCCTTGAACAACACCTCGCCGGAGACGATCCTGCCCGGCTTGTCGACCAGGCGCAGGATCGACATGGCGGTGATGCTCTTGCCACAGCCGGATTCGCCTACGAGGCCGTGAATCTGGCCCCGCTCGACGGTCAGCGAGACGCCGTCGACGGCTTTGACCGTGCCGTCGCGCGTGAAAAAGTACGTGCGCAGATCCTTGATCTCCAGCAGCGGCTGGGAGTTTTCGGAAAATGTGCGGTCAGGCTTAGAGGTCATGTCGGTTACCTATCAGCGGTCCAGGCGCGGATCGAGCGCATCGCGCAGGCCATCGCCCAGCAGGTTGAAGGCCAGCACCGTGATCATGATGGCGATGCCCGGATAAAAGACCAGATGTGGCGCGGTGAACACCTGGTTGCGCTCGGCACCCAGCATGGCGCCCCATTCGGGGGTGGGGGGCTGAGCTCCCAGCCCCAGGAACGACAGCGCGGCGGCATCCAGGATGGCAGTGCCGATTCCCAGGGTGGCCTGCACGATCAGCGGCGCCATGGCATTCGGCAGCACGCGCCGGAACAGGATGCGTGCCTGGCTGACGCCCAGCGCGCGGTCGGCTATGACGAAATCTTCTTCTTTGACAGCCAGCACGCCCGACCGGGCCACGCGCGCGTAGGCCGGAATGAACACGATCGAAATGGCGGTCAGGGCGTTGATCAGGCCCGGGCCCAACACGGTCACCACGGCGATCGCCAGGATCAGCGACGGGAAGGCGAGCATCACGTCCATGATGCGCATGATGACGTTATCCACCCAGCCGCCGAGGAAGCCCGCTATGGCCCCGGAGATGGTGCCGACAATCACCGCCAGCGATACCGTCACCAGCCCGACCATCAGCGAGAGCCGTGTCCCGTAAATCACGCGGCTGAACTGGTCGCGCACATTGCCATCGACGCCCATGATGTACTGCTTGTCCGACGTCTTGACGACGTTCACCTGGTCCCCGTCAGCGAGCAGGACGCCGCCGCCGTTGGTCAGCCAGGCCGCGCTGGTCAGGGAGCCATCCGTCTCCTGCGAAAGGATGTGCTCGCCATTCGTGGCATCCCACACCTGCATCAGGTGTTCGCTCTTGGTGAAGATGCGGGTGGCGAGCGGGCTGCTGGAGATGCGCTCGATCGGGGCACCGTGGTCGAACTCGTGCAATAGCTCCCCGGTTCGCATACTCCACACCATGCCCATGTCGCCGCTGGTCGCCATGACGCGCTCCACGCCGCGCGAGAGGTCGTCGCTCCAGCCAGCGTGCTCGAGCGGCTGGTCGTACTCGATCACGCGCTCCTCGACAAAGCTCGACGCATTCCATATGTGCAGCGTCGTCCCGGCGGTAGTCGCGATGCGCGTGCTGCCGCGGTTGAAGCGCGCGCTGGTCACCGGGTTGTCGTGCTCCAATGCAGTGACCGCCGTGCCGGTGAACACGTTCCACAACTGGACCTGCTGCCCGGCCGCGGTCATGACCAGGGTGCCGTTGCCGTTCCAGGCGACCTCGATCAGGTCGGAGTCGAGCTCGATCGTGCTGACGACGCCCCACGACAGCGTATCCCACAGATCGATGCGCCGGGCGCTGGCGGTCAGGAAGCGGGTCCCGTCAGCATTCCATTTCGCCAGCGTGGCGCTTTCCGTGTTTTCGAAGGTGCGATCGATCTGCCGCCGGTTCACGTCCCAGACGATCACCTCGTCTTCGGTCACGCCCAGGATTTTCTGATCGTTCGGGCTCCAGTCGATGGCGAGAATGGGTTGATCGGCCTGGAGATCCATCAGCTTTTTGCCGGAGCCGAGGTTCCAGATCGTGACCGTGTTGCCGCTGATGGCCGAGACCAGCGAGTTGGTCGCGCTGAGTGCTGCCGATTGAACGGTCGACGCCGCGGTGACTTCGAGCAAGGGATCGCCCGCACCCGGGCAGCCGAACAGGTGAATGCACGGTTTGTCGCGCTTGCCGATCCCTTCCTCGGGCACGTCCAACAGCACCTGCAGCGGGTCGTGCGTCGCAATCACCGGCGCGAGGATGGCGATGAAGACCAGAATGCCCAGGATCGTCAGGCCGACCACCGCCGATGGTTTGCGGAGCAGCCGTTCGAGCGTTTCACGCCAGAGTCCTTTGGGCGGGCGCGTAATGATCGTCGTATCTGCAGCGGCTAATTGGAGTTCAGGAGGTTGATCGGTGGATTCCATGATGGCTCTTACTCAAGTCGGATACGCGGATCAAGATAGGCATAGAGGGCGTCTACAATGAGGTTGATGAAGACGAAGAAGACGGCAATGATCAGCGTAAACGCCTGGACCACCGTGTAATCGCGGCCCGTGATTGAATCGTACAGAATGCGCCCCACGCCGGACAGCCCGAAGACGGTTTCGGTCAGGACGGCGCCGCTCAGCAGCGAGCCGAGCGACAGCCCGATGATCGTCACCACCGGGAGCAGCGCGTTTCGCAGGCCGTGTTTGACCACTACCCCAATTTCGCGCACGCCCTTGGCGCGCGCCGTGCGAATGTAGTTGAGCCCCAGCACTTCCAGAAGGCTGGAGCGCGTCATGCGGGCGATGATCGACAGCGGGATGGTGCCGACCGCGATGGCGGGCAGTACCATGTGCTTGAGCGCATCGACGAACCCGTCCCAATCGCGGACCAGCAGCGCGTTGAGCGTGTTGATGTTCGCGATGAAGCCGGGTAGGGTGAGCGCATCCCCGTCCACGTTCATGCCCCAGGCCACATAAAACGGCTCGATCGATTCGCCCGCCGTCAGGCGCCCGGTCGGGGGCAGCCAGAAGGGTGTGTCCTTGAGGGCCACGCCGAAGACATAGGACAGCATCAGCCCCAACCAGAACACCGGCATCGACACGCCGATGTTGGCCCAGATCATCGTGCCGACATCGACCGATGAGTTGTGGTAATAGGCCGAGATGATCCCCATCGGAATCCCCACCGTAACGGCAAACAGCATGGCGAAGAAGCTCAGCTCCAGCGTGACCGGCAGCCGCTCCACCATCAGCTCGGTGACGGGACGGCCAAATTTGATCGAGTCGCCCAGATTGCCGTGCAGCACATCGCTGACATAAATGCGAAACTGCTCCGTGATGGGATCGTTGAGTCCGTACCGTTCGTTGAACGCGTCGCAGATTTCGTCGGTCGCCTTTTCGCCCAGGGCCGACCGGCACGGATCGCCGGGCAGCAGGCGCGTGAGCGAGAACGTGACAAACAAAATCCCTAGCAGAACCGGGATAGCTAATGTCAGACGCCGCGCAAGGTAACTCGCCATTGACTCGATTGCCTCAATTGTTGCTGTGGGATGTGCTGTGTTATTTACTCAATATCTGGGCTGCTGGTTTGATTTGGCGCGACAGCATCCCTGAGTATACCCCAAAATAATGAGGGGGCACCTGATTTCGTGCCCCCTGCTCGTATCCGTCAGGAGACGGAGTCCATCACTATTCCTCAGGAGCGTTCAGGAACGCGCCGAACAGCCCGGGGAAGTAAGCGAAGCTGCCATTGCGACCCACGTGCAGCGGGTGCGAGGCATCCCACAGAACCACGAAGGACAGCACGACGTCATTTGCGTCAAGCGACGACCCGTCGTGGAAAGTGACGCCCTGGCGCAGCGTGAAGGTCCACTCAGTACCGTCTTCGTTGGCCTCATAGCTTTCGGCCAGGCTGGGCTCGACTGCCGTGCCGCCCACCTGGAAGGCCAGCAGCGATTCGTTGATCTGCTCGCAGGCGCGCAGTGATTCGCCGTCGGTCTCATCAGCGCAGTACAGGCCGATCGGCTCGGCGTTCTGCATCCACACCAGGGTGTCCTGGCCCGGAATTCGCATCACCCGGAACATTTCGTTGCCCAGCGGGCTAGCGTGCGCGCCCTCAACAGTTGCCTTGAAGGCGGTGGCCGAAGCGCCGTGCGCCACCGGGATCATCGGGACATTGTCCTTGATCGCCTGGTTGGCCTCGACATAGAGGGCAAGGCGCGCAGCCGGGTCGGCGATCTGCGCGGCGGCGCGCAGCGGCGTGGTGATGCTTTCGAACGTATCACCGAACTGATCCGAGGCGCCCAGGCCGAAGTGATAGTCCAGGAAGTTGGTCGCGTCCGGATAGTCGGCGCCCCAACCCAGCAGGTAGAAGGCCAGTTCGCCGGCGTCGCTGGCGTCGATGAACGCGCCGGATTCCATGACCTCAATATTGACGGTCACGTTCAGATTCTCGGCGAGTTGGGCCTGGATGTCTTCGGCCACGCGGCCCGGTTCGGGCAAGTACGAGCGGAACACATCGCGGTAGTTCAGCGTGATCTCGAAGCCATCCGGATAGCCGGCTTCGGCCAGTAGGGCGCGCGCGGCTTCGGGATCGAAGTCGTACCAGGCGACCTCAGGCGTATAGCCGAAGATGACCGGCGGCATGAACTGCGTGGCCACAATCGAGCCCGCCGGGTAGAAGTTGTCGACGATGCGCTGGCGGTCGATGCCCATCGCCAGAGCCTGGCGCACGCGGACATCATTCACCGGCTCGAACCAGTTGTTGAAACCGACGTAGAAGACGTTCGTGCCGGGACGGTCGTACAGGATCAGGTTTTCGTCGTCACGGATCTTCTCGTAGTCATCGGGGCTGGGGTTGTCGATGCCATCGACGGTGCCGGCTTGCAGCTCGGTCAGACGGGCCGCGCCCTCGGAGTTCCACCGGAAGACCACCGTGTCGGTCAGAGCCGGGGTTCCCCAATAGCCATCGTACCGCTTGAGCGTCAGATTGTCGCCACGGGTCCACGATTCCAGCATGTAGGGGCCGGTGCCAACGGGCTTGTCAACCAGATCGCCACCGCCACCGGTCGCTTCCAGATAATCAGCGCTGTGGATCGCGAAGGCCGAGAAAGCTGCCTTCGAGGGGAAGGCCGGGTCCGGATAGCACAGCGTGAACTTCACGGTGTATTCGTCGATCGCTTCAATCGACTTGAACTCACCACCATAGTCGCAGTTTTCGGCCACCATCGAAAGCGGCTCGAAACCCTGGGCTTTGGCGCCACCGGGCACAGCCAGGACGGCCAGGGCCATCGCCGCTACCAAAAGCAGCGCCAGAGCGGTGTAACGTTGCTTGGTCATGTTAAATCCCTTCTACTCTCCATAGTATCAAGTGCACGAAAAAACACGAAAGCGAAGCCCAAATGGTACCCGATAATCGCTCCTTTCTCAGGCAGAAAACACACAGCTAAGGACGCTCAAATAAAGGAATCTCGAAATGGGGTGATTGCGTGCTCATTAGTTGAAACAACAATACCAAAAAAGTAAGCAGGTCGCAACAACAGATAATATAGATCGTTGCCGGCAGCGGGGATGTTGCGAGTGTGGCACCAACTATACCGGGACTCGATTACTTTGTCTGTTGTTAATTTTAGCCAAATGGACGCCTTTCCTCAGCAGTGTCACGCGGGACGCCGCGCGCTCCGATATCCCGCCAGCATCTGGTCCATCACCCAGTTGGTGCGCGCGGCGCTCTCACCCGTGCTGGGACACGCCCCCGACCCGTTCAGAGCATCGACCACCATCTGGATCAGCGGTCCCTGCACGTGAGGTGGGTTGTCGATTTGGTATGTGGCGGTCTGGCCGCCAGCCGTGATGGTGATCGGGGATGTGTCGAAACACGCGAAGGCGATCTGTCCCTTGGTGCCGGCAATCTCGATCCGGTCGAGGGCTTGCCCGCTGCTGAAGCACCAGGTGCCCACACCCTGAGCGCCCGAGTCGAACACGAAACTGCCGCTCACGATATCTTCAGCGGCATACAGCCCCGCCTGGTTGGACGCGAACCCCTGCGCCTGGCGGATCGGTCCCAGGACGTAGTCGAGGAAGTCGAGCATGTGCGACGCCAGATCGACGAACTTGCCGCCCCCGGCGATCTCCGGCACGACGCGCCAGGGCAGGTTGGCCGGATCGAGCTCGGCGGGCGCGGGCGGCTGATGGAGCGCGATCGCCACCGAGCGCACCGTCCCGATGGCACCTTCGTCGATCAGCGCTTTGATCTTCAGGAAGCGGGGCAATGCGCGCCGGTAGTAGGCGACGAACAGCGGCACGCCCGCCGCGCGGCAGGCGTCGATCATGGCCTGGCATTCGTCGTAGGTGCGCGCCATGGGCTTCTCGACATAGACCGGCTTGCCCGCCTGAGCGACGCGCAGCGTATACGCCATGTGGACGTGGGGCGGGGTCGCGATGTACACGGCGTCGACTTCCGGATCGTGGATCAGGGCGTCCGCGTCGTCGGTCCAGCGGGGGACACCGTGCCGCTGCGCGTAGTCCCTGGCCCGCGCGGCGTCGCGCCGCATCACGGCGACCAATTGCGAATGGCGCGCCTGTTGCAACGCGGGACCGCTCTTGACCTCGGTCACGTCGCCAGCCCCAATGATTCCCCACCGGATGGTTCGCACGGCGCGCTCCTCTGCGGCTAATGCCGGTGGTTGTCCAGCTCGGCCAGCAGTTGATCCAGCGACAGCTCGGCGAGCGAGGCAATCAGGCGGTTGGCGTGGTCGAGCGAAAACTGGCGCGTGATCGGGTTGGGCACGGCCACGCAGTACACGCCGGCGCGCGTCGCCGCCAGCACGCCGTTGGGCGAATCCTCGAAGGCGACAGCTTCTTTCGGGGGTAGCTTCAGGCAGTCCAGCACGGCCAGGTAGAGGTCAGGCGCGGGCTTGACGTTCTCGACCTCGTCCCCGCAGCGGATGCAGTCAAAGTACTCGATCAGTCCCAACCGCTCCAGGTGGCCCGCCACCCAGTCGCGCTCCGACGTCGACGCCACGCCCAGCTTCAGGCCGCGTGCCCTGGCATCCGCCAGGAGTTCGACCACGCCGGGCATGATGGGCTGCGCATTGATCAGCGACAGGCTGAGCGCTCGCTGCTGGCGGCGGACCGCGGCCCGGTCCACCGGGCGCCCGATCTGCGTTTCCAGATCGGCGATGGCGTCGAACGCTTCGGGCGCCGTGCCGACGCAGATCGCCCACGCTTCCAGGCTGAGCGCGGCGCCGTGTTCGGCATACACCGCCTGCCAGGATTCGTATTCAGGCAGCTCGGTGTCCAGAATCAACCCGTCGAAATCAAAGATCAGTCCCCGATCATGGTGGCCTTTTCACTCCGGTGCGCGTCAGTCGTCCAGGGCGGCCCGCAGCCGGGTCGCCAGATCGCGGACCGAGTGTATCCCAGACTGGCCGGCTTTGACCAGTGCGCTGCCGACGATGAAACCGTCCACCAGCGCATTCATGCGGCGCGCCTGCTCCGGCTGGCTGATGCCAAACCCCAGCACGAGCGGCTTGTCCGTCTGGGCGCGCACCTGGGCGATGAAATCCTCCAGGCCAGGGGGGAGTTCCGACCGCGCGCCGGTCACGCCGGTGACCGAGACCAGGTAGATGAACCCGGTGGCGCGCTCGGCGGCCAGCGCGATGCGCCGGTCGGTGCTGGTCGGCGCCAGAAAGGCCACCAGCGCCAGGTCCTGCCTGGCGCAGGCGCCGCCGATCAGGTCCGATTCGTCGGGGGGCAAATCGGGCACGATTACCCCATCCGCCCCCGCGGAGCGGGCGGCCGCGGCGAACGCTTCCGGCCCGTACGCCAGCAGCGGGTTGAGATAGCCCATGAGCAGCATCGGCTGGCGCACCCCGCGCGCCCGCAGCTCGCGCACGGCATCCAGGCAGCGCTGGACAGTCACCCCGTTCTCCAGCGCGATCTGAGTCGCGGCCTGGATGGTGGGGCCGTCGGCCAGCGGATCGCTGAACGGCACGCCGATCTCGAACCCGTCGACGCCCGCCGCAGCCATCGCTTCGATCGCGTCCAGCGACTCGGCGTAGGTCGGGAAGCCGATCGGGAAGTAGGGCAGAAACGCCGCACGTCCGGCGTCCTTCGTCCGGGCGAACATCGCCGCGAGCGCGTCCAGTCCCGTCGTGTCTGTCGTGCGGTTCACGCGTCACCTCCTAGCTGGGCGATCACGGTGTCGAGATCCTTGTCGCCGCGCCCCGACAGGTTGACCAGGATGATCGAGTCGCGCGGCATGCGCGGCGCGCGCTTGATCGTCTCGGCGACGGCGTGGGCGCTCTCCAGCGCGGGGATGATGCCCTCCAACTGGCACAGCGTCTGGAAGGCGTCCAGCGCTTCGTCGTCCGTGGCGTAGGTGTAATAGGCGCGCTCGAGCTGGCGCAGATAGGCGTGTTCCGGCCCGACGGACGCGTAGTCCAGCCCGGCGGACACGCTGTGCGTGTTGCGGATCTGGCCGTCGGCATCCTGAAGCACGTAGGAACGCGTGCCGTGCAGCACGCCGGGCCGCCCGATGGCCGGATCGGCGAAGCGAGCGGCGTGTTCGCCGCTGCCGATGCCATGCCCACCCGCCTCGACGCCGATCAGGTCGATCGGGTCGTCGTCGCGGAAGGCGTGGAAGATGCCGATCGCGTTGCTACCGCCGCCCACGCAGGCGATCACCGCATCCGGCAACCTCCCGGCCTGCTCGATCATCTGCTGGCGCGCCTCGATCCCGATCACGCTCTGAAACTCGCGCACCATCAGCGGGTAAGGGTGCGGCCCCAGCGCCGAGCCGAGCAGGTAATGGGTGGTGCCCACGTTGGTCACCCAGTCGCGGATCGCCTCGTTGATCGCGTCTTTCAGGGTGCGGCTGCCGCTCTCCACCGGGATCACTTCCGCGCCGAGCAGCTTCATGCGAAAAACATTCGGGCGCTGGCGGGCCATGTCGACGCTGCCCATGTAGACGTGGCATTCCAGGCCGAGCAGCGCGCAGGCGGTCGCCGCCGCGACGCCATGCTGTCCTGCCCCTGTCTCCGCGACGATGCGCCGCTTGCCCATCCGCTCAGCGAGCAGCGCCTGGCCCAGCGCGTTGTTGATCTTGTGCGCGCCGGTGTGGGCCAGGTCCTCGCGCTTGAGGTAGATGCGCGCCCCGCCCAGGTGATCGCTCAGCCGCCGCGCGAAGGTGACCGGGGTGGGGCGGCCGGTGTAGGTCGCCTGCAGGTCCGCGAACCGGTCCAGGAAGGCGGGATCGGCCATGGCCGACTCGAACGCCTCGGTCAGCTCGTCCAGCGCCGGGACCAGCGTCTCTGGCACGAAGCGCCCGCCGTATTCCCCGAAATAGCCGCGCGCATCCGGCACGCTGGTCGGAACGTCCATCCGTCGGTGATTGCTCGTCATAGTCCTACCCTGTCACTTCGCCGCTCGACCAGAACCACATCGCGCCACACGCCATGCAGTTGGCCGAGCCGCTCACGAATGCCCACTTGCCGGAATCCGCACGCCGCCATCAGCGCCAGACTCTCCATATTCTCGCGCAGGATGTGCCCTTGCAGGGTCCAGAGTCCAGCCTCCTCCGACGCGGCGATGATCGCCATGACCAGAGCCCGACCCACGCCCTGGCGGCGCGCCCTGGCCGCCACATACACGCTCAGCTCGGCCACGCCGCCATACACGCAGCGGCTCGACACGGGCGTGAGCGCGGCCCAGCCGAGAATGGCCTCGCCGTCGCGCGCGGCCAGCCGGCAGTCTGGCAGGTGTTCCGCGTCCCATTTTTCCCAGGGCGGCATCTCGGTTTCGAGCGTCGCGTTGCCGGTGGCAATCCCTTCTGCGTAGATGGCCGCTGCCTGGGGCCAGTCGGACGCTCGCAGCCGTTCGATCGTGAATCCCATCGGTTACGCCTCCGCCGCGCGCACAGCGGCGATGAACTCCCGGACCCGCGCCGGATCTTTGCGCCCGGGCTGTGCGCCTTCAACCCCGCTGGCGACATCCACGCCCCAGGGACGGATCGCGCGCACGCGTTCCGCCACGTTCTCTGGCGTCAGCCCTCCGGCCAGCATCACGCGCGGGGATGCGGCCATCACCGCCCGCGCCACGTCGACGCTGGCCTGCTCGCCGGTCCCCCCGTACAGGTCCGGGTGGTACGCGTCCAGCAGCAGCGCGGGGAAGTCCGCTGTGCGCGGGGCGTGGGCAAGAAAGCGCGCCGCCTGATCGGTGGCCTCGTCCCGGCTGCGGGGGCGGATCGCCTTGATCGCGCGCCGGCCCAGCTCGGCCAATACATCCTCCGGCTCGTCGCCGCTGAGTTGGGCGAGGTCCAGCCCGGCGGCTTCCATCACCCCGGCGATCTGTTCCGCGCTGGCGTTGACGAACACACCCACTAGCAGCGGGCAGTCCTCGCCCAGCGCCGCCCGCAGCCCATCCGCGAGAAATCGCGCGCGTTCCAGCGGCAGATAGCGCGGGCTGGGCGGGTAGAAGTTCAGGCCGAGCAGGTCGACCCCGGCGCGCGCGCAGGCCAGCGCGTCATCCAGCGCCGTGACGCCGCAGATCTTGACGCGGGTGTGTCCGGAGCGAGTCACCGTGCCGCCCTCCGCCACTGGCTGCTGAAGCCTTTCACGGTCCGGCCAATCGCCGCCGACTGGACCAGCGCCTCGCCCACCAGCACGGCGTGCGCCCCGGCTTCGCCCATCCGGCGCACGTCGGCGCGGGACTGGATGCCGCTCTCGGCGACCAGCGTGACGCCGTCCGGCACCCGCCGGGCCAGCCGGAGCGTCGTGTTCAGATCGACCTTGAACGTTGTCAGGTCCCGGTTGTTGATGCCCACCAGCGCCGGGCTGACCGCCAGGGCGCGCTCCAGCTCGCGCTCATCGTGCACCTCGACCAGCGCCGCCATGCCCAGCTCACAGGCCAGGGCGTGCAGGTCGCGCAGTTGGGCGTCTTCCAGCGCCGCGACGATCAGAAGGATCGCGTCCGCGCCGGCCGCCCGGCCCTCGTACACCTGGTAGGGGTCCATCACGAAGTCCTTGCGCAGCACGGGCACATCGACCAGGTTGCGCACGGCGGTCATGTCCTCCAGACGGCCCTGGAAAAACTTCTCGTCGGTGAGCACGGAGATCGCCGCCGCGCCGTGGCGCGCGTACGACTTGCCGAGTCGAGCCGCGTCGAACGGCTCGACCAGCACGCCCCTGGAGGGCGACGCGTGCTTGACCTCGGCGATCAGCGCCACCGTGTCGCGGTGCAGCGCCGCGATCATGTCGCGCGGCGGGGTCACGAAGGCTGCCGCGTCGCGCAGGTGCTGCAGCGGCACGCGCTGCTGGCGCGCAGCGACCTCGCTCACCTTGTGGTCCAGGATGGTGTCGAGGATGGTCTGGGTCCGCTTAAAGTGCTCCGGCACGGGCCAACTCCTGGCTGTATGCGATCAGAGCATCCAGTTTAGCGAGCGCCGCGCCGCTGTCCAGCACGTCCGCCGCCAGTTGGATACCGCCGGCGATGTCGTCCGCCGCGCCGCCCGCCACCAGCGCCGCCCCCGCGTTGAGCAGCACCACGTCGCGCTTGGCGCCGTCTACCTCGCCGCTCAACACACCGCGCAGGATCTGCGCGTTCTCGGCTGGATCGCCGCCCAGCAGATTCGAGATGTGCGCGGGTCTGAGGCCGTAATCGAACGGATTGAGGTCTTCCGAGCGCACGTGCCCGTCCTTGAGAAAGCTGATCCGGTTGGGACCGGTCGTGGTCAGCTCGTCCAGGTTGCCATAGCCGCACACCACAATCGCGCTCGTGGAGCCCAGCCCGTGCAGCACGTGCGCGATGAACTCCGTCAGGTCAGGCGCGAAGACGCCCATCAACTGGCGCTGCGCTCCCGCCGGGTTGGTGAGCGGGCCCAGGATGTTGAAAATGGTCCGCACGGAGACCTGGCGGCGCGGGCCGATCGCGTATTTCATGGCGGGGTGCAGTTTGGGCGCGAACAGGAAGCCGATCCCGATCTCGTCGATGCACTGACCGACCTGCTCCGGCGTCAGATCGAGGTTGACGCCCAGCTCGGCCAGGACATCCGCGCTGCCGCACCGGCTGGTCGCCGCGCGATTGCCATGTTTGGCGATGCGCAGACCGGCCCCCGCCGCGATGAAGGCGACGGTAGTGCTGATGTTGAACGTGCCGGACTTGTCGCCGCCGGTGCCGCAGGTGTCGAGCAGATCGCCGTTGGTTCGCGTCGGCACGCGGATCGCGTTGGCGCGCATGGCGCGGGCGCTGCCCAGGATCTCCGCCTCGGTTTCGCCCTTCATGCGCAGCCCCATCAGGTAAGCGCCGATCTGCGCTTCGGTCGCCTCCCCGGCCATGATCTGGTTCATCACCGCTTCGGCCTCCTCCGGCTGAAGATGGCCGAACCGGCTGATGATCTCGATGGCGCGTTGGATATCGGTCATAGTGTCACCTCGCTCGAATGCATAGGGTTACAGGCGGTTCTCAAGAAAGTTCTGCAGGATGCGCGTGCCGAACCGGGTCAGGATGCTCTCCGGATGGAACTGCACCCCGGCAACCGGGTGAGTCTTGTGCCGGAGAGCCATCACCTCGCCGGTCTCGGTGAAGGCGGTCACGGTCAGGCAGTCGGGCAGCGGCTCCTCGACGATCAGGCTGTGGTAGCGCGTGGCCTCGAACGGGCTGGGCACGCCGGTGAACAGCGCCGCGTTCTTGTGGAAGATCATGCTGGTCTTGCCGTGCATCAGGCGCGGCGCGCGGACCACCCGCCCGCCATAGACCTGCCCGATGGACTGCTGTCCCAGGCACACGCCCAGCGTCGGGATCGTGGGGCCCAGCTCGTGGATCACGTCCTGCGAGATGCCGGCGTCGTCGGGCGTGCCCGGCCCTGGCGAGATGACGATGTGGCTGGGCTGCATGGCGCGGATCTCGTCGATGGTAGCCCTGTCGTTGCGCACCACGCGGAGGTCGGCGCCCATCTCGCCCATCAACTGGACCAGGTTGTAGGTGAAGCTGTCGTAGTTGTCGATCACGAGAATCATGGCCTGGCTGCTCCTTCCAGCGACCTGACTACATCAGGCCGTCTTCGGCGTTTTGAATGGCGACGGCGACAGCGCGCGCCTTGTTGACCGTCTCTTCATATTCGCGGGCCGGATCGCTGTCGGCCACGATTCCCGCGCCGGACTGGCAGTAAATCGTCGAGCCGCGCATCACCAGCGTGCGGATCGTGATGCACGTATCCATCGAGCCATCGAAGCTGAAATAGCCCACCGCGCCGCCGTAGGGGCCGCGCCGGGTGCCTTCCAGCTCCTCGATGATCTCCATCGCGCGGACCTTCGGCGCGCCGCTGAGCGTCCCCGCGGGGAAGGTGGCGCGCAGCAGGTCGAACGCGTTCATGCCGTCGCGCAGGCGGCCCTCGACCTGGCTGACGATGTGCATCACGTGCGAGTAGCGCTCGACATACATCATCTTGGGGACGCGCACCGTGCCGTATTCGCAGACGCGGCCCAGGTCGTTGCGGCCCAGGTCGACCAGCATCACGTGCTCGGCGCGCTCTTTTTCGTCCGCCAGCAGCTCCTCGGCCAGCGCGTCGTCCTGCTGCTCGTCGGCGCCGCGCGGGCGCGTCCCGGCGATGGGCCGCACGGTGGCGACGCCGTCCTCCAGGCGGACCATCATCTCCGGCGAGGCGCCGATCAGGCTGAAGTCGTCGCTGAAGCGCAGGAAGAACATGTACGGTGAGGGGTTCAACGCTCGCAGCGCCCGGTAGATGGCGAACGATGGGGCGCTGGTCTGGCGGCTGAAACGCTGCGACAGCACGATCTGGAAGGCGTCCCCGGCGGCGATGTAGTCTTTGGCCGCGCGGACGTTGGCCTCGAACTGCGCGCGCGTCATGTTCGAGACCAGCTCGCCGTTCGGCGGGGCAGGTGGATCGGGCTGGTCGATGTAGGGCAGCGGGGCGCCTAGCGCGTCGATGATCGCGTCGATGCGGCGCAGCGCGTCGTCGTAGGCCGCGCCGGGATCGCCGGTGTCGTGCGCGTTGGCCAGGATGATCAACTGGTGTTTGGCATGGTCGAAGATGACCAGCGTATCAGCCAGCATGAACGCGGCATCCGGCAGGTGCAGCTCGTCGATGGCTGTGTCGGGCAGGCGCTCGATGCTGCGCACGATATCGTAGCTGAGGTATCCTACCGCACCGCCGATGAAGCGTGGCAGGCCATCGATCGGGACGGGGCGCACCCGGTCGAACTCGCGCTCGATCACCGCCAGAGGGTCCTCACCGGCGGCCAGGGGGTGGCTGGTCGTCTGCCCGTGGCGCGTGATCGTCACGGCGTTGTCCTGGACTGTGATCAGCCCTTTGGGGTTCACACCCAGGAACGAGTAGCGCCCGACCTGCTCGCCGCCTTCGACGCTCTCCAGCAAAAACGAGATCGTGCTGGTCTGGGCGAGCTTGAGATAGACGGAGACCGGCGTCTCGAGATCGGCCAGCAGGGTCCGGTAGACGGGCACCAGGTCGCCCTGTTCGAACAGGCGATTGGCGGTGGCGCGGTCGGGGGTGGCGTGCGTGCGTGAGCGAAGTGTGCTCGGTGCTAGGGCCATGCTTGCTCTCCCGTCGGTGTCTGCCAACAAAAAATCTCCCTTCCAGTCAAGGACGAGAAGAGAGATTCCCGCGGTGCCACCTTGGTTAAGCAGCCCCCTCCGGAAAACAAAAAATCCACGGTGTGCGCAGATTTTGTACGGAGAAGCCAGCTTCACTCATTGTCAGGTACGGACGCCGGAGCGTCGATACCCTTCACCCTGATAACGGTGGTGTCTCCGGTGCAGGCTAGTGGCGCGGCGCGCGTTCGACTGCACAACTCCCTGGCCCATTCCACACTCGCGCTTGTACCGCCTTCGCAGCCCCCGGCGGCTCTCTGAACACCGCTTGAGTGTGTACTATTCCAGATCACAGTATTTGTCTATGCGATTTGTTCCTAAAAAGGTAGCAGGGAAACGAGCGCTTGTCAAGCGCCTTGTGCGTTTTGCATGCAAACCCTACGCCTGCCCGGCTGTCTCCCAGCGGCTGGGTGCTTTGGGCTGGATATGCGATTCCGAACACACTATAATCGGTTCACGAGCTACACATACAGGAACCGACAACCATGCAGCCGCCATCTCGTCGCAGACCACAACCCCGCCGGCGCAAAGTGACCCGCCAGCCCGTCCGGCCGGTCGCCAGGGGCGGGCGCGCGCCCTATCCAGTACCCCACGCGCCAGGGGCGGTCGCTGCCGCCCGGCCGCAAACCCCGCCGCGCCCCGCCCGCCAGCGTCGCGCGCGCTGGTCCGCCAGCACCGTCATGGTGGCCCTGTCCGCGCTGATGCTCGTCGTGCTCGGGCTGTGCCTGCTGGCCGTGATCGGCGGATTCGGCCTGCTGCTGGGCTCCGGCAACGTGCTGCCGGGGGTGAGCTCGGCGGGCGTGGACCTGGGCGGCCTGGACGAGGCCGAAGCCGCGAGCGCATTGGCAGCGGCCTGGGAATCGCGGGGCGTGCTGCTGCGCGATGGCGACCGGTCGTGGCAGGTGCCCCCGGCGGAGCTGGGCATCGGCCTGGATGCCGGGGCGACGGCGGCAGCGGCTAAGGCATGGGGACGATCCGACGGTGGGATTTCCGCGGCGCTGCAGAGCCTGACCGGCGGGGTGGAGATCGAGCCGGTGTTGAACCTGGACCTGTCACGCCTGACGGCCTATTTCGAGGATAACAGATCCCACATCGACATCCCGGCGACGAACGCGGGCGTGCGGCTGGTGAACGGGCAGGCGGTCGCCGCGCCCGCTGCTGAAGGGCGCGAGGTGAACCTCGCGGCGACGGTCGAGCGGATGCGCGTCGACGCGTCCGGCGAGCTGGCGGATGGCGCGCTCGACTTGGTGATGAGCCCGGTTCTGCCGGCGATCACCGACGCTTCGCCGCTGGTGGCCCAGGCTAACGCGCTGCTGGCCAGCCCGTTCGAGGTGCGCGGCTACGATCCGATCCGCGACGAATGGCACACGTGGTCCGCGCCGCCGGAAACGTGGGCCGCCTGGCTGACCGCCGCCTCCGATCCGTCGAGCGGGACCGGCCTGCTGCTCTCGCTGGCGGCAGATGGCCCGGCGGGATTTCTGGAGAGCGCGGCGCGCTTCGCCGACGAGCGCTACGTCAAAGTTGACGAAGCCGTCGCCGCGATGCAGGATGCGCTGGCGCAGAATGCCACGGAGACCACCGTGCGCGTCTGGCACCGCGAAACGAGCTACAGCGTCCGCCCTGGCCAGACACTGGCCGCGATCGCGGAGGAAGTGGGCATCCCGTACCCGTACATCCAGGCGGTCAATCCCGGCGTGAACGTGGACGCGCTGAGCGTGGGCCAGACGCTGACGCTGCCGTCGAAGGACGGGCTCGTTCCGCTACCGCCCGTGCCCCACAAGCGGATCGTCATCAGCCGCGGCCAGCAGCATCTATGGGCCTACGAGAACGGGCAGGTCGTGTTCGACTGGGTGATCTCCACCGGCCTGCCGTCCAGCCCGACGGCGTTGGGGGTATTCCAGGTGCAGTCGCACGAAGAAAACGCCTATGCCCAGCAGTGGAACCTGTACATGCCGCATTTCATGGGTTTCTACCATCCGGGCCCCAACATGGACCTGATGAACGGCTTCCATGGCTTCCCCACGCGCGGCGGCGGTTACCTGCTGTGGACCGGCGACCTGGGCCACCCGGTGACCTACGGCTGCGTGCTGCTCAGCCTGGAAAACGCTGCGACGCTGTTCAATTGGGCCGAAGAGGGTGTCGTGGTCGAGGTGCGCGGTCAATAGTCCGGCGCGTTGAGCAGGTCGGCCTCGGCGGGCGGCCAGTAGCGCACGCGGGCGATGCCCACAATCGAGGACGCCGGCACCGGCCCGAAGGTGTGGCTGTCGAGACTATGGTTGCGGTTGTCGCCCAGCACGAAATACTCCTCTGGGCCGAGCAGCCACTCGCCGTTACAGGCGCGCGAGGTGCAGAACTCGGTGATGTACGGCTCGTCGAGCAGGGCGCCGTTCACGTATACGCGACCGTCGCGCAGCGCGATCTGCTCGTTCGGCAGGCCAATGACGCGCTTGATCAGCAGCTCGTCCGGGCCGGTAGGCGAATCGAGCACCACGACATCCCCGCGCGATGCGCCCGACAGCAGCATGGTGAACCGGTCCACGATGACGCGCTCGGCCGTGTAGAAGCTCGGCTCCATGCTGGCACCGTCGACCACATAGCGCGGCACCAGCGTATCCATCCCGACGCGCAGCAGCACCACCAGCAGCACCAGTTGGATAATGTCCTTGAGGACGCGCGCCATCCCGCCACGCTCGGGGGAGGCGTCAGGTTCGTAATCCGGTGTTTCGGGTTGGGGTGTCCAGGTGTCCATGGTGCGTGTCACTTCGTATCCGCGCTGAAACAGACAGTCCGTGCAAAGCCACCTCCATTGTACTCCAGTTTGCCGAGGCGACGAGGATTTTTCAGGGAATACTCATATTTGGGTATAACTCATGTTGACTGTGCGGCGCGGGCGCTTCCGGGTACAATTCCAATCCAGCCAGCGCCGCACATGCTGGGGAGCGTTCGCCGGTGGGCGGCTCAGTGTCTGATGGCCATGCCAGGGAGTAAGTCGAGATGCACATCCTTGTGACCGGTGGAGCGGGCTACGTGGGATCGACCGCGGCGGCCCATTTTCTGGCGGCGGGCCATACGGTGACCGTATTCGACAGCCTGGTAAATGGCCACCGTGCCGCGATTCCGGCGGGCGTGGCCTTCGTGCAGGGCGACTTGGCCGATACCGGCGCGCTGGATATCTTGTTCCAGACGCGGCCGTTCGACGCAGTAGTGCACTTCGCCGCGTTCATCGAAGCCGGCGAGTCGATGCAACTGCCTGGCAAGTATTTCCTCAACAACGTCTCGAATACGCGCAATTTGCTGGACGCGATGGTCCGGCACGGCGTCATGCGGTTGATTTTCTCGTCGTCGGCGGGAGTCTACGCCAGCAAGGACACGCCGCTGGTGGAAGATGATCCCACCGGCCCGGCCAGCGTCTACGGCGAGACCAAGCTGATGATGGAGCGGATGCTGGGGTGGTATCACCAGACCGTCGGGATGCGCTTTGCCCCGCTGCGCTATTTCAACGCGTGCGGCGCCATGCTCGACGCGAACGGCGTCCCGATCCGGGGCGAAGATCACCATCCCGAAACGCACCTGATCCCGCTGACGCTGCAAGTCCCGCTCGGCCAGCGCGACGCGATCATGATCTACGGCACGGACTACAACACGCCCGACGGGACCTGCATCCGCGATTACGTGCATATCGACGACTTGGCCTCGGCTCACGTGCTGGCGCTGGATGCGCTCGACGCGGGTGAGGGGAGCCTGATCTATAACCTGGGCAACGGGCACGGCTACAGCGTGCGCGAGGTGATCGATATTGCCCGCGAGGTGACCGGCGTGGACTTTCCCGCCGTCGAGACGGGCCGGCGCCCCGGCGATGCCGACCGGCTGGTCGCCTCGTCAAGCCGGATTCAGGCCGATCTGGGCTGGTCGCCGCGCTACACCGACCTGCGCGACATCATCGCGTCGGCGTGGGCCTGGCACACGGCGCACCCTGACGGCTACGGCGACGCGCCAGCGGGCTAGCCATCGAGCAGAACGGCATGCATATCGCTTTCAATGGGTGGTTCTGGGACCAGCCTCATACCGGCAGCGGGCAGTATCTGCGGAACCTGCTCGCGGCGCTGGTCGAATGCGCGCCGCAGCACCGCTATTGCTGGTGGTGCCGCCTGCGTCCGCACGCTCGATCATCTGCCGCCAGACGTGGACGCGCTGCCAGTCCGCATGCGGCTGAGCGGGCACCTGGGCAAAGTGTGGTTCGAGCAGCGCGCGTTTCCGGCAGCGGTCGGGCGATTGGGCGCGGACCTCGCGCACGTGCCGTACTGGGGGCCGCCACTGCGCTCGCCGGCGCCGGTGGTGTGCAGCGTGCTCGACGTCATCCCGCTGGTGATTCCGGCGTACCGGCAGGGCGTGGGCAACCGGCTGTACACGAGTCCGGTCGTGGGGCGGCGCGCGGCGTGGCGCATTTGGTGACCATCTCCGAAGACGCCCGGCGCGACATCGCCCAGCATATCGGCGTGCCGGCGGAGCGCGTCACCGTCACCTATCTGGCGGCGAGCAAGGCGTTCCATCACGAGCCGGACCGCGAGCGCGACCGCGCCGTGAGCGCCCGCTACGGGCTCGACGATCTGGACGACTTCGTGCTGTATCTGGGCTCGTACGCCATCCATAAGAACGTCCGGCTGCTGCTGGTAGCCTATACGTATGTGGCCCAGGCCCTGGGGCGGGATGTGCCGCTGGTGCTGGCCGGGCACACGCCCGCGACGTGGGGCACGCTGCGTTTTCCCAATCTGCCCGCGTACATCGAGGAGCTCGGCGTGGGGGACGTGGTGCGCTGGATCGGCCCGGTGCACGAAGCCGACAAGCCCGCGCTCTATCGTCTGGCGAGCGTGTTCGTTTTCCCCAGCCGCTACGAGGGGTTTGGCCTCGGCCCACTCGAAGCGATGGCCTGTGGGACGCCGGTCGTCGGCTGCGAGGCGTCGTCTGTGCCAGAGGTGGTGGGCGACGCGGCCTTCCTGGTCGATCCGGCGGATTCGCGGGCGATGGGCGGCGCCATCCTCGCACTGATCAACCAGCCCGATCTGGCCCTGACCATGCGCAACCGGGGATTGGCCCGCGTGCGCGATTTTTCGTGGCGCCAGACTGCCGAAGGCACGCTCGCCGTCTATGAAAGCCTCGTGTAACCGGAGCGCCCCCACTCGCATCCAAGAGACAAGAGGGTCATTCGCCCCGGTTTCCCGTATAATAAGATAGAAAATCATTCGAAAAATTGCGGCACCATGACGGCTATTGGAAGGAAGCGCAGATGAGACGGAATGGCTGGTTGGTCGGTGTAATGGGTATGGTCGTCCTGGTGAGCGCGCTCGTGCTCGGCCTGGCGGGCGTCGCGGCTCAGGATGGCGGGGATGGCGATAGTGAGGGCGGTGACGTGGAATATACCTGGTCGGGGGATGTCAACGCGCCCGATTTTCCCGAAGGCGCGGACTGGATCAACGTGTCGGAGCCGATCAGCATCGCTGATCTGCGCGGCAAAGTGGTGCTGCTGGACTTCTGGACGTACGGCTGCATCAACTGCATTCACGTGATCCCCGATCTCAAGCGGCTGGAGGCCGAATACCCGGATGCGCTGGTCGTGATCGGCGTGCATTCGGCCAAGTTCGACAACGAGGGCGAGACGGGCAACATCCGCCAGATCGTGCAGCGCTACGAGATCGAGCACCCGGTGCTCAACGATAACGAGTTCGTGACGTGGCAGGAATACGGCGTGCGCGCCTGGCCGACCTTCATGGTGATCGATCCCTTCGGCAAGGTCGTCGGCCAGCTCTCCGGCGAGCCGCTGTACAGCCGCATCCAGCCGATCATCGACACGATGGTCAGCGAATACGGCGCGAACAACGCGCTCAACCTGGAGCCGCTGCCGCAGCTCCAGCCGGTGCTCGCCACGGCAGCCGACGATACGCCGCTGCGCTTTCCGGGCAAGGTGCTGGCCGACCCGGCGGGCAACCGCCTGTTCATCAGCGACAGCAACCACCACTCGGGTCGTGGTGACGGCGCTCGATACCTTCGAGGTGCTGGATGATCGGCCCGGCGAGGCGGGCCTGGTCGATGGCGCGTATGCGGAGGCGGCGTTCGCGGGGCCGCAGGGGCTGGCGCTGGACGGGGGTACGCTCTACGTGGCCGACACGCTGAACCACGCGCTGCGGGCAGTGGATCTCGACGCGCGGACGGTGACGACCGTCGCCGGAACGGGCGTGCAGGGCTTCAACCGCGACGAGAGCGGGCCGGGCACGGAGATGCAGCTCGCCTCGCCGTGGGACGTGGTAGCGGTCGAGGGCAAGGTCTATATTGCCATGGCCGGGCCGCACCAGTTATGGGTCTACGACATCGCCAGCGGCGAAGTAGGGCCCTACGCGGGATCGGGCCGCGAGGCGCTGACCGACGGCAAGCTGCGCGAGGCGGGCATGAATCAGCCCAGCGGCATCGATTCGGATGGGCGCCTGCTGTATTTCGCCGATCCGGAAGCGAGCGCGATCCGCACCGCTGATCTCGACCCTGACGGCGAGGTCCGGACGATTGTCGGCACTGGCCTGTTCGACTTCGGCGACGTGGACGGGACCGGCGACGATGTGCGGCTCCAGCACGCGCTGGGCGTAACCGTGGCTGACGATGGCTACCTGTACGTGGCGGACACCTATAACAACAAGATCAAACGCATCGACCCGCAGACTCGCGAGAGCGTGACCTTCCTCGGCACGGGCGAAGAAGGCTTCGCGGACGGCGACCAGCCGCAGTTCTACGAGCCGGGCGGGATCGACTACGCGGACGGCAAGCTGTACATCGCGGACACGAACAACCACGCCATCCGCGTGGCGGACGTCAGCAGCGGCGAAGTCACGACGATCACCTTCCCGAACGTCGAGCGACTGGCGGGCGCTCAGGGGTTGGCTGCGGCTGAGGACGCGCCGCCGGTCGAGACTTTCGAGCAGGACACCGCCGACGCGGCCATCGTCCAGCCGGCGCAGTTGGTCAGCCCTGGCGCGGGCACGCTCCGTATCGAGGTGACGATGCCGGACGGGTACAAGCTGAACGCCCTGGCGCCGTTCACCGCCGTCTGGCCGGATGACCCGGTCGCGCAGGTCGCGCCGGACGCGCGCGATTACCGCGTGGTGCTGCCCGATCTGCCGGTGGAGATCCCGGTCACGTTCGCCGAGGGCCAGACCGAACTGGCGGTCGATCTGACGATTTACTGGTGCGAAGCCGTCAACGAGACGCTGTGTTTCGTGGACCGGTCGCGGCTGGTCGTGCCGCTGAGTGTCGCGCCCACCGGCGACACGAGTGTGGCGATTTTCCAGCGCGATCTGGTGCCGCCCACGGTCGAGAACACACTCGGCTGACGCGGGCGCTCACCGGACAGGTTGGGGTTAGCGGGGTATCCGGGGCGATGCCCCGTTTTTATTGGCCGGTCGTGCCGGCAGCCTGTTGGGCGTGGGCGGTCGCCGGGGCGGGCTCGGCCACGACGATCAACCGGCCCAGGTAGGTCTCGGACTCCGTGTCCCATTCCGTGCAGGTGACCAGTGTGACGCGGCGGCGACCATCCTGGGCCAGATACTGCATTTCGCCTGGTCCCGTTTCCTCGATGAGCGTCACGGTGAAGCGCTCCTCACGATCGCCCTCCCGCAGCACGACCAGATCGCCAGGACCCGCCTCGAACAGGTGCGCGAAGGGGCCCGGCGAGCCGCTGGCGCTCTCGACGTGACCGGCCAGCACGATATTGCCACCCGGATCATCGAACCAACTGGTACCCACCAGATGCCCGACATACTCGCCCAGGTGACGCGTTTCCCAGGTGCCGCCGTTGCGCCCGGCGGGGACAATCGGCGCGCTCATCGACGCGCCTGGGAATGCAATGACGCGCACCGGCGCGCCCGGATCGTCGGTGGGGGTGGGGAGCACATCACCTCGCGTGAGGTGTTCGGGGATCTCCACGGTGGGGCTGGTGGGGGACTCGTCTTGGGCAGGGTCCGGCAGGATGGCCACACCTAAACGATACACAGCCATGGCGAGGACAATGATCTCTACGCCGAGCATCATGCAGCCCCGGCGTGTGGGCAAATTACGGCGACGACGCAACAGACTCATAACGACTCGATATCCCGGTAAAGATGATCGAGATTATAGCAAGGAACCGCGGATTTTCGTATGGCCGGAGAACATTGGCGGGCCGGCGCCGGAATTCTGGCCCGGCCCGCCACATGTCAGAGGATGGAGTCGATCATGGCGGCGACCGCCCGGTACACGGGCGATTCATCGCCCAACTCGACCAGTGGGCGACCGCTGAACTCGAACGCGATGAGCTCTTCATCGCGCGGCACCGTCCCCAGCAGCGGGACGTCCAGCGGCGTCTTGCCGACGCCGCCTTTTCCACTGATTGCGAGTTTCATGCCGTTTTCGACTGCTCTCCGTGCTCGGGTTCGACGAAATCGCGCGGCAGCAGCCCGCCCTCGATGACGATGCGCGGGACGACCTCTTCCCAGCCCACAGCCATGATGTGGAAGCCGTTCACGCCCTGCTTGCCGCGAATGGCCTCGATCAGCTCGAGCGTGATGATGATGGACTCTTCTTCCACGCCGTCGCCGGCAGCTTCCAGCCGCTTGAGCAGCCGCTCCGGGATGAACACGCCCGGCACGTCCTTATGCATGTATTGGGCCATCTTGAGCGACTTCAGCGGGGTGACGCCGATCAGGATGTACACCTTGTCGAGGATATTCCGCTTGGCCAGCTCGTTCAGCCAGACATCCAGGCCGTCGGCGTCGTAGACCAGGTTAGTTTGCAGGTACTGCGCGCCGGCGTTCACCTTTTTGTGTTCGCGGATGGCCTGGAATTCGGGCCGCGAGGCGAACGGCGCGCCCGCCGCGCCCAGGAAGATCTGGGGCGGGAACTTGATGCTGCGCCCGTCCAGGTAGGTACCCTCGTCGCGCATCCGCCGCAGGATCCAGAGCATCTGGATCGAGTCGATATCCACCACATCCAGCCGGCCCATCGGCGCCGGGCCCATCCGCCCGCTGTCGCCGGACAGGCACAAGACGTTGCGGATGCCGACCGCGCTGGCGCCGAGCACCTCGGACTGCAGCAAAGCTCGCGTGCGGTCGCGGGCGGCGATTTGCATCACCGGCTCGGCGCCCGCCTGCAGCGCCATCATGCTGCACGCCAGGCTGGACATGCGCGCCGTTGCCGATGGGTTGTCGGTGAAATTGACCGCGGCTACGTAGGGCTTGACCAGCTCGATGTTGCGCGTCAGCTTGCCCGTCGCGGTGCTCAGCGGTGGGGCGACCTCAGCCGTGACCACCATCTGGCCCGCCTTCAACCGCCGTTCCAGCTCGGAGATCGGCTCGGTGTAGGCCGGGGGGTGGTACTTGGCGTCGCCTTGCCACCAGTTAGGCTGGCGCACCGGCTGGAACACGGAATCCCAGGCATGCGCACGGCTGGCCGGGTCGCGCGAGAGCATCCCGTTCGCGAATGTGCGGACACCGACCTTGCGCAGTTGGCTCACGACATCGCCCCACGTTTCGGTGCCGACTTTATCCCAGTCCAGCGGGGGGAGCACTTCGAGCAGTTTTTCCTCGCGGCCCATGGCAAACGCCCGGTCGTAGATGCGATACCAGATGCACGGGCGCGTTTCATCGACGTAGCAGTGGGCCTCGGTCGATCCGCCGCACGGGCCGTTGCGAATGCCCTTGGGGCACTCCATCGGGCAGATGAAGGCCGTTTCCTGCAGCATGCAGTTACCGCACATGCGGCAGCCGAACATCGGGCCTTTCGTCATGCGTTCCACGCGGGCTAACAGGCGTCTGCCGAACGGCTCGCGCTTGAATGGGTAAAACGGGGGTTGCCAGCGGCGTCCCGGAGTGAAAATAGGCATAGGGGTGCTCCCTTTAGCGGGGCTAACCAGCCCTTCTGATGGATAGTTTAGCGCAGCCCGCGGTGTATACTCAGTGCAGATATTCAGATATCTTTCACGAAAATATCACTTTCCGCGAGCAACGGCGCGCCACAGCTACTGCTGCAGATATCAGTCCGCATAGATGGCCCGGTTGAGAAGGATCTGCACGGTCTTCCAGATGGCGGCCTGCTCCGGGTCGCTCATATCGACGTCGTCGATGGTCAGGTCCTCTATGGCCGCGATGCGATCGTGGGGCGTCAGGTGCAGGCGGCCATCTGTCATGCTGGCGTCGCGCTGCTCGATGATGTGGCTCACGGTCCTCAAGTCCTCGTCAATCGGGTCGGCGATCATCATCTGCAGCCCGGCGCCCATCAGCATGGCAGCGCTTTCGTTTTATCCTGCTATCTGCGGCTGTCGTATTGGTCATGAGTTGAAGGTTTCCCATAAGGCCTGGTGTGCGGTCGCGCACTCCGGGTCGGACGTGCGCAGCGCCCAGTCCAGGCCTTGTTCCAGCATCGCCCCGATTATGATATCCTCCACACTGGTGCCCTGGACACATGCCCAGGCACACACGCGGTCGGGCGGGCAGGACGCGCAGCGGGTTTCGCTGGCGCGGCACAGCAGGCGAGTTGGGCGTTCGGTAGGCTGCTTCATGGTGCGTGGACCTTTCTCCTGGCCGGATTGACGTGTTTCACTACAGCGCCTGTTTCCCGAAGGTGGGCAGCTCAACCGCCTCGCGTGGTCCGGCGCGCACTGAGCTCCATGCCAACATAGTATACCGCGTAGGCACTCACCGGGGCGACGCACGCTCTGGTAGCGTCTGAGCCTTTGCTGTCGCGCACATGCACGAACAGCCCGGTCTTATGAAAGAAGTTCTTCTCATACGAAACATGACCGTTTCGTTGCCCGCCTTGATCTCATAGCCGTTTGCCTTCGACGATTTGGAGACTGCTGCTGGCATAGATGGGTTCGACACCGGCCAGTCCGGAACGAATGCGCCGCACCTGAAGAACGTGGTGATCCCCGAACATGGCAGGGACCGAGATTGTTGTGGTTTCCATAGGTCCTTGTCTTTCTTTTCCACATGGTTAAGCGCGCGACGTGTCGTGACAATCGATCGGGACGACTATGCCGGAATGTACTCCTTATGGTCCGCTAAGCGCACGAGATGTCATAAGTGTCGATCGTCATATTGCGGGGAATAACGGATCATGTTTGGACTTGAAGCGGCGGGCAGCATCCTGTATAATCCTCCGGTCGTAGCAGAAGCGTTAACCTTCGCAAAAAAGTGATAGGTAACCATCACCATGTTCACGCATCGCCCATTCTGAAACTGCTCGGTTGCCGGCGCTTTTTCCTCCCTGTTTCCTCCTGCCCGCTATTCCTGACAGAGGATGTCAGGAAAGACGTGTATACTAGCGTGACTGGCGAACGAATGTTCGAGACCAACTCGTGTTATTCGACATGGAGACAACCATGACTGCCAACGTCAAAAGCGAGTTCACCGTCAAGAATGCCTACCGGTACAACCAGTCGTCTGCCGTTCGCTGGATCCTGACGCATATCTGGCGCTACAAATGGCTGTTCATCGCCGCGCTGATCTTAAGCGTCATCGATTTCTTCGCCTACTCGCAGAGCCCTGTCCTGGTGGGGAAGGCCGCCGAGGAGATCCTCAACCCGACCGGCGGTGATCGGCTGCTTGAGCTGGCGTTGGGTGTGCTGGGCGTCTTGACTCTGAGCAGCTTCGCTTTTCTGTTTGGTAGCCTGTCGATCGAGACGATCGCCCAACGCTTCGAGGTCGATGCCCGCCAGGAGCTGTACGTCAGCCTGCTCGGCAAGAGCCAGACTTTCCACGATCGCCAGCGCGTGGGCGATATCATGGCCCGCGCCACTGACGACGTGCGCCAGCTCAACTTCATGATGAGTCCCGGCTTGCGGTTCATCTACGAGACGGTGATGGGGATCGCTGTGCCGCTGATCTATATCGCGACGATCCGGCCCGCGCTGCTGCTGGTCCCGCTGCTGTTCGTGGCGTCGTACATCTACGTGGTGCGCGGCTACACCCGCCGCCTGAACCCGGTCATGCGCAGCCAGCGCGAGCAGTTCGGCACGATGAACGCCGGGCTGGAAGAGGTGCTCTCCGGGATCGAGATCGTCAAGGCCAGCGTGCAGGAATCATTCGAGCGCAACCGGTTCCGGCGGAACGCGCGCCTGTTCCGCGATTACTTCGTGGCGCAGGGGCGTATCGAAGCCCGCTACCTGCCGCTGCTGTTGTACGGGATCGCGCTCGGCCTGACGTTTCTGCATACGATGGTGCTCTACCAGCGCGGCAGCATGACCATCGCCGAGATCATCGCGATCATGGGCCTGATGAACGTGCTGCGCTTCCCGACCTTCATCTCGATCTTCTCGTTCTCGCTGGTCCAGTTGGGCATCGCCAGCGCGGATCGCCTGCTGAGCATCATCCGCGCCGAGACTGAGCTAGACGAAAACGCCGGCGGTCACAGCGCCGCGATCCAGGGGGACATCGTCTTCGAGGACGTGACCTTCTGCTATGAGGGCGAATGTGAGCAGCCCGTGATCGAGAATGTCTCGTTCCACATCGAGCCGGGCCAGACCGTGGCGGTCGTGGGGCAGACCGGCTCCGGCAAGAGCACCCTCACCCAGTTGATCAACCGGACGTACGATGCCACGTCGGGCCGCATCCTGATCGATGGCGTGGACGTTCGCGAATGGGACCTGACGGTGCTGCGCTCGCAGATCTCGAAGATCGAGCAGGACGTGTTCCTATTCTCGCGCACCGTCGCCGAGAACATCGCGTTCGGCGCGCCCGACACGCCCCAGGAAAAGATCGAGTTCGCGGCGCGCGAGGCGCAAGCGCACGACTTCATCCTGACGTTCACGGAGGGATACCAGACCAAGATCGGCGAGCGAGGCGTCACGCTGTCGGGCGGGCAGCGCCAGCGCATCGCCCTGGCCCGCGCCTTCCTGAGCGATCCGCGCATCCTGATTCTGGACGACTCGACCAGCGCGATCGACAGCGCCACCGAAGACGAGATCCAGCGCGCGATCCGCCGGGCGCAGGAGGGCCGCACCACGCTGCTGATCACGCACCGCCTGTCCCAGATTCGGTGGGCGGACATGATCCTGGTGCTGGATCACGGGCAGCTGGTGGCGTGTGGCACGCACGATGACCTGCTGCGCACGTCGCCGCACTACCGCCGCATCTTCGCGCGCTATGACGTCGAGCTTCCCCCGCTGGAGGAAGCCGAAACCGCGCCCGCACTGTCATAGGAGGCTGTAAACAATGGGCTTCATTATGGATGGCCTCGACGCCGAGGACTACGATCGCAGTTACAATGACCGTGACCTGGTCAAACGAATCGTCAGCTACTTCCGCCCGCAGGCCTGGCGCATGTTCTCCGTGGCGCTCATGATCCTGGCCACGTCGCTGATGAACACCGGCCTGCCGATCTACATCTCGCGCAGCCTGGACCGGCTGCAGGAAGACTCGTCCAACTCGACGATCATCGAGATCATGCTGATCACGATCGCGCTCGGCAGCCTGGGCTGGGTGTTCAACGCGGTGCGCCAGTGGAACTCGGCCACGGCGGTCGGCAATGTCGTGCTCAAGCTGCGCGAAGACGCCTTCGACGCGGTTCTCAAGCGCGATCTGTCATTCTACGATACGTACGCATCGGGCAAGATCGTCAGCCGTGTCACATCCGACACGCAGGCGTTCTCGCAGGTGGTGACGCTCACCATGGACCTGATGAGCCAGATTCTGCTCGTCGTGCTGTTGATCGGCTACCTGTTCACGGTCAACGAACGCCTCACGCTCATGACGCTGGTGCTGGCGCCGTTCATCATCCTGACGGCGCTGGCCTTTCGCAAGATCGCGCGTGAGACGGTGACCCAGTCGCGGCGCGTGCTGGCTGAGGTCAACGTGCACATCCAGGAGACGGTCAGCGGGATCGGCGTGGCGAAGGCGTTCCGCCAGGAGCACACGATCTACGATGAATTTCAGGAGGTGAATGCCAAGTCGTACGGCATCAACCTGCGCACGGGTTATGTGTTCAATGCCATCTTCCCGATTCTCAACCTGCTCGCCGGGGTCGGCACGGCGGCGCTGGTGTACTTCGGCGGCGAGATGGTCCGCGACTCCGGTATGAGCGCCGGGGACTGGTACCTGTTCATCCAGGGCGTCTCGCTGTTCTGGTTCCCGCTCACCAGCATCGCCTCGTTCTGGAGCCAGTTCCAACTGGGGCTGGCGGCGGGCGAGCGTGTGTTTGCCCTCATCGATGCCGATCCGAAAGTGATCCAGCACGACGAGCAGGGACTCGATCTGTTGTTGGGTGAGATCGTGTTCGACCATGTCGATTTCCGTTACAAGGACGACGAGCCGGTGCTCGAAGACTTCTCGCTGACGATTCACGCGGGCGAGACGCTGGCGCTGGTCGGCCATACAGGCTCCGGCAAGTCGAGCATCGCTCGGCTGATCGCGCGGTTTTACGAGTTCCAGGGTGGGCGCATCCTGGTCGACGGGCGCGACATCCGCAGCCTCGATCTGCAGGTCTACCGGCAGCACCTGGGTATCGTCACGCAGTCCCCGTTTCTGTTCGACGGCACGGTGATGGACAACATCCGCTATGGCGTGCAGGATGCGACCGATGAGGAAGTAATGGCCGCCGCCCAGCGCATCGGCGGAGGCGACTGGATCGACAGCCTGCCGCACGGGCTGGCGACCGAGGTTGGCGAGCGCGGCAGCAGCCTGTCGATGGGCCAGCGCCAACTGGTGGCCCTGGCGCGCGTGCTGCTGCAGGACCCGTCGATCTTCATCCTGGACGAGGCCACTGCCAGCGTCGATCCGCTGACCGAAACGCTAATCCAGGAAGGGCTGGACGCGGTGATGGCGCGCCGCACGTCCATTGTGATCGCGCACCGCCTGTCGACGATTCGCAATGCCGACCGGATCATCGTGCTACGCGAGGGGAGGATCATCGAGGAAGGCAACCACGATGAGTTGCTCGCCCAGGGTGGCCACTACGCGGAACTGTACAATACGTATTTCCGGCACCAGAGCCTGGAGTACATCGAGCGCTCGCGCGAGATCACGAGCGCGGCCTAAGGGCCGCCTCGCCGGTGATCGAAACCGCCAGCCCCGAAACAGGACCGGCGGTTTTTGTTCGCAATGGGGAGCGCCCGGCGCGAAGCTAGATCATCCGCTCGCGGATGCTGGCGCTGGCGTAATCCAGCACCGACACCACGATCGCGATCGCCAGCACGGCCACCCCGGCCTCGCGGTAGCGCAGCAGGTTGATCTGCTGCTGCAGCAGGAAGCCGATACCGCCGCCGCCCACGAAGCCGATGATTGTCGACATGCGGACATTGATATCCCAGCGGTACATCGTGAAGGCGATGTAGGGCGGCACGATCTGCGGAACGACGCCGTAGGCGATCGTCTGCAGGCGCGTGGCCCCTGTGGCCTGGACCGCCTCGATCGGGCCGGGATCGATGTTCTCGACCTGCTCGGAGTAGAGCTTGCCGAGCGCAGCGATCGAGTGCAGCATCAGCGCCAGAACGCCCGCGAAGGGACCGATGCCCACCCAGATCACGAACACGATGCCCATGATCAGCGGCTCGATCGAGCGCAGCGCGTTGAGGATCGTGCGCGTCGTGTTGTAGATGGTCATGCCCAGCGGGAACGGGCGATGAATGCCCATCAGCCAGCCGCCAATCGCGCCCAGCACCGCGCCCATCAGCATCGCGCGGAAGGTATAGGTCTTGACGCTGAACGGCCCGACTTCCGTCTTCAGCGCGGCGGGCAGGCGCCCATCCACGATCAGCCGCCCCGAGTCGAGGAAGAGGTAGGCAAAGTAGAACACCGCCACCGCCACAATGACCTGGAGTACCAGGCGCAGCGTCGCGTGGGTATTGGCTTCGTCGCGGTGCCCCGCGCCGGTGAGATGGTTGTAGATGAGGCCCAGGACTTGCATGGCGAGGATGACGGCCACCAGCAGCGGCAGCAGCCCGAACCAGGCCGCCTGGTTGGCAATGACGGCCATCAAGGCCATCAGCAGCGTGCCGCTTGCCAGGCCCAACACCGCGCCCAGGATGCGATCGGATGGTCCCTGGAAATAGCGCAGGCCGCCGCGGGTCAGGCTGGTCCCGATCGACGAAACGAGCAGCGCCCCGGCCAGCGCCGCCGCGACGGCGATGCTCAGGTCGACCAGCGTGCCGAGCGTGTTGATGAAATTGCCCAGGTCTGCCAGCAGGCCGTCCTCGAGCTTTTCGCCAACCCAGATTCCGATCCCGCCCAGGGCGCCGAGCGTGAAGATGATCACGGCGACCAATAGGACGTTCAACGCGATCTTGCGGGCGCGGTGCCCCGGCGTGCCCTCCGGCAGGCGTGCCGTCGAGGCGGCGCGGGCGATGCCGCCGTAGGCGACCATGGCAATCGCCGGCCCGACGATGCCCATCACCAGCTCCTTGCCCCACCTGACGCCCAGCTCCCCGATCGGGCGCAGCAGCAGATCGCCCAGCAGCCAGCCGACAGGCAGCAGGATGAACGCGATCAGCACATCGCCCACCGGCAGGCGAACCTGGCGCATCAGGTTGCGTGCCGCGAAGAAGCTCAGGACGAAAGCGATAGGCACAGCCAGCGTCGTCGCCATCAGCGCCAGGAAGATGGTCTCCACCATCTTTTCGATCACGGTCTCGGTGGTTTCGCTGAAATGGGGCAGGCCCTCCGGCCAGCTTCCCTCGACTTCGATCGTATGGTATTCGTCCCCACCGCTGCGAAGGCTGGGCACGGTGATCGCCGTCTGAAAATAGCCCTCGCTGTCGACGTCTGTTCGGACCATCGGGCGGCTCTGCCCACCCGGCGGAATCCACCGGACGAACGCGTCGGCGTTGGCGTGAAAATGATGGCCGGTGATGGTGACGACCTCGTCGCGCTCGCCGCAGTCGGGCGAGATCTCGATATACGGCTCTCCCTCGCCCGGTTCGGGCTGGGGAATGGGCGCGCCATCCTCAGGGCATCCGATGGCAAAATTGACATCGACGAACTCGGAATCACGATCCTGGTCAAATACGTTCGGCGAGAGCAGCTCGCGCAGGGCGCGCGTGACGGAGGTCTGGCGGGTTTCGTCCTGGGTTTCGTCGAGGCTGATGTCCGTCACCCGCCAGCCATACGCGTACAGCATCACCCCGGCGACGACAGCCAGCACGATCAGAAGCTTGCGCAGTGCCCCCCGCGAGGTGGGAATCTGATTGTTGTTCACGTCTCTCTCCTACGCGATTTCCACGCGCACGGCTTCTTCGCCGTAGATATCTTTGAACCGCTGCTCGTCGATATCTACGGGGTCGCCGTCGAACTCGAGCAGCCCATCCTTGAGCGCGATGATCCGGTCGGCGTACGTCCGGGCCAGGCTCAGGAAGTGCAGGCTGCACAGGATCGTGATGCCGTCTTCCTTGTTCAGCAGTTCGAGGTACTTCATCACCGAATGGGAGGTGGCGGGGTCCAGGCTCGCCACTGGCTCATCGGCCAGCATCAGCTCCGGGTCCTGCATCAAGGCGCGGGCGATGCCGACGCGCTGCTGCTGCCCGCCGCTGAGCTCGTCGGCGCGGTTGAACGCTTTTTCGCGGATGCCGACGCGTTCGAGCTTGGCCAGCGCCATCTGCCGGTCGTGCGGCGAAAACCGGTTGATAACGCTCCACATCGGGTTGGTGTAGCCGAGCCGCCCGGCCAGCACGTTGGTGATGACTTTCGAGCGCTTCACCAGGTTGAACTGTTGGAAGATCATCCCGATCCGGCGCCGGATCAGCCGCAATTCTTCGTCGTTGGCGGCGGTGATGTCGATCCCGTTCCAGGTGATGCGGCCCTCGGTCGGGTCGATCAGCCGGTTGATGCAGCGCAGCAGGGTCGACTTTCCCGAGCCGCTCAGCCCGATGATGACGACGAACTGCCCGTCCGGCACCTCAAAGCTGATATCCCTCAGCGCCACGGTCCCGTTTTCGTAGACTTTCGTCAGGTGTTCGATCTTGAGCATACCTGTCTCCGCGTTTAAGAAAACAGGCAGAGGAGAGGGCTCACTCTGCCTGTCTGTGCTCGCATTAGTTGGTGAGGCCTCGTCGGTTAGCCTTCAGCGAAGACGTCCTCTTCGGTCAGCCCCAGAATCTCGAACTGGAGACGCACCGGGTCGAATGCGTCATCGGTGATGGGGGCGATGGTGCTCCAGGTGTAGAAATCTTCGCTGCCGAGCGACTGGGCCCACTCTTCGGTTTCGGAGAAGGCGATGATCGCGTTCAGAATCTCTTCGCGCAGCTCGACCGGAAATTCCGGGCCGTAGCTCAGCGTGTCGTTCGGGATGGCATCGCTTAGGCGCAGAATGCGGACCTGGTCGATCACATCGGGGGCCGTATCGCGCACGGCGGTCCGGGCGTCCATGGGACGGATATCGCCGACATATAGGCGCCCGTCATCGCCGATGTACGATTCATCAACCGTCAGGTCGTAAGGCTCGGCCAGGTCGCCATAGGCCCACTCAGCGTGGCCCTCGGGCATCAGCGGCGGGCTGTAGTACACGGTGCCGAAATCAACTTCACCGTTGTAGACAGCCAGCACGGTCTGGTTGTGCCCGCCCGTCTCGACAGTCGCACCCGGCACGATGCCAGCGGCCTGCAGTTCGACCGACGGCGCGATGTAGCCGGATGTGGATGTCGGATCGCCATAGCCCCAGGTCTTGCCGGCCAGATCGCCGAAGGTGTATATCGGGGCATCGCGGCGGACGATGTACTCGGCCCAGTACACCGGCCAGCCATTGCGGACCGCCGCGCCACCAACCTCAACGCCGCAGCGGTTGTTGGCGAGCACGTAGCCCGCTGCGGGGATGAAGCCCATCGAGTTCTCTGGCGAGGCGCACATCGCTTCGATGGTGGCCGCATAGGATGTCGGGACCGCGACTTCGAAGTTCAGGCCGGTGGCCGCTTCGAGCGCGTTGGCGAGAATCTCGCCGCCCGATACGATCACCTGGGCATCGACCGAGGGCACAAAAAAGACCTGGATGGGATTGTCTTCCGAACCCAGGCCATCCTGAGCCAGTGCCGGGGAGGGCACCAGCACAGACGACAGTGCAAGAACCGCAATGAACAGCAGGGGAACGATTTTCTTAAGCAACATCATTTGTCTCCTCGTCCTGAATGAACACGAATATCACTGGAGTGGCAGTGATGTGCGATTGCACGCGTATTGTATCATACGCCGGACCGTGTGACTAACAGAAATCAGGTGGGGAAGGCAGCGCGGCGCGGCGGTACTCAGTTGTGGTTGCGCCCGATCAGCAGGGCCGGAATGGTCAGAGCCAGGATTTTGATGTCGAGCCACAGCGACCGGCTGCGCACGTAGGTGATGTCGGTGCGCACCTGCTCGTCGAACGAGGCATTGAGATGCGGGCTGACCTGCCACAAGCCGACGATCCCTGGGATGGCTTTGAGCCGTTCGCGGTGCCAGTCCTGGTATTCGGCCACTTCGTAGGTGGGGACCGCACGCGGTCCGACCAGGCTCATAGTCCCGCCCAGGACATTCAACAACTGGGGAAGCTCGTCCAGCCAGGTGCTGCACAGGATGCGGCCCACCCACGTCATCTGTGCATCGGCGGCAACGAGGGGGGGGGCGCTGCCGGGCAGGGGGGTCGGGGCCGCATATCGCATGGTCCGGAACTTCAGCACGCGGAAATTCCGCGCCTCCCAGCGAATCTGGCTGTCGATGGTGCGGCGCCGGCTGCCCACCCGTTCCTGCGTCACGAGGATCGGGCCCGGCGACTCCAGGGCGATGGCGATCGAAATCAGCACCAACAAGGGCAGCAGGATCACCAGCAGCACCCCGGCGAGAAGGATATCCATGACTCGCTTGCCGACGAAATAGAGTTGCTCATCATGCGACTCGCTCGGTGTCATCTGAGACATGGCGGTATAGCTCAGCTTCTCGGGGATGGTCCGGTGCATTTACAGACTCTTAGGTTTGCTTTTGGTTATAGAATGATCGCTGTTCAGTATGAACCTATTGTCCGCACACTATCCGTCCAATCCAGCGGCAGGCTGAACAACGTAATCACCTTGTTTATACCGCAAGAGTGTTGCGAACTTGGCGATAAATTCAAAAAAAGGTGTAAAAACGGTCCGGGCGTGGCATCACGACTCGAAAATGTCCGGGTGCTTGGCCAGCCAGCCGGACAGAGCTGAGGCCAGCACGGCATTGCCGCGTGGGTTGAGGTGGAGATCTGTGGCGTAATACAGTTGCTCGCCCTGGCGGGCGGCTCCCTGGAGAATGGGCAGCAGGTCGATGCAGGTCAGGCCCTCGTCCTGGCAGAAGGCTTGCATCAAGGCGTAATTCGTGTCGAGCAAGGCCAGCCGGTCATCCCCGAGCACTGGCGCCGCCATGTCGCGGTAGACCTGCTCTTTGGTGGGCATGAGCAGGATGACCAGCCGCCCGCCGTAGCTCTCGACCAGGGCCTGCGCCTGGCGCATGGCGGCCTGGCTCCGCTGCCAGCCATCCTGGTTCTGGGGCTGACTCATATCGAACGCGCCCCACAGATAGGGTCGCCCAAATTCGAGCGTGACATCGCCCCGCGTCACCGACTCGCGATCCAAGAACTGCAACGATCCGGCGAACTGGTCCTCGGATCCCAGCAGCAGCTTGAGCAGCACGTACACGGCGGAATGCTGGTCCCACCACGTCGTTTTCGGGGCGGGCGGAGGCTCGCTGGCGGAGATCACATCGGTCTCGCCGCGCAGATCGGCCAGCCCGTAATCTTCGTTGGCGTCGTTGCCGAACCACTGCCACAGCACCAGCGGCGGCTCGAGCGGCATCCCAAACGTTTCCAGCACACGCAGGTGGCTGACCGACCCGGTGCTGACGATTCCCAGGTTGACGATGTTGCGCCCGGTGAGCTCGCCTAGCTGGTTCACCCAGCAGTCGGACTCGTCGGTGAAGCAGAACGTGAACGAATCGCCCAGGACGATGGCATCCACGCGCCGGTCGACCTGGGCCTGGGTGGTGCGGAACGCAGCCCGCGATCCCCACAGCGTCTCGGTCGTCACGGTGAAACGGACCCTGGCGCTGCCGAACTGCTCGTAGTTGGTGACGGGCCGCGCGATGGTCAGGAAGTCAATGTCCGACTGCCAGATCGGGTCGGGAACCAGTCGCTCGTCGGAGAAGGGTGTCTTGTGCAGGCTCTGCAGGACGAGCTGCAGGCGCGGGGGCAGGGAGAAGAACAGGAGGCGCAGCGCGATCTCGACCAGCAGCCAGGCGAACAGGATCCCCAGCACGATACCGCCGCCGCGCGCGATCCATAGCGGGAGGGAATAGCGTTTGAGTGGGTGTGCCAGTTGATCGTGCGGAACTCCAGCCATGTCGTCGGCTACACAGTCTCTGTCAGATGGATCTCAGCCCTGCAGTGAAAACTGCGCGATGACATCTTCCTCAGTGGTGGTGAGAATGTCGCGCTGTGGGGCAATCATATCCCGAGTATAGACGGTCAACTTGACGCGATCCACACGCATGGTTTGCGGTTCGACGGCGCGGAATGGGCGCAGCCGCTCGATCAGCGGCGCCGCGTCCTGCTTTCCCCAGTACCCTAGGGTGACGTGCGGCAGGTAGTTCCACGGCGAGGGAGGGCGGGCGCGCAAAGGCAGCGCGCGCCGGACGCGCGCTCGCAGGCGCTGCAGGCACCGGTTGGTGTCCTGAACTTCGGCGATCAGGGCGTTGGGAAACGCGTTCAGCGGGCCGAATCCGATCTCAAACGCGGCACACAACTCGATCGGCTCCCGCGCGCGGTCGGCCAGGCCGGACAACGCGCTGCGCTGCCAGGTGTGCGGGAGCAACATCCACGGGCTGCGGCGCAGCAGCCCCACGTAGTGCAGCGTGATATGCAGGCGCTCGGCCGGCTGTGCGTCGTACGCCAGCCACGGCTGGAAGGCGACCTGCCACTCGGTGAGTTGGTCCACGACAGCCGGATCGTCGATGGGGATCAGAAACGCGATATACGGCAGCCGCAGCCAGCGCTGCAGGAAACGCCCGTCCGCCAGTGAGTCCTGCGTCAGGGCAAGCCGGGTGAACTTCTTCCAGGTTCGTTCGTACTGCTTGGCGTATGGCCTGGCATCCTGCGGCACCGTGAAACCCTCCCCCTGAAGGCGCGCTGCCGGCGGTTACGGCGAACCGGTCAGCGAATCACCCCCGCGCCGTCCGCCGGATCGACGGGGAACAACGCGCCATCGCGACCGGTTGCGCGAGCGT
The DNA here is from genome assembly GCA_040767355.1 of Aggregatilineaceae bacterium. Classification (GTDB taxonomy): domain Bacteria; phylum Chloroflexota; class Anaerolineae; order Aggregatilineales; family Aggregatilineaceae; genus LM3-B42. The sequence continues at coordinate 56,452 of JAXGOS010000018.1, read as the reverse complement.
ACCGGCGGGCCGTCGCCGCGATGAAATTATCCACCGCGTCCGCCTCGACCAGCGCCACGACGGCGCCCGCTTCGCCCCCGCCGCTGTAACGCGCGCCGAGGCAGGCGGGATGCTGGCTGGCGGCATCCCACATCGCGTCCAGCGCGGGCGAGCTGCTGCCGTAATCGTCCCGCGCGCTGCGATACGACTCGTTCATCAGGCCGCCGAACGTGCCGGTGTCGCCAGCCGCCAGCGCCTCGGCCCCGGCCCGGACCCGCGCAATCTCGGAGATCATGTGGCGCGAGCGGCGATACTGGCTTTCCGTCAGCCGCGGGCGGAACGCCGCCAACTGCTCCGGCGATACGTCGCGCAGGGTCTTCACCTCGGGCAGGTCCTGGCGAATGATCTGCACCGTCGCGTGGGTATCTTGCGCGCGCGTGTTGTAGCTCGATCCGACCAGCTCGCGACGCGTGTTGGTATCGCACACCACGACCCGCACCTGGGGCGGAAGGGCGATGTGCTGGTAATCGAGCGTGCGGCAGTCGATCAGCAGCACGTGATCGCGCCGCCCGTGGAGCGCCGTGAACTGGTCCTGAATGCCTGTGCCCAGCCCCATGTACTCGCGCTCGGCTTCGCGGCCCACCTGAGCCAGCTCGCCCGGCGGGAGTGTCCAGCCGGACAGCGCCTGCCACGCGATGGCGAACGCCTCTTCGACCGCCGCCGACGAGCTCAGCCCGGCGCGCATGATCACGTTGCCGGTGAAGGCCACCGCCATCCCCGGCAACGGCAGATCCCGCCGCCGCAGAGCCCACGCCACCCCAGCGGGATACTGCGCCCAACGGGGCAGGTCGGCCCCGGTCACGTCGGCGTGGCTGTCGAGCTGGTCGAGCGCGACCGTCGCGGATTCGCCCAGGTCGGCGGCGTATACCTCGAGGTGCCCGTCCGTCCCGGCGGCGGCGGCCAGCCAGATCTCGCGGTCGATGGCGATATTGAGCACCAGCCCTTCCTGGACATCCACATGCCCGCCCAACAGATTGACGCGTCCCGGCGCGCGGGCCACGATATCGGGCGTCTGGTGCGGGTAGGTCTGGCGGAATGTATCGAGCAGGTGTGGCGGTACGGTGGTCGATTCAATCATCGGGGTGAAGTTAGCCTTAATCATCGATGTCTACCAGAATTCCGTGTGCGTGTAGGGCGCCTGCCAGGTCCTCTTCCTGACCGGTGCGGACGATGACGGCCGTTGGGCCGAGCACCGCGCCCAGGAAGCGCCGCAGCTCGGGCGTCTCCAGGATGGCCGTCAGCGCGTCTTCGGTGCTCGTGCGCAGGATGACGGCCTGAGTCAGCCAGGCGTTAGCGGTACCGGCCTGCTGCCATTGTTCCAGCGACTGCGCGAGCGAATCCGGCAGCGCATCGCCACTCACCCGGCGCAGGAAAGCCGCGATTGTGTCCGGCTTGATGCCCTGTTCGGATGCCAGGCGCAGGCTGGCAGCGCTCAGCTTATAGGCATACGGGTCGCCCGCCGCGCTCCATTCGGTGATGCGAGCCAACTGAAAGCGCTCGTAACGGCTGAGCGTGCGCGGCGCGAGAATGATGCCATCCGCCTGCAGCGTGGCGTGCACCTGCTCGGCAGGGGGATCGGGCCACTCCGTTTCGCCGCACAACGCGCGTCCGTATACGGTCAGGCGGCACAGTGTACCATTATCGCCCAGATCGACCAAACCGAGCCAGTGCATCGGGCCGGTGAGGATGAACCACAGCACCTGTCCATCGACCCGATCCCAGCTTTCGAAGCCGCGCAGGTAGTCGCCCGTGTCGGCGTCGCGGATGTACCAGCTATCGTAATCGCCGGCGGGCCGCTGAAAGTCCGGCTCCTCGGCCTTGACCAGCGCGACCAACTCCGCAATCGGCCACCAGTCGGCGGGCGGGACCATTTCCAGGTAGGTTAGCACCGTCTGCCGGGCCAGCAGCGGATCGTTGCGCCAGCCGGTGTCTTCGGGTCGCAGGCCGGGCACGTGCCACAGGTCGTTGAACAACGTGCAGTCGCGCCACGCTTCGGCCAGCGCGCGCACCTGGCGAGGCCGCGAGTCTTCCAGCCACTGGCGGGCGCGGGCTGGCACGGGCTTGAACAGCCCGTTGTCGACGCTGGCGAGACCCATGCTGCCCGCCAGGGCGATCAGCAGCGCCTGCCAGGCCGGATCAGGCGGGCTCAGCCAGTAGGGCGCCAGGGCTTCGGCGACCTGGCTGTAAAGCGCGTCTTTGTCGGACGGCACCTGGGCGATCTGGAGGTAAGCCAGCAGGGTGGTTAGATCGTCGACGATGGCCGTTGTGGCGGGCGTGGCGGCGCGAGGCTCAAACCTGTCTTCGCCGCTCCACGCCGGGGAATCATCCTCAGCGGCGTTGAGGGCGAAGCCGGTTTCGTGGACAGGCAGGGCGGCGGCCAGGTCTGCGGGCACGTAGACGAACGACTGCATCCCGGCCTTGCCTTCGTCGGAGGCCCGCGCGATCAGCCCGCGGAAGTACAACGTCTCGGCCACGCTGACCGGGTTCAGGTGCGGCTTCTCGCGCTCGCGCCGCGCCGGACCCATCTGCCGGATGTCCCCAAAGATGCGGCTGAACTGGGCTTCGGCCAGCTTATGGTCGGGCGCCCCGAGCAGCGTTTGCAGCGCGCCGCGCTCGGCATCCGTCAGGCGCGCCCACTCGGCAGCGGCGCGATCGGGGTCCAGCATCGCGGCGGCCAGGGCCTCGGCGGCCCGCCGCTGGTCGAGCGATTCCAGGTCCACGTCCCAGCGGCCCGCAATGATCGCCAGCAGCCCTGGGTCGTGATCGAGCAGTGTGGGTAGAAGCAGGCGCATGGGCACCCCCGCTAACTGAGTCCGTCCTGGCTGCTACTATACCGTAATCCCGCTCAGCGGAAAATGAAAAGGACGGGCACCGCTGCCCGTCCTCAGCAAGCGCGAGGCTACTCACTCGCCCAGGTTCAGACACCCCGATTGCCACAGTTGCGGCCACACGGAATGGGGCATGCCGTAATAGTCCTCGACGATGCGGCGCACGATGGGCGCGGCCACTTCCGAGCCTTCGCACGAGTTCTCGACGATCACGGTGATGGCGATCTCTGGATCCTCGCGCGGGGCGAAAGCGGTGAACCACGCCTGGGGCTTGACGCCTTCGGCGCCGGTCTGGGCGGTGCCGGTCTTGCCGCACACGGTGACGTTGAATCCGTTCGAAGCCTGGTATTCGTACCACTCGTCGAAGATATAGCGCGCGGTGCCGTTCGGGTCCAGCGTGACGTTGCACATCGCTTCCCGGATCAGCTCGAACACGGCCGGGTCGAAGTCCAGGACCGATGTCGGAGTGGGTTCGGCGACGAAGCTCGGCTGCTCGCCGATGAGCTGGACTTTGCTGACGAACTGCGGCACGTAGAGCGTGCCGCCATTGGCAACGGCCGCCGTCGTGCGCACGATCTGCAGCGGCGTGATCTGCATCTGGCCCTGACCGATTACCAGGTTCAGCGTGTCGGCCATCGTCCAGCGCGTGCCGTTGAGTCGGAAATGCATCTCCGGATCGGGGATATAGCCGGTGTCTTCGGGCAGCACTTCCTGGCCAGTGGGCACACCCAGTCCCATCTTCTTGGTAGAGGAGGGCAGCAGTTCGGGGTCGGCGTTGTGCAACGAGACGCCCACATCCCAGAAGTACGGGTTGCAGGAATAGGTCAGCCCCGTCGACGCATTCACCAGACCATGGCCGGCGGCGGTCCAGTCCGTGCGGAAATCCAGGGCGTCGCCGCGCTCGCCGCCGTACCACGTGCCGGTGCACATGGTCGTCTGGTCCGCGGTGTGGGCGCCGCTGCTGAGCGCCGTCGCCAGCGACACGATCTTGAAGACCGAGCCCAATGGGTACAGGCCACGCATGGCCCGGTTGAACATGGGCGTGCGCGGGTTGTTGCGCAGCGCGGTGATGGCATCGCCCCGGTTGAGCACCGGCGAGTCCGGATTGAACAGGCTCGGATCGAACCACGGATAGCTGACCATCGCCAGAATATCGCCGGTCTTGACGTTCATCACGACGGCAGCGCCGCCCGGCGACGTCTGGGACCAGGTCGGCCCCGCTTCGTTATAGGCTTCGATGAACGCGTCCTGGACCGCCGCTTGAAGATCGCGGTCGATGGTCAGGTAAACGCTCTGGCCTGGCTCAGCGGGCGACTCGCCCAGCACGCGGAGCGTTTCGCCAGTGGGCGCGACGATCAACAGCCGCCCGCCGATCTTGCCTGCCAGCTCGCGTTCGAACGAGCGCTCGATGCCTTCCTGGCCGATCAGCGCGTCCGATGGATAGCCGCGCGACTCGTACTCGGCGACCTGCTCGGGCTGGATCTGCGCGACGTAGCCCACCACGTGCGGCGCCAGCTCGCCCACGTACTGCCGCGTATTGCGGGTAGTCGTCTCGACCGCGCACAACTGCAGGAGGGTCTGTTCCTGGGCCTGGTATGTTTCGGGATCCAGCTCGCCCACCAGGAAACGCGTTTCAGGATAATACAGGTCGAAGGTGGCCTGCAGGCTGTCGCGCTCCTTGCGCAGAATAAGCGACAATGCCCCGATGCAGTCGGCCTCGTTGGGGATGTTCTGCTTGACCAGGAACAGCATCACCGCCCGGCCGTTCTGCGCGACCAGCACATCGCCATCGCGATCGTAAATGTTGCCGCGCCCCGGCATGATCCGGTTGAATTCCACGCGCGCGCCTTCGGCCAGCTCGGGGAAGATGTCCATGCGCGACCACGCCACGCGCCAGCCTTCCGGGGTTTCGATCAGGCGCAGCGTCCGGCCCGTTTCGGTGATCTCGCCGAACAGGTCGGTCTGAAACACGATGTCGTACATGATGGCGGCGGTGGTGCCCTGGCGCAGCGAGTTGGTGGTGTTCGCGTTCAGACCGGTGAGCGTCATCGTCGTGGCGACCGACTGGTACTCGGTGGCGAAGGTTTCCTCCGTGTAGGCGTCGCGGCTGTTGGGGGAGATGAGGCCGTACATCGCCGGATAGTCCGCGTTCTGCCACGCCGTCAGGAAGGTCTGCGCAACCTGATCGGCCTCTTCGAGCTTGAGCTGGGGTGACGGGTTGGCGCCGCTCAGCGAGCCGGACGATCCGGGGAGGGCATCGCCGCACGCCGCCAGGATCAGCGAGGTTATCACCAGCGCCGGCACGATCGAGGTCATCCGGAATGTGCGTTTCATCATGCAGCCCTTAAATAAATAAGACGAGAGGCAAAGCGCTGGGCGGCATCCGCTGACCCAACCTTTACCCCCCATTTTCGCTTTATCGCCAACTTCATTATAACGTCACACCGGGCGGGCGTCGAATGGCGCGCGGCTGCCGCTAGGCTGACGGAACTTCCTCCAGGATCGCCTGCGTGACTGTGCAGGTGTAGCGATGGTGTTCCTGGCACAGCCGGGGCACATCGGCGGCGGTCTGCACGCCGAACTGGCGCAGCGTGCGCAGCAGGTGACACAGCGGCAGGCCGACCACGTTGGCGAAGCACCCGTCTGTCAGGTGGACCGGGCGAAAGCCGCTGTTCTGGATCGCGTAGCCGCCCGCCTTGTCGAACGGGTCGCCGCTGGCGATGTAGGCTTCGATCTCAGCGTCGGAGTAGGCGCGCATCGGCACGTCGGTGACGGCGAGGTCGGTGATCTGCTCCCCCGAATCCGTGTCGATGACCGTCAGCGCCGTGTAGACCTGGTGGGTGCGCCCGCGCAGTTGGCGCAGCATGGCCCGCGCCTCGCCGGGATCGGCCGGTTTGCCGAGAATCGCGTCGCCATCGGCCACGGTCGTATCGGCGGCGAGAACCAGCGCGCTGCCGGAAGTGGCCCGCGCGACGGCCCCCGCCTTCGACTGGCTCAGGCGGATCGTGTAGGCGGCGGCAGGCTCGCCGGGGTGGGGCGTCTCGTCGATGTCGGCGGTGGCCAGCTCGAACGGCAGGCCGGTCAGGCCGAGCAGCTCGCGGCGCCGGGGCGAGCTCGAGGCGAGGATCAGGCGCCGGGGTGCGGAAGGGGTCATCGTGTTCAGCCTGACAGGGTGGGTTTGCGGTCCTGAAACATCAAGCCGAAGCCGCGCCGCGTGATCAGATACTCGTGGCCCGGATCGGCGTCCAACAGCCGCTTGCGCAGCCGGCTCACCAACGCGTCGATCGTCTGGTCGTTCACCGGCTCGTCGGGCCCCCACACATGGCGCATAATCTCCTCGCGGGTGACGATGCGCCCGGCGTTGTCCACCAGCAGCGCCAGCAGGCTGAACTGGTTGGGGCTGAGCGGGGGGTACAGCAACTGGCCGGCCACGGTCACGCGGGCCGCCGCCACGTCGAGCTCCAGGCCCGGCTTGGGAAACTGCACGGCGTCGATCTGCGCGGTCGTGGCCGGATCATCGAAGATCGCCGTGCACACCTGGGCGAAGCTGATCACGTCGCCCGCGCGCAGGCGATAGGCCTCGCCATATTCCAGGCGGCGCCCGTTGACAAAGGTGCCGTTGGTGCTGCCCATGTCCTCCACGAAGATGTTGAGGTGATCGCGCGTGCAGCGGGCGTGCAGCCGCGAGATCGACGATGAGTCCAGCACCAGCATACAATCGCGCGAGCGGCCAATCGTGAAGGGAAAGGTGTGCAGCTCAATCGCTTTCCCCGCCTGGAAACCCTCTTGAATGAGCAAGCGTTGTACTGAAGGCATGGCTCCCCCGGCTCACCAATCTACAATGCTGCAAGACAGCCCGGCGCATCCTCGTTCGCTCAGTTTATGGCATGCGGCTCCCGCCCTCAGCCGGTCGCATCGTCCGCCGCCTCGTCCAGGTCCGGCTCGATCGGCGTCTCCAGGTCTGCGGCCAGCCCGACCCGCTGCTCCAGGTCCAGCAGGGCCTCCCGCAACTGCTGCTGCCGCAGGCTGGTGGTCACGTCGCCGCGCGTGCGCTCGAGCACGCCGCGCAGTTGATCCAGGCGGCGGCGCAGCCCGCCGGTGATGGCGTCGTGAAAGTCGAAGGCGATCAGCACACCGTAGATCTCGTCCATATCCTCGAGCAGCCGCTCGGCTTCAGCGGAGTGGCCCTTGCGGATGATATCGAGAATCTGGCGGCGCAGCTCGCTGGCCGCTTCGGCCAGGCCGTTGAGATAGGTCGCGTCTTCGACGTGCAGCGCGCCGGGCTCCGGCAGGTCGTCGCCATGCACCAGCGCATAGGTGATGCACGCCTCGGCGAACTCCTTGAGCGCATCTTGAGTATAGCCGCTGTGGTACAGATCGGGATAGTCCGCCACCTGGGCGCGCATCTCCTCGGCGGCCTGCCGCGCCGTCTCGAGCCGCGCCTGGGCGACATCCCACTCGTGGCGGTGCACCGCGCGGATCGCGTTGGCGCAGTGGCCGATCAGCGCGCGCGACTGGTTGATCGCCGCGTCGCGGGCCGCGCTCTTGGCCTCGAATGACTCGCGGATACGTTCCGCCATGCCGTCGAGCCGGTCCCGGTTATTCATTTTCGCCGTCCCCTTCGGGCGCGTCCGGCTCGTCGGGCTCGTCGCCGCGAATGCTGCTGAACAACTGGTCGGCCAGCGACTGGGTGCGCGCGGGCAGTTTGATCTCACCGTGCTGGGCTTCGTAACGGCTGATGTTATCCTGCAGCGCGGTCAGCAGCATTTTGGCGTTGGTGGGCGTCAGCACAAGGCGCGTGTTGACCCGGGCTTTCGGCAGGTTCGGCAGAATCTGCGCGAGATCGATAAAGACTTCCCACGGCGAGTGTGTGATGATCGCGAAGTTGGCGTACGTTGCGGCGAGGTCGGCAGGGATTTCCAGGTTGAGCCGGCGTGCCTGAGGCTGTTGGGGCGCCACCATGATCGATTTGTCTCCTTACTGGGTGGAAACCACAAGAAACAGCCGCGAGCGCATCCTCGGATCGGCTGTTTTCCTGGTTGTGATTCTATTATGATACCGCATTTGGAGCGGGTTGACGGGCTAGAACGGCAGATCTTCCGGCTCGCTCGGGTATTCCTGGTAATCCTCCGCCGCTTCGCCGCGCCGGCCCAGGAACTGGATGTCGAGCGCCGTCAGCTCGAGCGAGGCGCGCGCCTCGCCGTCCTGGCCGATGAACGCCGACGCGCCGATCCGCCCGGCCACCATGATCTGCATGCCTTTGTGCACGTACTGGTTGGCCGTTTCGGCCAGCCCGCGCCACGCAGAGACGCGGAACCAGGTGGTTTCCTCGCGCTGCTCGTTGCTGGTCCGGTCGTTCCACCGGCGCGAGACGGCCACGCTGAAATCGCAGACAGCCACGCCGCTCTGGGTGTAGCGGAGTTCGGGTTCGCGGCCAACATTGCCGATGATGATCGTATACTGGTAACCGGCCATTGTTTCCCTCCTAGTGCTGTGGGGTATGGGAGTCGATGATACGTGATCGAATCTGGCGTGTCAAAAGATTATAGCACAGATAGAACAAACGTTCAAATTTCTGTATCTGGATCGTCCCAGCCCTCACTGGCGGCGCGCCTCGAGCCCCTCGTCCAGCAGGCGCTGGACGACCTGGGCATCGCCTTGGCCCTTCAGCGCGCGCATGACCATCCCCATCAGGAACTTGACCAGCTTTTCTTCGCCGGCCAGATAGCGCGCGACTTCGTCTGGATGCTCGGCCAACACGGCGGCCACGGCCTCGCCGATCACGGATTCGTCCGACACCTGGGCCAGCCCGCGCTGCTCGACCAGCCGGGCCGGGCTGCCCCCTTCTGCGTACAGCGTTTCGATCAACTGCTTGGCGACGCCGTGGTTGATCGTGCCCTTCTGGACCAGCGTCACCAGCTCGGCCAGGGCCTGGGGCGTGAGCGGGATCGCGCCGATGTCGTCACGCTCGCGGCCTGCGAGGTTCATCTGGCGGAACACGTCGCCGATCAGGTAATTGGCGACCTGCTTGGGATCGCCGCCCGCGGCGAGTGCCCGCTCGTAGTAGTCCGCCACGGCACGCTGGGCGACCAGCACCGAGGCGTCGTACCGGCTCAGGCCATGCTCGGCCATCAAGCGATCGCGTTTGACGTCGGGCAGCTCGGGCAGGCTCGCCCGCACCATGTCGACCCATTCGCGGCTGATCTCCAGCACGGGCAGGTCGGGCTCCGGGAAGTAACGGTAATCCTCGGAGCTTTCCTTCACGCGCTGCGTCACCGTGATCTGGCGGGCTTCATCCCAGCCCATCGTCGCCTGTTGGACACTGCCGCCGGATTCGTACAGCGCGATCTGCCGCTCGATCTCATAGGCCGAGGCGCGCGCCAGGCTGCGAATGCTGTTCAGGTTCTTGATCTCGGTGCGGGTGCGGAATTCGTTCGAGCCCACCGGCCGCACGCTGATGTTCGGCTCCATGCGCAGCACGCCCTTGCTCATATCGCCGCTGTTGACGCCGAGGTACTGCAGGATGGCCCGCAGCTTGCGCGCGTAGGCTTCGGCTTCTTCCGCGCTGTGGATGTCGGCTTCCGACACGATTTCCAACAGCGGCACCCCGGCCCGGTTGAGGTCGACCAGGCTGTGCCCCTCGACGTGAGTCAGTTTGCCGGTGTCCTCTTCGAGATGCGCGCGCCGGATGCCGATCCGCTTGGTCGAGCCGTCCGGCAGATCGATCTCCAGCCAGCCGTTGATCGCCAGAGGGAATTCGTACTGGCTGATCTGGTAGCCTTTGGGCAGGTCCGGATAGAAGTAGCTCTTGCGGGCGAACTGGTTGAAGGCGGGGATCTCGCAGTTCAGCGCCAGCCCGACCATCAAGCCGAACTCGACAGCCTGCTGGTTGATCACCGGCAGCACGCCCGGCATCGCCAGGCAGACCGGGCAGACCACGGTGTTGGGCTCGGCAGAGGTGCTGTCCACCACGGCACAACTGCAGAACATCTTCGATTCGGTGAGCAGCTCGGCGTGGACTTCCAGGCCGATCACGGGCTCGTAGGCAACCATTGGCGTTCACCTGTTGAGACAGTGCGTCGCGTTACGCGTTGAGGATAGCGCAGATGGCGCTATAACGGCAATTATCGCCATGACAGGCGCCCGCAAGAGCATCGAAAGCGGCACTGTTAATTCCCGGCACCGTCTGGTCTTTTTCTCTATGGTTTATTTGCGAGACCGCTTCGTCTTGTTAACTAGTTTTTTACTTGATTTTTAAACTAATTCGCTAAAATTTCTTGTGTGAGACTGCGAACTTATCGTCAGGAGATCATGAAGATGAGCGTCGAGACCGAAATCCGCGAATACCTGAACCAGTACCTGCTCTTTAGCGACGATGCGTTCGAGTACGACGATGATGACTCCTTCCTGGAGAACGGCATCGTCGACTCGGTGGCGGTGATGGAACTGGCCCTATTCGTCGAAGAGAAGTACAACATCGTGGTCGATGATCACGAGATCACCCCGGACAACTTCGATTCGGTTAACAAGCTTGCCCGCTACGTTCGCTCCCGGCTCAACGGCTCCGCCGCTGCGTGATTTTCGCTGGGCTGCTGCCTTCTTCACCGAGGGCGACTGCTCCCCCAACATTCTGGCTTTGTGAGGTTCCAGGGGGTGACCAATGCTCGTTCAGGATTTCTTACATCTCAGTGCCGAGCGCTCACCCGACAAGGTGGCGCTTGTCTGTGATAACCAGCGGCTGACCTACGCCGAGATCGAGGCGATGGCAAACCGGCTCGCCAATGCGCTGCGCGAGCGGGGCGTGGGGCGGGGCGACCGCGTGGGGATCTTTCTCAACAACACGGTCGAGGCAGTGGTCAGCATTTTCGCCACGCTCAAGGCGGGCGGGGTGTTTGTCTTCATCAATCACACCACCAAGCAGGACAAGCTTGCGTATATCCTGAACAACTGTGCAGCGGTGGCGCTGATTACCGAGGCGCGCAAAGCGGCCATGTCCGACGAGATCGCGGCCGAGGTGCCGTCGCTGCGGGCGCGCGTGCTGTGTGGCAAGAATGCGGGCAACGCTGCCGAAAGCCGCGCGGGCTGCCTGGCTTTCGATGCCATACAGACCACCTGCCCGGCGGAGCGCCCGCCCCAGGTCAACATCGACCTGGACTTGGCCTGCCTGATTTACACGTCGGGCAGCACGGGCGATCCCAAGGGGGTGATGAGCGATCACAGCAATGTCGTGTTCGCGGCCAGCTCGATCATCCAGTACCTCGAAAACGTCGAGGACGATATCGTGCTCAGCGTGATCCCCCTTTCGTTCGACTACGGGCTGTACCAACTGCTGATGGTCTTCAAATTCGGCGGCACGCTCGTGTTGGAAAAGGGTTTCACCTATCCCGCGGCGGTGCTGCAACTGGTCGAGAAAGAGCGCGCGACCGGCTTCCCGATCGTGCCGACCATCATGGCGATGTTGCTGCAGATGGACCTGTCCGCGTTCGATCTATCGAGCCTGCGCTACATCAGCAACACCGCCGCGGCGCTGCCGCCCAGCCATATTCAGGAATTCCGGCGCAAGTTCCCCTGGGTCACGGTCGTGTCGATGTACGGCCTCACCGAAACCAAGCGCACGCTGTACCTGCCGCCCGACCAGATCGACATCCGGCCCGGCTCGGTGGGGATCGCCATCCCCGGCACCGAGGTCTGGCTCGAGGACGAAAACGGCCAGCGGGTCGGCCCAGGTGAGATCGGCGAGCTGGTGATCCGCGGGCGGCATGTGATGCGCGGCTACTGGAACGCGCCCGAAGCGACCGCCCAGCGCTATCGGCCCGGCCCGCTGCCCGGCGAGCGCGTGTGCTACAGCGGCGACCTGTTCCGTATGGACGACGAAGGCTACCTCTACTTCCTCGGCCGGAAGGACGACATTATCAAGAGCCGCGGCGAGAAAGTGGCGCCCAAAGAGGTCGAGAACATCCTGTACCAGATCCCCAGCGTGGTCGAAGCGGCGGTCGTCGGCGTGCCGGACCCGATTCTGGGTGAGGCAGTCAAGGCATTCGTCGTCATCCAGGGCAATCATCTGACCGAGAAAGACGTGCTGGCCCACTGCCGCGCCCATCTCGAGGACTACATGATCCCCAAGTTTGTGGAATTCCGCGATGAACTTCCCAAGACGTCGTCCGGCAAGATCAAGAAGACAGGGCTGAAATAATGTGCGGAATCGTTGGAACACTCAACCTGACATCGCAGCGCCCCATCGAGGAGCTGACTCTGCGCCAGATGCTGGCGATGATACGCCACCGCGGCCCGGATCAGTTCGGCATCTACCGCGACCAGCACGTTGGCCTGGGTAATGCCCGTCTGAGCATTCTCGATTTCACCACGGGCCAGCAGCCGATCACGAACGAGGACGGCACGCTGTGGATCGTCTACAACGGCGAGGTCTTCAATTACGTCGAGCTGCGGCCCGAATTGGAAGCGCGCGGCCATCGCTTCGAAACCCACACGGACACCGAAGTGATCCTGCATCTGTACGAGGATTATGGGCCGGCCTGCTTGAACTACCTGAACGGGCAGTTCGCCATGGCTATCTGGGACACGCGCAGCGAAACGCTCTTTCTGGCGCGCGACCGGGTGGGCATCCGCCCGCTGTATTACACGGTCGCGGACGGCGCGCTGATCTTCGGCTCGGAGATCAAGGCCATTCTGGCCGATCCGCGCGTCGAGGCCGAGCTGGACCCGCTGGCGCTCGATCAAATCTTCACCTACTGGTCGACGCTGTCGCCCAACACCGTCTTCAAGAACATCTACGACGTGCCGCCGGGGCATTACATGATCGCCCGGCATGGCGAGATCCACCTCGAGCAGTATTGGCAGCTCACCTTCCCCGACGAGCCGATCCCGGCGCGCCCGGTCGAGGATGCCGTGGCCGAGTTCCGCGAGTTGCTGATCGACGCCACCCAGATCCGGCTGCGGGCGGATGTGCCGGTTGGGGCGTACCTGAGCGGGGGGTTGGATTCCTCGACGACGTCCGCGATCATCCGCAACTACACCAACAGCCGGCTGGACACGTTCTCGATTGCCTTCAGCGATCCGGACTTCGACGAGAGCGGCTACCAGCGCCAGATGGCCGATTTCCTGGGGACCGATCACCAGGTCACGTACGTCACGCACGCCGATATTGGTCGCGTCTTCCCGGACGTGATCTGGCATTCCGAAGCGCCGATCATGCGCACCTCACCGGCGCCGATGTTTCTGCTATCCAAGCTGGTGAACGACAGCAGTTTCAAAGTGGTGATGACCGGCGAGGGTGCGGACGAGTTCCTGGCCGGGTATAACATCTTCAAGGAGGCCAAGATCCGCCGGTTCTGGGCCCGCCAGCCGGACTCAGCGATGCGTCCTATGCTCCTCAAGCGGCTGTATCCCTATATCGCCAGCCTCAGCAACGGCAGCGGCGCTTACTTGACCGCCTTCTTCGGCCAGTATCTGACCGAAACAGACCGGCCCGACTACTCGCACACGCTGCGCTGGCACAATACGGGACGAACGAAGCGCTTCTTCTCCGATACGCTGCGGCACGCTGTGTTGGAGCGCCTCACCCAGGCCGACTCGTCCACCCGGGCGATCACCTACCCGGACCATTTCATGGACTGGGCGCCGCTGAACCGCGCGCAGTACCTGGAGATCTCGATCTTTCTGGCGCAGTATCTGCTGTCGGCGCAGGGCGACCGGGTGGGAATGGCCCATTCAGTCGAGGGGCGCTTCCCGTTCCTCGACTACCGCGTGATCGAGTTCGCCAACCGGCTCCCGCCCAACCTCAAGCTGCGCGGCCTGACCGAGAAATACCTGCTCAAGCGCGTGGCCCAGGAATGGATCCCGGACAATATCTGGCGCCGGCCCAAGCGGCCCTACCGCGCGCCGATTCACCGCAGCTTCTTCAACGAGGCGACGCCGGATTACGTGCGCGATCTGCTCTCGCCGGGGCGCCTGGCGGCAACTGGCCTGTTCAACGCACCCGCCGTCGCGCAGTTGGTCAAGAAGATCGAGCGCGGGATGCCGATCAGTGAAACCGATGACATGGCCCTGGTTGGCGTGCTGTCCACCCAACTGGTGCACCAACAATTCGTGAGCGATTTCAGAATGCCGGCCCCTCTGTCAGCCGCGGACGATATCAAGGTCTGCGTCGGGCAGGGGATCCCACAAGGAGCATAACGATGGCTTTTGGTCCACACGTACTCGAAATTGATCCCGCCGCCGAAACGGAGCGCATCGTCTCGATGATGCGCCACACGGTGGGGAAAGTCATGCGCCGTCGCGGCGGTGTGATGGGCATTAGCGGTGGCGTCGACTCGTCAGTCGTGTTGGCGTTGTGCGCGCGGGCGTTCGGCCCGGAGCGAGTCGTGGCGCTCATGCTGCCCGAGAAAGACTCGGAATCCGACAGCGAGCGGCTGGCGCGCAAGGTCGCGGCGCACTTCGGCGTGGAGCCGGTGCTGGAAGTGATCACGCCGGTCCTGGACGGTTTCGGCTGCTACCAGCGGCGCGACGAGGCGATCCGGCGCGTGTTTCCCGAATACGATGCGGCGGCAGGCTACAAGGCCAAGCTGGTGCTGCCGAGCAACATTCTCGAAGACGATACGCTCAACGTGTTCTCGCTGACCATCGTCACGCCCGACGGTGAGGAGAAAAACAAGCGTCTGCCGCTGAAGGAATACCTGCAAATCGTGGCCGCGTCCAACTTCAAGCAGCGCACCCGCATGTCGATGCTGTACTACCACGCTGAGCTGCGCAACTATGCCGTGATCGGCACCGCCAACAAGAACGAGCACGGGCAGGGCTTTTTCGTCAAGTGGGGCGATGGCGGCGTGGATATCCGGCCCATCATTCACCTGTTCAAGACGCAAATTTACCAGCTCGCCGAATACCTCGACGTGCCGGAGGAAGTCCGGCAGCGGCCTCCGACGTCCGATACGTACAGCGCGCACCAGACACAAGAGGAGTTCTTCTTCCGCCTGCCGTTCAAGACGATGGACCTGTTGTGGTATGCGCTGGAGAATGACGTGCCGGTGCCGGAAGTAGCCGCTGGGATGGGGCTGACCGAAGAACAGGTGCAGCGCGCGTTCAACGATTTCCTGCGCAAGCAGCGGACCACGGACTATCTGCGGATGCCCCCGGTCGAGCTGAGCCGGGTGGGCGAAGACGAGCTGATCGGGCTGCTTGAGTAACCGGTTCCGCTCGTGCGGCGATCTCAACCAAGATACGGAGGGCGCATGGAATCGCGCCCTCGTTCGATCTCACTGGCGTCTGGATCGGGTGCAATTCTGGGGGAAAAGGCGGTGTTCATTGTGCATTTTGACCAGATTCTAGCGCGGCACAAACCGGATAATCCGGTACCATAGCTCGTTATCGTTGTTTTGAGATCAGGACTCCGCAGTAGTAATTCCCTCAGTTTGACAAAAGTTGAGGGAATCTTTTATTATATTTTTACGCCTTCTAGCACTACAGCCTCCTCAACGTATCCTAGAGGCAGAGGTATCCCATGAGAGGGAGGTGCGTATAGGATCACGAACGGTGAAAAAATGAGAAGTTGCCTTGAACGGTGGGTTGGTTTAGGGTCAACCCGATCGCCTTCTTTCGTTATGGGATTGCATTAGCTGAGGAGAAGTCACACCATGCGTCAAATCAAGTCTCTTCGTTTCGTGTTGTTGGTTGCTCTGTTGGTTCTGGCCATCACCCCGGTCCACGCTCAGGAAGAGGGTAAGGTCGTTATTGCCCCTGGCGAGCCGATCAAACTGGCGCTGGCCACCGACCTGACCAACGCGATTCCTGAGTTTGGCCTTGATATTGCCAATAGCGGCAAGGTTGCCGTCGCCGAAGTGAATGAGGCGGGCGGGATCAAAGGCTTCCAGGTCGAGATTCAGGTTGAAGACGACCGCTGCACCGGCGATGATGCGACGACCGTCGCCAACCGCATTGCATCGGATCCGCAGGTTGTAGCGGTAGTCGGTCACATCTGCTCGGGCGCCACGGTTTCGGCCTCGGATGTGTACGAAGAAGCCCGCATTCCGATGATGTCCCCCAGCGCGACCGCGGCAGGCGTGACCGAGCGCGGCCTGGACGTGATGAATCGCGTCGCCTTCCGTGACGATGTGCAGGGCGTAGTGGCGGCGAACTATCTGTACAAGGTTCTCGGCGTTACTAAGCTCGCTGTGCTGCACGACAACGACACCTACGGTCTGGGTCTGGCCGAAGTCGTCCAGAACACGTTCACCGAGCTGGGCGGCGAGGTTGTGGCCTTCCAGGGCATCAATCCAGATGATCAGGACTTCCGCCCGGTGTTGACCAGCCTGGTCCCGCTGGCGCCGGAAGCGATCTACTTTGGCGGCTACGTGCAGCAGGCTGTGCTGCTCGTCCCGCAAAAGAATGACGTCGGCCTGCAGGATGTGATCTTCTTCAGCGATGACGGCGTCTACGGCGAAGCGTTGATCACGGGCGCTGGCGACGCGGCCGAGGGCGCCTATGCCGCTTTTGCGGAACAGCCCCAGACCGATCCCGAGCGGCTAGAGGCTTTCGTCGACAAGTATCAGGAAATGTTCGATATTCTGCCGTCTGACCTGGGGCCGTTCCACTACCACGCGTACGACTCGACCAAGATGATCCTGAACGCGATCGAAGCGGTGTCGGTGGTCGATGATGCGGGCAACATGGTGATCGACCGCGAGGAGCTGATTCAGGCGCTCCGCAACACGACCGAATATGACGGCCTGACCGGCCTGCTGACCTGCGATGACAAGGGCGACTGCGGCGCTGGCTCGATCGCCATCAACCTGGTGGAAGATGGCGAGTGGATCAACGTGGAATTGCCCGAAGACCTGGTGGAAGCGGAAGCCGAATAGATGCAACGAGGGGAAGGCCCCTGGCCTTCCCTTCTGTTTGGCTCCTTTGTGCCAGCGCCACGATTGTATTTCTGGATGGCGCTGGTACAATTTCGACCACTTACCTAGACGCGCGCTCGTTGATGCACAACAGCGGGCTGTTTACGTAGACGGTTGGTGGATTCCGTCTACCTGGCACCAGGTTGCCGGGTTGCGCCCTGGATGGAGGACAAGATGGCGGAAGCTGCGCAGTCCCGCCGGTTGGAGCGCCTGGACCTCGATTATGATCGGCTGAGCAGTCGGTACTTTGGGGTTGGGGCGCTGCTGGCTTTATTGTGGATTGGCTGGGTTATTGCACGTACCTCCGGCTTGTTCGGTACACCTCCCCACGATCAGCTCAAGACGATACAAGATGTCATTTCCCGAGTGCTGTGGATTTACGCGGCCGTGGGCTTCGTGCTCCTGCTCCTGATCCTGATCAGCCGGGCGCGAGCCGCGGAAAGCACGTCATCGTCGCGCATGGTCATCAATTACGCGGGTGTGGTCCTCTTGCTGCTCTTTGCGACTCGCGTGAGCGCCGTGGTAGAGGCCGAGCAGTATTCGGTGACGTTGTGGGGCTTGCAGTTGGTCAACGGGCTGGTGTTGGGCGGCGTGTACGCGCTGGTTGCACTGGGGTATACGCTGGTCTATGGCATCCTGTTCATGATCAACTTCGCCCATGGCGAGGTGCTGGTGCTGGGGACCTATGGCGGGTGGTTTGCCCTGATGTACGTGACCGATTTGGGCGGCGGTGTGTTTGAGGCAGGCGCGGCGACAATCGCGACTGTATTGATGCCGCTGTTCATCGCCATCCTGTTCCTACCGCTCGAAACACTGGCCGCCCGTCGTGGCGGGGGCAAGACGGCCGGCCCTGAAACCAGCTCGACCTGGCTGATGACCCTGTTCAGCCTCCCTATCCGGTTGATCGTGGGGGGCCTGATCGGATACGGGTTGGTGCTCGCGCTGGGCGCCTATGCACCGCATATCCATCTCGTGCTGATCACGGTCATCGCGCTGTTGTTCGTGGTGGCGGTTGGGATGATTACCTCGATGCTCACGGCCATCACCGTGGAGCGCATCGCTTACCGCCCGCTGCGTACCGCGCCGCGCCTGACGCCGCTCATCAGTGCAATTGGTATGTCATTCTTTTTACAGCAGACCATGCTGAACATCTTTGGCCCGCTGCAGCGGTTCTACCGGCGCCCCACGCTCATCGATGGTACCTTCGACATCAAGCTCGGCGACCTGGGCACAATCCCGGTGACCAAGACCGGCCTGGTGATCGTCATCGTCTCGATCGTCCTGATGATCGTCCTCTACCTGTTCGTTCAGCGCTCCAAGACCGGGCGCGCGATGCGGGCGGTGGCCGAAGACAAGAGCACTGCCGCGCTCATGGGCGTGGACGTGGACCAGGTGATTGTGGTGACCTTTGCGATCGGCGCGCTGCTCGCTGGCGCTGCCGGTGTGATGATGGGCTTTCACAACCTGTCGTTCAATTTCCGCACCGGGTTTATCCCGGGTCTCAAGGCGTTCACGGCGGCGGTCCTGGGCGGCATCGGCAATATCCCGGGCGCCATGTTCGGCGGCTTTTTCCTGGGGCTGGTGGAAGCGCTGGGGCCGACCATGCTGGGCATCCCGACCGAATACAAGGACGTGATCGCCTTCGGACTCCTGGTGATGGTCCTGATCTTCCGTCCGACGGGTATCTTCGGCGAAGTGCTATCGGAAAAGAAGGTCTAAGCCATGATCACCACACGCTTCCAGCAATTCTTGGGGTCCATGCGCCAGGGCGCTACGTCGGGGTTGGCGGCAGGGTTTGTGATGTTGTTCCTGATTTTGATCGGCATTCCGGTCAACATTCAGAGCATCGCGCTGTTTTTGCTGCTGCTGGTGATCCTGGTCTTCGGCATCCGGTTGGGCCGCAGCGCCTTCGACGCGGGCGAGACCTTTGGTTACCTGGTGAAGAACGCCGTGGCGATGGCGGTCGCGGCGGCGCTGGTCGTCTTTTTGTTCATGTCCTTGATCAATCGCTGGCAGGCCACCGGGATCGACGTCAAGACCTATTTCGATGCTGTGTCGCTCACGACCACTAACGTGCTGTCGGGTGTCCCGGAAGCGGAGCTGCATCCCAACCCGGACAAGGACATCCTGACCGGGGAGTATCCCGAAGGCGCCGAGTTGCGCACCGATCCTATGCGGCTGACGTTCGACTCAGACACGGGGCTGCGCTTGAAACTCGGTCTGACTGGCGAAGCATGGGTCGATATCAACCTGATCATCGGCGGTTTCTACGGGTTCATGCTGCTGATCGTAATCGCGGGCGTGGCCGGGGCGGTGCTCACCTGGGCCGCGCGCGTCGCGGACGTGGGCCGCTATCGCACGCGGTCGACGGGGTACCTGTCCGGCAACCCTGTCACGCACTGGATCGTGCTGCTGCTGCCATTGCTGTTGTTCGGCCTGATGTGGCTGACGAAAGGGCAGGACGGCATAGACCCGGTCATCGGCGCCGGGCAGGAAGTCCAGCTGCTGATCGGCTTTGCGATCATCCTGTTTGGCCTGGTGGCGATCCGCGCCGCCCAACCGGTGGACTGGAAGCTGGCCTATCCGGTACGCGTCGGGATTATCGTGGCGGTCATCGCCGGCATCGCGGCTCTGGCGATCTGGCGCATGGTGGGCGACGAGCGGTATTTCATCGCCACGGATGGCGCGCCCAGGGGTAATGAGCTGCTGTGCGTCCTGGTCGTGCTGTTTATCGCGGCAGTAGCGGTGGTTCAGAATACCATTGCGCTGCGCACGCCCGAGCGCTTCGAAGGACAGTTCGCGGGTACGGTGGCGCTGGCGATCCTCTTGATCCTCCCGCTTTACCTGGACCAGTACCAGAACGACGTGCTGACGCTGGTTGGCATCAACGTCCTGCTCGGGCTGGGCCTCAACATCGTGGTCGGGTACGCGGGCCTGCTGGACCTCGGCTATGTTGCGTTCTTCGCGCTGGGGGCGTACACCTACGCCTTTCTGTCCTCGAACCAGGTGTTGGTGGACGGCAGCGGCAATGAGGTCGGTCTGAAATTCGAGGGCAACGACGCGACGGTGATCCGTATCGCTGCGTGGGTCTTCACGACCGTGATCGTCACCACGGTGGTCGTTCTGGTTGGCCTGCGAATGTGGCGGCGTAACCAGGGGGCCCGCGAACGAAGCGCCAGGGCCAACCGCCAGTTGTTGAAACTCGAACAGCGCCCGACCGGCGGCGTGACCGTGCTATTGACGGTGATTGCCATCGCCACCAGCCTTGTTTTTGCCACACTGCTCGACAACTCGAGCCTGTACCATCGTCTGTTCGATGAGATGTCGCCGTTTTTCATCGGGCTGGTCGCCGGGGTGATCGTTTCCGGTCTGTCAGGCATCATGCTTGGCATCCCGGTCTTGCGCCTGCGCGGTGACTACCTGGCGATCGTCACGCTCGGCTTCGGCGAGATCATTCGGCTGTTGTTCACCAATCTGCGCGATTTTACCGGTGGCCCGCAGGGTATCCTGCAGATCCCGCGTCCGCTGCCGGAAGATGCGTCCGGACCGGTATCGTACCTGTCGCTCGTTTATCTCATTTTCATGGGGGCGGGCCTGGTGGCCTTCTTATCGTCGCGGCTGAAACAGTCGCGAACTGGGCGGGCCTGGAGCGCCATGAAAAGCGATGAAGATATCGCGCAGTCGATGGGCGTGCACCTCGTCCAGTCGAAGCTGGCGGCCTTCGCCATCGGCGCGGCTTTTGCGGGCATCGGCGGAGTGCTGTTCGCGGCCCGCCAGCGCAATATCTTCCCGAATGACTTCCGGCTGGACGTGTCGATCGAAGTGTTGAGCCTGGTGATCATCGGCGGCATGGGCAGCATCCCCGGCGTGATCATGGGCGCGATTGCCCTCATCGGCGTGCCCGAAGTGCTGCGCGAGCTGTCGACCTACCGTATCCTGGTGTTTGGCGCCCTGCTGGTGACGATGGTCATCATCCGTCCCAAGGGCTTGCTGCCCGCTCCGACGCTGCAACTGCAGGAGCGAGCGCGCGCGCTGGCCCAACGCAGTCTCACACGCGAGGAAAGATCCCCATGACGGAGCATGCGAACGAACGCCCGATCCTGATGGAAGCCAAAAAAGTGACCAAGCGCTTCGGCGGTCTGATCGCGCTCGGCGATCTGGACATCGTGGTGCGTCAGAATCAGATTGCCAGCGTCATCGGCCCTAACGGGGCGGGCAAGACGACCTTCTTCAATTGCATCACCGGGTTCTACACGCCGGAAGAGGGCGAAATCTGGTTCGATGGCAGGCCGATCCAGGGCGAGCGCCCGGACCAGGTGACCGCGCGGGGCATCGCCCGGACGTATCAGAACATCCACCTGTTTGCGGGCATGACCGTGTTGGAAAACGTGATGGTTGGCTCTCACGCCAACTTGTTGGCGAGCCCGCTCGGGGCTATGCTGCGCCCGCCGGTCAACGTGCTGGAAGAGGACGCCGCGCTGGAAAAAGCCTACCTGCTGCTGGAATTCATCGGCCTGGGCGAGGAAGGCGATACGCTGGCGACTAATCTGCCGTACGGCAGCCAGCGGCGGCTGGAGATTGCCCGCGCCCTGGCCAGCGATCCCAAGCTGCTGCTGCTGGACGAGCCGACGGCGGGTATGAATCCGCACGAGACCGAAGATACCATGCGTTTCATTCGCCGCCTGCGCGACGAGCGCGATCTGACCATCCTGTTGATCGAGCACGATATGCGCGTGGTGATGAACATCTCAGATCAGGTCTCCGTGCTCGACTATGGGCGCAAGATCGCCGAAGGCACTCCCGAGGAGGTCCAGAACAACCCGCTGGTCATCGAAGCCTATCTGGGCGCGCCGGCTGAAGAGCTTGTTACCGGTTTTCTGGAAACCTAACGCGACAGGACGGCCATCATGGCGCTACTCGAAGTCACTGACCTGCATACCTACTACGGCAAAATTCATGCCCTCAAGGGCATCTCGTTGACCGTCGAAGAGGGCGAGATCGTCACGCTCATCGGCGGCAACGGCGCGGGAAAAACAACTACGCTCAATACGATCTGCGGCATTGTCCGCAGCAGCGAAGGGCGCGTGGTGCTGGCTGAAGAAGACATCACCACCATGCCGCCCCACGAGATCGTCGCGCGCGGCATCATCCAGGCGCCGGAGGGCCGCAAAATCTTCCAGCGCCTGACCGTGATGGAAAACCTGGAGATGGGCGCCTACACTCGGACTGACCATCACGACATCGCGCGCGATCTGGAGTTCGTCTTCCAGACCTTTCCGCGCCTCAAGGAACGGATCAAACAACTGGGCGGCACGCTCTCTGGAGGCGAGCAGCAGATGCTGGCGATTGGCCGCGCCTTGATGGCCCGCCCGCGCGTGCTGCTGCTGGACGAGCCCTCGATGGGCCTGGCCCCTCTGCTGGTCCGTGATATTTTCCGGGTGATCGAGTACCTGAACGGGCACGGCACGACCATCCTGCTGGTGGAGCAAAATGCCCTCATGGCGCTGGCCGTCGCGCACCGGGGATACGTGCTCCAGACGGGTCGCATCACGCTGTCGGACACGGCCAAAGCACTCCGCCAGAACGAGATGGTGCGCGCGGCCTATTTGGGTGAGCATTAAGCGGAGGATAGCCTGGTGAAACGAGCGGGCCTGTTCCTTATCACGGCGCTGGCCGTGGTTCTGGCTGCCTGTGGGCCCAGTCCCAAGGCGCGCGCCGACGAGTTCCTGAAGTTGCTGCCCCCCGAGACTGAAAACTGGGAGCGCGACGACGGCGAAACAGTCCAATTGCTGTCCAGCACGGTCTCGAGCAAGGGGCATGCCATCCTCCAATACACAGGGCCGGAAGACGCACTGGCCTACGTGGTCGTCGAGGCCCACCCGACCGACGACGCGGCGGGCGTGGCGATGGCCGATCGCCAACGCCTGCTGCTTCTGCAGGGGTTCGCGTTCGACGCGGATCGCGCCCCGCAGCAGGCGACCGCCCAGGTCGCCCAGACCGACCGGGTGTGGTACGCGCTCTTTCAAGAGGGGACGGTCGTGGTCGAGATCAACGTGCTTCAGGCGGTCGATGCCGAGGAGCCGCTGAGCGAAGAGGTGTTGGGCGAGCTGCTGGCGATGGTTCGCAATGCCTACCAGCGGACGGCTGCCAGCTAATCGCCCGCGTGTGTGCCCGATCGCGCGCGCCGGACTGATCGAACGGTCCGGCGCGCGTGCGATCAGGGCCGGTGACGCCGGTCCAGCTCTTCGTACACATCCTGCGGCTTCAGGCCGCGATAGGACAGCAGCACCAGGCAGTGATACGTCAGGTCGGCCAGCTCCGAGATCACGCGCGTGTCGCCCTGTCCTTTCGCCGCCAGGATCACCTCGATCGCTTCCTCGCCGATCTTCTTGACGATCTCGTCCTCGCCCTCGTCGAACAGCCGGGTAGTGTACGAGCCCTGTTTGGGGTTGGCTTTGCGATCTTCGATGATCGCGAAGACCTGGTTGAGTATTTCAGTCAAGGATGTCCTCCAGTCTGCGGAAAAAACAGCTCACAGCGCCGGTGTGGCAGGCCGGGCCCGCCGGCTCGACCTGGACCAGCAGCACATCCGCGTCGCAGTCGGCCCAGATGCCGGTGACGGTCTGTGTGTGGCCGCTCGTGGCGCCCTTGTGCCAGAGCTCCTGGCGGCTGCGGCTCCAGAAATGAGTCTGCCCGGTTTCCAGCGTAAGCCACAGGGCGTCGGCGTTCATCCAGGCGACCATCAGGACCTGCTGCGTGTGCGCGTCCTGGACCACCGCCGGAATCAGACCGTCGTCGTTCCATGTCAGGCGGGGGATCAGCGCGGCGATGTCAGTCATGCGGCACCTCGACCAGCCGGACCGGCACCCCCTGCTCGCGCAGATACTGCTTCACCTGTCCGACGCTGAGCTGCCTGTAATGAAACAGGCTCGCGGCCAGCGCGGCATCGGCCCCGCCTTCGACCAGCGCCGCCCGGAAATGATCCAGCGTTCCCGCGCCGCCCGACGCGATCACGGGAATGCTCACCGCGTCGCAGACAGCCCGCGTCAGCGCGATTTCGTAACCGTCTTGAGTGCCATCACGGTCCATGCTGGTCAGCAGGATCTCGCCCGCGCCGCGCGCCTCGACTTCGCGCGCCCAGGCGATGGCGTCCAGGCCGGTCGGCGTCCGTCCGCCGCTGACGACTACCTCATAGGCTGCCCCGTTCCAGCGGGCGTCGATCGCCACCACGATGCACTGCGATCCGAACCGTTCGGCGCCTTCGCCAATCAGATCGGGCGTCCGCACCGCCGCGCTATTGATGGCGATTTTATCCGCGCCCGCCAGCAGGGTTGCGCGCATGTCCTCGACCGTGCGCAGCCCGCCGCCGACGCAGAATGGGATGAAGATCGCGTCGGCCACGCGCCGCACCACGTCGAGTATGGTGTCGCGGTTCTCGTGCGTGGCGGTGATGTCGAGCAACACCAGTTCGTCGGCGCCTTCCTGGTCGTAGACGACCGCCTGCTCGACCGGGTCGCCCGCGTCGCGCAGATTGACGAAGTTGATGCCTTTCACGACGCGCCCCTCGTGCACGTCCAGGCAGGGGATGATCCGTTTGGCTAGCATGTGCGCTCCGTCATCTTGTTATCTGAATAACACGACGATTTCCCACACGATCATGGCGAAAACGAGCAGGCTGGCGATCACGTCCACGATGATTCCCGACAACGCAACGTGCGCGATCACGATCGCTACCGCAGCAGCGATGAACGCCCAGCCCCTGACCTGTTCGCGCCGCGCCCAGACCGGCCGCTTGTCCGGCGTCTCGCCCCGTTTTTTGCAGGCGTTGACGTACTGCTTGCGCGTCCATTCTGGCGTGGAGAGCGTCATCAGCCCGGCCGCCGCCAGTAACACGCTGTACCAGATTACATCGATGACCATGTTTGCCCCCCGCTCATGGGCCGGTCTCTCCGGCGGCGCGCAGCGCGTCTTGAAGGCGGAACGCGCCGCTGTACAGCGCCTTACCGATGACCACGCCCGCGATCGCGCTGGTCTCGCTGCAGCGCCGCACGTCGTCCAGCGTCGCCACGCCGCCCGACGCGATGACTGACAACCCGGTGTCGCGGGCGAGCCGCGCCGTGCCTTCCACGTTGACGCCGGACAGATCGCCGTCGCGGCTGACGTCCGTATACAGCGCGTGGACCACACCCAGCGCGGCCAGATGCCGCCCCAGATCGGCGGGCGTCCATCCGCTGACCTGCTGCCAGCCGTGCGTGGCCACCTGATCGCCCCGGGCATCCAGAGCGACGGTGATGGCCTCCGGCCCGAAACGCTGCACGGCTTCTCCGGCGATAGCGGGCTGTTGGACGGCCAGCGTGCCGAGTACGGCGCGCGCGGCTCCGGCTTCCAGGGCGCGGCTCACATCGTCGAGCGCGCGCAGCCCGCCCCCGAACTGCACCGGCAGGCCCACCGCCGCGATCGCGCGCAGCGTGTCGAGCGCGGGCGTGGATTCGCCGAGTGCCCCGTCCAGGTTGACGACGTGGAGCCACGTCGCGCCAGCCGCCGCCCAGCGCTCCGCTGTGGCGACCGGATCGTCGCTGTGTACGGTCTCCTGTGCCGGGTCACCGTAGCGCAGCCGCACCACGCGCCCGCGCCGCAGGTCAATGGCCGGATATACGATCATGGCGCCATCTCCAGGAAATTGCGCAGAATGCGCTGGCCGACCGCCTGGCTCTTCTCCGGGTGGGGCTGGATTCCGAAGATATTCCCGCGCCCCACCACCGAGGCGAACGTGATGCCGTAGTCGGTCGTGGCCAGCACATCCCTCTCGTCGCCCGCCTCGACGTAATACGAATGCACGAAATAGGCGTACGATCCCGTGGGCAGGCCCGCCAGCAGGCCGTCGTTGCCGGAGCGAATGTGCAGCTCGTTCCAACCAATGTGCGGCACTTTGGGGCCCTCCAACGAGAAGCGGGTCACCCGGCCCGGCAGCAGCCCCAGCCCGCGATGCTGGCCCATTTCGTCGCTCGACTCGAACAGGTACTGCATCCCCAGGCAGATCCCGATCAGCGGCACGCCCGCCGCGACCGCCTCTTTGATCGGCTCCTCGAAGCCCGCAGCCCGCAGGGCGGTGATGCCCGCGCCGAACGCGCCGACGCCCGGCAGCACGATCTTGCTCGCACCGGCGAGGTGGTCGGGCGTGCTGGCGGTGACGACCTGCGCGCCCAGGTGGGTCAGCGTATTGCGCACGCTGCGCAGATTGCCCGCGCCGTAGTCGATGATGGCTATCATGCTATTCCCTCGTGCCAGTGCAGCACCATCCGGTGCTGGTCGATCGTTTGCGGCGAGCCGGTTTCGCCGCCGCGCAGGCGGGCGATCTCGTTCAGGGCGGCCTGCCCGCTCATCCCGTGCCGCACCAGGAAACACCCGATTACCGTCCCGGTGCGGCCCAACCCCGCCAGGCAGTGCACGTATACGGTGCGGCCGTCGGCCAGCGCGACGTCCAACGTGTCGAGAATGCGGGTCATGTAGTCGGGGTTGGGGACCGTCATGTCCGGGATCGGCAGCCGGATGTGGCGGATCGTCCGCCGGCGCTCGCGGGCCGCCGCCAACGCGAGCGGCGCGTACGGCTCCATCTCGCCGGGCTCGGTCAGGTCCAGGAACACGGTGATGCCCGCGTCGAGCACGCGCCGGACGCGCTCGCGGGCGCGCCCCTCGTCCCACGAGCCGGGGTAAGGTCCCGCCAGCAGCCGCTCGGGGATGACCCAGTAGGCGCCCGGCAGCACAGGTCGAGGATTGCTGCTCATCGTCCCTCCGGCCCGGAACCCACCAGCCGGTCGGCCAGGTGGGCGATGTCGTCCGCGGTCCAGGTCGCGCCGCTGCCCAGCGGCCATTCGCCGCGCAGCGCGGCCTTCCAGCGATCGGGAACGGCGGCGTAGCCGTAGGCCGCGCCCGCCAGCGCGCCCACCACGGCGCCCGCGGTGTCGGCGTCGCGCCCCAGGTTGACCACGCTCACCAGCGCGTCCTCGAACGTGTCCGTAGTCATCAGACCCCACACGGCGCTCTCGAGCGTGTGGCGCACCCAGCCGGAATTGCCCAGCTCCTCGCGGCGGCGGGACCGGGCGGCGCGGATGGTCTGCGCGAACGGCTCCGGCAGGCGCACCAGCGCAGCGGCGCTGACCAACGCCTGGTCCGGCGCTTCCCCGCGCAGCAGGTAGTAGATGGTCGCGTTGGCCAGTTCACACGCGGCCAGGCAGTCCTCATGCGAGTGCGTGACCTGGCTCTGGCGCGCGCTCTCGCGCAGCAGATCGTCCAGCCGGTCCCAGCAGGCCAGCGCGACGGGCCAGCAGCGCATCAGCGAGCCGTTGCCGGCGGCGTCCGGATGGCGGCGCTGCTCCTCGGCGATGACGGTTTCCCACGGCTCGCCGCGCGCCACTCTCCGGAGCACGCGGCTCGTTTGAATCCCGATGTCGGGCGGGTTCGCCATCGCCCAGGCGGCAAACCGCCGGGCCAGATCGTCCAGGTCCAGCGGGCGCAGGTGGAGCAGGCTCTCCGCCAGGGCGAGCGCCATCTCGGTGTCGTCGGTGAAGGTGCCGGCGGGCAGGCGCCCAGGGACCATCTCGCGAACCAGATTTTCGAGCGGGCGCGCCGGTCCGAATTCCAGCGGCATGCCCAGCGCGTCGCCAATCGCCGCGCCCACCGCGCAGCCGCGCGCGCGGTCCAGCAGGGTCGGATCCAGCGCGGGCGTCATCCGGTCAGCGTTCCTTTCGTGCTGGGGACGCCGCCGCGCCGCGGGTCCAGCGCGACGGCCGCCGCCAGCGCGCGGCCCAGCGCCTTGAACAACGCCTCCGCCTTGTGGTGATCGTCGCGCCCATAGAGCACCGCCGCGTGCAGGTTCATCCGCGCATGAAACGCAATGGACTCAAACACATGAGCGACCAGAGTGGTGGGCATCCCCCCAATGGCGGCATCGCGGAAATCGGCCTCGATCACGGCGTAGGGCCGCCCGCTGAGGTCGACCACTACCCGCGCCAGCGCTTCGTCCATGGGCACGTAGGCCGCGCCCATACGCGCGATGCCGTGGCGGTCGCCCAGGGCCTGGTCGAGCGCGCGGCCCAGGCAAATCGCCACGTCCTCGATGGTATGGTGCGCGTCGACGTGCAGATCGCCGGACGCTTTCACGGATAGGTCGATCAGCCCGTGGTGGGCGACGTGGTGCAGCATGTGGTCGAAAAAGCCGATCCCCGTGTCGATCTGCGCGGTGCCGCCGCCATCGAGGTTCAGCGACAACTCGATCTGCGTTTCGTTGGTGCGGCGGGTGATGCTCGCGGTACGGTCAGGCATGATCCCCTCCGATGGTGTGCAGGGCCGCCAGCAGCGCGTCGATCTGCTCCGGCGTCCCCGCGCTGATACGGACGTGATCGCGCAGGCGCGGCTTGTCGTAGTGGCGGATCAGGATGCCGAATTCCTGGGCCAGCCGCCCTTTGAGCGCGGCGGCGTCCAACCCGGTCACGCGGCACAGCACGAAATTGCTGTGGCTGGGGTAGGGTGCCAGGAACGGCACGGCAGCCAGCTCGCGCTCCAGCCGCCGCCGCTGCGCGATAATCCGCTCGACGTTGGCGCGCAGCGCGGGTAGGTCGGCCAGCGACGCGCGCGCGGCAGCGTCTGCGGCTACGTTTAAATTATACGGTTGTTTGATCTTCCACAGGTGCGCCATCAGCCCCGCCGGAAAGATGCCGTAACCCACACGCAGGCCGGCCAGCCCGGCCCACTTGCTGAAGGTGCGCAGCACGATCAGGTTGTCGGACGCGGCGGCGCGCCCCGCAAGGCTCTCCGTGCCACTGAACTCGATGTAGGCTTCATCCAGCACGACCACCAGCGGCAGGTCCAGCAGGCGCTCAACCGTCTCCGGTGCGATCAGGCCGCCGTCCGGGTTGTTGGGCGAGCAGGCGAACAGCAGCTTGGCGTCCGTGGCGCGCGCGGCGACTTCGATACCCTCCACGTCCAGCGAGAAATCTGCGCGGCGCTCGACGTCCACCACGCGGGCGAAGTACAGCGGCGCGTCGAAGCCATACATGCCGAAGGTGGGCGGCGTGTTGATGATCGCGTCGCCCGGCTCGATGAACGCCTGCAAGATCAGCTCGATGAGCTCGTCCGCCCCGGCTCCGACCAGGATGTGACTCGCGTCGACGCCGGTGTATTCGGCCAGCATCGACCGCAGCATGCGCGCTTCGGGGTCGGGATAGATGTGGACCGCGTCCAGGCTCGCCAGCGCGGCGCGCGCCGCCGCCGAGGGGCCATACGGATTCTCGTTGGCGTCGAGCTTGATCACCTGCTCGACCGGGCGCCCCAGTTGGGCCGCGAACACTTCCAGCGATGCTGTGGGTGTGTAGGCTTCCATGGCCGCGATATCGGGCCGGATGCGAACTTTTTCGCGCGTGTCAGTCATGGTGGCGGCTCTCTCCTGGTCGGGCCGGGTCATGGGCGAGTGACGCGCGCCTGGGCGGCAGCGGCGTGCGCCGTCAGCGCTTCGGCCCTCGCGAGAGTCGCGGCGGCTTTGCTCAGCTCGGCGGCCGCGCCCGGCTCCAACCCGATCAGGCTGGTGATCTTCACGAAGTCGAGCACGTTGAGCGGCGAGGCAAAGCGCGCCGTCCCGCCGGTGGGCATGACGTGTGACGGCCCGGCCACGTAGTCGCCCAGCACCTCGAACGAGTTTTCGCCGACGAAGATGCCGCCCGCGTTGCGCACGCGCCCGATCCACCCCCACGGCTCATCGACCAGCAGGCACAGGTGCTCGGCGGCGTAGTCGTTTGCCACATCGAACGCCTGCGCCAGATCGCGCACGATGACCGCGCCGCTGCGGTTGTCCAGCGACTGGGCGATGATCTCGGCGCGGCTCAGGTCTTCCAGGCGGCGCCCGATTTCCACCGCGACCTGTTCGGCCAGCGCGCGACTGGGGGTCACCAGCAAGGCGGAAGCCAGGACGTCGTGCTCGGCCTGGGCCAGCAGGTCCGCCGCGGCCAGGCCGGGATCTGCGCCCGCGTCGGCGATGACCATCGTCTCGGTCGGGCCGGGCAGCCCATCGATGCCCACGTCGCCGTAGACCTGCTGCTTGGCGAGCGTCACGAACAGGTTGCCGGGGCCGACGATCTTCGCTACGCGCGGCACGCTCTCGGTGCCGTAGGCCATGGCAGCGATGGCCTGGGCCCCGCCGGCGCGCACGACCCGGCTCACGCCACAGATCGCCGCCGCCGCCAGGATCACGGGCGGCACGCTCCCGTCGCCGCGGCGGGGCGGGGTGGTCACGACGATCTCCTTCACCCCGGCGACTTGGGCCGGGATCACGCTCATCAGAAGCGACGAGGGCAGCGGAGCAGTCCCGCCCGCCACGTACACGCCCACCGGGTCCACCGGCCGGATGAGCTGGCCGAGCGTGCCTTCGCCGGTTGCGTCGATCCAGCCGGTGACGGGCTGCTTGGCGTGGAAGGCGCGGATCCGGTCCGCGGCCAGCCGCAGCGCGTCCGCGACTTCCGGCGGGATCGCGTCCAGGGCGGCGGCGATCTCGGCGTCGGGCACGACCAGCGCCTCGAGCTGGGCGCCGTCGATGCGCGCGTTCCAGTCCCGCAGGGCCGCGTCGCCGCCCTCGCGCACGCTGCGGATGATGCGGCGCACGGCTTCGTCGGGCGTCACTGGCTCCCCGAACAACTGCGCCAGGCTATCCGCCAGCCAGCCGGGAACGCTGACCTCTTTCAGCGAGTGGCGCTTCAGGATGGTCGTGCGGGCTTCGTCCAGGTTATCGTAGATGCGGAGCGTGCTCATGCGTGGGCCTCTTTTCCGAGCGCGGCCAACAGCCGCTGGTACCGTTCAGGTTGTTCCTCGAAGATATAAGTGACGGGCGTGACGACCACGCCGCTGCCGTCGATCGCACGAATCTGCTGGATGACGTCGTAGAGCTTGTGGCTGGAAACCACCAGATTGATCGCCCACCACTGGCCGCTGCCGTCGCGGGTGACCATCGGCGCCAGGGTGGGGCCTTGCAGCCCGCCCAGGTCCGGCTGGCTGAAGACGCGCCCAGCGATATCGAGGGCGGAGGACGCGCGCATGTTGGCGAAGATCATGTACTGGCCGCGCGCGCGCAGGTGCGCCTCGATGAACTCCAACATTTTGCGGGTGGCCGCCAACACGTCGGGCCGCGACGCGAGCGCCGCGCGGTTGCCGATCAAAATCGCCTGCGACGTGAGGAGGGTGCCCCCCTCGAGCTGCCGCAGGCGATTCTCGCGCAGGGTGGTGCCGGTGCTGGTGATGTCCGCGATGAAATCGGCATACCCCACCGTGGGCGCGGATTCCAGCGCGCCGTCCGCCACCACGACGCGCACATTTTCGACACCGGAGTCGGCCAGAAAGCGTGTGACACTGGTCTCGTACTTGGTCGCGACGCGCAGCGGGCGCTCCGCGGCCCGGCGGGCCAGGTCGCTCACTGACTGCACATCCTCCCAGTCCTCCGGCACGGCGAGCACCAACGCACACTCGCCGTAGCCCAGCGCATCGTGGATCACGATCACGCCGTCGGGAGCGGGGCCGACGGTCTCGGCCAGGGCGTCGTAGCCGGTGATGCCCAGGTCGACGTCGCCCGCCGCCACGCTGACCGGAATATCGCGCGCGCGCTGGAACAGCACCAGCACATCCGGCAGAGTGGGCAGGCTGGCGACGTACTGGCGGGGGTTGGTCTTGGTCACGCGCAGCCCGCAGCCGGCCAGGAAGTCGAGCGTTTCTTCTTCCATGCGGCCCTTGCTGGGCAGCGCGAGACGGATTTGTTCGGGCACGGTCGTCACCTCCGTAAACAAAAACGCCCCCCGGCGGACCGGGAGGCGTCACAACGCACGTAACCTGCTAGCGATTCAGGCACACACGCAGCACCCGCCGGACCGTCGTTCCGGGGTGGTCAGATGGTGATGGTGAGTGTGGGCCAGGACTGTGTTTGGTTTCATGTGCCAGAGTATAACGGTCTGGTTGGCGACTGTCAATGAGCGATTTTGACGATATAATGGCGAGGTTTGGCGTGCCCGAAGGACGAGAACCCATGCGACACTACCAACTGCCCGGACCTTTCGACTGGATCACTATCCCCGCCGGCCCGGTGACGCTCGACGCCGGGGGCTACGTGCCGGAACCGGCGGCGTTCGACGTGGCGGCCTTCGCCATCGCCCAGTACCCGGTGACGAACGCGCAGTTCGCGGCCTTCGTGGAGGCTGGCGGGTACGACCAACGCCACTGGTGGAGCGCGACGGGCTGGGCGCTGCGGGAGCGGTACGGCTGGGACTCTCCCCGTTATTGGGGACAGCGCGATTACAACGGTCCGGACTGCCCGATCGTGGGCGTATCCTGGTACGAAGCGAGCGCCTTCTGCCGCTGGTTGGGCGATCGGGCCGGGCGGCATATCACCCTGCCGACCGAGCAGCAGTGGCAGCGCGCCGCGCAGGGCGACGACGGGCGCGAGTTCCCGTGGGGCGGCGCCGAGCCCAACACCGCGGTCTGCAACTGGAACCGCGACATCGACGAGACAACGCCGGTGACTCAGTACCCGGACGGGGCCAGCGCGTTTGGCGTGATGGACATGAGCGGCAACGTGTGGGAGTGGTGCCAGACCGGCTGGGAGAGTGGGACGCTCGACCTCGACAGCCGCGAGGTTCGCCTGCTACGCGGCGGCTCGTGGAGCAGCGACAGCCCGATCAGCCTGCGCGCGGTCCACCGCAGCCCCTTGGACCCCAACGCGCGACTCGCGCCCGACTACCGGCACCACGCCACGGTCGGGTTTCGCGTAGTCTGCCTCTAGCTCGCCCTCAGATGCAGCCCGCGGCCCGGTAAGCGGCTATCGCCTCCGCGTCCAGCCCCAGCACATCGCGCAGGACCTCGTCCGTGTGCTCGCCCAGGCGAGGCGGCGGCGTGCGGACTTCGGCGGCATCGGGCGCCATCCTGACCGGCGGGCCGATCAGGCGGAGCACCTCGCCCGCCTGAAGGTCGATCTCGTGAACCAGCCCGCGCGCCGCGACGTGCGGATCGCCGAGCGCGGCGGGGATCGTGTTGATCGGCCCGGCGGGGATGCCCGCCGCCAGCAGCCGGTCCACCCATTCAGCGGCGGGGCGCCGGGCGAAGACCGCTTGCAGCAGCGGGATCAACCATGCGCGATGTTCCACGCGGGCCGGGTTGGTGGCGCAGCGCGGATCGTCGCGCAGGTCCGGGCGGCCGATCACCTCGCACAGCCGCGCAAACTGCCCGTCGTTGCCCACCGCCACCACGAATTCGCCATCCGACGCGCGGAAGGTCTGGTAGGGGACGATGTTCGGGTGCTGGTTACCGAAGCGAGGCGGCGTCTGGCCGGACACCAGGAAGTTGCTCGCCACGTTGACCAGCGCCGCGATCTGGGCGTCCAGCAGCGCGACGTCGATGGACTGGCCCTGCCCGGTGCGCTCGCTCTGCCGCACCGCCGCCAGGATCGACGTGGCGGCGAACAGCCCGGCGAACACGTCCGAGATGGCGACGCCGACCTTATACGGCGGCCCGTCTTCCGGCCCGGTGATCGACATCAGCCCGCTCATGGCCTGAATCACGTAATCATAGCCGGGCCGGTCGCGGTAGGGGCCGGTCTGCCCGAAGCCGGTGATGCTGCAATACACCAGGGCGGGATTGATCGCGCGCAGGTCGTCATAGCCCAGGCCGAAGGAGGCCATCTGCCCGGCCTTGAAGTTCTCGACCACGACGTGTGACTTCGCGGCGAGGCGGCGAGCCAGGTCCTGCCCGCCCGGCGTCTTGATGTCGAGCGTCAGGCTGCGCTTGTTGCGGTTGACGCTCAGGAAGTAGGCGCTCTGCGCATCGTCACCTTCGCCCAGCCAGGGCGGCCCCCAGGCGCGCGTATCGTCGCCCCGCGCCAGATGCTCGACCTTGATCACGTCCGCGCCCAGGTCGGCCAGCAACATCGTGCAGAACGGCCCGGCCAGCACGCGAGAGAAATCCAGCACGCGCAGGCCGCTGAGGGTGCCTTGTGGTTCAGGGCTCATGGGCGCGGCGGCCGGTAGCGGTAGCGGACGTGCTTGACTTCGAGGTAGCTGTCCATGCCCGGCTGGCCGAGCTCGCGCCCGACCCCGCTCTGCTTCATGCCGCCGAAGGGGCCGCGGATGTCAGTGATGTCGTTGACGTTGATGCCGACACCGCCCGCGCGCAAATGCCGGGCCGCGTAAAACGCCCGGTCGAGGTCATTGGTGTAGACGTAGGCCGCCAGCCCATACGGCGTATCATTCGCCATGGCAATCCCCTCTGCGAGCGTCTCGAAGCGGGCGATGGGCGCGACCGGCCCGAACGTTTCTTCGCGCATGACACGCATGTCGCGCTCCACTCCGGTGAGCACGGTCGGCAGGTAGAAAAAGCCGCGGGCGAACTGCGGCCCGTCGGGCGCCTTGCCGCCGGTAGCGATCTGCGCGCCGCGCTCGACCGCGTCGGCCACGTGCTGGCGCACCGTCTCCAGCCCTGCCTGGTTGATCATCGGGCCCATGTCGGCGTCCGGTTCGGCCAGCCCATCCGCCGTCACGCGCAGCCTGCTAGCGGCGTCGGCGAAGCGGGCCACGAATTCCTCATAGACGCCGCGCTGCACGAAAATGCGGTTGACGCTGATGCAAATCTGGCCGGTGTGCGAGTAGGCGCGACGCAGCGCCTCCGGCACGGCGATGTCGAGATCGGCGTCGTCACACACGACGAACGGCGCGCTGCCGCCCAATTCCAGCGTGACGGCTTTGAGCTGCCGCGCGGCCTGCTCGGCGATCCACAGGCCGGTGGCCGTCGAGCCAGTGAACGCGATCTTGCGGCTGAGCGGGTTGGTCACCAACTCCGCGCCGACCGTGCGCCCCGGCCCGGTGACGATGTTGACCACGCCGGGCGGGATGCCCGCCTCGACGAACGCCTTCACGAACAGGGTCGCGGCCAGCGGCGCCTCGCTCGGTGGCTTGATCACGAACGTGCAGCCCGCCGCCAGCCCAGGGCCGAGCTTCCAGGCCAGCAGGTCCACCGGGAAGTTCCACGGCGTGATCGCCGCCACCACGCCGACCGGCTGCTTGAGCACAAAGCTGTGCGTCGGGCCGAGATCCCCGGCGAAGTGCGTCCCATCCAGGCGGCGGCCCTCCTCGGCGTAGAAGTCAATCACGTCGGCGCTGTAGCTGCACTCCTTGATCGAGTCGTTCAGCGGCTTGCCGTGCTCGCGGGTGAGGGCGCGCGCCGCGTCGTCCAGGTTCCGGCGGAAGATGTCCATCGCGCCGTGCATGATGCGGGCGCGCTCGCGGGCGGACAGGCTCGCCCACACGGGGAAGGCACGCGACGCTGCTTCGAGCGCGGCTCCCACATCGGCGGTCGTGGCCTGCGAGACGCGCGCGATCTCCTCGCCGTTGGCCGGGTTGGTCACCGGCACGTCGGCCCCGTCGGTGCTGGCCCGCCATTCGCTATCGATCAGCAGGGTTGCGGTCATACGCTGCTCCTGAACCCGACGAGTCCGTCGAGCGCGGCGCACACCATCCGCTCATCGAGCGCGGCGCGCGTCTCCGGATCCAGGTGGACATGGGGCTCGGCCTGCACGGTGATCAGGCACATGCCCGCCACGGCGATGCCCAGCACCGCGCCCATGATGTAGAGCAGCGAGGTTTCCATGTCCATGCTCAGCACGCCAGCCCGCTGCTGCACGCTCAGGTCGAGCGGGCCATTACCGATCAGCGAGGAGGCCATATCCGGGTAAAACGCGTCGTAGGTCGCCGTCATCCCCAGGCGCACGTCGAGCTGGTACTGCTGGCCGGACTGCGCCAGCCGTTGCACCAGCGGCCAGTGAGGGACTGCCGGATAATTCAACGGGAGATAGCGCGCCGAAGTCCCCTCGAAGCGCGCGGCGCCGGTGGACAGGACCACCGACCCGAGCGGCGCGTGGACCCCCATCTGGGTGCCGATGCGCACGACAGCCTGCGCGCCCAGCAGGGCCAGTTCCTGGATCGCGATGGCGGTCGAGGGCGCGCCGATGCCGCCGGAGGCCACTGTGACCGGCGTGTTCCGGTACGTTCCAGTCACCACCTGAAACTCGCGATTGTCCGCGACCTGCCGCGCCTCGTCGAGCAGGCTGGCGGCGCGGGTCACGCGGGCGGGATCGCCCGTCAGCAGAACAAAGGGTGCGATATCCCCTGTCCCGCATTTGAGGTAGAGTGTTTGGTCGGTCATGCCCCCTCATTCATAGGTGCAGATGGAAAAGTCTCGAAGTGCTGCTCGTAGCGCGCCCGGGCCTGTTCCCAGATAGGCAGGTTGGTCTGGCAGCCGGTGGCCTCCAGGACGAACGACGCCACCACGGCGCCCAATCGCGCGCCGGTTTCAGGCGACGCGCCACGCACCAACCCCGCGAGGAATCCGGCGGTGAACGCATCGCCGGCCCCGGTGGGATCGACGATGGCGCGCGACGGCACCGCGGGCACGGCGCTCGTCCCGGCGGCGGTGGTGACGCGGCTCCCGGCGGCGCCCTGCGTGACGATAACGGTGTGCGTCGTGTCGCTCAACAATTGCTCGATGGCCTGGTAGCCCAGGGACTCGAGCAAATAGCTCGCCTCGATGTGGTTCATGATCACCACGGCGCTCGCCGCCAGAAACGCGCCCAACATCTCCGGCGGGTAGGCGTGGACGTCCGGCTTGAGTTCCCACACCAGCGGCACACCCGCCTCCGCGATCTGGCGGACGAACTGCCGGTTGTAGCGAAACGGCCCGACGGTGACTGCCGCGAACCGGTACCGGCCAGGATCGACCAGCGACAGCTCACCATCCCACGCGTCGGCGGCGCCGGGGAAAAAGAAATTCTGGTGCTGGCCTTCGGGATTCAGGAACAGGAAGCTGCGCGACGTCTGTTGGCCGGGCAGCCGGATGACGTTGGCCGTGTCGACGCCTTCCGACGCCAGATAATCCATGTACCGCTCACCGGGCGGATCGTCCCCGATGATCATGGCAACGCCTGCCCGGAAGCCGAGGCGGGCCAGCGCCACGGCGATATTGGCGCCACAGCCGCCGAACGTCTCCCGGTTGGGCACAGCCTGGAGCAGGGCCGTCTCGCCCACGGTCGGGCTGTGTGACACGCGTGCGATCGCGTCGATGCTGGGATAGCCGGTGGCCAGCACGTCCATCTCCATCTACGACACGCCCTCGCTTTCACCCAGCAGGGCGAGGGCCTCATCCTGCGATAGCACGCGGCCCATGTACTTGTCGATGTCCTCCAGGTTCGCCTCGTGGAGGTGCGGCTTGTCGGTCGAGACGCACTCGCGCGGCACGATCACGCGGTAGTTGTGCTCGAAGGCGTCCTGCGCCGTGGCGCGGATGCAGACGTTGGTCTTGGTGCCGGTGAGCACCAGGGTGTCGATGTGGTTGTCGCGCAGGATCAGGTCCAGGTCCGTGCCGACGAACGCGCTGTAGCGCCGCTTGGTGATCACGTAATCCTCGGGCAGCGGCGCCAGGGGCGGGGCCAGCTCGACGCCCGGCGTGCCCGCTTCGCAGTGAGCGCGGACGTTCTCCAGCTCCCAGTCGGGCTTGCCGGGCCGGTGCGAGTCGATCACCCAGATGATCACCGCGCCGCGCGCCCGCGCCGCCTGGACGAAGGCATCGATGCGCGGCACGATGTCCGCGGCCTGGGAGTGGGGGACTTTGCCTGCCGGATCGGTGAAATCCTTGACGACGTCGATGACGAGTACGGCTGTCTTTTTCATGTTCCAATGTCCTTTCCGACCTACCACCCCTTGCGCCATTCTTTCCGGACCGAGATCACCACCAGCGCGACCACGACCATCAGGTACGGCAGCATCTGGAGGAACTCGTTCGGCAGGACCGTGTCGCGGAGCTGGAGCCGGAACTGCAGCGCCTCGAAGAACCCGAACAGCAGGCAGGCCGCGGCCGTCAGCCGGGGGCGCGCCGCGGCGAAGTACACCGCCGCCAGGGCGATGAAACCCCGGTCGTTGGTCATGCGCTCGCGGAAGAGCGGCAGGTCCCCGACCGACAGGTGCGCCCCGGCCAACCCGCACAACAGCCCGCCGAGAATCAGCGCCAGGTACTGCATCCCCTTGACCGAGATGCCCGCTGTCTGGGCCGCTTCAGGATGCTCGCCCACGGCGCGAATATGCCCGCCCACGACCATCCGGTACAAGAAAATCGACGTGAGCGGGACCATCAGCCACGACACATACACCAGCGGCGAATGGCCCGACAGGATCTCGCCCAGGACCGGGGCATCATCCAGCAGCGGGATGGTGACAGCGGGCAGTTTGCTCAGACCCTCCGGCGCGAGCGTGCCGCTCTGGTCGTACAGAATGTCCATCAGGTAGGCGGTGCCGCCCGTCGCCAGGAAATTGAGCGCCAGCCCGGCGACGATCAGGTTGGCGCGCAGCGTGATCACGGCCAGCGCGAACAATGCACCGAGCGCCGCGCCGACGGCCGCCGCCAGGAGCACGCCCAGCCAGGTCGAGCCCAGCTCGTAGCCGAACACCACCGCGGCAAACGCGCCGGACAGCATCATACCTTCCAGCGCGATATTGATCAAACCGACCTGGTAGCTCAGCAGGCCCGCCATCCCGACCAGGATCAGCGGCGCGGAGATCCGAAGCGTGGCATCCAACAGACTGACGATATCCACCGGTCACTCCTTCTATGCGGCGGCGGAGGCGGGCGCGGCGCCCGGGCCGGTTTTGGCCCGGCGCCGGCGGCTCAGAAAGTCGAGGTTGAGATCGATCGCGACGAAGAAAATGATCAGCGCCTGCACGATGTCCACCAGATCGATCGGCACGTCGGTGAAGACCTCGATCGTCGTGCCACCGCTGCGCAGCGCGCCGAACAGCAGCGCGCCAATCAACACGCCCACCGGCGAATTGCGGCCCAGCAGGGCAATCGTCATGCCGTCGAAGCCGAACCCGCGCGAGAACCGCGCCGTGAAGTTGTAATGGACGCCCAGCACCTGGCCCGCGCCCGCCAACCCGCCGAACAGCCCGCTGAAGAACATGACGAGCAGAATCGTCCGGCCCACCATGATCCCTGACCAGCGGGCGAACAGCGGGTTATCGCCCACCATCCGCGCGCTGAAGCCCAGGCGGGTGCGGCTCATCAGGATGATCACGACCACGACGGCCAGCAGCGCCAGGATGAAACTGGCGTTGAGCTGCGAGCGCTCGACCAACTGGGGGAGCTGGGCCTGCTCGGCGACGGTCTTCGACATGGCGTTGGCCATCCCCGGCACGAAAAACGGCCCGCTCTGGACCATGTAGCTGGTGAACTCGATCGCCACGTAGTTGAGCATGATCGTGGTCACGACCTCGTCCACGCGCAGCCGCGCCTTCAAATAGCCGGGCACCAGGCCCCACAGCCCACCGGCCACTGCCCCGACCGCAAACGCCAGGGCGATCAATGGCAGCGCGGGCAGATCGGTGAAGGTGAACCCCACCCACGCGGCGAACAGCGCGCCCATGTAGAGCGAGCCTTCCACGCCGACGTTGAATATCCCCGCGCGGAACGCGATGGCCGTCCCCAGGCCGGTGAAGATGATCGGCGTGGCGGCCAGCAGCGAGTTGGCCCGTGCGCGCGGCGTGCCCAGGCCCCATTCGAACAGCACGCCGTAGGTGTCCAGCGCGTCTTTGCCGGACAGCTCCAGGATGATCCCTCCAGCCAGCAGCGCCAGCTCGATGGTCAGGATGACGCGCGTCAGGTTGGTGAGCGTCGCCAGGAAGGCGTCCAGGCGCGGAGCCTCGGCGAAGGCGTGATCGCAGCGCGGGCAGGAGGCTGCATCGGGCCGGGTGTGCGTCCGGCAGTGGGGACACCGTTTGTCGAGCAGGGACACCAGCCCGAACCACAGCGGTGCGAGCAGCAGCACGCCCCCCACGCTTCCCAAAACGGCGCCGAGCAGCGCGCCCTTCCAGGTTGTGCGGTGGCGAGCCTGCATGATCGCCGCCGTCACCAGCGCGCCGATCGCGATCCACAGCGCGACTCCGATCCACACCTCGCCCGAGCCGCGCAATATTGGGGCGATCAGCCAGTAGGGCAGGGGCGTTCGTTGTGTAGCCATAAACGTTCAGCCTCGGTTATCGACGGCCGCCAGCGCGGGCGCGCTAGGCATGCAGCTCCGCTCCGGCGCGGCCAGCCATGAGCAAGCCCAGGCGCTCGCGCGTGGCCTGGGAACGATCCAGCTCGCCCGCCAGCGCGCCCTCGAAGATGACCAATAGGCGGTCCGACAGCGCGAGCAGCTCGTCCAGGTCGGCCGAGATCAGCAGGATCGCGGTCTGCTGCTCGCGCAGGCGCAGGAGCTCATTGTGCACGAATTGGGTCGCGCCGACGTCCAGCCCGCGCGTGGGCTGGGCCGCGATCAACACGGTGGGCGGCTGGGCCAGCTCGCGGGCGACCACGACCTTCTGCGCGTTGCCGCCGGACAGCGTCTTGACCGCGACGTTGGGGCCGCGCACGCGCACGTCGAAGGCATGAATGGCACGCTGGGCGAAGCGGCGAATCTCGCCGGGCACGAGCAACCCGGATCGGGAAAACGGCGCGGCCTGGTAGCGCGTGGCGATCAGGTTTTCGGACAGCGTTGATGGCAGGCTGAGGCCCTGCCGGTTCCGGTCCTCCGGGATGACCGCCAGCCCGTGTTCGCGGCGAGCCCG
Organism: Aggregatilineaceae bacterium; assembly: GCA_040767355.1. Taxonomy (GTDB): domain Bacteria; phylum Chloroflexota; class Anaerolineae; order Aggregatilineales; family Aggregatilineaceae; genus LM3-B42. Next base: position 16,003 of record JAXGOS010000018.1, on the reverse strand, counting down.
GGTGCCCTCACGTGATGGTCCGCCCGTCGAGCAGGATGTCGCCACGCTCCGGGAAGCGCAGCCCGACCAGCGTCTGGAGCAACTCGGCCTGGCCGTTGCCCTCCACACCCGCCAGCCCGACGATCTCCCCAGCGTGCACGGCGAAACTGATCCCGCGCAGGGCCGGCAGGCCACGGTCGTTGTCGGCGTGCACGTCGCGCACGACCAGCCGGGGGCGCTCCGCGATGGCGTGCGACGCCTGCCGGCGCGGCATTTCCAGCTCGCGCCCGACCATCATCTGCGCGATCGTTTCCGGCTGCGTTTCGGCGACGCGCACGGTGCCGACGGCGCGGCCCGCGCGCAACACGGTCGCCCGGTGGCAGATCGCCATCACCTCGCGCAGCTTGTGCGTGATGAAGATCGCGGTCCGGCCTTCGGCAACTAGGCGGCGCAGCACTCCGAACAGATCGTCGACCTCCTGCGGCGTGAGGACGGCGGACGGCTCGTCCAGGATCAGCAGCCGGGCATCGCGGTAGAGCAGCTTGAGGATCTCGACGCGCTGCTGCACGCCCACCGACAGGCTCGACACGCGCGCCTCGGGTTCGACCTGCAGCCCGAACTGCTCCGACAGGCGGCGGACGCGCGCGGCCATGGTCTGCCGGTCGACGAACGGGCCGCGGCGCGGCTCGTAGCCCAGCGTTACGTTCTCGGCGACGGTCAGCGACGGCACCAGCTCGAAATGCTGGTGCACCATATCGATGCCCAGCGCGATCGCGGCCTGGGGATTGGGAATCGTCACCAGCCGATCCTGCAAGAAGATCTGCCCGGCGTCCGGCTTTTCCATGCCGTACAGGATCTTCATCAGGGTCGATTTGCCCGCCCCGTTCTCGCCGACCAGGGCGTGAATCTCGCCTTCCTCGACTTCGAAATCAACGTTCTGGTTCGCCACGACGCCGGGAAAGAATTTCGTAATCCCGGCCATTCTCAGAAAAGGCATGTGGCCCTCGCTATGAGTGCGACCGCTCCGGCGGGATCTCGACCGGAGCGGTCAAGCATGGCACGGCTGAGCGGATCACTCAGCCAGGGCAGCCCGAAGCTCCTCCAGGCCGGCGCAGGTCGGGTTCTCGCTGACGATGGCGAACTGTTCGGCCTCCAGCGTGCGGATGTCGATCACCTCGAGCTCGCCGCCCTCGATCTGGGCGCGCAGGTCCGCGACCTGATCCATGAACTCGCCGGGGATGATGTGCCGGGTATACGTCATCTCCGTCAGGCCGACGCCGTTCTCCTCCAGACCGTACTGGAGCACGGTGCCGCCTTGAAGCTCACCGCTGGCGGCGCGCTCGATCGTGTCGTACACAGCCACATCCACGCGCTTGAGCATGCTGGTCAGCACGTTGCCGGGAGCCAGGTAGTCCTGGTCGCTGTCGACGCCGATGGCGAAGAAGTTCTCATCCTTGGCCGCTTCGATGACGCCCGCGCCGGTGCCGCCCGCCACCTGGAAGACCACGTCGGCGTTCTGCTCGTGCATCGCCAGGGCCATCTCGCGGCCTTTGGCCGGGTCGCCGAAGTCGTTGGCGTACGCCATCAGGACCTGGGAATCGGGGTTGATGTCGCAGGCACCCTGCAGATAGCCATAGAGGAACACGTCGATGCCGCTCGACTGCACGCCGCCGATCACACCGAGGACGGGCTCGGGATTGACCTGCTCCAGATCCGGCGCGGTGGTCACCAGCGCGGACAGCGCGCCCGCCAGATACGAGCCCGTGTGCTCGTCGAACATGATCGAGACGACGTTGGGCTGGTCTACGATCGCGTTCACGATGGCGAACAGCGTGTCGGGATAATCGGGGGCGATGCGCCCCAGTGGCTCAATGTGGCTGAATTCGAGCGTGATCACCAGATTGAACCCGCTCTCGGCGGCGGTGCGCAGCAGCTGCTCTGCTTCGCCCACCGGGTCGGACGATTCGATCGGGACCACGTTCACGCCCAGCTCGGCGGCGGCCAGCGTCAGGCCGGCGAAGGCCGAGTCGTTGTACGAGCGATCACCCAGACCACCCTGGGCGATGATGAGTGCCACCGAATAATCTTCCTGAGCCTGCGCGGTTGGGGCAAATGCGACGCCGGCACAGACCAATGCCACGGCAAGCAAACCCACGAAAAGTGTGTGACTAGTGTGTTTCATGCTGGACTCCTCAAAACACTAGAACCTGAGTTGGGTTAAGTACGGCACAATCAATGAATTGGCGCGGGCTTACCTCCTTACGGGCAGGCGCGATCGCTCGGGCAGCATGGACCACGCGACGGGCGGCTAGCGCTGCAGCCGGACCGTGTACCGGTAGAAATCGGCGCGGTACAGCGCCGTCACGAGTTCGATCGGTTGGCGAAAACTATCCCGGCTCAGCCGCGTCACCATCAGCAGCGGCTCGCCGCGCTGGATTGCCAGCAGATACGCGGTCTCGCTGTCAGCGACCACGGCCTCCAGCGTCTCTTCGGCCTCGACCAGCGCGCTGCCCTTCTCCTCCAGCACAGCGTACAGCGATCCGACCTCTTCGAGGTGCTGGCGCTCGATGTCGGTCCGGCTCACATAAGCGTCGTGCAGCGCGACCGGGTGATTTTCGGCCAGCCGGAGACGCTTGACGTGCAGGATGGAGGCGCCCGGCTCACGGTTGAGCGCCTGGGCGATCCTGTCCGGCGCGCGAATGATCTCGAACGCGAGAATTTGCGAGGTGGGTTTGAGGGAGCGCGCCCGCATGTCCTCGCTGAAACCTACCATGCGCTGGAGTTGGTGCTCCAGCGGTTGGGGGGTGATGAACGTCCCGCGGCCCTTTTCGCGGTAGATGAGGCCCTTGTTGACGAGCTGGGCCATCGCCTGGCGCACGGTCATAACGCTGATCCCCAGCGTCTGGGCCAGCAGCGTTTCGGACGGCAGCGGATCGCGCAGGCGCCACGTGCCATTGACGATCAGGCTTTCAAGCTGGCTTTCCAGTTGCTGGTAGATGGGAATGCGGGTGTCCTTTGAGATGCTGATTTGGGCGAGAATGTTTTTCGGCATACGTCCAACCAAATCGCGAATATCTAGTTATCTATATAATCTCATTATAAGGCACGCCTGTAAAAAATTTCAACCTTTTGTGCAAAAGTCGCCGGATTCTGGCCGGGCGATGGCCCGTCCGCGACAAAAAAGCGCCCCCACCGTGTGAAACTGGCAGGGGCGCTCTGGTCTAGGCTGGGCGGGAAGCTAGCCGATCTGTTCCGCGCCCGGCTCGCTGATGGGCTGTTCCGCACCGTCAGGCTCAGGGGCCGGCTCGGTGGGATCCTGGGACGGGGCCGGCTCTTCCGGCTGCGGATCGCCGGGGATTGGTTCTTCCGGCGCCGGGACTACCTCGGGCAGCGTGTCGTCCGGGGTGTCGCCCGGATCCTTGGTCGGCTCCGGTGTCACGTCCGGGGTCGGGGTCGGCTCCGGGTCCTTGACGAATCCCGGTCGGCATTTCCTCGACCGGCAGGAGCACGGTTCTTCGGTCGGGATGGGTGTGGCCGGGACGAGAGTCGGCTCAACCGCCGGCGCGGCGGGCACGTCCATGATTACCAGTTCGTCCAGCCAGACACCAACGGCTGCCGCGTCGCTGAGCGGGCTGGCCTGCGTGTAGAGGACGAAGCGCAGGTATACCAGGCTGCCACGGAAGGCCGACAGGTCCACCGTCCGCTGCACCCAGTCCTGGGCCACGGCGGTCTGCTGTTCGACCTGCGACCAGGAGACGCCGCCATCCAGGCTGGCTTCGACCGTGAAGACATCACCGGCTTCCAGGTAGGCTTTCTGCCACAGGATGAGCTGCGGGTTGAGCGCCGCCGTCAGATCGATCTGAGCAGCGGACACCAGGGCGCTCACCTGACCGCGCAGAGCGCTGTCGGCGAACCACCCGGCACCATTCCACGCGCCATCGGGCAGGTAGGTCCACGCGCCGCCTTCGGTCAGCCAGGCGGTTTGGACGGCGAACGTCTCGACGAACGGAAGCTGCGCCGGGGCGATGGTGGTCGTGATGTCGGTGTTACCCGCCACCAGCATGAACCTCCACGTCGGGCTCCAGCCGGAGACGTTGCCAGCCTTGTCGAAGGCCCGGACGCGCCAGCAGTAGATGTTCTGCGCCAGGGTCGTCGGCGGCTTGTAGAAGATCGCGTTGCCCACTTCGATTGGCGGCAGCACAAGATCCGGCGCGCACGTTGTGTCGAGCTGGAGCTGGTAGGCCACGGCGTCAGGGACGCGCGTCCAGTCCAGGCGCAGCAGGCGGTTGGTAACCCGCGTGCCATCAGCTGGGCCGGTCATTGTTGGGGCGACCGGCGGCGTGATGTCCACCGTCAGCGCGCGGCGAGCGCTCCAGGCGCCCGGCACGTCCAGGCTGTTGATACCGCGCACGCGCCAGTAGAGCAGGCCTTCCGGCAGCGCCGGAGGCGTGTACTGCGGCACGTCACCGGGCACGATCGCGCTGTGGACCGGGCTGCTGAAGTTAGCATTGTCGTCGATCTGGATCTCGTAGTCTTCCGCGTTCAGGACAGCCGTCCACACGAAGAGCGGCGTGTTGGTGTTGATGAACGCATTGTTGGCGGGCGCCACCAAGGGCGGCCGCTGGGGCGGTTGCGGCGTGATCGTGGTCGACCACGTCTCCATCGGCGCACCGCAGCCCGCGCCCTCGTCCACCGCGACGTGCCAGTAGTACGTGGCGGCTGGCATGGGGGTCGGGTGGCGATACGTTAGCACCGTCAGGCCGGGCAGGTCGACGAACAGAGAGCCAAAGCCAGGATCCTCGTCGATCTCAAGGCAGTAGCCGACCGCGCCGGGGAACGCTGCCCACCGGAAGACGGGTCGCGCGTTTACTGAGGACGAGCCATCCTTCGGGGCGAGCAGGAGCGAGACGTCGAACTGGTTGGCCGCGCTCCAAGCGCTGATGTTGCCCGCCGCGTCGATGGCCCGGACGCGCCAGTAGTAGGTGCCGTAGCCGAGCGGCGTTGGCTGGACGAAGGTCCGCCCGGCGACCGCCGTGTCTTCGGCGAGGATATCAGCAGGGGCGAACCCGTCATTATCCGCGATCTGGATGTGGTAGGTTACCGCGCCGGGGACACCGCGCCAGGTGTAGAGCGGGGTGGTGTCCGGCGTGCCGGAGCCGTCCGCTGGGTTGATGAGCACGGGTGCCGCTGTCGGCGTGGTATCGATCTTCACGCGCCAGATGGCGCTCCACGGACCGGCCACGTTGGTGGCCGTGTCCACAGCCTGGACGCGCCAGAAGTAGACGCCGTCGGGCAGCGGGTCCGGCGTGGCCGTGGTGTCCGCCAAACCTGCCACATCGACCTCAGGGCTGTTGAAGGTGCGGTTGTTGTCGATCTGGACATGGTAGGTGTACGGTCCGCCCGTCGCCAGGGCTTCCCAACTGCCCTCAGGGGTCGGATCGTTGGTCAGCGTCCCGTTGGGGGGCGACAGCAGCGTCGGAGCAGCCGGACGCACCAGCGTGCTTGACACGTGGAAGCTTCCCGTGGCGCTCCAGGGGCTTTCGTTAGCGACGGCGTCGCGCGCCCTCACGGCCCAGTAGTAGGTCGTGTCAGGCGTTAGCGCGTTGGCGAGCGGCACGGCGTAGCTGTTGGCACCCAGGCCAGGCATGTCGATGATCGGTGCGCTGAGGTCGGAGTTTTCAGACACGACCAGGTCATATTGGACGGCCGTGCGAACCGCCTGCCAGACGAAGCGCGGCGTGGTCGTCGGGATGAGCGACAGGTGTGCCGGCTGGCGCAGGATCGGGGCATCCGGCGGCGTCGTGTCGACGGTGAACGCCCGGACCACGCTCCAGTTACCCGCGACGCCCACATCATTGATCGCGCGCACGCGCCAGTAGTACTTGCCGTCCGCCAGCGGATCGGCGGGGTACGTGTCCGCGTCCTCAGCCGTTTCGACGTCCTGCACCGGGCTGCGGAAGTCACGGTTGTCATCGATCTGGATCTGGTAGGTGTACGGCCCACCCGCCGGCAGCAGTTCCCAGTTGAACTCGGGCGTGGTATCGGTCGTCACCAGCAGGTTCGCTGGGGCGAGCAGCACGACGCGCGGCGCGGGCGGCGGCGTGACCGTCAGCGTCCAGACCGGCATCCAGCCGTCGTCAGGGCCACCGAACCCGGCGCCGGTATCAACGCGCACGGTCCAGGTGTACTGGCCTTCATCCAGCGGCGTCGCGGGCTTGAACATGAGGTTCGGACCGGTGTAGGCCATAGGCGTGGGGCCGTCGAGTTTGAACTCGTACGACACCGCGCCGGGCACGCCCTTCCAGCGGAAGATCGGCTGGGTATTGGTCGTGAAGTCCCCGTTCTTGGGCAGCCGGTGCAGCGTCAGTTCGAAGGCGGACGGCGTGCTCCAGCCGCTCAAACCGCCGCCCCCGTCGATGGCCTGCACCTGCCAGTAGTAGATACCGTAGGGCAGGGCCTTGTCGTTGGGTACGACGTAGTTGGGTCGCGTATTGGTGCCAGTACCGATGTCTACCGGGCTGGCGAAGTTGGGATCGTCGTCCACCCTGATCATGTACTGGACCGCACGCGGGACTGCACGCCAGGTGAAGCGCGGCGTCGTGTCGCCGATGATGGTGCGGTTGCGCGGCGTGTTCAGGATCGGCGTGCCGAGCCAGGTCGGGTCGATCGTGACTGACCGCACCACGCTCCACGCACCGGGTTCATCCGCGAGGTTGATCCCGCGCACGCGCCAGTAGTAGGTCACGTAGTTGCTCAACGGATCGGCGATGAGGCTGGTGCCCGCTACGGTTTCGTCCTGGACCGGGCTGCCGAAGTCGGCGTTATTGTCGATCTGGATCTGGTATTCGTCAGCGTTCGCGGCCGGGTTCCAGACGAAAGTTGGGGTGGTGCTGCTGGTGCTCGACTTGTTAGGAGGCGACACCAGGGTCGGCACACCCGGGATCGGGACGAGGTCGTTGTCGGTGATGTTGGCAGTGATATCCGCCACGACCATGGTCGTGGGATATTCCGTCGCGCCCGATGCCGTGATGGCCGTGGTGATGATGCAGTCGTGCGGTCCTTGCGGAAGCGCGTCATCGACGGCCGTCACGGTGATCGTCCAGGGGTCGTCCCAGGTTGCCGCGCCGAAGTCGTGAGGAACCGCGACACCAGCGCCCGCGCCCAGGTTGCACTGCGCACCTGGGGTGGCGGTGATGGTGACCGATCCGCTGGAGGGCTGCGTATTGAGTACGATTTCCACCTGGGCCGTCGCACCGCCTTCGGTCACGGCGACCGTGGTCGGATCGACCGTCACGCCGGGGGTGTCGTCATCCACGATGGTGAAGACTGCCTGCGGATGTGTGGCGCCGATGATCCCATTGGCTGCCGGGTTGGCCAGCGTCATGGTGAAGCGCTCGTCCGCTTCGGCGATCGCATCATCGTTCAGGTCGATGGGCACGTTGACGAACGTCTGGCTCGCAGCGAAGTCGACGGTGATGGTCGTGTTGGTGTAGTCGCCACTGCCGCCCGTGCCGCCGGTCGCCACCGGAGCGGGCCCGTTCGTGAACTGGATCTGGACCGAGGTCGCGGTGGTGGTGACACCCGTGCGGTTGACGCGCACGGTCGGCGCGGCCGCGTCTTCGTCGGCGCTGTAGGTCGCCGCGCTGAAGTTGAAGACCGCGAAGGACGGCGTGCTGGCCGCAATCGGCGACTCGAACGCGCCGATGTCGCACGATTCCCCGAGCGGGTTGGGGCGCGCGTTCCCGCGCGCGTCAACGCCGTTGACCGGGGCCGCCGCGCAGACGGCCGGGTTGCCCGCGCCGAGCGCGGGGCTGCCGCTCTGCAGCGCATGCGTTTGCGGCGAGCCGCCATTGTCGGCCAGGGTGGTGACCAGCATCGGATTGGTGTTGTCGCCGGACAGGCCGCAGGTGTCGTCATCCGACAGGTTGTTGCCGCCGTCGGTCAGGACGCCGCCGTCGTGCATGATGCAGTTCTCAGGACTGTCGCTGTCCTGCAGGATGGTGTTCCTCAGCGTGATGTTCGCCGTTGCGCCCGCGGAGTAGACCGCGCCGCCGCCCCCGGCACCATTCCCATAGAAGGTAGCGTTGTAGAGGTTCGCAGTAGCGCCATTGTGAATGCCGCCGCCGCCATCCTGTGCCGTGTTGTCGGAGAGCGTGATGTTGCCGGCGGTCAGCGTGCCGCTGTTGTTGATGCCGGCGCCGTACTTGGCCGTGTTGCCATTGAACGTGCTCCGGGTGAGGGTGGTCGTCGCGATTGTGTGCAGCCCGCCACCGCCACCATTGGGTGCCGTGTTGTTGGAGAAGGTCGTCTGGGCGATCGTCAGGGGTTCAGCACTGAAGATGCCACCACCCGCTGTCGTCCCGGCGTTGTTGCCCAGGAACCGGCTGCCCGTGATGGTGGTCGTGTTGGACCCATGGTGCGCGATGCCGCCACCGTAGCTTGCGGTATTGTCGCTGAAGGTCACATTGGTGATCGTCGCCGTGCCGGTGTTGTACAACCCGCCGCCGCCGTTGGTCGCCGAGTTGTCGTTCACCGCGGCGTCGCTCAGGGTGAGCACACCCGCATTGCGGATGCCGCCGCCGCTGGTGTCACTGTCCCCGTTCTGGATGGTCAGCGCGCTGATCACGGCGGTCACCGACGAGTTGATGACGATGAGATGGTGGGTCCCTGCCCCGTCGATGGCCAGACTGGCCATGCCCGGTCCGGTGATGTTGACGCTGTCAGTGAGAGCCGGCAGGTCCGCGCCGAGGGTGATCGTCCCGGTGACGGTGAAGATGATCGTGTCCACCGACCCGGCGTTGGCGTTGGCTGCCGTGATCGCTTCGCGGAGCGTGCATTCGCTCGAATTACATATACCATCGCCTGGATCGAGGAGGCTGTTGACGGTATAGGTCTGAGCCCCAGGCTTGAGAAGGCTCGACTCATACGCGCCACTGTCGCATACCGGGTCTCCCTGGGGACGTGTCACTCCGCGCTGGTCCACACCGCCGACCGGTTCGGCCGCGCAGGCCGACGCAACGGCGGTGCCCAGGGCAGGGCTGCCGGCTAGCAGGGCATGTGTTTGCGTGAGGCCGCCATTGCTCGCCAGGGGGCCGATTCGCGCATCGACGTAGGTGCGCTCTGGCGGAAAACCACAAAAACCGTCGTCGGACAGGTTGCCGCCGCCGTCAGTGATCCCCAGGCAGTTCTCGAGCGTATCGATGTCCGAGAAGATGCTGTTGATCACGGTCACGCTGCCGCCGGAACGGCCGTCAATGCCGCCGGCTGCGCCGGCGTAGCCGTCCGGGTGGGCATCGCCGGTGAACGTGGAGTTGACCACTGTCGCGGTGGCGCTGTTGTTGATGCCGCCACCGTTGTTTTCGGACAAGTTGCCGGAGAACGTCGTGTTGCCCACCGTCAGGATGCCCGAGCCGCTGTTGTTGATGCCGCCGCCATACACCGCCCGGTTCAGATGGAACAGGCTGCGCTTGATGGTCAGCGTCCCGATGTTGTGGAGGGCGCCGCCACCGGCTGCGCCGCCACCGACTCCCATCACCACGTTGTTCGAGAACGTCGAGGCAGTGATGTTCGTGGTGCCGGTGGCGAAGATAGCGCCGCCGTTGCTCGTTTCGGTCGTGTTGCCGTCGAACACGCTGGACAAGATTTCGACGCTCCCATAGCTGTGGATGGCGCCGCCACCGAAATACGCATAGTTGTCCAAGAACGTGCTGCCGGTGACGGTCAGGGAACCTGTGGTGGAGACGCGAATCGCGCCGCCGAGGCCGATGGTGGCGGAGGTAGCGTCGTTGCCGGCGAAGATGCTGTTGGTGATCGACAGCGAGCCGCCGTTGACGTAAATGGCACCGGCAGTATCGGCGTTGCCGTCGGCGAATCTGAGGCCGATGATTTCCACCGTAGCGCCACTGACGATGTTCATGATTCGGGTCACGCCGCCGCCGCTGATCGTCAGGTTGCTGGCGCCAGGACCGGTGATCGTCAGAGCGCCGGTGATGTCGGGCAGGGGCGTCGCCAGCGTAATGGTCGCCGGGTAGGTGAGGGCGAAGGTGATGGTGTCTTCGCCAGGATTGGCATTGGCCGCTGTAATCGCGTCGCGCAAGGATCCAGCGCCTGAGTCAGCCGTGGAGGTGACGTTGTAGGTCGCCGCCAGAGGGGCAGCGCCCGGGCTGTTCAGGCTGGTTGCATCTTGCGGAAGCGAGACCCCGGCGGAGGCAAACTGCGCCGGGACGAAAAGCGAGATAAGCGTCAGAGAGATCAAGGTGACCAGCAGTCTCCTTGATCGCCATGCTGATTTCATGGTAGCCCTTTCTAATGTGCGGAGTGCTCGACCTGATACGCGCTCGTTCGGTTCACTTGCGTTGCGGAAGATCCCCCGTGCCCCCGGATCTCCCTTTGGTTTGTAATGCCCTGTCCTCCCCTGGGATGCAAAGAACCCATAAAAAAACGGTAAAAACCCGTAAACGCACCGCTTTTTATGAAGAATGTAACGAAACCTTATGGTTGATATTGGTGCTCTCTTCATACGTGTAATTTATCACATAACAGGCCTCCAAAGAAGTAAAATTCCTCTAAAAAATCCCCCGGCGCGGGCAATAGGCGGCCCAGACAAGAAAAAAACGCCGGGATCGTCATCGATCCCGGCGTGGAATGGGGTCTTCGGCCTCGCTTACTTCTTGCCGACCTTGATGGTGATCTGCTTGGGCTGCGCCTGGGGCTGCTTGGGGATGGAGATGTTCAGCACACCATTCTCGAAGCTCGCCTCGACCTTGTCGGTGTCGAGCGTGTTGGGAAGCCGCACGCTGCGCTGGAACGACCCGTAGCGGCGCTCGCGGTAGTGATAGCGCTCGCCTTCCTGCTCGATGGTGTCGCCCATCTCGCCCTTGATGGTCAGCGTGTCGTTCTCGACCTCGACATGCACGTCGTCGGGCTTCATGCCCGGCAGGTCAACCCGCACAGTGAGCGTGCGGTCATTCTCGATCACGTCCATCGCCGGGCGCATGATCGGGCGGGCCGTGTCCGTTTCGAAGCGAGCCGGCCATCCGCGCCACAGGTCCTCAAACATCTGCTCGAACGGGCGGAAAATGTCGGAAATCTCAAGTTCGTTGCGTGGATTCCAGCGAGTCAGGTTAGCCATTTTAACCTCCTCAATGATCTTTCCTACTCGGATTGCTGTTCGACTTCTATGATCGATCACTACCGTAAAAATTGCGTCAGAGCAACCTTAGAAATGAGTTAGCAGTCCATAAAAAGCCCGTCGGCAACAGCCCGGACCAGGCGGGGGAGTTGGATAGCTTGTACAATTGGCGGCTAGTGTGCATAATATAGGATACACTGCGACATAGTGGAATGTGCCACGGTTGACCTGTGGAACTCGACAAGGCACCTTGACATCCGCCCGGGTGGTGGATGTTGGATGCGAGTGAATATCCTCACACGGCGATGTGAGTTGACCCAACCCGGCGATAGTCGCACTGAATGGGCCGATTGAATGGCCAGCGATTGGTGGGATTTGCCGGGTACACGACCGATTTGACAAACGTTGCGCGCGATAGGTGCGCGGTGAAGGTGTTTCGCAATCGGCGGGAAAATACGGGTATACACTTAAAGAAGAAGGGCGGACTGGCGCTCCGTCGGGCGAATGATCGGGTGGCCGCACGAGGGTCCCATCGTTCGACGGGCGGTGTTACCGTATCCGGCAGTCGCCCGGTTGAGGGGAGTTGTTCGCTCCTGCGCTCTGGTTGAGCGACGCCCCTTTCGAGTTCCAGACGAACATTCAGCCAAACAGCCGTGGCATGGGTTGCTCACGGCTGTCTTTTTTGGGGATGAACTCGGTGAGCCGGACTGTTACCAAGCTCGAAGCCCAGAAACGAAACGCGGACCGGGTGAGTGTCTACCTGGACGGCGAATTCGCATTTGGGCTGCCCGCGCTGGAAGCGGCTCGGCTGCACACCGGACAGACCTTGTCCGAAGACGAAGTTGCCGCGCTGCGCGAGATCGACGCGGTGGCCGGCGCCATCGATCGGGCCGTTCGGCTGCTGGCGCGCCGTCCCTACAGCCGCGCTGAAATCCGCCGCAACCTGGAATCCAAGGAGATCGCCCCGGCGGTGATCGACAATGCCCTGGCCCGCCTCGAGCGGATGGGCTATGTCGACGATCGCGCGTTTGCGCTGTACTGGATCGAAAACCGCGAGCGGTTCCGCCCACGCGGGCCGCGCGCGCTGCGCTACGAGCTGCGCCAGAAGGGCATCCCGGAATCCATGATCAACGAAGTTCTCGATGGGCTGGATCCGGCCTCATCGGCCAGGCAGGCCGCCGAAGACAAGGCTCGACGGCTGCGCGGCCTGGCGCCGGAGGCGTTTCGCGAGCGGTTAGGCGCGTTCCTGGTCCGTCGGGGCTTTGAATACGATGTCGTCCGTGAAGTCGTGGATCAACTGTTAGCTGAACGACCTGACAACTTTGAATCTGAGCAAACTAACGAGGAGTAAGCCCCATGGAAATCGTGATTGCCCTCATCATCGGGCTAGCGATTGGCGTTGGGCTGGGCGCTGCCGGTCTGATGATGGTCCAGAATACTCGGGGGACCGGTCGAAAGCGCCAGGTCGAAGAAGAGGCCGCTCGCATTCTCAGCGAAGCCCAAAACCAGGCCCGGCAGACAGTTGTCGATGCCCGGGATGAGGCGCTGCGCATCCAGCGAGAAGCCGAAGAAAACGCCAAGCGAAGACGTCTGGAAATCGATCGCGAGAGCGATCGGCTGCAAAAACGGCGCGAGGATCTCGACGCGCGCTACGAGCGGCTGGAGCTGCGCGAGCAGAATCTCAACAAGCGGCAGAGCAAGCTCGACAAGCGCCAGAACGAGATCGACGCCATCTACGACGAGCATAAAGCGGAGCTCGAGCGGGTGGCTGAGATGACGCGCGACGAGGCTCGCGAAGAGCTGCTGGCGATGGTCGAGCAGGAGACGCGGCAGGATATGGCCCGCCGCATTCGCGAAGTCGAGGAAGAGACGAAGATCGACGCCGACAACCGCGCGCGGGATATCATCGCCCTGGCGATCCAGCGCATTGCCTCCGAACAGGTCAACGAGATCGCCGTCAGCGTCGTGGACCTGCCCTCCGACGAGATGAAGGGCCGGATTATCGGGCGCAACGGGCGCAACATTCGCGCGTTCGAGCAGGCGACCGGCGTGGATGTCGTGGTCGACGATACGCCGGAAGCCGTGACCGTGTCGAGCTTCGACCCGATCCGGCGCGAGGTCGCCAAACGGGCGATGGCCAAGCTGGTGCTCGATGGCCGCATCCACCCGGCGCGCATTGAAAAACTGGTCTCCGACGCGCAAAAGGAAGTCGAGCGCGTGGTCCGCGAAGAGGGCGAGCGCGCTGCCTACGAAGCCGGCGTGCCCGGCCTGCACAATGAAGTCCTGAAGCTGTTGGGGCGGCTCAAGTTCCGCACCAGCTACGGCCAGAACCAGCACGCTCACGCCATCGAGACGGCGCATATCGCCGGGATGATCGCGGCGGAGTTGGGAGCGGATGTCGCTGTGGCGAAGGCCGGCGGCCTGCTGCACGACATCGGGAAAGCGATCGATCACGAAGTCGAGGGTACGCACGCGACCATCGGCGCCGAGTTTGCCAAGCGATTCGGCGTGAACGCGCGGGTCGTGAACTGCATCGCCAGCCACCATCACGAGGTCGAGCAGGAGTGTGTCGAGGCCATGATCGTCGAGGCCGCCGACGCGATCTCGGGTGCCCGGCCCGGCGCGCGCCGCGAAAGCCTGGACACGTACATTCGCCGCGTCAAGGCGCTGGAAGACATCGCCAAGGAGTTCTCGGGCGTGGAGCAGAGCTATGCGCTGCAGGCCGGGCGCGAGGTCCGGATCATGGTCAAGCCTGAGGAAATTGACGATCTGGCGGCCATGCGCCTGGCGCGCGATATCTCGAAACGCATCGAAGAGACGATGCAATATCCGGGCCAGATCAAGGTGACGATCATCCGCGAGACGCGCGCGGTCGATTACGCCAAATAGCCGGAGTGATACCGGTCAAACGGCGGGCTCACGCGAGTCCGCCGTTTGCGTTTATATCGTTTGACGAAGTCAGAGAATCGAGTAGCCGAGGTCGCGCGAATCGCGGACCAGGAGGGGCGCCTCGGGCAGGCGCGGGAAGTATGAGACCTGATCGGGCGACGCCACGATGAAGTGGGAGGTTTCCAGACTGTCCATCAGGCCGAAACCACCGGCCCGCATCAACTCGAAGATCAGGTTGAGCATGTCTTTGGTCCAGCCATCCCCATCCAGCGCGAGCTCCATCCGGTGGAACGATCGATAGCCGTCCAGGCCGGGCGCGTGCAACTCCAACCGGCCCCCGTCGGGGCAGCGAATTGCGTAGCGTTCTTTGCCCAGCCGGTCGATGCGGGCAACCGAGAGCGAGTGATCCAGAACCGACCGCACCGCCCGGCGATTGCCATCGGCGAAATGGCCGTCGGCGGCATGACAAACCAGTATCAGATGACGCTTCACGGTGTTCAGCCTCCTTCGCCCAACCACGGGGGCCGGACATCTGCTGATTTGATGCCCATGAGCATAGATCATTTGTTCTATCTCCGCAACTTTTCCATCTCCATTTTGGCGAAAAAGCCGCCTCGAAAAAACCCCTACATATGGGGGTAGATCGCCGCCTGGAACCTCCACATATGCCGCATTTTGCGCCGGTTCTGGACGCGTCTCGGATCGGACTCGGCACGGGCTCGGCAGGCAGCGTATCACCAGAACCTCGAGCAGAATACCACCGCGTTTTGAACGTCAATTTAACGCCAGATTAAAGCTCGTTAAGTTGTGGGCTGGCATCCGAAAATCTCATATACTTGCCGTTGGACTCGTGAGCCGGCTTAGTCGAGGAGAACGATCCATGCAAGCAGACATCCTATACCGCCCCTCGTACTCCATGGCGGTCGTGAATCTGGCGCCCGGCGAAGAAATCCGCGTCGAGTCGGGCGCGCTGGTGAGCATGACCGAGGGCGTACAGCTTCAGACGCGCATGGAGGGCGGCGTGCTACGCAGCCTGCAGCGCACCGTGTTCGGCGGCGAAAGTTTCTTCCTGAACATCTACCGGGCGCCCGACTTCGGTGGGCAGATCAACCTGGCGCCGACCCTGCCGGGCGACATGATGATCTTGAAGATGCAGAATGAATCGCTGCTGGTGCAAGGCGGCTCGTACGTCGCCTCGTCGATGGGCGTCGAGATCGACACCAAGTGGGGCGGCGCCCAAACGTTCTTCGCGTCCGAAGGGCTGATCATGCTGCGCGCGCGCGGCAACGGCCTGCTGTTCCTCTCGTCGTACGGCGCGATTCACCCCATCGACCTGGCGCAGGGCCAGCGCTACACCATCGATACCGGTCATCTCGTTTCGTTCACCGAGGGCATGGGCTTCAACGTGCGGACCGTCGGCGGCGTGCGCTCTACGCTGTTCAGCGGCGAGGGGCTGGTGGTGGACCTGACCGGGCCGGGCCGCGTGTACATGCAAACCCGGTCGGAGGACGCGCTGCTGTCGTGGTTGACGCCGCTTCTGCCGGGGAACAGAGGGCAGGAATAGAGTCTTTGCGCCGGTTCATCCTTGTGGGGGTTCTGCTGCTGGCCTTTGCGCTGCGCGTGTTCGCGCTGGGCGAGAAGGCCGTCTGGTGGGACGAAGCGTGGTCGGTTCACGTCGCGCAGCAGTCGCTGGCTGAGGCGACCGAGACCACGTCCTACGACGTGCAGCCGCCGCTGTACCAGTGGGCGCTGTTCGGATGGATCCGAGCGGCGGGCATCAGCGAGTTCGCCATCCGTTATTTGTCGCTCCTATGGGGCCTGGCCGCCGCCGCCGGGACCTACACCGTCGCTGTCCGGCTGGGGGGCCGGCGCGCCGGGGAGCTGGCGGCTTTTTTCATCGCGCTGTCGGCCCTACACATCGGCTGGTCGCAGGAAACGCGGATGTACGCCATGGCGTCTGCCTGGGCGGTCCTGGCAGTCTACGCCGCGCTGCGCGTGAGGGCC
>JAXGOS010000017.1:0-100631 GCA_040767355.1 Aggregatilineaceae bacterium | reverse complement strand
CCTCATAATCTTCAAACTCACACATCAGCAAAAGCTCTGCTGCCTCTTCCTGTCCTGTTTGAAACAAATATAGGACCACGTTATACAGTATTTGGTCGAGTTCAAGGTCTTCCGGTTTAACCATGATCACTACCTTTTCTACTTTGGTCACCGGAAAATCATCCCGGTGTTTGATTACTGTACCTTTTCAACGGGGAATGTGTACTGGTTTCGCAGATATTCATACATCAGCTAGCACACCGAGTCAATCAAGGCGAATCCGATCGTATTTTCTGTCCCCTGTGACGATGGTACCTTGTTCTCAGCCGCTCACCGCGCCGGTTGGCGCTCACGGATACCTGCTATAATAAAGATATATATCGTAAAATAAAGAGACGCTCGCCAGGCCCGGCCCCCCGCCGGGCGCCAGGGGAGCGGGCGCGGGCTGCGTTGGGTTGGGACGTGATGGGTTGAGAGGAGATCGGCATGTTCGAGACAGTACAGGAAGTGCGCGCGGCGCTCGCCGCCCAGAAGTACATCGCCACCGACGAGATCGCCACCGTGTTATTTCTCGCGGAGAAGCTCGGCAAGCCACTGCTGGCCGAGGGTCCGGCGGGCGTCGGCAAGACCGAGCTGAGCAAGGCGTGGTCCGCCGTCACCGGGCGCGAGCTGGTCCGGCTGCAATGCTACGAGGGCCTGGACGAGAGCAAGGCGCTCTACGAGTGGGAATACGCCAAGCAGATGCTGTATACCCAGCTCCTGCGCGACAAGCTGGCCGATCTGCTGACCGGCGCGGGCTCGCTGACCGACGCCGCTGACCGGCTGGCCCAGGAGGAGGACGTCTTCTTCTCGGACCGCTTCCTGCTGCCGCGCCCGCTGCTGCGCGCCATCAACAGCGACGCGCCGACCGTCCTGCTGATCGACGAGATCGACCGCGCCGATGCCGAGTTCGAGGCGTTCCTGCTGGAGGTGCTCAGCGATTTCCAGGTCAGCATCCCGGAGATCGGGACTATCGTCGCCAAGCAGCAGCCGGTCGTCTTCCTGACCAGCAACAACACTCGCGAGCTGAGCGAGGCGCTCAAGCGCCGCTGCCTGTACCTCTACATCGACTACCCGACGCTCGAGGAAGAACTGCAAATCGTCCAGCTCAAGGTGCCGGACCTCGCGCCACAGTTGGCCCGGCAGGCAGTCGAAACCGTGCAGATGCTGCGCCAGCTCGACCTGAAGAAAAATCCCAGCGTCAGCGAAACGCTCGACTGGGCGCGCGCGCTGGTCACGCTCAACGCCAGCGCGCTCGATCCCGACGTGCTCGACAACACGCTGACCGTCCTGCTGAAGTACGAAGCCGACGTCGAGCGCGCCCGCCGGATGCTGAGCAGACAGCAGGGAGGCAACGGCCATGGAAGACCGTATCGTTAGGTTCATCGCCGCGCTGCGCGCGTCCGGCGTGCGGGTGTCGGTCGCCGAGAGCCAGGACGCCTGGCGCGCGATCGACGCCCTGGGCGTGGGGGACCGCGAGCACTTCCGGCTCAGCCTGCGCTCGACGCTGGTCAAAGACGCCGACGCGTTGCCCACCTTCGAGGAGTTGTTCCCGCTGTACTTTGGCCGGGGCACCCCGCCGCTGATCGATCCCCAGGCGGAGCTGACGCCGGAGCAGCAGCAGATGCTCCAGGAGGCGCTGCAGGAGCTGATGGAGCAGCTTGCCGCCGACCTGCAAAAAATGCTCGACTGGCTGCTCAATGGGGGCGGCCCCAGCCAGGAGGAACTCGACGACCTGGCCGAGCAGGCCGGACTGGACGATATGCGATCGACATCACCCGGCGCCGCCCGCCGCGCGGCCCGGCGCTTGCAGCGGCTGCTGGGCTGGGACCAGCTCCAGGACCTGCTCGAGCAGTTGTGGGAGGCGCTGGCTGAGGCGGGCATGGACCCGGCGACGATCGAGGCGCTGCAGGAGCAGGTCGCCGAAAACCAGGATCGGCTCGAGGAGCAGTTGGGCGACTTCGCCGGGCAGACCCTGCGCGACAACGCCATCGAGGACATGCGCCAGCACAAGCCGCTGAATGACCTGATGGATCGGCCGTTTGGCTCGCTCAGCCCGGCGGAAATGGACATCCTGCGCGAGCAGGTCCGGCGGCTGGCGGCGCGCCTGCGCAGCCGGGCGGCGCTGCGCCAGAAACGCGGCGCGCGCGGCAAGCTGGACCCGAAAGCGACGATCCGCGCCAACCTGCGCTACAGCGGCGTGCCGTTCGAGATCCACTACCGCCAGCGGCGACTGAAGCCCAAGATCGTCGCCCTGCTCGACGTCAGCACGTCGATGCGCCCGGTGGCCGAGTTCTTCCTGCGCCTGCTCTACGAGCTGCAGGACCAGGTCCAGAAGACGCGCAGCTTCGCCTACATCGATCACCTGGAAGAAGTGACGCCCGACCTGCTGACCGCCCGCATCGACGAGGCGGTGGTCGCGGTGCTCACCCGGCTGCCGCCCGGCCATTACAACACGGACCTGGGCGCCAGCCTGCGCCAGTTCGAGGCCCGCCACCTGGACGCCGTCGATCACCGCACCACCGTGATCGTGCTCGGCGATGGGCGCAACAACTTCAACGATCCGGCGGCGGATGCGCTGGGCCGGGTATGCCGCCGCGCCCGCAAGCTGATCTGGATGAACCCGGAGTATCCCGCGCAATGGGGCACCGGCGACAGCGACATGCCGGTCTACGCGCCGCTGTGCAGCGACGTGTACCAGGTGCGCAACCTGGCGCAGCTCGCCGACGCCATCGACCGGATCCTGGTGTAGAACAATTCACCACAGAGATCGCGGAGACCACAGAGGGGAATTTTGAGAGACTCTCAAAATATCCCTCTCTCTCTGTGCCCCCTGTGTCCTCCGTGGTAAAACGCTTTTCCCCCCGCGACCGGCCACCTGTCAACCTACGGCGCCGCAAAAACGCGTTACACTACAGGTATGATGACGCGTTATCGACTCGCCCGGATCGGGCTGATCCTGATCGCGGCGGCGCTGGCTGGCTGCGGCCTGGATATCGACGCGCCCCGGACGCCGACCGTGGCCCTCTCGCCAACGCTCGAGGCGACGCTGGTGGCGCGCGTGGACACGCTCACGCCCTCCCCCACGCGCACCCCTACAGCGACACTCACGCCCACTGCCACCCGGACATATACTGCTACGCCCACTCACACCGCGACCGCGACGCCCACACGCACGCCGGCTGCCACGGCGACGGGGACATATACCGCCACGCCCACCGCCACGGTGACAGAGACGCCCACAGCGACGAGGACTTATACCGCCACGCCAACCCGCACCCCGACAACAACGCCCACGCGCACGCCGACTGTCACGGCGACAGAGACGCCCACGGCGACGGGGACATATACCGCCACGCCAACCCGCACCCCGACAACAACGCCCACGCGCACGCCGACCGCCACGGTGACAGAGACGCCCACAGCCACCGGGACTTATACCGCCACCCCAACCGCAACGTCCACGCGCACGCCGACTGCCACGGCGACGGATACGCCCACAGCCACCGGGACTCATACGGCCACGCCTACTCGCACCGCGACAGCGAGCACGACGCTGGCTCCCAGCGCTACACCGACCGCGACCATCACAGCATCGGCCACCCGGACGATCCCCCCTACCCTGACCCGCACCGCGACAGCGAGCGCGACGCTGGTCCCCAGTGCCACACCAATCGCGACGATCACGGCAACGGTCACGCCCACCGCCATCCCGACCGAACGGCCCACCCTGCCGCCAACGCCGACGGAAGCACCGGCCGCGACCGCGACACCTATGCCCGAAGTCCCGGCAACGCCGCCCCCGACGCCCACCGAGGTCCCGGAGCCGACCGCCAGCTTCACGCCCTTCCCCAGCCTGACGCCCGCCGCAGTCGCCCAGGAGCCAACCTGGCCGCCGCCACCGACCTTCACCGCCGCCCCGCTGCCGGGTGGGCTGCCGGACGGTGACGAAGGCGCGGGTCCCGGCCCGGCTCCTGACGCCGGGGAAACGGGCGAGGGACCGGGCGACTTGCCCGGCGGGGTGGGTCCGATTGGCCCCGCGGTCCCCCTGCCGGAACAGGCATCCGTGGTGGTGAGCTACGCCGGGCAGATCGTGCCGATCCTCGAGCTAGGCCCGGATGGCCGCCCGGCAGCCGCGCCGCTGGCACAGGGAAGCTTCTTCGCGGTCAGCAGCGCGGGCCGCGTGGCCGCCATCGGGCCGGATGCCTTGCTGCACGTCGATGGGCAGGCGCTGCACGTCGCGCCCGATACCGGCTGGGGGCTGGCGGAAAATCTCGCCTGGGGCGATCTGGCCTGGTCACCGGATGGGCGCTGGCTGGCCTTCCGCGTGGACCCCGCCGACCCGGCCACCTACCCCGCCGCGGGCTTCAACGAGCCGACCGGCGTCTGGATCTATGACGCGCAAGGGGCGACATCGTGGCACGTCTTCCGCAACGGCTACGCGGGCCAGGTGGCCCAGCTTCACGAGCAGCGGCGCGCGGTGGGTATGCGCTGGTCGCCCAACAGCGACGCCCTGATCGTCACCGTCGAGACGCCGTTGGGCCGGGGCAGCGTCCCGATCGCTGTGGGGCATGACGTGAATCAGTTCGTGGATGCGCTGCCCTATGCCGACGCGACGTGGTCGCCCGGCGGCGGAGCGCTGATCGTGAGCGGGGCGACGTGGGAGGGGCCTTCGGTGGTGGGGCGTGTGGTGCTCGATGAGGCCCGGACGACGACGATCTTCCTGACCGAAGCCGCCACCGGGCTGCACATGCAGGCCGCGCTGGAGCTGGCCGGCGGGCGAATCGCCTTCCTGGGGAGCGCCACGCCGGGATCGTTCGCGCTCTACGCCACGCGGACCGCCCCGGACGGCATACAAGTTCCCGAGATCGCGCGCCTCTCGCCGCCGATGCCCGGGCAGGTGCTCGCCGCTGCGTGGAACCCAGGGCGGACAGCGGTCCTGGTCGCGGCCCAGGATGGCGCGGCGCGACGGCTGTGGCTGGTGCGCACGGATGGCGCCGCGCAGGACATCACCCCGGCAGCGGGCGCGCCGGACCTGGCCGGCTGGCGGTGAGCGTAGATGAGGCAGGAGGCAGGTGTATGATGAAAAACACGCTGAGATTCGGATGGAGATTTGCCGCAGTGGCTGCGGTGGTGTTGGCCCTGCTGTGCGCGCACCCGGCTGGCACGCTGGTCCAGGCCCTCGGCGAGACATCGATCGTGGCGATCGACTGGAGTCCCGACGGAAACTACATTGCTCGCGTGCTGGGCAGCGACACGGTCGAAGTCCTCGACCTGGCAAGTGGGGCAACCGTGTTCACTTCTAGCCAGCACCAAACGCCTGTCCGCTGGGCGTCTGTGAAATGGCATCCGACCGACGGTACCAGGCTAGCAGCCGGGCTTGGATCGCTTCTGTATATATGGGATATAGCCACAGAGGAGAGTATCGTCCTTCAAGCCGGTTCGCCGGACGGGATCGCCTATACGGATGGGGGGGATTTCCCAGAAATAATCATGTCTGTCGACTGGAGCCTCTCTGGCGATCATCTCGCCGCTTGCAGCCTGGGAGGGACCCTCCGAACCTGGACCCAGTCAGGCGACGAGTGGATTCTCGATCTCGATATGTTCGTTCGCCAGATATCGTCCGTTGCCTGGAGCCCGGATAGCGAGTTGTTGTATGTTGGGGAAGGTATTAGTTTGGTGAAAGTCAATCCGGCCAGTGGAGAAAGACAAATGCTTGGAGAGCGCGCTCTGACCCCCGGAGCAGTTTCATCCATCGATCTCAGCCCGGACGGACAGCGACTTGCGAGCGGGACGGTTTACGGTCAGGTGCTGGTATGGGACGCCACCGATGGGGACCCTATACACTTCATCGAAACACCTCTGCGAGAGGAGATTCGAGAAGTCCGATGGAGCCCGGATGGCAGCCGGTTCGCCAGCGCCGGCCCGGGAAACACCGTCTGGGTGTGGGATGCTGCCACGGGCGAAGAGGTGAGCGTCTATCAAAGCAGCGAGCGGATATTCAGCGTTGCCTGGAGCCCTGACGGCGAGCAGTTGGCCTACAGCGGCGAAAGCGGCACGCTGGAGATCGTCACGCCGGGATCGTTCGCGCTCTACGCCACGCGGACCGCCCCGGACGGCATACAAGTTCCCGAGATCGCGCGCCTCTCGCCGCCGATGCCCGGGCAGGTGCTCGCCGCTGCGTGGAACCCAGGGCGGACAGCGGTCCTGGTCGCGGCCCAGGATGGCGCGGCGCGACGGCTGTGGCTGGTGCGCACGGATGGCGCCGCGCAGGATATCACCCCGGCGGCGGGCGCGCCGGACCTGGCGGGCTGGCGGTGAGCGTTGAGAGCTAAGTAAAAGCGTTCATGCGGCTCTCGCTTGAGTGGCCGTTAGGTCACGACCATTCAGCGAGAGACCACATGAACGCAGCCTATCATGCAACCGGCATCATCACAGCCGCTGATCGATGGGCGACGGTGCGACGGCGGCGCGACTCTTTAGTATTCGACAAACGACTCCAGCGACACCACGTAGGTACCCTCGCCGTCAGCGTCACCAGCCAGATAGCGGATGCAATATTGAGACGGATAGTACCCGGGCTCGGACATCGCCTCAGGCATGGCGATCTCGGCGCAGACTTCTTCATGTCGCTCTTCCAGAAAGGCATTGGCGATCATCGGCTCGTAGAACGTCATCCGTCCCGCATAGGCTCCATAGATCCAGGTGTGGGTGAACGGTTCCCCGGCGAGCTCAGGAGCCTGGGTGTTGATCAGGTGATTCCCCATGCCCGGCTCGACCGCGCCAGCCGAAATGTACCCCGGCGGCATCTGGTCGTCTGGGAGCGGCATCATCGCTTCCTCGAAGGTCTCGCACGACACCGTCGCGGGATGCTCGCCACCGACGTCGGGCGGGTTTGGAACCATGCACATTGTGTCGCCGGTCGCTGCCGGGATAGCCATGCGATCCTCATTGGAGATCGTGTAGAAGTGGAGGTCGAAATGAGGCACGTCATAGACATGGGCAGGTGTGTGGCCCATGGGATTCCAGTTCATGACGAAGTGTTTGAAGGGCGTAGTGGAGGCTTCTTCAGGGAATTCCAGCACAACTTCATGCCCGCAGCACGGTATGACAACCTGCCCGTCAGCATCCTTGACATCCCAGTGTCCATCGCTCGGCGTTTCCGGCAGGCCGGTGAGGGCGGCTTCCGTGAAAGACACCCCGACCAGATTCAAGGCGCCGGATTCATCCAAAGTCACGAACGTTTGAATCTGGCCATCTCCCAGGTCCTGGGGCTCGCTCCATGCGGTGCCTTCGGACGGCGGGAATGATAGTCCGATTGGGCCCTGCGCAGCGGCGGACATTCCAGCCAGCAGGACAGCACACAGACTGAGCAGACTGATGAGAAGCATGATAGTGTGACGATACGAACGATGGAATTTCATTGCTGTTTTCACCTCGTGATTTGATTTGAACGATGCCAGGCGCTGGGTGAAGCATCAGTCCTGTGATCCGAACAGCCGTCCAATCTGGCATTTCGTCACCGCGACTGCGCATTGGCAGCGCGATCTCTGAACCAAAATAGGACGACTGGGACAGGCAATTAAAATAATAATCATTTTTTTAATTACGTCAATTTGAGTAATTTTTTCACAAATAGATTCATGAATTACTGACGCCGTCCGCGCACTTTCTGCTCTTCAATCGGATCGTCTGGGGTGCGCCGGACCTAGCCGGCTGGCGGCAGGCGCAATACACAAACCACAGCGCGCACGAAATCACAGAGAGATCAAAAACCCTTTGCGATCGCTGTGCACGCTGTGATGAAAACCGCCGCTCGCCCGGCCGCCCGCGCGGCTAGCCGTGCATGAAGATGACTTCGATTTCGCGATCCTGCAGCAAATCCAGCCGGAACTCGAGGACCGGCTGCTCGAGCTGGTAGCTCGCGTCGGCTGCCGGCGACACGTTGATCGTGCGCGCGCCTTCCGGCAGCGTGATCTGCACGTTGACCGGCTCGGCGTACATGCCCGGCTGTTTTTGCAGCGCCAGCTTATAGCGGTGGAAGGGGCCGATTGTCTCCACCAGGACCGGCGTGGTGTAGCTGAACTGGAAGCGCTCGCTCTGGTTGTAGTTGATCGTCGCGCGCGTCACGAAGGTGGTGTGCGCCACGTCCGGCACCACCACCGGCTCGGCGTTGAGGTTGGCCGTGCCGGTGAGCGTGCTGCCCGCGGGCACGAACGCCTGGATGATCGTGTGGTAGTTGATGTCGCTGTAGTGCTCCGGGTGGACCGCCGGATCGTCTTCGGCCAGCCGCGCCGGGTAATCGTAGGCCACCGCCAGCCGGCTGCCGAGCGTCCCGTCGGTCAGAATCTCGACATCATACGTCAACTGGCGCAGGATCGACCGGTTGGACTTGTTGCCCAGGTTGGCGTCGGCCACCATCACGTAATCCTGCCCGCTGGCGGGTTTTTGCGCGCCCCAGATGTTCAGGATGTCGAACGCCCGGTTGAGCCGCTCGTCAGCGAAATAGACCATGATGTGCTTTTCTTGCAGCGCGCGCAGCACGTCCCCGCGCAGTTCCACCGCCCGATCCTGGTCCACCGACTGCCAGTCATCCATGATCTGCTGGTAGAGCGCCGCCAGGAAGCGCTTATGCGGCACATCCCCCTCCCCCTCGGCGCGGATCTGGTAGACGGCGTCGCGGAAGGTCTCTGGCGTGACCGTCTCGTTGTAGCCGGGCACGACGACCTCGCCCAGCCCCTCCAGAATGTACTCGAAGCCGTAAATGTCGATGCTGATCACGCCATCCACGGGGCTGTTCGGATTGCCGCCTTCGTCATAATACCAGGCCGCCATGCGCGCCGTGTTGGGGAAATCGGCGTACCAACTGCCATCCCACGCGGCATAAATCGGCTGGCCGTAGCGAATCCACCAGTCCGGCACGGCGATCTGATCGACCCGGCTGGCGGGCGGCGGGTTGGGGCTGGTGTCGGTGGTGGGGCTGTAGGCGAAGTCGAGAATGCGCCCGTTGCGCACCGTCATCCAGCCATAGGTGCTGGTATACCCGCCCGACGGGCGCAGCTCATCGCTGTTCTGCGAGAGGACGAGATAGGTCTGGGTGTCGTTGATGCCCAGCGCCACGCGCAGCATGTCCGGCGAGTCGAGCAGGATGCTGTTGATATCGGCCAGCTCGTCGTGGTAGCGGGCCAGCCCATCGACCGTCACGAACAGGTCCGGCGACACGTTCGCCAGGTCCAGCCCGTCGATGATCGCCTGCGCCTGGTCCAGATGGTTCTGCGCGCTCAGGAACCGCCCGCGCCCCAGGCTCAACAGCTCGACCACGCGCTCGCCGGACGATAGCTGAGGGGCTAGCGTTTCGTCGTCTTCGCCCTCGGTCAAAAAGTTGAGCGCGGGCTGCATGCCGTTCAGCGTCGCATCGGCGGCGGCGGCCAGCTCGTAAGCGGCATCCAGCGACTGCAGCATCGTCTCCAGATCGGCGTTCAACGAGTCAAACGGGCGCAGGAACGCCGTCTGGCGCCGGGCGTTCGTCAGGCCGCGCTGGAGATCGCGCACGCCGGCGTGCACCCGCTCGAAATCGGTCAGGGTCAGCTCGGTGCCGGGCGTGCTGTTGAGCATGCTCCAGGCGCGGTCGAGGCGATCCCAGGCATCGTTCACGGTATTGCGCGCGTTGATGGTCAGCACCAGCGCGCTCATCGCCACGACGGCCACCACCGCCGCGACCATCACCAGCAGCAGCAACCAGTTGAGCCGCTTGATCCGCCGCCGGATCCGCCGGACGAACCGGAACCGGCTATGCCGCCGCCGGCGCCGGTGGTCTTTTTCCTGGGGCTTGATCAGTTCGGGCAGCGTCGGTGACTGCGGTTGCGTTTCGGACATGCGACTCCCGGTCTACTCACATCAAAAGACAAGGCTCACCACGAAGATTCACCACAGAGCACACAGAGAGCACGGAGGAAGAATGTCGTTCTTTTCTCTTTCCCGCTCTGTGTTCTCCGTGATCTCTGTGGTTGGTTTTTGTGCTGCTATTTCTGCGCGCCGGGCTTGCCGTCGCCATAGTAATAATAGTAGTCGTAGCCGTAGCCGTAGCCGCCCTTGTCGCGGGGATTGACGGCGTTCAACACCAAACCGCTGACCGTAATGCCCAATTGCGTGAGCTGCTCTTTGGCGCGCAGCGCGGCCCCGCGCCGGGTCTGCCCGGCCTCGAGCACCAACACCAGCGGCACATCGAGCGTCGAGGCCAGCACCAGGCTATCCGCCACGACCAGCACCGGCGGCGTATCGAACAGGATGATATCGAACTGGCCGGACGTCTGCAGCTCCTGGAACCAGCGCTGCATGGCCACCGAGCCCAACACTTCGGTCGGGTTCAGCGGGATATAACCGCTGGTGATCACGCTCAGGTTGGGGATCTCCGTCAGGCGGATGCACTCGTTCAGCGTCTGCTGCACGCTGGCCCGGCCGGTGCCTTCGAACGACTCGCCGGGGTCCACTGCCAGCAGCGTCGACAGCCCGACGCTGTTGTCCAGCTCGAACACATCGTGCAGCTTGGGGCGGCGCAGGTCGGCATCGATCAGCAGCACGCGCCACCCGGCCACCGCCATCGTCACCGCCAGGTTGGCCGTGGTGACGCTCTTGCCTTCGGACGGGCCGGGGCTGGAGATGATATACACGCCTTTGGTCACGCTGCCGT
This sequence comes from Aggregatilineaceae bacterium, assembly GCA_040767355.1. Taxonomy (GTDB): domain Bacteria; phylum Chloroflexota; class Anaerolineae; order Aggregatilineales; family Aggregatilineaceae; genus LM3-B42. Next base: position 89,923 of record JAXGOS010000017.1, on the reverse strand, counting down.
TGGACGAGAACAGCAGATTGGTGCGCAGCGTGCGGTATTCCTCGGATATCGGCGAGCCGGGGTCGCGGAAGGTGATCAGGCGCTGCGGGTAAGGCTCACGCGCTTTACCGAAGCGCGTGATAGCCGCCAGCGTCGGCAGGGCCAGGGCCTGGGTCGCTTCTTCGGGCGAGTGGAGCGTGTCGTCGAGGTATTCGATCAACAGCGCCACGCCCGCCGCCAGCGCACCCCCCACGATCGCCGCCAGGATCACCTGTGAGAACCCGCTGGAGCCGATCGGCGCGGTAGGCACGCGCGCCTCCTCCACGATATCGAGCGAATTGGTGCGCCGCTGGAGCGAGGTGATATTCGACGAGAACTGGGCGATATTCGACGAGGTCTGGATCACCTGATCGGCGATCACGGTCCGCTGCTCGCGCAGCTCCTCCACCGCCGCCGGGTCGAGAGTGGTCGCCAGTTGGCTATCGATGGCGTTGAGCTGCAGCCGGAGACTCTGCAATTCTTCGCGCAGCCGGTCGATCTCGGCGGTCGCCAGGTCGATTTGGCTCTGCTGCTCGGGCGTCAGGTTGGTGGGGCTGTTGATGATCAACTGGCGGGCGACTTCGTTGGCCATGTCCGCCGCCAGCACCGGGTCGGTATATTGGATCTGCAGCACCAGCAGCGACGTGTTTTCGATAATCCGCGTGCTCAACATCCCGCCGAGCGCGCCCGGCGAGACGGGGAAATTGCCCGCCTCAACCGCCGCCTCGAGCACGTCGTAGGTTTTGGCGAGCACGGCGTAATTCTCGACCAACTGAACGCCCGTGTACAGGTCGTTGAGGTCCGGGTTGGGCGAGTCCATGATGCCGCCCACCGAAACGGTGACGCTCGCGGTGTAGACGTCAGGCTGGTTGCTGCGCAGCAGGTAGGCCGCCCCGGCAGCCAGGAATGCGCCCAGGAAAAGCAGCCAAAACCATTTACGAAACAGCCGGATATAGGCAATCAGTTCCATGAATCAATCTGTCCGTTTCAGCGTATGGCGCTTACAATAACTCGGGCTTTGCCATAAAAGCAAAAATCATCATAGTTGGGCAGATACAACGCAGTGTAGTGGGGACACTTTCAAAACCGTGATTGCACGCCCGTTATGCGCTATCTCCCCCCCTTGCACAAAACTCATGGCACGACGGCGCCCCGCCATCGCTAGGCCAGGGGTACCCACATTGTACCGTTTGCTGCAGTGTGCTTCAAGAGACGATTGTCAGGGCTGACCGCCGCGCCATAGTCCTTTATCCTAAATCCACCCTCCCCCGCCAGAGCCCGCCGCCCTCGCTCACGCCTCCGGATAGCCCAGCGCGTGAATGGCGCGCTATTCTACCAGCCCGGCCCGCTTTTGCCGCGGCTCTATTCTACGACTCCCCCTGCACCTGGGCCACCAGCGCGCGCCAGCGGGCGGTCTGGGCGGCTTTCTCGGCCTGGTTCTGGTAGAGGGTGACGTTGGTATTGGTCCACAGATTCAGCCCGAACTGCGCACGCGTCGGGTTGCGGTGCGTCAAAAACGGGCGGTTCTCCCAGGCATACAGCTCGAACTCCGCGGCCAGCGCCGCATACGCCGCCCCCTGCCCCGGCGCGACCCCGTCCAGGGACTCGACCGCGCTCACCACCGGGAACGCCGCCGCCCGCCAGCCGCGCCGCCGCGCCCGGTCCGCGATCTGCCAGCCGGTGTCTTTGCTCACCACGCCGGTCCAGCGCTCGACCCAGCGCCCGGCGCGGAACTCCCGCCGGGGCAACCTGAGGACGGCGCGATCGATCAGGCGCGGCAGCCAGAACACCTGGCGCAGCCCGAAATCGGCCAGCCGCCGGGTTGCCGTGCGAGCGTAGGGCCGCCAGTCCGGATCGAGCGCCCGCAGCGCGTCCGCCCGCCAGAAGGCAAACGGCGGGCTGGGGAAGTCGTGGTATTTGCCCAGCTTCCAGGCCGGATAGGGCGCACCCGCCGCGACGACCTGCGTCCGGGCGGGATCGGACACGATAGCGGTCAGGATGGTGTCCCAGCCCGGCTGGAAAACGGCCACGTCCGGATCGATAACCAGGACGTATGGCGTATCCACGCGGGCGAACAGCGCGTTCAACCCGATGGCGTGCGCCAGCGACATGCGCTCGCGGCTGACATCGACCGGCACGATCTGGGCGCCGGGCGCGTCCAGCCCGGCCAGCTCAGGATCGCCCCCGTTGGTGTTGTCCGCGATCAGGAAGCGCAGATCGCCGGGGCGGCTGGCTTGCCCCAGCAGGTTGGCGATTAGCGCGCGCAGAAAGTCCGCGGAGCGCCAGCTCACGCTGAGGACGGTGATTGCCGCCGGGCCGGTCATGTACGCCTCGCGCGGGCTGCGGCGGGGCGCGCCCTTCCCCCCACGCCCGGCCCCCTGCCTGCCGGATCGGGGAAGCCTGCTAACCGCCCCGCCCCACCAGGTATGGATGGCGCGCAGGGCCGGGTGTGGGGGATTATCGTCACAGATGCCGTTCCTGGTCCGCTAATGACTACACGAAACCTACCAGCGGTGATGGACCTCCGCGCGAATGTGCCGGTCGTAGATCGCGCGGATGGCGGCCATCTGCTCCGGGCTGAGCGGCGGCAGTTCGGCGGCCTTGACGTTGTCCTCCGCTTGCGACGGGCGCTTGGCGCCAGGAATCACGCACGACACCGCCTCGAACATCAGAATCCAGCGCAGCGCGAACTGCGCCATCGTCGCGCCGGGCGGCACTAGCGGGCGGATCTCCTCGACGGCGTCCAGCCCGGCCTCGTAATCCACGCCGGAGAACGTCTCGCCCCGGTCGAACGATTCACCCTGGCGGTTGAATTGGCGGTGATCGTCCGCGGCGAAGGTCGTCTGGCGTGTCATCTTGCCGGTGAGCAGCCCGCTGGCCAGCGGCACCCGCGCCAGGATGCCCACTTTGCGCCGCTGGGCCTCCCGGAAGAACAGGTCGGCGGGCCGGTGGCGGAACATATTGAAGATGATCTGCACGGTCTGGACGTTGGGATACTCGATGGCCTTGAGCGCTTCCTCGACCTTCTCCACGCTCACCCCGTAATAGCGGATCTTGCCGGCGGCGACCAGGTCGTCCAGCGCGCCGAACACCTCGGGCCGGTAGTAGACCTCAGTCGGCGGGCAGTGAAGCTGCACCAGGTCCAGGCAGTCGGTGTCCAGGTTGCGCAAGCTGCGCTCGATGAAGCGCGTCAGGTTCTCGGCGTTGTAACCATCGGCCACGTGCGGATCGAGGCGGCGCCCGGCCTTGGTCGCCACGTAGATCGTCTCGCCCCGCTCTTTGAGCACCTGCGCGATCAACCGCTCGCTGTGGCCATCGCCGTACACGTCGGCGGTGTCGATGAAGTTCACGCCGTGGTCGATGGCGGTGTGCAGCGCGGCGATGGACTCCTGATCGTCGACCTGACCCCACGCGCTGCCGATCGCCCAGGAACCGAAACTGACTTCGGATACCTTCCAGCCGGTTCGTCCCAATTCACGATAGTTCATGCCCCTTGCCTCCCGTGATCGGTGTATGGATAGCGCACTCTCTAGTGTACCGGGCAACCCCTTTACGCGCACCTGGCCCTGTGCGGCGGGCGCCCGTGGCGCGGGCCGGTATCTATTTCTCTCTGCCGGTCCTGTGAACGCGATGGTTCTGGCCTTCTCTCACAGGTGTGATCGATTGTTTGTCGCCGGTGTGCAAGCCCGGCTGTCAGGCCGTTCAGATCGCTCTTGAACCGTTCGGCATAATTGTCTTATGACGGTACTAACGGGCTGACTTGATTAATTTCAAATGTTGGCTATCCTATTAGTATATGCAACTCGATGGCCATGGGGCTTAGTTCAGCATGCCTTCGGGTGGGCGGTGGATTCTATCCCCATACAAATACGTGCCGCCTGGGTGATCACACCAACTGCATATATCTTGACGCGCTGATCAATTATCGCCCCGGGGTGGGCACTCTGTTCAACAAGAGGTTGTGAGGGCCTTAAGGAGTAATATCATGCGTTTACGGCACTGCATCCCCCTCCTTGTTCTGATCGCGCTGCTGGCGACTCCCTTCCCCCAGGCCAGTCTGGCCCAGGACGGCGGGACCACCTGCGAGCAGCTCATCCGCCAGGCCGTCACCAGCCTGGGCACCAACTGCGCTAACCTCGGCCCCAACAGCCTGTGTTACGGCTATGCGGGCGTCGAAGCTACGCTCATCCCCGCCGGTCCGTTTGACACGCCCGGCCAGCGCGCCGCCTTGGTCGACGTCCAGAGCGTCAGAACCAGCCTGGCCGATCCCGCCCTTGGGGAATGGGGCATTGCCATGATGAACGTGCAGGCCAACCTGCACAGCGCAACCCCCAAGATGGCGACGTATTACCTGTTGGGCGATGTGGAGATCACCAGCGCGGTCGAGCCCGGCGTGGCGCTGATGCCCGCCGAGCCGGTCCAGGTGACGACCAGCGCCCAGGCCGACATTTTGCGCGCGCCGGGCGCGGGCAGCAAGGTTCTGGCGACCGTGGCGGCGAATGCCGCGCTGATGGCCGACGGCGTCAGCCCGGACGGCGCCTGGGTCCGTGTGCTGTATGAAACCCGCGCCGCCTGGGTGAGCGCCGCCCTGATCAACGAACAGGCCGCTCTGGCCGAGCTGCCCGCCATCAGCAAGGACAGCCGCACCCCGATGCAGGTCTTCACGTTCCGCACCGGCGGCTCGTCGCCGAGCTGCACGCTGGCGCCGCCCTCGGTGCTGGTCGTCCAGAGCCCGAAGGACACCACCGTTGACATTACGGCCAACGGCGTCGATATTCGCGTCGCCTCGGTCGTATTCCTGCGCAGCCAGGCTAACGGCGACATCGAGCTGCGCGTGGCTGACGGCGCAGCGTTCCTGTTCCCTGAAACCGCGCGCCAGACGCGCGTCCCAGTAGGCGCCTCGGTGACGATCCCCGCCGGCGGTCTGACGTGGCGCAACTGGCGCATCCCGCCCCAGGAAGAATGGGATCCGTTTGACCCGATTGGGACCTTCCCGCCCAACCTCGGACCGTACCCGATCCCGATCCCGATCATCGTTCGCCCGTCCGGCATTGGCGGGCCACCGCCCTGGGTCGATACACCCGGCGGCCCGGTGTTTCCGTTCCCGCCCAAGCCGCCCTTCTTCCCCTGGCTCCCGCCGGTAGATGGGGTGCCCGGCCAGCCGCGGCCGCCCGTCCCGTGGGCGCGGGTCACCCTGGGTGAGAACGCCTGCCCGGACGGCGTGCTCTATCACAGCGATCGCGGCGACACGTGGGACATTTACATGCTGGGCGCGCCCATGCTGCCCGATGGCCTGTCGCAAGGGCCGGACAGCGCCGACGCGCAACCCTCAGCCTCGCCCGACGGACAGTGGGCCGCCTTCACCTCGGACCGCGACGCGCTGGGCGCCTGGGAGATCTTCATCGCCCGCGTCGATGGCTCGCAGCTCCAACGGCTGACCTTCAACAGCGCCGACGACATCAACCCGGTGTGGGGCCCGGATTCGCGGATCGTCTTCGAGTCCGACCGCGAAGGCAACTGGGACCTGTTCCTGGTGGACGTGGCGACGAACGATGATCCGGTCCAGCTCACCGACGACGAAGGCAGCGACATCGCGCCCTTCTGGTCGCCGGACGGCGAGCGGATCTACTTCCAGAGCGACCGCGGCGGCACGTGGGCAATCTACGCGATCGAGCTCGCCACCGGCGAGGAAACGCTGGTGGTCGACACCGGCCTGGAGGGCCAGAACCCGATCGTATCGCACGACGGCGAATCGCTGGCCTGGCTCCAGAAGAACGCGTTCGGCGTGTACGACCTTTGGATCATGGACCTGGCAACCGGCCAGATGCAGCAGCTCACCGACATGGGTGTGGACGTGGGCAGCCCGACCTTCTCCCCCGACGACACGGTCATCACCTTCCACGCCCGCCTGGAAGACAACTTCGACGTGTTTGTGGTGGATGTCGAAACCGGCGAGCTGAAGGCGCTGACCACCAGTGAGGCCGACGACTACGCGCCGACCTTCCTGTGCGAAAGCCCGATCGTCGTCTTCCACTCCGACGCCGCGGCGCGTGAAGAACTGCCCGGCCAGCGCCATATCTTCCAGGTGCCGGCGCTGCCCATGGACCAACCGGCGCCCGCTCCCACGCAGCTCACGACCGATCTCGAGGCGGACAACATCTTCCCGATGGGCGACCCGCGCGAGGAGATCAACAGCCGCCAGGGAGGCATGTAACGGGCTGACCCGCCGCCCCTGCGCGGCGTGACAGGCTGACTCACCCGACTCACAAGGCCACAGGGCGCGCTCTGTGGCCTTTTTTTGGTATAGACTCACCACGGAGGGCATAGTGAGCGCCCTCTGTTGCGTGCCCCTGGGGCCCCTACCCTGCACGCCCGGCGCGCCAGCGCTCCCACAGCGCGGCGAGCGCCGCTTCCAGCCGCGCCTCAAAGACGGGACCCAGCCGGGTGGTCACGTCGTCGTGATTGTCGAAGACCGCGAACGGCACGCGCTGCCCGTGAATCGCGATCCCGTCCAGCGACTCGGCGGCGAGATCGTGCCAGTCCACCGCTTTGTAGAGCCGTTCGAGCTTGCTGTCCGGCAGGCCATGCTCCAGAATGCTGTCGGGCCGGTCCGGGTTGAAGCGCCGCCGGTTCTTGCGCAGCGACTCCTCATACGGCACGTCGATGTAAAAGATCGCGGCCTGGCGGGCGATGGCTTCACTGAGGTGCGCGTAGGCGGCGCGGTAGCCGCCGTGCTCGCTCCCGCGCGAGAACTCGATCAGGACGGTGTGCGTCGCGCCCAGGTCCGGCGTGTCGCGGAGCGCCTTGTCGTATTCCAGCGCCAGCCGCTCGATCAGCAGGTGCCACAGATCGTGGTGGATGAAATACCCGTCGGGCGTGGTATGCAGCCGGGGGCGACCCAGCTTCGTTTCGAGCAGGGCGTCTTCTTCGAACCACGTCCACAGCATGGGAAAGTCGTCCAGCTCGATCAGGCGGCCCATATGGAACTGATCGCGCCGCCGGTCGTCCGGCAGATGGCGCAGGAAGTCGAGCAGCTCGCTTTTGCCCGCGGCGGGCCGCCCGTTGACGATGAGGATCGGGAAAATATCGGTCATGGGTGCAGGTTGGTCCTTTTCACTCGCGGTAGACGCGGATGCGGCTTTTCTCCTGAATGCCCGGCGGCAGCTCGATGGTCGGCAGCCCCGGATAATAGCCCGCCTTGCACCACAGCTTGAGCCGGCTGTCGAAGAACGCGCTGGTCTCCTCATCGGCGACCACCACCACGATATCGAAGGGCCGTCCGGGATCGTCGCCAAAGGTCACTTTGGGAGCCCGCCACTGCCCATTCCCCTTGAGGACGTGGCTGGCCTCGCAGGGGAACTCGGACTGCGGGTACCATCGCCCATGCGAGGGGTAGACCAGCACCCAGATCTCGCCCTCCGCCTCGGCATACGTGCCGGTGACCTCCACCTCCGCGCCGACCCGGTCGCCTTCGGCAGGGCTGGTGATCGTCGCCTGCCCGCCTAGCTGGGCCTGGACCAGCCTGGGCGGCCTGTCCCACTGTTCCTCGGTGCGGAGCAGCCCCTTCACCCGGTAGACTTCGGTCACTTCTTCCGGCAGCACCGGAAAGCCCGGGAATTCGCCATCGGCACACCAAGCCATCAGCTTATAGCCTATGAACTGGCTGTCGTCCGGCGTGTTCGCCACGGCGAGCACGATGTCGAAGATCTCCCCGGTGGAGTCCGCGCCCCCCAGCCCGATCCGCATTTCCCACTGGCCGTCCTGCCCTGGGATGCTCTCGCCCTGGCAGGCGTCCTCCGACTGCGGGTAGGCCCGGCCGTTGGGAGACACGACGAACGCCCACAGGTCCCCGCCCAGCTCGCCGGGGTATTCGGCGATGAACGTGACGATCTGGGCCACGCGCTCACCGTCGCTGAGATTCGTCTTCCAGGCCGCCGGGAGCGGCGCCAGCTCAGGCGTGGGCGAAGGGTTGGGCGAAGGCTCGCCATCCCGGCCAAGCGCCCACATAAGCAGCGCGCCCAGGGCCAGCCCGATCACACCGGCCAGCGCGATCTTCCACCAGTATCTTTCGGGCGGCGGGGGTGGTGGCGGTGGCGGCGGCAGCGCGCTTTTCACCAGTTGTACGATCTGGTCCAGCGCGGGATCGAGGTACTTGTTGTTGGTCGGCAGCTCGACCCCCTGGCTCCGCAGCAGATCGCGCACGCTCTGATCCTGGATATCATCCGGCTCCGTGAATTCCGGGTGAAACACGGGGATGAGCGTCAGGCCCAGGTTACAGGCCTGGTCGATCTCCTTGCGGACCCAATCGGATGCCAAGGTGTCCGGCCCCAACAGGCACAGGAAGACTTTGGCCTCCGCGATGGCCCGGCCTAGCTGCGGCGGGAACTGCCCCGCGGCTGACAGGCCCTTGATGTCCATGAAGGCGTCGATGCCCTCATCTTCGAGCCTGTCCCGGATGATATAGGCGATATCAGCGCTCCGGCTGCGCTGGTAACTGATGAACACATCGGCCATGCCCCCCTCCTCGCGCGCGGCATACCACGCCTCTATGGTACGCCTGATGCGCCCGGTTGACCAGCCGTGCGGGTAGGTCTTTTTACCACGGAGGACACGGAGGGCACAGAGAAAATCAGAAGAAAATTTCTGTGCCCTCTGCGCCCCCTGTGGTGAATAGCTCCCCTACCCCGCTACGCCGCGCCAGACCGCGTCCAGCGCCTGGAGCGTCACCAGGTTGCGCACCGGGTAGCCCGACTCCAGGTTGGGCGGCGTGAGGTCGCCCGCCGCCGTAATCGGCCCGTGCAGGTGGAAGCCGTCCGCGCCGATGCCGTGATTGGCCAGCGGCTTGAGCGCCCGCCACAGGTTCATCACCGGGACGCCGTAATCCCACGCGGCGCGCACCACCATCTGGTTGAACAGGACCGAGTATTCCGGCGAGGAAGCGTGCGGCGGGAAGGTGCTCAGCAGCGGCACGATGCCCGCCTGGATCGTCTGGACGACGGCGCGCCGCAGCGCGCTGTCGAACTGCTCCGGCGTGAGCACCAGCATGTCATTCGTGCCAAACATGATCACGGCGATGCTGGGGTTGTGGGCGCGGTACTCGCACGCCAGCGGCGTCTCGCCGGCCTGGCAGTGGGCCGGGTTGGCCCACAGCGGATCGAGCACGGCGGCGACGTTCAGCCCGTTCTCCGCCGCCAGCGAGCGGAGCGCGAACGCCCCGGCGTACTGGTCGATCACCCCTTGCAGGCTGGCATACGCGCCCAGGCGGTAGCGCCCCTCGCCGAACGCGTGCAGGAACAGCCACGACGACGAGTTGCAGTCCCCGATCTTGGAGACGGTCGCCGGGTCGCGGCCCAGCCGCGCGCCCTGGGCATAGATGGCGCGCGCCCGCTCCGTCGCGGCGGGGACGATCGGGACCGCGTCCAGGTCGATGACCGCCGCCCGCGCCCGCATCAGCGCGCCGGCGTCGATGAGCTGGGACTCGTCATAGCGGTAGCGGGCGCCGTTCGGGGTGCCGAAGGCCGAGGGGGGCAGGATCTCGTCGCTGACCGGCAGGCTGTCCAGCGCCAGGGCGGGGTCTAAGGACAGGTACGCCCCGGACATCCACCCGCGAAAGCGCTGGTTGAGCGTGGAGCCGAGCAGCCAGGACGCGTCCGGGCTGCGCGCCTCGATTTGCAGCGCGGTCTGCGGCGGCAGTTGGGTGATCGCCGCGTAGGCGGCATCCGGCCCTAGCCGGACGTTCAGCGCGGCGGTGGTCCACGCGTCGGCGGGGTCCTGCGCGGCGGCGGGCGGTCCGGCCCAGGGGGACCCCAGCAGCAGCGCCAGGAGCAGGATGATGGCATGACGCATCGGCGCGTGTCTCCTTTGTTCGCGGTCTGGGAATGAGTCTACTGGTATCGCGCCGTTTTGCCAGCGCGCGTCACCGAGGAGAACGTTTCACCACAGAGAACACTAGGAAGCACAGAGTTTTTTTTCATTTCATTTCTCTGTGTCCTCTGTGCACTCTGTGGTGAGCTTCTGTGGTTAATCCTTCACCCGCCCGCGACCGGCGACACCAGCCGCAGGCGATCTCCCGGCTGCAGCACGTAGCCATCGGGCGGGTAGCGGTTGTTGACCGTGCACAGCGCCACCTGCGCCGGCTCGATGCCCAGCGCGGCGTAGAGGTCCGGCAGGGTGGCGCCGGGGGCCAGCTCCACCCGCAGCGGCCCCGCGTCACCGGCCATATTCAGGCGCTCGCGCAGCGCAGCGCCCAGGCGCACTTCGACCTCGATCATCGCGCGATGTGCCCGTTCAGCAGGCCGTCGAGCTGGTAGCCGCGCAGGCAGTCCGCGGTCGGCTCGCCGCGCGCGTCCCAGCCCATCAGCCGGTAGTACTCGTCGATCATCGGCTCCAGGTTGACAACGTGCCCCTGGGCGGGACCGTCGGCCATCGGTTCGGCCAGCGCCCGTTTGGGCAGCGTGTCGTCGGCGCGCGTCAGACCCTCGCGGTTGTTGCACAACCGGGCCAGCGTGCTGATCCGCTGCCCGAGGTGTTCCAGCGCGCGCGGCTCCGGGTAATCCCAGCCGGTCGCCGGGACGAGCAATTGCCACAGCTCCTTGAGCGTCATGCCGTACGACGTGAAGAAGCACAGCACCGCCGAGTCGATCACGGCGGCCTCGGACTGGTGAATGCGGAAGATCTCCGGCTTGTTCTCCTGCGACAGCGGGTTGGCGCCGCCCAACAACTCGATCAGCGGCGCACCGTGCAGGTGACACGCCCCGCGCTCGCTGACGGCGTAGGCCAAGCCGACGCCTTTGGCCGCGTTGGGATGGTAGGCGGGCATCTCCAGCCCCTTGACCTGCATGGCGAACGCCTCGCTGCCGGGGTAGTGCTTGCTCATCTCGCGCGTGCCCAGGCCCATCAGCCGCCCGATGCCCTCGCCGCGCGCCATCTTGCCCAGCAGCGCCAGCATGGCCGCAGAGTCGCCCCACGCCGGCACGATGCCGTCGAGGTCGGCGGCGGTCACATAGCCGCGCTGGTACAGCTCCATCACGAAGCCGATCACGTTCCCGGCGCTGATCGTGTCCAGCCCGACTTCGTCGCAGATGTAATTGGCCTCGACGATGGCCCACTTGTCGCCGATCCCGCAGGTCGTCCCGAAGCTGTAGATCGTCTCGTAGTCCGGCCCGTCGAGCATGTAGCCGTCGCGCTTGGCGATCTTGCTGCAGTGGATCGGGCAGCCCCAGCAGGCGACATCCTGCGACCAGACCTCAGCCCGCCAGCGCTCGCCGAAGAGCTTGTCGGCCTCCTCGAACTGGCCCTGCTGGAAGTTGCGCGTCGGCAGCGCCCCGGCTACGTCGATCAGCTCGAGGATGTTGGTCGTGCCGTGCTTGCCCATCCGGTCGATCTGGCTGCTCATGCGCAGGGCGCGCAGCGCCAGCCGCAGCCCTTCGGCGAAGCCCTCCGGATCGTGGACCTGCACGCCGCCCGTCCCGGCGGCGACGACCGCCTTGAGCCGCTTGCTGCCCATCACCGCGCCGCTGCCGCCGCGCGCCGCGATGCGCTCGCGGCTGACCACGCCCGACAGCCACGATCCCCACTCGCCCGCCGGCCCGATGCTGACCACCTCGGCGTGCGCGCCGTAGGTCGCCTTCAGGCCGCGCTCGGTGTGGGACGTGGACTGGCCCCAATACTCGCCCGCCGGTTCGAGGCTGATATCCCCGTCGCGGATGACCAGGATCGACGGCTGGGCCGCGCACCCGCTGATCACCACGAAGTCGTACCCGGCGAACTTGAGCGCCTGGCCGAACGGCCCGCCGCTGTAGCTGTCCAGAATCCCGCCGCTGACGGGGCTTTTGGTCACCAGGGCGAAGCGCCCGCTGGTGGGCGCGGGCGTGCCGGTCAGCGGGCCGGAGCCGAAGATCAGCCGGTTGTCCGGCCCCAGCGGGTCCGCGCCGGGCGGCTGGTGGTGGTACCACAGCCAGGTGGCGATGCCGCGCCCGCCGAGCAGCAGCTCGGCCACGTCCTCGCGCAGCGGCTCGACATGGGCCTCGAAGGGGTCCAGGTGCACGAACAGGACCTGCCCCGCGTAACTGCGATTAGCCAGCGCCATTACCGCCTCCTCGTTCCAGCATGATGATCGCGTTCTCCGGGCAGGTGCGCACGCAGGCCGGGTCACCGCCGCACAGGTCGCAGAAGATCGGCTGATCGTCGCGGAAGGCGATCACGCCCAGCGGGCACTCGTCCACGCATACGTGGCACGCGTTGCACTTCTCTTCGATCAGGTGGACCATGCCCTCGCCGATGTATAGCGCGCCTTCCGGGCATTTCTCCACGCACACGTTGCACAGCGTGCAGTGGCGCGGCGTGTAGATCGTCTTGCGCTTGTAGGCGCGGTCCGGCTGCGGGCTGTAGATCTTGACGGTCGAGTACAGCGGGTTGCCGCCGTAGTCGTGGACCAGCGAGCAGTTGATCTCGCACAGCAGGCAGCCGGTGCACAGCTCGGTCAGGCCCTTGAGCTGGATTACGCCCGGCTTCTCGGCCGGCTTGAGCTCCTCGACGCGCCGCCCCTCGTGGACGATGGCGACCAGGTCGCGCACCATCTGGGCCGGGTCGGGCGCTTTGGTCACGTTGCGGCCAAAGACGGTGCCCGCGCCGCCGGCTTCCAGCGCCTCGGCGACCAGCTCCAGGGCATCGGTCTCACGCTCGGAGCGCGCGCCGCCCAGCGCCAGCACCGGCACCTCGGCGGCCTGTACCAGCCGCCGGAACGACTCGACATCGCCAGTGAACGGGATCTTGAGCATGTCCGCGCCCACCTCGACCGCCATGCGCGCGCCGGTGATCAGCACGTCGACGATGTTGGCGCCCGTCACCGACGCGCCCACCGCCAGCGGCTCGATGATGCACACCAGCCCGATGCGGCGGCATTCCTGCGCGAAGGCAGCGCAGGTCGCCAGGTTGCGGGCCTCAGTTTCGTCGTCGAAGCCCAGGAACAGGTAAATGGTGATGGCCGACGCGCCCAGGTCGAGCGCGTCCTGCGCCGTGGCGATGGCCAGGTGGCGCAGCTCCTGCTGGGGGATGGCGTTGGCGACGTTGGAGCCGCCCAGGCGCGGCATGTTCATCCAGTCCGCGCGGACCAGCAGGGCCGGGGTGCGGCGCCCTTTGAGCAGCTCGCCCAGGCGCATGGCCTGGCCCAGGCTGAGCAGGATCGCGTCCGCGCCGCCCTCGACCACCTGCCCCACGATGCGCCGCAGCTCAGCCACGTTGGGCGTGAAGTCGCTCATCCAGCCGTGATCCGCCGCCACGCAGACGGCTCGCCCGTCGTTCGGATTCAGGATCCGGTACAGTCGCTGCTGCTTGCCCGCGTTCATGAGACGACCATCCCCACCAGCGCGCCCGCCGCGTCGAGGACGGGTCCGGCGTCGGCCAGGGCGTGGCTCCCGACGACGATCCCGGCGCAGCCCGCCGCCAGCGCCGCGCCCAGGGCATCGCGCTCCGCGTCGAGCTGTGCGGTGGTGTCCACGCGCAGGAACAGCGGGACCGGCGAGAAGGCGAGCAGCAGCTTGAGCGCCGGGGCGCTGGGCAGCGGGATGATGATCCCGTCCGTGCCCGCCTCGACCATGAAACTCACGCCAAGCTGGATCGCCGCGTCGCGCTTGGCCGGCTCGATCTTCGGCCCGGCGAGCACCACATCGGCCAGCAGCGGCAGGGCGACGCGCACGCTCTCGCGGCACATCAGGGCAATCGCCTGGATGTTGGCCGCCTCGAAATCCTCATCGAAGCCCAGCAGCAGGGTCGCCACCGCCGCGGTCGCGCCGATCTGGACGGCGTCGGTGGGCGTGGCCAGCGGCACGCGCTGGACGCTGTGCAGCGGCAGGGCGAAATCGGCGGGGCGCGGCAGGTTGGTCCAGTCCAGCCGGACCAGCAGGGCGGCGCCCAGCTTGCCGGCGAAGCGGCCGGCGTGGCGTTCGGCCAGGCCGGGGTTGAGGATCAGCCCGTGGGCGCGCGGCGCGAGGCGCTCGACCAGCCCGGATGGCGACTCCAGCCCCGGCAGGGGTCCGAGCGCGCCGGGCAGGGTGGCGTCGACCAGCAGGCTTTTGGTCCCTGCTTGCCAGAACTCGGCAAGCCGTAACGTCTTCCCAATCGTGGCAGCCATAAACACAATCCTTCGGTCTCGTGATGCTGGCTCTTGTGTTGTTATATACCCTAACACGGATTTGGGCGCCTGGGGCATGTAAGAAAGCAGCAAAGCCCGCGCGAAGTTTCATATGCCGGAAACCCGCGCCCACTGGACGCCGCGCCGCGCATCGGCTATCATCGTGCCTGGTCCGCATGGCCGCCCGCGCGGTCCCTTGCCTGGCGCCCGGATGGAGAGTCGCGGTGTTCAACTCGTCACGTGTATCGGTCGTCATGCCCGCCTACAACGAGCAGGGCATCATCGGCGCTATCCTCGCGGAGGTGGAGCAGCAGCCCCAGGTCGATGAGATCATCGTGGTGGACGACGGATCGAGCGACGGCACCGTCGACGAAGTGCTGGCGCACCCCGCCGTGCGGCTGGTCCGCCACCCGTACAACATCGGCAACGGCGCGGCGATCAAATCCGGCATACGGGCCGCGACCGGCGACATCATCGTGCTGATGGACGGCGATGGCCAGCACCCGCCCGCCGAGATTCCCCACCTGCTCCAGCACATGGAACGCTACGACATGGTGGTCGGCGCGCGCGGTGAGGGAACCCAGGCCGCCGTGCACCGCACCCTGGCCAACCGCCTGTTCAACGCCTACGCGACGTACATCGTGGGCCACCGGGTGCTCGATCTCACCTCCGGCTTCCGCTGCGTGCGGGCGAACATCGCGCGTAGCTTCGTCTACCTGCTGCCCAACGGCTACTCGTATCCGACCACGCTCACCATCGCGCTGTTCCGCGCCGGGTACGCTGTCAAATACCAGCCGTTCGCCTCGCCCGCCCGCGCGGGCCAGAGCAAGCTCCGCCCGCTGAAGGACGGCTTGCGCTTCCTGCTGACGCTCACCCGGCTGGCGACGCTGTTCGTGCCGCTCAAGATCTTCCTGCCAATCAGCCTGCTGTTCATCCTCAGCGGCGGGGGCTACACGCTGGGCCGCCTGGTGCTCGACAGCCGGTTCAGCGGCTTCGGCGGACTGGTGACCAGCATCGGCGTACTGTTCTTCCTGCTCGGCCTGATCTCCGAGCAGATCGCGCTGCTGCGCTACGTCAACAGCGACCGGTGACCATGCGCATCCTGGTGGACATCACGCATCCGGCCCACGCCCATTTTTTCCGCCACGCGATCACTGCCTGGCGGGCAGACGGGCACGAGGTGCTGATCACCAGCCGCGACAAGGACATGACCTTCACCTTGCTGGACGAATTTGGCTTCGCGCACACGCGCATTGGCCGCGCCCGGCGCGGCGTAGCCGGGCTGGGTATCGAGCTGGCCGGGCGGGCCTGGGCACTCAACCGGATCGTCCGCGCGTTCCGGCCCGACGTGGCGACCGCCATCGCCGGCACGTTCATCGCCTACGGTTGCCTGCCGGGGCGCGTCCCGACCGTGGTGTTTTACGACACCGAGCACGCCAAGGTTTCCAACGCGATCACGTTCCCGCTGGCGACCGCCGTCATCACGCCGCGCGCCTACCAGAAATCCGCTGGGGCCAAACACGTGCGCTACAACGGCTACCAGGAGCTGGCCTACACCCATGCGCGGGTGTTCACGCCGGACCCGTCCGCGCTGGTGCCCGAAGGGCTGGAGCCGGGCGAGCCGTTCAGCATCGTGCGGCTGGTCAACTGGGGCGCCAGCCACGACGTCGGCGATTATGGCGTGCAGAACCTGCGCGACGTGGTGGAGACGCTGGGCGCTTACGGGCGCGTGCTGCTCAGCTCCGAGAAGCCGCTGCCGCCCGATCTCCAGCCGCTGACGCTGCGCGGCCCGCGCACCAATATGCTGCACCTGCAGGCCTTCGCCCGGCTGTTCTTCGGCGAGAGCGCGACGATGGCGAGCGAGTGCGCCATGCTCGGCACCCCGGCGATCTTCCTGTCCACCTCGCGGCGGGGCTACATCGACGAGCAGCAGGATCGCTACGGGATGGTCTTCTCATTCAACGATCCGCAGACCGGCCAGGCCCAGGCGCTGGCCCAGGCGCGCGCGCTGCTGGACGACCCGGCCACGCCCGAGCGCTGGCAGCAGAAGCGGCGCGCCATGCTCGCCGAGCTGATCGACGTGACCGCTTTCATCACCGAGACGGTGCCCCGGTACGCGCGGCTAAAGCCCTGAGCCAGCCCCCCCTGCCCCGTGAGGATGATCCAGGCGTACCGGTCCAGCGGTGCTACTACCCGCCCTGGTTGCTGTCGTCTCGGTAGGCGGGGGAGTCAGGATCATCCGAGCGCCAGAAATCGGGATGGGCTGGGTCCGTGAAGCGGGCCATATCAGTGTCAGGCGCCCACTTACTGCCGTCGGGAAGTACGGTTTCTTCGTTGAAGTTGGCCTCCTCCTGGATCAACCCTTGCAAGTTGGCGCTCCACAGGTCCGCCCTTTGCAGGTTAGCGCCCACTAGGTCGGCCTTTTGCAGGTCAACACCCGCCAGGTCCGTTCCTTGCAGATTGGCGCCCGTCAGCACTGCCCCTTGCAGGTTAGCGCCCGCCAGGTCCGCTCCTTGCAGGTTAGCGCCCACTAGCACTGCCCCTTGCAGGCTGGCACTCCACCGCAGGTCCGCTCCTTGCAGATTGGCGCCCGTCAGGCTCGCACCTTCCAGGTTGACGCCCCTCAGGTCCGCTCCTTGCAGGTTGGCGAGCAACAGATTCGCCCCTTTCAGGTTGGCGAATGTCAGGTTCGCTCCCTTAAGCGAGCTATCCGTCAGCCAGCCATGCCGTCCTAATTCCTCGACGGCCTGCACTGCGACCTCGTTTACCTGGCTGCGCATGCGTGCAATCAGGTCAGCTTTTAGCCGTTCCCTTTCCTCGCCGCCGCCAATAATGCGGTTAATCAGGATGAACGTCACGACGGCGCCGCCCAGCTCGGTCCCCAGGTTCAAGAGAAATCCCTGCCAGTCGCCAGCAAAGAGCGATGGTAAGACAGACAGCGCGGCCACCACGGCCAGCGCCACTAGGATTTTCACCGTCCAGCGTTGCATATCGGTCTGTTTCTGCCACCGCTCGCCCGATCTGACTCGCCAATTGCGTATCTTGTCCATCGCCGCCCCTTTCGTCTTGCTCACCATAGCACAGCTAGCGCCATAGGCAAGCCCCAGAGTCGGGGGGACTGGTCTCAGGCACCCTAACTTGGGATATATCCGTGACAGAACGGCTATTCTGTAACGCGATGGACGGACGAACTGGCGGGATCCCGTTCCTGAAGAACACGCTCCAGAATAGTGCTAAAGAACTTTGCAAGCTGATCAGGCGGCGAAAAACCGATCCACCCCTCTACACCGGGCGGCCCGACGCCGCGAGGTAATCCGTATAGCCGCCCTCGTAGCTGCACAGCGCCCCATCCTCGATCTCGACCACGCGATCGACCACCTGATCGAGAAAATAGCGGTCGTGCGAGATCACCAGCAGCGCCCCCTCGAAATCGTCCAGCGCCGCCTCGAGCACGTCCATCGAGGGGATGTCGAGGTTGTTGGTCGGCTCGTCGAGCAGCAGGAAGTTGGGCTGGCTCAGCATCAGGCAGGCCAGTTGCAGCCGGCTGCGCTCGCCGCCGCTCAGCGTGCCGATCGGCTGGCGCGTCTGGTCGTAGGTGAACAGGAACTTGAGCAGCAGCGCGACGGCGTTCTCCTCGCTCTTGGGCGCCACGTCGCGGATCAGCTCCAGCGGGGTGCGGTCCAGCCAGGGGGCCAGTGTCTGGTGCTCCTGGGCGTAATAGCCGATCCGCGTGCTGGGGCCGACCCGGATCTCCCCGGCCAGCGGCGCCAGCTCGCCCCGGATCAGCCGGAACAGCACCGACTTGCCCGCCCCGTTGGGCCCCACCAGCCCCACGCGCTCGCCATGCCGGATCAACAGGTTCAGGTCGAGCAGCAGCAGGTCGTCGTCGAAGCCCATCGTCAGGTCGCGGATCTCCAGGGCCTTGGTGCTGCCGCGCCCGCCGTTGAGCTGCAATTCCATCGTCTGCTGGACGGCCACCTTCTCGATCATCTCGCCGTTGGCCTCCATGCGATCGAGCATCTTGCGGCGGCTGCGCGCCTGCCGGATGTGGCGCTCCTCCACGACGATGTGCGCCCAGTGCTCGAAGCGCTTGATCGCCGCCTCGATGCGCGCGATCTCCTTCTGCTGCGCGGCGTACATCTGCTGCTGGCGCAGCCGCCGCAGCTCGCGCTCGGTCGTGTAGGCGGTGTAGTTGCCCGGGTAGACCGTCAGCCGCCCGCGTTCCAGCTCCGCGATCTGGGTGGCGACCTCGTCCAGCAGGTAGCGATCGTGCGAGATGATCACCACCGCGCCGGGGTAGGCCTTGATGAAGCCCTCCAACTGGCGCTTGCGCGGCAGGTCGAGGTGATTGTCCGGCTCGTCGAGCAGCAGCACGTCGGGCCCCTCCACCGCCAGCCGGACCAGCGCCACCAGCTTTTTCTGCCCGCCGCTGAGCGCCTCGGTCGGCAGGGCGAGATCGTCCTCGGAGAAGCCCAGCCGGGCCAGCATGTCGCGGACGGCGGTCGCGTGGCGCGGGCCGCCCAGCCGCTCGTACTCGTCCAGCGCCGCCGCCTGCCGATCCAGGACGCGGGCCAGCGCGTCCGGATCGGTGTAGACGTCCGGATCGGCCAGTTGCGCCTCCAGGCGGGCCAGCCGCGCGTCGACCTCGGCCAGCGCGGGCGGCGGGACCAGCGCCTCGTCCAGCACGGTCCGGCCCGGCGCGAGCCTTACCTCCTGGGGCAGATAGCCAACGGTGAGGCCGCGCGCCCGCGCCACGGTCCCGGCGTCGGGGATCACCTCCCCGGTGATGGCTTTGAACAGGCTGGACTTGCCCGCCCCGTTGGGGCCGACCAGCCCCACGCGGGCGCGATCGCCGATGGCCCAGCTCAGGTCCGCGAAGATGACCCGCCCGGCGTAGTTGATGGTGATGTGGTCGAGCTGGATGACGTGCATGGTGTGCTCCTTGTCGTGCTAGTGTACCGTGAAACGCGAATCAAAAACGGCCCTGGGGTGCGCCCAGAGCCGTTGGTCGTGTGCTGGATATTAGCTAGCGTGTTACTCGATCACCGGGCGCAATGGTTCAAGGCGCGCCCTCGGTGGAAACCATGAGGACCAGGGAAATGATGGTCGTGTTGCTGAAGTAGATCATGCGGCGTATTGTAGCAGGCGCGGCGGCGGCCCGCCAGGGGAAATCCGGTGAGCCGCCCCGCGGATGGCTTACCTGCACTCCGAATGGGAGTTATCGACGAGCGCCGTCACGGTGCCATTGGCGTTGACGGTGATGTGGAAGTTTTCATGCACCAGCGCGTTATTCCCCGGCCCCTGGCCAATGATGTTGAAGTTGTTGATGAAGGTTGACTGCTCGCCGACCTTAGCGTTGAACTGGTCCTTCGAAACCCCCGTCCCGCGATACGTGTCACCGGTTGTCAGCCCGACCCCGCTGATCCCCTGCGGGTTGACCTGGAACTTGATATGCACCCCGCCCGCGTTGTCAAACGTCTGGCGGAAGGTCACATGCAGGTACCCGGTGAGGTGAACTTCCTCACCAGCCCCCCCGTTGGCACATTCGACGAAGACATACTCGTCATACTCGATGCGACCCTGGTCAGTCTGCGCGTGGGCGATCGGCGCGAGGCTGAAGGCCAGCAGCAAGGCAAGAGCGAGCGTGAGCCATGTGGCACGTTTCATTGGGTTGTTCTCCTTGTCGTACGGCCATGTATGGGTTTGATGTTCGATGTGGGCGTCTGAGAAGCACCCCCTCACCATTGAAAACAATGAATATATTAGTTGTAAATAGCAAATAATATTAGCGCATAGATAAAGGCGGATTTTGACCGGAAAAATGCGGCTGGTGCGGGGAAATGAGGCCGGAAAATGGCAACGCACCCGTCCCCGGGGTGGTGCAGCGCGCCGCACGTCACTATACTGTATGCGGATTTATCGGGGAGGAGGCGTATGTGGAGACCTTCAAGGAACTTCACCCGGTGGTGCAGGCGCTGCTGGCGACCGGCTTCACCTGGGGCCTGACGGCCCTGGGCGCGGCGACGGTGTTCCTGACGCGGACCTTCAACCGCCGGCTGCTGGACACGATGCTGGGGTTCGCGGGCGGGGTGATGATCGCGGCCAGCTTCTGGTCGCTGCTGGCGCCCGCCATCGAGATGTCCACCGGGCACGCGCTGGCCGATTGGTTCCCGGCAGTGATCGGGTTCCTGCTGGGCGGGGTGGCGCTGCGCGGGATAGACATGGTGCTGCCGCACCTGCACCTGCACGCCTCGCTCGACCAGGCGGAGGGCCTCCCGACGGCGTGGCGGCGGGCGGTGCTGCTGGTGCTGGCGATCACGCTGCACAACATCCCCGAAGGGCTGGCGATCGGCGTGGCCTTCGGCGCGGCCGGGGCGGACCTGCCCTCGGCCAGCCTAGCCGCCGCGACGGCCCTGGCGATTGGCGTGGGCATCCAGAACTTTCCCGAAGGGCTGGCCGTGGCGATGCCCCTGCGCGGCGAGGGCATGTCGCGACTGCGCAGCTTCTGGTACGGGCAGCTCTCCGCCGTGGTGGAGCCGGTCGCCGGGGTGATCGGCGCGGGCGCGGTGCTGCTGGCGCGGCCCCTCCTGCCCTACGCGCTGGCTTTCGCCGCCGGGGCGATGATCTTCGTGGTGGTCGAGGAAGTGGTGCCCGAGTCGCAGTCCAACGGCAACCAGGACATCGCGACGATGGGCGCGATGATCGGCTTCGCGGTGATGATGACGCTCGACGTGGCGCTGGGGTGAGCGGGTTACTTACCACAGAGGGCGCAGAGAGCACAGAGGAACGAGAACGAGAAGACGACTCGCGGCGCTGGGTGCGGGGTGGTGCGCCCTGCACATCGTACGTGGAGCAGGGATGGGGGGAGTAGATTAGTCATCGATCCGATCATCTGCGAGGCGCCCGGTTTTTTCTGCGCATCGCCGGCCCAGCTCCCCGTTTCGTGCTATCCTACAGGGTGACCGTTGGGTTAGCCTCTGGGGAATGACATGCCCAACAGGTCAGCACGTTCAAACAGGCGCAGCGTGTGAAAGACGACAACCAGGCGCGGACGCTGGACATGTTCGCTGATGAGGATCTCGAATGAGAACGTGCACGATCTGATCGGGGTGGTGCTGATCTTGAGGTCGTTCTAGCCGCCCGCGTGCTCCGGATTGGGGGCAGATATGGACATCATACGCCTACTTGTATTAAAACTGAAGGCGTCTCAATGGGGCTTGCCAGTAGAAGTATATCGAGAAATTTCCGATCCTCATTATGCCCCCCCAAGGGCGGAGAACGTCTCAGAATTTCAGGAGCCACCCGATAGGCCGGGCAAGGTCTATATCGTCCGGGCGGGGCAATACTACAAGATCGGCATCACCCAGGGGGACGTGTCGCGCCGGGTCGCGCAGCTCCAGACCGGATCGCCTCACAAAATACACGTCATCCGCGTCATCGAAACTGACCACCCGCGGGATCTCGAACGGGATCTACATGAAATGCTGCGCCACAAACGCGTTGAAGGCGAATGGTTCAAGCTGAGCGAGGCGGAGCTACGGGTAATCAAGCGGCTGAAATAATGCCCCGAAATCGCAACACAAAACCCCGGATGAACAGGAGAAAACTTCATGAAACGAATCGCCATTCTAAGCCTAATCGTCGCGCTTTTGCTGCCCAGCGTGGCCTACGCGCAGGACGGCAACAGGGCGCTACCCCCCTGCACTAAAACCCAGATTTACGAGGTATTTGACATAGCTCAACCGGCAGTTGAAAAGATAGCGTATTTCAACGACGAGCTGCTAGCTGTATCAACGCAGGGTGAAATGAGCGCCCTGATCCGTGAAGCGAACGCCGCGCAGGTGACCTGGTGGGGTTACAATGCGCAAAAACTGCCGAACTGCCGGCTCTCGTGGGTTGCTATGATCCTGATCGGTCGCACTTATGACGAGTTCTTGTTGACCTTGCTGCTGCTTGATGGACATTTCGAGACTTTGGTTGAAGATCACTCCAATGCCATGACAACTATCGGGGAAGATTTGGACACGCTATACACCATCATGCAGGAAGATCTGCCGTACTAGTGGGGTCCCGAATGAGGCCGAAAAGGCTTTGCGGACCCCTACCCCAGCGGAGTGAGCAGCACCAACGCGATATTCCCGATGATCAGCAGGATCAGCAGCCGTCGCCAGTCCAGCGCGTTTCGCCCTGCCCCAAACCGCCCTCTGCCAGCAGAGTAAGGCGCTTTCTCTGTGCTCTCTGTGCCCTCTGTGGTGAATGTCTGGGGGGAATGGGTCGCTCGGGCTCAGCCCGGCTCAGGGGCACGGGGGGCCGGCTTTCTCGGCCAGCCACGCCCGTGCATACTCCAGCGCGGCCTGCGTCGAGGCCAGCAGAAACTCGTCGGCCAGGAACACGTTCTCGCGTCCGATGCGGTTGAGCGCCCCGGTCCGGCGCAGCGTCTCCAGCACCGGCTTCTCGACCCCGCACAGGACCAACAGGCCGCCCCGCGCGCGCAGCCGCTCGGCGTAGGTCACCAGCACCGTGGTGCCCGTGCCCGCCAGCAGCGTGTCGCCGCGCAGCCGCAGGATCACCACCGGGCAGCGCGCGCCGTTCGGATCGGGCAGGCGGTCGGCCAGGTCGCGCATGGCGGCGAAATACAGGTTGCCGTGCACGGAAAGGATCACCGGCTCGCCGTCGCGCAGACCCCCGGCGAAGGGCTTCTCGCGGAACATGTGGGGGCCCCCCGGCTCCAGTTGGGTGATCATCATGTGGCTGGACTGCTGCACGTAGATCGCCAGCGAGAGCGCCACGCCGACATACACGCTGTATTCCAGGGGCAGCACCAGCGTCGAGACGAAGGTCGCCACCATCGCCCAGCGCCCGGTCCAACTGGCCCGCCAGATGAAGCTGATCCGCGCCGGGCTGATCAGCGTCGAAGCGGCGACCACCAGATGCCCGGCCAGCGCCGCCAGCGCGATGTGCTCGGTCAGCCCGCCCAACAGCAGCATGATCAGCGCCACGAAGATCCCGGCCCACACGTTCGCCAGCCGGGTGCGGGCGCCGGCCTTCATGTTGACCGCCGTGCGCGAGAGCGATCCCCCGGCGGGCATGCTCTGGAACAGCGCCCCGGCCATGTTGCCCAGCCCCTGCCCCACGAACTCGCGCGAGGCGTCGGGGATGCGGTCGTCTTTCTCCTTCAGGCTCTGCGACAGGGCCGCCGTCTGGACCAGGCCCAGCACGGCAATCGCCAGCGCCGCCGTCACCAGATCGCCCATCAGGCCCGATTCGGGCAGCATCAGGCCGGGCAGCCGGTTGGGGATCGGCGAGAGGTCGCGCACCACCTCCACGCCCGCCGCGTCCCAGTTGAAAAGCACGACCGCGATAGTGGTGATGATGATCGCGATCAGGGTGGCGAAGGACGTCAGGCGCGTGTGGTGCAGGAACACGATGATCACGATCGCGGCCAGCCCGATGACGAACGTCTCCGGGTGGAGCTGGCCCAGGTGGCGCAGCATGTCGAAGGTGCCCTCGATCACGCGGCGGTGGCTGCCGGTGGTGATGCCGGTCAGGTGGCTGAGCTGGCCGAGCAGCACCAGCAGCGCGGCGCCGGTCACGAAGCCGGTCATGACCGCCGCCGAGACGAAGCGCGTCAGCCCGCCCAGGCGCAGCAGGCCCATGACGAGCTGGATCGCGCCGACCAGGAAGGTCAGCGTCACCATCCGCGCGACCAGGTCGCTGGACTCGGTGAAAGGGGCCAGCGTGCTCGCCACGACGACGGCCAGGGCGTTGGTCGGGCCGGTCGTCATGAGCGTCGCGCTGCCGAACAGGCTGGCGACGATAGTCGAGACGATGGCGGTGTAGAGTCCATACACCGGGCTGATGCCGGCGACGATGGCGAAGGCCATCGCCTGGGGCGCGCCCGCGGTCGCGCCGGTGATGCCCGCGGCGATATCGGCCAGGAGGTCCTGGCGCAGGTAGATATTCAGCTTGTCGCGCGTAGCGAGGGCGGGAAATTCCATGTCCTGTGTATTGCCGTCCGATGCTGCGAAAAAGAGGCGCGTTTAACCACCCCCTTCATTATACCGCAACCTGAAGCCGGAGTTGGTGCTTTGGGCGGGCCAAACGGTTGACACGCCGCGCGTCCGTGAGGACAATTCAGACGCATGGCGGGGAGGGGCTAAGGAGGCACTTCACATGACGATTCGACGCACCGCCGCGATCCTCACCCTGGCAATTCTCATGGCGCTGGCGATGGCCGCGCCGCCCGCCGCCGCCCAGGATGGCGGCGAGCCGATCCAGGTCGGCGTGATCGTCCACGGGCCGGACGGCACGCAGACCTTCTGCGTGACGCTGGCGGGCGACGAGCCGACCGGCGCCGACGCGCTGGCCGCGACCGGCCTGGCCATCGTCTCCGAGAGTGGCGCGATGGGCAGCACGATTTGCCAGATCGAGGCTGTCGGCTGCGTGCCGCCGGGCGAGAGCTGTTTCTGCCAGTGCGAGGGCGGCAACTCGTGCGCCTACTGGACCTATTTCCGCCGGTCGGCGAGCGGCGGCTGGGTCTACAGCCCCGCCGGGGCCAGCAGCACCCGTCTGGAGCATGGCGCGGTCGAGGGCTGGTCGTGGCGCGACAGCGCCGCGCAGGATGCTGCCCCGCTGCCCGCGCTCGCCTTCGAGGAGATCTGCGCCCCGGCGCCCGTCTTCCCGCGCACTGTGACCGACGGCCTGGGCCGCGAGCTAACCCTGGATGCCCCGCCGGAGCGCATCGCGTCGGTCGCGCTCGGCTCGGATGAAATCCTGCTGGCGCTGGTTGGGCCGGAGCGGCTGCTGGGCGTGACCTTCCTGGCGAGCGACCCCGCCATCAGCAACATCGCCGGTCAGATCGAGGGCATCCCCTACACCGACCTGTCCGGCAATCCCGAGCGCCTGATCGGCCTGGGCGCCGACCTGATCGTGATGGCGTCCTACAGCAACCCCGCCGCGCTGGACCAACTGCTCGACGCGGGCGAGCCGGTCTTCGTGCTCACCGAGTTCAACGACCTGGACGAGATCCGGGCCAACATTCGACTGCTGGGCGAGGTCACCGGGACCGAGGCGCGCGCCGAAGCTCTGATCGCGGAGATGGACGCGCGCATCGCGGCGGTGACCGAGACCGTCGCCGGGGGGGACCCGCCGCGCGTGCTGTATTACGAGCCGGGCGGCATCACCTACGGGCCCGGCAGCACGGTCGACGCGATCATCACGCTGGCCGGGGGCGCCAACGTCACCGCCGAGGCGGATCTGGGCGCCTATCCCCTGGTGAACCCCGAGTTCGTGCTGGCCGCCGATCCGGACGTGGTGCTGCTGGGCGGGTGGTTCTCCGGCGAAGCCGACCCGCTGGCCTGGTTCACGTCCGACCCGGCGTTCGCTACCCTGCGGGCCGTCCGCGAGGGGCGCGTCGTCCCGATCGTGGACGCACACATGACCAACGTCAGCCACCACATCGCGCAGGGCGTCGAGGACGTGGCCCGCGCCCTCTACCCGGACCTGTTCGAGAACGAGGCGGACCAGTGAGCCGGAGAAGCTTTAACCACAGAGAGCATAGAGGACACAGAGTTTTTTCTGATTTCTTGCTCTGTGCACTCCGTGTCCTCTGTGGTGAATCCCTCGCAGGGGGCGCGATATGACCCCCCTGCTGACCACCGAGAACCTGAGCTATCGCCGCGACGGGCAGGACATCCTGTGCGGCGTGACGTTCGCGGCGGCGGCGGGCGAGCTCGTCGGGCTGATCGGGCCGAACGGGGCGGGCAAGTCCACCCTGCTGAAAGTGATCAGCGGGCTGTGGCCCGGCGCGACCGGGACGATTCGCCTGCTCGGCCGCCCGCTGAGCGCATATTCCCCGCGCGAAACGGCGCGCGTGGTGGCCCAGGTGCCACAGATCACCGCGCTGGATTTCCCTTTCACCGTCCGGCAGGTGGTGATGATGGGCCGCAACCCGCACCTGGGCCGCTTCGAGATGGAGGCCGAGCACGACCGCGCCATCGCCGAGCGCGCCCTGCGCCGCACCCGGACGCTCCACCTAGCCGACCGGCTGATTGGCACGCTGAGCGGCGGCGAGCGGCAGCGCGTGCTGATCGCGCGGGCGCTCACCCAGGAGCCGCGTCTGCTGCTGCTCGACGAGCCGACCGCCAACCTGGACCTGCAGCACCAGGTCGGGATCATGGTCCTGATCGGGACCTTGATTCGCGAGGAAGGGCTGGGCGCGGTGGCGGCGGTCCACGATGTGGAGCTGGCCGCGCGCTACTGCGATCGCGTGGTGTTGATGGCGCGCGGGGCAGTGCTGGCCGAAGGCACACCCGCCGACGTGTTGACGCCCCGCCACCTCCGCGCGGCGTATGGCGTGCGCGCCAAGACCTACGCCGACCCGATCACCGGGCACCTGCGCGTGTCCGTGCTGGACGGGGAGTGAGGCGCGGGTATCACCACTGAGGGCACCGAGGGCGCAGAGTTTTTTCGGCTGATCCCGCCGCGATCCGCCCGGTGGCTCGGCCTCACCCCGCGCGCTTGACCACCACCAGGGTCGCGTCGTCGAACAGCTCCTGATCGCCCGCGAACTCCGTGGTCGTCTCCAGGATCAGGTCGGCCAGGTCCTGAGCCGGCAGGTGGGCATGCTCGATGAGCAGCGCCTGCAAGCGCTCCTCGCCGAATTCGTCCTCGTCGGCGTTGATCACTTCGGTGATGCCGTCGGTATACAGCACCAGGATATCGCCCGGATCCAGTTGGGCGGCGGCCCCCGCGAAGCCCGCCCCTCGGAACAGGCCGACCGCCACCCCGCTGGAGGTGACTTCCTCGCACTGACCCCGCGCGGCGCGGTAGATCAGCGGCGGGTTGTGCCCGCCGGACGCGAAGTTCAGCGCGCCGCTGGCCAGATCGATGTAGCCCACGAACGTCGTGGCGAACATCTTCGACCGCTGCTCGGTGATGATGATCTCGTTGGCGCGCCGGATCACCTCCTCCGGCGAGAGGTGCAGGCTCATGCCGAAGCGCAGCACCGTCACGCTGAGCGCCATGAACAGCGCGGCGGGGATGCCCTTGCCCGACACGTCCGCGATGACCACCGCCAGCCGGTTCTCATCCAGCCGGTAGAAGTCGTAGAAGTCGCCCGCCACGCTGCGGATCGGGCGCCACAGCGCGCCGATGTCCCACCGATCGATCTGGGGCAGCGTGTCCGGCAGGAAGCTGGCCTGGATCGCGTAGGCGGTTTCCAGCTCGCGGTTGATCAACTGCTGCTGGATTTCCTGCTGGTAGAGGCGCGCGTTTTCGATGCTGATCGCCGCCTGGGAGGACATCGCCGCCAGCAGGCGCTCGTCGCGGAAGGCGAACGGGCCGCCGTGCTTGTTGAGCAGTTGCACCACGCCAATGATCTTCTGCTGGGGATTGAACATCGGCGCGGTGAGGATCGACCGGGTCTGGAAGCCGGTCAGCCGGTCGATCTGGGGATTGAAGCGCGGGTCGGCGTAGGCGTCGGGCACGTTGATGATCTGGCCGGTGGCCGCCGCGACGCCGGCGAAGCCCTCGCCGATCTTCACGCGGATCTCCGACAGCGGGCCGACCTCGTCCATCAGCACGCGCGACCACAGCTCGCCGCGCTCCTCGTCGACCAGGAAGATCGTGCCGCGCTCGGCGCCGATAGTCGTGATCAGCTTGTTGAGGATCAGGCTCAGCAGGTCGTCGAGCTGGATGTTGGACGTCATCACCTCGCTGACGGTGCGCATGGCGTTGAGTTCCTGCATCATGCTGATCCCGCGCTGGCCATCCGTCTCGCGCTCGATGCACTTGATCAGCTTGAGGATGTTGGGCTTGCCCGGCTCGGTGGTCGTCTCGCGCTCGACCTGGTCCATCAGCGTGTGGATGAAGTGCAGGCCCATGCCGCCCTTGATGCGGGTTTCGACCGGCGCGTTGATGTCGAACGGCTTGACGTCGTCCGGGTCCAGCGGCAGGCCCCAGTCGGTGAGCGCGATCTGCACGAAGTCGCCGTGCTGGTCGGCAGTGAGCAGAATGTCGCCCTTGTTGTTGTCGGGATAGGCGTGGTTGATGATATTGGTCGCCGCCTCTTCGACGGCCAGCTCCAGCTCGAACAGCGCCTTGTCGGTCAAGGACAGGCGGTGGCCGATCCCGTGGACGAAATGCGAGATCACGCGCAGGTTTTCATGTCGGGCTCGGACGCGCAGTTCTCCTAGAAATGCCATGCTGCTCCCCTATGCTGTCCCACTGATTGGCCACAGCGATCATGGAGGGCACAGAGAAATCTATATACACTCTGTGTCCTCTGTGTTCTCTGTGGTCTATTCTGTTTCGCGCCGCCCCGGAGGGTAAAAAAACAGCCCCCAAGGCGGGGGTTGTTCGCCACGGGCCGGCAGCACACCCGCCCGGCTAAAACGACGCCAGCGCCGCGTCGACCGAGTCGAAGATGCTGAAAAAGTTATCGAACCCGATGATCTGCAGGACGCGCCGCACTTTCGGATTCAGATCGACCAGGCACACGTTGCCGTTATTCGCCTTCGCCTGAGTCAACACGTCGGCCAGGGTGCGCAGTCCCGCGCTGTTGATATAGCGCACCTGGGCCATATCCAGGACCAGCTTGTATTTCCCCTCCGTTAGGGCGGTCTGCAAAGCCAGATCCAGATCGACCGCGCCCTCGCTGTCTACCCGGCCCTCCAACACGAAAACCGTGATGCCTTGCTGCTCCCGTTCGGTGATATTCATGAGATTGAACTCCTAATAATGAATATTGATTCCCCGCCAGCTTCTAATCTATTGTAAGCGTTTTGTGAATACGGGGGAAGTGCTAAACTGCTGCGGACCTGGTGCCGGTGGGCGGAAATTGCCGCCGGAGCGGAGATTCGTTGCGGGCGAGCGTTGGGTGCACTCCAGCGCTCGCCCACGCGGTCGACTAGAAGCCCTGCGCCTCGTAGGTGATGCCGGGGAAGGCGGTCGCGCAAAACCGCACGTGCCATCACTTGAGCAACCGGAACTCATATATGTTTGTGGAGTCCCTCAGGTAGATGTTATCCTGACCATCAATTGTCAGTATATCGACGCTATCAAATGTGCTGCCATCGCCCGGGCCAGTCCATATGCCGAGAAAGTTCCCGCTCTGGTCAAAGACCTGGACACGAGAGGTGCGATCAGCGAGATACAGCCGGTTCTCACTATCCAGGGGACACCCAACAACCACACGTAGCTGCCCATCAGCATCACCAGGCTGCCCGGTAAATTGGCTCATGATCTTGCCGTTGGCATCGAGCGTGATCAGTCGGGAAGCCGCCCCCTCTACCGTTATCCCTGCATCAGTGATGACGAGATTCCCCTGACTGTCCGTTCCGCAAAACCGGACAAATAGAAACCTCGTATGTGTAGCATCCTCACCGAGATATTCGCCCAGAAGATTGCCCTCGGGGTCAAGTTTCTGAATGGTATTCATTGGAAAAGTGTGAACGTACACTGTGTCCTGCGCATCTACATAGACACCATAAACGCGGAGCGCGTTCTCAATCTTAAACTGACGTAGGAAGGTGCCGTTATTGTCAAATTTCTGGACACGGGCATTATATACGTCAGCAGCGTAGACATTACCCTCTTTATCGACTGATAGAGGAGCGCGTGGATTTTCGAAATCGAGTACAGAGGTCGAGAACTTGAACTGCCCGTCACCACTGCCGGGACCGCCCCATTGAGTGACGAACTCGCCATCGTTGTCATATTTTTGAATGACGTTGTTCATGTCATCAGCTATGAACAAGTTCCCCTGACTGTCTACTGCCAACCCACCAGGTTCGGCAAGCGGATGTGCCGACGTGTCATACACGCGTACCAGTTCGACCAGATCATCTCCTGGCGTAGTGCCGGTAGGGGTAGCGGTAGCCGCCAACGAAAGCAACGCAGGCTTCGCAGGGCCGACTGCTTCCGGCTGCGGCCTCTCCTGCGCGCCAGCGAACGGGACGATGGCCAGCGCCAGCGCGGCGATCAGCAACGAGGCGATAACACGCTTAACCATGGTCTTCTCTCCTTAAAACGTGTCAAAACGCAAAAGAATCTGGGGATGCGAACGATCTCGTGCGATCGGGAGGAGTTTTGTAGGCGGAGGACGATCGCAGCTGGGGGCGGCGATGACGGCGATCAGGTAATGGCTGGAGGATCAGCGCTCGAAAGTTGATAAATGCGACAGCATCGCATTTAGCCTGATCTAACCACTATTTATATTAGCGTGGTAGTTTCTCCGCAGGCGACCGGTGACTCGCCACCTTGCAGAGAGCGGTTTCTGTTCTCGGCGTCCTCCCGGCTCTTTGTGGGACATAATCCCCCGCCCCGAATTGTGCTTTGCGCGCTGCCCCTCTACAATGAACGTGCGCCTGAGCTGCCCGTTTGCGGGGAACTTGACGATGAGCGTCTTCTTTTCGACCGAACCACCGCCCGCCGATCCACGCCTGGCCGAGCTGTGGGCCTTGCTGGAAGCCGAAGCCTTCTCCGACGCCGCCGCGCTGGCCGAAGACGCCAGCCTGGACCCGCGCGCGCCGGTCGAATGGTTCTGCGGCCTGTCGCTGGCCTACGGCGAGCTGGGCGATTACGCCGGCGCGGAGACGGTCGCCCGGACGGCGCTTAGCTTCCGCGAGCGGCCCTGGCGCGTCCGGCACGCGCTGGCGGTGGCACTGCTGCACCAGGGGCGGTTTCTCGGCGCGCTCGACGCGTTGGGCTACCACCGCGCCCCGCCGGAGATCCTGGTCGTGCGGGCGCAGGTCGAGCTGATGGGCGGCTACACGGAGGGCCTGGCCGTCACGCTCGAGGGCGCGCGCGATCTCAACGTGCCGCCGGCGATCGCGCTGATCCTGGCGTTTCTGGCGGCGGCGCTGGCCGAGGCCACGGGCGACCGGGCCGGCTGGCAGGACGCTGTGGCGCGGGCGCGGCAGCATGGGGACGCGATCCGCGTGTGGGAGCGCGACGCCGGGCGGCATCGCGCCACCCCCTACGGCGAGCTGCTGGCGGCGCAGGTCAGCACCCTCCACGGCTGGCTTGCGCCGGAGCGTTAACCCGCCTTGTCACAGCCTGTTTTGCTTTTACGATCTTTATACTACAATCACGCTTAACCGCACGGTTGCCCAAACGCCGGAGAAGGTTTTTTGCATGTCAACATGGATGGTCGTCGAGGACGAGCCCGATCTGTATGATACGCTGATCGCCCTGTTCGAGATCTGGAGTATCGACGGCGTGGCTTTTACCAATGGCACCGACGCGATCAAGTGGATCGACGACGTGGACAAGGGCGGCCTCGACGTGACGATCCCCGAGCTGGCCATCCTCGATATCCGGCTGCCCGGCGCCAGCGGGCCGGACATCGGCCAGCGGATGCGCGCCAGCCGCGCCCTCGGCGGCATCACCATCGTGCTGACCACGGCCTACCACCTCTCGCCGCAGGAAGAAAAGGACGTGATCGCCCGCGCGGGGGCCGACACGCTGCTCTACAAGCCGCTGCCCTCCCCGTCGGAGTTCCGTTCCATCCTACAGAAAACCATCGACGGGCGCGCTGCCGCGCTGAAGGCCAGCCGCCAGCCCGCCGCCGAGCCCGCGCCCGAACCTGCGGCGCCGGATATACCCGCCGAGCCTGAGGGCTCCGAGCCCACCGCCGCCGAACCGGAAGAACCCGCGGAGAAGACCGAACAGGAATAGCCCGCGCGCCCGGATGCCGCCCCCCTGCCCCCCCTGAACGAACGCTAGAACCCGAACAGGCCGGTGAATACATCCCAACTGGTGCCGATGTCCGGCAGGGCGAACCATACCCAGCCCAGCAGCACGAAGTGGAACGTGATCAGCGTGCCCAGCACGCCCAGCGCCGCGGACAGCCGCGGGCGCTCGCGCAGGCCCAGGTAAAAGCCGCGCGTGCGGTCGCTGTAGACCTTGTGGGCGAACAGCCCCAGCCCATGCCACAGGCCCCACGCCACGAACTGCCACGCCACGCCGTGCCACAGCCCGATGACGACCATTGTCACCACCTGCCCCACCAGCGCCAGGACGGTCGGCGAGGGCTTGCGCGGGCGCGTGAGCAGGTAGCGCGACAGCGGCGAGAACACGTAGAAGCGCACCCACTGGCTGAGCGTGATGTGCCAGCTTTGCCAGAACAGGGTGATGTTGCGCTTCAGGTACGGCTGGTTGAAGTTCTCCGGCAGCGTGATCCCGTACAACTGGCCGGTGCCGATCGCGATGTCGGTGTAGCCGCTGAAGTCGAGATACAACTGGAACGCGTAGGCGTACAGCAGGACCCACAGCCCGCCCGCGGACGTCGCCTGGTCGGCTTTCGTCGCGCTGAGCGCCACCAGCGCCAGGCTATCGGCGATCACGAACTTCTTGCCGATGCCGACCGCGATCCGCATGCCGCCCTGGACCAGCCGCGCGGCGTCCGGGCCGGGCAGGTCGCGCAGGTCCGGCAGAAAGCGCTCTGCGCGGTCGATCGGCCCGGCGGTGAAGGCCGGGAAGAAGATGGCGTAGGTGACGAATTCGCGCAGCGAGAGCGCGGGTAGCCGCCCGGTCTGGCGGTCGCGCAGGGTGTGGATCAGGCGGAAGGCGACGTACGAAAAGCCCAACCATTCCAGCTCGGCGGCGCTGGCGAGCGACTCCGGCTGGCCGGCCTGGCGGCGCAGCCAGCGGCTGGCTTCTTCGGCCAGGGGCGCGGTCTTGAGCACGACGAACAGCGCCAGGATCAGCAGCATGGCGGGGGCGATCTGGCGGCGCTTGCCCCCTGGCAGGCGGTCCACCAGCGCCAGGATCGCGATCGCGGCCAGCACGGCGATCGCCACGCTGAGCGTGTCCGGCGGGCGCGACGGCGTGATGCGAACCGACTCGGCCAGGTAGCGCCCCGCCGAGAGCGCGATCACCAGCCCGGCGGCCACCCCAACCGCGGCGGAGTCGTCGCGCGTCCAGCGCTGGTCCGGCGCGCGCGTGATCACCCACGCCAGCCCGGCCAGGATCAGCGTCGCGGTCGGGAAGATGAAATCCAGGTCCCGGATGCGCGTGGCGGGCTGCAGCCAGTAGATCGCCACGACGCTGCCCGCGTAGAGCGCCCAAGCGCGCCAGCGTCCCGGCAGCAGGACCAGATAGAGCAGCGCGGCGACGACGAAAACCAGGATGTGGGTGAGGGTCATGGCGCCATTCCCGCCGGGTCGAGCGGATCACAGGGGCGGCGCAGGGCCGCCCGCACCCATTCTACAGGGCCGGGCGCAAAAGCTCAACCGGGGAGCATTCACCACACAGGCCACCGAGCGCACGGAGACAAAGCAACATGCTGCGCCCTCCGTGCTCCCTGTGGTTACTGGTCACTCCGCCAGCGTCAGGCTGACCGGGCAGTGGTCCGAGCCCATCACCTCGGTGTGAATCTCCGCCGCCGCCACGCGCTCGCGCAGGTCCGGCGTGATGAAGAAGTAGTCGATCCGCCAGCCGATGTTCCGCCCGCGCGAGTCGCGCCAGTAGGGCCAGTAGGTGTAGACGCCGGCCTGGTCGGGGTGCAGGTCGCGGTAGATATCGACGTACCCGGCGGCGACCACCGCGTCGATCCAGGCGCGCTCTTCGGGCAGGAAGCCGGTCGTGTGGTGGTTCTCCTCGGGGCGGGCCAGGTCGATCGGCTGGTGGGCGGTGTTCACGTCGCCGCAGAAGATGATCGGTTTTCCCCCGGCGCGGAGTTGATTACAATACGCGAGAAAGGCGTCATAATAGGCCAGCTTGAACGGCACCCGGCTGTGATCGCGCGAGCCGTTGGGGAAATAGGCGCCCAGCAGCACGAAGTCGTCGTACTCGGCGACGATCGTGCGCCCTTCGCGGTCGAATTCCTCGATGCCCAGCCCGATCTGCACGCGCTGAGGCTCGCGGGCGCTCAGCAGCGCCACGCCGCTGTAGCCCTTTTTCTCGGCGTTCGCCCAATAGGTGACGTAGCCGGGCGGATCGCTCAGCTCCGGCTCGAGCTGGTCAGGGTGGGCTTTGGTCTCTTGCAGGCACAGGATGTCGGGGCGCGTCTGCGCGATCCAGTCCGACAGCCCTTTGGTCTGGGCGGCGCGGATGCCGTTGACGTTCCAGGAATAGAGTCGCATGTCGCTGCTCGCTTTGTGCGTATGTGATACCCGACCAGACCTAATTATAGTGGATGGGTCAAACGATGTTCAATCTTGAGAAAGAAACCCGGCTCACCCTGCGCCGGATGCTGCCGCGGCTGGCGCCCTTCCTGCCCGACGACGCCGCGCGCGCCGTGTTCGAGCGCCGGCTGGACGAGCATTTCCCGGCGGTCTTCCGCCTGCTGCACGCGCTCTATGGCGAGCGCTACGACTTCTTCTACCACCTGGAGCAGATCCTGATCGCCGCCGCGCAGAACTTCGCCGCCCGCTCGCCGGACCTGCACGCCCTCGACGCGGCGCGCGAGGCCGATCCCGGCTGGTTCCAGGGCGAGGGCATGCTGGGCGGCGTGTGCTACGTGGACCGCTTCGCCGGGACTCTGGCGGGCATCCGCGACAAGATCCCGTATTTCAAAGAGCTGGGGCTAACCTACCTGCACCTGATGCCGCTGTTCCGCTGCCCGGAGGACAACAGCGACGGCGGCTACGCCATCAGCAGCTACCGCGACGTCAACCCCGCGCTGGGCACCACCGACCAGCTTGCCGCGCTGGCCGCCGATCTGCGCCGCGAGGGGATCAGCCTGGTGCTCGATTTCGTGTTCAACCACACCTCGGACGAGCACGACTGGGCGCAGCGCGCGCTGGACGGCGACGAGACCTACCAGGACTACTACTTCCTGTTCCCGGACCGGACGCTGCCCGACCAGTACGAGCGCACCCTGCGCGAGATCTTCCCCGAGCAGGCGCCCGGCTCGTTCACCTACCGTCCGGAGATCGACCGCTGGGTGTGGACCACTTTCCACCATTTCCAGTGGGACCTGAACTACGCCAACCCGGCGGTCTTCCGCGCCATGCTGGGCGAGATGCTGTTCATCGCCAACCTGGGCGTGGAGGTCCTGCGGCTGGACGCGGTGGCCTTCATCTGGAAGCAGATGGGCACCCCCTGCGAAGGGCTGCCCCAGGTGCACACCCTGATCCGCGCGTTCAACGCGCTGGTGCGCATCGCCGCCCCGGCCATGCTGTTCAAGTCCGAGGCCATCGTCCACCCGGCGGAGGTGGCGTCCTACATCGACCCGGCCGAGGCGCCGATCTCCTACAACCCGACGCTGATGGCCCTGCTCTGGGAATCGCTGGCGACGCGCCGCGTGACGCTGCTGCGCCACTCGATGCAGAAGCGCTTCGGGCTGCCGGAGGGCTGCTCGTGGGTCAACTACGTGCGCTGCCACGACGACATCGGCTGGACGTTCGCCGACGAAGACGCCGCCCAACTGGGCATCAACGGCTTCGATCACCGGCAGTTCCTCAACCGCTTCTACACCGGCCAGTTTCCGGGCAGCTTCGCGCGGGGCGTGCCGTTCAACTTCAACCCGCAAACGCTGGATATGCGCATCTCCGGGACGTGCGCCTCGCTGGCCGGGCTGGAACAGGCGCTGGAGTTCCACAACGACCTGTACCGCGACTACGCTCTGCGCCGGATCGCGCTGATCCACGCGGTGATCCTCAGCGCGGGCGGCATCCCGCTGATCTACCTGGGCGACGAGATCGCCCTGCTCAACGACTACGGCTACCGCGACGATCCCACCGAGAGCGAGGACAGCCGCTGGGTGCACCGCCCCCACTTCGACTGGGCGCGGGCCGAAGCGCGCCACGACCCGGCGACCGAGCCGGGCCGCATCTTCCAGACGCTGCGCCACCTGATCGCCATCCGCCAGCGCACGCCCGCCTTCGCCAACGGCTCGACACATTTCATGGACGCCAACAACGAGCACGTGCTGGCCTTCGAGCGCGGCGGCGCGGTGCTGGTGCTGGCGAATTTCTCCGAGGAGGCGCAGACAGTGCGGCTGGCCTGGATGCCGCCCGACCCGGTCGACCTGATCAGCGGGGCGAGCTGCGCGCGGCACAAGGCGTTCGACCTGGAGCCGTACCAGGTCCTCTGGCTGGCGAGCGGGGGCGCGTAGGGAAAAGATCCTCACCACAGAGAGCACAGGGAGCACAGAGAAATGAGGAGGTTCTTTTCTCTGTGCCCTCTGTGTCCTCCGTGGTGAAGACATGACTCGTCGGCTGGCCTCATTTATACTAAGCTAACAGAGACGCTGACTCATCGGGGAGAACGACCGAATGCCGGATCGCAACGGATTTCTGCTGCCCAACGAACGGCGCATCCTGCTGCGCAGATACGCGCCCGTGCTGGTGCTGTTTCCCGAAGATCCCGACCACGCCCCCTATCCCGACGACGGCGACGCGATCTACACCATGCGCGGCTCATACCACCCGCGCGGGGTGGCGTTCTTTTTGCAGCAGGCCCGGGTGCGCTACCAGCGCGGGCAGTTGCTGCGCGCGCCCTGGCGGCTGTTGTGGCCACGCCCGATCCAGGACGAGATCGAGCGCGCCACCGAGTCGATCTCCCGGCGCGACCTGGCGCGCGCCATCGGGCAGTACCGCACCGACCCGCGCTACGCCGGGTTGGGCGAGGCCGACCTGCGCGCCGCGATCACCACCCGGCTGGTGCAGGAACGGCTCTCCCGCCGCGTCCGCGGCTTCGACCTGCCCGGCTTTCGCGGCAGGAACCTCCACCACTGGCGGGCATATTTCCGCGCCCTGGCCGAAGCCGAGCCGGAGATCGCGCGCTCGGTGATCTACGGGCGCGTCGTGCAGGGGCTGGCTCCACTGGGCAAAGCCGCGGCTTCCCCCAAAACGCCCGCCGTCCAGGCGTCGCGCTATGGCCCCTACGACGTGCGCCAGACGCGTATCGCGCTGCAGTACTGGATCCCGTACTACTACGACGACTGGGCCAACCGCCACGAGGGCGACTGGGAGTCGATCACCCTGCTGGTGGATCTCAGCCCGGCGGTGATCGGCCAGGCGCAGGAACTGGGCGAGGAGGAACTGCTGGCCAGCGCCGCCGTGCGCGATGTCGGCTACGCGTCGCATGAGGACGGCTACCGGCGCGCCTGGGATGACGTCCAGAAGACCGCCGAGGGCCGCCCGATCGTCTATGTGGCGCGCGGATCGTCGGCGTCCTATTTCGCCTGGACGCTGGAGGGCTATCCCACCTCGGCGCGGGTGGGCGCCGTCGAGAAGGTGCTGTCCGCCCCGACGGTGCTGGTGCGCGGGCGGCGCGTGTTGGGCCGCCGCTGGGATGCCGAGTTCCGCGCGCGCTTCACGGGGCGCGATCCCAAGAACACCGACTGGGTCGCCGCCGATCCCCAGCCGCACGACCGCCACGACGATCACAACACGACGCCCCAGGAGCGCGCGGTGCCGCTGGCCTGTCGTGGCGTGCGGCGCTCGCCGGGCTTCGATGCCGGAGCCGGGCTGGACGACGCGACGTACTACCTGGAAACCGACGACACCTTCTGGCTGGAGATGGTCGAGGGCTACGGCCTCTACTGGGGCGAGCGCTACTTCATCCCTGGCTCGCACGGGCCGCGCGGCATGAGCCGCCAGCAGCGCGAGCGCAAGCGCAAGGCCATCCACAGCCTGGCGCAGATCGAAGCGGCTATCGAGTTCGCGCTGGACACGCTGCACGCGGCCCGTTTCGTGCCGGGCGTGGCCCTCCCCGAGCTGGACCGCGCGCTGCGCCCGCTGCGCCCCCCTACCCTGCGGCGGCAGGGCTGCTTCCCGCAGGTCGTGCGCTCGCACATTTACCTGATGTGGGCGGCGATCTTGCGCCGGCACCCCGAAGCGTGGCCGGGCGGGCCGGGCCTGCTGCTGCGCTGGACGCTCTCGCGCCAGCCCAAGCCCCACCCGCTGTTGGAGCGCGAAGACCCGCTGTATCACCTCAAGTCGCTGCTGTCGCAGATCCGGCGCCTGCGCTACGAGGTGCAGACCGAAGGCTCCAAGTGGGATAACCCCTTCGCGTGGGTGCGCTACGTGTGCCGGGCGGATACGTTCTACTACGGCATGACCTACGGCAACCCGCGCCAGACGCTCGACCCGATCGCCCTCGACTGCGACGACGAAGAGCTCTCGCCGTGCTGACGGGTTGTCCGCCCCAGATTCGCGGTTGACAGCAGATAATTCGATGGCGTATAATTCGCCCCCTCAATACCGGAGGGAGCGACATGCCACACGACAACAGCCGCCAGGGCGAGATGGATGCGACGATCTGCGAGGTGTTCGCCGTCGACTCGCTGGAGCAGCTCAGCCTGTTCCGCGCGATCGTGATCGCCGCCCGGCTGCTCAAGCACCTGGCCGGCGATAATCGCGCCGGGGGCCAGCTTTCCAGCGCCCGCCTCCACCTGCTCACGCACCTGGCAGCGGTCCACCGCCACGGCCAGCCGGACGGCATGGCGCCCAGCGAACTGAGTCGTTTTCTGAGCGTGAGTCGTAATACGATTAGCGCCCTGCTCAACGGGCTGGAGGAGCAAGGGCTGGTCGAGCGCCACCTGCATCCCACCGACCGCCGCCAGTTCCTGGTCCGCATCACGCCCTCGGG
The DNA here is from genome assembly GCA_040767355.1 of Aggregatilineaceae bacterium. Classification (GTDB taxonomy): domain Bacteria; phylum Chloroflexota; class Anaerolineae; order Aggregatilineales; family Aggregatilineaceae; genus LM3-B42. Next base: position 51,231 of record JAXGOS010000017.1, on the reverse strand, counting down.
CCTGGCGGTGGTGCACGAGCGCTCGCCGGAATTCGCCCAGCGGGTGGCGGACCTGCTCGACGTCCTGGACACGGACGAGCAGGCGACGCTGCTCGCCCTGTTACATAAGTTGATCGACCACATGGCCTCCCAGGCCGGCGCCCTGGACGTCTTCCCGCCCGAGGCAACCCAGGCCAGCCTGGACAACCCGTGACTGCACCGCAGACCAGACAGTCCACCGGCGTACCGCGCAGGCACTTACCTGGCGGGCCCGCCCGCCGTGATGTCTGTGTGCGCCCTGGTGAACGCAAGTGAGCTGAGGAGATGAGCTTGAACAGACACGCCGCATCGAACCCATCGCCGGGCCGCGATCGCCCCGGACGCGAAGGTTTTCGCAACCTGCGCCGCGCGTTGAGCTACCTGGGCCACTATCGCCGCACGGCCATCATCGCCTATCTCGCGCTGTTCGTCTCCACCGGCGCGCAGTTGATGGTGCCCTGGCTGGTGCGCCGCATCATCGACACCATCACCGAGGGCATGACCGCCAACATGATCCTCGGCCTGCCGCCGCAGGTCCAGGCGGGAGCCGCCGCCCGCCAGGGGACCACGCTCGACCAGCTCCGGCTGGACGCCAGCGGGGCCGAAGACGCGATCATCGCGGTCTGCATCGCCATCGTGATCTTCGCCGTCTCGCGCGGGGTCTTCTCGTTCATCCAGAACTACATGGCCGAGAAGCTGTCGCAGAGCGTGGCCTTCGACTTCCGCAACGAGCTGTTCGCCAAGATCCAGCGCCTGTCGTTCAGCTACCACGACAACCACCAGACCGGCCAGCTCATGATCCGGGCGACCGACGACGTGGAGAAAGTGCGCATGTTCGTCGGGCAGGGCTTGCTGTTCTCGCTGCAGGCGGTCGTGCTGCTGGTCGGCACGCTGATCATCCTGGTGCTGACCAACTTCAAGCTGACGCTGGTCGCGCTGCCGGTGCTGCCACTGGCGCTGGTAATCTTCATGGTCTTCGGCGCGCTCTCGCAGTCGCTTTTCACCAAGTTACAGGTCCGGCTGGCGCGCTTGAACACTATCCTGCAGGAGAACCTGGCCGGGATCCGCGTGATCAAGGCGTTCGTCCGCGAGCCGCAGGAGCAGGCCCGCTTCGACGAGGCCGTGGACAGCCACCTGGCCCAGAACCTGCGCATCAGCCTGCTGTTTTCGTTCATCTTCCCGCTGGTGTTCCTGATCGCCAATCTGGGACAGGCCGCCGTGCTCTACGCCGCCGGCATCCAGATCGTCGATGGCACCCTGACGCTGGGCGAGTGGCAGCAGTTCAGCCTGTATCTGGTGTATGTGTTCTTCCCGCTGGGCCAGTTGGGGTTCATCATCTCGCTGATGTCCCAGGCCGCCGCCTCGTCCACGCGCATCTTTGAGATCCTCGACGCGCAGAACGCGGTCGAGAGCAAGCCCGGCGCGGTCGAGCTGGGCGGCGTGAAGGGCCACGTACGCTTCGAGGACGTGTCGTTCCGCTACTTCAAAAGCGGCGACTACGTGCTGCGCGACGTGACGCTCGAAGCGCGGCCCGGCGAGACGATCGCCCTGCTCGGCTCGACCGGCAGCGGCAAGACGACGATCATCAACCTGCTGCCGCGCTTCTACGACGTGACCGAGGGCCGGGTGCTGATCGATGAGCACGACGTGCGCGACGTGACGCTGCCCAGCCTTCGCTCCAACATCGGGATCGTGCTGCAGGAGACGACGCTGTTCTCCGGCACCATCCGCGATAACATCGCCTTTGGCCGGCCCGACGCCAGCCTGGACGACGTGATCGCCGCGGCCCAGGCCGCCGCCGCGCACGACTTCATCACCGCGTTCCCGCAGGGCTACGACACGCCGGTCGGCGAGCGCGGCGCGACGCTCAGCGGCGGCCAGAAGCAGCGCGTCGCCATCGCCCGCGCCCTGCTGCTCAACCCCAGCATCCTGATCCTGGACGACTCGACCAGCAGCGTGGACCTGGCGACCGAATACCAGATCCAGAAGGCGCTCGACCGGCTGATGGAAGGGCGCACCAGCTTCGTGATCGCCCAGCGCATCAGCACCGTGCTCAACGCCGATCAGATCCTGGTGCTCGAAGGCGGGCGTATCGTCGCGCGCGGCACCCACGAGGAGTTGATGGAATCCAGCCCGATCTACGTCGAAATCTACAACTCGCAGTTGGAGGCAGACGCCGCGCTTGACGACGAGACCGCCCCCATCGCTGGCGAGGAGGTGCGCTCATGAGGGATCACCGCCACCTGTTCGAGATCGAGAGCCGCAAGGCGCGCAGCGTCCGCGCGACGCTGACCCGCTTCTGGGGCTATTTCAAGGGCCGCCGGCTGCTGCTGGGGCTGGTGCTGATCTTTGCCGTGTTCAGCGCGTGGGCCCAGGTGCTCAGCCCGGACCTGCTCGGCCAGGCCATCGACTGCTACCTGACGCCCTACGGCCAGCAGGAAATGGGCGCGTCGCTGGACGGCGCCGCCCAGAGCGCCAGCAGCAACTGCTGGTTCGACGACTCGACCGGCCCGCTCACTCGCTCGGACGCCATCTCCGGGGTGGGCACCATCGTGCTGCTGCTGGTCGCGCTGTTCGTCAGCAGCTCGGCGGCGACCGGCCTGCAGTTCTACCTGATGCGCTGGGCCGGGCTGCACGTGCTGCGCGACCTGCGCATCCAGATCTTCCGCCACATCCACCGCCTGTCGCTGGGCTATTACGCCAAGAACGAGGCGGGCGACATCATGAGCCGCCTGACCAACGACATCGAGGCGATCCAGCAGATGGTCAGCTTCGCGCTGGTGCAGGTGGTGCGCGGCGTGCTGCTGATCGTGTGGCTGACGTACACCATGCTCAACCGCAGCGTGCCGTTCGCCCTGATCAGCATGGCGACGGTGCCCGTCATGGCGCTGGCGACGGTCTGGTTCTCGGACCAGGCGCGCAAGGCGTTCCGCCAGGCCCGGCGCGAGATCGGCGGGGTGAACGCCGACCTGCAGGAGAACATCGCCGGGGTGCGCGAGGCGCAGGCCTTCACCCGCGAGGACGAGAACATCGAGCGCTTCCGCCAGGCCAACGCCGCCAACCGCGACGCCAACATCAAAGCGGTGGCCTTCACCAGCGCGCTGGCCCCGGCGCTCGAAGCGCTGGGCTACATCTCGATCGTGATCGTGGCCGGCGTGGGCGGCATCCTGATGCTGCGCCAGCAGGACCTGTTCGGGACCGTGATCTCGCTCGGCCTGATCGTGACGTTCCTCTCCTACACCCAGCAGTTCAACCAGCCGATCCAGATGATCGCGACGCTGTGGACCAACGTGCAGAGCGCCATCGCCGGGATCGAGCGCATCTTCGAGTTTCTGGACGAAGTGCCGGACGTGGTCGACAAGCCCGGCGCGGTCGAGATGCCGCCCATCGAGGGGCGCGTCGAGCTGCGCGACGTGTGGATGAGCTACAACGAGGACGAGAACGTGCTGTGCGGCGTGAGCCTGACCGCCGAGCCGGGCCAGACCATCGCCATCGTCGGGCCGACCGGCGCGGGCAAGACGACCATCATCAACCTGCTGCCGCGCTTCTACGACGTGGACGGCGGCGCGGTGCTGATCGACGGCTACGACGTGCGCGACGTGACGGCCGACAGCCTGCGCCGCCAGATCGGGATCGTGCTGCAGGATACCTTCCTGTTCAGCGACACGGTGATGAACAACATCCGCTATGGGCGGCCCGACGCCACCGACGAGGACGTGATCGCCGCCGCGCAACTGGCCCACGCCGACTCGTTCATCACCCGCCTGCCGGACGGTTACCAGACCGTGCTCGGCGAGCGCGGCAGCGGCCTGAGCCAGGGCCAGCGCCAGTTGATCGCCATCGCGCGGGCGGCGCTGGCCAACCCGCGCCTGCTGATCCTGGACGAAGCGACCAGCAGCGTCGACACGCGCACCGAGCGGCTGATCCAGGGCGCGCTGGAAAACCTGCTGAAGGGGCGGACCAGCTTCGTGATCGCGCACCGGCTGAGCACGATCCGCAACGCCGACCAGGTCTTCGTGATCCACGACGGGGAGATCGTCGAGCAGGGCACGCACGAGGAACTGCTGGCGGCGAAGGGCTTTTACCACGACCTGTACATGAGCCAGTTCCGGCGGGACATTCCCGCGCCGTCCTCGAACGGGCGCGGCCAGCGCGAGGCTCAACCGGCGGAGAGCTAAACCAGAAAATTCACCACAGAGGGCACGGAGGACACAGAGTTTTTTCTATTCTTTCTCTGTGCTCTCTGTGTGCTCCGTGGTTCGTTTTTTCTAGTCCGCCTCGTCACCGTCGTCGTCCAGATCGGCGAACATGTCCAGCGTGCGCGGGCCTTGCGGCTTGACGCGCTCGGCCTGCTTGAACGTCCCGAACGAGGGCGGCATATCCACCTTCTGGCCGCCCAACAGCGCCTCGATCGTCAGGATCTGGATGCGGGGATAGCCCTGGCCCCAGCCCGGCGACTCGTAATACCCGGCGCTGACCGCCTCGGTTTCCATGTCGCGGGTGGGCGGCTCCAGCGTGATGAACACGCCGATGGCGGCTTTTTCGCGCTCGACCGTGCCCACCAGATCGCGGATGTCCCGGCTGCTCACCTTGCCGGACTTCACCTGCACGATGGCCCGCTTGGGCTTGCCGTTGGCCTCGTCGATGAACGCGATCACGCCGTCGATCCCGCGATCCGGCCCGCGCCTGCCGGAGCGCCCGCCCGCCTCGCCGCCCAGGGGCCGCGCCTGGATGAGCGACAGCGCCCAGAACTGGAACTGGAAGCGGTCGTCCTGGGCCAACTGGCGCGCGCCGTCCACGGTGAGCGGCTCGCCGATGACGGTGTAATGCTCGCCCGGCGTGATGCCGAACATATCCAGCAGGCGGTATTTTTGCAGCGCGACGCTCAGGTGCGTGATGTCGATCCCGATCCAGCGGCGGCCCAGCTTGTGGGCGGCGGCGATGGCCGTTCCGCAGCCGCAGAACGGATCGAGCACCACGTCGCCGGGGTTGCTGCTGGCCTCAATGATACGTTCGAGCAGCTCAAGCGGCTTTTGGGTGGGGTAGCCGAGGCGTTCCTGAGCCATCGAATTTATTGGTGGTACATCGATCCATACATCCTGTAAGGGAATTCCCGGCATTTCGTCCAAATATTGCTTTAATCTTGGAACTGCTCCTGGATGGGCTTGGTGGATTCGGCCTTCTTCAAGAAATTTCAACATGCGCTCTTGGCTATATCGCCAATAACGTGTTACTCCTAAAACCTCATACTGAGGATTTCCCTTCGCTGCACCACCTGGCCCCGTCATATCACTAGTCTTGTAGCGTCGCCCTGTGTTCTCTTCTACATGCCGAAATCGTTGTTTTATATACTCCGGATCATATTCTTGATAAACCAGGTTTCTTTGATGCTCAGATTTTGCGTAAAACAGAATTACATCATGCACCCGCCCGAGGTGCATAGCCCCTTGGTGGACATCACTGTGAGCAGATGTACGCTTCCAGATAACCTCGTTTATGAAATTCTCCGGCCCGAAAATCGTATCGAGGATGATCTTCAGGTAGTGGCTGGCGGTGGGGTCGCAGTGTAGGTACAGGCTGCCGGTCGGCTTGAGGACGCGGTGCAGCTCCACCAGCCGGGCGGCCATCATCACCAGGTAGGCCATCATCTGGTTGGCGCCGATCAGCTCGCGCAGCGCGCCGATCGCCGTGGCGACGCGCTCCGGCGCTCCCGTGACCAGCTCGCGGTAGGTGTCCTCGGCGGCGCGGCCCCAGTGCCACGTATCCTCAAAGGCGGTGATCTGCGCTTCGCTCTCCAGGCCGCTTTCGTCCTTGAACAGCACGTTGTAGCTGCGGTTGGAGTTGAACGGCGGGTCGAGGTAGATCAGGTCCACACAGGCATCGGGGAAATACTCGCGGCTGCGCAGGATGTCCAGGTTGTCGCCGTAGAACAGGATGTTCTCTGCGCTCATAACAGGTCCCTTCCGTGACTCACTGCCGGGCGTATGTCATCCCCCACATCATACCGCATTTCGCCCGGATGTACTGCCGTTTTGCTCACCACAGCGGGCACGGAGATCACAGAGAAATCTGAAGAAAAATCTCTGTGCTCTCTGTGTGCTCTGTGGTTAATCCTCGGCGGTTTCCCCCCTACCCCGGCGCGGCGAGGACCGGCTGCCCGGCCACGATCCGCACCGCCACCGGCTCGCCCGCCAGCCCCGACACCGCGGCCTCGATGTCCGCCTTCAAGATCTGGTCCAGCCAGCCGCGCACCAGCTCGCTGCTCACCCAGACGGTCAGCACGCCCTCCGCATAGCGCAGCGCCCGCGCGCCCTCCAGCCAGTTGGCGAAGTTGGTCTCGTCCATCTGGGAGCGCAGTTGGGCCAGGGCCCCTCGCCAGATCTGGCGCATCGTCCGCCCCGAGGATCCCACCGGGTCGCCCAGCCCATCCGGACCCGCGGCCTCGTCCGGGCTGGCGTCAGGGCTCAGCGCGTCGACCTCGGCGGCCAGATCGTCCATGCCGAACGGCAGCGCGCGCCGCGCCGGCGGGACCAGCTCGCGCCACTGCTGCCTCCCGGCCTCGAGCCAGTCCCCGATCGGCAGATCGGCCAGGGCGGTCCAGGCCGCCCAGCGTTCGACCGGCGCGGTGTCGGGCCGCGCCTGCCAGTGTTGGAGCAGCCAGCTCAGGTAGCGCGGCGGGTGGTTCACCGTCGCGTCGCCCCACACCGCGAGGATCAGCGCCACCAGGTCGCGCGGGGCTACCCCGCTACCGGTCGCCGCCTGCCACGCCGGGCTGTGCCGCCGCACCGGCTCTGGCCACGTCTGCTCGAGCCAGATTTCCGGCGGCGCGGCGCGGTAGAGGGGACTCTCCGGGTGGCGCTTGAATGCCTCAGCCAGCCGGTCGAATAGCCATTCTGAAGAAATTTTCTCACCTTCCGTCTCAGCCGCCGCAGCAGGCAGATCGGCGCCGCCCGAATCCGCCGGCGGCGGGTCCGGATGCTTGCTGCTGGTGGGTTCTGGCGCTGTTACGAGCGGTGCTGGGTTTTCGGACTCAGAGTCTTGTCTGTGCGCGGGCATGGCGGACCCCTGTGCAGCGGTGTGGCGGACCCCCCGCCCTCCGGTGTGCGCGGCTATGGCAGACGCGCCGTTTTCCAGTGTGTCGGATTGTGGCGGACCATCCGGGAGCCGGTGTGTCTCACTGTGGCGGACCTCTTCCTTACCGGTGTGCGCCACTGTGGCAGATCCCGGCTCAGCGGTCCCAGCCGCGATCTCCGGCCAGCGGCGGACCAGCTCGGCATGGCGGGCGCGGTCCTCGGGCGCGAGCGGCACATCCAGCGCGACGGTGAACTGCCGGGCGACCCACTGCGGGTGAGCCGGGTCGCGGCCTTTCTGAGTGTCCGTCTGGCGGAAGAAGTCGTCCAGCGACCAGCCGCCGGACCGCTCGGCGGCGTTCTCGACGTTGCGCCGCCACCATTCGCGCGGGCGGCCAATGACCGCCAGCAGGCTGTTGAGCGCGGGGATCCAACACGTATCGCGCCGGACGCCTTCCTCAGGGTTGTCGTAGACCCAGCCGCGCAGCCACAGGTAGGCCCAAGCCAGGTCGTGGCCCAGGTGCGGCCACCAGCGGCGGCGGAAGTACTGCGGGACGATGATCTTGGCCGCGCGGCCATCGTGCACCAGCGTGATGTGCCGGTGCAGGTCCTCGGCGGCCTGGACGAGCGCCGCCCGGTCGTCGCCGGTGGCGGCGTGGCCGGGAAAGGCGCGCTGGAGGACGTCCAGCGCGGTCAGGGCGCGCGGCTGGGTGAAGCGCGGCGCGGGTCCGGCCGGGTCCGGCGCCCACAGGTCGCGCGGGGCCATCTCCAGCGCGCGGCGGGCGGCTTCCAGCGGGCTATCGGCGATGCGGGCCAGCACATCCAGCAGATGCTCGGCGTCCGCCGGGGCCAGCGGGTCGTCCATACGCACGCGGTAGCGGTTGGCGCCCTGGATGATCTTGCCGGAGGCGGTGCGCTGGCGCGGGCCGGTCTCCGGCTGGACGAACGCACCGATCCAGGGATGGTCCAGGCAGGTGTAGAGGTGGCGGCGGGACATGGCCGCCTCGCGGGCGAGCGCCGCGCCGCTGATCTCGATCGTGTCATCCTGGCAGCGATAATCGAGCTGGCGCAAGGTGTTGACCAAGGCCGCCGCGCTGGGGCCCAGCACGGGCAGCCAGCGTTCGATGAAATAGCGCGAAACCCCCATCACCACGTCATCGCGGATGATGGCATTATAGGGGGTCGAGTACTCCGGCGTCAGCGTGAGGCGCTCCGACGCCTGGGCCTGGGGCGTGATCGTCATCAGGCGTGCTCCCACGGAGTGGCGGGTGACAGGCGCTTGGCGGAGGGGGCCGCGTTGACGCTCGCCGCGATCCAGACTAGAATGAGGGGTGTGGTTCGCACGGTGGATTGCGCGTGGCTGAACTGGCGTGAAGCAGCGTGCCTAAAACCACCGGCGAATACTGGATCGGCGAGCGGCTGTCTGTATCAGACGGCCTCTCTCCTTGTTTGGCCCCGGCGCGCGGGCTGCGCAGGGGGCCGCGTTTTTTTTGTGCCATCCGCAAAAAAATGAATTGTTAAGTGTGCTGTACGGGCTGCGCGTTACCGGCTCGACGCCGCCGGGCTGGGACGCGCTCCCGCACCCCTACTGCTGGCCACCGCACCCGCCCGGAAGCGCGGCCCTGGTTCGATAATAGAACAAAAGTTCGATTCTGTCATCGCCCACAACAGTTGAATTCTGGCGGCTATTTTTCTCATGGCAATTGTAAAAAATCCGTTTTCCGCCGGTCATCTCCGCGCTCCCTGTGCCCGTTGTGGCGAAGATCATGGCCTGACCATCTGTTAAGGATCATCTTTCCGGCGGGAAGGGCGCGCGGCCGGGCGCGTTGTTCCTAACTGAGTCAATTGCGGCGCGTTCCGAGTCAGGAGCGTGCAGGTGAGTCATCTCTGTCCGCGCGGCTGCCCTTATGTTTGCGATAATATCATTATTCGTCATAAGAGTCAATCGACGCTGTGCGGAAAGCGGCTATTTTACACAAATCTCGCACAAACCGCGCAAAACATGGTATCCTTGAAGCAGTCCTGCCCAAAAACGACGCAGACTTCTGCCCCGGCGAAAACTGTGTTATAGTCGAGGCAACCAGGAGGCGTTATGGCGTCGAAACTCAAACCCAAACTCGCTACTCCATCCTACATGCCCGACCCGACCGTCACGCAGCGGCGGCTGGAAGACCTCCAGCGTATGTACGGCATGTACACCTTCCCGTTCTCGCTCTCGCCCAACCCCGATTACCTGTACGTCGCCGGGGTGACCGCGCGCTCGCTGGCCAAAACGACCTTCGCCATCGACCAGCGCCAGGGCCTCAGCGTGATCATCGGCGACTATGGGACCGGCAAAACCATGCTCGCCCGCTACATCTACAATTCCTACACCGCGGGCGACGTGCGCGAGCCGTCGGTGGTGGCCTACATCCCCGACCCGCCTCACCCCGGCACGCGCGAGCTGCAGAAGCGCATCATCCAGGAGCTGGGCGGCAAGACCAGCAAGCGCACCAACGATGGCCTGATGGAAGACCTGCGCACGATGGTGCTCGACATCCTGGCGCGCGGGCAGAACTGCATCGTGATGATCGACGAGGCCCAGGTGCTCGTCCGCCGCCAGTTGGACATCATTCGCGAGCTGTTCAACTTCAACGCCGGCGGCATGGTCCCGATCCAGGTGGTGCTGATCGGCAAGGAAGAGCTGCGCATGTCGCTGCACAACGCGCCCGATCTGAACGACCGGGTGGCGGCGCGCTCCACGCTGGAGCCGTTCACCCCGTCCGAGACGGCCGAGCTGATCAACTTCCGCCTGAACCGGGCCGGGTGCAAGATCCCGCTGTTCCTGCCCGAGGCGCTCGATTTGCTGTATGATTTGTCTAAAGGCTACCCGCGCAAGGCGATCAAGCTCGCCGGGGCGGCGCTGTGGTACATTGTCGAGTTTGGGCTGGACCGCATCTCGGCGGCGGCGCTCGACGCAGCGCGGCTGCGCGACGAGATCGAATGACGGCCAGCCGGTAGAGGTGGGGAGCGCCCTTGTTGTCCGAACACGATGGAAGCTTTCGCCGTCTGGTTGAGACGGTGAAGAACCAGCAAACCCCGCTGGGGGGACGGCCCGGTCGCCCGGCCAAGAACCGCGTGCCGACCACCGGCCATTTCGCCCAGGTGATTCACGACCGCATGAAAGCCCTGGCCAAAGACCGCTCGGAGCAGGCGGATCGCGCGGTGAGCGTGGCCGATCTGTACAATGAGGCGGTGCGCGTCACGGTGACCGACCTGCACGAGCTGCTCGGCGATGACCTGCGCCTGCCCGCGGGCGCCACGACGCTCGCCGGCGTGCTGGGCCTGCGCGAGCTGATCGACCGCCCGGTGATCACCCCGCTGCGCGAATTGACTCTGCGCTCCGATCACCAGCAGCGCACCACGCTCTACCTCGACCAGCCGGTGTGGGATGCCCTGATCGAGGTGAGTTTGCGCTTCGGTTTGCAGATGCGGCGATCCATCCATGTGCACCGGCTTTTGGAGATGAGCGCGGCCTGGTTTTTGGCCGGAATAGAGTCTAATTTCAACTAACAACCGGGATTTTGATGCGCTAGCATCGTAAATTTATGATGTTTTGTGTTACTCTTGTGGTCTTTTGGGTTGGGGATGGTTAGAAATCCGGTAAAACCCGCACCACAGAGGGCACGGAGAGCACAGAGAAGGGATAGACAGAGCTTGTCACTGTGCCCCCTGTGTACTCTGTGGTGAGGATAGGTTTTCCACCCGGCACCGTTGATTGGGGGCTGTCATGCGCAGCATTTGTCTGACGAACAACAAGGGCGGCGTGGGCAAGACGACCACCGCCGTCAGCCTGGCCCACGGGCTGGTGATCCTGCTGCGGCACAATAACCTGCCGCACCGCGTCCTGTTGATCGACACGGATTCGCAGGCGCACGCCACCTTGTTGACGACCGGCCACCGCGAGTGGGATCGCGACAGCAGCCTGGGCGAAGCCCTGCTCGCCAAGCCGGACAAGGCCGGCGCGGTGCTCCAGCGACTGATCGTGCCGTCCACCTGGGACGAGGACCTGCACGTCGTGCCCGGCTCGCCCACCCTGGACGGCGTCAACGCGCGGCTGTCGGAGGATCACGGCTTCGCGGTGCGGCTGCGCCAGGCGCTGCGCGCCGTGGCCGACCAGTACGACTGGGTGGTGATCGACACCATGCCGTCGTTCTCGCGCCTGACTACGCTGGCGATGGTCGCCGCCACGGACATCGTGATCCCGGTCGAGATGCGCTTTTTGGAGACGATCGGCCTGCAGGCCATCGTCGAGAAGATCGGCGACATCCGCCACGCCTGGGAGACGTCGATCCGGCTGGCGGGCATCCTGCCCGTGAAGTACGACCAGCGCATCACCCTGGAGCGCGAAAACCTGGACCTCTACGCGGCCCACTCGTTCTACGGGCCGCATCTCTTCCAGACGCCGATCCCGGCCAACGTGGCGGTCTCTTACGCGCACGACGCCTGCGAGTCGATCTTCAACTACGACGATCGCTGTAACGCGGCGCGCGCCTATATGGCCTTCGTCCGGGAGTTGTTGGAACGCATCTATAAGCCTGCGGGAGCAGATTGAGCATGGTCAAACGTCGTTCGCGCGGAACGCGCGCCTTGCTGGAAGAAATGGGCGACCTGGGCGACCTGGCCGGCGCCTCGGCGGAGATCGCGGGCCGGGCCGTCAAAGTCGTCGAGATCGTGCTGGACCGCATCCGGCCCGACCCGGCCCAGCCGCGCCGCGTGCTGCCGGAGGTGATCCGCACCGAGTTTCTCTCCGGCCACATCAGCGCCCGCCAGGCGCTCGAGCGCTGGGAAGCCCTGGTCGCGGACGAGGCGACCCGCCTGGGCCGCCCCCGCCCGGACTGGAAAACCCTGCTCGACCGCACGCCGGACGATCGCGACGTCGAAGATACGTCGGTCGATCCGCCGGGCCAGCCGGGACCAGAAGAGGACCTGCTGCGCTCGATCGTGGCGACGGCGGCCACCATCCGCCACGGCGGGCAGGTCAGCCCGATCACGGTGGTGGAGATGGACGGCGGCAGTTACTACCGCATCGAGACCGGCGAGCGCCGCTACTGGGCGCACCACTGGCTGAACAACTGGCTGGCGGATGGCTTCGACCAGATCCAGTGCATCGTGGTCGACAACGGCAGCCCGTGGCGCCAGGCCGCCGAGAACACCAGCCGCGAAGGGCTGTCGGCGCTGGCGCTGGCCCGCCAGGCGGCGACCCTGCTGCTCGACCTGCACGGCATCCGCCCCGACTACAGCGGCCCGATCCCCAACGACTGGTACCGCCAGGCGCTGGACTACCGCGTGCCGCGTGGCGAGGGCGAGGCCCTGCGCGCCGCGCTGGGCGGCATCGAGCGCGCGCAGTTTAGCCGCATTCAGGCCCTGCTGCGCCTGCCCGACCCGGTGTGGGAGCTGGCCGACCGCTTCCGGCTGGAAGAAAAGCGGCTGCGCCCGGTGCTCAAGGTACCGGACGCGACGCTGCAGGTCAAGCTGGTGCGGATGATCGTCGAGCAGAACCTGACCGCCGAGCGCGTGCAGCGGCTGGTCGAGTCCGGCGAGCTGATTACGGCGCTGGACGATGGCGCGGTTCGCCGCGAGGCGCTGCCCCTCAACGTAACGGTATCGGAGCGCGTCGCCAACCAGTGGCCGGGGCTGGCCCGCCAGTTCTCGAAAGCCGACCTGGACTTCGTGGCCGACCAGTGGGTGAAGCGCCAGAAGCCGCAGGACGTCCGGCAGCAGGTCGCGGTGCTGCGCCGCCTGCTGGAGCTGGTCGAGAGCCGGGTGAAGGACTGACGCGCGGGATATGTTGCCCCAGGGCAACATAGGGTGATTGACCACCGAGCGCACAGAGGGCACAGAGCGATTTTCTTCTCTGTGCCCTCGCTGCTTACGCGGTCCGGCGCAGGGCCGGGGAAACGTTACGGCTTAGCTTTCCAGCGTCTGGCAGTACACCTTGATCGCCTCGCGCATGAACGGCGCCAGGTCGGGGTGCATCCGCGCGAAGTTGGCTGCGAACTCGGGGTGATCGTTGTACAGGTCGCCCAGGCCGCGCAGCATCTCAGTCGTCGGCTCGTAGAAGTAGCGCATGTGCTGGTGCCAGCGGGCGAGGCAGGCCTGCGTTTCGTCGCTGGCTGGGCCGGTGGGCATCGCCGCGACGATAGCGCGGTAGATGGCCTTGCCCTCGTCCATGATGCGCTGCTTGTCCGCGGCGGTGTAGCTGGCCCAGCGCCGCTGGGATTGCTGCATGGCCTCGTTGTCGCCCCACATCTCGCGGGCCTCCGCTGTGTACCGCTTCTCCTGTTCCTCGCTGAAGCCTGCAAACAGGTCGTGACTGTCCATGTCGGTATGTCCTTTCAGGTGCTCGATGGTGCGCTCGACGGTCTGCAGCAGCCGCGCCAGCCGTCGCTGGCGCGCGCGCAGGGCCTGCCGGTGGTGTTCCAGGGCGGCCACCAGCTCGAAGTCGGGCCGGTCGATGGCCTCCCGGATCTCCTCCAGGCTCAGGCCCAGCTCGCGCAGAAAGAGAATCTGCTGGAGCCGCAGGACCGCCGGGCGGTCGTATTGGCGATAGCCGTTGGCCGGGTCCCGAGCCGGCCTGAGCAGGCCGATCTCGTCGTAGTAGTGCAGCGTGCGCGGGCTGACACCGGCCATCGCGGCCAACTGCTTGACGGAGAAACGCGTTTCTGTGTCCATGCCGACCATTCTAAACTATCACGTAACGTGAATGTCAAGCCCTGGATATGTTGCCCCGGGGCAACATAGGAATTGAACCACAGAGGTCACAGAAGCACACACAAAATCCAAGAAGAATCCTCGACCTGTGCGGTGACACCCCTCCGGCAGGGTGGGGGGCTGATCCGCCAGCTCGATCGCAGGGGGTTACCACCACACCAGATTTTCTCTGTTTTTGTTGGTGCTTATCTCTGTGCGCTCTGTGATCTCTGTGGTTCAATTTCAAACCCCCGATCGACAGCCCCCTCCCCCACCGGATCACCCCGGCAGAGGGGTCATGATCGCAAGGGGAAAAAGCGTTCGTTTATCGCGATAAAACGGTCGATAGGGGTGGGGCAGGGGACCCTCAACGGGGATGGCGCGGACCGGGCACGGTCCGTCCGGCGGCGCGCCCACATGCGGCAGGCATCATCCCGCCACTTGCGGCGCGGACCGTGCGGGATGTGCGCGGGCACCATGCAGCCGGGCCGCCCGCACGCGCAGGGATACGACGCCAGGATACCCCCCTCGCCCGCCGCTACGGTGATGCGCCGCCCGTCCGCCCGGTAGCGCACCGCCAGGCCCGCCGCCCGCGCGATATCGTCGCCGTCGTAGCCCGTCCAGTCCAGCCACGCCGCCAGCCGGTCGCAGGTGCGGATGGTGGGGCGAAAATCCGCGTAGCCGTGCAGCGCCCGCCGGAACACCGCCACGCTGATCCCGGCTTCGCGCGCGGCGTCGATCTGATCGCGCGTGCTGGTGGGGCGATAGCCGCGCGCCGTCATGCCCAGCCGGACCAATTCCGCCAGCGCCGGGGCGCGCCCGGCCAGCGCCGTCACGTTGGCGAGCGGCATCCGCAGCCAGCGCGCAATGCGCTCGAAGGTGGCCAGCGGCAAGGCGTCGATCTGCTGGCCCGCGATCAGGCGGCACAGGTCGCCGGGCGGCGCGCCGATCCGCGCGACGAGCGCGGCCACCGGCTCGCCGTGGTGAGTGGCGCAGTGGATGAAGCGGCGCTGCACGATGCCCGGCAGCGTGGGCTGGCGCATCCGAGTCCCTCCCTGGGTAACAGTCTGGCGGCGATGCCTCCCTAAGCCTACACCAACCGACTCCCCCGGTCAATTCCGGGCGGCGGAAAGATCCACCACAGAGGACACGGAGAGCACAGAGAAGCAAGAGCGAAGAAATCTCTGTGTGCCCCGCTCTCACAGGGGTTCATCTTCTACCGGCCTTGCTACTCCGCTGGATCGAATCGGTGTACACTGTGCTGGTGTGTAGGCTCGCGCAGGCGGGCAGGGGACGATAGAACAGGACCATCATGGAACTCACGATTTTGGACAGCTTACTCGCCGGACAGCCGGTCGCGTGTGCCGTCTACCCCATCGAGCCGCGGCCCGATGAGCTGGTGCACGTCGTCGGCGCGCAGGAACCCGTCCGCGACCAGCCCGACGACCGGGCGCGGATGCTGCTGGCGGTCGGCTGGCTGACCGTCGAGCATATCCGCACCGATCTGCCCGAACACGAGCGGGCCGCGCGCGTGACGGCCATTCAGAGCGCGGCGCGCGCCTGGCTCAAGGGCGCCGACGCCCGCGCCCATCCCGAGCGCGACCAGGTGCGCTGGCTGGTCGAGAAAACCCGCCAGCACGAGAGCATGCTCCAGATCGGCCAGCGGGTCTGGCTGGCGCTGGTGCTGCACCACCTGGGCCACCAGGGCCTGCACTTCGACGCCGAGGGACAGATCCGCTGGCAGGGTGGCGCGGCAGGGCGCATCGGCCTGTCGCCCGATGAGGCGGTCGATCTGGCCTGGGGGCAGGAGAGCCACCAGACCTACGCCGCCAGCTTCCGCCAGCCGGACGGTTCCATCCGGCGCGGCAAGGGCCGCCGCCGCTGGGACATCTACCGCCTGACCGTCCACCCGGACGCGGCGGTGCTGTTCGCCCGGCGGGCCCGGCGCGTCGATGAGTCCGTCGCGCTGATCGTCGCCAGCGAGATTTTCGCCACCCAGCCCCAGCTCCCGCGCGATTTCTACGGCGGCGACGCCTTCCAGCAGGCGTGCATCGACGCCCAGGACCAGCAGTTCGACCATATCCTGGTGCTCTCGCCCGAGCACGGCGTCATCTCGCTGGACGATGTGGTGCCGTCCGAGCAGTTGTGGGATGATGTGCTGGAGCGGCGTATCTGGACCTGGCAGATCGCGGCGCATAACCGGTTGGGGCGCTACCTGTTCGCCCCGCCGAAGATGGCCCTCCCGCGCGCGGACGAGGTCAACTGGTGGGCGTGGCTCAACCCCGAATCGCGCTATACCTTCACCGTGTTTGGCAGCGGGTTCGCCGTGCGCATCCTGATCGATCACCTGCTGCGCGCGCGCGGGCGGGCGCCCCACATCTGGCCGGAGATCGTCCTGGCCGAGGCGCGGCCCGGCTATGACGTGGGCGACTACGACGACGAGTTCGAGCTTGACTTCGATCTCGACGAGGATTTGGAGGACGAAGACGATTTCGAGGCCGCGCTGCGCGACATCGACCGGCTGCTCGAGTGGGCCGGCGAGTTCGTCACGTTGGTCAACCTGTACCTGCCCCCCACCGGCGACACGTGGGAGATGGCGCCCGATGAAGCGCTGATCCCGGTCCGGCTGCTCGCCGAAGCGCACATGGACCTCGAAGACCTGTTCGACCTGCTGACGGACATGACGCTGCTGCTCGAGCAGCCGCTGCCCTTCAGCGCGCTGATCAATGCCAGCCTGATCGTGACCACCCTGCTCCAGATCACGCACAGCCTGCTGCACGACGACCGCGAGCCGATCGCGGAGATGCTCGACACCTTCGCTGAGCCGGTGCTGCGCCAGTACATCGAGTCCGCCATGCAGGAAGCCACCCTGGAAGACCGGCTGTGCGCCTGCCTGACGTTGGCCGAGCAGATGCAGTTGCTGGCGCACACCATCCCGGCCTCGATCAACGAGCAGCTCCTGGTCTGGTTCCAGACGTACCTGTCGGGCCGGATGCGCCGTAACATGATGGACGGGGCGGGCGAGCGGTGAAAGAATAACCACGGAGGACACAGAGAGCACAGAGGGGAAAACTAAAATCTCTTTCTCTGTGTCCCCTGTGCTCTCTGTGGTGAATATTTTTTGCCTAGAGTGAGGAGACACGATGCTGACGGCTGTTGAGAAAATACTCTTTATCCTGGCGATCGTCGCCAGCCTGGGCCTCGCCCAGCACTTTTTCCGCCAGGCTTTCGCCGTCATCCGGCGCGGCGAGGGATCGCTGGCCTTCGACCAACTGCCGGGGCGGGTCTGGCGCGCGCTGGACGTGCTGATCACCCAGCGCACCGTCTTCCGGGCGCGGGCGGCCACCAGCCTGATGCACGGCTTCGTCGTGTGGGGTTTTCTGTACTACGTGCTGATCAACGTCGGCGATTCGCTGGAGGGGCTATTCGACCTGAACTTCCTGGGGGACGGCCCGATCGGCGACCTGTACCGGGTGGCCGGCGACGTGCTGAGCGTCCTGATCCTGATCGGCATGGTTTACTTCCTGATCCGGCGCTTCGTGGCGCGCGCGCCCGCGCTGTCCATCCGCGAGAACGTCACGCTGCACCCGCGCGCCCTGCCCGGCATCCGGCGCGATTCGCTGATCGTCGGCCTGTTCATCCTGATCCACGTCGGCGCGCGCTTCGTTGGGGAGTCGTTCCAGATCGCGCGGCACACCGGCGACATCTGGCAGCCGTTCGCCACGGCGCTGGCCGGGCTGTGGGATGGCCTGGACGGCGATACGCTGGAGATCGCCGAGCACGGCGCGTGGTGGCTGGCCATCGGCAGCATCCTGGCCTTCATCCCCTATTTCCCGTTCTCCAAGCACATGCACCTGTTCATGGGGCCGCTCAACTATTTCACGCGGCCGGACCGGGCCTCGCCAGGCGCGCTGGACCCGCTCGACTTCGAGGACGAGGAGCGCGAGCAGTTCGGCGCGGCGCGGATCGAGCACCTGGGCCAGACGCAGATTTTCGACGCCTTCGCCTGCATCATGTGCAACCGCTGCCAGGATGCCTGCCCGGCTTATGTTACAGGTAAAGAGCTGTCGCCCTCCGCGCTGGAGATCAACAAGCGCTACGAGATCCGGGGACACATGCGGCCCCTGGCCGCGGGAGAGCCGTCCCCGTCCCCGCTGCTGGACTTCGCGATCTCGCCGTCCGCGGTGTGGGCCTGCACCGCCTGCGGCGCCTGCATCGAGATCTGCCCGGTCGGCAACGAGCCGATGTTCGACGTGCTCGATATCCGGCGCGACCTGGTGCTGACGCAGGGCGACTTCCCCGCCGAGTTGCAGGGCGCGTTCCGTGGCATGGAGAACGCGGCCAATCCCTGGGGCATGGGCGAAAGCCGGCTGGCCTGGGCCGAAGGGCTGGACGTGCCGACCGTCGAGGAGGCAGCCGACTACGAGATCCTCTACTGGGTCGGCTGCGCGGGGGCCTTCGAGCCGCGCGCCCAGGCGGTGGCCCGCGCGCTGGTGAAGGTGCTCCAGGCGGCGGGCGTCCGCTTCGCCGTGCTCGGCGAGGCGGAAATGTGCACAGGCGACACGGCCCGGCGCGCCGGGAACGAGTATCTCTTCTACGAGATGGCGCGCGCCAACATCGAGACGCTCAACGCGGCCAACCCACCGCGCATCCTGGTGACGTGCCCCCACTGCCTGCACACGCTGGGCAAGGAATATCCCCAGTTCGGCGGCGTCTACCACGTGGTCCACCATACCGAATACCTGCAAGAGCTGATGGCCAGCGGGCAGCTGCGCGTCCATGCGGCGCAGAAGGCGCACGTCACCTTTCACGATCCGTGCTATCTGGGGCGGCACAACGGCGTCTATGACGCGCCGCGCTATGCCCTGGGCGCGGCGGGCGTCGCCGTCACCGAGATGGGCCGGACGCGCAACGACTCGTTCTGCTGCGGGGCGGGGGGCGCACAGTTCTGGAAGGAAGAGGAACATGGCGCGGCCCGCGTCAGCGTGACGCGCTATGCCGAGGCCGCTGCTACCGGCGCGCCGACGCTGGCGACCGGCTGCCCGTTCTGCCTGCGCATGTTCGCCGACGCCAGCCAGGAAGAGGCCGCCGCGAAAGGGCCGGAGGTCCGCGACGTGGTGGAGATCATCGCCGCGCAGTTGGGGCTGGAAGGTTAAAAGGGACATCACCGCGCACGCGGAGAACACTGGCGAAAACGTTTTCTTCCGCGTGCGCCGCCATCTTAACAGTCGATTTTCATGGAGGTCATATGGAGTCACCACAGCCGACCGGCAAGGTCGTACACTATACCGGCGTGCCCGCGCAGGTCTTCGGCGACGAGGCGCCAGGCACGACGATTCGCTGGCTGATCGATGATGACCACGACGGCGCGCCCGTCTACGCCCTGCGCCTGATCGAGATCGCGCCGGGCGGGCACACCCCGCGCCACAGTCACCCCTACGAGCACGAGAACTTCGTGGTGGAGGGCCAGGGCCGCGTGCTGGTCAACGGCGCGTGGCACGCCCTGCGCGCGGGCGATGTGGTCTTCGTGCCCGGCGACATGGAGCACACCTACGAGAACACCGGCGACGTCCCGTTCAAGTTCCTGTGCGGGATCCCGGTCAAGCGCCTGCGCTAAGAGAGCGCATCTCTAACCTGGGGTGAATATTGAACCACCGAAGGCACGGAGATCACAGAGGGGTAGTCTAGAGAGTCCCTCGAAATATCCTCTCTCTGTGTCCCCTGTGACCTCTGTGGTAAGCTCTTTGCCCCGAACCCGAATGCACCCCGCAAACGGGGACAGAAGGGTAGGGGGCTGAAACGTGTTATGATCGGGGCAGCACCCGGACCCGATCGAAGGACTCGCACGTGACCAAGCCCCAGCCCGCCCAAAACCTGCCGCCGATCAGCCTGCTGTGGCCGCCCGCGGAGGACGCCCCGCCGCGCGCGCTGACCCCGCGCCTGTCCGAGCAGGCCGCCGCCGATCTCGACCTGGAGACCACCGTCAACGCGCTCAGCGCGGGCCACGGCCACGCCCGCGAGATCCGCGCCATCCTGCTCCACCTGAGCGACGACCCGGCGGTGATCCGGTACCGGCAGGACGTGATCGACGATCTGCTGGCGCACCCCGAGCTGGCGCGCGGGCTGGACGACCTGCTGCCCCGCCTGGCCGAGCTGAGCCATTACCGCTTTTTCGCGCGCCCCGGCCAGACCCCGTTGCACGAGGTCGTGTGGCGCGTCGGCCAGTTGGAGGCGTATGTCGAGTGCGTGCAGGGCCTGGGCGCGATCTTCGCGGCGGTCGATGGCGCGCTCCGCGCCGAGGCGTGGCGCTGCCTGCGCGAGCAGGTGGCCCGCATCGAGGGGGATCCGCTGTTCCAGACGCTGGCCGCCGAGCTGCCGGACCTGGTCGCCAGCGTGCGCAATATCGCCAGTGTGACGATCGGCGTCAACCTGGATGACCAGCTTCGCCCGGTCGAGGCGACCTTGCTGTCGGTCAACCGGAAAAAGTTCCGCGGGATGGCGTCCTCGCTGCTGGGGACGCTGTTCGGCAAAAACGCGCCCAGCGCCGAGTGGGAGGGCATCGCCCCGCTGCACTCTGTCCCCCCAAAAACCGCCGCCACCGCCTATGGCCCGGTCGGGATCGACCTGGACAACCCGATGCTGTATCCCCTGTTCCGCGATCTGGCGAACGTGCTCAAGCAGGCCAGCCGCCCGGTCGCCGCCGCCTTGCAGCGCTACGCCCACGTCAGCAGCCGGGCGCTGGGCGATCTGGCGGGCGAGCTAGCGTTTTACCTGGGCGCGGTGGACCTGATGGCCCGGCTGCGCGCCGCCGGGCTGCCGCTGTGCCGCCCGGAGATCCTGCCGGGCGAGGCGCGGGTCTGCATCGCCAGCGAGACGGCCAACCTGAACCTGGCGCTGCGCCTGCTGGCGAGCGATCCTGGGGCCGACCTCGCCGCGGCGATCGTGCTCAACGATGTCTGCTTCGACGACGCCGGGCGCGTGTTCATCCTCACCGGGCCGAACCAGGGCGGCAAGACGACCTATACCCAGGGCGTGGGCCTGCTCCACGTGCTGGCCCAGGCGGGGCTGCCCGTCCCCGGCACCGCCGCGCAGATCAGCCCGGCCGACGCCATCTTCACCCATTTCCCGCTCGAGGAGCAGCCAGACAGCGGCGCGGGGCGGCTGGGCGAGGAGGCGAGCCGCCTGGGCACCCTGTTCGAGCAGGCCACGCGCCACAGCCTCGTGCTGCTCAACGAGTCGCTGTCCAGCACCAGCTTCAGCGAAAGTCTGTACCTGGCGCGGGACGTGGTGCGCATTTTGCGGCTGATGGGCGTCCGCGCGCTGTACGCCACGCACCTGCACGAGCTGGCGGCGGACGTGGACGCGCTGAACGCCGATCCGGGCGGCCAGAGCACCGTGGGCAGCCTGGTCTCGCTGGCGGCCCCGGCGCAGGATGGCGGCCCGGTCCAGCAGACCTACCGCATCGTGCCCGGCCCGCCGCGCGGGCTGAGCTACGCGCGCGACATCGCCGCCCGCTATGGCATCAGCTACGACCAACTGGCCGATCTGCTCCGGCGGCGCGGCCTGCTGCGCGACGGGTAGCCGGGCGGCGGCTGGCTCCGGCGATCAAAGCCAGGAATCGCAGCAAGCACGGGGAAAAATCCGCCTGTTCCCTGGTCTGTGATATTTTGTAGCTCTATCATGGATAATGCTCACTGACAGCGGGCCTCACTTGCGCTATAATTGCGAATAATTCTCATTTGAGAATGAATCGCAAGTAGCAGCGTCCTGTTATCGTCACGAGCGAGGCCTATGTTCGACACTGTGCGCGCCCGGTTCAAAGTCCGCGGCCACCATCACGCCACCCCGCCGCCCGACCTGCCCGGCATCGGACCCTGGGAGCCGTGCACGCCCGGCGTGGACTGCGAAAACTGCCCCAACCGCGCGTTGGAGAGCAGCACGCTCCCGCTGTGTCGGCTGGAGCCGGGCGACGCCGCCTGCATCGTCGCGGTGGACGAGGGCCGGCGCTTCCGCAAGCGGCTGGCCGATCTGGGGCTGGCCGTCGGGATGGAAGTGCAGGTCGTGCGGGCGTCGCGCGGGCGCGGCCCGATGATCCTGGCGATCTGCAGCGATTCGCGGCTGGCGCTGGGGTGGGGCATCGCCAACAAAATCCTGGTCGAAAAACAGCCCGAGGGCGCGAATGCCTGATCCGGTTCGCGTGGCCCTGGCTGGCAATCCCAACGCCGGCAAGAGCACGATCTTCAACGCGCTGACGGGCGGCAACCAGCACGTCGGCAACTGGCCGGGTAAAACCGTCGAGGTGAAGGAAGGCCAGTTCACCCTCGCGGGGCGAGCCTTCAGCATCATCGACCTGCCCGGCACCTACAGCCTCTCCGCCTACTCCGCCGAGGAAGTCATCACGCGCGATTACCTGCTGCAGGCGCGGCCCGAGGTGGTCGTCGCCGTGGTGGACGCGGCCAACCTGGAGCGCAATCTTTACCTGGTGGTGCAGTTGATCGAGCTGGGCGCCCCGGTGATCGTGGCCCTCAACATGGCCGACATCGCCGCCGGGCGCGGCCTGTCGATCCGGGCGGGCGCGCTGGCCGACCGGCTGGGCGTCCCGGTCGTGACCACGACCGCCACCCGGGGCAGGGGGCTGGACGATCTCAAAGCCGCCATTCTGGACAAAGTCACATGCCCGTCGCCAAACTGACCGCGCCCGATCCCGTCTCGCCGGCCCTGCTGCCTTCGCCCGCGCTGGTCGATTACGGCCCGGCGCTCGAAGACGCCGTCGCGGCCCTGCGCCGGGCGATTGAGGCGACCCCGGCGCTGGCGGAGGCGTATCCCGCCCGCTGGCTGGCGCTCGCCCTGTTGGAAGGCGATCCCGACCTGGAAGCCCGGCTGGCGGAGATGCCCGGCGGCGCGGCGGCGCTGGACGAGGCCGCCCGGCTGGCCGCGGACCTGGAAACCGCGCTCGGCGAGCCGCCCGACACGCTGATCGCCGACTGCCGCTACCGCTTCGTGGCGGACGTGGTGCGCGGCGCGGTCGAGCGCCCCCGCGAAGCCGCCGTCACCCGCTCCGACCAGATCGACCGCGTGGCGACGCATCCGGTGTGGGGCGTGCCGGTGTTCCTGCTGCTGATGTGGTTCGTCTTCCAGATGACGGCCAATGTGTCGAGCATTTACCTGGATTGGATCGATGGCGTGGTCAACGGGCCGGTGGCGCGCTGGGTTGCCTGGCTGCTCGGCGCGGCTGGCCTGGGCGGGACGTGGGTCGAATCGCTGGCGGTGGATGGCGTGATCGCCGGGGCGGGCGGCGTGCTGGTCTTCGTGCCGGTGATCATGTTCCTGTATTTCTTCATCGCGCTGCTCGAAGATTCGGGCTACATGGCGCGCGCCGCCTTCGTGATGGACCGCTTCATGCGCGTGCTGGGCCTGCACGGCAAGAGCTTCATCCCGTTGCTGGTCGGCTTCGGCTGCTCGGTGCCGGGCATCTACGCCACGCGCACGCTCGAAGACCGCCGCGACCGCATCCTGACCGGGCTGCTGGTCCCCTTCATGAGCTGTGCGGCCCGGCTGCCGGTCTACGTGCTGATCGGGACGGCGTTCTTCGGCGCGCAGAGCGGCAACCTGGTATTCGCCATGTACCTGCTCGGCGTGCTGGTGGCGGTGTTGTCCGGCTTGCTGATGCGCCGGACGCTGTTCCGCACGGTGGAACAGGCGCCTTTCATGATGGAGCTGCCGCCCTTCCGCCGCCCGTCGCTGCGCACGATTGGCCGCCAGATGCGGGAGCGCACCGCCGGGTTCGTGTCTGGCATCTGGACGACGATCATGGCCGCGTCGGTGGTGGTGTGGCTGCTGCTCAACGTCCCGCTGCAGGACGGCGAGCCGCCCGCACTCGACGAAAGCCTGTTCAGCGACGTCAGCCGCCGGGTCGCGCCGGTCTTCGCGCCGGCGGGCTTCGATACCTGGGAGGCGACCGGCGCGCTGGTGACCGGGATGCTGGCCAAAGAGGTCGTGATCAGCACCTTGAGCCAGGTCTACGGCGTGGCCGGGGAAGAGGGCGACGGCGCCCCGCAGACGACCTTCCTGCAGGACGTGGAAGGCATCGCGCGCGGCTTCGGCACGGCGACGCTCGACACCGCCAAGGCGACGATCAGCCTGCTGCCCGGCGTGGACCTGCTGGGCGACGAGGTCGCCGCCGAGGAGAGCAATACGGCGCTCCAGGCCGCGCTGCGCGAGCAGTTCAGCGCGCTGGATGCGGTCGCGTTCAGCGTGTTCGTGCTGCTGTATACGCCCTGCGTGGCGACGATCGGCGCCATCCGCCACGAGTTCGGGACGCGCTGGATGCTGGTCAGCGCGGGTTATATGCTGGTCGTGGCCTGGCTGGGCGCGGTGATCGTGGCGCAGGCCGGCGCGGCGCTGGGCCTGGGGTAAATGTTTCACCACAGAGGCCACGGAGAGCACAGAGAAAAGCTTTCAATGTTCTTTCCCTCTGTGTGCTCTGTGTGCTCTGTGGTGAAAGAAACGAGTTACAGACGATGACGACGATGCTTCGCCAGGTGCTGGCGGCCTTCGAAAACGCCGAGACGACCTTCCGCCCCGAGACGCTGAGCCGCGAGCTGGGCGTGGACCCGGCCACGCTGGATAACATGATCGCGTACTGGGTGCGCAAGGGCCGCATCCGCGAGGTGCGCGATCTGCCGGCGGGCGGCTGCGCGGGCTGCGGGGTGGGGAGCGAATGCCCGTTCGTGCTGCGGATGCCGGCGCGCTACGAGCTGGTGCGCGGCGACGCGCCCGAGCCGGAGACGGGCGGGTCGTGCTGTCCGCCGTGCCGCCACTGAGATTATTCTTCGTGTAGTCATTTTATAGACCCGGGCGTATCCAATAATAAGATTTTTATGATAGTTATTTGACAAACACGGCAAAGTCTGCTAGACTCTGCACAACGGTATGTGCAAAGTTTCACAATCCGTTCACTGAGCCAAGGAGTCCTGGCATGACCGCTCCCCATCGCCCCACCGTGATCCTCATCGGCGCCGGCTTCGGCGGGCTCAACGCCGCCCACACACTGGCGAACACTGATGTCGACGTCCTGATCATCGACCGGCATAACTTCCACCTGTTCACGCCCCTGCTGTATCAGGTGGCGACGTCCGGGCTCGATCCCAGCGAAATCGCCTACCCGGTGCGCGGCATCTTCCGCGACGCCGATAACATCCGCTTCCTGATGGGCTCGGTCGAGGCCATCGACACCGCCGGGCAGACGGTCACCGTCCGCACCGAACACCAGGTCATCGAGGAACACTACGACTACCTGATCGTCGCGGCGGGCAGCAAGCCGAACTATTTCGGCCAGGATGCCATCCGCGAGCACGCCTTCGACCTCAAGACGCTGTGGGACGCAGTGACGCTGCGCAACCACATCCTGCGCTCGTTCGAGCAGGCCGCCTGGATCGACGATCCCGCCGAGCGCGCGGCCCTCACGACGATGGTCGTGGTCGGCGGCGGGCCGACCGGCCTGGAGACGGCGGGCGCGCTGTACGAACTGGTGCGCCACGTGCTGCGCCGCGAGTATCACAGCGGCCTGCCGGACACGCCGGGCCGGGTGATCCTGGTCGAGATGCAGGATCACGTGCTCAACCCGTACCCGCCGCGCCTGCAGCGCGCGGCCTATCGCCAGCTCGAGTCGCTGGGCGTCGAGGTGATCCTGGGGACTCGCGTGGTCGAGGCCGGGCCGGATCACATCCGCCTGGACGATGGGACGGTCATCGGCACCCACACGCTGGTCTGGTCGGTGGGCGTCCGCGGCGCGACGCTGGCCGAACGGCTGGGCGTCCCGCTGAAGGCGAACGACCGGGTGCCGGTGCTGCCTACGCTGCAGGTCGAGGGGCTGCCGGGCGTGTACGCGGTGGGCGATATCGCCTACCTGGAAGATCCGCGCGGCGAGCCCTATCCCATGCTGATCCCCGTCGCCCAGCAGCAGGGAAAGCTGGCGGCGCGCAACATCCTGCGCCGGCTCAAAGGGGAGCCGGAGCGCCCCTTCAAGTACTTCGACCGCGGCCTCATGGCGACCATCGGGCGCAGCCGCGCGGTGGCGTGGCTGTTCAACCGGGTCCAGCTCACCGGCTTCATCGCGTGGCTGGCCTGGCTGGGTCTGCACCTGATCACGTTGATCGGCTTCCGCAACCGGCTGAACGTGTTCGTCAACTGGGTGTGGAACTACCTGACCTACGACCGCTCGGTACGGATCATCCTGCAGCCGGACGGGCACCACAATGCGCCCGGCGGGGCAGGGGAGATCGCCGCCGCGCCTGATTGGCTCGTCACACGGACCCCAGAGGCCGCCGAGGAGCTAGAAACGGCGGAAGACGAAGCGGCTCTGCCGGTGCCGCTGTGGTGATATCCCGCTCGCGGTGCTGCCGCGTTTTCGCCGCCGGGGGCACGGGGGAGGGCCTTTCCTCAACCCCTCTGTGCTCTCGGCGTACCCTATGGTGCGATCCCCCGTGTGCGGCGGACGGGGTTTTTTGTTATGCTTAGCCCCCATAACGCTTCCTTGCTTTGAGTCATGCGGAGAGTAGCTGTGGCAGCCGAAACCCAACCCACTACCGGAGCCGAGAACGTCGTCTGGGATTTGAGCGATCTGTACGCCGGGATCGACGATCCGGGCATTGAGCAGGACATGCAGCGGGCGATCGCACGCGGCGACCGCCTGGAAGCGGCCTATCGCGGCAAGCTGGCCGCGCTCGACCCCGAGCAACTGTTCGAGGCGATTCAGGAGTACGAGGGCATCGTCGAGATCGCCCACAAGGTCGGCTCGTTCGCCCATCTGATCTGGTCGACCGACACGGCCAACGCGCAGTACGGCGCCCTGCTGCAGAAGGCCACCGAATGGGAATCGCGCCTGCAGCAGCAGTTGGTCTTCTTCGAGCTGGAATGGATCAACGCGCCGGAGCCGTTCGCCCAGGCGATGATTGCCCACCCGGTGCTGCGCCGCTACCGCCACTGGCTGGAGGTCTTTCGCCTGTACCAGCCGCATAAGCTCACCGAGCCGGAGGAGAAGATCCTGGCCGAGAAGGCGGTCACCGGGCGCGAGGCGTGGGTCCGCTTCTTCACCGAGGTGATGGGCGCGACGCGCTATCCCTTCGACGGGCAGGACCTGACCCAGGCGGCCCTCCTGGCGAAGCTCTACGAGCCGGATCGCGCCGCGCGCCAGCGCGCCGCCGAGTCGCTGACCGGCGTCCTGCGCGAGAAGCTGCCGGTCCTCACCTTTGTGTTCAACACGCTGGCTGCCGACAAAGCCTCGGACGACCGGCTGCGCAAGTTCCCCACCTGGATCTCGTCGCGCAACCTGTCCAACGAGGTCAGCGACAACGTCGTGAACGCGCTGATCGAGGCCGTCACCTCACGCTACGACATCGTGGCCCGCTATTACACGCTCAAGCGCGCGATCCTGGGCCTGGACCGCCTGGCCGATTATGACCGCTACGCGCCGCTGCCCGCCGCCGAAGGCAGTTACCAGTGGGACCGCGCGCGCGAGATGGTGCTGAACGCCTACCGGCGCTTCCATCCCCAGGTGGCCGACATCGCCGGCCAATTCTTCAGCGAGTCGTGGATCGACGCAGCGCCCCAGCCCAACAAGCGCGACGGCGCCTACAGCGCCAGCACGGTCCCCTCGGTGCACCCGTACGTGTTCATGAACTACACCGGCAGCGCCCGCGACGTGATGACGCTGGCCCACGAGCTGGGCCACGGCGTGCACCAGTACCTCTCGCGCGAGCAGGGGATGCTGCAGGCCCACACCCCGCTGACCACCGCCGAGATGGCCTCGACCTTTGGCGAGATGCTGGTCTTCAGCGCCATGATGGAGCAGGAATCCGATCCGAAGGTGCGGCTGGCGATGCTCGGCCACAAGATCGAAGACTCGTTCGCGACCGTCTTCCGCCAGATCTCGATGAACCGCTTCGAGCACGGGCTGCACACCGCCCGGCGCGAAGAAGGCGAGCTGACCAGCGAGCGCATCAGCACGATCTGGCTGGATACCCAGCGGGCTATGTTCGGCGACAGCGTGGAGATGACCGACAACTACGGCGTGTGGTGGAGCTACGTGCCGCACTTCCTGCACACGCCCGGCTACGTGTACGCCTACGCGTTCGGGGAGCTGCTGGTGATGGCGCTGTTCGCCCGCTACCGGCAGGAGGGCGCGCCGTTCGCGCCGCGCTACCTGGACGTGCTGCGCGCTGGCGGCTCGGATTGGCCGGAAGCGACCCTCGCGCCGCTGGGCGTGGACCTGACCGATCCGGACTTCTGGAAAGAGGGGTTGGGCGAGATCGAGGCGCTGGTCGCCCAGGCCGAGGACCTCGTCACGCAGACGCGCGGCTAGCCTGTCCGATCCCGCAGCACACCGGGGGCGCGGCGCAGGGACCTTGCTGCTGGTCCACTTCGCGCCCCGGCAGCGTATCGCTAACGCCAGCGCTCGATCTGGCTTGCGTGAAGCTGCATCCGCACCTGCCGCCCCAACATCTCCAGCAGCACCTGCACCCGCTCGGACCCGCTCAGGCGCATGTCGAACAGGGCTTCGTAGCCCGCCAGCGCCCCCTGCGTGATGCGCACCCGGTCGCCGCGCTTCAGGCCGTGGAATGTCGGGCCGCCGCTCTCTTGCAGGGCGCTCACCCGCCGTTTGATCTCGTATATCACCGCATCCGAAACGGGCGCGGCGTAGCCGTCGAACTGGACGATCCCGATGGCGTGGGGCAGCCAGCGCAGCGCCGACATGCCGACCTCGTCCAGGCTGGTGTGCACGAAGAGATAGCGCGGAAAGAGCGGCCGGATCTTAGACGAGCGCGGGTTGGCGGGTGTCACGCGCAGCGTCGGGTAATACACGTCCAGCTTCTGAGCCCGGAGATAGGCGCACAACTGGTTTTCTTTGTGCGGCTTGCTCTGGATCACGTACCAGGCATAATCGCTCATCTCACTACCCCTTTGTAGCGTACGATTATCCCGCGCATAGCACAGGATTTTGGCTTCGATGATTGAGTTTGATTGGCGATCTGGTAGAAAAAACCCCCCAGGGAACCGAGTCGGCCTCCCACCCCTGGTGCCCGCAACGACCCGTAGATCATGCCTAGAGTACAACACAACGGCCTGGGCTGTCAAACAGTTTCACAAATTCGGCAAATTATTGCATGCCTTGACCGCGTGGGGACTAAAACACGCCGATCTGGCGGCGGTTGCGCCACAGCAGCAGCAGGAAGAACGGCCCGCCGACCAGCGCCGTCACCGTGCCCACCGGCAGCAGTTCCGGCGCGATGACCGTCCGCGCGACGGCGTCCGCCAGCACCAGGAACGCCGCCCCGCCGATGAGGCTGGCGGGCAGGAGAATCCGGTGATCGGGGCCGATCACCAGGCGGAGCATGTGGGGGACGACCAGCCCGACGAACGCGATCGCCCCGGCGATGCTGACCGCCGAGGCCGTCATCAGGCTGGCGAGGGCCAGCAGGATCAGCCGGGTGCGCGCCACGTTGACGCCGAGCGCCTGGGCATCTTCCTCACCAATCGCCAGCAGGTTCAGCTCGCGGCTGTAGATCACGATCAGGATCGCCGAGGCCAGGATCGGCCATTTGACCACGTGGAAATAGTCCCAGCCGCGGCCTTCCAGGCTGCCCACCAGCCACGACAGCACCGAGCGCACGGCGTCGCCGTCGGCGGAGCGCAGCAGCAGCAGCGAGGTGATCGCGCCCAGCACCGAGTTGAGCGCCACCCCGGCCAGCAGCAGCGCCGCCAGGTTGGTCCGCCCGCGCTGGAGCGAGAGCACGTAGACGACCAGCGCCGCGATCATCGCGCCGGCAAAGGCCGCCACCGGCACGCGCCACAAGGCATCCGCCAGCGGCCCGCCATTGGCCGCGCCCAGGCCGGACAGCGCGGCGAAGCCGGTCATGGCCAGCACCACGCCCAGCGACGCGCCCGCGCTCACGCCGATGATGCCCGGATCGGCCAGCGGGTTGCGGAACAGGCCCTGCATAGTCGCGCCGGCGCAGGCCAGCGCCGCGCCCACCAGCGCCGCGACCATCAGGCCGGGCAGCCGCACGATGGTCACGATCCGGTAGGTGGCCGAGGCGGTATCCACGCCGCGATCGATGCCCGCGTAGTGCAGCAGGGCGTCGGCCACGTCGCGCGCGGGGATGGACGTGGGGCCGGTCGACGCGCCGAAGACCAGCGCGCCGCCCAACGCGATCAGCAGGACGCTGCACACGATCGCCAGCCGCGCTGGCACGCCCAGCCCGACCAGCCAGAACGCCGGGCGGCTCCGCGAGGCGCGCTCACCGGGGGAAATCACCACGCTGCTCATTCACCTGCACTCCGTTGTTTCACCACAGAGGCCACGGAGGGCACAGAGGGCTTCTGAGTTTCTTCCTCTGTGTTCCCTGTGTTCTCAGTGGTTGATATTTTTCACGTCACGCGCGGGAGGGGAACGAAAACCCGGCCTGTTGAGGACCGGGTTGGAGGCGCCGCATTGCTGGCGGGCCCGGAGGCGCGCTCCGGACTGGCTCCAACCCCACTCCGCGAAGGTCGAAACACATCAATCGGGGCGGTCGTCCGGGCTGGTGAGGGTGGGCCTCACTTACCGTTGCGGGTCAGCGCAGGACTTGCACCTGCTTCGCCATCGCGCCTGGCGGGCGCGACGCCTGGACCATCCGGGGTCGCAGGCACCACGATTGAGTTGCGGTAAAGATAGCACCGTTGGGCGCGCAGCGCAAGCGCGCTGGAACGCTTTCTTTTTGATTTCTCTGTGCTCTCTGTGTACTCTGTGGTGAATCTCTTTTGCCTGCGCCTACCATCTTCCACCAGGAGGACACCATGATCGGCACCAGCACGCTGGCAGGGTTGGCCCGGCTGCGGCCCGGCATCACACGCGCGCGCATTTCCAGCTATGATCCCACCGGCGGCAACCGCGACTGGTGGGAGTTCCAGCCGGGCGACACCCGCGCCATCGCCGGGCTGACCGGCCCCGGCTGCATCAAGCACATCTGGCTGACGATGGGCTGCGAGGACAGATACGCCTTCCGGAAAGTGGTCCTGCGCATGTACTGGGACGGCGAAGACGCGCCCAGCGTCGAAACGCCGATCGGCGACTTCTTCGGCATGGGCCACAGCCTGAGCAAAAACTTCGTGTCGCTGCCGCTGCAGATGAGCCCGGAGAACGGTCGCGGCTTCAACTGCTGGTTCCCCATGCCGTTTCAGGAGGGGGCCCGCCTCGAAGTCCAGAACGAGGCCGATAGCCAGCTCAACCTGTACTATTACGTCGATTACGAGCAGTACCCGCCCGGCACCCGCCTGGACGACTACGGGCGGTTTCACGTCCAGTGGCGGCGCGTCAACCCGACGCCTGGCTGGGCCGATCCGGCGGTGCGCTGGGAAGACCACCGCGAGCGCATGTGGGAAGCCTGGGAGACGCCCAACCTCGACGGCGCGAGCAACTACCTGATCCTCGAGGCGGAAGGGCAGGGGCATTACGTCGGCTGCCACGTGGACATCGACTGCTTCAGCCGCCAGGCCAACGACTGGTATGGCGAGGGCGACGACATGATCTTCATCGACGGCGAGCCGCTGCCCCGCCTGCGCGGGACAGGCACCGAGGACTATTTCAACACCGCCTACGCGCCCACCCAGGAATATCACGCGCCCTATCACGGCCTGATCCTCTACCAGGGCACGGATGATTGGCGCTGGCGCGGCAAAAATACGCTGTACCGCTACCACATCGAGGACCCGGTCTACTTCGACAAGTCGATTCGCGTCACGATCGAGCACGGCCACGCCAACAAGCTGACGCTCGATTACAGCTCGACCGCCTACTGGTACCAGACCGAGCCGCACAAGCCCTTCGAGCCGCTGCTACCAGTTGCCCGGCGTCTACCTCGGCTGTAACTTGTGCCGGTCACTGGCGATACCGTACAATAAGCAAGACGCATAGACCGCCGGCTCTCACAATTCCACCCAACGAACCATCCTCACGAGATATCCGCGGGGACCGGGCGCATCGTTGCATGCCGCCCGCTCCTGGCCCTGTTCCCGCCAGCCGGACCACCCGACCGCAGGCTCTCCGCTCGCCAACGACGAGCGCAGGACCAGCCAGACCCAGACAAGGTTCTTCGATTGCGCGATCATTTCATGGAGGTTTGCTATGTCTAGAGATGTCTTGGTGAAGCGTAATGCTGTCACCCGGCGCACGTTCCTCAAGGGCTCCGCGGCGGCGATCGCGGCGGCGCTGGCCGCTGGCGACGGTTCCGGCAAGCTGGCCACGCAGGGCATTTTCGCGCCGCGCGTGGTCCGCGCCCAGGAGCCGCTGCACATGTACCTGCCGCCGCTGGCTCAGGATGCCGTCAATGCGGTGCTGCCCGAATTCGAAGCGGAGACCGGCCTGAAAGTCGATTACGAAGGGCTGCCCAGCACCAGCGGCACCGATACGATGACGTTCCTCAGCACGGCCTACGCGTCCGGCTCCAGCCCGTTCGACGTGGTGAGCGATTCGGACGAGGCCTCGCCGCTGTTCATGCGAGCGGGCTGGCTGATGCCGCTGGATGACGTCCTGCCCCAGGAGGTCTGGGACGACTTCCTGCCGCCCATGCTGCCCGTCATCGACGTGTGGCACAGCTTCGAGGGTGTGCGCTATCGCTGCCCGCACGAGACGGCGGTCGGCTTCTTTTTCAACCGCCAGGACTGGTACGACGAGAAAGGCGTCAGCGCGCCGGCCACCTGGGATGACGTGATCGAGGTCGGCAAGCTGTTCGCGGATGAAGAGGCGGGCGTGTGGGGCACCACCGACGGCCTGCTCAAGCCGGGGCTGCTCTACGTCTATATTGCCCACCTGGCGGCGGCGAGCGGGGGCGACACCTTTGCCTTCGACGATGGCACCGCCGAAGCGTTCCAGTTCCTCTACGACATGATCTACACGCACAAGATCATGCCCGAGACCGCGCTCAACGACGACTATACCGCGCAAAACGAGCTGTATTTCAACGACAAGATCGCGTTCATGCGCCAGTGGCCGTTCGTGATCAACGCTGCCGAGGAGCGCACCGATTGGTACGCGCCGGAGAAGCTCGTCGTCTCGCTGCCGCCGGCTGGATCGGCGGGCGGCAAGACCTGGACCGGCGGCTCCGGCTGGGATATTCCCAAGTTCGCCCCCAATCCCGAGGGCGCCCAGGAGCTGATCCGCTTCCTGACCCGCGCCGATATCGCCATCCAGTTGGCCCGCGCGCAGTCGTTCCTGGGCTGCCTGCGCGACTCGATTGTGACCGCGCTCTCGGAGGAGAATCACCCGCTGGCGCAGTACTGGCAGTTGTACGCCGACGCCGACGCCGTCGTGCCGCGCGCCTTCCACCCCAAGGTGGCCCAGGCGCAGAACGTCGTCGAGGATATGGCGTCGCTGTTCCTGTTCGGCCAGGCGTCTCTGGCCGATGTGATGAAGGAAGGCCCGCGGCTGATCGCTGAGCTGGAGGAGTAGCCCGGCGCTCGCAAGTTGCGTGCTGTCTAAACACGAAGGGCACAGCGCGGGGATGGTCTCTCGCTCTGTGCCCTTTACGATCGCGGGGATCGGGCTGATTCAGTCCCTGCTTACCGCATCACGCCGCGCCAGATCGCGTCCAGCGTTTGCAGCGTGACCAGGTTGCGCATGGGGTAGCCGGTTTGCAGGTTCGGCCCTTCGAGGTTGGCCGGATCGTCGAGCGGCTCGCCCAGGTGGAAGCCGTCCGGCTCCAGCCCGTGGTTCGGCACTGCTTCCAGCGCCAGCCACAGGTTGATCAGCGGGACGTCGTACTCGCGGGCCAGCTTGACCACGATCTTGTTGTACAGGATGGTGTGGTTCCAGAAATTCAGGTTGCCGGGGAACGTGCTCAGCACCGGGATCACGCCCAGCTCGATCGACCGCTCGATGATGAAGCGGTAATAGAACTCGAACTCGTACGGCGACATGCTCAACAGGTCGCTGGTGCCGAACATGATGATCGCGACGCTTGGCTTGTGCAGGCGATATTCGCAATCCAGCGGCGATTCGCCCGCCTGGCAGTAGGCCGGGTTGGACCATTCGGGGCTTTGCACCGTGTTGACGTTGTACCCGTCGTGCGTGGACTGGCTGTCGTCATCCATCGAGGCGCCGAAGTGGTCGATGACCGGCTGGAGATCGCCGTAGCTGCCCAGGTTGTACTGCCCCCAGGTGAACGGGCTGAGAAAATACCAGTGATCCGAGGAGCAGTCGCCGACCTTGGCGACCACGTTCGGGTTGTTCCCCAGGGCGCGGCCACGCTGGAAGATCGCGTACGATCGCCCGGTAGGCTGGCCGACGATCGGCACCGCTGCCAGATCGATCCCCGCGACGGAGGACTCATCGAAGCGCGACATGTTGATGCCCTGGAACGTGGCGTTGGTATTCGGCGTGAACGGCGTGGCGTCCGCTCCGGCGGCGGGCGCGGCTGGCCCCGGCGCGGGCTGGGCCGGGCCGGGCACGATCTCATCGCTCAGCGGCAGGGCGGGCGCGGAAAAGCCGGACTGGAACCCGAGATACAGCGTCGCCATCCAGCCGCGCTGCGCGCCGTCTTCGGTATGGCCCAACACCCAGGATGTATCCCCGTTGCGCGCTTCGAGCACCAGCGGGGTACTTGGGGCCAGAACCGCGACGACAGCGTGCCGGGTCGATGGCCCGGTGCGCATGTTGAGCTGGTAGGACGTCCACGCCTGGGCGCCTTCCTGCGCGCGCGCCGGCAGGGCGGGCACGATCATCACGGTGAGCAATAGTCCCAATACACACATCCACACACCAATTCTGCGGTCCATACGAGCCTTCTCCTTCAGGTTGTTTGAGCCGGTGGAAGTCACCCGGCTTTTTTACACTGTACCCGATATGCAGGGCGGTGACAATAGCACTCGTGGCCCGGCGCCGCCGCCCCTCAGCCGCCTATTCCCACGGCTCCAGCCAGTATTCTTCGGCGGTGCCGCTGGCCGTCCACCCGATCAGGCCCTGGTAATCCACCTGCCACCACGTGTAGCCATCGGCACAGGTCGGCCCGCCGATCACCGTGAAGATGCCCTCGCCGGGGATGTTGCCCACCTGGGTGGCGCCCGCGGCGGGCTGGCTGCGGACCTTGTTGGGCAGGCCGGGCGTCACGCGGGCGGTCATGCCCACCCGCAGGCGGACCGGCGGCGCGCCGGGACAACTGTACTCCGTCCCGCCGGGGAGGGGCGTGGCCACCGGGTTGACCGCGCCGGGCGGCGACGTCGCGGGGATGGCCTGGTCCGCGTCGTACAGCACCTGCTGCCAGAGGGTGTAGAGCATTTGCAGCGCCGTCAGGTTGCGCAGCGTGTAGCCGTACTGCAGGTGCTGCGCGTCGAAGATCGTCGTGATGCCGTCCGGTGGGGTGGAGGGGTGCACGCCGTCGGGGTGCAGTCCCTCGCCGGGCAGGCTGCGCATGGCGGTGTAATAGTCGATCAGTGGGACGTCGTAGCCGCGCGCCGTGGCGATGATGATCTGGTTGAACTCGATCACGCGGCCATCGGTCGCCGGGTTGTAATGCTTGGGCGGGATCGTGCTCAGCACGGGGATCACGCCCATGTCGATCGACGTCTGGACGATGCGCTGCAGGTTAGCGCGGAACGTCTCGCCGGGGATGCCGCCCGAGTCGTTGGTGCCGAACATGATGATCGCCACCGACGGTTTCGCCACGCGATATTCGCAGACCAGCGGCGTTTCCCCGGCGCGGCATGTCCCTCCCGGCGCCAGCGCCGGGTTGAGCACGCTGTCCGCGCCCCAACTGTTGTGCGCGGCAATCGACCCGGCGGCGAACGGGTTCGCGCCGACGCCGTTGGGCCCGGAGAAGAAGCTGATCGCCGTGCCCAGGTGGCCGTACTCGCCCAGGCTGTAGGTCCCCTGGCCGATCTGCGTCAGGAACTGCGGCGCGGCGGAGATGCTGTCGCCCACACGGGTGAAGGCGTGCGCGCGGTTGCCTTTCGCCAGCCCGTCGAGGAAGATGGCGCGGGCGGTGTACGACACGCCGGAAATCACGCTCGCCACGCTGCCGCCGGTGTCGCCACCGGGCACGCCGGCCACCGCAGTCGGCGCGTTCTGGGCGTCGCCCGTCACGCTGACCACGCTCAGATCGATGTTGAGCACCAGGTATTCAGTCGCCACCCAGCCGTTGCTCCCGTCGGGCAGCACGATCTGCACCCAGATGTTGTCCGACGTGCGCCCGATGATGGTCACGGGCTGGTTGGCGTCCAGATAGGCCAGCACGGTCCCGGCGGTGCCGGGCGCGTCCCGCATGCGGAGCTGGCCGCACGTCGGGCAGACGACCGCGCTGGGCGGGGGCGGCGTGGGGCTGATCGGCGTCTGCGGGATGAAGACCGGCGTGAATGTCGGCGGCTGGACGAAAATGCGCGTTTCGGTTGGGCTGGGCATCGACGTCGCGGTCGCCACGAACGGCGTGTTAGTGGTCGTGGCGAGCGGCCGCGCCGTGATGATGGTGAACGGCGTGTTGGTGATCGTCGGCACGGCGGTCTGAGTGGGCAGCGGCGGCTTGGTCGGGAATACCTGCTGGCCCGGCGTGAAGGTGGGCGGCGGTGTCATGCTGGGCTGCGGTATGGCGGCCGATGGCGGTGTGGCGCTCGGTTGGGCGATGGCACCCGGCTGGGCTGTGGCGCTGGGCTGTGCCGTTGCACTGGGTTGGGCGGTTGCGCTCGGCATCGGCGTCGCACTCGGCTGCGCTGTGGCGGTCGGCATGGGCGTCGCGCTGGGCAGCGGGGGCTGCTCGCCCGCGCCCGCCGGGGTGAGCGTCGGGGCCGCGGTCACGCTCGGCAGGGGGATCGCCGTGTCTTCCGGTGCGGTGGTATCGGCCGGCGTGGGGGAGGCGGGCTGCGCGGTGGCCCAACTGATGGGCGTCGATCCGGCGGTCGGCTCGGGCTTCTCGTCC
This sequence comes from Aggregatilineaceae bacterium, assembly GCA_040767355.1. GTDB lineage: Bacteria > Chloroflexota > Anaerolineae > Aggregatilineales > Aggregatilineaceae > LM3-B42. The sequence continues at coordinate 14,471 of JAXGOS010000017.1, read as the reverse complement.
GGCGAGAGGCTGCATCCCGCCAACACCGTGAGAGCGCAAGCCACCCCCACGACCCCGGCGATCCATCTGGTACGGTACTGGTTGATCAAGTTTCCCACTCCTGCTCATGCCCGCGTTCCGGACGACAACGAAGGTATTGTAGCGTAGGATGTCCAACTGCACACTTTACACCCCTGGTGCGCGGCAGCGGGAAAGCTCTATAATGTGAGGAGTGGATTGGCAAGCAATGCCAACCGGACTTAAACGGGGTATAGAGGAGGATGCAATGTCCGGATATTCAGTCAATATCGAAAAAGCGACGCTAGACAACAAGAATTTCCGCAAAGTGCTGTTTACCGGCCCGAAAAGCCAACTGGTGGTCATGGCGCTCAAGCCGGGCGAGGACATCGGCAAGGAAAAGCACCCCAAAACCGACCAGTTTGTCCGGGTCGAAGCGGGCAAGGCCAAGGCCGAGATCGGCGGCAAGGAGTACCGGCTGAAGGAGGGCAGCGCCGTCGTGATCCCCGCCGGGACCGTGCACAACATCATCAATACGTCCAAGGAAGAGACGCTCAAGCTCTACACCATCTACACCCCGCCGGAACACCCGGACGGGACCATCCACAAGACCAAGGCCGCAGCCGAAAAGGCGGAGAAGCACTAAGCACACCCGCCTCACGAGGACACAGCGCGCGCCGGCATCATTGTGCTGGCGCGCGTTGCATGCGGCCCGCTGTTGGTCCAATCTCCCACTTTAGGCCGGTGGGGAGTCGTGTATAATACGGGCAGATCCTGAGCAGTGCGCGGCGCTCCACCCGGCGCGGGGGGCGGCCCGCACATCGAAAGACCGGCACACCGCATGACCCACTCCCTGATCCGGCTCGACCCGGACGACCTGAGCGGCACCCTTCAGCGGCTGGTCGCTGACCTCGCGCCCGCGCCCGACACGCTGGACGTCCTGCGGCGCATCATCGCGCTGTTTCCGCACGATGGCCTGCTGCTGTTCGACGAGACGCAGGCCGATCTCTACCGGCAGCTCGCCCTGGCCGACAAATTCACCTTCGATCTGGACACCGACACGCTGCTCATCTTTTCTGACGACGCCGACACGCTGATCGACGCCCTGATCGAGATGGCGATGTACCTCAGCGGGTTCGCCACCATGATGGGCAACGACGACGCCTGGGTGACCGAGTTCGCTGCCGGGGCCTGGAAGCCGGTCAAAAACCGGATCAAGCGCCAGCTCGACCTGCCGGTGAGCAGCAAGCCGCGCGGCGTGGTGGGCCTCCCGCCCGCGCCGGACGGCACGCCGCTCCCCGACCCGTACCCGTTCCGCACGCTGGTGTCCGTCTACGACCGGGGATCGTTCGAGCAGATGGTGCTGTTGGCGGCCCGCGATGAGATCGCCGTCTATTTCCCACCCGAAGCGCACCCGAAAGTGCTGGCCGCGTACGTCTACATGCGCCGCGCCATGCAGGAGATCGCCCAGGGGGTGGACCTCTACGCCTGCCAGAAGTTCAACGAGCGGCTGATCGCGGCGCTCCAGCGCATGGACGCGCTGTTTTCGCCGGACACGCTACCGCCCGCGCAGTGGATCGCGGGGGTGGATGGCGAGAGCCGACCCGTCACCCCGGCCAGCCTGTTCGGCCTGTTCGCGGAGCCGCCGCGCCCCGCGCCCGATGACCCGTTCGCGGCGTTCATCGAGCAGTTGTTCCCCGATGACGAGCCCGGCGCGTGAGCGTCGCCGCCCTTCAATTCTCGATAGCATCGTTTGACTTTTCGAAGGCACTGTAAGATAATTCGGAACATATGTGCTAGGCGGACTGCCACCTCATCACGCTGCCCGGCACCGCTCGATCGTCATGGTCGCGTCAACGCAATCGTCAAGGAGCCAAACCATGCAGAAGCAGGCTAACGCAGAATTGGAAAGGGCGCACCGCGATGGCTAAAACGGACGCGTCACGGCACGCCCCCCAGGAGATCGATGCGTACCTCGCCGCCCTGCCGGACGACATCCGGCAGGCGCTGGAACGGGTGAGAACCATCGTGCGCGAGATCGCGCCGGACTGCACCGAGCGGGTCAGCTACGGCATCCCGATCTTCCGGCTGGGCAAGGACCTCGTCGGCCTATCCGCCCACCAAAATCACTGCGCGCTGCACACCATGAGCCCGCCGCTGGTCAAGGCGCTGGCGGACGATCTGCGGGGGGTCAAAGTGTCGGGCGCGACGATCCACTTCACGCCAGATGCCCCCCTGTCCAGGGACCTGATCGAGAAGATTGTCCGCGAGCGGATGAAAGAGCTGGGGGGCTGAGGCAGCCCCTCGCCGTCTCGCTGGCGGATCAGGCGCGGGCGGTGGCCCGCTGGCGCTGCTCCTGCCAGGCGATGTGCTTGTGCATGATCGTCTGCCAGTCCAGGTGGCGGGCCGACTGGCGGCGCTGGCGGCGCTCGTAGCGATCCAGCAGGCGCAGCAGGTAGGCGGCCCAGGTGGCCAGCGGCAGGTGATACTCGACCTCGGTCTGCAGCGCGTGGCGCATGGCTGGCTCGAACAGCCGCGCCGGGTCCTTGCGCAGCGACGCGATCATCGCCCGCTGGTGGGCGAGATCGATGCGCGGCGCGGGCAGGGCCAGCGGGGGCGGCGCCAGCGCCAGATGCAGGGCGGGCGGCGGGACGGGCTGGATCACCCGGTACGCCTGCGGGCGCTCGCGGGGTGGGGTGGTGGGCGCGGGCGTCTCGTCCGGCTGCGGCGCAGCGGCCGACAGCAGATCGAGCTGCGCGCCAATCACCGGCGCCGGTTTGTCCTCGGCGGGCGGCTCCGGCTCAGGGACCGGATCGGGCTGGCGGGGCGGCGGCGCGTCGGTGGGCGCTGCGTCCAGCGAGGGGCGGCGCTGGCCCACCTGGCTGCGCTCGATCAGGCCCAGCTCCCACAGGCGCAAGCCGGACTCATAGGCCGAGCTGTCGTAAGGCCAGGGGGTGTGAGTCAGTTCTTCCCAGCGCGGGCCGACCACGCTGGCGCTCTTGTATTTCGAAAAAATCCGTCCTTCGGGGCCAAGAATATTGTATAAGCTGCCTTTGCGACTGATTCGATAGCGGTCCTCTCCGCTCTGCTGGTGGTCCGTCCTGGGGGTCAAGCTGGAGGAGCGTTGGGGATCAGGCACGAGCAACTCCTGACACTTTCAGCGCGGACGTTAGCTTGATTCTAGCCGATTTTAGCCGTGAAATGTGTTAGAGTGTCGTTGAAGTTTGACAAAGAAACGCTTAAAAACACGGGCGCGATCCGCCCTCAGCGCTTATCCCCCCGCTGACTCGCGTATATCCCCCACCTGGCGGGCCGGCACCCCGGCCACGATCGCGTAATCCGGCACGTCGTGAGTGACCACCGCACCGGCCCCGACCATGGCCCACGCGCCGATCGTCACGCCGGGCAGGATGGTGGCGTGCGTCCCGATCGACGCCCCGCGCCGGACGGATGTAGGGATCAGCGTCCAGTCGGCGGCGGTCTGCGGGCTGCCGTCCTGGTTGGTGGAGCGGGGATAGCGGTCGTTGGTGAACATGACGCCGTGCCCGATGAAGACCTCGTCCTCGATGGTCACGCCCGTACAGATGAAGCTGTGCGACGAAATCTTGCAGCGCTTCCCGATGATCACATCGCGCTGGATCTCCACGAACGGGCCGATGCGCGTGGCCGCGCCGATCGTGCACCCGTAGAGATTCACCAGATCGGGCTGTGGGATCAGCACATCCGCGCCCAGCGATACATCCCCGGCAATTGGCACGAGCAGCTCCTTTCCGATCGGCACCCTGCGACCGCTGTGGCCTCAGTATAGAGTGACTTGCCGCGTGGAGAAAACTCAGCCACGGCGCGCGCGGAGGGCGAAACGCGTTTATTCCCGGCTCCCGATCAGCAGGCGCAGGCCGTTGAGCACTACGATCACCGTGCTGCCCTCATGGCCGATCACGCCCACCGGCAGCGGCAGGTCGATGACGAACACGCCCAGCACCAGCACGGCGATCACCGCCAGCGCGAAGGTGATATTCTGCCACACGACGCGTCGCGCCCGGCGGCTGAGCTTGAGCGCGTAGGGGATCGATTCCAACCGGTCGCCCATCAGCACCACGTCCGCTGTTTCGAGCGCGACATCCGTGCCCGCCGCGCCCATCGCGATCCCGACCGTGGACGCCGCCAGCGCCGGGGCATCGTTCACCCCGTCGCCCACCATGGCCACCGGCCCGACCTCGCGCTCCAACTGCTCCATGATCGTCGCCTTGTCGGCGGGCATCAGCTCGGCGTGGACCCGGTCGATATGCGCCTGCTGGGCGATGGCCTCGCCCACGCGGGCGTTGTCGCCCGTCAGCATCACCACGCGCTTGATCCCCGCCGCGTGCAGCTCGTCGACGATGGTCGCGGACTGGGGCCGGAGCTGGTCTGCCACGGCCAGCAGGCCCATCCAGTCGCCGCTGTTGCACGCCAGCAGCACGGTCTTGCCCTCGGCTTCCAGCCGGTCGTGTACCGCCAGCAGGTCCGCCGGGGGATGCCCGGCGCATTCCTCGATGTAGCGGCGCTTGCCCACGCGCACGAGCACGCCATCCACCACGCCGGACACGCCCTGGCCCATGTCGGCGGAGAACTCCTCGACCTCGCCCAGCGCCAGTCCCCGGCTCGCGGCGGCCTGGCGCACCGCCCGCGAGAGCGGGTGCTCGGAGCGCGCCTCGACCGTCGCGGCGGCGCGCAGCAGCTCGTCTTCGCTGTAGCCGTTGAAGGTGTGAATGTCGGTCACGGCGGGCTTGCCGGCGGTCAGCGTGCCGGTTTTGTCGAACGCCACCGCCTTGATCTCGGCCATCTGCTCCAGGTGGACCCCGCCCTTGAAGATCACGCCGCGCCGCGCCCCCGCCGCGATCGCCGACAGGAACGCCGCCGGCACCGAGATCACCAGGGCGCACGGCGACGCCACCACCAGCAGCACCATCGCCCGGTAGAAGCTGTCATCGAACGTCCAACCCAGCGCCAGCCACGAGACCAGCATCACCAGCAGCGCCGCGCCGATCACGCCCAGGGCGTAATACTGCTCGAAGTCGTCCAGAAAGCGCTGGGTGGGGGCCTTGCGGCCCTGAGCCTCTTCCACCATTTTGATGATGCGCGACAGCGTCGAATCCTGGGCGAGTTGGGTGACGCTCACATCCAGCGCGCCCTGTTGGTTGAGCGTCCCGGCGAATACCTTGTCGCCGACCTCCTTCTCGACCGGCATCGACTCGCCGGTGATCGGCGACTGGTCGACGCTCGACCCGCCCGCGACGACCTGGCCATCCACCGGGATACGCTCGCCGGGCCGGATCAGCACGATCTGGCCGATGGCAAGCTCGCTCACCGGGACGGTCTCGACCGTCTCGCCGCGCTTGACATGGGCCTCTTCGGGGTGCAGCGCGAACAGCGCCTGGATCGCGCGGCGGCTGCGCCCGATGGCGTAGTCTTGCAGCACGTTGCTCAGCGAGAACAGGAACAGCAGGATCGCGCCGTCGCGCCATTCGCCCACGGCGGCGGCGCCCAGCGCCGCCAAGACCATCAAGAAGTCGATGTTGAGCTGGCGCTCTTTGAGGCTTTCCAGGCTGGCGCGCACGCCAAAATAGCCGCCGGCCGCATACGCGATCGCCCCCAGCGCGCTGATGATCTGCCAGGGCCAGCCGGCCCACTCCCCGATCAGGCTCAGGACGATGGCGGCCAGGGTGATCAAAACGAAAGCCGGCTCGATGGCTTGTGGACCCCACCACGCGGGCCGGCGGAGCGATGGTGTATCGGATGTTCGGCGTTGTATCGGCAGTGATGTGTCGGACATGATCTCCTCGAAAGGTCAAATGCGGCACGAGCGTATCACCACACAGAATGCAGCGGGCGCAGCGTTTTTCCCTGGCTGCCTCGCGCGCTCCATGGCTGTATCGTTACTTGTTGTCTCCTGGATTCTTGCCCCAGGCCACCGACTCGAACACGCGCCGGTCATCCGGGCTGAGCTTCGCCAGCAGATCAGTGCCCAACTGCGAGAAAATCCGGTGGGCGAACAACTCCATCCAGACGAACTGGCGCCCGATCTGCACCATGTTGGAATTGGTGGTGACGGTGGCGGTATGGGCCGGCTGCGAGCTGGTGATCAGGACTTCCTGCTCGTCGACGACCACCACCAGGCTGTTGGCCAGCTTGTGAAGCTCGCTTTCGTTCGGCGGGTGGCGGGCAACCTCGCCCACGGCCAGGTGATCCGCGCCAGTCAGCAGCGCGCCGATGGCCACGCCGCGCCCGGCTGCCGCCACGATCGTGCCGCGCAGAACGCGCAGGTTGGCGTCGGTGAGCACGAGCATGGCCTCGCGCGCGGCGTTGTCGATCATCTGGCGAGCATAGGCCAGCACCGGCCCCTCGCCGCTGAAAGTCCACAGGTGGCCTTCGTCGCGCGTGGTATACAACTGCTCCAGCCCCAGGCGCAGCGCGTCCATGCGGCGGCGGTGCTCGCCGTTGAGCCGGTCGAGCAGGGCCTCCGGCGGCACGGGGCGGTAGAGCGTCGCTTTGGTGTCTTCGGCCTTGAGCACGGCGCCGCGCACGTCCAGGCGGCCCAGCGCCTCGTAGACCATCGAGCGCGGGACGCCGGCCTGCTTGCTGAGCTGGTAGCCGGTGGCGGGATGGTCTTGCAGCAGGGCGAGGTAGACTTTCGCCTCGTATTCGGTGAAGCCAATCGCGCTGAGATCAGCCAGCAGATCCATGGGCGCCCTTTCCTGGCGAATTGAGAAGAAAATAGTAGTTTTATTTTAAACTACTACCAAAAAGTTGCCAACGGCGGATTCTGCCGGGTGAACTTCAAATCTGGGGCGAGTTTTGAACCACCGGGCGCACGGAGTGCACAGAAGGGGAATTACAGAGAGTCTCTCGAAATGCCCCTTTCTCTGTGTCCCCTGTATTCTCTGTGGTAGGCTTTTTGCCCCGAATCTGGAACGCGCCCGTTCCCTCCGGCTGCGCGGGCGGCGCAGTGGTAAATTGCCCGCACACGTGCGTAATATCTATGAGGCGATTAACGCCACCCTGACACAACGCTGGCCGGATCGCCTTCGCGCGGTGCGACTTTCTGGCCTCTGTCGCGTATAGTGTATGGCGTGTGCGGCGGCACGCCGCGCGCCACCCGACTCAATCCGGACGGGGTTCACTAGTGAGGAGAACACGCCTGTGGCCGAGCCTTTCATCGAAATCCGCAACCTGGTAAAAACCTACGATACCCCTGCTGGGCCGCTCAATGTTTTGCGCGGGATCGATCTGGATATTCATAAAGGGGATTTTATCGCCCTGTTTGGTCCGTCGGGCAGCGGCAAGACCACCTTCCTGAACATGCTCACCGGCATCGACGTCCCCTCGGCGGGCGCGGTCACCGTCGATGGCGTGGACGTGGTCCGGGCCGGGCAGCGCAAGCTGACCCGCTGGCGCGGGCGTAACATCGGGATCGTGTTCCAGTTTTTCCAACTGTTGCCCACCCTCACCGTACTCGAAAACGTGATGGTCCCCATGGATTTCTGCGACGTCTACGAGCCAAAAGAACGCCGCGAGCGGGCGATGGCCCTGCTCGAGCGGCTGGACATCGCCGACCAGGCCTACAAAACGCCGGACATGCTCTCCGGCGGGCAGCAGCAGCGCGTGGCGATTGCGCGCGCGCTGGCCAACGATCCGCCGCTGGTCGTGGGCGACGAGCCGACCGGCAACCTCGACCGCATGAGCGCCGCCGTCGTGTTCGAGATCTTCCACGAGCTGCGCGAGCAGGGCCGGACCGTGCTGGTGGTGAGCCACGACCGCGAGATCCTGACCGACGTCCCCCGGCTGATGGTCCTCACCGACGGGATGATCGAGAGCACCACGCTCGAGGCGGCGGCCCGGCGCCGCAGCCAGGAGCTGCAAGAGGTCAAGCTGCGCACCCAGGAACGGCGCGCGGCCCACTCTGACACCCAGGAGCACGAAGCGCTCCAGTCGTAACCTGTCGCTCGAAACAGATTCACCGCAGAGTTTCACCATAGGGCGCACAGAGATCAGGCGTGTTTCTTGATCGCTCTGTGCGCTTCGTGCTTCAGGTGCATCTCGGCGCCGCCCGTAAATGTGCTACACTTATCCCACATAAACCCACATCAGCCAGACCACAAGGAGCGAGCCGTGATGCTGCGACACTCTACCCGATCCCTTTGTGCGATCCTGCTCGCGCTGGTCCTGGCGCTGGCGGCGGTCCCGGCTGCCGTGGCGCAGGATGGCGGCGCGGTCCCGGTCACCGTCGTCGGCGGGGTGGACGAGCCCCAGACCTACCCCGACCAGGCTATCGACGGCTTCACCTTCACGAATATGGCCTACCGCTCGCTGTACCCCAGCGGGATGCAGTTCACCGCCACGATCATCCCGCCGGAAGGCGCCGAGATCGACCGGGTGACGCTGTTCTACACCTTCGCCACCGGCAAAGGCGGGCGCGTGGCCGCCGAGCCGGGCGCGGCCCCCGGCGAGTGGATCGCCGTGCCCTACAGCGGGCGCGGCCTGCCGCCCTGGCACGAGGTCGATGCCTACTGGGGCGTGCGCACCCGCCAGGAGGTCAACGTCAACAGCGAGCCGGTCCACGCCGTGTACTATGACGCGCGCCGCGAATGGTTCCGGGCCGAGAGCGAGGACATCGTCGTCTACTGGTACGGGATGCCCGAAGACCTGGGCCGCGCCGTGCTGGACGCGATGGCGGGCAACCGCGAGACCTACCTCGCCGGGTTTGGCGAGCCGCTGCCCTACCGCCCCATGGCCGTGATCTTCGCACCAGGGCCGGACTGGAGCGAGTACAAGGGCGACGAGTCGATCGACGACACGCAGACCGGTTTCACCGGCACGATCGTATCCGAGGCCGGCAGCACGATCCAGCGCGTGCGCACGCTGGAGCCTGCCGCCATCCGCGCGAACTGCATCTGGAACCCGCAAAACCCCACCATCGAGTTCCAAATCAACCAGGCGGCCTCGACCACCGTCCACGAGGTCGCGCACCTTTACCAGCAGGAGCTGGGCGTGCTGCACGGGCCAACGTGGTGGATCGAGGGACAGGCCACGTTCTTCGAGACGTTCCCGGAGTACCCCGTGCACGAGCGCCTGAGCCACCTGGCCGAGCTGCGCGGCGGGGATTTCCCCAGCTTCCATGGTGACGGTCCCGGCGGCGGCGCGCTGACCGCGGCGGAGGATGGCTGCACGCACCTGATCTACGACATGGGCGCGTCGTTCATGCGCTGGCTGGTCGATACTCAGGGTGGGATCGACACCTACCGCGCCGTCGTCGAAGAGATGAAACGCGGCGTGGCGCTGGAGCAGGCGCTCGAAACTGCCACCGGCCAGAGCTTCCTGGACCTGGAGAACGCCTGGCGCGGCTTCCTGGGCGTGGCCGAGGTGCCGCTATCCGTGCTCGATCCGGCCTCGGCGCTGAGCGAGCCTGCCGAGCCGTTCTTCGCCGAGGGCGATCAGGTGACACTGCCCGCCGCCCCGTTCCAGCAGACGATCTACACCGCGCCGTCGACCACGTCGATCTCGAATGCGTTCTGCTTCGCCAACACGCCGGTGACGATCCTGCGCGCCGGCAGTGATGGGGCGCTGAACTGGTACGAGGTGGACTGCATGGGGATGCGCGGCTGGATGAACCAGGGGCAGATGGTCGGCCCGTGAGGGGGAGCGGGAACGGGGGCGAGCGCCGATCGCCCGCCCCGGTGATGCACGCTCGCCCCTAGCCGGTGATGCCGCCGCCGGTCATGCTGCGCGCGTCGAGCGCCGCGGCGGCTTCCTCGCGCGAGAGGTAGCCCAGCTCGACCACCACGTCCAGAACCGGGCGGTTGCTGGCCATCGCCAGCTTGGCGACCTCCGCGCCTTTCGCGTAGCCGATGATCGGATTCAGCGCCGTGACCAGGATTGCGTTCCTGGCCAGCCAGCCCTCCGCCTTGTCCCGGTTCGCCACCACGCCCACCACGCACTTATCGGTGAAGGCGCGCACCGCGCCGATGGTGACGTGCATCATCTCGAACAGGTTGTGCGCGATGATCGGCATCATGACGTTCAGCTCGAGCTGGCCCGCCTGGCCCGCCAGCAGCACCGTCAGATCGCCCCCCATGACGTGGAACATCGCCATATTGAGCATTTCGGCCAGCGCCGGGTTGACCTTGCCCGGCATGATGCTCGAGCCCGGCTGCACGGCGGGCAGGCGGATCTCGTCCAGGCCGGTGGAGGGGCCGCTGCTCAGCAGGCGAAAGTCGTTGGCGATGCGCGTCAGGTCCTGAGCCAGCGCCCGCAGCGCGCCGGAGAAGAAAACTGCGTCGCCCATCGACTGCATGGACTCGAACAGGTTGTCGCTGGTGTGCAGCTCCAGCCCGGTGATCCGCGCCAGCGTCTCGACCATGCGCGGGTGATAGTCCGGGTGGGCGTTGAGGCCGGTGCCGGTGGCCGTCCCGCCGATGCCCAGCCGCCGCAGGCCCGCCGCCGCCAGCGTGATCTTCTCGATGTGGCGCTCGACGGCTTTCGCATACGCGCCGAATTCCTGCCCTAACCGCACCGGGACCGCGTCTTGCAGGTGGGTGCGCCCGCTCTTGACTACATCGTCGAACTCGGCGGCCTTCCCTTCGAGCGCGGCTTGCAGCGCCGCCAGGGCGCCGGTCAGCTCGTCCAGCCGCCACAGCACGCCGAGCCGGATCGCGGTCGGGATCGTGTCGTTGGTGGACTGCGCCATGTTGACGTGATCGTTGGGGTGGACCGGTTTTTCAGGGTCGGTGATCGCGAAGCCGAGCAGTTGGTTGGCGCGGTTGGCGATCACTTCGTTGGTGTTCATGTTGTGGCTGGTGCCTGCCCCGGCCTGGAACGGATCGACGACGAACTGATCGTTCCACTGCCCGGCCAGCACTTCGTCGGCGGCCTGCATGATAGCCCCCGCGATCGCGTCCCCGCTGATCGTGCTGCCGCCAGCTCGCTGGTCCTTGAACAGCCCCAGCCCCAGGTTGACCTCGGCGGCGGCGCGCTTGACGGCGGCCTGGGCCCAGATGAACGCGGGGTAGGGGCGCATCCCGCTGATCGGGAAGTTGTGCACGGCGCGTTGGGTCTGAGCGCCCCACAGCGCCCCAGCGGGCACCTGGACCTCGCCCAGGGAGTCGGTTTCAATGCGGAAGTCGGCCATAACGAACATGCTATCCTTTCGTCAAACGCAAATACTTAATGTGTCGGTCTGGCCCGATCATCGCAAAGTTGGCGGGGCGTGACCACGTAAAATAAAAATCCTTCCCCCCATAAGGAGGGAAGGATGTCAGGCGTGTGAGGTTAGGGCAGGGGGCCGCAGACAGGCTTACTGGTAGCGCAGAATGTCCGAAACGGTCTTGCGCGCCGCGCCCAGCGACGGCCACAGGCTGGCGATGGTGGTGATGATCAGGATGCCCACCAGCCCCACGATGATCGCTTCCAGCGACAGCTCGAAGGGGAACATCTCGCTGAAGCCGGTGATGTTGAGCAGCAAGAGCTGGATCAGCACCATCAACGGGATGCCCACGATCCAGGCGATGACGCCCACTACCAGCCCTTCGGTCAGGAACTGCGTGACCACCGTGCGCGAGCTGGCGCCAATCGAGCGCATCACGCCGATTTCCTTCTGGCGCTCGAAGACGCTCATCGATAGTGTAGTGAGCAGGCCCAGCGCCCCGACCAGCGCGATCAGCCCGGCGACCGCGCTCAGGATCGCCTGGAAGGTGAAGAAGCCATTACTGATCTGCTCGGTCAGCTCCACGAAGTTGAGCGTGAAGCTCGGGATGCCTTGCTCGACGAACACCTCATTGACCCGGTCGGCCAGGTTGTCGATATCGTCCACCGTGGCGTCGTCGTCCGGCGTGGTGATGAAGTACCCGGCGGGCAGCGGCTCGGTTTCCACCTGCGCCCCGTCCAGCGTCGTCAGGTCGCGCCAGAACATGCCGATAAACTGATCCGGGATCTGGGCGCCCTGGCCGGCCATCATCGGCGGCAGCGCGAAGATGCCCGCGACGCGCGCCTCCTGCGTCGCGCCCGGGTCCGCGATCGACGTCAGCGCCAGCGTGTCGCCAACCGCATAGTCGCCCGCCTCGGCCAGCCCGCGCGAGAGAATGACCTCCAACTGGCCGGGGTTCGCCTCGCCCTGGCCGAAGAAGCCGCCCTCGTCGAAGGTGAGCAGGTTGCCCAGGGCGGGGGTGAGGCCCAGCGCCAGCACGCCCGGCAGCGGCCCTTCCGCGGCGAAGTCTTCCACCTCGACCAGCGTCGCGTACTTGATGAAGTTCCGGGCCTCGGGCGGGATGGTCCCGGCGGGAATCGGCGAGTCCGACGTGATGACATCCAGGGTGGAGCCGGACAGTTCCGCGATCGTCCGCCAGTCCATCCACACCTGCTCGATCGGGAAGTTGGAGATGCCCACCACGTTCAATTCGGCGGTGCGGCCCGGCACCTTGAGCACCACGCGGTCGCCGACGGTTTTGTCCATGTTGGCCGCCAGCAGGCTGGAGAGCACGATGCCGCGCCCGGCGTTTTCGGGCGTCAGCCCCTCGCCCTCGTCGATCTCGAAGGTGAAGGCGGGCGTCTCGCTGGTGATTTCGTAGCCATAGGCCAGGATGCCGGGCGGGCCAAAGGCGGAAATCTCCGGATCGTAGCCCTCGAACTCGACCTGGATCTGGAAGCCGGACTCGAAGGTCTCGATCTCGTCGCCCAGCGCGTTCTGCACGATGGTTGTGACCTGCTCCGGGTCGCGGGGTTCGAGCGGGGCGACCAGCATCTGCATGTTCCAACTGTCGATGAAGCTCTGGATGCCCGACGTCAGCGAGGCGAAGATGGCGTAAATGCCCATGAACGCGCCCACCGCCACCGCCAGCGTGATCACGGTGAAGGCCAGGCGGCTTTTCTTGAGGCTGACGTTGCTCAGGCCCTGCCGGATGGTGACTGGCAGCGGCAGCCTGGCGATCAGCTTGGCGATCGGGCCGGTGCCATAGCGGGCGCCGATGCCCAGGTCGGTCATGGCGTCGAGAATCTTGACGCGCGTGCCGTTGAACACGGGAAGGAGCGACGCCACGACCGGCACCAGCAGGCCGACGACCACCCCCAGCACAATCGAGCCCGGCGAGGTCTTGAACCCTTCGAGCACGGTGTTCAACTGGGGCGCCAGGGCGTGAGCCGCGGCGTTGCCGGCCGGAATGCCCAGGATGACGCCCGGAATCACGCCGATCAGGCCATAGGCGAAGGCGATGCCGGAGTAGATGAGGAAGTTGTCCTTGCGCGTGGCGCCCATCGACTTCATCACGCCGATCTGCCGCTTCTGCTCCACCACCAGGGACGAGATCACGTTGATCACCAGGAAGCCGGACACGATCAGCGCCACCAGGGCCAGGAAGGCCATCAGGTTGCTGATCAGGCGGGCGTTGGCGATCAGCGCGTTGTTCTCCGGATCCTGAACCTCGGAGAAGGCCGGGATGTAGGCTGTGTCGTTGGCGATCAGGTTCAGAACGTCGTCGGACTGGTCCTCGACCATGTCGAAGTCGGTGAAGCGCATCCAGAAATCGGTCAGGCCCACCAGGCCGGTCAGGTAACCCGCGTCCGGCAGGGTGGTGATGGTGGTCACTTTGGGCGTGAAGCCGTACGGATCGAAGACGATCCCGGTGATGGTCCAGGCCTCGACCGTGCCGGTCGCGCCGTTCTGCTGCGGATCGCGCGAGGGGCTGAGAACGCGCACGTAGAGCGTGTCGCCCACGCCCAGATCGTATTCTTCGGCCATGCGCTGCTCGATGGCGAGCTGGTTCTGGCCGGGGGCGGGCCACTCACCGCCTTCTAGCAGGCGGAAGGGCTCGATCGGGGCGGGCGCCTCCATCGGCGCGTTGAGCAGGCCGGTGCGGTCTTCGTTGAGCACGACCAGCGACTGGGTGACGCCGTCCTCGAACTGCTCGTCATCCTCGTTGACCTTGAAGTAGATCGGGCGCTCTTCGATACCGGCCACGACGTCGGTCACGCCCGGATAGTCTTCGAGCATGCGCATGTACGCCGCATTGTCCAGCCGGGCGCCTTCTTCAACAGTCACGGATACCTGGAGCATAGACAGTTCTTCTTGCTTGATGTCAGTCTCCAACTGGGTGATCAGGATGTCGCTCATGGAGAAGAGCGCAATCGTCCCGACAACGCCAATGAAGATGGCCGTCGACACCAGTGCCGTGCGCCCTTTGCGGGCCCAGACGTCGCGGAGGATCTTGCGAGCTCGTGTGCGGATGAACATGTCGATGCCGCCCCCTTTACCAGAGTTAGCGTGTGGTCGGTTGGGAAAAACCGAGTGTATTGTAACATCCCTGCTGAGAAATGCCATGAGGCAATTTCGCGCGGTGTTTCGCACAGATAGAATACGCATAACCCCGCGATTCGGTGCGCGCGTTTTATTAGGAACTCGCCGGGGTGCGTTCCAGATTCGGGGCAAAGAGCCTACCACAGAGGCCACC
>JAXGOS010000016.1:0-101244 GCA_040767355.1 Aggregatilineaceae bacterium | reverse complement strand
ACGGAGCCGGTCAGCGGCGACACAGTTACCACGGTCGATTTGCCCGACCCCGGATAGGCGGTGATGCCGCCGATCGGCCCACCGGCGATCACAATCTCGTTTTCTGGGGAATCCCATCTCGTCTCGCCGGTAGTCCCATTCCACAGCAGCCACAGGCAGAACCCGCGACCGCCGGTGAAGATGTCCTTCATCTGCTGTGTGACCGGCTTGCTGCGCACAGTGTTCGTCGAGAGGTCGATGTAGAGCGTGCGGTTGGCGTAGCCGCGCTCCACCGGATGGAGCTCGTATGTGAACTCAGTTAGCAATGTGCGTGCTTGTCTGACTGCCTCAGGCGTGAGTGTCGTCATGGATCTGTCTTCTCCTAAGGTATCCTGCCAAAAGTGTTTTCACTCCCATGATACCCGATGTCACTGGACCTGTCAGGTTCGCCATAACGAAAGTCGTCCCAAAAGGTATCATATTACACAGTGCGGCATTCGCTCAAAATACGCATGACCACGCTTGGAGGTTGTAACCTATGGCACGCTCGACGCTTTACCTCGTCACATCCAACGAGGAGAAATTCCGCGAGATTCGCGGCGCATTGGAGGCATGCCCGGCAGACATCGAGCGCGTCGCCCTCGACCTGCCGGAGATCCAGGCGCTCGATCCGGCTGTCGTCGCAGCCTACAAGGCGCGCAGGGCTTATGACGTGCTCGCCAGCGAGGGGCGAGCTGGACTGGTGCTGGTGGAGGACACGGGGCTGGCGATCGCTGCCTGGAACGGCTATCCCGGCGCGTTGATCAAATGGGTGCTCGGCGCCGTTGGCGAGGCTGGACTCTGCCGCCAGCTCGATGCCTGGGAAGACCGGGGCGCCACGGCCACAGTGGTCCTGTGCCTGTTCGATGGGCGCGACACCCACACCTTCACCGGACAGGCGCGCGGCACCATCACCGATCGCCCGCGCGGCGAGCATGGCTTCGGCTGGGACAGCATCTTTCAGCCGGACGGGGCGGCCCAGACTTACGGAGAAATGCCGCGCGAGGCCAAGATGCAGATCTCGATGCGCGCCCGCGCGCTGCAAGCCCTACAGGACTACCTCATGGCGCCGGGCGGCTAGCACTCGTCGAGCGGCGGCTGGCGCCGTCCGCGATAGGGTACATGAATCAGGTTGGCGGCTTTGCGCTTGGTCTCTTCCGGGCGGCGGTCGTAGCGTGCCGTGGTGGTCACGTTCGCATGCCCGAGAATCTTTTGCACCGTCACGATGTCGGCGCCCGCGTCGAGCAGGTCCCCGGCCAGGGTGCGCCGCAGGTCGTGGGGCGAAAAATGCTCGACGCCCGCCTCCAGTGATCGTTTTTCGAGGACGTTGTAGACGGCCTGGGTGCTCATCCGGCGGCGCGCCACCTTGCCCGCCTTGTTGATCGGCCAGAACAACGGTCCCGGTTCCGTTCCCCGGACTGCCAACCAGTCCACCAGCGCTCGGAGCGCGCCATCTTGCGGGATGTGCGCCAGGTACTCGCGGCGTCCCTTCGCCTCGCGCACTCTCAGCGTGCGGGCCGCTGCGTCGAAGTCCTCCAGCGTGAGGGTCACCACCGACGCGCGCCGCACCCCGGTCGCGTACATCAGCGCGATGATTGCCGCGTCACGCGCGCCCGCCGGGGACGGATCGCGCTCGCAGGCTTCCATCAGCGCAGCAATTTCCCCGGCGCCCAGGTCGCGCCCAGCCGGCAGCGCCGTCCCCTTGATGTTCGTCACGTCGCGCGCCCGGTGATAGTCGTCCGCGCCCATCTGCCCCAGTTTCCAGGCATGATGCAGCACCTGGCGCAGGGCCGACAGCATCTTGTTGGCCGTCGCCGGTTTGTAGGCCGCGGCAAGCTGAGCCCGCACCGCTGCAGCGTGCTGGTAACGGATCGCGCTCCAGTTCAGCCCGAACGCGTCCAATTCGCCGCCGCTCAACAGCCCGGCGATCGCGTCCAGCGACTGCTGCACCGTCCGGCGCGAGCCGGGCGAAAGGCTCGCCAGATAGACCGCCACGGGATGCCGGTCCAGCGGTGGAATCACCTCCAGGGCCAGTTCGCCGGGACGTGAAGGCACAAGCTCGGTCATGCGTGCTCCTCGCCTCGCTGCGGGTAGACTACCCTGCGCATTTTAACACAGGTCCGGGGCAGCGCGCAGATGTGTGAAGGACCGCGGCGCGTCCTACGCTCGTCGATTGGTTTAGCCGAAGCGACCGCCTTCCTGTACAATAGAAACGCGGTCCGGTTATTTCGCCTGTTAGCGTCTGAGGCAAAAGTGCCTGACTCACCCGTTTTCAAGCTCGAACGACTGTATGTGGGCACCCTGGCAAGCAGCGGAGAGCGCACCAGCGCCACGCCTGGAGTCATCGCGCGCACGCCCGGAGTCACGCCCGGCCACGCGGCGGAATGTGTGCGGGCAGCCGGGCTGCCCGTCCCTCCGGCGGCGGACCTCTCTGAGGCAATGCCTGGCGCGGTGGGTCTTTTCCGCGGCGAAACCGTTGATTTTATCCTGGCGAAAGCGCAGCGCAACGATTCCGGACTGGGCCAGGTGCTCTACATCCTGCTGCCCGCCGAGGCGCTGCGCGCCCTGGAAGGGAACGTCCTGGCGCTGCGACCGCTCGGCATGACGAACATGCCATCGTTCAGCGCGGTCAAAGACAACCTGCTGCCGTTCGAGCTGCGCGATGCCGCCCCTCTAAGCGCTGATGCGCAGGTCGAGGCGCTCTACAATCTGATTCTGACGTGCCAGGACTCGTTCGCTGCCATCGAGGGCCTGCTGGCCGCGCTGGTGCAGGGCCAGCCGCTCGCGATCACCAGCGCCCCGCCGTCGCTCGATCTGCGGCTGCAGTTCATCCAGGGGCTTCTCAGCCTGCTGCCCGTTCCGGCGCGAGTCGGGATCACCTTCGCGACGACCGTGCAGGATGCTGCCGCCACCCAGGCACAGCTCAAGTTTCTGGCCCGTCCGGCACCTCCGGCGGGCCATCTGGTATTCGACTGGGCCGCCGGGCGGCTCCTCAGCGATCCCCCCGCCGATTCGTACAGCCACTACATGGTGGCTCAGCTCCGGCTGGACCCGTCGCTGGTGGTCGAGCAAACCCAGGATTTGTCGCGGACCACCGTCTGGCGGGCCATGCACAAAGAAAACCTCGGGCGGGCGCTGGCCTGGGTGTCGCGCCGCGCCGCCATCGACCAGACGGTGCGCGACGGCCAGCCCGCCGATCGCGCCACCGTGGCCTCCATCCTGCGCGAAGACCCGACCCTGTCCGACGATCTGCGGCTGGCCTATGCGCGCCATCTGCTGGCGTTTGCCCTGGCGCTCAACGATACCGCCTCCGCTGACGTGATCCCCGCCGTTGCCGTGACCAGCCCGACTATCGCCGCTGCGATCAGCGAACAGCTCACCGCGGCGATCGAGGCTGGACAGGCTTCCGCTGTGACCGCGCTGCTCGACCGCTGGTTGCGCCGCATTCCGGAGGCGTCCGCGCTGCGCTGGCACGCCATTCTTCACCAAGCGGCGGCGGCGCACCTGGCCGGTCTGTTGGAGCAAGATGACCTCGGCCCGGCCATCCGCTTCCTCAACGAGGCCCAGGCCGCCCCGCCCACCTTACGCTTCCGGCAAGCGCTGCCGGAACTGCTGCGGCTGGCCCAGCGCCCCGCCCGGACTCACACCGGGCTGGCCGAAGCTGTTTTCTTGACCGCGGTGGAGGTCCTGCCCGCGGGCGATCTTTATCGCCTGCTGGGCGACAGCGAGCTCGTTAACCAGCTTCCCGCGCCGCTGCAAACGGCTCTGACTTACCTGCAGCCGGTGCCCCGCCGCGACGCGCCGCCCCACGTGCTCGATCACGGCGCGCGCGCGTTCGGTGAGGGTCATCGCATGCTGATCCTGACGAGGCTCGTCGAGTGGGCCATGTTCCTGCAGCGCCCCGAGCTGGTGGACGTGGGCGCTCTCCAGGCCGTGCTGGTCATAGCGCAGTCGCCCCAGGCCGCGCAGTTCCACAACCTGATCCAGCACATCGTCCAGGAGTTCAGCCAGATTTCAGCCATCCACGTGCTGGACGAGCCCGGCCCGCGCATCCTGGTGCAGCTTCTGCTGGAAACGCACCACTACGAGGACGCGATCGCCATGCTGGAATTTTACCAGTACAGCGTATTCGGCCCCGCGCGGCTGGCCGACTTCGCCAGGCTGGCCGAGGAGCTTTTCCGGCTGACCGCGCTGCCGTCCGAGGAGATCACGAAGGCGCTGGAACATCTGGAAGGCAGCCAGATTCGCCCTGAGCCGCGCGCCATGATCTACTGCGGCGCGCTGCAGAACCGCCAGTGGGCCACCGATCAGGAGTATGCCGCCCACCGCTTGACCAGCATGATCTTCAACGACACCAGCCTGATCACCGTCGTCGGCCAGGAGAACGCGCTCAACCTGCTCCAGTTCCATGCGCGCCCGCACAACGCGCTGGATGCCCTGCGCGTGGGCGCGGCCCTGATCGAGCACACGCTGGCCTTGGGGCTGGAAGGCACGGCCCTCGTCGCGCGGATGTGGCCCCTCATCACCTGGGACCAGGAAGTGACCGGGGTGTCGCTGGAACTGCTGCGCCGGTACATTCGCGGCCTGCCGATCCAGCACGTGCCAGGGGTCATCACGTTCCTCGAGCGTGAAATCGGCACAGACTTCGCGGAGGCCCTGCGCGCGGCCTACCTGATGCGTCTGGCGTTGGAAAAGGCCGACCTGGTCGAGTTCGCCGGCCGGGTTCACACGGCGGCGGCGCTGTTCACCGACATGGCGACCGCCTACCATACCTCCAAGGAACTGCCGCCCATCCATCGCCTCCGCCGCGAGCTGGACACGCTCACCGGCGGCCTGAGCGATCCGGAGCGCGGTCGTTTGGCCTCGAATGCCCTGGCCATCCTGCAGCAGGCGTACGAGCTGGGCCAGCAGGATATGCTGCGCCAGCACAACCGCGAGCACATGGCCGCCCAACTGCTCGATAACGCGATCCCCCCGGAGAACGGGGTTGATCTCCTGCGTTTCATCGGCGGCATCCTGGGCGATCACCAGCGCCTGCCGCTGGCCCTGGAACGCGAAGCGATGGCGCATCTGTTTGGGAGCCGGTCGGCGGCGATCTTCCTGCGCGAGACAGACGCCATCACCCGGCTACTGGCGGGGCTGCTGCGCGCGTTCGAGGATGAGTTCGCCTGCTGCGTCACGGCCGGAGCCATGGTCGGCGAGCTGGACAGCCTGTGGAACACGCTGTCGCTGTACAACCAGCGGCGCCTCCGCGACCAGTTCGCTGCGGACTGCCAGCATCTGGCGGACGTGCTGGGTGTCATGGCGGAGCGCGCCACAGCGCGGGTGCTGGCGAACAGCAATGTGGGCCGCCAGTTGGAGATCGGCCTGCGGCAGCCCGCCAGCGCGCTCGAAGCGCTGCGCTGGATCCATGGATATTTCGCGCGCAAGCACGTGCGCACCCATCCCTAGAGCCCAAAGGAGTCGCTGATGGTTCGCCGGTGGCTGACGATCTGCCTGTGCCTGGGCTGCACGCTGCTGGCCTGCTCGCCCAAAGAAGGCCCCGCCACGCCCGCACCCACCCGGACCAGTGCCCCAGCCCAACCCACCCCGGAGAATCCGGCGCTGCACGATGACGACGCCGCACCGACCGGGCCGCGCCTACGCGTCACGCTGCCATCGATTACCCTGCTGAAACGCACGCCCGGCCAGGCCGCCCAGGTGCTGCTGGTCATGGCCGATCCACAGGGCGCGTATTCTTACCTGCTGTATCCGGCCAACCGCGCCGGTGATGTCACCGACGAATTCAACCTGACCGACTACCCGCTGGAGCTGGCGGTCGACGAGGCGACGCGCTCCGCCACGCTGTGGATCCTGGCGTTTCACAACCAGCAGTACCGGATCGCCGAGCAGATGGGGCTGGATGCGCTGGCGTCTTCGCTGGCGAGCGGGTTCCGTGCCTGGATTGCCGAGGGGAATCCGGCTCAGGACCCCCTTGCGGCGGTGGTCAGCGCCTCGAATGGCGCGCTGTTCGAATGGTTCGCGACGATCGACGTCCTTGGCCAGGCGATGGCCACCTTCCGGCCCCAGGGAGCTTGGCCGGTCGGGCTGGACTCGCTGCGATCGGCGGATGGCGGCCTGAGCGCTGTGTATACCATGCAGTACCTGTCGAGCGCCTCATCCAACAACCCGCCCGCCCCGACCACCGTCCCGCTGGCGGTGGATGTGCCCACCCTCTCCCCTGCCGCCCGCGCCGGGTATGTTCTGCGCCTGGACGAGACGTTTTCCACCAGCGGCGGCGAGTCCATCTGGTACCAGGGTCGCGACAACACCTTCACCAACCAGATCGTCGATGGCGCGTACGAGATCGCTCTCATCGACATCGAGCAGCGCGACCACGCCGTGTCCTGGGGATCGATCGAGAGCCTGATATTCGAGGATTACGTGGTTGAGGCTGAGGTCCGCATGGTCGAAGAGGACGTGAACGAAGGTCGTCTGGGGATCTGGTTCAACTACCAGGACGACTACAACTTCATCTACTTCGGCCTTTCCACGCGCGACGAGTACCGGGTGGCGATCATCCAGCGCAATCAGAACCGGATCGAGATCCAGGATTGGACCCCGCACCCGGCTATTCGCCCCGTCACGGTCGGCAATCTGCTCACCATCGAGTCCTCGAGCGACGGTTCGGTGGCCCTGAGCATCAACGGCGAACGGGTCCGCACCTTCGACGACGAGACTTTCACCAGCGGATCGATCGCCTTCTTCTGCTACGCCCAGAGCGTCCCCGCCACCTGCCGCCTGGAACGGATCCGCATCTGGCAGCCGGAGTGAGGCCGGTGCCCCTCGATTTCACCTTCGCCGCGTTCGACCAGTTTTGCCAGCGGATCAGCCACCTACCGATCTTCACTGTCGCTGGGTTTCTGGAGCGCACGGCGCCGCCCCCTGCCTCCTTCCTCATCCTGCGGCTGGACGTGGACTACCGCGAAGAACACGCCGTTCAGATGGCGCGTATTGCCGGGCGGCACAACGTCCGGGGATCGTTTTACTTCCGGCGCCGGGGAGCGGACTTCGCCTGGCAGGCTATCCGGGCTGTGGCCGCATGTAATCACGAAGTGGGCTATCATTTCGAGACGCTGGACCGCGCGAAGGGAGATGCTGACCTGGCGCGGGAGCTGTTCCTTGAGGATCTGCAAGCTTTTCGCTACGCCGGGCTCCCAGTCCGGACCGTCGCCGCGCATGGCGCCCCGCCCGCCGCACCCGCCTACACAGGCAACCTTGATCTGCTGCGAGATGCGCCGAGTCTGCTCGACGAGGCCGAGCTGCTAGGCGAGACCACGCTCAGCATCGACTTCACCCGGATCACATATCTATCCGACGCTACCTGGCGCTGGCGGCGCTACGACCGCTACCAACCCGGCCAGCCCGGCAGGCCAACAACCCTGCGCGCCATTCTGCCCGAGCTCGCGCGCCCCGACGCCAGGTGTTACATCACGTTTCACCCGCACCAGTGGTGGCCTCACCCCGCGCAGACGATCTTTTTTCGCGCGCGGCACCGGATCGGCCGGCGGTTGAAAGGCTGGATCACAGGCTGATCAGCAGGGGAACCAGCAAGATCAGGCTGCCCGCGGCCACCTGGCAGAGGAGGCTGGCCGCCAGGCCATTCCGGAAGCTCACATAACTGTAGAGGAAGTTGAGCAGCACGAGCGCCGTCCCGAACACGGCGCCGACGGCGGGCGTTTCGGCCAGCTCCAGGTTCGGGAAGAACATCAGCCCGGACCACGCGCTCGCCATCAGCGCCACCACGAGAATCGGGTGGCCGCGCTGCATCGCGCCGCGGAAGAACAGCGACTCCGAGAACGGCATGACGAACACCGCTGCCTGGAAGACCCAGGTCACTAACAGCGGGTTACTCGCGTCTTTCGCCCCAAACAGCCGCTCGGATGCCGTCCGCAGCGTGTCGGATCCCACCAGCAGCAGCGCCCCGCCCGTGAGAATACCGAGCACCAGGCCGCCCACCAGATCGCCGGGATCGGCCACTTTCAACTTGATCCCACTGCCCAACAGAAACGCCATCACGCCCATGATCGCCATAAACGCCCATAACACCACGTACCGCGTGTTGGCTGGGAGCGGCGTCAGGCCGACGCTGAGCGCCATGGCCAGGATATAGCCGAAAATCGGGTCCAGATCCTGGCGCCTGCTGCGCGGCGCTTCTTCGGCGGGATCGTCGTGCCAGCTCTCGTCCGCCCCACGCAGCGGGATCGCTTGTGGCTTGTGCCCGGCGCGCAGGCTCCCCCGCGCGCGAGGAGCCATGGGGCGCGGCGGAATCGCTGGCGGGGTCCCGCCGGCATTCTCGTCCGGATCGACGAACGGAGACGTCACGGTAGTTCCTTTCGAATCGCGTCCAACACCTGGGCGATATGCTCCTGGCGGATCCAGTAGTGAGTGACGGCGCGAAAGCTCCGGTCGTCACGCGCCATGATCCAGATGTTGTGCGCTTTCAGCCGTTCGGCCAGCTCCGGCGCGGACATGCCGGCCTGATCGCGCAGCGAGAAGAACACCATATTCGTCTGCACGCGGCCCAGGTCGATCTCGATCGACGGCATCGCGGCCAGCCCTTCGGCGAACAGGCGCGCGTTCGCATGGTCCTCGTCCAGCCGCTGGGTCATCTGCTCGAGCGCGATCAACCCGGCAGCCGCCAGGATGCCCGCCTGGCGCATCCCGCCGCCGACGATCTTCCGCGCGCGCCGCGCCTCGTCGATGAACGCCCGCGAGCCGACCAGTACCGATCCGACTGGCGCGCACAGCCCTTTCGACAGGCAGAACGTGACGCTATCGGCGGCGGAGACCAGATCGGCCACATCACACCGGAGCGCGGTCGCCGCGTTGAAGATGCGCGCCCCGTCGATGTGCAGCGTGATGCCATGCTCGCGCGCCAGTGCACCTACCGCGTCGATGTAGCTCTTGGGAACCGGGATGCCGCCCACAGTCCCCTGCGTATTCTCCAGCGCGATCAGCCGCGTGCGCGGGAAGTGCACGTCATCCGGCCTGATCGCCGCACGGATCGCGTCCAGCGGCAGCGTGCCGTCGGGCTGCACCGGCACTGCGCGCGGGTGGACTCCGCCCAGCGCCGCGATGCCTCCCGCTTCGTAGACGTGCGTGTGCGCCCGGTCACCCAGGATGACCTCATCGCCGCGCCCGCAGTGCGCCAGCACAGCGACCAGGTTGCCCATCGTGCCGCTGGCGACGAACAGCCCGGCTTCTTTGCCCAGGCGCTCCGCTGCCCGCTCCTGCAGCCGGTTGACGGTCGGATCCTCCCCGAACACGTCATCGCCAACCGGTGCCTCCGCCATAGCCCGGCGCATCTCCGGCGTCGGCCAGCTCACCGTGTCGCTGCGCAGATCAATGCGATCCATGCTGTTCTCCCACTTTCGCGCGCTCGCGCTCACAAAGCCGCCCGACGTAGGCCACGCCGGGCGGACAAAAACCCATCAACGCCAGGGATCAGAGTGCCAGCCCCAGGGCGACACAAAACACCAGGCAAACCAGCAGGGCGCCTAACACGATGATCGGGATCGTCGTCGCTGTCACCAGCGCCCCCGGCAGGAAAAACAGGATTTTGGCCGCCAGCACGACCCAGTCCGGCATTTCCTGCGCATCGGCAAATTCGGTCGGTGCGCCGAAGTACTCCACCTCTTCAGGCTGGTCGGGGCGTGTGTCGCTCACCGGATGCGCACCGCCTGCTAATAGCGCTTGACGATCGTGCGGTAGGTGGTGGGTTGGCGCGCCTGGAGCGTCTGGTACTCCTCGCGGCACTTCCGGACGTCGTCCAGGTCGATCCGGGCCACGCAGTACCCTTCGCGCGGCTCGCCGCTCTCCGGGTCTTTCTCATCGGCCAGCGACGCGAAGATCTTGCCACGCGGGCCGACGATCATACTCTCGCCGCCGAAATTAAGCGTCACATCCTCGCCCACCCGGTTCGACGCGGCGACATACAGCGCGTTCTCGTAGGCACGCGCCCGCACGTACGTGCGCCATTCTTCCATCTGCGAGGTTTCCCAGTTCGCCAGCACGCACAGCAGCTCCGCCCCGTCGAGGGACAGCGACCGCGCCACTTCCGGAAAAGCCAGGTCCCAGCCCAGCATCAGGCCGATCGCGCCGACCTCGGTCTCAAATACCGGGAAGCGAAATCCCTCACGAAATGCCATGCGTTCCTCGCCGCGCAGGTGCACTTTGTTGTAGCTACCCAGCATCTCGCCCTCGGGCCCGACCATGACCGCTGAGTTGAACAGCACGCTCTCGACCTTTTCCTTTGTCGCCATCCCGAACGCGATATACACGCCAAACTCCGCCGCACGCTGGGACATCAAATTGACGGTGGGGCCGGGCACTCGCTGGGCCAGTTCCGTGAAGCGCACACCCATCTCATAGCCGCTGGTCACCAGCTCGGGAAAGACGATCAGGTCCACCTTCTGCTGGGACGCGATCTTGGACACGAAGTCCGACATTTTCACGAGATTGTCTTCCGGCTCGCCCATGGCCGGTTTCATCTGAACGGTCGCTATCGTAATTTCACGCATGGGTTCTCCTCAATCGCGGGGATTCATGAATTCATGTTTCGTGGCCGGGGCATTATACAACGCCTAAATGGTGCTCCAAATCGCTCGAAATGTCAAATGTCGGCTGGCCCCAGAACACATGAGCGCCCCCGTGGGTTGCGCCGGGCGAGAAAACAAAAAACTCCCCGGCCGGAGTCTCCGGCAAGGGAGCAGCGTGCGCGCCTCGACTACCTTAACCCGCCGGGGGCAGCAGCACACCATCGATCACGTGGATGACGCCGTTCGTCGCTTCCAGGTCGGTGGTCGTGACCTGGATGCTGTCATTCAGGAACACGCCGTCATCCGTGACCGTGATGGCGATGTCCGCGCCCTGGAGGGTCGTGGCCGCTTCCAGACTCGCCACGTCCGCCGCCATCACTTTGCCCGCGACGACGTGGTACAGGAGGATGTTCGTCAGGGTTTCGGTGTCAGCCAGCAGGTCCTCGGCGCTGATGCCCAGGGCCTCGAGGGCCGCCGCGAACGCGTCATTGGTGGGCGCGAAGATGGTGAAGGGACCCTCACCGCTCAGCGTTTCGGCCAGGTCAGCCGCGCTCACCGCCGCGACCAGCGTACTGAAGTCTTCGTTGCCCATCGCCAGATCGACTACGGTGCCCATGTAGGTCGCATCAACTGCAACCTGCGGCTCGGCCAGCGTTCCTACCGCGGCCACCAAATAGTTGGTCATGCCTGCCAGCTCGGTGCCGCTCAGGTCGATCACAACCGGCTCGGTCGCACCGGTGGGTACTACCAGCATGTCATAGGTGCCCGCCGGGACTTCGAGGGTGGTAAACGCCTGGAAGGTCAGGTCCTCGGCAACCGGCGCATCGCCAGCCAGAATATCAATCGCGGGCGCATCTTCGATCGCGTGCAGGATGGTGACACGGGCGTTCTCACTCATCAGCTCGTTGTAGTCTTCCTGGATGATTGATGGAGCCAGCGTACCACTTTCCAGCAGACCGGTAGCGGCGATGGTAAGGTACGCGCCGCCGGGAAGCTCGAAGTCCGCTGGGCCAATGGCTGCGTCATCGATCGATGTGCTCGCCGGGGCGACGGCCAGGCTGTAGGTGCCCGCCGGCAGGGCGATCCAGCCGGTAATCTCGGGGAAAGCCAGACCGGTGATCGCCGCCTCGCCATTCACGTACACGTCAACCGCCGGCGTATCCGGTGAGAAGTGCGCCACGCGAATATGGACCATCTCTTCCACATCCTGGGCCGAGGCAGGGACAGCCGTCACGATGAAGACTGCGACGAGGGTTAGCAGAGCGATCAGTTTGCGCATTGTGTTTGCTCCTTGTGTGGGTCAGGTCGGGATACACATCGTATCAACCAGGTGATGCAGACTTTAGAGGTCCAGGATTAATGCAAAACGAAACAATTATGAGCAATTTCTTAGAAATTCGACAAACACAGGCTGTCACATAGAAAACAAAAGAGAGGGGCGGCCTCTCTTTTGAACCACTCCACGCCCCAGGGCGCGCTACACTTGAGACGCGTTCAGCTCGTCCAACAGCGCGAGGACCCGCTCGTTCTCCGGAATGTCGCTCATCGAGTTGCCGTGATGCTGGTAGTACACCTTGCCGCCCTTGTCGACGATGACCAGCGCCGGCATGCGCCCCAGCTTGATCAGCCGCACCTGCTGGCCGTAGAGCTTAGCCACGCTGTGATCGGGGTTGGGCAGCCCGATGAAGGGGAGATTCTCCGCCTTCCAATACTGGTTGAAGGCGCTGGCATTCTCCGGCCCAACCACGACGATCAGGGCATCGCGTTCGACGAATTGCTCGAAATCCTGGCGCAACTGCGCCATGTGCCGGCGGCAGTGCGGTCATGTAAAACCCCGGTTGAAGACCAGTACGATATGGTTATTGCCACGGTAGTCCGACAGCCGAAACGGGTTTCCCTCAGTATCAGTCAGCTCGAAATCGGGAGCATCGAGTACGGTCGAATCATTCGGATTGCGCACGAAACGCCTCACAGTGTGAAACCCACCCTGTTTCAACTATAGTGCGGATGGTGGCGCGCGTCCAGGATCTCTAACGAGCCTCTCACCGACGCGCGGGCGTTCATGTCAGCGCGGCAGCTTGTTGAGGATGTCTTGCAGGGGCACCGGCAGCGGCGCCTCGACCGTCACGATCTCGCTGGAGCCGGGCAGCGGAAACGAGATCGCCGCCGCGTGGAGAAAATGCCGCTTCATCTTGATCCGCTGGCGTCGCCGCCCGTAGACCGTATCGCCAACCACCGGATGCCCGATGAAGGCCAGATGCACGCGGATTTGGTGGGTGCGGCCGGTCTTAGGAAACACTTCCAAGAGGCTGAATTCGTCGTACTGCTCGATCACGTGAAACTTGGTGACGGCCTCGCGCCCGTCGCGGGCCACGGCCATGCGCTTGCGCTGGTGGGGATCGCGCCCGATGGGAGCATCGATGATGCCGTCCGGCGTGTCGGGTGTCCCTTCGACCAGCGCCAGATAGCGCTTCTCGACGGCCCGCTCTTTGAATTGAGCGCGCAGCGTCTCCAGGGCAGCCGGCGCCTTGGCCACCACGATTACGCCCGACGTTTCCTTGTCCAGCCGGTGGACGATCCCGGCACGCTCCGGCTCGCCCCATGCCGCGATCGAGGGCCAGCGCGCCAGCACCGCATTGACCAGCGTGCCGCTGCGGTGTCCGTAGGCCGGGTGCACCACCATCCCCGCCGGTTTGTCGATGACCGCCAGGTCGTCATTCTCGAACAGCACGTCGAGCGGGATCGCCTCTGGCACCGGCGCGTCCTCCACCTCGAGCGCGGGCACCTGGACGCGGATCAGATCGCCACATTCGACGCGGTGAGAGGGCTTGGCCGGGCGCCCGCCGACCGTCACCTGCCCGTCGCGGATCAGCGCCTGGATCTGGACACGCGAGAACTGGTCGAGCCGGGCCGCCAGGACCTTGTCGAGCCGCTCCCCGGACGAGTCTGCGGTGAATTCGATGTCATCGTGCTGTTCGCTCATGCCCGTCTCACCCGTTCCGTTGCCACGGCGCGCGCCAGCCGCTAGAATGCAGGGCGTGTAAGCCCGCCGAAAGGAGCATTGCGTGGCCCCAACCGACCGGTTTGTTTCCGAGAATACGTTCTACGTGCGTTATGCTGAAACAGACGCCATGGGGATTGTCCACCATTCGGTGTATCTTGTCTACTTCGAAGAGGCCCGCAGCCACTACTCGCGCCAGATGGGCGTCCCCTACGCCGACTTCGAGCGCAGCGGCTACTGGCTGACCGTGGCCGAAATCCAGGCTCGCTACATCGTCCCAACCCGCTACAGCCAGCAGATCACCGCCCGCTGCTGGATCGACGACCTGAAGAACCGCACGATCACCTTTGCCTACGAGATCGTGGACACGGCCAGCGGGCAAGTGTGCGTGACCGGATACTCCCGCCATGTCTGCATCAATCATGCCGGGCAGGTCTGCCGCGTCCCGGACGAGTGGGCTGCCGCCATGCGCAAAGGGCTGCCGGGCTGAGCCTACACCGCGACCGGCTGCCCCATCTCGCGGACATCATAGCCCGCCTGGGCCGCCACTGCCGCGCGAAATTCGTCATCAGCCAACAGCGCCAGGACATGCTGGATCATCGGCAGGTCGCTGTACGCTTCGGGGAACACCAGGTCGTAGCGCTCGTGAGCCACGGGGATGAACTCCAACCCCAACGCCAGCGCCGCATTGCGGATGCCCATGCCGCAGTCGGCGCTGCCCGCCGCCACCGCCGCCGCCACCGCCAGGTGCGTGTATTCCTCGCGATCGTAGCCCTCAATCTGGCCGGGGTCAATGCCGCGCTGGCCCAACTCGTAGTCGAGCAGCACGCGCGTTCCCGCGCCCCGCTGGCGATTGACGTAGCGCGCCCGTGGCAGATCGTCGAGCGACTGGAGCCCCAGCGGGTTTCCCGCCGCAATCATCAGCCCTTGCTCGCGGTGCACGAAAGTGACTACACGAACTGGCTGATCGCCCAGCGTCCGGCGGATGTACGACACGTTGTACTCGCCCGTTTCGGGATCCAGCAGGTGCGTGCCCGACAGGTGCGCCTCGCCGCGCTTCTGCGCCACCAGCCCGCCCAGGCTGCCCACATTTGCCGACGACAGTCGATAGCCCGGAAAGCGCACGGCGAGATACTGCCCCAACAGGTCCAGCATGGGATCGTGACTGCCGACGACAACCACCGTCCGCGCGATTTCGTCCAGCGTCCGATATAAAAGCACCTCGACCTCGCTACCCGCGTTGAGCCCTTCGCTGAAGCGCGGAATGTGCAGCAGGCCGTCGGCGCGCACCAGCGACGTGATCACGCCCGCGCCGCGCGCCAGCGGCGTGACGATCGTGCGCTCGCCCACCTGCCCCACCGTCACGCGCACGAAATCGTCATCGCCCGTCGGCGAGGCGACCTTGCGCGTCAACACCGCCCGGATGCGTTCCTGGCGCGGCGCAGACTGCCCGGCCCATTGGTGCAGCAGCGGGCGGATGAAGATCTCGCCGGTCAACGCGGCGGACACTGGATAGCCCGGCACGCCGATCACCGGTACATCGGTCACCATGCCCATGATCACCGGGTGGCCGGGCCGCACCGCCACACCGTGGACCAGCAACGTCCCGGCCTGGCGGAGCGCGCCTGCCGTGAAATCGCGCGAACCTGCCGACGATCCGGACAACACCAACACCAGATCGTGATCGGCAGCCGCCTCGACTATCGCCGCCCGGATCGCGTCCTGGTCGTCGGGCAGCGCCGTCCAGCGGGTGAACTCGCCGCCCGCGGCCCGCACCTGCGCGCCCAGCACAATGCTGTTGTACTCGATCACGTCGCCGGGACGCGGCGCGCTGTCCGGCCCCACCAGCTCGGAGCCGGTGGGCAGGATGGCCACGCGCGGGCGGCGGCGTACCACGACGCTCGAATGGCCGCACCCGGCAATCGCGCCAAGATCGTGCGGGCGCAGGACGTGGTTGGCGGGCAGGATCAGCTCGGTAGCGACCATATCCTCGCCCATCATCCGGACGTGCTGCCAGGGCGCAACCGGCGCGCGGATCTCGATCCGGTCGTCACCCAGGGCTTGCGTCTGCTCGATCATGACCACGGCGTTGCAGCTATCCGGCAGCGGCGCGCCGGTGTTGACCGGGTGCGCCTGTTCGGGCACGGTCAGCGCGACGGGCCGCGTTTCGGTCGCGCCGAGCGTGTCCGCCGCGCGCACGGCGTAACCGTCCATCGCCGCTGCATGATAGTGTGGCGAGCTGATCAGCGCCCAGACCGGCTCCGCCGTCACGCGCCCCAGGGCATCGTCCAGCGAGACGCGCTCGCCCGGAAGCGGCGCGGCCTTGCCCGCTGCCTCCAGCGCCGCGCTCAGCCGCGCCCGCGCTTCGTCCAGCGGGATATCTTCCAGATAGATGTTTCGCTCATCCATCGCGGTCATCCAAACAACACCACCTCTCCCCACGCGCCTTCGCGCAGGCCGGTCGCGTTCAACGGCACCTTGAGCAAACCGTGCGCGCCGACCAGCGTGAAGATCAGGTTGCTCTTGCCGAAGACCGGCTCCGCCCACTGCTCCCCATCGCGCTGGACCAGCCGCACCGGCACGTAATCCTCGCGCCCGGCGCTCGATGGCACGTTGACCGTCACACGCGCGGGCGTCCGCACCTGGAGCGGCGCATCCGCTCCCAACAGGTGGGCAATCGCCGGGACGCCAAACAGCGAAAACATCACCAGCGCCGACACCGGGTTGCCGGGCAGCCCGATCACTGGCTTGCCATCCACCGCCGCCAGGATGGTCGGCTTGCCGGGGCGCGCCGCCACACCGTGCACCAGCACGCCGGGTGCGCCCAGCCGGTTGATCGTCCGGGCGGTCATGTCGCGCACGCTCACACTGCTGCCCGCCGTCACCACCAGCAGATCGGCATCCGGCAGCGCCGCCGCCAGTGCATCGTAAAACGCCTCGGCTTCGTCCGGCAGAATCCCCCTGATTTCCGGCGCGGCGCCCGCCTGTAGGCACAAACTGGCGATGGTCCCGCTGTTGATGTCGCGGATCTGGCCGGGCTTCAGGTCACGGGTGGACGGCGGCACCAACTCGTCTCCCGACGAGAACAGGCACACGCGCGGCCTGCGCACCACGGCGATCTCGCTCGCCAGTCCGAGCGCCAGCAGCGCGCCGATGTCTTGCGGCTGGATGCGGTGGCCGGCGGGCAGTACCTCGGCCCCCATCACGACATCCTCACCCACCTGCAGCACGTTTTCGCCGGGGGCAACCGGGCGCAACACCTCGATCTCGCCGTCACCGAAAAGCTGCGTGTGCTCGACCATCACCACGGCGTCCGCTCCCGGTGGGATCATCCCGCCGGTGTGGATCAAAACGGCCTGCCCCTTGGCGACTGCCACGCTCGCCGCCTGCCCCATCGGCACCTCGCCCGCCACCGTGAGATAGGCCGGCAGCGAATCGCTGGCGCCGAACGTGTCCGCAGCGCGGACGGCGTAGCCATCCACCGTGGAGCGCGCAAAGGCCGGGAGCGCTTCCGGGCTGAGGAGGGGCTGCGCGGTCACGCGCCCCAACGCCTCCAGCGGTGCGATCAGCTCCACTCCCGCCCGATGAGCCACCTGCGCCAGCCATACCGCGCACGCCTCAGCCGGCGGGAGCACGTTGAAGAATTCGGCCATAGTGGAGTTCCGTCAGAGAATCAACAGGCCAAACGAGAGCACGTTCAAGACCAGCAGTACCACGATCGCAGCCAACAGCAGCAGCCCTCGCACGCTGATGCCGGATCGCGCCTCGATCCCATCGGGGATATACGAGAAGTAGTCCTGGCCCTCCGCTCCCGCCGCTGCCAGGTCCGGCGTCGAGAACGCGGGGGCCACGCTGATGCCTGTCCCCAGGCGCTCACTCAACCAGTCATCGTCGTCCTCGTCAGCTTCGCTCGGGGCTTCAACAGCCGGCGCGGTGGGTTCTTCTGCATCGAAGTCGAAATTGAACGAGCCGCCCTCGCTCTGTTCGTCGTCATCATCCAGTGTGAACACGTTTCCGATGCGCGCGCTTTCGTCTTCCGTGAGCCAATCGTCTTCGTCGAAGCTCGGGAGCGAATCGAAATCGGGGGTGGGCGTGCCCTCTGCCGGAGTATCCTCGCCAAACAGCGGCACTCCCTCGACCGGCAGTGACGGTTCAGCGCCCGAGAAGAGTTCCGGCTTGCCCTCGGCATCTGGCGCGAAGTCAGGCGGGGCAGCCTTCGGACTCTCGCTCAGGTTCAGCCCCTGGACCCACTCATCGAATTCTTGCGGGGACGGCAGCTCAACCTTCCGCCCGCTCCCATAGACCGCCGGACCGCCCGGCCGCCCCCAGTCCACGCTCGTCGCCGGTCTGTCCGCGGAAAACGGCGAAGCGTCTTCTGCTTGTGCCGCCGCGGCCAGCCAGTCCTCGAAGTCGAGCTCCGATACCGCGTTCGATCCTTCGCCCGGCCCGGCCGGCTTTGCCCAATCCGGCAGGTCGTTCGGCGTTCCGGGCAGACTGGTCCCAGCCGGCGTTGGCAGCGCCGGCTCGTTCACCGGCGCGAAGGACGGCGCCGAATCGGGCAGCGCCAGCTCGTCCTCTTCTGACGCTTTGGCTTGCTTTTCGGCGATCTTGCGGTTGACGATCTCCAGGCCCTTGCGAGCCCGTTCGTTCGCGGGATTCAGCGCCAGCACGTTTTCCAGGCAAATCTGCTGCTCGTCCAGATCATCCACCACGGCGCTCAGCCACAGCCAGGCGTGCTCGTGACGTTCGTCGATCTCGATGGCCTGCAGCAGCAGACTCCGGCTGTGATCCTTTTGACCGCCCTTGTAGGCCGCGATCGCCTGTTGGACCAGATCATCACCCTGAGACATCACACCAATCCTTCGCCCTCACCAGGACAAAAACAACGTACACCGGGGCGATCCCGGTGTACGTACTATACCACGGAGCGGAACGTTCAGGACAATCGGTCAGGACAGCCCCACGATGTGCCCGTCTTCGTCGATGTCGATGCTCATGAAGGCGGGAGAGGTGGGCAGGCCGGGCATCGTGCTCATCGCGCCCAGCAGCGGGTAGACGAACCCCGCGCCCACGCTCGCGCGGACCTCGCGCACGGGCACGGTGTAGTTCTTGGGCACGCCCTTCCAGGTGGGATCGTGGCTCAGGCTCAGGTGAGTCTTCGCCATGCAGATCGGGAGATTGCCAAAACCGGCGTCTTCGTACCGCGCGATCTGTTCCTCAGCCAGCGGCTCGAAGGCAACCCCATCGGCTCCGTACACTTCCCTGGCGATGATCTCGATCTTCTGCTTGAGCGGCAGTTCCAGCGGGTAGAGGAACTTGAATTCGCTGGGCTTTTCGCAGGCGGCGATCACGGCTTCGGCCAGCTCGATCGCGCCTTCGCCACCGCGCGCCCAGTGATCCGTCATCACCGCCGCTTCAGCCCCGGCCTCGTCCGCGATGCGCTGGACCAGTTGGACCTCGGCCTCGGTGTCCGACGAGAAGCGGTTGATAGCCACGACCACCGGGACACCGAACTTGCGCGCGATCCGGATGTGGTGCGCCAGGTTTTCTGCGCCCGCCCCAAGCAGTTCGAGATTCTCGCTGGTGTAGGCTTTGTCCAGGGGCGCGCCAGGCGTCACTTTCGGACCACCGCCGTGCATCTTCAGGGCGCGGATGGTCGCTACCAGCACGACGGCATCGGGCACCAGCCCGGAATAGCGACACTTGATGTTGAAGAATTTCTCCATGCCGATATCGGCACCGAACCCGCTCTCGGTCACGACATAGTCGCCCAGCTTCAGCGCGATCTGGTCGGCCAGGATGCTGCTGTTGCCGTGCGCGATGTTCGCGAACGGCCCGGCGTGGACGAAGGCGGGCTGGCCTTCGAGCGTCTGCATCAGGTTCGGCATGATCGCGTCCTTGAGCAGCACGGTAACCGCCCCAGCCACGCCCAGGTCCTCCAGCGACACCGGCTTGCCGGCCTTGTTCAAACCGATCACCGCCCGGCCCACACGTTGGCGGAGATCTTTAAGGCTGGTCGCCAGCGCGAGAATCGCCATCAACTCGCTGGCAACCGTGATATCGTACCCGGTGCTGCGTGGGAAAACCGGACTGGGTGAGCCATCCTGCAGTTTGTCGTCGTTGAAGCCAACCTTGATGCTGCGCAGAGTGCGGTCGCAGACGTCCACCACCCGGTTCCACGTCACCGCATCGGGATCGATATCGAGCCGCGTCACACCGCGCTTCGCCAGCCCTTCATCCGACTGGCGGCTCTCGTGGTACATGCGCGTATCGATAGCCGCCGCCACCAGGTTGTGAGCCACGCTGATCGCGTGAATGTCGCCCGTCAGGTGGAGGTTGAAGTCCTCCATAGGCACGACCTGGCTGTACCCGCCGCCAGCCGCGCCGCCCTTGATGCCGAAGGTCGGCCCCATGCTCGGCTGCCGGATGCAGATGACAGCGTTGTGCCCCAGCCGGCCCAGGGCTTGCGTCAGGCCGACGCTGGTCGTCGTCTTCCCCTCGCCGAGCGGGGTAGGCGTGATCGCCGTCACGTCAATGTACTTGCCTTGGGGCCGGTCTTTGAACTTCTCGAGCACGGACAGATGCACCTTGGCTTTGTATTTGCCGTACAGGTCCAGGTCATCAATTGTGAGGCCGAGCCTGTCCGCGATCTCCAGGATCGGGCGAACATCTGCCGCTTGCGCGATCTCGAGATCGCTGGGTACAACCTTAGTCGACATAACCTTTTCTCCGCTCATTTCAATAAGAGGCTATTCGTGCAGACGCGCCAGCCCACCAGGGCTGGAATGCCGCCTTGCGATCACGCGGCACCGGTCCGGTGGGCTGGCAGAGGTGGCATTTGGCGCAGACAAACATCACTACTCTAATATGCTCACTCCGCGTTGGCAAGTGCGCATTCCACCGTATCCGGTAGGTCAAATATCACGTGGACGTACTCGAGACGGGGTCAGTCTTCCAGGATGCCCATATTGACGGCATCATCGTAATTCAGCCGGTCATCGCCGTCTTCCCCCAGCGACGAAACCAAGTCCTCGAGTGTTTCCGGATCGAACAGGTCATCGGCCAGAGCCTCATCGACCGACTGGCCGAACAGCCGATCGGCGTCAAAATCGGGGATCGCCTCAGCGCCAGCCTCACCTTCCATCTGGCCGAGCAGAGCCTCGACTTCCGCCGCATCCCTGGAACGCTTATCGCCGCGCGCGGCTTCCACCGGCCCTGTGGCCTCGGGCGCGGCGCGGTCTTCCGCCCCTTCAGCGGTGCGCACGCGGTAGGCATCCTCGCCGATGATCTCGATCAACTGGTCGGCGGCGCGCCGGCCATAGAGCATAACCGACGCCAGCGCGCGCCGGTTGGTGCTCTCGAAGATCAGGCACATCACGTAGTGAAAGCCCAGTGCCAGCGCGTAAACATCCATCCGCTCGCCATTGTAGTACTGCATGGACCACGCGTGGCCGCCCAACAACGGGCTGGCTTCGACCGCCTGGGCCAGCGACGGCCCCACAATCGCGGCGAGCTTCTCCCGGTCGATGTAGCCGGTGGCGCCTTCATGGGCCAGCACGCGCCCGCGCCGGTTCGCCAGGATCACGCCCATGGCGCCCGCGTCGCGCATCAGGTCGATCAGAATGCCGCGCACATCGGTCAGGTTGATCGGCGGCAGCGATCCATGCTCCAGCGCCGCGATGTCGGACACTTCCGGCTCGGCTGGCACGGCGGTCTGGCCATCCAACGCAGCCAGCAGGCCCCGCAAAAATGCCCCCGCAACCGGCCGCACGAAGACCTGGCAGTGCGCATCGATCACGGCCGGATCATCGTGGGGCTGGCTGTCCGCCTCCGCCAGCACGATCACCGGGGTACCCAGGGCTTCGCGATTGATGCGCGTCGCCAGCTCGATGCCATTGATCTTGCCCGGCAGCGCGTAGGCGGCCACGACCAGATCGGTGGGAGCGCGCTGGATCTCATCGATCGCATCGTCCGCGGTGGGCACTTCGATCAGGATGGACCGGCGGCTGAGCAGCGCCAGGGCGCCGCGCAGGATGGGTACAACGTCACGCGTGGCATCGACGACTATAATCCGGGGGACCAGCGGCATGGTTCGACCACCTGCTTTTCAATTCAATGATTGCACCACAAAAGCGACATCGTGTTTACGACAACTCTTGCTCTATTGTAACCGATTTGCAGCGCGCAACAACTCGTTCGCTAGTCCTACTCGCGGCAGCCCGGCTGGCGCGAGACTTATCCGCGCAGCGTGGCCACCAGACGTAGCGGGTTCAGAAGCGAATCCAACGCGTCGTCGATCGCCACGAACCAGACAGCGGAGGCCAGCAGCGCGTCGCGGGCGGCCCTTCCGGCCCCAGGATGGCGATTCCCAGCGCCGCCGCCCGCAACATCTCCACGTCGTTCCGCCCGTTGCCCACCGCGACCGTCCGGGCGGCGCCGAGGGTTTCGAGCAGCGCCAGCTTCTGCGGACTGCCCGGCCCCTCCTTTACCCGGTGAATCCGCAGCGGCAAACCGGCGCATTCGGCGACCAGGGTGCCGTGCGTGTCCGCCGACATCACAACCAGGTCCGCCCGCTTCCCCAGGGCTGTCAGCCGCTGCCGCGTCGAGGGCGCGATCGTCCCTTCGCAGGCGAGCGTCCCGTTCAAATCGAACAGCACATGTTCGATCCTGAGATCGCCAAAATGCGGGATAGCGATGTTCCACGCCATGTTACGAGCCTCCCGGAAACCGCGCCCGGCCAGGTTGACGAAGCCCGGGGCATATGCTATCATGCCGTCATGTTCGGTGCCGTACCCATCTGGCTGTCCCACCTGGCGCACCAGATCCCATTATGGTGCACTTTGCCAGATCCCGATACGGGGAAGGAGCACGATTTATGGCGAAATCGCGGACAGAATTGATGGTTGATCGCCTGCGCGATCTGCAGTCCGGCACACCGGATATCGAAGCGTCCGCAATGGTCAGCGTGGATGGGCTCATCATGGCCTCCTCCCTGCCCGCCGACGTCGAAGAGGATCGCGTATCGGCTATGTCGGCCGCCATGCTGTCGCTGGGCGAGCGCATCGCCAACGAGCTCGGGCGCGGCACGCTGAATCAGGTGTACATCCGGGGCAGCAGCGGCTACGTGATCCTGATGTCCGTTGGCGAAGAAGCGGTGCTGACCGCCCTGGTCCGCGAAAGCGCCAAACTGGGGCTCGTGTTCCTGGATATGAAGCGTGCAGCGGAAGACCTTGAAAAACTGGTGTAATCTCGCGCACATAATCCGTTGTCCAATACGCACTCGGGACGGCGAGGAATGAGGCACTCTCAGCGGCCTTAGCCTCGCCGTCACTCTTTATTCCGCTCATTCCGCGAAGAAAGGCGATCAGGAACAGACAACCATGCCCAAATACATCTTCTGCACCGGCGGAGTGGTGAGTTCGGTCGGCAAAGGCGTGACGGCTGCCGCCATTGGGCGCATCTTGAAGGCGCGCGGCATCACCGTCTCGATCCAGAAGCTCGACCCGTACCTCAACGTCGATCCCGGCACGATGAGCCCCTACCAACACGGCGAGGTATTCGTCACCGCCGACGGCGCCGAAACCGATCTCGATCTCGGCCATTACGAGCGGTTCATCGACGAGAATCTGGACCGCACCTGCAACGTCACGACCGGCCAGATCTACGCCGAGGTGATCAGCAAGGAACGGCGCGGCGATTACCTGGGTGGGACCATCCAGGTGATCCCCCACATCACCAACGAGATCAAGCGCCGCATTGGCCTGGTCGGCCAGGAGGCCAACCCCCAGGTGGTCATTGTCGAGGTCGGCGGCACGGTGGGCGATATCGAGGGCCAGCCGTTTTTCGAAGCCGTGCGCCAGCTGCGCACCGACGTCGGGCGCGACCAGACGCTGTACGTCCATGTGACGTTCCTACCCCACATCGGCGCCACGAATGAGCTGAAGACCAAGCCCACCCAGCACAGCGTCCGCGAACTGCGAAGCATCGGTATCCAGCCGCAAGTGATCATCGCCCGCACCGACTACCCGGTGAGCGGCGACCTCATCGACAAGATCGCGCTGTTCTGCGACGTGGAGTCGCGCGCGGTCATCCCGTTGAAAACCACCGACAACATCTATGACGTCCCGCTAGTGCTGGAAGACGCCGGGCTGGGAGATTACATTGTCGAGCAGCTCGGCCTGGACGCCGCCGCCCCCAACCTGGACGACTGGCGCGACATGGTCGCGCGGATGCGCGGCGCGAGCGATCCCCTGCGCATTGCGATCGTAGGCAAGTACGTGGAGCTGCGCGACGCGTACATGAGCGTGAAGGAAGCGCTGATGCACGCCGCTGCATTCTACAACCGCAAGCTGCAGATCGAATGGGTCTATTCCGGCGACCTGGAGAAGAGCCGGAACTTGGATGTACTCGAACAGGTCGATGGCATGGTCGTGCCGGGCGGGTTCGGCTATCGTGGGATCGAGGGCAAGATCGTTGCCGCCGAGATCGCCCGGACCCACCAGATCCCCTACCTGGGCCTGTGCCTGGGGATGCAGGTCATGTCGATCGAGTTCGCGCGCAACGTCCTCGGCCTGGAGGATGCCAACAGCACCGAGTTCGATGCCTCGTGCGAGCATCCCGTGATCGACCTGATGCCAGATCAGCACAGCGTGGCGAATCTGGGTGGCACCATGCGCCTGGGCATTTACCCCTGCGCCCTCAAGCCGGGCACTCGCGCTGCCGAAGCCTACCAGACCGCGCTGGTGAACGAGCGGCATCGCCACCGTTTCGAATTCAACAATCGCCTCCGGGAAGCGTTCGAGGGCGCTGGTGCGTGCTTCAGCGGGCTGAGCCCCGATGGCCGGTTGGTCGAAATCCTGGAACTCGAGGGCCACCCGTTCATGCTGGGCAGCCAGTTCCATCCCGAATTCACGAGCCGGCCCAACCGCCCGCACCCGCTGTTCAAGCAGTTGATCCAGGCCGCAATCGCCTACCGCGAAAACCATGTGCCGGACGACGCTCCCGCCAGCGGCGGCGCGGAGGATAGCCGATGACTCTGGCCGAACTCGTGGCTGCGCTGCCCAAAGTGGAGCTGCATGTTCATCTGGAAGGTACGGTCCAGCCCGCCACCCTGCTGGATCTGGCGGAGAAAAACGGCGTGCCGCTGCCCGCCGCCGATGTCGAAGCGCTGGAGGCGTGGTACACCTTCCGCGATTTCGATCACTTCCTCGAAATCTTCTCGGCGATCTGCCGGTGCCTGCAAACCTCGGACGACTTCGCCCGCATCACCGCCGAGTACGGCCAGACCATGGCGCGCCAGAATATCC
Organism: Aggregatilineaceae bacterium; assembly: GCA_040767355.1. Taxonomy (GTDB): domain Bacteria; phylum Chloroflexota; class Anaerolineae; order Aggregatilineales; family Aggregatilineaceae; genus LM3-B42. The sequence goes on along the minus strand of JAXGOS010000016.1, from coordinate 76,339 downwards.
GGTATGCTGAAGTCACCTGGTCGCCGGGTACCCATGCCGGCGCTGGCGGCAAACTCGCCTGGGAAGACCTGCTGGCCGGAATCAACGCGGGTCGCGAGCGCGCCCGCCGCGAGCACGGCGTGGAGATGCGCTGGATTCCAGACATCGTGCGCTGCTTCCCAGACACGGCCGACACGGTCGTCGACTGGCTCACCTCACCGGAGGCGCAGGCGGGAGGCATCATCGCGCTGGGCCTCGGCGGGCCGGAGGTGGGCTTCCCGCCGGAGCTGTTCGCGGATGCATTCCAGCGCGCCAAGAGGCACGGCCTGCACAGCAACCCGCATGCTGGGGAGACCGTCGGGCCGGAGAGCGTCTGGGGCGCCATCCGCGCGCTCAAGGCTGAGCGTCTGGGCCACGGGGTGCGCAGCATCGAAGACCCCGCCCTGGTCGCGTATCTGGCCGAGCACCAGATTCCGCTGGAGGTCAACCCGACGAGCAACATATGCCTGGGCGTATACCCCTCTTACCAGGCGCACCCGCTGCGGCGGCTGCTAGAGGCGGGGGTCTGCGTGACAGTCAACTCAGACGATCCGGCGCTGTTCTGCACGACGCTCAACGACGAGTACCTCCATGCCGTCCAGGACTGCGACTTGAGCTTGGATCAACTGCGGCAGGTGGGCCTGAACGCCGTTCGCGCCAGCTACCTGCCGGAGCCGGACAAGGCACGCCTGCTGGCGACATTCGAGGCCGAGTATGCACGGATCATGGGTCAGCATGAACCAGGAGATGGCGCGGCATGACCGGTCTTGACAGCCTATGGGACAAGCTTCTGAGCCGCGATCCGAAACGCATCCGGAGCCAGTGGCGCGATCTGAGCGAGGAAGAACGGCGGGCCGTTTGCGCGCACCTGCAGCGCATGGTGCGCGAGGAGGGCTGGCACCCGGCCCAGCGCGAATCCGCCCAGGCCGCTCTCGACGCGCTGCCGGAGTGCGGACCGCCCAGGTGATGCCAGCCAAGCCAAGCGGGAGGACAACGCGACGAGCCGGGCACAGGACCCGGCTCGTATTTTTCAGGGCTGTTGTCGACGCGGCGCTAGAGCTTGCCGTGTTTGAAATCCACGAAACGGTACCCCACCCCGCGCTCGGTCAGGATATATTTGGGATTCGACGGATCTTCTTCGATCTTCTCGCGCAGGTAGTTGACGTACAGGCGCACGTAATGCGTCTCGTCGCGGTACTCGTAGCCCCATACTTTTGCCAGAAGCTGCTCGTGCGGAACCGTCCAGCCGGCATTCTCGATCAGGTGGTACAGCAGGCGATATTCGGTCGGGCGCAGCTTGATATGCTCGCCGGCCACGATGACCTCGCGGCGGTTGAAATCGACGCTCAGCCGGTCATCGATCCGCAGCACGGCCTGTTCTGGCGAGGCGCTGGGCATCTCGGCGCGGCGCAGCACGGCGCGCACCCGGCTCGACAGCTCGCGTGAGCCGAACGGTTTGGTCACGTAGTCATCGGCGCCGAGCTCCAGGCCATAGACCTTGTCGTCCTCCTCGCCTTTAGCCGTCAGCATGATCACCGGAATGCTCGAGAATTCGCGCAGCATGCGCAGCGTTTCGAAACCGTCGAGCTCGGGCATCATCACGTCCAGCAGCACCAGATCGGGTAGCTGAGTCCGGATCATCTCGAGGGCTTCCAGGCCGGTGTGCGCCTCCAATACCTGGTAGCCTTCCAGCTCCAGGTTCATCCGAATGAAGCCGATCATGCGCGGCTCGTCGTCGACGACGAGCACACGCTTGGCATCGCGCGGCAGGGCGCGCGGCGGTTTTCCAGACATGATGGAACACTCCCCGGCAATCCGGTCAGTCTCGATAGAACGCTACGATCTCTTCTTCCTCACCCGTCGGCATCACTTCCACGAAGTTGACACGCCACCACGGCAGGATAATGGTCTGAACCTCTGGGAGCAGATAGTGCAGATCCTTGCCGTCGCGCCGCCGCGGGTTCGTGCAGTAGATCGCCTGGTCCGTCGGCGCTGGAAGCTGCTCGACTTCCGCCAGAATCGGCTCTTCGTTGGAAACATGGATGAGAAGTGTCTGCATAATCGTCATCCCCTCACGTTGACACAGTCTTGAAATAGATGCGAAAAACAAGCTTGCCCATACGTACCTCATCGCCATCGCGCAGCACGCGTGGTTGGTCCGGAGTCAGCCGCTGCCCATTCAGATGAGTCCCGTTGGCGCTGCCGAGATCGACCAGCATCAGCGTATTCTCGCCGCGCCGGATGGACGCATGGCGGCGCGACACACCCATTTCTGCCCCGCCGAACGGCGACATATCGAGGTCGGGCGCCCAGCCCGTCTGCAGATCGGACCGGCCCAGCATCAGCTCGTCTTTGGATGCCAGATTGATCGGCTCGGCGTGATTCTGGACGTGAACCAGGATCGTCGATTGCGGATCGAACCGGGCCGTGCCCCACGCCATCCGGCGCTCATAAACGGCGCGGTCATCTCCGGTGAGCTGTGTCGTGGCAACGCCTTGTTGGCCGATGAATGGGTGTCCGCATTCCACACAGAACAATTCACCTTCGCGATTGAGGTGCGCGCAGTACGGGCAGGTCTTCATCAGCGATCCTCCCCCGGCTGAGGCAGCGCGAGCAGCATCCGGGTTCCAAACTTGAGTGCTTTGCGCCCCTCTTCCGACAGCGCGCTGGTCTTGGAGACGCGCCGTGCTTCCACCATCGCCATCTGCGCGAGATCTTCGCGCCCCACCGCCAGGAGCCGCGTTGCCAGGTTTTCCAGCCGCCGGGTCGCCTCCACCACATCACCCCGCTTCACCGAGTCTTCGGCCTTCTGCTGCATCCGGTACAGTGTCAGCTTGCCCAACGCGTCGAGAATGGCCAATGGCGGCTCTTCTGGCACCGGGTTCTCCGCGATCTCGATCGAGATGTCGCTGAGCACCTTATAGCGCTGCCGGTCGGCCGCCAGGACGTCGCCCGTGATATCCAGGCGCACGAAGGTCCGGAACCCGGCCTTGCTGCTCGGCGGCATCTGAAGCTGGATGAGCACCGCGAGCGGCCGGTTGATCTCGAGCGCGCCAATCGGGATCGGCTGCGGATGGATGTCCACCGGCTGCGGATTCGGCATCAGCTTGAAGACCGACTCCAGCGTGACGTCGGCATCCGGCGCCACGGACAACTGCAGCCGTTCGGCGAAGGCGGCGCCCAGGCTGCGCACGCGGTCGTTGAGGAACCGCACGACAGCCGACGGTGAGTTGATGAACGAGGAGCTGCCCCCCGTGGTGGAAGCCAGCGCATCGAGGAAGGTGTCGTTCCACTCATCGCCAATACCCATCGCGCTAATCGCGATGCCCTTGGCCCCTGCCTGTTCGGCCAGCTCCAGGCATTTTTCCTCGTCGCCAAAGGTCCGCCCATCCGTGATCAGAATCACGTGGTTCACCAGCTTGGAGCCGAGATGGCGCTCGCACTCCTTCACCCCGGCGAGCAGCCCGTGGAAGATCTCAGTGCCGCCATCCGCGCGAATCATATTCACCATCGCCCGCATGGATGTCTTGTCGGTCACCCGCGTGGCCGGAATCAGCACGTCGGCGCGATCGCCGAAACTCACGATGGAGAGCACATCATCCGTCGTGAGCTGTTCGATGATCTGCTGCGCCGCGATCTTGACCTTGTCCAGCCGGTCGCCTTTCATCGACGTGCTGTGATCCAGCACCAGCGTCAAATTGAGCCGCGCCTCCTGCGTTCGCTGCTGGGCCGTCTGGCGCATCGACGTGACCTCAGCGAGCAGATAAACCACCTGTGGCTCAGAGAGCATGCTCAATACTCGCTTGCTGGGCGTCACCCGCAGCGAGAAGAAGTTGGGCTCATCCAGATAGCGGCGCCGCGCCGCGTCGTAGTCCGCCCGGAGTGCCGGATTGCCGAGCACTTCGTACGCTGAGGCAATGTCGCGAAATTGAATGTCCGCCCCTTCGTTGGGGTTGGCGTCCGGATGAAAGCGGCGGGCTGCCACGCGATACGCCTCGCGAATATCGTCTTGCGTCGCATCAGGTGGAATGCCGAAGATTGCGTAGAGATTGAGCGATGCATCCATCAGTGTCGTGCTGCCACCTTTGTGTTGCCTCTTTAGCCGGGCACCTGAACGAGGATGACCGTGATATTGTCCGGCCCACCCCGCTCATTTGCCATTTCCACCAGCTTGTTGCATGCCTCTTGCGGGTTGCTGTGGCGCAAGACCGTCTCGTGAATTGTCTGCTCGGAAACCAGGTTCCACAACCCGTCACTGCACAGGACCAACCGCGCGCGCGGCGGGAGCCGACGCGTGATGGCGTCCACATCGAGCGTCTCGCTCTGCCCGATGGCGCGATACAGCACATTGCGCTGAGGATGCTCCGCCGCCTCTTCCAGCGTCAGTTGGTCCAGCTCAATCAGTCGCTGCACCAGCGAGTGATCGCGCGTGACCTGCTCGATGCTGTCCTGGGTGATCAGGTAGGCGCGGCTGTCGCCCACATGCGCGATATACGCCAGATCACCGATGATGACCGCGATCGTGACGGTCGTGCCGCCCTCGGGGATCTTCTTGGTCACGGTCTCGTTGGCGGTCTGCACCGCATCGCGCAGCACTTCGGAGATCGACGGGCGATCGGGATCGTCCATGACCTGATCCAGCAGGCCCATTACGATTGCGTCCACGACGTTCCGCGCCACGATGCGCGTCGTGATCGCCGATGCCTTCTCGCCATCGTGGTGCCCGCCCATCCCGTCCGCGACGACGAACAACCCGACATCCACCAGATCGTCGCTGCTGGATGACGAGGCGATCAGGCTGTACATAGCGTCCTGGTTGTTACTGCGCACCATGCCGACATCGCTCAACTGGCCGAACGTGAGACGCTGCCCCGGCAGCGGCACAACGGTTTCGAACGGCGGGAGCTGGCGTGTCTGGCCCACGACGGTGTCATCCTCGGACAGCTCATCGGTGTCCGGCCGGCGGGCCTGGGGCTCTGCGCTGCTGCCAGGCGTTTGGGCATCGCGCGGCTTCTCGATGATGGGCTCGGGCGGGCGGATAGGCTCTGGCTCGCCCTGAGTGATGGTCACGCGTTCTTCGACCGACGTTGTACTGGAGTTAGCCGACAGCCCCAGCATACGGCGCAAGAGGTTCATTCCAAATTCTCCGATACGTTACGCCTTCAGGGCATAAATGCAGCGATCCATAGACCCAATGTACACAACATCATCGATAACCGTCGGCGACGAAGGAACCGGGGCGCCGGTCTCGAAACTCCACCGCAGGCGGCCGCTCTTGGCTTCCAGGCTGTAGACTTTGCCGTCAATCCCACCGAAATAGACCGCCCCGTTCGCAAAGGCTGGAGATGACGTGATCTGCCCTTCCGTCTCGAAACGCCAGCGTTCCTTGCCGCTCGCCGCGTCGATCCCATACATGCTCCCGTCCACCGAGCCGATGTAGATCTTCTCGTCCCCGAAGGCGGGCGACGACACGACCGGCTTGTTGGTGCGGTACGTCCACACTTTCCAGCCGCGGTCGATGTCCAGCGCATAGACATGCCAGTCCAGCGAACCGAAGAAGACCAGCCCTTCATGCGCCACCGGGGAGGACGTCACCGCGCGTTTGGCCTTGAAGCGCCAGACCACCTGGCCGGACAGATCCAGCCCGATCACTTCACCTGATTCGAGCCCGACGATAATCAACTCCCCGGTGACCAGGGGCCGCGACCGGATCGGCACTCCGCCGGTCCACTTCCACTGCACGCGCCCGGTCGACAGCCGTACCGCGTACAGATTGCCGTCATCGCTGCCGAAAAAGACGTGACCGTGCGCGATTGACGGCGAGGACTGCACGGCGCCCTGGGTGGGGACCGTCCAGCTCAGCTGGCCGCCTCGTATGTCTACCGCGTACAGGCGTTGGTCCAGGGACCCGAACAGCACCAGATTCTCCGCATCAGCCACAGCGGGCGATGACGAAATCCCCTCCTCTGCGGGATACTTCCAACGGAACGATCCGTCCGCCGTATTGACCGCGTACAGGTTGTTATCGTACGCGCCAACGTACAGCACTCCGTGATGGACCGCGGGGGAAGACCGCACCTCGTCTTCACACTGGAAGCGCCAGACCACCGTCGCGCCCGTCCCCACCGGGCCCCATTCCGCCGCGCTGTCCGCGTCGTCGCGCACCAGACTGATCAATTGCCCATCCGGACCGGGCTGGATCAGCTTACCCAGCTCTTCCTTCATCGTGGCGGCGTTCGCGTAGCGCTCGGCCGGATCGAAACTCAGCGCGCGCATGATCACGGCCTCGAAGCCCGTCGACACGCGCGAATTGATGTCCCGGATGGGCCGGTCGGCGAATGTGAATGGCGGCTCCAGCCGGGGATCGCGGCGCGTCAGGATGTGGTGCATCGTCGCGCCAATCCCATACACGTCGCTAGATGGACTGGCCTCACCGCGATACTGCTCCGGCGCGGAGTAGCCTTCGGTCCCGATCATGGTGCCCTTCTGGCCCACCTGGAACGTCTTGGCGATGCCAAAATCGACCAGTCGCAGGCGCCCGTGCTGATCGATCATGATGTTCGACGGTTTGACATCACGAAAGATGATCGGCTCCGGCTCGTGGAGGTGCAGGTACCCCAGCACATCGCACAGTTCGAGCGCCCATTGCAGCACTGTCTCGACCGGCAAAAAGTCGCCCATCGAATTGACGATCGCTTCCAGGTCGCGCCCGTTGATGTATTCCATCACCAGATACGCGCGATCCTTGCTCGAGAAGTAATCGTAGATCTCCGGCACGGCGGGATGGCTGAGCGATGCCAGCATATCCGACTCGCGCTCAAACGTGCGCAGCGTCATCTCGCGCATGCTCTGATCGGTGGTCAGGTTGAGCATCTCTTTGACGGCGACGTGCCGCACCACATTCGGAAAACGGAGATCCCGCGCCTGGTACACCGACCCCATACCGCCGACGCCAATCACGCCGGTGATCCGGTAGCGCCCCTGGAGCACCGAACCGGGCTGAAGCGCCCCTTCACCTGATGGTTGCTCGTTTGGATTCTTGGCGAATTTCTGCGTGTCGATCATCGAGCATACCTTTGGATTATTCGGAACTGGTCAAATATGAGATAATTGCGTGCAAGTGTTAGGTTATTATAGTGACCCGACCATGTTCCCGCAATTGACCCTGCGGCGGGTTAATCGTTGTCCAGCCTCATGACGGTGCAGCCACCATCGATGACCACTGTGCAAGATTCTCTGGCGCTCTATATCCACATCCCTTTTTGCGAGACTCGCTGCACTTATTGTGCATTTAATACTTATACCGGTCAAGACAATCTTATCTTACGTTATATGCGGGCGCTCGAACGTGAACTGGGGTTCGTCGGGTCACAGACAGGCGATCCGGTGGCCACGATCTACTTCGGAGGGGGCACGCCCAGCCTCGTTCCGCCGGACGCAATCGGCGGCTTCGTCCGCCGCGTGGGCGAGGTTGTCGTCCTGCTGCCCGGTGCGGAAATTACGCTTGAGGCCAACCCCGGCACGGTCGATGAGCCAACCCTGCGCGATCTGCGCCGCGCGGAGGTCAACCGCCTGAGCATCGGTATGCAGTCTGCTGACACAGGCGAGCTGCGCCTGTTTGCCCGCCGCCACGATGTCGATGATGTCCGGCGCACCGTGGCGCTGGCCCGCCGCGTCGGGTTCGCCAACCTCAGCCTCGACCTGATCTACGGCGTGCCCGGCCAGTCGATGTCCACCTGGCAGCACAGCCTGAACGTGGCCCTGATGATGAACCCGGATCACCTCTCGCTGTACAGCCTTGGCATCGAGGACGGCACGCCGATGCAGCGCTGGATCGAACAGGGCGCCGTCCCCGCGCCCGACCCTGACCTGGCCGCCGACATGATCGAATGGGCGGCCGAACACCTTGCCGCGCAGGGCTTCGCCCAATACGAGATCAGCAACTGGAGCAGGCCAGGGTTCGAATCCCGGCACAATCTGCACTACTGGCGCAACCTGCCCTACCTGGGGCTGGGCGCGGGCGCGCATGGCTACGCGGCCCGCACGCGCTACAGCACCGTCCTGCGCCCGGCTGACTACATCGCGCGCATCGAGGCACAGCGCGCGCCCCTGGCCTATCCCCTGTCCGCCGCGGCGGTGGACTCCGAATCGATCGATGATCAGGTCGCCATGGCCGAGCACATGATCATGGGGCTGCGGCTCACCGAGGAGGGTGTCGCCAGCGCGGCGTTTCGCGCGCGCTACGGGCGTGACCTGTGGGACGTGTACGGCGCGGAGCTGGCCCGCCTGATGGATGCTGGACTGCTCGAGCGCACGCCAGATGATCGCGTGCGGTTGACCCCGCGCGGGCGGCTGCTCGGCAATCATGTGTTCGCGGCGTTTGTGTGAGGATTTTGCGGATGAGGCGACTCTGTCTGCTGGTGTGTATCGCCCTCGCCCTGGGCGCCTGTGGTGAGGACAGCACGCCATCCCCCACGCACGAGAATCCGGCCACGACACCGCCCCAACCGGTCAGCACCCTGTCACCCGTCCTCATCGATCTCCAGCGCGACTACGAGGCGTTGCAGGCATCGCACCAAGCTGTCGCTCAGATCTGGGAAAGTCTGGCCGCGGGCGAACAGGTGGCCTGTGGCGACTACCCAAGCGTCCTGCCGCCGGGTAGCATCTCGGCTGGAGACACACCCGCCTATGAGGAACTCGCCAACCGGCTCCGGAGCGCCGCGATCGACATCGAGGGCGCCGTCACGCTGTGGAGAGCCGAATGCGCGAACCCGCGCTCGCTCCCCGACCCGTCCACGGTCAACGAGGGGCGGCTGGCGGCCCGCGCCGCCGGAGACGCGCTGCGCAGCGCCAGCGACCTGCTCGCCGAGATCCAGCCCTAGTCGATCCGCACCAACGGCGTCTGCTGGAGCGCTGCAATCGTCGCGGCTCCGCTGGCGAACATCGCAATCCGGACCTGCGCCGTCAGCTCCCAGATCAGAGCACGGACGGCATCCACCGAGTCCGCCGCGGCGCGCAGGAACGGTCCCGCCATGCCCCCCAACGCCGCCCCCAGCGCGATGCATTTGGCGATATCCACGCCGTCGCGCAACCCTCCGCTGGCGATGACCGGCAGGCCGGGCGCCGCCTCGCGCACGTAGCGGATGCTGTCGGCGGTCGGGATCCCCCAATCGGCGAAGGCGCGCGCCACATTCGCGTGGCGGGCTTCCGGCGCGCGATGGTATTCGACCTCGCTCCACGACGTGCCCCCCGCCCCCGCCACGTCGATCGCCGCCACGCCGGCATCAGCGAGCTGCCGGGCGGCCTCGGGCGAGATACCCCACCCGACCTCTTTGGCGATCACCGGCACCTCGAGCTGGCGGCAGACCGCCTCGATGCGTTGCAGCAGGCCGCCGAACCGGGTGTCGCCTTCCGGCTGGACGGCCTCCTGCACGGCGTTCAGGTGCAGGACCAGCGCATCGGCCTGAATCAAGTCGACGGCGCGGCGGCATTCATCGATCCCGTACCCGTAATTGAGCTGGACGGCACCCAGGTTGGCGAACAGTAGCGCATCCGGCGCGATTTCGCGCACGCGGTACGTGATGTCCAGCGCGGGGTCCTCGAGGGCGGCGCGCATCGATCCCAGCCCCATGGCGATCCGCGCGTCCTGCGCCGCCTCAGCCAGCGCCCGGTTGATCACCTGGGCACGCTCTGTCCCGCCGGTCATCGACGAAATCAACAGCGGGCTGTTCAGGCGGCGGCCAAACAGCGTGGTCTCCGTACTGACGTCGTCCAGGTCCAGCTCGGGTAGAGCCTGGTGCACGAACCGGTAGCGCTCCAGCCCTGTCGTCAGCCGGGGGAACTGCACCTGTTCCTCCAGGTTGATCCGGATATGATCGTCTTTGCGGCGCTCGGTCTGCGCCGGGTCCGTAACTTTTGGCATCAGGCGGTGTTCCTTCGTCATGTAGGTGTGCTCGTAAGCACGCCCCGGGCCAGCACACGGCGGGCACTCGAACAGAATATAGCAGAAGTGGCCTGTTCGGTGTACAGTTGCTGGGGTACAATTAGCCAGCAGCAGGTAAAATGCTGCATCAGGTACAAGCCACATACACACTGGAGGTATTCAGACATGGCGACTACGCAGGAACGCGTGACGAACATTATCGTGGAATTGCTGGGCGTGGATGCTGACAAAGTCACCCCCGAAGCCCGTTTTCGCGAAGATCTCGAAGCAGACTCCCTCGACCTCGTCGAGCTCATCATGGCCTTCGAAGACGAATTCGGTGGCGAAATCTCGGACGAAAAAGCCCAGGAAATCACGACCGTGGGCGACGCCATCTCGTACATCGACAACGAAATGAACAAATAGCTCAGTCAGGCATCCCCGCTTGGCGAGCGACAGCATACGCTGTGAGCACAAGGCGATTGACGTCAGTCAACCGCCCTTTTTGTTATCCCCCGGCACGCCGGGACGGCCACAGGGCGAGCGCAGCCGCCAGCGCGGACACACCCGCAAAGCCGATGATCCCGGCCCCAACTGTGACGTCGATCTCGAAATTGTCGAGCAGGGTCCACGCCCGCGATAAGCCTGCAGCGCCGGCGGCAGTCCCCGCGACCCACAGCGCCGCGACCCATCCCCGCCGGACGCCATCCGGCAGCGCGCGCAGCGGGATCGACGCAGCGACCAAGCCAAACCCCACCACTGACAGCAGCAGCATCTGGCGGTAGTTGGGATCACCCGTCTCCCCCGTGAAGAACTCGGCCGGGGGAATCATCCGCAGGACCAGCCCTGCCGCGCCGCACCACACCAGCCAGCGCAGCCGCGCGTGCGGCAACGCCTGCGCTGCCAGGGCCAGCACAGCCGCCAGCGCCACCAACGGCGCGCGCAGTAGAAAACTGGTCAGCATGGCGGGCGAGCTGGACCGCACAGCCGGGTGCAGGCTGGACCACTCGGCCAGGTCGAAGCCGTTCATGGTGAAGCCCGCTGTGCTGTGATCGGTCCATGGCAGCAGATAGCACACAACTCCCGCAACCACACACACGATAATCCAGCCGGCCCGCTTCGCCATCGGTCAGCGCCCCTTGCCGGTTTTGCCGCCAGCGACCAGCGCGTCAATCCGGTCCCGGATGGTCCGGTCTTCTTCGTCTTGCTGGGCGAAGAAATCCACCATGAACTGGCTACGGCGCTGGCGCAGCGCCATCGGCGCCACGGCGCGAATATCGTCCACAGTGGCCACGTCGCGCCCGTCGGCGGCGGCATAAGCGCGCGCCGCCTCGAACATGGCGTATTCGGCCCGGTGCGAGTCGATGCCCAGTTCCTGCACCAGCCCCAGCCCGACATCCACGGCGCCGTCATCTAGAACCGTCCCCTTGAGTATCTCGCGCGCCGCCAGCAAATCCTCGTGTGCGGCAGCGGTCAGATCCGCCCATTCCGCCAGGAACTTCCGCCGGTTGGACTGGTAGCGCCGCACCCGCCGGTAGACCTCGAACCGCTCGCCGCGCTCGACCAGCCCCTGTACCGGCACGCGCAGCCCGAACCGGTCCATGATCTGCGGGCGCAGGCGGCCTTCCTCCGGATTCATCGAGCCAATCAGCACGAAGCGCGAGCGGTAGGTGCCCACCATCGCCCCACGGCGCACGGTGTAGCTGCCCTGGGCCGCGGCGTCGAGAATCGCGTCCACGATGAGATCGTCCAGCAGGTTGACCTCGTCGATATACAGCAGATTCTGGTCGGCGCGCGCCAGGATGCCCCGCTCCAGCCGGATGCGACCCTGCTGCACGGCGATCCGTTCGTTGATACCGCCGACGACGTCCTCCAGCCGCGCGTTGAGCGGCAGCTCGATCAGCTTGACCGAATCCCAGGCCGAGATGGGCTGCCCGGCCTCCAGCTTGGCCCGACACTCCTGGCACACATCCGCGTTGCCATCCTCGTCCAGGTCCGAAGGCAGGCACCCCTCCGGACACAGGCTCACCTCGATGTACGGCAGCAGGTCGGTCAGGCTGCGCACGCAGGTGGTCTTGCCTGTGCCGCGCGGCCCGATCAGCAGTACGCCGCCCACCGCCGGATTGATGACTGCCAGCAGCAGCGCGGTGCGCATCTCGATCTGGCCCACCATCGCGAAAAACGGGAACGGCAGGTGCTCCGCCAGCCCCAGGTCGGGGCTTGGCTCGCGCAGGACGCGCCGCGCGCCCGTATCGTTGAGCATGTCCAGCAGCCGCGATCGTTCGCTGCCCTGCCCGAGATCCGGCAGACTGTGAGACATCGCCTTATCCTTTGCCTGTTTCGCCGCGCTGCTGGTTGAGCGCCTGCTCGCGCTGGTGCCGCTTCTTGCGTTCGATCTGGCGCTCCTCGGCCTGCCGGAAACGCAACTCTTCTTCCGGCGTTTCGACGCACAGCGGCGGCACCGGCGAGGGCCTGCCCTGCCGGTCGATAGCCACGTAGACCAGATAGGCGAGATTGGTGGGCACGGTCGAGCCAGTCAGGGGATCTTCCGCCGTCACCGAGACGCGCACCTCCATCGACGTACGTCCCACGTACGTCAGCTCGGCGGTCAGCGCGATCATATTGCCCACGTAGATCGGCTCGTCGAACGTCATCGAATCAATGGCGACGGTCACCACCGGCTGCCGCGCGTGCCGCATGGCAGCCAGCGCGCCCGCCTCGTCGACCAGCTTCATGATCACGCCGCCGTGCACGTTGCCCAGGACGTTGGCGTGCTCCGGGTTGATCAGCGTGCTGAGCACCACGCGCGATTCCGACACACACTTGGGAGTCAATTGATCCTGGCTCATCGTCAGTCCAGATCCGGTCGAAGGTCGGACACCCGCTTGAAGATGTCCGGCTCCTCCTCTAACACGTCCACGATGCTGTAGCTCAATTCGGCCATCATCGGCGGGAGCGGCGCCCGTGGGGGTAACCGTTCGGGCCTGGGCGGCACGGGCGGCGGGCTGGGATGCAGCGGGCGGCGGCGCTCGGTGCGCTTGCGCAGGATGCGGCCATCTTTGCTGAGCCGCCCCACCCATTCGCCATCGCGCTTGTAGATCTCCTCGCCCTCCAGATAGCCGAGATATTCGCCGCGCGTCGAATACAGCGCGTCACCGATTTTCGTCGCCTGCCAGTCACCATGCGTGTCGTAGATGAATACTGGCTTGTTGGGATCTCTCGCCGCACCCATGAGCGCGCCTCCTTTCACACGGCCAACATGCCGTCGTAAATCTCGCGAAGGTGCCGCGCCGTCCGGCTCCAGGTGAACTGCGCCGCTTGCTCGATCCCGCGCCGGACCAGGGTTTCGCGCAGCTCGCTATCGGACAGCAGCCGGCCTAGTGCCTCCGCAATCGCTTCGACGCTGTACGGATCGACCAGCAGCGCCGCGTCCCCGGCCACTTCGGGCATGGAAGAGATCGTAGAGGTAACGACGGGAGTCGCGCAAGCCATCGCCTCCAGCACGGGAAAGCCGAAACCCTCGTACAACGACGGGTAGGCCAGGCACGCGGCGCCGCTGTACAGCGCGGGCAGGTCTTCGTCGCGCGCAAAGCCGATGAAATGGACCCGGTCTTCCAGCCCTTGATCATACACGGCGCGGAAAATCGGGCTGTCGAGCCAGCCTCGCCCGCCGGCAATGACCAGATGCACGTCCTCGTGCGCCGGACCCAGCGCCGCCAGCGCGGTGATCAACCGCGCGTAGTTCTTGCGCGGTTGGACCGTCCCGATCGACAGGATGTACGGGTTGTCGGGAATCTGGTAGCGCTGGCGCACCGCCCGCAGCGAGTTGGTATCGGTCACTGGCTTGAATTCAGGATTCACGCCACTCAGCAAGACGGTGATCTTCTCGGGCGGCATGCCATACAACTCAATCAGGTCATCTTTCGTCGCCTGGGAATCGGCCAGGACGTGTGTCGCCCGCCTCGCCGAGCGTGGCACGACCCGGTCGAGATAGGCTTTCAACACCGGCGTGCTGGTCTCCGGCGCGCGCACGAACGACAAATCGTGCACGGTCAGCAGGGTTTTCGTGCCGGGGAGCGTGGGCGGCAGGGTGAAATCCGTCGCGTGGAACAGGCGCACTTTCCCGGTGAACGTCTCGACCGGCAGAGGAAGCTGGAGCCGGTGCCAGAGGCGCGCAAACCAGCGGGGCGTGATGCGCGTGGGCCGCCACTGGAAATTCGGGCCGGGCGCGGGGGGAAGGCCATCGCGCGGGGCACCGGCCACGAACAGCCGGTAGGCGGTGGATCGATCGTGGGCAGCCAGCGCCCGGATCAGGTCGCGCACGTAGCGCCCAATGCCGGCGCCCTGTTCGTACGCTGCGGTGTAGTCAATCCCGATGGTTGCCATCGCGCGGCGAGGCTACGACTGCGCGTCGAGCACGGCGCGCACCCGTTTCACAAGAACGTCGGGCGTGATGGGTTTGATCAGGTATTCGACCGCGCCGATGCCGAACCCGGTCTGCTGGCTGGTACCGTCGCCCCGCGCGGTCAGCAGGATCACCGGCACCCGTTCGAGGCGCGGGTCGGCCTTGATCATGCGCAGGACATCGAACCCGTTGAAGTCGGCCATCATCACATCCAGCAGGACCAGATCGACGAGGGCGCCGGACAGATACTCGAGCGCGGCCTTGCCGGAGAACACTTCGTGTGTTTCGAACCCCTCCCGGTTGAGCGCCATCCTCAGCAGCGAGCACAACAGAGGATCGTCGTCGACAATCAGAATGCGCCCTGACATCCGCCCTTACTCCACGTCGTTATAGGTCCAGTACCGGTTGACGAAGAAGTTCCACACCATGACGATCCACACCGCGAAGAACTGCGCGATATTCGTCCCCAGCCGGCTGACGGACGCGTCCGCCATTGACTCGGGGGCCAGCCCGATGCCCTGCAGCACGTCCGCTCCGATCTCGCCCATCGGGCCAAACAGGCTTTTGACGAACCACAATCTAAACACCAGCCCCAGCGTATTCACGATGAAGAACTGCACGAGCTGGCGGCGGATGGAGCGCGTGCGCGAGTCAGGATACGTCCAATAGCGATTCCAGATGAAGTTGCTGGTCACAGCCACTGTAAACGCCGTACCCGTTGCCAGCGCCACCTTCATCTGCACGTTCGGCTCGTCCGGGTGCAGGATCGTGGCCTGCAAGATGTTCAAGACCCCGAAATCGACCACCGCGCCGATCGCGCCCACCACGGCGAACTTCAGGAAGCGCTCGACCTCCTTGGCCTTGGTGCCAAAGCGCAGGCTGAAGCGGACGATGAACTGGTTCAGGGCTACGAATGGATTCCTGGACCAGGCCGGCGAAGCGTACGACATCGCTTTTGATTGCTCAGACGACATGTTCCGTGTCCTCTACGGGCCGTTGGGCTTGCTGATATGCTACCGCCAACAGCCCCAGCATCACGCCAATGTGCAGGAACAGGTTGTTGACGTATAGTTTATCCACAAAACTATGGATCGCCAGATGCGTCCACGTGCCCAACAGCCCCAACGTTAATCCACGCATCACCGGGTCAGGCTGTCTTAATGCGCACAGCGTCCACCACGCCATGACGGCCCACCCGGCCAGGTATCCTAACAGCCCCACCACGCCCGTCTCCGCCAGGACGTTCAGGTAGTCATTGTGCGCGTGACCCAGCGCCCGCGGCCAGCTCACCAGGCCGTAGTCGGGATAGGCCGCCTCGTAATTCCCCAGGCCCACGCCCACCAGCGGGTGCGCGTTCGCCATGTTCACCGCGGCCTGCCAGTGCGCCAGCCGCTCCACGATCGCGAAATTCTCATCGCTGATCGGCACGGCGCGCATGTCGCCAAACCCGGTGAACTCCGTCAGAGTGTTCTGCACGCGCTGCTGGATGCCCGCGGGCACGTACCCCGCCACCCACATCGCGGCGGCCAGCAGTCCGCCAGCCGCCAGCAGCGCCCCGCCCTGCCAGCGGCGGCGCGGCGCAAAGAATACCATCACCACACCTGCCGCGCCAAAACCGAGCCACGCCCCGCGCCCCCACGACGCCACCAATCCGCCCAGCAGCAGCAGGCTGCACGCGGCGTATCCTAGGCTGACCGCCGCTGGCAAGACCCACTGCCCACCTTTGCGTTCGCGCCAGCGAGCCAGCGCGAGCATCCCATAGCCCCACGCCAGACCCAGCGCCAACGGCAGGGACAGCCCCATAAAAGCGCTGAACGGGTTCGGCTGGCCGAACGTGCCGAACGCCCGGAAGTGCTGGAAATTGGCAATCCACAGGTGCGGCGCGCCCGAGCCACCATAGTATTCGTACAGGCCGATGATCGCCTGCAGCGTGGCCGCCAGCACCACGCCGGACGCAATCCACGCCCAACGGCCCTCGCCCGCCAGGTCCAGCACGATGCCCACCAGCAGCAGCATCTCGGCCCATTTGAGCATCTCGGAGAGCCACGCCCCGGTAGATGCCGCCGCGGCCAGTGACGGGCTGAAGGCAGCCATGATGGCGAGCAGCGGAAGGTAAAGCCGCGTGCGTGGCAGTGGGTCCCAGCGGCGCAATGTGATGCGCCACAGCGCCCAGGCTGCCATAGCCAGCGCCAGGGCGAGCTGCCCGATATCGATTGGCAGCGAGAGGGGAGCTTCCGTGGCGATCAGCGTCTTGAGTGGGGCTAGGCTCAGCATCAAGACCAGACCCAGCGCCGGCTCCAGCAGAACGGCCACAACGATCACCGTCGCGCCCAGCGCCCCGCCAGAGGCCATGACCGGCAGTCGGCCGGCCAGCACGCCCGCGGCCAGCGCCAGACCGACCCACACCGCCGCGCCGCGCCGGGCCCCACCCCGCGCCGCCATCGTGACCATCACACGCGATCCTTGAAATAGGCGATCGTCTTCTCGAGTCCCTCGGACAGCGGGACGACCGGCTCCCACCCAAGAACGGTCCGCGCCCGCGTAATGTCGGGCTGGCGCGTCTGGGGATCGCCCTCGATGCGCAGTTTTTCCTTGAACACAATCCCCGCCGGGTTGCCGGTCAAGTCGTTGATTGTGTTGGCGAATTCGAGGATGCTGATCTCGGCGGTATTGCCGATATTGACCGGATCGGTGTAATTGCTCATCAACAGCCGGTAGATCCCCTCGATCAGGTCGCTCACAAAACAAAAACTGCGCGTCTGCGAGCCATCCCCGTAGACGGTCAGCGGCTCGCCGCGCAGCGCCTGCCCGATGAAGTTGGGGACGACGCGCCCGTCATCCAGGCGCATCCGCGGCCCGTAGGTGTTGAAAATGCGCACGATGCGCGTATCGACGTTGTGCGCCCGGTGGTACGCCATCGTGATCGCCTCGGCAAAGCGCTTGGCCTCGTCGTAGACGCCGCGCGGGCCGATCGTGCTCACGTTGCCGGGATAGTCCTCAATCTGCGGGTGCACCAGCGGATCCCCATAAATCTCGGACGTGGAGGCCAGCAGGAACCGCGCGCCCTTCGCCATAGCCACGCCCAGCGCGTTGTGCGTCCCCAGGCCGCCCACTTTGAGCGTCTGGATCGGGTACATCAGATAGTCGATCGGGCTGGCCGGTGAGGCGAAGTGCAGCACCGCGTCGACCGTCCCCTCAACATAGATGTAGTTGGTCACATCGTGTTTGATGAATTTGAAGTCGTCGCGCCCGGCCAGATGGACGATGTTTTCCGTCTTGCCGGTGAGCAGATTGTCCATACCGATAACCTGGTGTCCCTCGGCCAGAAATCGGTCGCAGAGATGAGAACCCAGAAAACCGGCGGCGCCCGTGATGAGAACTCGCATGGTAGTCTCTTCCGTGAGTCGATGACGGCGAAGTGCAGCGAAGTGTACCACAAAACGCGCCTGAGCCAAGCCTCGATCCGCGTGGCGCAGGGTTTACAGATCGGCCAGATGGCTCTCCAGCGCGCTCCGGAACACGCCGAGCGCGCGCGCGTCATACAGGCACACCACGATATGCCGCAGGCTGGCGAGGTCCTCAAACGTGTAGTCGATGATCACGCGCAGCATGACGTCAGCGCAGGCCTCCAGCGGATAGCCGAATACGCCCGTCGAGATCGCCGGGAACGCGATGCTCGCCAGACCGTGCTCCTCGGCGAGGTCCAGGCTGGCGCGGACGGCGCTCGCCAGCTTGCCCGGCTCGCTGCCCTCGCCCATGCGCGGTCCCACGGCGTGGATCACGTGCCGCGCCTTGAGGTTCCCCGCGCCGGTGATCACCGCGCTGCCCACGTCGCAGTGCCCGATGGCGTGACATTCCGCCTGGATACTTGGCCCGCCCTTCGCGCGGATGGCTCCCGCCACGCCTGCCCCCAGGATCAACTGCGAGTTGGCCGCATTCACGATGGCGTCGGTGTCCAGATCGGTGATGTCGCCCTGGGCCAGCTCGACGGTCACGCCATTCAACAGGGTCCTCATACGCCATCTCGATGGTCGGCAAATCCGACATCCGCCCGGTGCGCCAACGCCAGGGAAAGAAAGAAGAAGAACGCGAGGTTGATCGAAAAGTAGGCGACGTCCACCAGGCCGTGCGCCAGGAAATCCGCCATGCTGCCCGCCAGCGCGATCACCAGGGCCAGCGCCATCCGGTCCGCGTGGTAGGCGCGCCGGTACGTTCGCCAGGCCCGGCGCCAGAAAAACCCTTGCAGTGCGGCCGCCGCCAGCATGCCCGGTATCCCCAGGCTGACCCAATGGTTGAGCAGAATGTTGTGTGGAATGGACAGGTTGGGCTCGGCCCAGGCTTCCGGCAGCAGGTAGCGGCTGCGGTACCAGTACAGGAACTGGTCCAGCCCCACACCGGTCAGCGGGCGATCGCGGATGAGTTGGACTGAGCTGTACCACAGGCTCTCGCGGAAGAACGCCGTATCGCCGAAGATGTCCGGCAGGCGCGGCAGCACGACCGACAGCGGGATCAGGGCCACGATGATACCGAGCACGGTCAGCCCGACCGGCACCAGCGAGCGCCGTCCCTGCCACAGCAGGATCATTACCACCAGCGCCGCCGGCAAGCCGAGCAGGATCGCGCCGCGGCTCTGGCTCAGCAGCACGGCCACCAGCATGACCACGCCGCTCCCCGCCGCGAGCGCGCGCCGCCAGCTGCCGACCGGCAGCACCGTGAAGGCGAAGGCGAACGGCAGGCAGCGCCCCAGGTACAACCCGACGCCGTTCGGCGATCCGTAGACGCTGATCAGGCGGCGCGCGCCTTCCTCGGCCTCGACCACCGACTCCCCGGTGACGAACAACACCAGACCCACCACCGCGATCGCCCCGCCGGTGACCAGCACCGCGTCCACCAGCCAAAGCACGTCGCGCCGCCCCAGCCGCATCACGCGCAGTAGGGCGTAAAGCGCCGCCGGCTCGAGAATGACGACGCGCAACTCGCGGGTCGCCGTCGAGCGATACTCCGCCCAGGCCAGCGACAGCACGCCGACCGCGACGAAGACCAGTACAGCCCAGTCGAGCCCGGTCAGGCGCACGTGCAGCCGCGCGGGTGCTGCCCCGCCCCGGCGGCGGCGCGCCCATTCCACCAGCGCCCGCCCGGCAACAGCCGCTACCGTGATCGCCAGATAGACCTCGACGGTGGCGAACAACCGGAACAGGAGGTCCAGCGTGGACATGAAGAAGGCCGACCAGAAGATGATCAGCATCAGGCCCAACACGGGCCGGTTGTAGATCAGCACGGACAGCACGGCGAGCGCCGCCAGCGTCACCACGAACACCGGCGACAGCGACGCCACGCCCGCCGTCAGGATCGTGATCGCCAGCGCGGGCGGATCGCGCCGCAGCAGCGCAGGGACCGCCTCTCCCCAGGTGAGCAGCGCGCCCACCAGCACCAGCAGCGACGTCGCCAGCCCGATCAGCCACTGCAGCGCGCCGCGCAGCATCTGCGGCGAAGGCGGCCGCACGCGCCGCCACGGCAGCTGGATCCCGGTCACGACCGCGCCCAGCAGCGCCAGGCCGCCCACCATGGCGCAGATCAGCCGCGCCCGGTCGTAGCCCGCCCTATCCGGCGGCGAGCCCACGGCGTACCCGGCGATCGGCCAGCGATCATCGCCGTTGTAGGGCCGGTGGACGATTTCAACCGTGTGCGGCCCATCATCCAGCCCGCGCGCCACCGCGATCAGGTCCATCTCCGGCTCGCGGCTGGGCGACGTCAGCAGGATGAACGCCTCGCCCTCGCGATTTTCCGGCAGGGCGTTGGCCGGCTCGCCGTCGACGGTCACGTACAGGTAAGCCATGTAGTCGTCACGGCGCAGCGGAATCGCGAACTCATTCCCCTCGAACCGGACGGTGATCCGGTTTTCCTGCTCGGGAGTCACGCCCTCCGGATTGGGGATCACGGCATCGGCGCCGAGATCGCTCTGTTGCCAGTTCTCCGAATACGTCGTGTAGGCGTTGTCCGCGGGATGCAGGCCGGGCGCCAGTCCATCCTGCGCGGGCAGCACGCCCTGCTCGACCCAGTCATCGATCACCGGCGCGACGGCGAAGCCGTGAAGCGGGTCGTCCGGCGGCGCGTCCGGGTCCCAATGCTGCAAGATCAACCCACCAGCCCAGGGCCACTCTTCGCGCGCGCGGCGATAGGCGTCGCGGGTGTACGCGGCGCGCTGCTCCGCGGATGCACTCCCCCAGATCGACGGCGGCCCGGTCCAATCGTCTGGCAGATGGTTCCACCCGAAGTTACTGCCCCACAGCGCCTTGGTCCCATCGCCGCGCCGGACCATCTCTTCGCGCAGCAGGATCCAGCGCGAGAAGTTCAGCGTGCCCTCGTCCACCGTCCGATCATATGGCCCGGTGTCGAATCCGTAAGGTTTGGCCGCGGCGGCGTCGAAATAGCCTCGCGCGCCCTGCTCGTACATCGCGCGCAAAAACAACAGGTCGCTCAGGTTGTCCGGGCCGGTTTCCACCGTGGGCGCCAGCGCCGCCGCGATCACGGTTGCGGTCGGGTCGGCGTCGTGGATGGCCGTGTAGGCCGCCCGCAGCATGGCGACATAATGCGCCGGGCGCGGGTCCATATTGCCCCAGTGCAGCTTGATGTTCGGCTCGTCCCAGATCTGGTAATACGCGATGGAGTCGCTGTAACGCCCGGCGGCAGCGCCCGCGAACCGCCCGTAATCGCTCACGCTGGCCGGGGGCGCGAAGGGGTGTTCGGGTGCCAGCACGTGCCGCGCCCAGGGCGGCGCCCCATCCAGCACAGCCACCAACTGCAGCGACTCTCTCGCCGCGACGGCTGCCACCAGGGCGTCATAGGCGTCCCACTCGAACGCGCCCGGCTCCGGCTCGATCGCCTCCCAAAGGAACGACTGCCGGACCCACGTGAATCCCGCTGCCGCAATGCGATCAAGCTCGCGCTCGAGCTCGTCCGGGGCGTACTGCAGCAAATCGACGTTGACCCCGGCCAGCGGCAGCCGGTAGGGCAAATCGAGGGACTCGGTGGCGTTTTCCCAGCCGCGTACCGCGATCGCGTGCTGGTTCCCCGCGGCGAGCGCCGCCACGCCGCTGCCCACCGCCAACAGGAGGCACAGCGCGAAGATCAAGGCGGTTGTCTTCATCGCGTGCGAGACCAGCGCGGGCGCGATGCCTGGCCGTCGCTGGTGATGGCGTGGGCCAGCCCGGTTTCGACGTCGACGATCCAGATGTTGTTCTGGTGCACGATCGCGATCTGGCGGCCCGTCGGGCTCCACACAATGCCGTTTTCGGGATCGGGACGCGTGCCGGGCAGGTCCGGGCCAGGAAACACGACCTGAGCGTTGCTGCCGTCCCGGTCGGCGATCACCAGGTCGTACTGGGTCCCCAGGCTGTTGAGCGCCTCGCGCGCCTGAAAATAGGCGAGGCTGTAGTGCGGCATGCCGTCGCGCCGCTCGACCTGGGGGGCATAGCTCGGGCTGGACCAGATACCGCTTTGCGAGACGAACGGATTGATCTGCAGATCGCCGTTCGTGTCGATGACCGCCACATCGAAAATGATGCTGTTCTCCGGCAGTTCGGAGCCGTAAGGCGGGCCATGCACGGTGAGCGCCAGGTGGCCATCCTCCGACCACGAGAGCGTGGGCACCCACACGGTCGATCCTTGGTATCGCTCGAGGAACGGCGCATATTCGGCAAACGTCAGCAGCGTGACATACTCGCCCGTCTCCAGGTCCACCAGCCCCACGCTGTCGGCATTGGCCCAGGCTACTTTCGTCCCATCCGGCGACCATACATAGCGCCGCCCCCACCAGGGATACGTGCCCAGCGCGTTCTGCGGGATGATCTCCTCCGGCACGCCCAGCACCTCCCCGGTTTCGGGATCGAGCTGCATCACGTACAGGTCGTTGTAGGCGCGCCAGCCGGGCGCCTCGGTAGCCGGGTTGGCGGTCGAATAGGCCACGGTAGCGGTCGGCTGGCCGGGCACCCACTGCGCCACGCGCACATCCTCCGGCACGAGCTGCACCGGCTGCGGCACGCTCGCACTCGTATCCAGGATAGCCCACAGCTCGTTCGAAAATTCTGGATCGGCCGGGTCTTCCGTGCTGACGGTATACAGCAGCTGGCGCCCATCTGGCGACAGGTCGAACACGCGCCCGTCCAGCACGCCATCGGTCGTCAGGGGCCGGGCGTTGAGGGTATTGCCATCCACGATCCACGCCTGCCCTCCGGAAATGTAGGTCAGGGTTCCCTCGATGGGGATGTACGTCTCGGTGGGGTCGCTGCCCAGGAAGACGATCTCGTTGCGCGGATCGCGGATCACGATCCGGCTGATCTCGCTCCGGCTGGCCTCGACGCCATCGCGTTCGATGATCCGGAAGCACACCTGCCGCGTTCCGTTCTCACCGGTCTGCATAATCTTCTGCTCGCCCGGCGCCAGCGCCTGGGTGAGCTGCGTTTCGGTATCAAACGGGATGTCCTCTTCGGTGCATTCCTCGCGCCGCACCACGCGGGTCACCGTGATACGGATGCCGTCGCGTAACTGGGTTTGCAGCAGCGGGTTGACCTCGTCATACTCGCCGAGCACCACGCCGACTTCTTCCAGAAACTGCCCCACCGAAATGACTTTGTCATACCGGTACACGCTGCTCACACCGTCCACATCGACGGTCACCGTGAATTCGCCCCGCCCTATTTCCGTCCGCTGGCACGCGCTCAGGATCAGCGCCAGCAGCATGCCCACTATGACGATTACTGCTCTGTTTTTCATCGTGTTTTGTCGAGTCGGTTCGCTAGCGCAACGAAAGAGTTGCGAAGATGTTTTACAATATGGTAGCGCTTTAATCAAATTAAGGTGACAGCCGTGCCTGACCCTCAAGCAGCAGACTATATTGCCAGCCTACCCGAGGTTGAGACAGCCCGCCTACCTCGCGGCGCGCTGTTCCTGGCAAACGATCGTCTGTACCAGGTCGTCGAAACCGGCGGCGGGGGCTACCACAAAGCGCGCGAATGGCGCAAAGGCGAGAATACCGATGTCGCGCTCGTTCCTGGCTCGTTTCTGGGCAGAACGCTACCACTCGTCCGGCGCGGGCGGCTGCTGCCGGTATACCGCTCCCGATTGGAGCTAACCGAGGACGACCGTCCCACCTGTTTCGTCTTTCCGACCGAGACACTCGCCCTCGACGCGGCCTACCTCGACGTCACCCTGATCCAGAGCTCCGGCGCCTACGTGCGCAACGAGGGCGGCGACCCGGCTTTCTCCGTGACGGATGGCGTGCATGCCTTCCGCCTGTACTACTATCGCCAAACCGTGCACGGTCGCCTGTCCGATTTGTCCAGCCTGCAGACGCGCCCGCTGCCGTTCACGCCGCGGCCTCACACCGATGGCCCGGGCTACTGGCGCCTGCTGCCTAGCTGGACCGACAAGAGCACCATCGTCGATGACGCGCACCGCACCATGACCATGCCCAAACCGTCCTTCGATGGCGAGGACACGGTGCCCACCCAGGTCCGCCCGCCGGATCTGCCGCGATAAAAAACGCCCCTGGCCGGTTGAGACCAGGGGCGTTTTGATTCCTACCGGACGATCACTGGATGCCCACCGCCTGCCGGACCGCCTCGAGCGACTGCAGCGCGGTCAGGTTGCGGATGTTGTACCCGTAACCGAGCGAGCCGTCAGTCAGGTCGCCGGCGCCGCTGGGCGACACGCTGTTCGGGTCGGCGATGCCGCGTTCCTGCATCGCGCGCCACAGGTTCCACAGCGGCACGCCCGATTCGGTCGCGACTTCGACAATGGCCCGGTTGTACTCGGCCAACTGCTCCGTCGAGTACCCGTTGCCCGCGGGGATGGTTGCCAGGACCGGGATCACACCGTACTCGCTCAGGACGCTCACCACCAGGCTCTGCAGCTCGCTGCGGAACATGGCCGGCTCCATGAACGTGACGTTCGGCGCCGAGAAGCTGATCAGCGCGATCGCCGGGCGGGTGAGCTGGATCTCGCACGAGAGAGCCGTGCCGCCGCCCACCGCGTCACATGGCGCGCCGCCCGGCGCGGGAGCGGTCAGCGAGTCCACCCCGAAGTCCGCCCCCGCCGCGATGCTGTCCACGTCGAAGCTGTTGGTCGCCGGGTCCGTCGCCTCGCGGACGGGCGTGCTGGCGTAAGCCGTGATCAAGCCCTGCAGCGAGCCGAAGATGCCCAACTGGTACTGATCCCCGGCGTACGGGACCATGAAGTTCTGGCTGTCCATCGGGTTATCGCCGATCTTGACGAAGGCGCCCGCGCGGTTGCCGAAGTTCGACACGCCGCTCTGGTAGACCTGGCCCAGCGTCTGCGCCATAGGCCCTGAGATGTTCGGCAGGACGGGGTACTGCATCAGGTCGAAGGTCGGCGCCGCGCTGGACACGTTGACGGTGAAGCTCGTCACCGTGATCCCGCCGCGCGCATCGTCCGCAGTCACCTCGACCGTGGCCGAGCCTTCCGCCACGCCGCGCAACACGATGGTATTGCCACCCTGCGCTTCGGCGGATACCGCGCCCATGTTCTGCGAGATCGCCGTCAGGACCACCGGATCGTTGTCCGGGTCGGTCACCGAGATCGGCACCGCGATCTCCTCGCCAACCGTCAGGCTCTGGTCCGGGATCGGATCGGGCTGGATGACCGGCGCGCTGTTTGCCCCCGTCACCGTGACGGTGAAGGCCGTCGAGGCCGTCCCGCCGCGCCCGTCGTCCACATCGACGGTCACATTCGCCTGGCCCGGTGTCACGCCGCTCACGAGCACTTCGACTGTACCGTTCGCGACCGCCGTCGCCACCGCCGGGTTGTCCGACACCGCCGACACGATCAGCGGATCGCTGTCGGCATCCGCCACGGCCAGCGGCACACTGATGCTGCTGCCCGCCTCGACCGACTGCGGCCCGATTTGCCCGATCGTTGGGGCACTATTCGCGCTCTCGACGAGCACGCCAAACGCCACCGAGACTTCCGGATTCACGCCATCGGTCACCGCCAGCGTGACGCTCGCCTGGCCGGCGGCCACGCCCTGCAGCGTGATCACGCCCGGCTGCGTCACCGACGCCTCGACGATGTTCGGCGCGTTGGAGATGGCCGTAGCTTGCAGCGAATCGCCGTTCGGATCGGTCGCGCTGTAGTTGACCGCCAGCGACTGGCCCGCGGTCAGCACCTGGTCGCCGATGGGCTGAAGCTGCGGCGGCTGGTTGGCTTCCGTCACCGTGACCATGAAGGAGATGCCCACCGCCGGATTGTGCATATCTTCGACCGACAGGCTGACGGTCGTCTGGCCGGCGGCCAGCGCCTGGAGCGCGATCACGCCCGGCTGTGTCACCGACGCCTCGACGATGTTGGGCGCGTTGGAGAGTGCTGTCGCCTGCAGCGGATCACCGTTCGGATCGGTCGCGCTGTAGTTGACCGTCACCGAGTCGCCTGCCGTCAGGAACTGGTCGGTGATGGGCTGAACCTGCGGCGGCTGGTTAGCTTCCGTCACCGTGACGATGAACGACACGCTCACCGCGGGGTTATTCCCGTCTTCGGCCGACAGCGTGATCGTTGCCTGCCCAACGGCCAGCGCCTGAAGCGTGAGCACGCCGGGCTGCGTCACCGCCGCGCCCACGATGTTGGGGGCGTCGGACGTTGCCACGACCTGCAGCGGATCATTCTCCGGGTCGGTAGCCGTGTACGCGATCGGCAGTGACCCGCCCTGCTCGATGGTCTGGTCGCCGACGGGCTGCAGCGATGGCGGTTGGTTGGCTTCCGTCACGCTGACCGCAAACGCCACGGACACCGCCGGGTTGTTGCCATCCTCCACCGAGAGCGTCACGGCGGCCTGGCCCGCTGATTGGGCCGCCAGATCGATCAGCCCAGCCTGGGTGATGGCCGCCGTCACGATACCCGGCTCGCTCGACTGGACGCTCGCCTGGAGCGTGTCGCTTTCCGGATCGAACGCGTTATAGGCCACCTGGATATTCTCGCCGACGACCATCGACTGCGCCGCGATGGCATCGACCACTGGCGGCTGGTTGATCGCCGTCACCGACACGGTAAACGGCATCTCGACGGCCGCATTTGTGCCGTCATCGACCGACAGTGTGACGGTGGCTGTGCCGGCGTCCAGTGCTTCCAAATGGATCACACCCGGGGCGCTGATGCTGGCCGTCACCACGTTCGGCGCGTCCGACTGCACCTGCGCGTCCAGCGGATCGTCATCGGGATCGATGGCCGCATAGCCGACATCGCGCCCTTCGCCCGCGCTCATCGTCTGCGGCAGGATCGTCTCGATCATGGGCGGCAGGTTGCCCTGCTCTACCAGGACATTGAAGGTAGCGATGACCGGGTCGTTCGTCCCGTCATCGACCGACAGCCGGATGGTTGCCGGGCCGACGCCCTGCGCCACCAGGGTGATCACGCCCGGCGACGCGATGCTAGCTGTCACCACGTTCGGCGTGTCGGACTGGGCATCGTGCGCGAGCGGATCGTTATCAGGATCCACCGCCTGATAACCGATCTGCCGTGTCTCACCGACCGTCATGGTCTGCCCATTGATCGGATCGACCGCCGGCGGGCGGTTGACTGCGCCAACCACGACCTGGAAGGCCGTGTTGATCACGCCGCCCTTGCCGTCATTGGCCGTCACGGTCACATTCGCCGTGCCGACCGCCACGCCGTTGATGCGAATGGTGCTCACGTTCGGCGCGCTGGCCGTCACGATATTCGCGTTATCCGATGAGGCGGAAACCGTCAGCGGGTCGCCGTCCGGATCCGAAGCCGTGATCGTGATATCGCGCGTCTGCCCGACCTCGATGGTCTGGCCGAGGACCGGGTTGATCGTCGGCGCGCGATTCTGCCCCTGAACCGTGACAATGAACGCCGTGCTGCTCAGCCCGCCGCGGTTATCGTTGGCCGTTACGGTGATGGTCGCCGTGCCGGCGGTGACGCCCGCCACGTTGATTTCGCGTGCTGCCGTGACCTGGACACCCGCGATGGCCGGGTTGCTCGATGACGTGAAGATATTGACCGGATCACCGTCAGGATCGGTCGCCGTCACGTTCAGCCGCGTGCTTTGGCCCGAGTTCAGTACCTGGCTCGGGACCGGGTTAATCGCCGGCGGGCGATTGGGGCGCGGCGTCGAGGTGAGCGTGGGGACGGCCGTGGGCCGCGTATTGGACACGCGGATGGCCGTGACGATATCGAACGTCTCCGTCCCATCATTCAGCCACACATGCAGCCGGATCTGATACTGCCCGTCGGGTTGGAGCGTGGTGTTCCAGGCTCCCAGCGCCCCGTTGATCACCGGGCGGCCCAGCGGCGCGGTCAGCGGATACCAGAGATTGCCGGGATTGGGATCGGGACCCCACTCCAGCGCGTACTGCAGGAATCGCGGGTGACTCGCGCTGCCGATGATGGATATGTAGCCCGCGATCTGGCTGCCGTCCACCGGGTACGAGATCCGCACATCGTACGGATAAGCCGTCGCCACGACCGGCGTCCAGGTCGGCACGACGAACGGAATGGTCGGTTGCAGTGCCAGACGGGTTGCAGTCGGGAACGCCTGGAAAAACTGGGTTGGCGTCCGGGTTGGGAAAGCGGTGAAGGTCGGAATGGGCGTCTTGGTCAGCGGCGGCGTGATCGTCGCCTCGACCGTCGGCACCGTGTCCGAATCCCGCTCATCATCACCACCGCTCAGGCTGCATGCCAGCCCGGCCAGCAGTAACATGACCAACACCAGACCCAATCGGGTCAATGTGGAACGTCGATAAAGCGTCATGGCATCCTTCCGTCCAGGGGATAACAATCGAGCTTCAGATTATGTGACCCCGTTTGATAGCTCTAACTGGTATTGTATTACTCTTCGCATACGCGTACAAAACGGCCACTCCACGCTGAGCAGACGATTACCACGCTGTTAGCACACAAAAACGACGCTGGCGCGCCGTTTGGAGTGAAGATCGAGAGTCCAGCGATTACCGCTGTCTATCGTTGGGTTCGGATTTGGCGGGGTCGTTCGCTGCGTCTTGCAACGGCGCGCGCGCCGCCCAGACCGGGCACTCGCGGCTGAGATGCCAGGCCAGTTTGTCCGGGCTGGACAGCACTTTTCCACAGTGAGGGCATTTGTAGGGCGAGGATGGCATCAGGTACTCACAATCGCAGTCGGCAGAAAGATGGGCGACAGTGTGATTCGTTGTCTCCTCGGGCGCAACCCGAAGCGGCAGGACTGGCAAACAAACGGGGCGAGGGGACCAGGTCCGCTCGCCCCGCGATCGTCCGGTGCGGTTACCGGCTGTCGGCCAGGCCCAACAGGCCCATCGGCATCTTAGGCTGGCGCGATTTCTCTTCGTCCTTGCCGAACTTGATCACCTCACCTGTGTCGGTGATCGCCTCGACGGCCAGGCCCAGGCTTTGCAGCTCTTTGACCAGCACGCGGAAGCTCGCCGGCACGCCGGGCTCCTCGATCGGCTCGCCCTTGACGATGGCCTCGTACGTCTTGACGCGCCCCTGGACATCGTCGGATTTCACGGTGAGCATTTCCTGCAGCGTGTGCGCCGCACCGTAGGCTTCCAGCGCCCACACCTCCATTTCGCCGAAGCGCTGGCCGCCGAACTGAGCCTTACCACCGAGCGGCTGCTGCGTCACCAGGCTGTAAGGCCCGGTCGACCGCGCGTGCACCTTGTCCTCGACCAGATGCGCCAGCTTGAGCATGTGGATGATGCCCACCGTAACCGGCTGGTCGAACAGATCGCCCGTTTTACCGTCGTACAGACGCTGTTTGCCGTAGATCGGGATGGGCTGGTCGTGCTTGATCGAGATGCGCCGCGCCAGCTCGCGCAGTTCTTCTTCCGTCACGCCTTCGGGCGGTGCCTCGCCCGACACCTGCTCGATCCACAGGACGAGCGTGGCGTACCGGGCATTCTGGTCGCGCCGCACGCGTTCCTCCATCGACAGACCGCGCTCGAACGCGAGAATGTCCCCGGGATCGTAACCCTGCTCGCGCAGCCATTCGGCCAGCACCGCGCGCCTGGCGTAGACGACCTCCAGTGCCAGCCGTTCCATGTCGTAGCGGCCCGTCTTGCCGAGCCAGTGATCGATATACAGCCGGCGTACCTCGTCGTCGTCGTCCAGGTACTCGGTGTCGTATTCTTCTTCTTTCAGCCAGTTCCACGCGCGCTCCGTGATTTCGTCCCAGGCGCGTTCGACCATCCAGGTGCGGCCCAGCTCGGCTTCGATCTCGTCTTCTTCGGCGCCGTCGAACACCGGGGAAATCGCCCGGAAACCGAGCCGGTCAGCCGCCCACCCCAGGTGGGTTTCGAGCACCTGGCCGATATTCATACGGCCCGGCACGCCCAGCGGGTTCAGGATGATCTCGATTGGCGTGCCATCTTCGAGGAACGGCATATCCTCGATCGGCACGACCTTCGAGATGACGCCTTTGTTGCCGTGGCGCCCGGCCATCTTGTCGCCCTGGGTGAGCTTGCGCTTCTGAGCCACGCTGACGCGCACCATCTGGTCGACGCCGGCGGGCAGGTCGCGATGTTCTTCGCGGTTGAAGATCTTGACATCCACCACTTTGCCCTTTTCGCCGTGCGGCAGGCGCAGTGAGGAGTCCTTCACTTCGCGCGCCTTCTCGCCGAAGATCGCGCGCAGCAGTTTTTCCTCAGGGCTGAGTTCCTTCTCGCCCTTGGGGGTAATCTTGCCCACCAGGATATCGTTCGGGCCAACATCCGCACCGATGCGAATGATGCCGTATTCGTCCAGATCTTTCAGCGCTTCCTCGCCCACGTTCGGAATATCGTAGGTGATTTCCTCGGGGCCGAGCTTCGTGTCCCGCGCTTCGACCTCGTGTTTCTCGATATGGATCGAGGTGAATTTGTCCTCGCGGACTAGCGCTTCACTGATCAGCAGCGCATCTTCGTAGTTGCCGCCTTCCCAGGACAGGAACGCGCACAGCACGTCGTGACCCAGCGCCAGGTTGCCGAAAACCGTCGACGAGCTGTCGGCGATTACCTCACCGGCCTGGATGAACTGCCCCTTCTGCACGACGGGACGCTGGTCGATGCACGTCGACTGGTTGGATCGGTTGTACTTGCGCAGGCGGTACGTATGGATGCCGCCCTCGGCTTTGTATTTCTCGCGAGCCTTCTCGTCGGTGACGCGCACCATGATCTGGTCGCCTGTGACCGACAGCACCTCGCCGGCCTCGTCCGAGACAAGCACCTGGCCGGAATCGTAGGCGGCCTGGCGCTCGACGCCCGTGCTGACAATCGGGATGTCCGGCTTGAGCAGCGGGACGGCCTGACGCTGCATGTTCGAGCCCATCAGCGCGCGGTTTGCGTCGTCGTGCTCCAGGAACGGGATCAGCGCGGCGGAAATGCCCACGATCTGGCGCGGAGCCACGTCCATATAGTCGATACGCGCGGTGGGCGCTACCAGAAAACGCTGGTGATGGCGCGCCGAGACGCGATCGTGCACGAACTGGTTTTGCGCGTCCAACGTTGCGTTTGCCTGCGCAATCGTGAAGCGATCTTCTTCGTCTGCCGAAAGATAGACGATCTCGTTGCTCACAAACGGGCGGACCGGCACCGTCTTCAGTTTGAGTTTGGTCAGTTGTTTGATGAGGGCTTCATCGATCACGGTGCCCGCGGGAATCACCTCGTCCGACTTGGGTTTTTCGATATCGGCGCCTAGCTCGCGGCCCAGGATCGCTTCATCCTTGAGCGACATCTCGCGGTATACGCGGCGATACGGCGTCTCGATGAACCCGTATTCGTTCACGCGCCCGTAGCTCGCTAGACGGCCAATCAGGCCGATGTTCGGGCCTTCAGGCGTCTCGATCGGGCAGATGCGGCCATAGTGACTGTGGTGCACATCGCGCACGTCGAACCCGGCGCGCTCGCGGCGTAGGCCACCCGGCCCCAACGCGGACAGCGTGCGCTTGTGGGTCAGCTCGGCCAGCGGGTTGGTCTGATCCATGAACTGCGATAGCTGGCTGGAGCCGAAGAATTCGCGCACTGCCGCCACCACCGGGCGGATGTTGATCAGCGTCATCGGCGACAGGCTGTCGGACTCGCGGATCGACATGCGCTCGCGCACGACGCGCTCCATGCGGCGCAGGCCGATACGCAGCGAGTTCTGGATCAGCTCGCCGACAGTTTTCACGCGGCGGTTGCCCAGGTGGTCAATATCGTCCGGCTGTTCGAGGCCGTTGTTGATCAGGATCATGCGCTCGATCAGCTTGACCAGATCGAACTTCGTGATCGTCCGGTGCTGGCGCGGAACGATGTCATCGATCCGCAGGCGTTGGTTGAGCTTGTAGCGCCCCACGCGCTCCAGATCGTAACGACGCTGGTCGAACAACTGGCTTTCCAGGTATTCGCGCGCATTTTCGAGCGTGGGCGGATCGCCAGGTCGCATGCGCTTGTAGAACTCGAGCAGCGCTGCCTCGGCGATGCTCTGCCCGTCGCGCAGGTCCCACTGCGGCTCCATGCGGATCGTGCCGTGGATATACTGGTGGTCCGGGTTGTTGTCAACCTCGTGGTAGAGCGCCAGCAGTTCCTCGTCCACGCCCTCTTTGATGGGCGAATGCGCGTCGAAGCCATCGCTCACCGCCGCCAGGGCGCGCAGCAGAATCGTCACCGGGATCGTGCGCTTGCGATTGAACTTGATCGCCAGGTAATCGCTCTTGCGGGTCTCGAACTCCATCCACGCACCGCGATCGGGGATCAGCTTGGCCGTCGAGAGCCGGCGGCCCGTGGTGCGATCTTCTTCCGCGTCGAAGTACACGCCGGGCGACCGGATCAACTGGCTCACCACCACGCGCTCGGAGCCGTTGATGATGAACGTCCCCTTCTCGGTCATCAGCGGGAAATCGCCCATGAAGATGTCCGAGATGACGACCTCATCGCCGGCGGCGCGGTTGACCAGCGCGACCTTCACGTAGAGCGGGGCCGCAAAGGTGATATCCCGTTCAAGGCAGGTTTCTTCGGAGTATTTGGGCTCTTCGAACCAGTATCCCAGGCCAAACTCGGCTGTTTCGGGGCCGCTGCCGGGGAAGTAGAGCCGGAGGTTGCCGTTGAAGCTTTCGATAGGGCTAATCTCGTCGAACAGCTCGCTCAGACCTTCCGTGCGAAACCGTTCAAACGAATCCAACTGGATTTCAATGAGTGAAGGCAGATCTTGCACGTCGTACGTGCGTGCATAGTTCTTCTCATCTAGCCGCCGCTGCATTCACCACTCCTCGAGGTCACTTGCCGACAGATATAACCACCAGAGTCCGGTGCATACCAATGTGGGGATAGGGAGAGCATGTCTCCTCAATTGGCTTCAGTTTGATAAGAGGTTTTCCGTATGCCTAGACAAACATATGGGGTTCAAGAACAGACATTATACCACGAGACAGCCACATGTCAATAACACAAATGCCGCATCACGCTCAAAACCCCGACAAATATCCCTCGGGAAATGAACGCCACCGGCAGCGATTGCTCGCGCTATGATTGGCCTGTTCACGCCATTCCCGGGCCCGGGATGACACCCTGCCACGGTCCGCCGCGCCTGGCA
Organism: Aggregatilineaceae bacterium; assembly: GCA_040767355.1. Taxonomy (GTDB): domain Bacteria; phylum Chloroflexota; class Anaerolineae; order Aggregatilineales; family Aggregatilineaceae; genus LM3-B42. The sequence continues at coordinate 43,427 of JAXGOS010000016.1, read as the reverse complement.
ACGGAATTATACCGCCTTCGAGTGCGTCTGATAATAGTCACAATACGACGTCAGCGGGCACTCCTCGCAGCGTGGGCGCCGCGCCTGGCAGATCTCGCGCCCGAGCCGGATGATGTTGAGATGCGCCGGGTAGTAGTCCTCCGGCGGGATGATCGCCTCCAATTCGATGTGCGCCCGCTCCGCGCTGGTCTTAGGGCCGATTAACCCCAAGCGCCGGGTCACCCGGTGCACGTGTGTATCGACCGGAAAGGCCGGTTTGCCAAACGTGAACAGCAGGATGATGGCTGCCGTTTTCGGGCCAACGCCATTGATCTGCGTCAGCCATGCTTTGGCCGCCTCAACCTCCATATCGGCCAGGAAGTCGAGCGTCAGCTCACCCCGCTCTGCCGTCACGAAGCGCAGAGCGTCCTGGATGCGCGGCGCTTTCTGGTTGGCCAGTCCTGCCGGGCGGATCGCCTCGACCACATCCTCGACCGGCGCGTCGCGCACGGCTTCCCAATCCGGGAAGCGGTTGACGAGCCGGTTGAAGGCCAGGTCCCGGTTGGAATCGGTCGTGCTCTGGCTGAGGATCGTGCTCACCAGTTCGTCGAGCGGCAGCAGGTGCGAGCGCCATTCGGGGTACCCGTACAACTCCTCCAACAGCTCGGCGATGTGCGCGTACTGGCGCCGGCGCAGGTCCAGCGTTTCCACATCGAGCACCATCGATTCAGGCAAAGGTGATGTCATCGACGCAACCTCACACGACAAGCTCATCATACAAACGATCCAGGCTCAGACCCTCATACACGGTCGCGCGGGTGCGCAACGTCAGGGCCGCCGCCGAGATGCCCAGGCGCATCGCCTCATCCAGCGGCATTTCATTCAACAGGCCGAAGATGACCGCCGCCGTCAGCGCATCGCCGACCCCGGTCGCGTCCACCACCTGGGTGCGTAGGGCCGGGATATGACCGGCACTGCTGCCGTCGGCGTAGGCCAGGCCCTGCTCGGCCAGGGTTACCACCCCGATCTTCACGCCCAGGCTCACCAGGCACTGAGCGGTCTCGATCGCACTCTCGCTCGTCTCCGGTACCGCCTCCGTCTGGCACAGGGCCGCCGCCTCAGCAGCATTGGGCGTCAGCATATAGATCTCCGGCAGATATGGGATCAGTTTTTCGGCCAGCAACTGCGACGTCGGATCGGCGCACACCGGCACGCGATAGCGCCGCGCCAGGCTGAACACCGTGGCCAGCGCTTTGGTGGACAGGTTGGCGTCGATCACGATCAGCGATGCGGCCGCAAACAGGCTGCGATGCCGGCGCACATACTCGGGCGACACGCTGTCGATGATGTCGTATTCGCTGACCGACACGCACAGCTTGCCCGCCTCGTCCAAGATCGCCACATAGCTCCCCGTCTGGACGTCCGGCAGGCGCACCACGTGGCTCACGTCGACGCCGGCGCGGCTCGTATGGGCAAGGACGAAATCGCCCAGGTCATCCTGTCCCACCGCCGACAGCAGCGTGGTGGGCACCTCCAGGCGCGCCAGATTCTCGGCGATGTTGCGCGCTACGCCGCCCACGCTGTTGCGCACGCGCCCCAGGTTCGACGTCCCCATGCGAAGCGGCTCGAACGGCCGACCTTTCACGTCGATGCCGGAGGTCCCGATCACCAGTACCGATGGCTCTGCGTTCATGGAGTGCTCCCACCGTCTGACCGGATATCTAGTTCGATTGTGCCCTAGCACCCCGTTCGCGTCAAAGACTCGACTCGCGAGTCCCATGTACCCCGACTTGTCAGCCAGTCCGGAAACGACTATAAAGAGTGTCAGAATTTTGTCACAGACTGTTTTGCGATCCGTACACGACTGGGGAGCACTTGCGGATGGACAGCGGAACGAATCGAGACGTCAACATCCCGAATCTCGAACAGCTCATGCAGCTCGGCATCCAGACGGCCCGCCAGGGCAACAAGGAGAACGCGCGCGTCATCTTCCAACAGGTTCTGGACTCCGACAGCCATAATGAGCGTGCCTGGTTGTGGATGGCAGCGGTCGCCGAGACGCCGGTCGATCGGGTACGATACCTCAATACGGTGCTGCGCATCAACCCCCAAAACCGCACGGCCCAGCGCGAGCTCAACCGGCTGAAAAAAGGTCAGGAATCGAGCACGAGCCAGGTGCTGGTCTACGGCGGCATCGGCCTGGCGATCATCATCCTGCTGATTGCGGTCGCGCTATTCGTCCTGGCTGTTTTGTAATTGCCCGCCTGCCAGTGTCCCTGCGCCACGTGGCCGGTGGTCTGGCCCTGTGTGTGAAGGCGGTATAAGATAGGTGGCGTGACGGCAACGGCTCATCTCAGGACGGGCGCGGCGTGACCAACAACGAACTCCAAGACCTTCTGCGAACCGGCATCCAGGCGGCGCAAAGCGGCAACAAAGCCGCCGCACGCCAGATTCTGGAACAGGTCATCGAGCGAGACCCCAACAGCGAGCTAGCCTGGATCTGGCTGGCAACCCTCGCCGACGACGTCGATGAGCGGCGCGCGCACCTCGAGCGCGTGGTCGCCATCAACCCCGGCAACGAGCGGGCTCGCCAGGCTCTCGACCAGATCAAGGCTACCCAGGAGCGCCCGGCGCCCTCGCGATCGCCCCGCCAGGCACGACGCCTGGATGGGCCGCGCACCGCTCGCCCCCCTGGACCAGCGCCCACGCTCGACCGTGAAGCGCTGCTCGAACCGGAGCCGCGCCGGAGGCGCCGCCGCCTGTCGCCATGCCTGTTTGCGCTGGTGGCCCTGCTCGCCATCGGGTTGATCGTCCTCGGGGCGATCTTGCTGCGCGACGATCTCCGGTCGGGTGATGACGAGACGATCCCCACCCCATCGCCCACCACGGCAACCCTGCCGCCTAGCTCGACGCCGGACGAACCGGAGGCACCCTCGGATTATCCCACGTCGACGCCGCTGGGTGGCGTGTTGAGGACCCTCCCGCCCCAGGAGACATTCCCGCCGACCTGGACGCCATCGCCCACGCACACGCCCGTGTCCACCAACACCCCAACGCCTACCCCGCCGCCACTATCGTCGTATGCCATGTTGGTCTCGGCGCGCCGGGCGGGCGAGGGCACGTGGAGCCTGGTTACACTGCGCGGCGACGGCACGGGCGAGCGCCGCCTGCCCTTGCGGCTCAGCGCTCCGGATGAGGCCGCTGGCCTGACGCTGGTGGAAATCCTCGACGCGACCTATTCGCCGGATGGTGAGCAGATCGCCTTCACCGCGCGTCTGCGCGCAACCCGCCTGGACGGCAGCGTTACGGTCAGCGCCGAGTTCGAAGAGATTTTCGCGGCGCCGGCGCGGGGCGGCGAGATGCGCCGCCTGACCCAGCTCGAAGCCGCGCAGACCGGGGACGCGGCATGGTCGCCCACAGGTGACCAGATCGCGTTTGCGTCCGACGCCGACGGCGACTTCGATCTCTACACGATCGACATTAGCGGCGGCTCGCCGCGCCTGCTGACGCGCAACTCGGCCAGCGACCGGTATCCGGCCTGGTCGCCGGACGGTGATTGGATTGCCTTTGCGTCCGACGAAAACACGCCCGGCGAGATGGAGATCTGGCGGATGCGCACCAACGGCGCGGACAAAAAGCAACTCACCGACGCCGCCAATAGCAGCAGCGCGCCCGCGTGGTCGCCCGATGGCCGCGCGATCGTCTTTCTGTCCACCCGCTGGACCCACACCGATATCTTCCTGATGGATGCCGACGGCACCGGCGAGCGAGCGCTGTTCGTGCGCGATATTCCGTCCGAGGAACGCGATCCGGCCTGGTCGCCCGATGGAGCGTGGATCGCCTTCAGCTCCAACCGGGAAACCGCCTGGTATGAGCTGTACGTCGCGCGGGCGGACGGCTCCGGACTGCAGCGGCTGACGACGCAGAATGAGGACACGCGTTTCCCGGCCTGGACACCCTGACTGGCGAGAATTTCACTGGGGGGTATCACATGACGACGCAGGAACCGAATGGTCAGGTTGAGAATCTTCTGAAGCAGGGAATCGCGGCGGCTCGCGCCGAGGATAAAGCAACCGCCCGCGCGCTGTTCGAGCAGGTCGTCGAGCTGGACCAGCACAACGAGAAAGGCTGGTTCTGGCTGGCCGCCGTCGTCGATTCCGACGAGGAAAAACGCGTCTGTCTCGGCAACGTAGTCGTGATCAACCCGCAGAACGAGCGCGCCAAACGCCTGCTGGAGCAGTTGGAGGAAAAAGGCCTCACGACACTGGCAGCCAGCGACCCGGCCGGCAAGCCCGCGCGCAAAACGGCCCTCCTCGCCGTCGCGCTGGGAGCGATTGCCGTGATCGCGCTGCTGGTGGCGGCGCTGGCCCTCCTGTCCGGCGGTGACGACGAGCCGCCTGTCGCCCCAACGGGCACCCTGCCAGCCGCCTCGTCCGCGGAGGAACCCGGCGCTGCCGTTGCCGTCGTCGAGCCGGGCCAGCCGACCGCCGTGCCGAGCCAGACGCCGTCTCCGCTGCCCCCCACATGGACCCCCGCCCCGACTTCGACGCCGCTCGATACCGGACCGGGCACGCCGCTGCCCCCCGCCCCGTCCGGCCTGGCGGGAACGATTATCATGCAATCCGGCTCGGTCCCCGGCGATCCGGACAACCAGCCGGTGGCCATTATTCGCCCGGACGGAAGCGAGCGGTTCATCGTCTCTGCGCCCAATGAGCGCGGGCAGACTCCCGTGCTCTCGCCGGACGGCAGCCAGTATCTGTTCGTGAAGTTTGCAACCGGCACCCGCGAGTTGGTCCTGCAGTTCAACAACCTGCAGGGCACCGAGCCGCAAACCGCCAGCGCTATCTGGGGCGGCGGTCCCCTGCTCGACGATCAGCACGGGCCGGCTTGGTCTTCGGACGGTCGCTGGATTGCCTTCAGCGCGGTGGGCATGGCGTCGGCCACGCGCGATCTCTACCGCGCCGAACTGACGGGCGAGTCAGGCACTGCCGCCAACCTGACGCGCCTGACCACCGACGACGCGATTGATACCTGGCCCTCCTTCTCGCCCGGTGGCCAGTTCATCGTCTATGCCGCCGATCTCTCCCTGGTGGAACTGGGCGGCTCGACCGAGCTGCGCATCTACAACACCGCTGATGGACAGGTCACGAACCTGACGAACAACGGCGCGGCGCTGATCGAAGCCGCGCCGGACTGGTCGCCCGATGGCGCCCGCGTCGTCTTCCATGCGCTCGAGGACGGCGCTACCGCCCCGGAAATCTACTGGATGCCGGCTGATGGCCAATCGCCGCCTGAAAAGCTGATCGACTCCGACGCCGCCGACATCCAGCCGCGCTTCTCGCCGGACGGCCAGCATATCGTGTTTTCGTCCGACCGCACCGGCAACTGGGACGTCTTCATCTACGAGATCGCCACAGGCACGACGTACCAGGTCACGACCGATCCGGTGACGGACATTGCCAACGATTGGGGCCCCTGAGAGTACCCGGGTACTACCATGCACCAGCGGGCCATGCTACAATGATGGTGCGTGTCGCCCGATTGTGGTGAAAGGTCAAATTGGGGATGGGGATTTCTTCGGATCTGATGAACGCGCCCAGGGAGTTTCTCAGCCTGTTCAAAGCGGGACAGGAAGCTGCGCGGAATGGAAATAACCAGCAGGCTCACGACCTGTTCCGACGCGCGATTGAGATCGATCCCTATCACGAACAGGTGTGGCTCTGGCTGGCGAGCGTCGTCGATACAGACGACGACCGGCGCGTTTGCTTCGAAAACGTGTTGGAGCTCAACCCGTCCAACGTCACCGCGCAGCGCCAGCTCCAGAAACTGGACCAACAGGCGCTGCTCGCCACGATGAACTCTCAGGACAAGCGCGCCGGCAGCGCGCGAAGACGGCGCTGGCTGCTGCGGTTGGTTCTGATCGTGCTGCTGGTGGTGGCGCTCGTCGTGGCAGCCGTGGTGACCGGGCTGGTCTAGACGTTGGCGAACCGGTAGCCGACGCCGCGTGACGTCAGGATGTAGGCCGGGTGCTGTGGGTCCTGCTCGATCTTCTGGCGGAGATAGTGAATGTACAGCTTCAGGCTGTCGATGGCGTCGCCATATTCCGGACCCCACGCTTCCTTGACCAGATCGGTGCGCGTGATCACGCGGCCCGCGTTGCGCGCCAGCACGCCCAGGAGGTTGAACTCCTTGGGCGTCAGGTGCACCTGATTCCCCCGCACGCGCACTTCGCGGCTGATGAAGTTGATCCGGAAATTCCCCGTATCGAAGACCAGTTCTTCGGCCACGGATGGCTTGGGCGACCGGCGCAGGTGGGCCTTGATGCGCGCTACCAGCTCGTCGCTGTTGTACGGCTTGATGATGTAATCGTCGCCGCCCAGCTCCAGCCCCTTGACCACATCGCGCACGTCGTCCTTGGCAGTGAGGAAGATGATCGGGACGTCCGACAGCTCGCGCAGACGGCGGCATACTTCCCACCCGTCCATATCCGGCATCATGATGTCGAGCAGGATCAGGTCCGGGTGCGTGCGATAGGCCTTGCGCAGCCCATCTTCCGCGCGATAGGCCTTGATCACATCGTACCCGCGCCGCTCGAGCAGCATGCTGATGAGCTGGACGGTCATATCTTCATCGTCGATAACCAGGATCTTCTCAGCCATGCGGTGCATCCCCCAGCCGATGCGTAATTAACCATTCAGTTATGATATGGTTAGACTTGTGAAGCACTGTACCACGCATGGAGTGTGCATGCAAGTGGGCCAATAGTGGAAAAGTTAACGTGCTGCGCCGGGTCCAGCTAGCCGATCATGACGCGACGCAGCCGCTGCTCAAACTCGCTCAGCATGATGGCTGTCGCCCCCCACACGCGGTGCCCGCGCACATCATACCAGGGCACGCGCATCATGTAGCCGCCGACGTCCCAGTCTTCGACTCGCTTGCGTTCGTCATCCAGCAGCCAGTCCACCGGACATTCCAGCACGCCGTCCACCTCAGCCGGGTCGGGCGCCCAGGTGGGGTGGCGCGCCAGATAGCCCACCACCGGGTGCACCTCAAAATCGCTCGGGGGAATATACAGCGGCGTCAACGTACCGATGATCTCCACCCCCGCGCTGACACCCAACTCCTCGTTGGTTTCGCGCAGCGCCGTCTCGATGGCGGTTTCGTCGCCCTCACGCGCGCCGCCTGGCAGCGCAATCTGGCCGCTGTGGACATCGCGCTCGTTCTTGGACCGCTGTACCAGCACCATGCCCAGCCGCTCATCCAGCGGATATAGCAGGATCATCACGCTGGCCTGGCGGGGGCTGCCTGCCCGACTGTCGCTGCGGCGCAAAGCGCGCGGCTGGGGAGCCATCTGGCGCTGGGCATCGGCTGCGTCGAAGCCATCCAGCGCCAGCGCCGCGCGCACCCGATCCAGGTCGATCGGACTCATAACGGGGAATACCACGCTCGCCGTTTGCGCAGCGAGATGCCAGCATCGGTCTCATTCCGCTGGGTCGTGCGCACCCGGCCGCGCGGATCGATGTGAATCTGCCCCGCCTGTTGGAGCCGCGCGAATTCTTCCGGCGTGATATCCGGCGCCGGCTCGCCACCCAGACGCTCCAGGCGTGGGCCCAGGTCATCGTCTGGCACCGGATCAGGGTTATCCGGCGGTTGGTTGTCTACCGGGACGTCCGGCGGGATCGCCGCACTGTTCCCGTCATCCGGGGGAAGAATGTTGTCAGTCATGAATCGCATATCCTTGTCTTGCTGCCATCGCCACTACTGCCCGCTTTCGTCTTGTTCGTATGTCACATTGCCCAGATTGACCAGGTCGTCCAGGCTCAACGCATCGGCGGACGCCATTCGGCCCTTCTGCCCGCACACCAGGCACTCCGGATTGCGCGGAACGTTCACCCATTCGGCACCATAGGGCAGCGTCGTCCACCCTTCGTAGATCTCCAGGCGCGTGTTGGCGAGCACGACGGTATTGGCGGGCATCTCGCGATGCGCCGGCAGCCCGCGCAGCAGCGCGTTGAGCGCGATGTCCGCCTGCACGCTCGCGATGCGTACCACGTGCAGCCACAGCCCTGGCTCCGCCGCCAGCGTGCCGTCCGAGCCGATCATACCGTAGTCCAGTTCCGGTGTGCCGGGCGCCAGCTCGGCCAGTCCCTGGCGCAGATGTTCCGCCCAACAGGCGTAACAGGGGCCGTCGTTGGCATGAATGATGCACACGTCGCCGCCTTCGCCCCGCTCGTAGACACCCGCGTACACGACCGTCCGCCCGTGCTCGAGCGCCGCCTGGTTGATCAGATATTTCGGGCCTTCACTGTCCACCCCGGCCACCACGACGTCCATCTCGGCCAGCAGATCGAGGTGATCCTCAGCGCGACCCAAGACCGTCCTGATCTCGGCGGACGGGTTGCGGTGCCGGATCAGATCCGCCACGGCTTCGACCTTGGGCTGCCCCACGTAGCGCAGGTCGGCGGCGTGCCGCACGACGTTGGCCTGCTCCATGCTATCGTCATCGATCAGCACGAAGCGCCCCACCCCGCTCATCGCCAGGCTGATCGCCACAAAGCTCCCGCCCGATCCCAGCCCGATGATGCCAACAGTCCGGGCGGCCAGGTGCGCCAGCGCGTCAGACCCCAACAGCCGTTCAACCCTATCCCAGCTCATGTTATGCGTTTCCCTTCGAACTGGCTTTCGATGTACCACACCAGCTCGACCAGGGTCCGCTTGGAGTCCCAGACCCAGTCGGGCATGTGCACCATGCCCACTGGCTCAGATGCTTCGTACAGCTTCTCGAACACGTCCTCGCCATCCGCAACGCTGACCAGCGGCGCCACCCGGGCCGCGGGCTGAGTGACCGGGTAATCGACCGACGTCACCAGCAAGAACACGTGGTTCTCGCCGGGTTTGTAGACCGAGAAGCAGATCTCATACGGTGGTTTCCCGTCAGCGTCCCAGCGCACCACGTCGATCGCGTAACCGGCCTCGGTCAGCAGGCTCACTTCCTGGTCGAAGCGCCGCGGATGCGCCAGATGCCACGCCACCGGGGGCACGGCGGGCAGCCGGTCATCCGGCCACACGACCGGAGTCACCGGCACGAACTGCCTGAGCCGCTTGCTCATGTACCAGAAATCAATCCGGATGTCCCAGCCCTCGTCCTGCAGCGTCTTGACGATCGCGTTCGGCTGGCTCTCCGGTATGGCCGCTGGCGGCGGTGTCTCCGGTCGATCCGCGGCCTGAGCGTGCTCCTCCCCGGCGGGTGCGGCTGGCTCCTCCCCGGCACCTTCCGGCGGCGTTTCGCCCGCGCTCACCTGGGCATCGGCGGGCACCGCGCCGAACAGCGGCGCCGGCGCCAGCGGGTACATCGTCACGATCGGCGCGACGATATGCTCGACCGGAGTCTCGGCATCCTCGATCATGCGCCGTGCCGTCTGCGTGTCACCGCCCGAAGGCTCGGTCATGTCACCGGGCTGCTTGTGCCAGTCGCCAACGTGCTTGAGCGGGATATCCCACTTGGCCGCCAGCGCATTACCATACGACGACCGCCGCAGCTCGCGGAACGCCTCCCAGTTGACGTACATCCAGTGGAACACATCGCCCTGCCAGTCGTCGCCCTGCTCGAACATGCCCCACTCGCGGACGGCGCGCTCGCCAGGGCTGATCGTGTCCAGCACGTAAATGTCGGGCTCGACGTGCCCCTCCCGCGGAATCACCAGGCCGACCATCGCTTCGCCGGTTTCCGGTTCGGGATACAACAGCGCGCCACGCACGAGCTTATCGATCACCCGCTGGGCGATCACCACCTGAGGGACATCGCGCACATTTCCCGGTGCCTGGCTGCCCATTACCATCTCCTCCTACGCTGCTGCCGGTCTTTGACCGGAGGCATCCGTTCTTCAATGCCGGGCCAGTTGCCCGTTGCGCGCCACGTATAATAGGCGTACAACCACTGGATCGCCCACCCCGCCACGGTCACCGCCGTCGATGTGCTCGGGTTCCACCCGTATGTCACGCCATCTTTAGGGTTAAACAGGCACAACTGCCCATCTTCAAACTGGTGTTTTTCGCTGTATACGGTTGGCTTGAGCACGTATGCCTCGGCCGGGCGGTTCGGGTATTCTTCAGGATAGAGAATTTTGAGCGTATGCAGGCGCTGCGGGATACCCCGTAGATTGACCTCCACATCGCCCACCCAGTACAACAGGTCGCGCTTGGGCACGACCAACCGGAACGTATCAGCAAAGGTGGCGCGCATCATATCGACTTCCAGGCGCAGCCGGTTCGATACCCGGTTGGGCGTCCCCCACCACTGCTCCTTCACCATCATCTACCCTTCCTTCAGCGCGATCTCGCCCGCGTGCGTCCGAGCCTCACGCTCGAGCGCTTCGTCCACCAGTCGGGGCAGCAGACGCGCCTGCCAGTCCAACACGGTTTCAGGCGGCACCTCGCCGTTCACGAAATGAAATCCACACGCCGCCACCACTGTCACGCCCGACCTGACCTGTATGCTCCAGCGCTGGCCCACCAGCCGGGCCGGATCGGGCACCGCCAGCCGGTACGGGGGGACGACCAGCGCCGCCCGATCGCCCAGCGCCATCGTGAACGAAGCCTGGTGCCGGGGTCGATCGTGTTCGTCGTACAGCGCGATCGCGAATTCGCAACGGCGCTCAACTCCGGTGCGCGCCACCACGAACGGGCGCACCGCCTCGGCATCCGCCAGGGGCACCTGCCGGAAGAACGCCCGCGGCCTCGCCTCCCCGCTCCGGTAGACCAGCACCCCGGCGGCCATCAGCTCCAGGCCGCTATCGAGATCGTGCGCGGGCACCGCGCCCGCGTCGTCGTCCAGCGCCCAGGGCACCGGGGTGCGCCGCCCCAGAAATCTCAGGGTCCCCCGAACAGCATCGAGCCCCAGAAGTAGAACGCCAGGGCGAACAACAGGCCGAACAGCCCCGCGGTGATGTACGCGACGGCGCGCCAGGTACCGAACGCCAAGCTGAGGGCGGCAAACAGCAGCGCAAACCCGGCGGCTGTCGCCACCATGCCGCGCGCGTTGGCGCGCGATCTCCTCCGGCGTAAGTCACCCACCACCACAGGCTCAGCCCATCCACTCTTCCTGGTCGGCGAGCAAATCGTCCAGGCTCATCGCCTGGCTGGCCTGCCGCCGTTCCAGCGCCTGGATGAGCGTGGCCGACATCTCGCCATCCGAAGCGACGAACTCCTGAATCTCGCCGCCCCCAACGGGCCGCCAGCCAAACACGTGGCTCGCCAGCAGCGTATCGTTCGCCAGGACGCGCAGCCGCCACTGCCCCGGCGCCACGCTCTTTTCGCGCAGGGGAAGCCAGGTGTTCGGCAGCAATGTGTTCGGCCCCCGGACCAGATCGTACGCGCTCTCGTCGGCGTAGCGCAGCCGGCCCTCGCCGTCGATCATCTCGAAGCGAACACTGCCGCGCGCCCGGTACGGCAGCCACAGCTCTGCGAACGGGCGCAGATGGTGCGTGTCCATCAAGACGTCGCCATAGCGGACCAGCTTGGGCTCGTTCGTGTGCCGGTAGGCCAGCAGACCGATATCCAGCACCTGGACATAGTCGGTATCGCCTTCGCCCGCGTAGCCTGCCCGCTGCATCGCCATGCGCCCGGCCTCGCTGCCAGCCCGCCGCTGCACCTTGCGCTTCTGGCGGCTGCTGGAGTGTGATGTCCCGGCCCGCTGCTGCTCCGTCGCGAACGCCCCAAACAGGAAGAACAGCAGGATGATTATGAACAGGATAACGAACGTGCCGCCCATCATGATCGCACCCGGACTCAACTTTGATGGCGCTGGCGACTCTGCTGCCGCAGAAGCTCTTCCAGGCTCAGCGGCAGAGACTCGTCATCTTGCCCGCTGCGCCAGATGCGCTCGCGCAACTCGCCATCCGCCGCCATGTCGCGCCGGCGATCCTGCAGCGAGGGCGACAGGCTGAAATGGTGCATCCCGATCATGCCGCCATCAACCATGACCAGCAGCGTCCAGCCGCCCGCCTCGAGCTCGGCTCTGTTCTTCCGGATCGGGAACCGGTAGTCGGGCAGCAGAATGTTCTCGCCCGCCTGAAGCCATTTCTCGTCCTCGTAGACATATTGCGCCCGGCCTGTTTCGTCGCGCAGCTCGAACCGGACGCGGCCTAGGCGCTCGGCCAGCACATCGGGGACATTCACGATGGCGAAAGGCCTGATCCCCTCGTCGTCGAGCGAGATGAATCGCCCACGGCGCAGCGATAGCCCGTCTGGGCGCTGTTCGTCGACGATCAGGCCCACGTCCAGCAGTTGCACCAGGGCATCGTAGGCGGGATGGCTCCGCGCCCGCGCGACCGCCTCGCGCGCCACTTCGGTCGACTCGGGCTGGCGCAGGGCGCGCGTGGGCAGCGCGCCGATCACATCACCCAGCGGCACGTTCCGCGCCACGAGCAGCGCCAGACCCACGTACGCGGCCAGGAGCGCCGCGCCGATCTCCGTGGGGACCTCGCCAGCCACCAGAGTCAGGCTCAGCGCCAGCCCCACGATGAACAACCAGACGAGCGTTCCCCGGCGACTTTGTTGAAACATGCGCAATCTGCCCTCGAACTAGCCCGATCATACCATGTACCATACCCAATCTTAAGTATTTACGCAGAAAAAATCGAGTCGTTGCGACAGATTGGCGGTCAGATCGCCACTCCACTCAACCGAAAAATTCGTGAAAACTGCTTGAAGTGAGGATAAATGTGTACGACAATAGACACATCTGACACGCCTATTATTCATTAACTTTTCCACTCGCCACGAACAGGATATGACTATCATGGGATCCCGTATCGCCCGCTTGAGCCGTATCACGCCGCCGCCGGACGCCATCCCACATGCTGAATCCAGCGCGCCGCCCTTCTATCTGGAATCCGAGACGGACGAGCGCCCCACTCTCGTCTCGCTAGAGACTGGCCCCATCGCCAAGAAAGGGCTCCCGCCGCGCCTCACCAATTTGCGCCGGCAGCTCCGGCCCAAACTCCTGGCGACGCCCGACGAATTCGACCAGATGGACAGCGCCAATCCAGAACACCAGCAGATCGTGCGCGAGCGGCTCAAGACGATTCTCCAAAGGGCCGGTGCCCGGCTTTCCGCCGCGGAACAGGCCGAGCTGGAGCAGGCGCTGATCTGGGACGTGCTCGGTTTCGGCGCCATCGAGCCGCTGGTCCGCGACAAGAGCTGCTCCGAGATCATGGTCAACGGCCCTGACTCCATTTTCGCAGAATACAGGGGCAGACTGCTCGAAACAGAATACGCCTTCGACGATGAAGAGCACATCCAATGGACCGCACAGCGCATCGTGCGCCCGCTGCAGCGCAGCTTCGACCGGCACCACCCGATGGTCGATGCCCGCCTGCCCGATGGTTCGCGCGTGCACGCCATCATGCCGCCCTCCGCCCTGGAAGGCACCACCATCACCATCCGGAAATTCCCAGAAAAACGGCTCACCGTCGAGAACCTGATCGAGTGGGGCTCGTTCACCGAGGATGCCGCGGAATTCCTGCAAGCGTGCGTGGTTGCCCGGCTGAACATCGTGGTGTCGGGCGGCACCGCATCCGGCAAGACCACCCTGCTCAACGTCCTGTCCTCCTTCATCCCCGACGACGAGCGCATCGTCACCATCGAGGACTCGGCAGAGCTCCAGCTCTCGCAGCGCCACGTCGTCCGGTTGGAGACCTGCCCGCCCGTGCCGGGCACGAAAGACGGCCAACTTGTGGTACGCGACCTGGTCAAGGGCAGCTTGCGCATGCGGCCGGACCGGATCGTGGTGGGTGAGGTCCGTTCGGGTGAGGCGCTGGACATGCTGCAGGCCATGAACACCGGGCACGATGGATCGCTGACCACCGTCCACGCCAACAGCCCGCGCGACTGCGTTGGCCGCCTCGAGACGCTCGCTCTGATGGCCGGCATGGATCTGCCGGTGAGCATCATCCGCCGCCAGATCGCCAGCGCCGTCCAGTTGATCGTCCAGCAGAGCCGCCTGAAAGATGGCAGCCGCAAGATCGTCCAGATCACGGAGCTGCAGGGCATGGAAGGCGACCAGGTCACCCTGCAGGACATCTTCATTTACCAGACGGCCGACCACAAAGGCGGCGGTCCCAGCCACATCGGCGGCGGCGTTCTCAACCCGACCGGTTTCCGGCCTAGCTTCATGGATCGTCTCGAAGAGGTCGGTTTCAAGCTCAGCGGGCGCGTGTTCGGCGCCGGACAGAAATTCAACGGCCATTAGCGCCAGCATTCACCTCTTGTGCCCAACTGCCCCGCCCTGGACTATCCCAATCCGGGGCGGGTTTGTTACACTCTATGCTGAGAACGCACGCCAACCCAAGCGAGGTCATTCCGTGTCCGGTCCAAACGAACACATTGACGCCTCCCACACCGGTCTCTCGCCCGCCGAGCTGGTCCGCTATGGCCGGCATCTCGCCCTGCCCCAGGTGGGCATGGAAGGCCAGGAGCGGCTCAAAGCGGCCAGTGTCATCGTAGTGGGCACCGGCGGCCTGGGCAGCCCGATCGCGCTGTACCTGGCAGCGGCTGGAGTCGGGCGCATCGGGCTGGTCGATTTCGACGTCGTCGACGCCAGCAATCTCCAGCGGCAGATCATCCACAGCGACCGCGCGGTTGGGACGCCAAAGGTCGAGTCGGCGGCGGCCCGGCTGCGCGATCTGAACCCGACCATCGCGGTTGACCCGTACCCGGTGCCGCTCACCCGGCACAACGCGCTCGAGATCCTGGCCGGCTACGATCTCATTCTCGACGGCACGGACAACTTCCCCACCCGCTACCTGCTCAACGACGCCGCTGTGATGCTGGGAAAGCGGCTGGTCTACGGCAGCATCTACCGCTTCGAGGGCCAGGTGAGCGTGTTCGGCGCGCCGGATGGCCCGTGCTACCGCTGCCTGCTGCCGGAGCCTCCGCCGCCGCATCTCGTGCCAAGTTGTGCCGAGGCGGGCGTGCTGGGTGTTCTGCCGGGAACCATTGGGACCCTGCAGGCGACGGAAGCGATCAAGTTGATCCTGGGCATCGGCGAGCCGTTGATTGGGCGGCTGCTGCTGTATGACGCGCTGGACATGTCGTTCGAAACCATCAAGCTGTCGAAGAGGCCCAACTGCCCGGTCTGCGGCCCGTCCCCGACCATCACGGAGCTCATCGACTATGAGGGCTTTTGTGGTATGCCGGCCTACGAGGACAGCGCCTATAGCGCCTCACCCCTGCCCGAAATGACCCCGCTCGAGATCGACGCCCGGCTGAAGTCCGGCGAGCCCTTGGCGCTGCTGGATGTGCGCGAGCCTTACGAAGTCATGATCAGCCATCTGGATGGCGCGCTGCACATCCCGATGAGCGAGCTATCCAGCCGCTGGCCCGAAATCCCTCGCAACCGGCCGGTCGCGGTCTTCTGCCACCACGGGCACCGCAGCAGCCAGGCCATCCGCTATCTCGCGGCGCAGGGGTACACGAATCTGGTCAACATGCAGGGCGGGATCGACGCCTGGGCTCGCCAGGTCGATTCGTCAATCCCGCAGTATTGATCGGAGGAGTCTCCCGCGTGATGTCGCGCTGGTCTACGCCTGTTCGTACGCCTCCCGCGCGAACTCCGCCAGCGTGGTGACCAACTCCGGCAGGGTGACGCCAGCTTCCGTCAGCCGCTGGCGGCGCGTCCGAGCGCGCCGGTAGAGCCGCTGCACTTCGCTATCGCCCGGCATGATCGACTCAGCCGCCTCTAGAAGCTGGAGCACCCGCTTGAGCTGCGTCGTGTCATCGACCAAGAGGCGGGCATTGGCCAGGTACGTCTGGCCCAACTGCTCGTCGTCGCCAAGGCGCAGCGCCAGATGCAGCGCCTGCCGGTAGTAGCGCACGGCCTGATCCGGCTCGCCGCTCATCTCCATCAGGTAGCCGAGGCGGCTCAGCTCGTCGAACTCAGCCTGCTCGTCGCCGGCCTCCCGGGAAAGCGCCAGCAGCCGGGTGTGGTAGATCTGCGCTTTCTCCCACTCCATCAACTCGGCATAGCTGTCGCCGGCTTTTTCCAGAGCCGCGCGATAATCGTCCAGATCTTGCACGCGCTCGAAAATCGGCAGCGTCTGCTCCCATAGGGCAGCCGCGTCCTGAGTGCGCCCCTGGTCCTGGTACAGCATGGCGAGCTTGTCCAGTGTCAGGCCGATCTCCAGCCAGGCTTCCGCCGGGCGAAAGGCGCTGATCGCTTCTTTGTAGGCGGTTTCGGCGCCGTCGTCGCGCCCCAGCATGGCCTGCAAATCGCCCAGGACGACCAGCAGCTTGCCTTCGCGCAGCGGGTTGTCCGCCTCCTTCGCCAGTGTCATCCCCTGGTCCACATAGTCGAGCACATCGTTGTAGTGTTCCTGTTCGAGGCTGAGCGCGGCCAGCGCTTCGAGCGCCGCCAGCTCGTCCTCGACCTCGTTGTTGGCCCGGTACTCTTCCAGCGCAGCCATGTACTGGGCGATAGCTTGAGCCGTGTCGCCACTCAGTGCCGCCTTTTGCGCCCGCTGGCCCAGCTCGGGGCCGAGGCGCGGCGCGGACTCCGGTAGCGTATCAGGAATCCCGGCGGCTTCCGGAAGCGTAGCCGGTTCCGGCGGCAGAGCCGGCGGTTCGGGCGCTTGCGTGACTTCCTCCACGTCGAGCGCCTCCGCCAGGGCCGCGAAAGACTCCTCGGCTTCGCTGGTCAATTCCTCCGGGACCACCTCCGCCATCTCGACTTCAGGTGCGGTCTCTTCGGCCCAGTCGGCACCCTCGACCGGCAGCGGCTCGATTTCGATCGCATCCTCGTCAGGCAGCGCCAGGGCGCCCGCGCTGATCCAGGCCGGGTCTTCCTGCAACTGCCACAGCCACTCCAGCTCCGCCCCGAAGCCGCGCGCCACCACGAAATCCTGGCGCTCAGACGGTTCCAGCAGCTGGATCAACTGCGATAGGTAGGCCGTGCGGCCCGTCCGCGCCGCCACCGCGCCCGCGCGCAAGGCGGTTGGCATCTCGGCCGCCAGCGCATCCAGGTCTCCATCAGCCATGTGGCGCCGCAAATACGCCAGCAAGCCGTCCAGATGGCGCTCGATCATCGACTCGTACTGGTCTTTGCTGCGTAGAAACGCCTCGGCAAACACGTGCACCAACTCATGCGCGGCAAAATGCGGGCGACCGTACACCGCCCGGTCGTTGACCAGTCGGCGCACCAACAACTGGCGCAGCGCCGGGCGCACCACCGATTCCGGCGCCCCGGCCACCTCGGCCAGCAGGTCTTCGCTCGCACCGCTGGCGAGCGTCGTTCCCAGCAGCAGGAGCATCCCCTGCTGCGTGGACGACAGCAGCCGGTAGGCGGCCATCAACACGCCCATCGCACGGTTAACCGCGCCAGGCGGCATGTCCGGCATGCGCTCGACAAACTCGTCCGGCGACACCATCCCCAACGCCACCTGGTGAGCAGCGACGACGATGGAGAGGGGATGGCCGCCTAACGCCGCGTTTAGCCCGGCCAGGTCATCCTCGCTGGCAACAGCCCCCACCAACGTCCCCATCATTTCCGCCGCGTCGGCGCCGTCCAGCGCTTTGACCTCGTGTGGGGTCCATGGCCCGGACTCCAGCGCCGAATGGATTACGATCACGGGCAAATCCGGCGCGCACGTCCGGACGAAATCGCGCGCCGCGTCGATCCGGATGTGGCCATCGATGACCACGAGCGGGCGGTTGTTGTCCAGCGCTTCGCGCACGGCAGCCTGCCGCGCCATGCCAGACCCCGGATCGGGAATCCCGTAGGCGCGCTCGACGCGAACCAGCAGTGAGCGCAGCGAGTCGTCCGCCGCGTCGATCCACAGGACGCCGCCCGGCATCTCGGCGTAACTCGCCGCCAGCGCCGCGGCCAGCGTCGTCTTGCCGAAGCCCGCCGGCCCGTGCAGCAGCACCGCCGTGCCGGCCCGCAGCATCACATGGATGGCCTCCAGGTCCGTCTCACGCCCGTACAGGCGCTCGGGCAGCTTCACCGGCAGGCGTTCGCTGCCGTAAATCGGTGCCCCAGGGAAATTGAGAGATTGTTGATTCATCCGAACCACCATTCAGATACGAAAAAGCGGATTGCGTTGCAGTATAGCAGAAGGCGCCAACTCGGACTAGCGGCGCGGCGCAACAAAAACGCCCGGCTGTGATTGCCGGGCGCAGGATGAGGCAGGGCAGGGTCAATCATCCGCCGGCGGCGGCACCGGCAGATCGGCGTCCGGCACATCCTTGTACTTCTTGCCGACCTCGATCAACATCACGGGGATTCCATCGCGGATCGGGTATTTGTAGCCCGAGTCATCGCACACCAGCCAGCAGTCGTGCACCAGCCGCAGCCGGCCTGGATCGTCGCCTTTGTCCGTGTAATGGACCGCCTCAGGACAGCGCAGAATATCCAACAGGTCAGGGCTGATCACGGAGTCCTGTTTTTCTTCGTCGACCATGCGTGTGTCCTCACAGATTGAAGGAAATCGTCGCCAGGGAGTATAGCCTCCCGGCTGGTCAGCGTCAAGGTGGCTGAGCGCAGGACTTGACGGTAGACTCAGGGCGCTCGAGCAACGAAAACAGGAGGCTCACTGGATGCCGGTCCGCCAGACGCCCGCCGGTCCCATCTACTTCACCGACCGCCGCGTGCCGGACTCGACCTGCCCGCCGGTGGTGTTGATCCACGGCGCGGGCGGCTCGCATCTCGACTGGCCGCCCCAGCTTCGCCGCCTGGACGGGGCGCGGGTCATCGCGCTCGATCTGCCCGGCCACGACCGGTCGGCCCCGCGCGGCTGCTCTGACACGCTGGACTACGCCAACGCCGTGATCGCGCTGCTCGACATACTGGCGGTGGGGCGGGCAGTGTTCGTCGGGCACAGCATGGGCGGCGCCATCGCCCAGCAGATCGCGCTCCAATGGCCGGACCGGGCAGCGGGCCTGGTGCTGATGGCCACCGGGAGCAAGCTGCCCGTCGATCCGGCGCTGCCGCAGCGAATCGTCGACGAGCCGGAGGCCACGGTCGACTGGATCGTCGAGCGGTCGTGGGGGCCGGATGCCGACGACGGCTTGCGCGCCTTGAGCCGGGACCGCCTGCTGAGCATGTCCCCCGCCATCCTGCGCGGGGATTATCTGGCCTGCCAGCGTTTCGACATCCGCGCCCGCCTCGAGCAAATCGTCGCGCCCGCCCTTGTGATCGCGGCCAGCGAGGATCAGATGGTCCCGCCAAGGTTCAGCGTCACGCTGGCCGAGCGAATCCCCCGCGCGACGCTGGTCACTATCAACGGCGCGGGACACATGCTCCCGCTCGAACGGCCCGGCACCGTCGCCGCC
Organism: Aggregatilineaceae bacterium; assembly: GCA_040767355.1. Taxonomy (GTDB): domain Bacteria; phylum Chloroflexota; class Anaerolineae; order Aggregatilineales; family Aggregatilineaceae; genus LM3-B42. The sequence goes on along the minus strand of JAXGOS010000016.1, from coordinate 24,122 downwards.
GCCGTCCAAGATTGGCTGAGGGAGACACTATGCGACGCCTGATCCACCATCTGGTTGTGGGGAGCACCTCCACGATGGGCCGGCCCCTGCTGCGGGCGGGCTTGAACATGCTGCGCCGGACCGCGATCGACACGGCGCTCGGGGCTGCGGTGGAGGCAGTGCCGCGCCCGGTCCAGCGCTCGCAGGTCCAGGTCTTCAACGTCGTCCCGCCGGTCACGGTCTACATTCGCGCCAGCAATTGCCGGGTCGCTGTGCGGCGCACCACCGAGTCGAAGGTGACGCTCGAAGCTCACCTGGCGAGCGCGTTCGGGCTGGAGCTGGCCACTGAGCAGGACGATGCGGGCGTGTACATCATCGCCCACCGGAAGCCGGTAGTCGGCCAGATCGGCCACGTCAACCTGACAGTGACCGTGCCGGCGGACTGTCACCTTGCCTTCCATGTGACGCCGGGCGACATCGTCCTGGAAGGCATCGATGGCATGCTCGAGCTGCCCCCGGACGCCTTCCCTCCCCCGGACAAATAGCGGCACCGCCCCGCTCTCAGGAGAAATTCCACTCTAGACGCTGGCTTGAGTCTCGACTATCCTTGAGATGAGACTTGTCAAGTGGCGAACAGCGTGTTACCCTTCGCACGATTTCCGCCCAGTTGGATCAGCCCGGCTCTTGCAGAACAGGTATAGGCCAGTCTTCACAGGTGAGTTTCGTGAGCAAACTTGTCATTGTTGAGTCACCCACCAAAGCGCGCACCATCGGCGGTTTCCTGCCCGACGATTACCGGGTCGAAGCCAGCATGGGTCACGTCCGCGATCTGCCGGCCTCAGCCGCCGAAATCCCCGCTAAGCTCAAAGAGGCGGAATGGTCCCGGCTGGGCGTGAACGTCGGCGCCGATTTCGAGCCGCTGTACGTGGTGCCCAAGGATAAGAAGAAAGTCGTCAAGGCGCTTACCACGGCGCTCCAGGCTGCCGACGAGCTCATCCTCGCGACGGACGAAGACCGCGAAGGTGAGAGCATCGCCTGGCACCTGGTCGAGTTGCTCAAGCCCAAAGTGCCGGTCAAGCGCATGGTATTTCACGAAATCACCCGCGAGGCCATCGAGGAAGCGATTCAGAACTGTCGCCCCATCGACAGCCAGCTCGTCGAGGCGCAAGAAACGCGCCGCATCCTGGACCGGCTGGTCGGCTACACTGTCTCGCCTCTGTTGTGGAAGAAAGTCGCGCCGGGCCTCTCCGCCGGGCGCGTGCAATCGGCGGCGGTGCGCCTGCTGGTGCTCCGCGAGCTGGAACGGCGCAACTTCAAATCCGGCTCCTATTGGGATCTCAAGGCCACGCTCGACGCCCGCGGCCAGCAGTTCACCGCGCAGTTGGTGACTCTGGGCGGCGTGCGGGTCGCCACTGGCAAGGACTTCGACGAAAATACGGGCAAAATCCCCAAGGGCAAGAAGATCGTCCTGCTCGACGAGAGTCAGGCGCGCGCGCTGGCCGACCGCCTGATCAAGGGCGACTGGCAAGTCACCGACGTCAGCGAGCGCGATCAGAACCGCTCGCCCGCGCCGCCGTTCACAACCTCGACACTCCAGCAGGAAGCCAACCGCAAGCTGGGCATGTCCGCCCAACAGACGATGCGCGTGGCCCAGCGGCTTTACGAACGCGGCCTGATCACCTACATGCGCACCGACTCGGTGCATCTGGCGAGCCAGGCGCTCAAGACGATTCGCCAGTGCGTCACCTATAAGTACGGAGCGGACTACCTCAGCCCTTCACCGCGCCAGTATCGCACCAAATCAAAAGGCGCCCAGGAAGCGCACGAGGCGATCCGCCCGGCTGGTCACCGGATGCCCACCGCCGACGAGCTGCGCCTGGACGGGCAGGAATACGCGCTGTATGACCTGATCTGGAAGCGAACCATCGCCACCCAGATGGCCGACGCGCGCCTGCGCCTGAGCACAGTAACCGTCACGGTCGACGATGCCGAGTTCCGCGCGACGGGCAGGCGGGTGCTATTCCCCGGCTTCTTCCGCGCGTACGTAGAAGCCGCCGACGATCCGGCCGCCGCCCTGGACAACCAGGAGGCGATCCTCCCGGAGCTCAAGACCGGCGAGCGGGTCGATTGTGTCGAGCTGGAGCCGGTCCAGCACGACACCAAGCCCCCGGCGCGCTACACCGATGCCACGCTCGTCAAGGCGCTGGAGAGCGAGGGGATCGGCCGCCCCAGCACCTACGCCACGATCATCGGCACGATCCAGGATCGCGGCTATGCCACCAGGGCCGGCAACCAACTCGCGCCGACCTTCACGGCGTTTGCAGTGAATGACCTGATGGAGCGCCATTTCCCCGATCTGGTCGATATGCAGTTCACCGCCCAGATGGAACAGGTGCTGGACGATATCGCCGAGGGCCATGCCGAGGGAACGCCCTATCTCAAGTCGTTCTTCCTGGGCGATGATGGCCTCGATCAGCAGGTCAAGGCCAAAGAGCAGGAGATCGATCCGCGTGATATTCATGCCCTGGTGCTGGACGACATCAATGCGCGCGTGCGCGTGGGCCGCTATGGCGCCTATCTCGAGCAGGAAAACAACGGTGACACCATCCGGATCTCCCTGCCGGACAATCTGACGCCAGCCGATCTCAACGCCGCCGAGATCGAGCGGCTGCTGCGCGAGAAGGAACAGGGCCCCACCCCTCTCGGCCGCGATCCGGAGACCGGGCAGCCGATCTTTGTGCTGGCCGGCCCGTACGGTCCGTATGTCCAACTGGGCGAAAATGGCGATACCAGCGGACCTAAGCCCCGTCGCGTGTCGCTGCCCAAGGGTGTCAAGCCCGAAGACATCTCGCTCGACCAGGCCCTCCAGCTGCTCGCGTTGCCGCGCGTGTTGGGGGCGCATCCTGCCACCGGCGAGCCGGTCGAGGCCGGGATTGGTCGCTTCGGGCCGTACGTGCGCCACGACGGCGAATACCGCTCGCTGAACAAGGGCGAGGACGTGCTGACCATCAAGCTGGATCGGGCTCTCGAGTTGCTGGCCCAGGAGAAACGCAGCCGCAAGCAGGCGCCCGCCGCGCTGCGCGAGATCGGCCCGCACCCGGTAGACGGTGAGCCCGTCGCGATCTTCACCGGGCGCTATGGCCCCTATGTCAAGCACGGCAAGACCAACGCCTCTCTGCCCAAAAACGCGGACCCCAGTACTCTGACGATGGAGCACGCGGTCGAACTGCTGGCGGCCAGGAAAGAGAAAAAAGGCCGCAAGAAGCGCAAAACCGGCAACACAGCCGAATAACCTCGCATTACAAGCGCCGCAGCGACCGATCGACTGCGGCGTTATCATATCCACCTGTTTCTCGACTGAACCGGCACGATTTCAGCCTCATCCATCCAAACCCGGAAATCGCCCGGCGGGTTGCTTATGACCTTCCAGGGGGTATAATGAACACGCAAGATCGCCCCCCTGGGAGTCAGCGACGCCATGAACGATCCAGCCGATAATCCCACTGTTCAGCACGCGCTCGAACATCTCAACTGGATTATCGACGAATCCGCCGCAGGCCTCCGCAGCCAGAGCGCCGTCCTCCGCCAGCAGGGCATGAGCCTGCCGCCGGGTGCCCTCGACAGCCTGCAGGACGTCCGGCGCGATCTCGACGCGCTGGCTGGGCAGGTCGCCGGCGAGATCGTCGAGCGCGACCAGCTTCGCGCCCTGGCCGAAACGGCAGGGCTGGTCACTTCGTCGCTCGATATCAACCAGGTGCTCAACAAGGTGATGGACACCGTCATCACGCTGACCGGCGCCCAGCGCGGTTATATCGTGCTGCGCGAACCGGCCACCGGGGAAATGGCTTTCCGCGTGGCGCGCAATCTGGAGCGCGAGACCATCGACGAAGGGGAATTCATCGTCAGCCGGTCGATCGTGAGCCAGGTCGCCCAGACTGGCGAGGCCGTCATCGCGACCAATGCCCAGACCGATCCCGACTTCAGCGGCCACGCGAGCGTCATGATCCACGGGCTGCGCTCGATCCTGTGCGTGCCGCTCGTCGTGCGCGGCACGATCACCGGCGTGGTGTACGTGGACAACCGGATCCGGGATGGCCTGTTCGGCGAGACCCACCGCTCGCTGCTGATGGCGTTCGCCAACCAGGCCGCCGTCGCCATCGAAAACGCGCGGCTGTACCAGAGCGTACAAGACACGCTGGCCGAGATGACCGAAATCAAAGAGCTGATGGACAACGTGTTCTCGTCCATCACGAGCGGCGTCATCACCACCGACACCGACCAGATCGTGACCACCTACAACCTCGCCGCCGAGCGCATCCTGAACGCGCCGGGCCTGACCGTGCTGGGCCAGCCGCTGGGGCGCGTGCTGCCGGTCATCTACGCCTACATCCACGACCTGCTGCCGGAGGTCGTCCAGCACGGACACGAACACACCATTGAGATCGACCCGACCGTGCCGGGCCGGGGCCGGACTCATCTCCGGCTGAAGATCACGCCCTTCAGAAACCAAGACGCGATCGAGGGCATTACCCTCGTGCTCGACGACCTCACCGAAATCAGGCAGCGCGACGCCACGCTCGACGTGGCCCGGCGCTACCTGCCGCCGACCATGCTCGACCATATCCAGAGCCTGGACGGCCTGGGGCTGGGCGGCGAGCGCCGCGAGATCACGATCCTGTTCGTGGAGGTGCGCCCCTTCAACCGGTTCCCCCCTGCCCTGGCACCGCACGAAATGACCGATCACCTCAATCTGCACCTGACCGTGGGCGCCGACGCCATCCACAAGTTCGCCGGCCTGATCGACAAATTCATGGGCAACGAGATCATGGGCCTGTTCAATACCCAGCTCAATCCCGATCCCTACCACGCCTGGAACGCCGTCCAGGCCGGGCTGATGCTGGCCGACGAATTCGCCAGGCTCCTGGCCGATCTGGGCGAGGAGCCCATCCCGTATCACACCATCGGCATCCACACCGGCATCGTCACAGTGGGCAACGTCGGCAGCCAGACCCGCCGCGAGTTCACCGCCATCGGGGACTCGGTCAATCTGGCCAAGCGCCTGCAGGAAAACGCCCAGCCGGGCCAGATCATCATCAGCGGCGACACGCGCCAACACTGCGAGCCTCGCCTGTCCGACCCCGGCAGCGGCATCCAGCTCATCGAGCTCCCAAGCGTCCAGGTCAAGGGCCGCCGCCAGGCCACGACCGTCTACGAAATCCGGCGCGCGCAGCCGGTCCGCGAGCGCTGACTCATGCCGCCCGCGACCCAATCCGCGCCCGCCGCTCTGACCCAGATCCAGGGGCAGATCGCCGCCCTGGAACAGGTGCTGCGCAGCCAGCACGAGACCCTGCGCCAGCGGGGGATCATCCTGCCGGCAGATGTCCTCGAGAAGCTGTATTACGCCCAGACAGACCTGGCCCGCCTCGAGCCGCACCTCGCCGGGCATTCTGCCGAGCTGGAACGGCTGCGCGCGCTGGCGCATACCACCCAGATCGTGAATTCCTCGCTGGAGCTTGACGGCGTGCTCGAGCAGGTGATGGACACCGCCATCGCCCTCATCGGCGCGGAGCGCGGCTTCATCGTACTGCAGTCATCGCGCACCGGCGAGCTTGAATTCCGTGTGGCGCGCGACAACCAGCAACGCACAATTGAACCGGACCGGTTCAACATCTCGCGGACCATCCTCACGGAAGTAGCCCGCTCCGGCCAACCGGTGATCGCCCAGGACGCGCTGCTCGATCCGGCCTACGGCGCCAAAGCCAGCATCGCGGCCCAGGCGACCCGCTCGATCCTGTGCGTGCCGTTGATCTTCCGGGAGCGCGTCACCGGCGTCCTGTACGCGGACAACCGGCGCGTGGCCGGGCTGTTCGGCGAGAAAGAGCTCAACCTGCTGGCGGCATTCGCGCACCAGGCCGCCATCGCCATTGAGAACGCGCGGCTCTACGACCGCGCCCGCCGCACCCTGGACGAGATCACCGAGATCAAAGAGATCATGGACAACGTCTTTGAGTCCATCGCCAGCGGGGTGATCACCACCAATAACGCGCACACCATCCTGACCTGCAACCGGGCTGCCGGACGTATCCTCAATGTCACGCCCGGCGCCATTGTGGGACGCTCGCTGCAAGACGTATTTCCCGCCCTCTTCGAGCGCGCTCATGGCCTGATCGACGCGGTGTACCGCGATCAGACGCCCCAATCGATGGAGATCGAGCCAGTCATGCCGGGCCGCGGGGCGGTGAATTTGCGTATCAAGCTCACCCCCCTGCAGGACGTGAACAACATCACCTATGGCCTCGTCATCGTCGCCGACGATTTGACCGCGATCAAGCAGCGCGAAGCCACCCTGAGCGTGGTGCGCACCTATCTCTCGCCGCGCCTGGTGCGCCACATCCAGAGCATTGATGACCTGGGCCTGAGCGGCGATGAGCGCGAGGTCTCGATTGTGTTCGCGGACGTGCGCGGCTTCACCACGTTCAGCGAGCACCTCCCGCCCGAAGAGCTCATGTCCGTGATCACGCGCTACCTCACCGTGGCGTCGGACGCCATCGAGCTGCACGACGGTATCATCGACAAATACATGGGCGATGCCGTGGTTGGGCTGTTCAACACGCAGCTTAATCCCCAGGATGATCATGCCGTGCGGGCGGTGCGGGCTGCGCTGTCCATGGCCTATGACGTGCGCGCGCTGCACGAAGTGCTCCCGCCCGAACAGCGCCTGAGCTACGGCATCGGGATCGATACGGGCACCGCCATGCTGGGCAACGTAGGCAGCCCCAGCCGCAAGGAATTCACGGCGATCGGCCGCCCGTTCAACTTCGCCAAACTGTTGCAGGAGAACGCGCAGGCAGGGCAAATCATCGTTAGCGAGCGCACGCACTGCCTGGTGCAGCATATTGTCGAGTGCGAGCCGCGCCACCCGCGCAACACCAAGGGTTACGCCGATTTTCGTGTCATGTATCGTGTCCTGCGAGTCAAAAAGAGCCCGGAGTAATGCCGTACGCGTCTGCCTCTCCCGATCCGCAGGCCGAGATAGCGCGCCTCAAGGCGGACATCGCCCGCCAGGAGATCGAGCTGACCGCGCTCGAAGCCGACCTGCTCGACCTGCGCCACGAGCTGCGCGAATTCCAAGAGCGCTATGACCGGCTGGTCAAGCCCTTGCTCGACCGGCTGCAGATTATCCGCGGCGTGATCGCCGAACTGGAGGCCCAGGCCAGTCCCCCGCCGCAGCTTGGCCCTGTTCCTGACCGCCCCACGTTGGAGTCGATGTGGACCCCTCCGCCCGACTATGTGCCGGTCGAGGAACAGTTCCGCCGCGCGTGGCAGGTGCCCAGGCAGCGCGAGGAATACACCCCTCCCAGCGCCGCGCCCGACGACGACCCGGCTGGTGAGACTCCAGAGGCGGCGATCAAAACGTTGTACCGGCAGCTTGCCCGGCGCTACCACCCGGACCTGACCACCGATCCCGCCGAGCGGACCCGGCGCAACCGCCTGATGGCCGAGATCAACGAGGCATACACCCGTCGCGATACGGAAGCCCTGCGCGCGCTCGCGGGGCAGCCAGCGGGCGCCGCCCCGGTCGAGCCGCTCGCTGCCATCCAGGTGCGCCAGTTGCGCCAGATCGCCGCTCAACTGGCCGAGCGCATCGACCAGCTCAAGGCGGAACGAATCGAGCTGATCAACAGCGACCTGATGGCGCTCAAGCTGGAACAGACGCTAATTGGCCGGCGCGGGCGCGACGTGCTGCGCGACATGGCCGACGGGCTGGAGCGGGAATACCAGGCGTGCCTGGATCGTCTCGACGAGCTGCGCGGGATGTGAGGCGCTTCGCCCTTGATCGCGGGCCGGTCTGGCGCTACGATCCTCCACTGCGACCGGGCGCACCTGCTGCAGTGTGGTGGATTGGGGAGTGACAGTGCTGGAAAGCGTGTTAGGACTGGGATTCCTGGTGGCTTCCGGGATCATCGCGCTGTATTCAGGCAGTTTCTTCGTCCTGATCGCGCTCTACCTGCGCACGCGCCGCCAGCCCCCCACCGCGCCCGACGTGCCCGACGACGAGTTGCTGTCGGTTACCCTTCAGCTGCCGATTTACAACGAGCGACATGTCGTCGAGCGGCTGATCGATGCCGTCGGCGCGATCGACTACCCGCGTCACAAGCTCGTCGTGCAGGTGCTGGACGACTCCACCGACGAGACGACCGTCCTGCTCCGCCGGAAAGTGAGCGAATGGCGGCGCAAGGGGCTGTCCATCGATCTGATTCACCGGACGGACCGGTCCGGGTATAAGGCCGGGGCGCTGGCAGATGGGCTGGCGCGCGTCACGACGGACTGCGTCGGCGTGTTTGACGCCGATTTCATCCCCGCGCCCGATTTCCTGCGGCGCACGATGCCCCACTTCAACGCCGATCCGGGCGTCGCCCTGGTGCAGTCGCGCCTGGCGCATCTCAACGACAGCTATAACCTGCTCACGCGCGCTCAGGTGCTGGCGATCGACCAGCACTTCGCCGTCGAGCAGGTGGCGCGCAGCCGCGCCGGGCTGCCGATGGCGATGAACGGCACGGGCGGCATCTGGCGGCGGGAGGTCATCCAGGACGCGGGTGGCTGGTCGGCGGACACCCTCACTGAGGATCTCGATCTCAGCTACCGCGCCTTTCTGAGGGGCTGGCGCTTTCGCTATGTCGTGGACGTCGCCGTGCCGGGCGAGGTGCCGCCGCAGCTCACCGCCTACAAGACCCAACAGGCGCGCTGGGCCAAAGGTTCCACGCAGTGCCTGCGCAAGCACGCCGGGGCCGTGCTGCGCGCGGACCTCACGCCGCTGCAGAAATGGATGGGCCTGCTCCACCTGGGCCAGTACGCGATCCAGCCTGTGGTGCTGCTCCTGTTCCTACTCACCCCGCCCGTCTTATTGACCGGCGTGCTGGCGCGGCTGCCGCTCGGTCCCCTGGGGATCGCCGGGCTGGCCCCACCGCTGATCATCGCGCTCGGCCAGATCGCGCTGTACCCGGACTGGCCGCGGCGGCTGGCCCACTTTCCCGCGCTGATGCTGCTGAGCACGGCCATGATGCTCAGCAATTCCCGCGCTGTGCTCGAGGGCCTGACCGGCACCGGCAGCCGTGCCTTCGTCCGCACGCCCAAGTTTCGCGTGGTGCACCGTCACGACCGGCCCGCCAGCCAGGCGTATGCCATCCGGCCCGACTGGACGACCGCCGGCGAGCTGGCGTTGGGCGGGTATGCCGTGCTCGGGCTGGCGATCGCGGCGGACCGGTTCCCGGCGATGGTTCCGTATATGATTGTGTATGTCGTGGCGTTTGGGTTCCTGGGCGTCGCGAGCCTGTGGCAGGCGCGCGACCTGCCGCGCCGGGCGTCCCAAAAAATCAGCCCCGACGATGTCTCGTTGGGGCTGTGAACCTCGTGCTGCGGAAGGCTTACGCCTGTTCGGCCTCGCTCACGGGGATGTACGCGTGCTCCTCGAGGTACGCCAGGACCTTCGCCACACTCTCTTCAACCGTCTCTTCGTGCGTGTTGAGCTGGATGTCCGGATTCAGCGGCTCCTCGTAGGGATCGTTCACGCCGGTGAAGTTCTCGATCTCGCCCGCGAATGCCTTGGCGTACATGCCCTTGACGTCGCGCGCAGCGCACACTTCCAGCGGCGCGTGCACGAACACTTCGATGAAATTGGTCGTTTCACTGGCCACCATGGCGCGCGTTTCGCGGTACGGCGAAATGAACGACGCCAGCACTCCCACGCCGTTGCGCGACAGCAGCTTGGCGACGAACGTCACGCGCTCGATGTTCTTGTCGCGGTCTTCTTTCGAAAACCCCAGGTCGCGCGTCAGACTCTGGCGAACCGTATCGCCATCCAACCGCTCGACCTTGACCCCGCGCGCCCGAAGCTCAGTCTCCAGCGCCTTAGCGACGGTCGTTTTGCCCGCGCCCGACAGGCCGGTGAACCAGAGAGTGAAACCTTTTTGCTCAATCATGTCGGTAGATTGTCCTCGACTCTGGCTGCTTCACGCGGAAACAGCCGGCATCCACATGCAGGCGGCCCTGGCGGGCCGCGACGTCCGCCATTGTACCACACTTATTCCGGCAGAAAAGGATCGACTCCGTGCCGCCGGAAAACTAGACATTTGTCCACAAGTAGACTATTGTTTACCGTAACCACTCGGCAGGCATACGCGCACCATACCGCAAGGAGGGATTCGCATGAGTCGCAAGACACTGGGGGGTCTCATCGCCATCATTGGCGCCATCCTGATCGTCGCCGGGCTGGCGTTGATGCTGGTCGTCGTACCCGGCATGAAGCAGTTTCCGGAGGACGTCGATACGACGCGCAGCTACAGCGGCACCATGCCGGTACTATTGAATGCGGAAACCTTCGAGTTCATGACCGATCTCGACGTCGAGCTGAGCCGCCACTTCCGCACGGAGGAAGTCGACGGCGACGTGGCCCTGGTATTCGAGGAGCAGTTCTTACTCACCGGGGGCCAGCCGTTGCAGCAACTGGTCAAACACTACGCCATCGACCGTAAGACGATGGAATTCGCGGATACTTACCCGGAAGAGTGGGCTTCCCGTGAGGGGTTTTGGCCGCGCGAGGGGCTGGTGCTCGGCTGGCCGATCGACACCGAAAAGAAAGACTATGTCGGCTGGAGCGACGATTTCCGCGATACGGTGACGCTGGGCTTCGCAGAAGAAGTACAGCACGACCGCGCCGGGATCACGACCTATTACTTCGCCGCCAGCGCCCCTCCCAAACTGATCCATCCGGACGCCGTCACCGCGATGGGGCTGCCCAACGAGCTGCCCAAGGAGCAGTTCGCCGCCTTGATCCAGGGCGCGGCCGTGAGCGACGCGCTCAAGAATATTCTCCCCGTGCTGCTCGATCAGTGGGAAGAAGAGACGATCCCGCTGCAATACTATTACGAGTACGAGGCCGAATACTGGATTGAGCCGGAGACCGGCGTTTTGATCGACACGCGCAAGCACGAGCTGCGCAAGGTCGGGCTGGGCGAGGAGTTCCTGCAGATCTCGCCGCTGCTCGCCAACATGAGCGAAGAACAGCGGGCCGGGTCGCGCGTCACCGTCTTCGACCTGACTTACGAAGCCACCGATGAAAGCGTCCGGGATGCCAAGCAAGACGCCGATGATGCCGCCAGCCAGATCGAGCTGTTCGGCACGACGATCCCGATCGCCGCGATCATCCTCGGCGCGCTGCTGATCGTCGTGGGCGGCGTGCTGGTGCTTAGCAAAGTGCCCACGGCCGGCTAGCGGTCACCGTCTGGCCGGTCGACATGCCGGGCAGACTCGCCCCCCTATTCCAGCACCTCAATCGAGCCGATCTCGACCGGGATCGGCTCGAAGCTTCCCCCCATGTCGTACAGCAGCATGCGCACGTCAACCGTGCCCGCCGGAACCTCAGCGGGCACCCACAGCGTGAAGCGGCTGAGGACCGGGCTGCCCGGCTGCCAGTGTTCCTGGCCGAACCACGGCGCCACCGGCGGCTGGTCGAGCTGGCTGTAGAACGTCCCTTCCTCGTCGTATAGCCGCACGCTGACGCGCATGTCCGGCATGACCGTGTCGCCGCGCTGCCACCACGTGTGCACGTGAACGATCCCCCCGCGCCGCGTCGGAGCCGCCTCCACCACGTACCCGCCCAGGTAGATCGGGCCATCGGGCGGCGTCTGGACGCTGGGGCGCATCGCCCCTACACGCTCGGCCAGGGCGCGCGGCTCGTCGTGGAGATCGTACAGCGACACGTACACATCTCCGAACGGGCGGCCAATCGGCTGCGGATCGCCGACCGCCTCAAGAATGCCCGCCACCAGATCCTGCGGATCCATGATGTGCCCCTGCCATGCCACGACCCACGCCCGCCGCGCGTTTTCGCGCGCGACCAGAGCCTGCAGATCGGTCACCGCCTCGTCGAAAAACAGCGTGCGCTCGACATCGGTCAGCTTGTCGGGCGGCAGCCCGATCCACGGCATCGCCGCGCTGTAATACCCCGCCGCTGTGAACAGCGTCCCGTCGCGCAGCACCAGCACGTCGCCGTCCTGCGCGTTCTGATTGATATAGGCAAACGCCTCGCGCAGGTGGCTGTCGTACACCGGGCGCAGATCGGCGCGGGCCGGTAGCCAGACGAGCGCCAGCGCGGCAATCCACACCGGCCAGCGGAGCCAGCGCCGGGGTGCGACCGCCGCCAGCCCCAGCCCCGTTAGCAACGCCGCGCCCAGCCACGCCGGCCAGCCGTGCCTCCCAGAGAGCTTGGCCTGCACGGCATAGACCATGACCACCAGCCCGGCCAGCGGCACGAGCGTCAGGCCGGCCGACAGAGCAGCGCCATGCAACCGGGCGCGATCGCGCCGCTGGCTGATGACCCACGCCGCGCCGCACGCGATGGCCAGCCCGGCGATCGCCGCCGCATATGGAAAGCGGCTCTCCGGCAGGAGATTCTGCCCGTAGGCGAAGAATTCCACATACGTTCGCAGCGCCACCTCGGGCGCGATCCGCCCCTCGTAGGCGGTCCCGGCGCGGATATCCCGCCCGGCCAGCGCGACCACCCAGGGCAGGTAACCCAGCGCCAGACCGCGTCCCAGGTGCGCGAGTAGCGTGGCGCGCCGCCGCGAGGGCCCTCGCAGGGTCCGCCCGGCCAGGTAGACGCCGTGCGCCGCCAGCGCGACGAAACCAGTGTAGTGGGTGTAGACCAGGGCCAGAGCCAGGGCCAGGTACAGCCCCAGCCGGAGCGCATATCCCCGGTCGAGCGGGCGCCTCCCGTCCGCGTAACGCTCCCACAGGCTCCACAGCGCGACGCTCGCGGCGGCGAACAATGCCAGCGCCAGCCCGTAAGCCCGCACCTCGTACGCAGCGTACAGATAGCCCTGGCTCAGCGCCAGCGCGGCCGCGGCCAGCCACCCCGCCCCCGCCCGCCCCGCGACGCGCTGCCCGAGCGCGATCAGACCTGCCGCGCTGAGCATGGCGCACAGAAACGAGAACGCCCGCAGCGCGAATTCGCCGGTGCCGGCGCCCATGCCCCACAACTTGAGCGCCGCGAAATGGAGCGGCACCTGGTTATCGATGGCGGTGCACCATTCCCAGATCGCGGACCAGCTCTGCCCCGCGAAATAGGCGTTCACCGTCTCGTCGTACCACAGGCTCCGCTCCGGCCACTGGATCGCCAGCAGCGCCGCGATGGCCAGCAGCAGCGCGGTCGACACCGCCATCGTTCGCCGGACCATCCGCCGTCACTCCCCCTGCAGCGTGAGCGCCGACCCGTCGCCGGACGGGCAGACCTGGACCGTCAGCCGGAAGCCTTCTCTTTCGACCTGACCGGCGTGGCAATCGCCCTGCTGCGCAAGTCCCCGGCCGTCCCAGTTGTGAAAGGCCAGCGCGTGCGCCGTCCAGCGCGCCGCCTGCTCGACCGGCAGCGACACACTCAGGATGGCTGTCTCACCCGCGACCGGCGCATCCAGCCGGCCCGCCAGCGCGCCGCGCTCCTCGGCGGAGGGGCCAGGCCGCCAGACCTCGTAGTTAAAGCCGTTCATGGGGATCGTCTCGTCCGGGTAATACGCCTCGTAGGCCGCGTCGAGCACCGGCGGCGGGTAAAACTGCGCGCGGAAGATGAGCGCGCCAAAGTCGTGGGCGCGGATCGCCGCGACCAGGTTGGCCGGATCGAACAGGTCGTTCTCGTACAGGTTCTTGAGCTGCGTCGGGTTGGTGATCACGTCGCGGTCCGCCTGCAGGCTGAAACCGGCTTCCTCGCTGAGCACGGGGCGCTCGCTAGCCCGGATGACATCGACCAGGCGCCAGCCGTTATCGATGTCCATCTGCGTAGGAACGTGCCCGATCGTGGCATAGCCCGGCACCCAGCCCGCGCCGTCATAGAACGCGTAGCGGTCGCCGTAGCTCGATTCCAACCCCAGCGCATCCGAGAGCGCACCGAAGAAGCGTCCTTCGGTCGGCATCTTGACCACGGTGAGTGCATACAGAATGTACACCGCCGGGACGATCACGCCCGCGCCCCGCAGCAGCGCCCGGCGGCGGCCGGCTGCGAAAGCCCGCGGGCCGCTCAGCGCGCGCGCGAGGTAATTATCCGGGAAGCGCCAGTCACCGCGCACCGCGCGCGCCGCGAAAATACCGGACAGGACACACGTCGCGGCGATGGCCGTGGCAAAATAGCTGTCTCCCGCGCCCCACTTGCCGGACAGCGCCGAGTTCGCCACCGCCAGCACCCACCACATGCTGTAGAGCGAGAGCCGGTCGAAATACAGCTCGTAGAGCGCGAACAGCCCCGCCAGGATGACCAGCGCGTAATGCAGCCGGAACCACTGCTCGAACAGGTCGACGAACTGCTGGGGGAAGTACTCGTTCACGTTGGCGGCGATGATGTTCGCCCACCACTCGCCGCCCGTCGCGACATTGATCCCGACGAACAGCAACCCCGCCGCCCCCGCGAAGATCATCCCCCAGGCGATGCTCCGGCGCGGGTTGCGCACGACCAGGAAAACGAAAACCGCGACACACGTTGCCAGCGCGAGCTGCTTGGTGAAGCCCGCCGCCAGGAGCAGTAGCAGGCCCGCCACCATCGTCCAGCGCCGCCGCCGGGCATCCCGCTGTTCGGTCACGTGGGCCAGCACCAGAATCGCCAGCGTCTCGAACATGACCATCGAGATGTGCTGCCGGAACAGCGGCCCCACGTGGAAGATATAGTTCGACGCGAGGTATGCCAGCCCGGCCATGATCGCCAGCGGGCGGTGGCGCCCCTCGCGCAAGACGATCCAGCCGATGGCTGCCGCCGTGATCAGCGTGGCGAGGAAGCCGGCCAGCCGCCCGTACCAGTACGCGGGTCCGAACAGCCACACAAACGGCACCAACAACACATGAAAGAGCGGCGGGTAATTGCTGGCGTAAAATGGGTACGTCTCATTGTCCCGGTACGGCCACTCGCCCTCGCTGAACATGATCGTATCGACCAGCTCGAAGCCCTCGCCCTGGTCGTAATCGAATGGGAAGCGCATGACGCCCACCGCAAAGTGGACATAGATCACGAAGTGCCCCACCAGCAGCAGGATCGCCAGCGCGAACAGGGCGCGGCTGGCCCACTGCCAGCCCTGGCCCGCCGAGTCCCGATCGAAGGTCCGAGGTCCGGTCATCGCCACTGTCTTATGCTGGTTGGTCGCCCAGGGGCCACAACGTCACGCCGATCAGCAGGCTGGCCAGCGCCAGCAGCGTGCCGATCTGCTGGAGCGTCCCGAACCCGTCCGGCTCGGCTTGCAGTGCGTCCGATACCGGAATCCCGATCCCCACGAGCAGCCCGGCCAGGATGAGGGCTGCGCTTAAGTGCCGCTTGGTGAGCGTAAAGTCCTCGCTCAAGAACCGTGTGAGCATGTGTCCCTCCTCAGCGCGGCAAGTATACCGCAGAACGTCGTGCAACCCAGGCCCGCCCTGCTGCGTATTTAGTAGTGAATGAGGATGATCAATCTCCTGGTCTGGTTGATCGGGGATAAAACCGGAACCCACTTGAGGAGTACCAGCATGGAAGACCGCGATCCGTTGAACGACCTGGACACCGGCGCTGCAACCAACGAGCCGCCGAAGATCCAGAGCACAGAGGGCGAAGGAACGCCCATCCCGTCGCGCATTCGCGACGCGATGCAGGACGTGAAGCGCCGCGTATCGGAGGAGCTGCACAACACGCGCGACATCGTGGACGAATACGAACAGCGCTACTACGGCAGCCGCCGGCGTCTCGAGGACAGTTCTGCGCCGTCGGTCCAAACCGTTTCGCCGTACAAGGCCAAGCGCGCCCACGATCCGGCGATGGTGGATGCCAACGAGCGGAAATGGGCCGCGTTGGCTCACGCCAGCACGCTGCTGACGGCCCTGGTCGCTCTGGGCAGCGCGGGCGCGGGCGTGCTGCTCACGATGTTCGTGCCGCTGCTGATCTATTTCGCCTTCCGCAACCGTTCGGAGTTCGTCGCCTTCCATGCGCTGCAGGCGTTCACCATTCAGCTCCTCGGCACCATCGGTTTCGTGGGCCTGATCCTGGCCGGAACGCTCATGTGGGTCATCCTGCTGATCCTGTCGATCGTGCTGCTGGTCGTGCTAGTGGGCATCGTGCTGCTGCCGATCGTCATCATTGCCTACCCGATCTTCATCCTCGCCACCCTGCTCCTGCCGCTGGGGATGATCCTCTACTCGGTGATCGCGCTCATCGAAACCTGGGGCGGGCACAACTACCGGATCCCGTACGTGGCCCGCTGGGTTGAGAACCAGATGCGCGGCGGCTGGGTGACGAACCTCTAAGCCCACCGCTCGAGCCAACTCACCGCGCCCCTGTGACCGCCTGTCCAGGGGCGTTTTTGTTGCCTGATACCCCGGGTGTGTGTTACTCGTTTCGGAGCATTCCAGGCTGGCCCACTAGCTCGCAGGTGATCCTCACCTGACCACACCACACACGGGAGTATTCACATGCTCAAGACGCATAACTGCGGCGAATTACGTGCCACACACGCCGGGCAGCAGGTCACGCTGGCAGGCTGGGTCCATCGCTGGCGCGATCAGGGCGGTCTCGTGTTTCTCGACTTGCGCGACCGCTGGGGCATTACCCAGGTCAAGGTGGACCAGCAGACCGCGCCCAACGCGCACGCGGTGGCCAAAGAAGCGCGCTCCGAGTGGGTCATCCAGGTCACCGGCACGGTCATCCTGCGCCCGGACGGCATGCAGAATCCCGATCTCCCAACCGGCGATATCGAGCTGGCCGTCTCCGAGTTGAAGGTGCTCAACCGCGCCAAGACGCCGCCGTTTTACATCAACAAGGATGAAAAGGTCGAAGAAGCGCTGCGCATGCGCTACCGCTACCTGGACCTGCGGCGCCCGGCCATGCAGTCCAACCTGGTGCTGCGCCATAACGTCATCCGCTTCATTCGAAGTTACCTGTCCGAGCGCGGCTTCGTCGAGATCGAGACGCCCATTCTCTTCAAGACGACACCCGAAGGCGCCCGCGATTACCTGGTGCCCAGCCGGGTGCATCCCGGCAAATTCTACGCGCTGCCCCAAAGCCCCCAGCAGCTCAAGCAGTTGCTGATGGTGGCCGGGTACGAGCGTTATTTCCAGATCGCGCGCTGCTTTCGCGACGAAGATCAACGTGGCGACCGCCAGCCGGAATTCACCCAGCTCGATCTCGAAATGAGCTTTGTCGAGCGCGAAGACGTGATGGACCTGATCGAAGGCATGATGACCCAGTTGGTCGAGGAAGTGACCGGCTGCGAGCTGGTGACCAGGCCCTTCCCGCGCCTGTCGCACGCCCAAGCCCTGGCCCGCTACGGAACCGACAAGCCCGATCTGCGCTACGGGCTTGAGATCGTCGATCTGAGCGACATCGCCGGGCAGACCGAATTCCGCGTCTTCGCCGAGGTCGTCGCTGCGGGCAACCCGGTCCGCGCCATCTGCGTGCCCGGCTGCGGATCGTACAGCCGCAAGCAACTGGGCGAACTGGAAGAGATCGCCAAGACCGCCGGTGCCAAGGGCCTGGCCTGGATGGCGCTCGAGGAGAGCGGCGAAGTGCGCTCGCCGATTGGCAAGTTCTTCAGCGAGGACCAGCTCAAGGCAGTGGTCGAGCGCACCGGCGCGGCACCTGGCGACCTGATCCTGTTCGCCGCGGATACCCAGCCTGTCGTCTGCGCCGTGCTGGATGTGCTGCGCCGCGAGATGGCCGCGCGGCTGGACCTGGCCGATCCCAACAAGATCGCGTTCTGCTGGGTGGTCGACTTCCCACTGTTCGAGTGGAATCCCGACGAGAATCGCTGGGACCCCAGCCATCACCTGTTCACCGCGCCCATGTGGGAAGACCTCCACCTACTCGACAGCGAACCGGGCAAAGTGCGCGGCCAGCAGTACGATCTGGCCTGCAACGGCTACGAGATCGCCGGCGGCAGCATCCGTATTCACGATCGCGCGGTGCAAGAGAAGATTTTCGGCCTGATCGGCCTGGATGTGGCTGTCGCCCAGGAACGCTTCGGCCACATGCTGGAAGCCTTCGAGTTTGGCACCCCACCCCACGGCGGCATCGCACCGGGCATCGACCGGCTGGTGATGCTCCTGGCGGGCGAGCCGAACATCCGCGAGGTGATCGCCTTCCCCAAGACCCAGCAGGCCGCCGACCTGATGGCCGGCGCGCCCTCCGAGCCCGATCCGAAACAGCTCGAGGAGCTCCACATCCGGACGGTGATCGGAGAAAACGAACGGTAAATTCGTGTGAGGGCCGCAAAGGAGAGCAAGACCATGACGATAGAAAGCTCAACCGGCATCAAGGCGCTGGACAGCCTGTCCGCCAACGAGTTTCATGTGGAGATCGATGGCACGACCGCAACCGGCATCTTCGGCGTGAGCGGCATCTTCAGCCGCAGCGTCGATCTGGGCGCCGGGCGCCTGGTCAACCCGCCGATCACGATCACCAAGATGGTCCAGCAGGACCCGGAGATCCCCTTCAACCAGTGGACGCGCGAGACGCTGGCCAACCCCACCACGCGCGTCACACGCCAGGTCGCCGTGGTGGCGACAGATGAGGGCCGCGAAACCCGGCGCTGGGTCTTCAAAGACGCCTGGATCAGCGACATCTCGTACTCGGACTTCGACACCAGCCGCGACGCGCTCGTGGAGGAACGGCTGGTCATCCAGCATCACGGGGTCGAGGAGATCTGGCCGGGAGGGTAAGCTGCCGCAACGTGCCAGCGCCCGCCGGTCCGGGGACTGGGCGCTGGTGTGCCGTTCCGGTCAGCCCACGTGGAACAGCGCCACAAACACCAGGGCGCTGCCGGCCAGTTCGGCCAGCCCGATCCCGGTCGCAACCGTCACCGCCTTCAGTGCGGGAGCCCGGTCCATCTGTTTGGGCCGGTAGTGTTCCCACGTTTCGGAGCCGAGCAGCATGCTCACCGGCAGGGCTACGATCACGGCAACCATCACCAGCAGCGGGCCGCTGGTATCTTGGGTGAGGTGCAGCGCGCTCAGGTAGAAGATGGCAAAGAAAACGGCGAACATTCCGCCGCCCACCAACAGCGCGAAACGGGTGTTTTTCTTCAAATCGGTCAGATAGGGCGCGTTATCGAAATAGGGCACGGCCATGACCAGATAGCCCCCTAGCGCCAGCGTCGATACGAACGTGCTCCCGAACACTCCCAGCCACGAATAATCGCTCATCCACCACTCTCGGCATGTCTTTGCCACGTCAGGTGCACCAGTCACCTCTACAATACTGCCGAGCCCGACGCCCGGTTCAGATCTGAGTAGCCTCACTGCTGTCTTTAGTGTTATCATTACCAGCAAGTCACGATCTGCGCAGGAGGCAAACAGACTGCATGGCGACCAATGCGAGCACGTGGTTCTATAACGAACCTGAGCACAATGCTTATTTACTTGAAGAACGCGTCAACCATACTCTTTGGAGCAACCGCCTCAGCGCGGTCTATCTGGACTGCCTGAGTGAAACCCCGCCCTTCAAGATGTCGGGCACCTGGCACGAGCTGCCGATCACGATCGAGTGGGTCCCGCGAGACTACTTCACCCTGACGACCCTGCCGGACAGCCAGGTCGACCAACTGATCGTCGCGCTCAAAGAGGTCCTGGGATTCATGCCCGCGATCTCGTACATCGACCCGGGCGGAAACCAGATCGTCGAATGGCACATGCAGCAGGCCAACCAGCGCATCCAGAGCGTTCAAGGCGATCCCAACTTCCATCATATCAAGCGGTACAAATAACCCGCCCGCATGATGGGCGGCGGGCAGGCAATCAAAGCGAGGCAGTGATGAGCACCAAACCGCCGACTCTGGCGTTCGATCTTGATCGTGATTTGCGCGCCCTGGCCACGATGGCGTCCAACCTGACACCCTATCTCTACGAAGATGAGATGTACGGATACCTCTCCGGGGACCTGCCCAACCTGACATTGGGCGGTCTGCTGCTGCGCCTGTACCGGCTGGGACGCCTGGAAAACCTGCTGGATGCCGACCAGCAGACCATGCTTCAGGATTCGCGAATCAATTTCGAGGCCGAGTGCGCCAAATGGGCGGTGCACTACGAAACCAAACTACAGCAGGAGCTTCACGCCCGGCTGGACGCCCTTGACCAGTTCCTCAACGAGTGCGGCGACGATCTGCCATCCTGCGCGGCCAATTACCCTGTCCAGGCAGAGAAGCGCACGATCATCGAACATCTCAACGACGAGCTGGTTGAGCTGGAGGCCCGCCCCGAGGAGATCGAGAACCGCCTCCGTCACATCGACCAGAAGCTGCGGCGGCTGTTGGTGGAAAGCGACTTCATCAGCGACGAGCGGCTTGCGGCGGTGTATCCCAAAGGCCGCTTCTGGTGGATGTACGGGTACATCCCGGAAAACGCGCGTTAGCGCCGCGCGCCCGCCAACACAAACGACCGGGGTCCCTGACGCTCCGGTCGTTTTGATTCGCCAGTCCGGGCGGGCCGGGGATTTACCAGCCGTGCTCCAGGCGGGTGATCAGGCGCTCGGGCATGTCGAGCTTACGCATCTTTTCCTGCGTGACGTGAATCGGATACGGCACGCGGCGGTGCTCGAAGACCGCTTCCTCGACGTGCAGAATGCCGTAAGCCGCATCCTTGTTCGAGTCGCGCGGCTGGCCCACGCTGCCGGGATTGATGATCAGCCGGTGGCCGTTGAGCTCGCGCCGCTCGCTGTAGAGCGGCTGCAGCGACTCGGTATCGCCCCGCTCTCCTGAGAGCTGAAAGAGGATCGGCGTGTGGGTGTGCCCGACGAGACAATACGGTGTCTCGAAATGAGGGAAATTGAGCGCCGCAATCAGCGGATCAAGGATATATTCCCACACCGGCTCGCGCGGGCTACCGTGTGCCAGAGTATAGTTGCCCAGCACGAACGTCGTCGGCAGCGCCGCCAGATAGGCCAGGTTATCGGGCGTGAGCGTCTCGCGCGTCCAGGTGACCGCGCGCCGGGCGTCCGCGTTGAAGGTACGAATATCCAGCCGGTTCAGCGCTGCCCAGTCATGGTTTCCCGCCAGGCACAGATGCGGCAGACTACGCAGCAGTTCGCAACACTCATTCGGATCAGGCCCGTAGCCCACGACATCGCCCAGACACCATACGTAATCCCAGTCGCCCTTGGCATCCTCTATCACGGTTTCGAACGCCGCCAGATTGGCGTGCATATCCGAGATCACCAGAACTCGCATACGGCAGATTTCCTACATACGGGTGAAAAAGAACGGTGGTATGATAGCATGATTCATCGGGCCCGGCGAATAGTATTGTCACGCGTCCCGCGCGCTGTATAATGAATGGCATAGGCTAACAGGAGCACAACGTGGTCAGTTTCGAGCCAGCTTCTTTCGTGTTGGTCAGCCACAACGTCGACGAAACCTACCAGATCGGGCACCGCCTGGGCACGCTGCTCCAGGCCGGCGATATTGTCTGCCTGTCGGGTGACCTGGGCGCGGGCAAAACGGCGCTGGCGCGCGGCATTGGTCGCGGCTGGGGCGCGCTGGAAGCTGTGACCAGCCCCACCTTCACCCTGGTTCACGAGCATCACCGGAACCAGAATGGCCACATGCTGTACCATATCGATTGTTACCGGCTCCAGGGGAGCGCCGACGCCTGGAGCATCGGCCTGGACGATCTCCTGCACGACGATGGCATCCTGGTCATCGAATGGCCGGAGCATATCGCCGATGTCCTGCCCCCCGAGCACCTGTGGATCGCTATCGATATGCTGGACGAGACCCGGCGCAGACTGCATTTCCGCCCAGCAGGCCCCCACTTTCACGCGCTGGCGGAGACTCTCCGCCAGGACCTGGCCCGCGCGTGGTGAAAGGAGCAGTACCCGGTGTTACTCGCCTTTGACACGGCCACCCGCTGCATGAGCCTGGCGCTCCACGATGGCCAGCAGGTGTGGTACGAAGCCACCTGGCGCACCTCCAATAACCACACCATCGAGCTCACCCCTGCTATCCAGCGAGCCCTCGCCCAGAACCACCTCCGTCCTGACGACCTGACGGCAGTCGCCGTCTCGCAGGGTCCCGGGTCGTTCACCGGCCTGCGGATCGGGCTGGGCGTGGCGAAGGGACTGGCCGTCGCGCAAGGCATCGGGCTGGTCGCCATTCCCACACTGGAGATCGTCGCCAGGGGCGTCCCACCGTCCGCCGATCCGTTGAGCGCGGTGCTGCAAGCCGGGCGGGGCCGGATCTGCGCCCAGCGCTTCACCTGGGCTGGGGCGGCCTGGCAGCCCGTGGGCGAGCCCGGCATCATGAGCTGGGAAGCGCTGCTGGACGGCATCGATCGCCCGACCATCATCGCCGGTGAGATCGACGAGGCGGCGCAAGCATTAGTGGCCGGCTCGGCCCGGCCCGTCGCGCTGGTGGCGGGTGCGTACAGCCTGCGCCGCGCCAGTTTCCTGGCTGAGCTCGCCTGGGAACGTGTGCGGGCGGGCCAGCTCGACGATCCGGCAACCGCAGCGCCGATCTACCTGCACCAGCCTGGGGTCGCTCATCCATGATGCCGCCCGTCGTCATGCGCCCGATGCGCACCGAGGATATCCCCGAGGTCGTCGCCATCGACCGGGAGTCGTTTCCGATCCCGTGGTCGTCGCGCACCTACGCCTTTGAGATCAACAATAACGAGACCTCGCAGATGGTCGTGCTGGAGGCGCCCGCGTCCCGGCCCCACGGATCGAATGGTCTGGGCGGCGTGTTCCGTCGACTGCTAGGCGCGGAACAATCGACCGACGGATCCATCATTGGCTATGGCGGCTGCTGGTTGATCGCGGGCGAAGCGCACATCAGCACGATCGCCGTCCACCCGGCCCACCGCGGCCAGGGGTTGGGCGAACTGCTGCTGGTCGGCATGCTGCAGCGCGCGCTCAACCTGGGCGGCGAATACTCGGTGCTCGAAGTTCGTGTGACCAACGAGCCCGCCCAGGCCCTCTACCGCAAATACGAATACAAGATCGTCGGGCGCCGTCCCAGTTATTACCGTGACAATAACGAGGATGCCTACCTGATGGAAGTCCGGCCCCTGGACGAGCCGTACCAGCAGCGCCTCGCCCAAAGGCTGCGCGCCCTCCAGCAGCGCGTCAATTTCGTCGATCAGTTCACTGGCTGACCAGGTTCGAGACAAGGAGAGGACTGTGAGCGAACTGAAAAGCCTGGAAGACCGTCAGGCCGCGCTGGCTGCCATCGCCGGCGAAATCCGGACGTGCCAGCAGTGCCCCCTCTACAGCGGGCGGACTCACGCCGTCCCCGGATCGGGCCGCGCCGATGCGGACATCCTGTTCATCGGCGAGGCACCGGGCTATCACGAAGACCAGGAAGGCCTGCCGTTCGTGGGCGCCTCGGGGAAATATCTGGACCAGCTCCTGGCCCAGATCGGCTTCTCGCGCGAGCAGGTCTTCATCACCAACGTGGTCAAGTGCCGCCCGCCCGGCAACCGCGACCCGCTGCCGCCCGAAATCGACACATGTGTCCCGACCTACCTTAAGCGCCAGGTCGAGATCATCCGCCCCAAGGTGATCGCCACCCTCGGCCGGTTCAGCATGGCGCTATTCTTCCCGAACACGGCGCGCATTTCCCGGATTCACGGGCAGCCCAAGCGGGCCAATGGGCGGATCTATTACCCGCTGTTCCACCCGGCGGCGGTACTGCGCAACCCGAACCTGCGCCCGGCGATGGAAGAGGATTTTAAGCGGATGCTCAAGCTGCTCGGCGAGATCGAGCGCGTCGACGATCCCGGCGACGAACCGCCGCCCCCGCCCAGGCAGTTGAGCCTGTTCTGATGGCGATCCGCTGCCAGAACGAACACCGGTTTTGCCTGGCAGGACACACGAGGTATACTCCCGCCCGGCTTGTGAGCAGCAGTTCTTCGCCCGGCTGGTCCCCATTACCGGGTGCAGTCAACAGGCGGAATATCGAAAGTTCATGGAGATGACACAGTTTTTGCCCGTCATGATCGCCGGGTTCGCAGCGGCGGTCGGTTTCACACCCATGACCCGGCGGCTGGCGTTCCATTTCGGCGTGCTGGACCAACCCAACGTGCGCAAGGTCCATCAAAGGCCGACGCCGCTGTTGGGCGGCCTCGCCATTTACGGCGCGCTGATGCTGGCGCTGGTGTTT
>JAXGOS010000015.1:0-109677 GCA_040767355.1 Aggregatilineaceae bacterium | reverse complement strand
GTCCTTCACGGCAAAGCGCACGAACACGCTCGGATCGGCGACCTCTTCGTAACCCAGCGAGACCTCGTGGCTGCTCAGCGGCGTGCCGCAGCGGGCGCAGTAGGGCACCACTTTGTAGCCCTGGTAGAGCAGATCCTTGTCCCAGAACTGGCGCAGGATCCACCAGACGCTCTGGATGTACTCGTTGGTGTAGGTGACATAAGCGTTGTCGAGGTCCACCCAGAACGCGATGCGCTCGGTCAGGCGCTCCCACTCCTGGATGTAGCGGAAGACGCTCTCGCGGCACTTCTCGTTGTACTTCGCGATGCCGTATTCCTCGATCTGCCACTTGTGCGTGAAGCCAAGCTCTTTCTCGACCTCGATCTCGACCGGCAGACCGTGCGTGTCCCAGCCGCCTTTGCGCAGCACGTAGGCGCCGTTCATGGTGTGGAAGCGCGGGAACATGTCCTTGAAGGCACGCGCCAGCACGTGGTGTGTGCCGGGGCGCCCGTTAGCAGTGGGCGGCCCCTCGAAGAACACGTAGTTCCTGCCCCCTTTGCGCTCGTCCATCGTCCGTTGGAACACGTCCCGCTCGCGCCAAAAAGCAAGCTGGTCCTGTTCGAGCGCGTTGATATCGACCTTGGGTGTTACAGCTTTAAACATGCTTCCTCCTGTACGCAGTTCGGCACTCATGATTCATGACGACGGCCACACGGCGAGTCCGATCTGGTAATGGCGCGCGGCACGGGCCGCCTTAGCCAGCCTGCCACGGTGACACCTCCCGCTCAGTTGACCTCGCTGAACTTGTAGATTCGAAATACGGTTGGCCCCTCATCGTTGGTATAGCCTTCCGCGATGGACACTTCCCACGAGACGCGGCTGCCCGCCGACTCGGTCTTGCCACGGCAGAAGGCCACGCTGTAGCTCACGCCTTCGGCGCGCGGGTCGGGCTCGTCCGGCATGGGCTGTTGGGCACTGTACTGGCAGGCGCCGCCTTCGCGCTCGTAGAACGCCGCCACCTCGCGCCCGGTCTGGCTGGTGCGGTAGATCCAGTATTCCGCGCCCCGCTCGGGCTTGACGTGCTCGATCTCCTCGGCGCGCTCGGGCACCGGCACCTGCGCCGGGAACAGCAGCCCGTACAGCGGGCCAGCCACCCGCGCCAGGATCAGCGCCGCGACGACCAGGACCAACGCCATCAGCGCCAGGGCCAGACCCGTCGGGACGCGCCACCGGGCCGGTCCCACCCCTTCGCTGGTCGGAGTCGCCATTGTCAATTCCCCCAATAGCGCCGGATATCGATCAGGACTTCGCCCGTGGCCTGCCCGCTCTCGTCATACTGGGGCTGGATGGTGATCTCGTTGTACTGCGTCATGTCCAGCCACGAGCGATCGAGCAGACAGGTCGTATACAAGTACCCCTCGCGCAGCGCCTCACCGTCCGCCTGACCGGTCACCCGCGCGTACTGATCGTGGCATACCATCTCATCCTGCTCGGCAAACGCCGCCACGATCTCCGCCACGGGGGCGGTCGAGATGTATTGCTGGTGATCGGCGTGATCCGAGAGCACCTCGCTGCCCACCTGCCGCGCGCCGGGCACAATCTCGACCTCCAGCGGCTTGTTGCGGCTCGATCGCATCAGGGCGAACGCGATCCCGCCAATCACCGCTGCGGCGACCACCAGCCCGAATATGCCGAGCGCAATCCGTACCAGGCGGCTCTCCGGCAGCGTCCGCCCGGGCGCAGTGACCTGTCGATCGTCGGCCATCACCTACTCTCCTTACGCCGAATCCAACCGTTCCAGCCGGTTTTCGCCCTCGATGATCGCCTGCGCCAGCCGGACATCCGGTTCTAGCAGGCCGCGCAGCGCCGCCGCCTGCTCGCTCTCGAACACAATCTGCCAGTCCCGCAGGCCAGCGGCCTGTTCGCGCAGCAAGTTGAGCTGCGTGATCGCCCGCTCCGGCTGCCCCTGGCGGTGGTAGTTGCGCGCCAGCCACAGGTGTGTCAGCAGCCGGTAGCGGCTCTGCGGGACGCCCAGGCGGAGCGCGTGCTCCAGATGCTGGACCGCCTCCGCCGCCAGGCCGAGCCGGTCCTCGATCAGCCCCAGGTTGTAGGCGCCCATCCACTGGCCCGGATCGCGCTCGTGGGCCTGCCGGGCGAAGCGCCGCGCCGTCTCGAAGTCGCCGCTCTGAGCATACGTCTCCGCCAACCCGGCCAGCCCTACCGGCGAGTCCGGGTCGCGCGCGACGATGCCTTCATAATCGGCGATTGCCCGGTCCAGCCGCCCCGCCAGCCGGTAGATCTCCGCCCGGAAGCGCCGGTGGTTGAGATCGTCCGGTTCGGCGTCGACCAGTCCGTCCATCACGGCGGCGGCCTCGTCATAGGCGCTGTTACGCAGGTGTTTGATCGCCGCCTGGTATTCCATCCGCACGCGGCTGCGCAGCACGAACTGCGCCACCACGATCCAGCCCGCGCCGACCCCGGCCAGGAACAATACGCCGCCCGGCCACGCCACGCCGATCGCCAGCAGGATCAGTCCCGGCCCCAGCGCCAGCCATAGCCGCCGTCGGTCACGCGGGGCAGCGCGGACGTGCAGCGCCAAAGCTACGGCGAACAGGCACACCCAGGCCAGCGCCAGTTGGACCGAGATCACCCAGGGCTCCGGCCCGTAGGCAGCCACCAGCCCCAGGCTGACCACCAGGGCGATCGCGAACAGCCCCACCAGCAGCTTTGCCCGGGCCGGGCCTAACCAGTTCGCCAGTTGTGCCATCGATCTGCCAGCCTTTTCGCCTTACGCGCCGTCGAGCGGGAGCCGCATCCGGACCATGACCGGCCTGCCGCCGACGGCTTCCCAGAAGGCCGTACCCGCCGGATTAGTCGCGGCCACCTGCCACTCGATGTGCTGCACGCCCTGCTCGGCGAGCCAGCCTCTGATCGCATCCAGCAGCATCCGGGCAATGCCGCGCCGCCGGAAGGCCGGGTCGACGTAAATGTCCGCGATATAGCCCGATTCGACATGCTGGAACAAATCGGGATGCAGGTCGACCACCGCGCCCAACACATAGCCGACCACCTCGCGATCGATCTCGGCGACGAAGGCGCGCGTATACGGGTCGTTGCGGCGCTCGATCAAGCGGGCCGCGTAGCGCTCCGCCGCGCCTTCCGCCGGGACCGGCATCCGGTCGTCAAGCGCCACGTGGTACTCCGACAATGCCTGCCACAGTCGGGCTATGGCGCTTTCGTCGCGCCGCCTGACGCGCCGGATCGTGACTTCACCTGCCATCTCATCTCCCCACAACACAAGCTCCCATCCCTCATCAGACAAGGGACGGGAGCTTCACACTCTCGCGGTACCACCCTTATTCCCCGCCAGACGGCAGGGCGCTCAGTTGCCACCAGCATGGCAAGGTCGAGATAACGGCGACCACTCCGGCACAGCTTACTGGTGCGCAGGCACGTTCGGCTTGCAGCTCAGGAAGGATTTTCTGCCCGTTTGCCGCGCCCGGCTTCCACCATCCCGGGCTCGCTGACCGGCCACGCGGACATACTCGTTTCCGTCGTCGCTTTTGTGGTGACGCCAGCATACCATACTGCCCTACCCCGGTCAAGCCCCGATGGTCATAGGGGTGCATTTCAAGTCTGGGGCGAGTCTTGAACCACCGAGCACACAGAGAGCACAGAGGAGGATTGATTCAAGGTAGACTCTCAGAATATTCCTCTCTGTGTCCTCTGCGACCTCTGTGGTCAACTTTTTTCCCCGAATCTGAGACGCGTACTGGTCACAGCAGATCGGGGATCTGCTCCGGGTGTTCGGCCACTTTCACGCCGGCGGAATTCAGCGCGGCAATCTTGTCCGCGGCGGTCCCACTGCCCCCTTCGACAATCGCGCCGGCGTGGCCCATGCGCTTGCCGGGCGGCGCCGTCTGCCCGGCGATGAAGGCGACGACCGGCTTGGTCAAGTGCGCGGTGATATAGCTGGCGGCTTTCTCCTCGTCCGTCCCGCCGATCTCGCCGATCATCACGATCTGCTCGGTGTCGGGATCGTCTTCGAACATCTGCAGCACGTCGATGAAGTTGGTCCCATTTACCGGGTCGCCGCCGATGCCCACACACGTCGTCTGGCCGATGCCGCGCTGCGTGAGTGCATAGACGACTTCGTAGGTGAGCGTGCCGCTGCGCGACACCACGCCCACATTTCCGGGTGTCGCGATGTGGCCGGGCATGATGCCCAGCTTGGCTTGGCCTGGTGTGAGCAATCCTGGGCAGTTGGGCCCCACCAGGCGGCTCTGGCTGTGATCCAGCCGGGCGCGCACCTTCATCATGTCCAGCACCGGAATCCCCTCCGTGATGCAGACGATCAGCGCGATTTCAGCGTCGATAGCCTCGTACATCGCGTCCACGGCGAATGCCGCCGGGACGTAAATCACCGTGGCGTTGGCGCCGGTGGCCTCGCAGGCGGCTTTCACGGTGTCGAACACCGGCTTGCCCAACACCCACTCGCCGCCCTTGCCCGGCGTCACGCCCCCGACCACGTTCGTGCCGTATTCGATCATCTGCTCGGTGTGAAACAGGCCTTCGCGGCCCGTGATGCCTTGAATCAGGACCTTCGTGTTTTTGTCCGCAAGAATTGACATCGTCTCTCTGTCCTTATGCGCCGCGCGCCGCCGCAACCGCTTTTTGCGCCGCATCGGCCAACGTCGCCGCGCTGACCATGTGCGGGATCTTCGCCTCGTCGATCAACCGGCGGCCTTCTTCTTCGTTGGTGCCCACCAGCCTCACCACCATCGGCAGATCGACTTTCACCTCGCGCAGCGCCGTGAGGATGCCCATCGCCACTTCGTCACAGCGGGTGATGCCGCCGAAGATGTTGAACAGGACGGACTTGACGTTCGGATCGGCCAGGATGATGCGCAGCGCCGCCGCCACTTTGTCCGCCTTCGCGCCGCCGCCGATGTCGAGAAAGTTGGCCGGAGAGCCGCCAAACAGCTTGGTCATGTCCATCGTGGCCATCGCCAGCCCGGCCCCATTGACCATGCAGCCGATCTCGCCGTCCAGCTTGACATAGCTCAGCCCCGCCGCGCGCGCCTGCGTCTCGGCGAGGGGCTCGGCGCTGGTGTCGCGCAGCTCGGCCAGCTCCGGATGCCGGTACAGCGCGCTATCGTCAATCGACATCTTGCCATCCACCGCCAGCAGGTTGCCGGTGCCGTCGATGATCAGCGGGTTGATCTCGGCCAGCGTGGCGTCGCTCTCCACGTAGCAGCGATACAGCCCGCGCGCGATCTGGATCATCTGCTTCCACAGCTCGCGCGGCAGCTCGATCCCATAGGCCAGGTTGCGGATCTGGTAATCGCGCAGGCCCAGGAACGGATCGACGTGCTCGCGGACGATCTTCTCCGGCGAGACACGGTTGACTTCTTCGATATCCATACCGCCTTCAGCGCTCGCCATGATCAGCGGCTGGCGCGCGGCGCGGTCGTTGGTCACGCCCAGATAAATCTCTGTCTTGATGTCGGATGCCTGATCGATCAGAACCCGGAGCACTTTGTGCCCCTTGATGTCCATGCCCAGAATCTCGTCGGCGCGCTGCTGGGCCTCTTCGGGAGTCTGGGCCAGCTTGACGCCGCCTGCCCTGCCGCGCCCGCCGGTGAGCACCTGGGCCTTGACGACGACCGGCCCGCCGAGTTCCTTCGCGATTTCGTAAGCTTCTTGTGGGGAGCGTGCTACTTTCCCTTGCGGGATGGGGATGCCAAATTCAGAAAAACGTATTTTTGACTGGTATTCGTGCAGGTTCACCGATTCGCCTCCAGATCGAGAACACGAATGTGCAGAGGTCTCTGGAGGGAGTATAACACTCGCCTGAGGGACGTCACAACCGGGCGCGATCAAAAAACAGGCGCCGGGCCATCCCGCGCCTGTTCGCCACGCGGCGCCCGGCGCGCGCGGAGTCGTCACCCCGCCGCGGGGACGGTGAACCCGAAGGTGCTGCCTTTGCCCGGCTCGCTCTCGAAGAAGAAGGTGCCGTCCATCAACTTGATGAAGCCCATCGCGATCGGCAGCCCCAGGCCATGCCCCTTGAACGAGCGAACGTGCTCGCTCTCCGACCGCCAGAACAATTCGCCCACGTGAGCCAGCTCGTCCTCGCTCATGCCGACTCCATTGTCGATCACCGACACTTTGAGTCCCCCATTGGCCGGCTCGGCGCGAACCGTGATCGCGCCGCCGTCGGGTGTGTACTGGAGGGCGTTCACGACCAGCTTCTTGAGTGCCTGGGCCAGCCGCTCGCTGTCCAGGTTCAAGACCGGCAGGCCGTCCGGCGTGTCGAACACCAGCGTGTGATTGTGCTCGGCGGCCAGATCGGCCGTGTCCTTCTCGACCTGCATGGCGATATTTTTGTACATATCCATCTTCGGTTCCAGCCGAATGCGGCCCGAATGGATCTTGCTGATGTCGCTGACATCAGAGACGAGATGTTCCATGCGGATGACGTTGGACCGGATGGTGTTGGCGAACTGCTGCTGCATGTCGTTAAGCTCGCCGACCACGTTTTTCGCCAGCATGTCCGAATAGCCGCGGATGCTGGTCATCGGGATGCGAATCTCGTGTACCATTACCGAGACGAATTTGGCGTTGGTCGCGATCTCCTCGGCCAGGTGCGCGCGTAGCTCGGCGGCATCCTGCCCTTCGCCGCGCTGCTGGGCGCTCTCCAGCAACCCGGCGAGGGCGTCCAACTGCCGCGCGATCGCGCCATCCGCCCCGGCGCGCAGCGTCCCCACTAGCGCGCGTGCGGCCTGGAGAGGGGTGTCGGGCGCATTGCTCATGAGTCAACGTCTCCTATCTGGTCACCGCCAGCGTCCGATGAGCGCACGGCGCACCAACGGCGCCAGCGGTCCATAATCATTAAGGAACAACAAAGTCGATAACACTACATTAATACAAACACCCCGGCCTGTCAAACGAGCCGGGGTGCTCGACAGCGCCTCGCGACGCTGTCTAGTCCTTTTTACGTCGCCCGTACCAGAAGGTGTACAGCGGCAGCAAGGCCGACTGCGCCGAATCGAGCAAGGCGTCCGACGTCCGGCGAGCCAGGTACCGCGCCCGGCCCAGCGAGAAGAAGCTCTGCGCCAGGCTGATCTCGCCGGTGCCGATCTGGATCACCGCCGATGCCCAGGTCAACCCTGCCCCAAACGCGCACATCGCCACCAGATCGCCGTCTTTCAGGCGGCCTTCCTCCACCGCCTCGACGAGCGCCAGGGGCACCGATGCTGCGGAGGTGTTCCCGTAGCGGTCGAGATTGATGTAGAACTTGTCTACCGGCACGCGCATCTGCCGCGCCGCCGACTCGATGATCCGCGCGTTAGCCTGATGGGGAATGTACAGGTCGATATCGTCTGGCGTCAAACCGGCGTCGTAAATCGTGCGCTTGAGCGAACTGGAGAGGGTGCGCACCGCGAACTTGTAGATCTCCGATCCGTTCATGCGCAGGTACTGCCGCCGCTCGTCGACGGTCCTCTGCGAGATCGGTGACACGTTCCCGCCGTCCGGCACGTAAAGCGCCATCGCGCCGGATCCGTCGGAGCCCAGTTCGAACGACAGCAGGCCGCCCGGCTCATCGCTGGCCTCCACGACGCTCGCCGCGGCCGCATCACCGAACAGCACACAGGTGGTTCGATCGGTGAAATCGAGCGCGAACGAGATGATCTCCGCGCCGATGACCAGGATGCGGTCGTAACCGCCGCTCTGGATGAACTGCGAGGCTGTGACCAGTCCATACACCCAACCGGAACACCCCGCGACCAACGTGAACGCTCCGCACTTAGCGCCCAACATATCCTGCACCTGGCTGGCAACCGAGGGCAGCAGATAATCGGGCGTAGACGACGCGACGATGATCAGATCCACATCGGCGGGCGTGATTCCGGCGACGGCTAAAGCCTCCTGGGCTGCGGCGACCGACATGCTGGCCGTGGTGTCGTTCTCGGTCCTGAGGCGCCGCTCGCGAATCCCGGTCCGGGTCCGAATCCACTCATCGCTCGTGTCGACTATTCGCGCGAGATCGTCGTTGGTAACCACGCGTTCGGGCACGTACTTTCCCCAACCAGTGATTTTGGCGTAACGCTGGCTCATCGGTACACCTCACGAGGTATGAGATCGTGGCGGGCAATAAAAAGGGCGCTCGCGCTGCGGGTGGTCAGCGATCGCGCCAGGATGTCAGCACGTCCATGAGATAAGGCCGCGAGGCGATCAGCAGCACGCCCGCAGTGAGCGTCGCGCCGCCGATGCCGGCAGCCAGCCGCATGCGCAGCGGCAACTGGTGGATCCGCTGCCACATGGTTTGCGGGTCCGGTCTCTGGCTATACAGCAACTGCTGGCGCAGTTGTTCGACGAACAACTCGGAGGGTTTCACCTCAACCAGGGTCCGGCTGAGACGCTCGACGATGTCGGCGAAGCCCTCCACCTGATCGACCGCGATCCGGTCATACGGCCCGATGAAGCGGTCCAGGCTGGTGCTGCTGCCAAACAAGGCATTGGCGCGGTCGGCCAGAAAACCGGTCAGTTGGCGATGGGGTCGATAATTGAACAGATCGGATAGCATGGTCTTCACCTCGACAAGAGTCACGACACCAGGACGTTCGGCGGATCACAATCCAAATCGCCGGCGGCGCGGTTGGCGCGCGGATCCATCCTGATTCTCGATAGCGTCACGCAGCGATAAGAGCGTGCGATGATACAACGATTTGATGGCGCCCTCGGTCCGGTTCATGATCGCGCCGATCTCGGCATTTGACAGGCGCTCGACGAACTTCAAGATCAGCAGTTGCTGGCGATCGGGCGGAAGCTCGCGAATCGACCGGAGCAGCAGCTCCTCCTCTTCCTGAGACTCAGCCAGCGCTTCGGGCGCATGGAAGGGATACCCGCTGACGATCGTCTCGTCGAGCGGCACAATCTGCTTACGCCCCCGATCGCGGTGCCAGTTCGCCACCAGGTTATGCGCAATGCGGTACAGCCACGCCGAAAACGGCACCCCCCGGTCATCATAGTGGCCGATGTGCCCCAACGCCCGGAAGAACACGCGGGAAGTCAGGTCTTCGGCGTCGTGATGATTCCCGGTCCGATAATACACGTAGTTGTATATCTTCTGGACATACCGCGTATACAGCTCGCCGAACGCGGTCGAGTCACCGGCCTGGGCCCACTCGACCAGTTGCGTATCAACGGCCGCTGCATACCTGTGGCCATCAGTCGTATTCGGCCTGGTCATGCGTACTAACACCTCATCGCCGCAAAGGTTACGCCGCTTCGGGTATCTGCGGCGGCTGCCAGTATACCAGGCAAAGCGAACGCTCACTAGCCCACCCTGGTCCTGGCCCCGGCGGGTTTGTTATAATGCAGACCATGAACCAACCACTGACTCAACAACGTCTCCGAATCCGCTTTGGCAAAGACGGGCCGCTGCGCTTCGTAGGCCACCTCGACCTGTCCAAGACGTGGGAGCGCGTGCTACGGCGCGCGGCGATCCCGCTGGAGTACTCGCAGGGATTTAACCCCCGCCCGCGAATGCAGATGGCGGCGGCGCTGCCGGTAGGCGCGACCAGTGAGAGCGAGTTCCTGGACATCTGGCTGACGCAGCGCCTGACCGGCTCTCTGCAGGACGAATGGCGTCCCAGACTGCAAGTCTGCTGCCCGTCTGGCCTCACGATCTACGCGTTGGACGAGGTCCCGGTCAAGGGGGCAGCGCTGCCGACTCTGGTCACTGAGGCCGAATACACCTTCACGCTGCTCGACGATTCGGTGGTCGTGGATGCACTGCGGGCGCGCCTGGACGATCTGCTCGCCCAGCCCGAAGTCCAGCGCACGCGCAATAACAAGCCCTACGACCTGCGCCCGCTGATCGTGGATCTGGCCCTGGACGAAGAGGGTCATCTGGCGGCGCGGCTGGTCGCCGGCGATCGGGGCAACGGGCGCGCGGATGAAGTGCTCGACGCCTTGGGACTCGATCTCGGCCGGGCGCGCGTACACCGCCGCCGGCTGATCCTATCCGAGGAGCCGTAACGCGCCCCGCACGAAAAAAACGGCGACCAGCTCAGATTGAGGTGGTCGCCGCAGCGTTTGGAACCCCTAATTACAGCAGGTCAGACGGTTCAACAGCCTGTCCAGCGCTTCGCGCGGGGGGCGGAGTTGGTCGTCGGGCAGATGGACCAGCGGCCTGTCGATGATGTGGCTGGTTTCGGCCAGGGTGGGCCGGCCCTCTTCGACGTAGATCAGGCCGGTGATGAACTGGTTGGCCTCGCGGGCCTCTTGGATCAGGCGGAACGCCGCCATCTTGTCGGTCGGATCGTGCTTGTCCGGGTCCAGTTTCTTGAGCACCAGATGCGACCCGTCATGCAGCTCCACGGCCTGGATCTGGCCCGGCTCCATCATGTCAACGATGATCGGCTCGTGCTCCGGGATGAAGGTGATGTCCTGCAGCGGCTCCTGATGGGCTTTGCCGTACGGGTAGCTCTTGGTCGATTCTTCGTGGTTGTTGAACGTCACGCACGGGCTGATGATGTCCAGCACCGCCGTGCCACGATGCCTGATGGCCGCTTTGAGCAGCTCGCGCACCTGCTTCGAGTCGCCGGCGAACGAGCGCGCCACGAACGTGGCATCCGCTGCCAGCGCTTCCAGGCAGATATCGATCGGCGGCAACTCGTTGATGCCCGCATACTTCAGTTCCTGGCCAATGTCCGCCGTGGCAGAAAACTGGCCCTTGGTCAGTCCGTAGACGCCGTTGTTCTCGACGATGTACACCACCGGAACGTTGCGGCGCACCATGTGCTTAAACTGGCCGAGGCCGATACTGCCGGTGTCGCCGTCGCCGCTGACGCCGATCGCGATCAGCCGGTTGTTGACGGTGGTCGAGCCGGTCGCCAGGGCAGCCATACGCCCGTGCAGCCCGTTGAAGCCGTGCGAGCGATTGAGGAAATAGGCGGGCGATTTGCTGGAGCACCCGATACCGCTCAGCTTAATCACGTCGTGCGGGTTAATCGACAGCTCGTAACACACCGCGATGATCTGGTTCGAGATGGAGTTGTGCCCGCATCCCTGGCAGAGAGTCGACTCGCCGCCTTTATAATCGTTGCGCTGCAATCCAATCAGGTTTTCGCGCGTTCCCATATCGTTACCGCTCCTGTTCCAAAACGGCTGCCGTCAGCCAGCGTGGCGTCAGCGGCAGGCCGTCCGAGTATGCCAGTGAAAAGACGCGGGGGGCGAGATCCGGGAATTCCATCCGGACCAGTTTCGCCATTTGCCCGTCGGTGTTGTTCTCCACCACATAAACCCGGCTGTGCTGCTCGATGAAGTCGCGCGTGACGCTGTTGAACGGCAGCGCGCGCACCCGCAGATAGTCGGTCTCGATCTGTTCGGCCCGCAGCCGGTCGCGTGCCTCGACCACACAGGCATGCGTCGTGCCGTAAGCGATCAGCCCGATCGGCGCGCCAGTCCCGCTCACCTCGGGCTGGGGAACCAACTCGCGCGCTGTGTCGTGCTTGCGGCCCAGCCGTGCCATGTTGTTCACCCAGTCGTCGGGGCGCTCGCTGTATACCGCGCGCTCGTTGTGACCGGTGCCGCGCGCGAGGTACGCCGAGTGCGGGTGATCGGTGCCGGGCAGCGAGCGGTAGCCGATCCCATCGCCGTCCACGTCCGCGTAACGGGCATAGCCGCCGAGCCGGTCCAGGTCTTCCGCGGTCAACACCTTGCCGCGGTCCATTGGTGTAGGCGGATAGTCGAAGGGCTCGCTCATCCACAGGTTCATGCCCAGGTCGAGGTCGCTGAGCACGAAGACGGGCGTCTGGAGCCGGTCGGCCAGGTCGAACGCCTTCCAGCCGAACTCGAACGCCTCATGTACATCGCACGGGAACAGGACGACGTGTTTCGTGTCGCCGTGCCCGAGGAAGTAGGCCATCAGCACGTCACCTTGTGCCGTGCGGGTGGGGAGCCCGGTGCTCGGGCCCATGCGCTGCACATCCCAGATCACCGCGGGCACTTCGGCATAATAAGCCAGGCCGGCGAACTCCGTCAGAAGCGACAGGCCAGGACCGGAGGTGGCCGTCATGGCACGAGCGCCCGCCCACCCCGCGCCGACGATCATGCCAATCGCGCCAATCTCGTCCTCAGCCTGGACGATCGCGTAGGTCGCCAGCCCGGTGTCAGGATCGGTGCGCAGGTCGCTGAGATAGGCGCGCAGCGAGTCGATCATGCTGGTCGAGGGCGTGATCGGGTACCAGGCCGCGAACGACACCCCACCGAACACCGCGCCCAGCGCCCCGGCCGAATTCCCGTCGAGCAGCAGCATGCCGTCGGTCTTGTTCATCGGCTCAACCAGGAAGGGATCCGTCTTTGCCAGGTTGTCCTGCGCCCATTCATAAGCCGCGCGGACAATCGCCATGTTCATGCCGACCGGCTTGGCCTTGCGGTCAAAATGAAACTCGAGGGCAAACTGGATCTGCTCCATGTCGATGTTGAGCAGCGATGCCAGCACGCCGACGTAAGCCATGTTGGACACGTAAGAGGTGAGGTTCGGCGGCGTATCCGAGGCGTCAACCAGCGCCTTGACCGGGATCGGGTAGTACGTGATGTCGTCCCGGTCGTGCTGGATCCGCCACTCCTCAGGATACAGACACACACCATTGGGCGACAGATTCTTGATGTCCTCGGCGGCCGTCTGCTGGTTCATCGCCACCAGGATTTGGTAGTCAATGCGCCGGGCGGTGTACCCATCTTTGCTCAACCGGATCGTGAACCAGGTGGGCAAACCCTGGATATTCGAAGGGAAGATGTTTTTGCCGCTCACCGGAATCCCCATGCGGAACAGCGCCCGCAGAATGGCAGTGTTGGCAGTTTGACTGCCCGACCCATTCACGGTCGCGATCATGATCTGAAAATCGTTCACGATCGTCTGCGGATGGGCGAGCAGTGATTCAATCGGTGAACTCTGGACATTGCTCATAGCACGGTATGCTCCTGACTGTGGGTGATCACTCAAAACCTAAATAGATTCCAGGTTTCGGACTGTTGGCATTGGTGCCGTCCGGCTCGGTATCGATCGGCATGTGCCGCAGCAGGGTCATGTGCTCGGCTAGCGCCTGATGTCCCCCATCCAGGTCCCCACGTGCCACACATTCGACCATGCGCTCGTGATAGGCCCACACCTGCCGGTGGTAGGACAACTCGGCAAAAAAGGCCAGCCCAAACGCCTGATAGGCCACCCAATAGGCTTCCAACAATCCATGAACGAAGGGGTTAGTGAGATGCTTGTAAAAAGTTAAGTGCAGATCGCGATGCTCCTTGAACGGGACCTCAATCGGGACACGGTTTAGCTTGTCAAACGCGCATACGACCAGGTTGCGCAGATGGGCGATGTCGTCAGGACACAGCAAGGCGACGGCCTCGTGCCAGAAATACAGCTCGATGCTGATGCGCAACTGGGAAAAATCGCGGAAATAAGCCCGGTTGAGCCCGAGCGCGTACAGCACACTCAGTTTGGCCGCCGGGCCAAAATCGAAGGCCTGGACCTGGGTGCCGGTGCGGGGCTTGATCTGGACAAAACCTAACGCGCGGGCAACCTCGAGTTCCTCGCGGATTTTGCTGACGCTGACGTCGAGTTCGGTGCTGAGTTCGGGGATCGTCGGGAGGCGTTCGCCGGGCTTGACCTGGTGCTCGATAATGTAGCGAAGAATGTCTGCATCTATCAAAGAGTCAGACATACAGATGAGCCTTCATGGGTTTATGGCCCATTCAAATGATCTGATCAATATGATTAATCTGATGTAAACACATTATAGAGGATCGCTTGCGGGATAGCAACCCAAATTCTGGGAGGTTCGTTAAGCGGAGGGAAAGCGACCGGTTTGCGGTTATTCGCCCTTGGGTGGGAGCCATGCCCGGTATTTTTTCTCGTCGTTCTGGCCGTTGCCCGATGTCCCCCCGGCGGGCTCTGATGTGCCAGCAGGGGCCGCCTTCGATTTGCCGGATTGGGACTCGCCCTCCCCGGCGCCCTCGATATCGACCGCCGACTCGACCATGCGCATCGTCTCGCCTAGGACGCGTTTGGTAGGCGACATCTGCCGGATCTCGCGCGCGCCCTTCCCCAGCTCGCGCGTGACGTCCACCAGTTCTTTGCCTTCCGGCCCCAGTTCCTTTTCCATCTGGGCCATCAGGTCGGCCCACATCTTGCGCCCTTTGTAGACCATCTTGCCCAGCTCGCGCGCCCACTTCGCCGTGTTCTCGGGGCCGCCGATGACGAACAGCGCCAACCCGATAATCAGCATTTCGGCCAAGCCTACGCCAAAGATTCCGTCCATGCGCCCAACCTCGCTGTAAACCTTTGCCCCCTAGTCTAATCCGTGATGTCCGTTTTTCCAACCCGTGATTCGCGCGTGGCGAGGGCAATTCCCACCAGAATCAGCGTCGCACCGGCAAGCTGGAGGGGCACCGGCCACTCGTCCAGCAGCAGCATCGCCAGCAGCCCGCTGCCCACCGGCTCGAACAGGGTCACCATGGTGACATACGCCGCCGGCAAAAACCCCAGCGCGTAATTGAACGCCGAATGGCCGATGAGCTGCGGCACGAGCCCCATCAACACCATCCACAAATACGCCTCGCCCGGCAGACCCAACACCTGCTGACCGGACACGACCACAACCATCGACAGCAGGACCGCCGCCACGCTGTAGACCAACCAGATATAGGTCATCACGCTCAGC
Source organism: Aggregatilineaceae bacterium (assembly GCA_040767355.1). Lineage (GTDB taxonomy): Bacteria > Chloroflexota > Anaerolineae > Aggregatilineales > Aggregatilineaceae > LM3-B42. The sequence goes on along the minus strand of JAXGOS010000015.1, from coordinate 94,960 downwards.
CGCGAGCGCAGTTGGCGGCCGATGACGAAGTAGATCGAGACCATCCACGCACCAAACAACGCCAGTCCGTTGCCCAGCAGCGGTTCCTGACGCGTGGGCGGAGTCCCGGCTTCGCCACTCAGCGCGACGATGATTCCCCCGCCGAGCGCCAGCACCAGCCCGGCCATGGTCCACCGCCCCACCCGTTCTTTGAGAACCAGCGGCGTCATCAGCGCCACCCACAGGGGATTGGTCGTGACCAGGGTAACACTGTTGACCACGGCCGTGTATTCGAGCGACGTGATCCACGACGCAAAGTGAAGCCCTAACGCCACGCCCGCGGCCACCGCCAGCCACATGTCCCTCACCCGAATCGTGTGCAACTCCGCGCGGTGCCGGCGCAGCACGATCGGTGTCAAGACCAGCGACGCCACCGCCAGCCGCGCCGCCGCCAGCACGAGCGATGGCGCGCCCTCCTCCTGGGCCAGCCGGATGAAGATCGCCGCCGTCGAAACGGCCAACACCCCGATCAAGAGCGCCGCGTAGGGCTGCCAGGCCCGCATCGTCGCCGGCACAGCTTGGTGGGCATGTTCGGTCATGAGAGTCTCCTGGGTCGCCGCCTCGCGCGGGCCCGCTCGTTCGTTTCAAAGATTCACCAGCGGTTAGGCCGCCATGGTAACAGGCCCGCGAGCGGCGACCGCTCGCGGGCCATGACGCAGCCGGCGGAACCCGGCTCAGAGCACTTTGGTGATCTTGAGCCAGCCATCCCCGCGCGCCGCATTCGCCGCCTCGAGCGCGTCCTGCGCGCCCAGCACCACGACCAATCCCTCGGCGCTCACCCGGTCGAGAACGTCCGCGAACTGCCGGAAGTGCTCCGGCGTCGTCGTCAGAATCTCGTCGCGCAGGTCCTGGCGCAGCGCGTCCGACTCGCCGATCAGGTAGCGCTGGAGCGACGTGAACCCTTTGGCATCGGGAAGCTGGTACGGATCCAGCATGGCAATCGCGCCGATCACGCTTTTCACCTGTTCGTCGCGGCTGAGTTCCAGCCTGCGCAGAAATGTCCCGGTCTGGTCGTAGTTTTCGAGCGTGTCCGCCAGGTTGGGATCGCGGTACGACAGGAACGCAAACGCGCCCGACCGCCAGTCGAACACGCAGAATCCGCCATAGGCGCCGCCGTGCACGCGGATGCGCTCCCACAGCCACGTCGTGCGCAGATAGTTGAGGATCGGAATGAACGAGCCGTGGCGCCGGTAGCCCAGCGCGTAGAGATCGGCGCCCTTGCCCACATAGTTGACCTGCGCGGGAATGATCAAGCCCTCGTTCGCTACCTCGCCGCGCCACGCCCAGCGGTGCCATTCCGGCTCCGCCGACGGCAGCCCTGCCAACAGGTTGTCGAGCTGGGGGCGGACCTGGCGCCAACCGGCCTCATCGAGCGTGACATTCGCCACCATCGCCTGCCGGTTGACCAGCCGCTGCCGCATGGCTTCCAGCACATCGCGCACGGCGGGCCAGTCGGCATCGACGCGCTCGGCGAGCTGGCGCAAGAACAGCAGGTAGTTCACGCCGCCGATTTGCTCGCTCACCCAGTCAGCCTCGTTCAGGGCCGCCTGCAGCCGGGTGCGGACCACCAGATGCCCCTGGTAAATCAAACCGGCTTCCTGCGAGGCTTTCTCTTCCAGCACCAGTTGGCGGAAGCGGGCCTGATCGTCCAGCCGGGCGGTGAGCAGGACGTCGCTCAAGATGGCGAACAGCTCGCCCGCCTGCTCGACGGTCGCTTTGCCGCGCAAGGCACCCCACGCCGCGGCTTGATCGCTGTTGTGGACCGCCGAGGTGAACTGCACCGCCTCGATGCCGCCGGTCTTGCGCCCGATGCGCTGCGCCAGCCTGACGTAATCCTCGGTTTGGGTGCCCATTTCGAGCAGCGCGCGCCCGAACAAGGGCACGTACGGCAGCATGTCCTGCGGCAGCGCGCGCAGATTGAAGCCCAGGTCCACATACATGATCCCGTTGGTGAACAGGTCGTGGAACAGGACGCGGCAGCCGTGCAAGTCAGACACATCCAGTGGAATGGGCGTATTCTCGCGATCCAGGTCCTCGAGCGTCAGCATGGGGATGGTCGCTAGCGCCTCGGGCGAATCCGGCGTTTCCTGGGCCTCCCTGAGCAGCCGGGCCTCGTCCATCACGCGGCGCAGATCGTCCTCGCTCATGCCCGCGCGCGCCGCGTCCAGGCGCTCGCGCTCGGCGGCTTCACGCTGCCGCTTGACCTCCGGATCGGGATGGAGGATGACCGTCGTCCGGTGCGGGTTGTCCAGGAAGCGCCGGGCGATCAGGCCCTCGAAATAGGCGGGATCGGCGGCGAGCTTCTGCTTGATCGCCGCCAGCGGCGCCTCGAAGGCCAGCGCCGAGAGCGGATCGCCGCCATGCAGCCATGGACGCAGCGCCTGCAGCATCAAGAGCAGCCCACGCGGAAAGGAACCGGTGTTGTTCTCACGCAGCCTGAACTCGACCGTGTTGACCGCCGCCTCGATCATCTCCGGCTCGATGCCCTGGTCGGCCAGTTCGGCGAGCGTGGTCACGATCATGTCTTCGACCCGGCCGGCATCGTCCAGCACGATCCCCTTGAGCCCGGTCGAGAAGTACGCCTGGCGGGTGTCCAGCTCCAACCCGACCCCGACCAGGTCTTCGCCAAGCCCGGAGTCGATCAAGGCTTTGCGCAGCGGCGAGGCGGGCGTGCCCACCAGGATATGGTTGAGGATGCTCAGCGCCAGCGTGGCCTCAACGTCAGTCACCTCGTCCAGCGCCCAGTTGACCGTGACCATCGTCTTTTTGGCATCCGCGCCTTCGTCGCCGGCATCATAGCCGTAAATCAGGCGGCGCGGCGCGTCAAATGCCGGCTGCGGCGGGACAGCAGCGTCGACCTGCTGGCGCGCGAAACCGTCCAGGTAGGGCTGGATGATCCGCAGCCGCTCGGCGGGATCGTCATCCCCGTAAAAGAAAATGAACGCGTTGGACGGGTGATAGAGAGTGTCGTGAAACCGCTTGAACTGCTCGTAAGTCAGATTGGGGATCTCGGCGGGATCGCCGCCCGACTCAACGCCATAAGTGTTGTCCGGGAACAATGACTGCTCGATCTTGCGGTAGAGATAATTCTCCGGGTCCGAGTAGGCGCCCTTCATCTCGTTAAAGACGACCCCCTTGTAACTCAGGGGCGCGTCCAGGCTGTCCAGCTCGTAGTGCCATCCCTCCTGCTGTAGCGTCTGAGGGGTGATGTTCGGATAGAACACGGCATCCAGATAGACGTCGATCAGGTTGTAGAAATCCTGGGTATTCTGGCTGGCAACCGGATAGCACGTTTTGTCGGAGAAGGTCATCGCGTTCAGAAACGTCTGGAGCGACCCTTTCAGCAACTCGACGAACGGCTCTTTGACCGGGTACTTGCGCGAGCCACACAGCACCGAATGCTCCATGATATGCGGCAGGCCCGTCGAATCGGTGGGCGGCGTGGCGAAGGTGATGCCAAATACCTTGTTCTCATCATCGTTTTCCAGCGACAGCACCCGCGCGCCGGTCGCCCGGTGGCGGTAGAGCCGCGCCTGAGTTTTCAGCTCGGCGATCTCCAGCTCGGCTACCAGTTCGAAATTGTGAGCGTTGGTCATCTCCACTCTTCTCTCAGCGTCGATTTTCACGGCCAAACGGTAAGATTGTAACACTCATCGCCCCGCCGGGGCTATCGAGTCGGCATTGACAAACGGTATTCCGTCCGATAAAATCCCGACCGTCTCTGATTTACCCTTGAGCACGCATCACCGGCATGGTAAAATGCTGATGTTTGCCGACGTAGCTCAATCGGCAGAGCAAGCGCCTTGTAAGCGCTAGGTTATGGGTTCGATTCCCATCGTCGGCTCTGCTCAGCGCGAGACATCGCACGTTCACAAGGGTCAGTGTCCCGAGCGGCAAAGGGGGCGGACTGTAAATCCGCTGGCAGAAGCCTTCGTAGGTTCGAGTCCTACCTGGCCCACTCGACAAGCGCATAGCTTGTGATTTCCCGCCTACGTAGCTCAGTCGGCAGAGCACTCCCTTGGTAAGGGAGAGGTCATGGGTTCAAATCCCATCGTAGGCTTAGGGTTTCTATCTACCTGAGCACGCTGTTTTCTGGCTTTATCCCTGATAGGTACGTTTCCGGAGGAACCAACAGAGCATGGCCAAGGGCAAATTTGAGCGGTCGAAGCCGCACGTGAATGTAGGGACGATCGGGCACATCGACCATGGGAAGACGACGCTGACGGCGGCGATCACCAAGACGCTGGCGCTGAAGGGCTGGGCGGATTTCCGGGCGTTCGAGCAGATCGACAATGCGCCGGAAGAGAAGGCGCGCGGGATCACGATTGCGATTTCGCACGTGGAATACCAGACGGCCACGCGGCACTATGCGCACGTGGACTGCCCGGGGCACCGGGACTACATCAAGAACATGATCACGGGTGCGGCGCAGATGGACGGGGCGATCTTGGTGGTGGCGGCGCCGGACGGGCCGATGCCCCAGACGCGGGAGCACGTGCTGCTGGCGCGGCAGGTGGAAGTGCCGGCGATGGTGGTGTTCCTGAACAAGGTGGACATGATGGATGACGAGGAGCTGCTGGAGCTGGTCGAGTTGGAGTTGACCGAGCTGCTGGACAGCTACAAGTTCACCGGGACGCCGATTGTGCGGGGCAGCGCGCTGCAAGCCTTGGAGAGCACCAGCACGGACCCGAACGCGCCGGAGTACGCGTGCATCTGGCAGTTGATGGACACGGTGGACAGCTACATTCCCACGCCGGTGCGCGAATACGACAAGCCGTTCATGATGGCGGTGGAAGACGTGTTCAGCATCAAGGGGCGCGGGACGGTGGTGACGGGGCGCGTGGAGCGCGGCACGCTGAAGAAGGGCGAGGAAATCGAGATCGTCGGGCTGCGCGACAAGAGCATGAAGACGGTGGTGACGGGCATCGAGATGTTCCACCAGGAGCTGGACCAGGCGCAGGCGGGCGACAACGCGGGCATTCTGCTGCGCGGCGTGACGCGCGAAGAGGTCGAGCGCGGCATGGTGCTGGCCAAGCCCGCCTCGATCACCCCGCACCGCAAGTTCATGAGCGAAGTCTACGTGCTGCGTAAGGACGAGGGCGGCCGCCACAAGGCGTTCTTCAGCGGCTACCGCCCCCAGTTCTACATCCGCACCATGGATGTGACCGGCACCATCGAGCTGCCCGAAGGCGTGGAAATGGTCATGCCCGGCGACAGCGTCAACCTGAAAGTCGAACTGATCACGCCCGTGGCCCTCGAACGCGGCTCCAACTTCGCCATCCGCGAAGGTGGCTTGACCGTCGGCGCCGGCGTCATCACCGAAATCCTTGAGTAATCTAGCGCGGGCCGGGCATTGACCTGTCCGGCCCCGACTTCCCGCACGGCGGGAACAGGTGGATCATGGCAAAGAAGAAAGATGTCCGGCTGGTAATTCACCTCGCTTGCACCGAGTGCAAAGAGCGGAATTACACATCGATGAAAAACCGGCGTAATGACCCGCAGCGGCTGGAGAAGATGAAATTCTGCTCGCGCTGCCGGAAACACACGTTACACCGTGAGACGAAGTGACCTAAGTGATCAGTGAGTTGTTCGGGGTACTTTGCCCCGCCAATTAGGGGTGTAGCTCAATTTGGCAGAGCAACGGTCTCCAAAACCGTAGGTTGTGGGTTCGAGTCCTACCACCCCTGCCTGAAGATGACTCGCTTGCTACGTTTAGACACCGTCCTCGCGACGGTGTCTTAGTATGGGCAATGAAGCGCCGAGGAGTTGAAAGTGGCACGCACACGCACTCGCATGGACGATATGGACGATCACGATTACGACGACGAGATGGAACAGCCCGAAGAAGACGTTGTTGTCTCCGACAGGCGCCGCCGCCGGCAGCAGCTCGAGAAAGGCGCCGAATCCGCGCAGCCGTTGCGCAAGGACCGCCCCACCCCCAGCGCGCGCCAGATCAAACCGCGCGGCACGGGTTCGACCGGCCTGGTCAACCGAATCCCGGTGGTGCGCAGCATCGTGGCCTATCTGCGCGGTGTCGCCTCCGAGATGCAGAAGGTGACCTGGCCGACCCGCGAAGAAACACGGCGGCTGACGCTGGTCGTCTTGGGCGTCACCATCGCGTTTTCGATCGGCCTGGGCCTGCTGTCGAGCTTCTTTGGCTGGTGGTTCCAGCAAGCATTTCACGCCGACTCGGAAACGACGTTCCTCATCGTGGCCGCTATTGTTGCCGTTGTCGCAGGTGGCTCGTACGCGGTATTTCGGGATCGCATCTGACCGCCCGTATGGCATTGGCAGACACGACAATCGCGCTACGTCCGACGATTTAGAAGCTTGAGGTGTTCCCATGTATGATGATGATTACAACAACGAGGACGTAGATTTCGATCCGGAACCCGTCTATCTGGATAACGACGCCGACGACAGCGAGGAAGAGCTTCCCAGCGAGCGCGGCGAGCGGCTGGGCGATGTGGCCAGCGTGCTCAGCGATTCTCTGCTCGTTGAAGGGGAAGAACCAGACGACGAGCGCAAATGGTACGTGGTCCACTGCTACTCCGGCCAGGAAAATAAAGTGCGGCATGCGATCGAGCAGCGCATCGAAACGATGGGCATGCAGGACCGGATCTTCGATGTGGTCGTGCCCACCGAGGAAGAAATCGAGGTGCGCGAAGGCAAGCGCCGGACCATCGAGCGCCGGGTCTTTCCGGGATACATCCTGGTTCAGATGATCATGGATGAAGATTCATGGTACGTTGTCCGCAACACCCCCGGCGTGACCGGCTTTGTGGGCATGGGCAACGAGCCGACACCGCTCCGGCCTGAGGAAGTGTCGCAAATTATGCGCCGGATGGAAGCCGAAGCGCCCAAGATTAAGGTCACCTTCCGGCCCGGTCAGAAGGTCCGCATCATCGACGGCCCGTTCAACGAGTTTATCGGAACGGTCGGCGACATCGACATGGAAAAAGCCAAAGTCCGGGTGCTGGTCTCGTTCTTCGGACGCGAGACGCCGGTCGAGCTCGACTTCCTGCAGGTCGAGAAAGCCTGACAGCACCTGTTATTCTCACGAACGCCAGCCCCCTGTTCTGGGGGCGCCTTGTGTGTATGGTACAAGAAGGAACAATGTCATGGCCAAGAAAGTAAAAGCAGTTGTCACGCTCCAGATCGCGGCTGGCAAAGCCAACCCCGCGCCGCCCATCGGCCCGGCGCTGGCCCAGCACGGGATCAACCTGATGGGCTTTTGCAAGGAATACAACGCGCGAACCAGCACCCGCATCGGTGAGATCATCCCTGCCGAGATCACCATCTTCAGCGATGGGTCGTTCCGCTTTATCCTCAAGAGCCCTCCGACCGCCTTCCTGATTCGCCGCGCGGCTGGCGTCGAAAAAGGGTCGTCTATACCCAACCGGGACAAGGTGGGCAAGCTCACCCGCCAGCAGGTCCGCGAGATTGCCGAAGTCAAGATGCAGGACCTCAATGCCATCGACATCGAGGGCGCGATGCTCCAGGTCGAAGGCACCGCCCGCAGCATGGGCATTCTGATCGAAGAGTAATACCGTTATGCCGTGGGAGGGCTTCGCGCCCACTCGCACCACAAAGGAGAACCAAATGGGTACGCACGGAAAGAAATACCTGGAAGCCGCCGAGAAAATCGATCGGGCAGTGCTCTACAGCCCGGAAGAAGCGATCACCTTGCTGAAGCAGGTCGCGACGGCCAAGTTCGACGAAACGGTCGAGCTGCACCTGCGCCTGGGCATCGATCCACGCCACAGCGAGCAGCAGATCCGCACGACCGTTATCCTGCCGCACGGCCTGGGCAAGACCGTCCGCATTCTGGTCTTTGCCGAGGGTGAAGGTGCCCGCGCCGCGCAGGAAGCCGGCGCCGACATCGTGGCCGACGACGAGGTGATCGCGCGGATCGCGAACGAAGGCTGGACCGAGTTCGACGTCGCGCTGGCCGTTCCCGACATGATGCGGAAGATCGGGCGCCTGGGTAAAGTGTTGGGCCGCAAGGGCCTGATGCCCAACCCCAAGGCCGGCACCCTGATCCCGCCGGAGGATATTCCGCGCGCGATCGAAGAAGCGCGCGCCGGTCGTATCGAGTTCCGCAACGACAAGACGGCCAATATTCACGTCCCGATCGGCAAAGCGAGCTTCGACGAGGCCAAACTGCGCGACAACATGGCGGCCGTCATGGATGCCATCCGCCGCGCCCGTCCCTCGGCTGCCAAGGGTACCTACGTGCGCCGCGCGGTGCTGACCTCGACCATGGGGCCCGGCATCCGTGTTGATCCGAACGCTGCCTTGGCCATGACAGTCTTAGCGTAAGGCCGGCGATCCTGGCTGCTGGAAATGTGGGTACCGGGAGGCGTCTGCCTCCCGGTATTTCTTTGGGAGATCCCCGGTGACGGTGTCATTCACTTCAGAGGGCGACATCTTCGCGACGGGCGTGCAGGCTGTTGGTGTCCCGTTATCCGCCAATGGACGGGCCGGAGCCAGCCCCTTCGCCACCGCCCTGCAAGACCGCTATCCGGCCTTCGTCAGCGACTACGGCAAACGCGGGCGCGCGGGCGCGCTGCTCCCGGGCCGTCTATGGCTGTGGCGCGATGCGCAGCCGTGGCTGCTGGGCTTGATCGTCCGCGAGACGCCGCATGGCCCGGCCCGTCTGCGCTTCATCGAACAGGCCATCCTCAACATCTATCAGGACTGGCAGCGCGAAGGGCTGCACAACCTGGCCCTGCCCCGGCTCGTCGATGAGCCGGAATGGCGGTCGGTGTGCAATATGCTGGGCCACCATCTCGACGCGCCGCCCCTTCGCGTCGTGGTCTACGAACACGTCTTTGCCGGCTGAGTGTCTAGCCGGAGAGGCTAGCCGGTCCAAACTGCGGACTGGCTGCGCCCGGCCTGAACGCATAGACGCTCGCCCCCGGCGGCCAGCCAGTCCTCGAGCGCGTCGCTCGTCTCATCCCCGTTCTGAACATCGGACCACAGCCCGGTCGCCCAGCGGTAGTAATACTGCGTCTCATTAGCCCAACTGCTGAACGGCCGCTGCGTGACGCTGGGGCCGCCATTGTAACAGGCCAGGGCCGTGCCCAGGTCCCACCCGGCGAACTGCGTCAGGCACTCGTAGAACACGGTCATGCCGCGCGCGACGTTGGTATCGGGGTTGATCATGTTCTCGCCATTCTGGAAATGAAACGGCATGACCTGCATCAAACCCAGCGCGCCAGCGTTGGATATCGCGTTCGGATTGCCGCACGACTCGATCTGGATGACGATGGCGATCACATTGGGGTTGACGTGATGCTCGCGCGCCCAGCCTTCGATCTCGTCCCGCCAGTACAGCACTTCCGGGCGGAAGAATGACGCCAGCGGCGCGTCCGGATTGGCGATGGTCTGCGAGTGGCTGCTGCCAAACGGCCAAACCTCGAAGGCGATCACGATCAGCGCGGCCACAACCAGCGCCCCCACCGCCCAGACCTTGCGCCGCCGGACCCGCCGGGGCTCTTCCGCGCGCGGCGTAGTCTTCTTGTGCGATGCCTGCTTCTGTTTGGTCATCTAGGGCTGAACCGTCTGCAATGGATTGGGCACGAACACAAGCAGGAATATGACCATCGCGGCATATCCCAGCCAGCGGCGGCGGCGCCCCAACTGCGTGATGTTATCGAGTGGGACGGCATAGGCCCGGCCCAGGAACATCAGCAGCAGCGTCCAGAGAATCCACGCCGAGTTGAACAGCGACAGCAGCAAGAACAGGCCCAGGATCGGGTAGTACAGCCGGTAGGCCCGCTTGCCGAGCAGGGTGAACAGCACGTGGCCGCCGTCGAGTTGGCCGAGGGGGATCAGGTTCAGGCCGGTGATGAACAGCCCGGTCCAACCGGCTTTGGCGAGCTGGTTGATGAACACATCCTCTTGCCCGCTGGGCAGCCATTCCCCGAAAATCGCGTACTTGGCGACGGCATAGAGGAGCGAGTCCCCTTCGAGCATGTACGCCTCGGTGGGCAGCGGCTCGATATTCGACGTCGCCAGGCCGATAAACAGGATCGGCAGGGCCACGACCAGCCCGGCCAACGGACCGGCTACCCCCACATCGAACAGGACCTTCCGGTTGCGCATCGGCTCGCGGAGCTGGATGAAGGCGCCCAACGTGCCAAACCCGATCGGGGCCGGGATGAAATACGGCAGGGTGACGCTCACCCGGTGGTAGCGGGCCGCGAAATAGTGGCCCAGCTCGTGTGTGCCAAGGATCAGGATCATGCTCACGGCATACGGCCAGCCGCGCCACAAGTCCAGATCCGTTTCCTCGCGCATCCCCGCCTCGTGGAGAGCGCCCACAAACAGCAGGCTGAGCAGGGTCAAGACCAGCAGCACTGCGTTCGGCCAGCGTGGGCGCGGCTTGGGCGTCACCCGGCCCTTGAGCGCCATGAGCACGTGCTGGCCTTCGTCGTTGGTAGTTAACAGGACGTGATAATCGAGCGCTGCAAACTGCTCATCGACGTGCGCAAAGGCCGTTTCGCTGTCTGCCAGCAGCCGCCCGGTGAAGCTCACGCTGATCGGCGGCGCGGGATTGTGCTCTACCTGCTGGATATCCATTACGCTTGAGGCGGCCTGCTCAAGCTGCGCGTGGATGGGATCGGGCGGGCTGGCCTCGGACGTCTCCTGATCGGGGGACGCCTGGCCCGTCGCCAGGATAGACGGTTCGTTCAGCATGAATCGATCCGTTCAACTTCCATGTCGTCTACTCCGGATTCTCACCTGTCAGCGGCGGGAGCACATCCCAGTCGTCCTCAAACGAATCGAGCGCGACGATTCCGCCGTCGCGCAGGCGCAGGTAGAGGGTTGCCACGCTCGGCTCGATCGAATCGGCCTGGTACATCCCCTCATACGGGATTTCAGGAGACGTCGCCCAGCCCAACCGTTCCTGCACGCGGGGATTGCTGCGCCACACCAGCCCAAACCCGCGCACGGGCTGGTCCAGGCCGGGCGGCGGCACCAGGGAATCGTCTCGCTCTGGCATGCCCTCGGCGAACTCGTCCGGATACTGCGCCCAGGCCGGCGCGGCGCCATCCTCGAACACCACGTAGATCCGGTCGAGTGTCTCGACCCAGATCATGCGCCCGCGCTGGAACGTCTGCTCGGCCTGGGCGGAATACTGGCCCGCGTCAGCAGGGCACGCCTCGGGCGCCGGCTCGAAGAACCAGACCTCCGGGCAGCGCAGCGGGATCAGCAGCGCCTGCTCGATGTTCGCGCCGGACACTTCCGCCGTCAGCAGAAAGCGAGCCACGTCACGGTCGGCGCGCCGCGTGCCCACGGTGATCCGGCCCGCCGCCGCCACATCCCAGCGATACATCCGCTCGTCGTCGGCATCCACGCGGAAGATCCGCGCCCGGTCGGCGCCGCGCACGCTCCAGAACAGCGTCACGTTGTCGCCGGGGATGACATATTCGCTGTCGGTGGTGAAATACTCGATCGACAGCCCGGCCAGCGTCGGGGCAAGGGTGGCCGTCAGCGTGTGTGGGGCCGGTGTCGTCGTCGGCGCGAGAAGGCTGGTCGGCGACGGGCCGGGCGTGGCCGTAGTGGGGCTGCGCGTCGGCTGGGGCGTGGGGCTGGGGGCCGGCGCCGTCGGCACGCCGCTCACCGGCGCGGCGGTGGGGCTCGGCTGCTCGGTCGGCGTGTCAGTCGGCACGAACGTCACAATCGACGGCTGGGCGTTGCCGCCGCAGGCCGCCAGCACAATCCCAAGCCCGATCACACCCAGCAGTGACCATCGAGCGCGCCGCCAGGGCGCCAGTGTGCGCATCATAATGGGTCCGGTCTCCCCACTCAGATTTTCCCTAAGAGGATACCACAAGATGGGCCATTAGGGGCCAGACGCGCCCAGCGGCGGCAGTTCGCCCGTGGCCGGGGCCCGAACCGGTAGCGCGAAGGTGAAGGTCGAGCCGACGCCGTTGCTGCGCACCCAGATCCGCCCGCCATGCGCCTCGATCGCCAGTTTGCAGAACGCCAGCCCCAGGCCCACGCCGTGCGGCATATTGCGCTGCCTGACGCGCGCGAACTTGTCGAAGATGACAAACTGGGCTTCGGGCGGGATACCGGGACCGCTGTCTTTGACGCGGAAGTACACCTCGCCGCCGCTGGTGGCGGTGCTGATCGTGATGTTCCCGCCGGAAGGGGAATATTTGATGGCGTTATCGAGCAGGTTGATGATCACGCGCTCGATCATATCCTGGTCGATGTAGAGCGCCGGCAGATCGTCTGCCAGAGCAAAGCGCAGCTGGATCTTGCTGTCGTCGGCCTGCGGCTTCACCTGCTCCACGGCAGTCGCAACCAGCGCATTCAGCGCCGTGTTGGCGCGGTTGAGCAGTTTTTTGCCCTCCTCCAGACCCTGAATGTCCAGCAGAGAGTCGATCAGGCGCCGGACCTGGCGCTCGCTGCGCTCGGCCACCTGCAAGAGGGTCTTCACGTGGCTATCGACGCCGTCACCGAGCAATCTTCGCAGGGCCTGCACGCTGCTGTAGACGTTGCCCAGCGGGCCGCGCATGTCGTGGTAAAGCATGGCCGAGAGATCCTGGCGCAGCCGCTCCAACGTGAGCTGCGAGGTGACATCGTGCTCGATCCACTGGATCGAGTCGCCCTCGGCGGCGCTGAAGACGCGCTTGGCACGGACCTGGACGGCGCGTTCTTCCCCGTCTTTGGTCCACACCTTCGACTGGAAAGTCGCCTCATGACCGAACTGCAGGCTTTGAAACCGGTCTTGTTCCAGCGGCCCGGTGCCCATGCGGTGAATGGTCGAGATCGTCAGGCGGAGCATTTCCTCGCGCGAATAGCCCAGGAACTCGCACGCGCGGCGGTTCACCGCCCGGATGTGTCCCTGCAGATCGGTGACGATGATCGGCACGATCACGTCATCGAACAGCGTCGCGTAGCGTCTTTCGGCTTCGCGCGCCGCTTCGAGCAGCAGCGCCGACGAGAGCGCCGCCGACCCGAGCTCGCCGATCAGCGTGATCAGGTGGACTGCATCGGCGGTGAAATAGCTGGTCGCCGGATGGGCCAGCGTCATGACACCCACCATATCGCCCGCGTGGGTCAGCGGCACACACAGCGCCGAGCCCGCCTGCGGCGAAAGCGGATCATCGGCGAGCGGCAGCCAGAGCGGGTTGTTGGTGATGTCGTTGATGATGATCGTGCGGTAGTTGTACATCACAAAACCGGCGAGCCCGTTCTCGAGCACTCGCCGGATCGATGGCAGTGGGTCGCGCTCGCCCCCGCCCAGGGCATACGCGGCCAGAAGCTGCTTGTTTTTCAGCGCGACGATGCTGGCGTAGGGCGTTCCCAGCGCCTCGGCGGCAGCATTCAGGACGCGCCACAACACGTCCGCCGAGCTGAGGTCGGCGTTCAATTCGTGCGCTAACCGGTCCAACAACGCAAGGCGCAGCGCCTGGCTGAGACGCGACTGAAGACCATGCATAGTCCCCGCTCCCTGGCACACGTCCAGGCTGGCACAACGCCCAGCCTGGCGGTGTGATCTCACGATGTCTTTAAAGGCTTCTCCAGATAGCGCACCGGCGACGGCTCGAGGCATTCCCGCACCCCCGCGACGATCCAGTCCCGCGCCGCCTGGTCGTGCTGGAAGTCCACGCCGTCGGTCGGGACGATCAATACCGGGCAACTGGTCCAGCGCTCGATCCACCCTTCGTACAGGGCGTTGAGCTGGCCCAGGTAGGCCGGCGAAATGTCGCGCTCGAAGTCACGCCCGCGCAGCCGGATCCGCGACAGCAGTGTGTCGACGCTCCCCTTCAGGTAGACCAGCAGATCCGGCGGCGGCAGAAAGGCGCGGATGCCCTCGTACAGATCGTGGTACGCCTGGTAATCGCGCTCGGACATCTGGCCCTGCATGTACAGGTTGTGCGCGAAGATCTCGGCGTCCTCGTACACGCTGCGATCCTGCACCACCGAGCCAGGATGATCGACGAGCTTGCGGTGGTGCTGCAGCCGGCGCGATAGGAAAAACACCTGCGAATGGAAGCTCCAGCGGGTCATATCCGAGTAGAAATCGGCCAGGTACGGGTTTTCGTCCACGGCCTCGTAAAATGGCTCCCAGCCAAACGCCTCGGCCAGGATTCCGGTCAGCGTCGACTTTCCAATGCCGATGTTGCCCGCAATGGCCACGAATTTCTTGTCGGGGTTGGGCGGCTGGATCATGCCTGGTCGCTTTCTGGGGGGGCCGGTGTGGACCAGTTGCGCCCCTCATTTACCTGCATTTTGTGCAAATACGCCTCTTCGAGGTCAACGCCGGCGTAGTTCGCCAGCTTGATCACGTAGGCCAACACGTCTGCCAGCTCTTCGCGAATGGCCGGCAATGCGTCGTCGGGGCGGCCCGTCGACTGGGCCACCCACCGCTGCGCGAACGCTTTCGCCAGCTCGCCAATCTCTTCCTGTAACAGCATGAAATTGAAGTACAGGTCGGTCGGGAAGCGCTTGTCATCGTCCAACCGGCGGTGGAACTGCTGGAAATCGGCCAGGCGGCGCGAGGTATCTTCCAGCGACGCTGAGGCCGGTTTGGGACCCGCCAGCGGCGCCTGTCCGTGATCCAGGCCGGGCAGCGCAGGCTGGCGCGGCCCCTCCCCCAGCGCGCCGCGGATCCGGTTGAAGATCATTTCGCGGTCGGCCTCATTCTGCACGAAGTTGATCTCGTTGGTGTCGATCATCAGCACCGGCGCCGCCGTGTAGGAACCAAAAAACGTGTCGTAGGCCACGCGCAGGCTGTCGATATACTGCGGGTCCATGTTGCGCTCGTAGGGGCGGTCACGGGCGGTGATGCGGTTCATCAACGTCGCCGTGTCCGCCTTGAGGAAAACTACCAAATCCGGCAGGGGTACATTCTCGGCCAGGGCTTCCTGCACGCTGTAGTACGTCGCCAGCTCGTCGCCCGACAGGTTGACCTGCGCGAACAGGCGATCCTTGTCGAACATATAGTCACTGATCAGCGGGCGCGGGATCATCGCCAACTGGCGCTGCTGGTGATAGCGGCTGAGCAGGAAGAAGATCTGGGTCTGGAAGGCATAGCGCGCCCGGTCGGTGTAGAAATCCGTCAGAAAGGGGTTCTCTTCAAAGACCTCCAACACCAATTGGGCGCCGATCTCTTTCTGAAACATCCGGGCCAGCGTCGTCTTGCCTACGCCAATCACGCCCTCGACAGCAATGTATGCCTGCGTTGTATTCATTTGCGTTACCCAACTATCAAGATTCACCCAGGCGGAGAGCATCTCTCCGGCCCAGTATACGTCCCCGCGCCCGGAATGTCCACTGAACGCGCGGCCGCCCGGCTCGCCGCGCGCCGGAGTCCACCAGCCAAAGCCCGGCCATATGCGTTAGAATTCACGTCACGAAAACGATCCGAAAGGCAGGCTCATGCACCGACGAACCGCCCTTGCCATCGCGCTGGTCAGCCTGGCCGCTGCCGCGTGCTCCCTGACCGCTGGCCAGCCGGCAGAGGTTCCGGCGCGCACATCCACCATCCCCCAGGTCATCGACACACCGGCGCTCGGGGCATCCGCGCCCACGCCGGTGGCACCCTTCGCCACCCTGGAATCCGACACCGGCCCGTATGCCGATCACGTCGCCCTGCTGGATGGCGTGTGCTTCGAATACCTGGCGACGCTGGGCGGCAGCCAGTGGACCTGGACCACACCGGGCGATCTGGCGGCCTTCTACGACCGGGTGGACGAATCCGAGCTATGTCCGGGCCTCGTCGAGCGCGGCTCATTCGCGTTTGGGAATGCCGCGCTGGTCGGTGTGGTCAACACGGCGACCGGCTGCGACGCGGCCCACCGCGTCACCGGCCTGGACTCCTCTGCGCAGACGCTGCAACTGGCGTTCGACGTGCTGCCCGGCTGTGATTACGAGCTCGTCCAGCCGTTCCTGATCGCGGTGCCGCCCCCGCCGGACGGGACCGACCTGCAGGTGGTGGTCATCGCGCCCGCCAGCCCGCCGTGAGTGGTCCGGGGGGCCAAGCGGGCATATAATCGGGAAACGTGCGCCGCGCCCTCCCGGAGCTGTGAGTATGCAAATCGCCTGCCATGCCTGGTCCTATAACGATCTTTCGCTCGAAGACGCGGTCGGCACGATCGCCCGGCTGGGTTTTCGGTACATCGATCTGGGATCGGGCCCGCATCTCGACACCAACCGCGCAACCGCTTACCCCGAAGCCGAGGCTCAGAAAATCCGCGAGCTGCTCGATGAATTCGACCTGACGCTGACCGATCTCTACCTGATGCTGCCGATGGTCAACTCGCCGGACCCGGCCCAGCGCGAAGTCCAGCTCACCCTGTTCGAGCGGCTGATCCCCTTTGCCGCCAGCCTGGGCACGCCGGGGATCACCATCTCGCCGGGCCTGATCCACAAGGATGGCCTGGACCACAGCCTGGCGCGTGCGATTCCGGCGCTGCTGCGGATGCTTCAGGCCGCCGAAGACACCGATCTGCGCGTGTCGTTCGAACCGCACATGGACTCGGTCGCGCAGCGGCCCGAGCACGCGTTGCTGCTGCTGGGCGCGGTGCCCGGGCTGAGCGTGACGCTGGATTACGCGCATTTCGTCTGCCAGGGCATCGTGCGCCGCGAGGTTGCGCCGCTGATGGAACACGTCGCGCACGTCCAGATCCGGCAGGCGCGGCGCGGCGCCCTGCAGACGGCCCACGACGATGGCACGATGGACATCCCCCAACTGCTGCAGGATCTACACGCGATGAGCTATCGCGGCGCGCTGACCGTCGAATACATGACGACCTTCGGCTGGCACGGCATGAAGGCGATCAGCATCAGCAAGGAAACCGTCCGCACGCGGGACGCCCTCCGCGCCGCGCGCGCCCGGCTGGAAGCCGCCCAGGCCAGGCACTGAGTGCGCGTCGCTTCCGGTGAGACAGGCTAATCAAATGGGCCGGAGCGCGGGCGTTCCTCAGGCGGAACCCAGGCCCCAACGCGGAAAGGCACCGGGTCGGTCGTGATGCGGGTGCTATCGGCCAACTCGACCACGGCGCTGATCTCGTGCTCGCCGGGCTGCAGCGACCACCAGTGCTCGTAGGGCGGCTCCTCGACCGTCGCCAGCAGCGCGCCATCCAGCCAGTACGCCACCGCTTCGGCCTGGCTCGGCACGGCGACCGCCAGCCGGATGCGCTGTTGTTCCTCGGGCAGCAGCGGCGTCAGCCGGAACACCGTATGCGGATCGGGCGACAGCAGCCGCGCCGGGACATTCTCGCCGCTGGCGATGCGCGCCCCGACCGGCGGCTGGGGAATACCCTGGCGAATGGCCCAATCCTGCGCTTCGGGGGGCAGGATCAGATAAACGCGCTCCTCGCGCTCTTCGGGGGGCGTGGTCTCTTCGGCCAGCAGGCCCGTCCGGCGGTCGAGCGTGAAGGGCCGGAAGAATGTGTCCCGCTCGGTGGGCACCGTCCCCGCGATGAACCACTCCCAGCGGGTCTTGGGACAGTATTCGGTCGGCAGCAGGCCGGACAGCGCGCACACCTCGGCCCGCACCAGTCCTTCGGGCACGGCGAACTCAAGCTCAGGCTGGCCCAATAGCGCGCGCCGCATGAACTCATGCCAGATCGGTCCTGCGCCGCTGATCCCGCTGACCTCGACCATCGGCGAGTTGTCGGCGTTGCCCACCCACACGCCGGTCACGAGATTGGGGGTGTAGCCCACCGTCCAGTTGTCGCGGAAGTCGGTCGTCGTGCCGGTCTTGGCCGCCGCTGGGCGCCCGATGTTGAGCGCGCTCGCCGGGCCGAACGACGGGATGCGCGCCTCGTTGTCGCTGAGGATGTCGGTGATCAGGTAGCCCACGCGCGGGTCGAGGATCGGGTTTTCGCGTGCCGGAGGCGTCCACTCGTACAAGACCTCGCCGTGGCGATCGCGTACTTCGAGGATGTAGGCGGGATCCACGCGATAGCCGCCATTAGCCAGCGCGCCATAGGCCGCGGTCAGCTCCACCAGGCGCACTTCGCCGCCGCCCAGCGTCAGCGACAGGTCGAGCCGGCTGGTGTCGGTCAGGGTGCTGATTCCCAGCCGCGTCACCAACCGCACCAGGCTGTCCAGCCCGATATGGTCCAGCGCCACCACCGCCGGGATGTTGTACGACGATCCCAGCGCCTCGCGCACCAGGACCGGCCCATGCTCGACCAACCCGAAATTGGCGGGCGTGTAGCTCTCCAACCGGCGCGTCACAAACGGCGTGCCCACGTCCAGAATCATGGTCGCGGGCGTCCACGGCTCAGCCGCCAGGGGATCGAACGCGGCGGCATAGGTGAACGGCTTGAGCGCCGATCCCGGCTGGCGGGGCGCCAGAGCCGCATTCACCGCGCCGTCGATGCGCTCGTTGAAATAATCGGGACTGCCCACCATCGCCAGGATCTGTCCGGTGTGCGGATCCAGCGCCACCAGCGCGGCATTCTGCGCGTTGTGAGCCGGTGAGCCGGGTTCGGGGACGTTCAGCCGCTCCAGGTGCCGCTGAACGGCTTCCTGGGCCGCGCTCTGCCAGTCGAGATCGAGCGAGGTAATCACCTGCAGGCCGCCCGCGTAGAGCGCGTCCGCGTAGTCGCGCTGGAGCTGCGTCCAGACGGCGGCGACGAAGTGCGGCGCCTCGATCGGAAAGGGGGTCGCGGCGAAGTCCAGCGTTTCGGCGTGGGCCCGGTCCGCCTGCGCCTGCGTGATGTAGCCCTGCCGGGTCATGAGGTCGAGCACCACGCGCTGGCGGGCTTTGGCCGCTTCGGGATCCGTCAGCGGATTGGTCAGCGCCGGCGCCTGAGGCAGCCCCGCCAGCATCGCGCACTCGGCCAGCGTCAGATCCGCCGCCCCCTTGCCAAAATACGCCCGCGACGCCGCCTCGATGCCGTAAGCCAGGTTGCCGTAATACGTCTGGTTGAGATACAGCGCCAGGATCTCGTCGCGCGAGTAGCGCCGCGTCAGTTGGAGCGCCAGCACGCCTTCGCGCAGCTTACGGCGGAGCGTGCGCTCGGCCCGCTGGTTGGGGTCAAACAGCAAATTGCGCGCGACTTGCTGGGTGATCGTGCTGCCGCCCGCCACCACCTCCCCGCCCTTCACGTTGATCCACGCGGCGCGGATCACGCCTTCCAGGTCCACACCAGGGTGGCGGTAGAAATTGGCGTCCTCGGTGGCAATCGTCGCCTGGACCATGCACTCCGGCAGATCGTCCAGGTCGATCACCCGGTTGAGGCCGGTGTCCGGATCGGCGATCTGGTACAGCAGGCGTCCCTGGCGGTCGAAGATCTGCGTACTGGGCAGGGCCAGCCCCTCCTCGAGCGCCTCCAGCCGGGGCAGACCGGCGAACAGCCAGCGCTCCAGCGCCACGCCGCCCGCCACCGCAACCAGACAGGCCACGATCAGAACCCACTGCCAGCGGGCGCGCCCGCCCCACCATGCTCGCGCCGATCTCATACGTTCCTCTCGCCACCGACTCGCCTCAGTCTCATTGTAGAGAGAATGGCCCGTTGCCGGTAGTCACACGTCCGGCGCTTGCCCCACGCTTCGCCTGCGCGGGCGCTCACTCGTCCTCGGGATCGCCGCCCGGCCCGGTGATCTCCAGGTCGCCGTACGCCGGATCGTATTCGACGGCCCAGCCCACCATGTCGCCCGGCTGGGTCAGCTCGAAGTCGCGCGCGATGTCCGCCCACAACTCGGCGCCAATCTCCACGCCACGCAGGCCCATCCCCGTCTGGATGATCAGGGTGATGCCCGCCCGGCTCTGCTCGACCCGCGATATCGTCCCGTTGACCACTATGCCCACCTCCAGCGCGTGTTCGCCGCGCCCGATTTCCTGTTATAATGGCTTACGCGTACCCTGCTCAGCATTTTAAAAACGCCGATGAATGTCGAACGCCTGGTGCGGTGCAGCCGTGACCTGCTGGGGCTCGAAATCAGCCCCGATATGCAGCGCGCCTTCAGCCTCTACGCCGACGAGCTGCTGGCGTGGAACCAAACCACCAACCTGACGGCCATCACCGCACCCGAAGATATCGAGATGCGGCACTTTTTGGATTCGCTCTCGGTAGCGCGGGCGGTCCCCCTGGCGCCCAACCTGCGCGTGATCGACGTGGGCACGGGAGCCGGCTTTCCCGGTTTGCCGCTGCGGCTGGCGTTCCCGTATATTGAGCTCACCCTGCTGGAAGCCACCGCCAAGAAAACAGCCTTTCTGCAACACATCGTCGAGCACCTCAAGCTGGCGAATGTGCGCGTCATCACCGCCCGCGCCGAGGAAGCCGGTCAGGACTCGGCCACCCGCGAAAAACACGACCTCGTGCTGGCGCGCGCGGTCGCCCAGATGCCCACCCTCGGCGAGTACCTGCTGCCTCTGTGCCGCGTTGGGGGGCGATGCGTGGCGCTCAAGGGCGAAAACGCCGTCGCCGAAGTCCAGCAGGCCGAGAACGCGCTGCGGATTCTGGGTGGGCACGTCGAGAAGGTGATCCCGGTCGAGCTGCCGCACGTCGCCGAGACGCATTACCTGGTGGTCGTCCAGAAGGTAGCCGCCACGCCGCCCTCTTACCCGCGCCGCCCAGGCGTTCCCACCAAGCGCCCGCTGTAACGTGCCGCGCCTCACGACTACGCCGGCGACACAGACACGATCTGCCCCTGGTGCACCTGCCAGCGCGTGGCGCGCCGTAAGAACTCCGCTGTGAAAATATCCGGCTCGGTCGTGGTCAGCAGCACCTGGTTGGCGCCGTCGATGCGATCCAGCAGGTAGGCGCGCCGCGCGGCGTCAAGCTCCGCGATCACCTCGTCGAGTAACAGAATCGGCCACTCGCCCACCACATCGCGCATCCATTCCAACTCGGCCAG
The DNA here is from genome assembly GCA_040767355.1 of Aggregatilineaceae bacterium. Classification (GTDB taxonomy): domain Bacteria; phylum Chloroflexota; class Anaerolineae; order Aggregatilineales; family Aggregatilineaceae; genus LM3-B42. Next base: position 74,080 of record JAXGOS010000015.1, on the reverse strand, counting down.
CTTGAGCGCCATCACCGCCGTCCGGGTCTGCCCGCGCGAGCCGTACAGGCCCAGGTCGTGCCCGTTGAACATCAGGCGAAGCTCGTCGCGCTGGGGGCCAAGCAGTGTCATGCCGCGCGCGATTTCCTCACCGAGCATCTCGCCCAGCCGCTCGCGGAACTGGCCCGCGATGGTCCCGGCGTCGAGCTGCCGGTTCAGATCCAGCCCCGGGACCTCGAACGATAGCTGCCCGGTGTTGTTCGCGGTGGGCATGAAGCCGGGCTGGTAGCGCAGCTCGAGATCTTCTTCATTGCCCGACAGATCGCGGTGAATCTGGCGCGCCTTCACTTCCAGATCGCGCAGCAGCCGCTGGCGCCCCGCCACCAGCACCGCGCCGGAGCCGGTCAACTGGTCGTCCCAAAAGGCCAGCTCGTCGGGGGAGCCGTCGCCGTCGGCGATGCGCCGCAGCAGGGCGTTGCGCTGGGTGAGCACCTTGTCGAAGGTCGCCAGCGCCTGGCAGTATTCCGCGTCGGTCTGGCACAGCGTCACGTTCATATAGCGCCGCCGCTCGGTCGGTGCGCCCTCGATCAGCGCCATATCCTGCGGCAGAAACATCACCACGTTGATCTGGCCGATCAGGTCCATCACCCGGCGGGACACGCCGTTCACTCGGATTTCTTTGCTCAGGCGCGCCCCGTTCAGGCTCCCGTTCGCCTCGGTGAGCGTGATCTCAATCCGGTTGAGCGTCCGGCTGGCGGTGACGACCTCAGCGCCGATCTTGGCAAACGGCAGCAGGTCCTGATCCGCGTTCCAGTTGATCAACTGCCGGTCGGACGTGGTATAGGGCGAGCGCGACGTCGCCAGATAATAGATCGCTTCCAGCAGGCTGGTCTTGCCCTGCGCGTTGGAGCCATGCAGCAGGATCGGCCCTTCGGGCAGCGAGATCTCAAGCCGCGCGTAATTGCGGAAGTTCTGCAGAGAGAGGTGTTCAATATGCATGGGTGACGTAGCCGGGCCTGGATCCAGAGTAGTCCAACACTGCTAAGTATACCGCCCCTGGCGGGCCGTTCCCAACCCCGTCACACATCCAGCAGCACGGGCACGCCCAGGCCGAAGGCCACGTACAGCGCGTGGAGAAAGCGCTTCAGCGCCGCGATGGTCTCATCGTCGCCCGGCTCCCGGCGAGGCAGGAAGGGGATATGCGCGGCAATCCACTCCGCGGATGGCGCCAGGCCAAGCTGCATGATCTGGTCGGCGTCCAGGTCCTGCGAGATCCCCCCGCCGAACTGGAGCAGCATCGAGCCGTGCGCTGGCTGGATCGCGCCGGACAGGAAAAAGATCTCGAACACCTGATCGCCGGTGATGATGATGCCGTCGATGTCGCGCTGCGGGGGGTGAATGTCCTCCAGAAAAACGCCTTCCTGGGCGCGCAGCCGGGCGGCGGTCTCGCCGGTATAGCCCAGCTCGAAGATAGCCTTCTGCAGCAACACGAACGGCAGCGGGTGATCGTTGCCCGGCAACTGGTCGAGCAGCCAGCGCTCTCCCCGGCTAGACAGCGGGTAATTGATGCTGCCCACGCAGCCGAACGGGACTCCGGCGCGGTTAGCCGGGCAGCCTTCGCAGGCCGGCTCCCAGGGCGTCAAGGCTTCTGCCGCATCGAGCAGGTCCTGGACGACGATGACCTCGACTTCCTCGCCGCCGTCCGCCGAGCGCCGGACCATCTCAAAGCCCATCTTGGACGGGGACCGGTCATCGCCGTTGTCCCGGTACAGGTCGATGATGGCGTGCGCCCGCTCGCGCCCCTTCAGATAGCCCATCAGCCCCTCGACCGTCAGGGCGCGCTTCGGCTCGCAGTCATAGTGAATGATGTAGTCGATACCCACAACTCAACCCCTAAAAAGACCGCCCCACGACCGGTTGGCGCAGGGCGGCACGAATGTCTCGCAGACGGCGCGACGGGCGCAGTTAGCGGATCGGCAGGTCGCTGACGCGCCCCTCGATCAACCGCACGTACGCCGCGTTCACCCAGCCTTGCGTTCCCTCGAACGTGATGAGGTACCAGGCGCCGTTGGTGTTGCGACCCTCGATCACCATCTCGGTATCCGCCGGCACGGTGCCCACCTGATCCCCGCGCAGACTGGCTGCGTTGCGCAGGTTCAAGTTGTTGAGCGCCCGGCCGCGCACGGTCACCGGCTGACCGGCCACATCCTCCGGCACGAACACGGTCCCCGCCGGGGGTGGCGGCACGATCTCGCCGCTCACCAGCAGATCGCGCACCTTGCCATCCAGCAGGTTGACGTAGAGCGCGCTCACCCAGCCGCGGATGCCCTGATATTCGACCAGATACCAGGCGCCGTTGTTGTTGCGCGCCTGCACGGTAACCTCGGCCCCCTGCGGGACCGTTCCGATCACCTGCGCCGCGTAGGCCGACGGGCCATCACGCAGGTTGAGGGTATCGGTTGCCTGGCCGCGCACGGTCACGAAGCTCTCGCCATCCGGCGGTACCGGGGCCGGCGGGGCGACCTCGACATCGATGCGCGGGATATGGTCCACAAAGTCGGGCTGGCCGCCGCCGGTCGTATCCTCGTTCATGGCCGCATTGGAGCTGTACAGGTACACCCATTCGTTGCTCACCCAGCCAGTTTGCGTCTCGTCGAGCTCGATCAACAGCCACGACAAATCCGACACACCGCCCAGGACAAGGTAATCGTCAGGATAGAAGACCTGCGCGATGACCGGATTACCCAGGCCGGGGCCAGTGCGGACGTTCACGTTGTCCGCGGTGACACCCGCCCAGACCGGCACTGCCGGGCGCTGGATCGGGGCGGCCTGGCTGGCAGCCGCGCTCTCGTCGGTGCTGCTGCTCGCGAGCTCATCAGGCAGCGAACGCTTCTGCCAATACAGGTCGATGCGAGCCTCCCCACCGGGATCGTAGTACTGCACACGCAAGACGTGCGCCCCGGCACTCAGCTCGTACAGGTCCGCGTAGTACTCCGTGAACGAGTCCGAGGGCGTGTTCCAGTTGTCGATGATCGGCGTGTCGTCAACCCACATTCGCACACCGCCATCCACCGTCAGGACGAACCGCCACCAGCCCGCCTCGTTGAACTGCACGGGTGCAGTCCACCGCACGCTGAACGCGTCGTCGGGAATGAGGTCAGCCGGCGAGCCGGTCACCCAGTCGAATTCGACCAGGTAATCCTGGCGCGTCACGAGCGGGGTACCCAGCAGGTCGGGGTTGTCGAAATATTCACCCTTCCAGTCAGCGGCATCGCCAATCGAGCCGGACGTCTCGCCACCCGCGGGGTTGGTCGTCGCACCGCCGGGACCCGTCCACGACGCTTCGATCCGCGCATCGCCGGACGCTTCGAAGTACTCGATCCGCAGGACATGGTTGCCGGCGGTAAGCTGATCGACGCTCACCTGGTAAACAGCGAAACCTTGGGGCGATCCGTGCCACTGGTCGATGATCGCGAGCGTATCGATCCACATGCGCACGCCATCATCAACGCCGACCCGGAATGTCCATGAACCAGAGGTGGGGAAAAAGACCGTTTTGGTCCAGCGGGCGCTGAAACTGTCGACCGGCACTCCCGCGCCCGGCGACCCTGTGCCCCAGTTGAAGTTCACCTGGTCATCCACGCGGGAGAGCACGGGCGAACCCGACAGGTCCTGGTTGTTGAAATACTCGGCGTTCCACTGCGTGCCGGGATTGGCTTCCGCCACCTGGGGAGCCGGCAGGCCGGGCGCGCCGAGTCCAAGCAGAACCACGGTCATCACAACGACAAGGCCACATATGGTCAGTTTTCGCATCACACTTCTTCCCTGATTGTTAACCGTCGGCAGTAAATGCCCCCGGATTATAAAAAGGGGCTCCCCATCTCGCAAACTCTGTTTACCTGACGCTAGCATGACGATGAATGGGCCGCCATTTCCATGGCCTCGAGCGCCTGCTCGGCGGCGCGCCGCCATGTGAAGCGCCCGGCCTGCGCGAATCCCCGGGCGATCAGATTGTCGCGTAGCGCGCTGTCCGACATGATCTGCTCGATGCCGACGGCGATGGCGCCCACATCGCGCGGATTGACCAGCAGCGCTGCCGGGCCGGCCACCTCGGGCAACGACGACGTCGCGCTGGTGATCACGGGGGTTCCGCAGCGCATCGCTTCCAGCACGGGGAAGCCAAAGCCTTCGTGCAGCGAGGGAAACAGCAGCGCCTCGGCCCCGCTGTACAGGGCTGCCACGTCGGCATCATCGACGTACCCGGTCAGGACCACCCCTTCGGCGCCGGCGGTCCAGCTCGCATCGTACAGCCAGCCCTGGGGTCCGGCCAGAACCAGTCCCACGTCCGTTTTGCCCTGCGCGACCCGCCACCGCCTGTAAGCCTGGACGATGCGCGCTATGTTCTTGCGAGGCTGGAGCGTGCCCACGAACAACAAATACCGCTTCGGCAGGCTATAACGGGCGCGCACCGCCGCCAGCACGGACGGGTCGCGCACCGGGGCGAGCGCCTCGTCCACGCCAGGATAGACCAGCGTGATCTTGCTCTCCGGGATGCGGTAGTGCGCGGCAATGTCATTGGCGGTGGCCAGGGAATCGGCCAGAATGCGCGCCGCTCGCCGGACATTGTGCCGGGTGGACCAGTCCAGATAGCGGCGCGACAGGCCGGGATGGGTGCCGGGGAAATAGACGTAGCCCAGGTCGTGCACGGTCACCGCCGCCGGGCCAGGAAACGACAGCGGCAGCACGTGCGAGGGCACGAACGTAAAATCGGGCCGGTCTTGCCACAGCGCCGCCGCAAACCGGCTGTGCGTCCACAGCCTGGGCCAGGGAATGACCCGCTTGTCTGCCGCCGGAAACAAGTCGGCGGGTGGTTCGTCCCGGAAATAGAGCACCAGCCGGTGTGGGGAATCCAGCGCCAACATCGCCCGGATGAGCTGCAGCGCGTAATTCTCGGTGCCGGTCCGCTGGGCGGCAGTGGTCCGGCTGGCATCCACTGCGATGGTCAGCGGGCGCATGTCAGCTCGATCCTACACGCCGGCGAAACACCAACGGCAGTAGCCCGATCCCGATGACGGAAAACAGCAGCGGCCAGTAATCGGCCACGGTGTCCAGGACATCCTGCTCGATCTCGCCCTGGGTGACGAGCAGCGCGATCGCGCTGGCGATCAGGACCATGGCGCCCAACACCAGCAGGCGAGCGTCGTGCAGCCGCTCCAGCAGATACGTGGCCACCAGCGCCAGCCCCATCGAGACCAGCAGCAGCGGCCACCACTCGTCGGCCTTCGGATCGGCCTTGATCCCCAGCATGACCACCGCGACCGTGCCGGCGGTCAGCAACATCCAGAACCCCAGGAACAGCAGGCCGCGCTCGCGACGTCCGAACACGATCGCGTGGAAGACGAACGTGAAGCCCACTACCAGAAACGCCGCCACGCCCAGTGTGAGCGCCGAATAGTCCGGCAGGTCGCGCACGTCGCGCTCGCGCGCGATCAGGTAAACGCCCAGGGCGATAGCGAACAGGGCCAGCGGCAGCGTGCCCACCTGCATCTGCAGCCGCCGCCGGAAGGTCTGGGCGCGCGGCTGGCGCAGGCGCTCGCTCTCGCCCACGGGCGCCACATCGTGCCCGTATGCGCGTTCCTCCTCGGCGCTGGAGGACTCTTCAGGCAAGAGGTCCTCCCCGGCGGGCTCGACCGGCTCTACTGCTTCCAGCTCGGCGGGCCAGCCCGCTTCGTCGAACTCGTCAACCTCATCCGGCCCGGCCGCTTCCAACGCATCCAGCGCCGCGTCGAAGGCTTCCTCCGAGACCAGCTCGCCACTGCCCAGGGAATCGCCATCGTATTCCGATTCCAGGGCTCCATCTTCGTCGGACCACTGCTCACGATCGTCGGCCATTGGCGTATCCTCCGCTTCCTATTTTAGCGGTCCCTTGCCCGAAAGCAACACTGGCCCGAATCCGCGCCCGCGGGGTACAATGCCCCTAGAGCGTGGTTTTCACAGCATAGACAACCAACCAGGTAACATGAGCGTCAAAGCCGAAGCCAAGCCGCGAGTCACTGTTCTGGGTGTGCCCATCGACCCGGCGACGTTCGAGAGCATGCTGGACAGCATAGCCGGGTGGATCGCGGCGCGCGATGGGCTCCACCAGATTTGCACCGTCAGCCCGGAGTTCGTCATGATCGCCCAGGACGACGCGCAGTTCATGCACGTTCTTCGGTCGGCAGATCTGTGCGTCGCGGATGGCGTCGGGCTGCTGTTTGCGGCGCGCTACCTGGGCCACCGCCTGCCGGAGCGCGTCACCGGGTCCGATGGCACGCCGCTGATCGCCCGGCGCGCCGCGCGCGAGGGCTGGTCGCTGTTCCTGCTGGGCGCGGGGCCCGGCGTGGCCGAACGCGCCGCCGAAAGCCTGATCCAGCAAAATCCCGGCCTGCGGGTGGCCGGAACGTGGGCCGGCAGCCCGGCGCCGGAGGAAGAAGACGACATCGTCGCGCACGTCAACGCCAGCGGCGCGGATATCCTGCTGGTGGCCTACGGCGCGCCGCGCCAGGACCTCTGGATCGCGCGGAACCGCGACCGGCTCAAGGTGAGCGTGGCGATGGGTGTGGGCGGCTCCCTCGATTTCGTCGCGGGCGTGGTGCCGCGGGCGCCACGCTGGATGCGCCGTCTGGCGCTAGAGTGGCTCTACCGGCTGTACAAGCAACCCTGGCGCTGGCGGCGGATGCTACGCCTGCCCCGCTTCGTATGGGCCGTAGTCCGGCACCGCGAGCGCCCAATCGCTCGGGAGGGGGAGACCTCGTGACCGTGTATGTCGATGTGTCCGCCGCTGTCAACAGCCGGGCCGGGCTGGGGCGCTATGCCCGATCGCTGGCCCAGGCGCTGATCAGCGAGATGGACGCGCCCCCCACCCTGTTTTACAACCGCACCGAGCAGGCACAGGACATCCCCGAGTGGTCGAACATCCCGCGCCGGTCGATCCGGATCGGCTACAAACCCTGGCGCATGATGATCTGGCAGGGGCAGCTCTTCCGTATCGCGTTCAACCGGTTGGTGCCGGACGCGCGGCTGTTCCACGCCACCGAGCACTTGCTCATGCCACTGCGCGACGTGCCCACGGTTATGACGGTGCACGACCTGATCTACAAGCTGTTTCCCCAGCACCACAAAAAGCTGAACTACTGGTTTCTGAATGCGGCCATGCCGCTGTTCGTGCGCCGGGCCGATGCGATCATCGTGGTGTCGCAGGCCACCAAGAACGACCTGATCCGGCACTACGGCACGCCCGATCACAAGATCACCGTGGTCCACGAAGCCGCCGCGACCCATTTTCGCGTCCCGCCGGACTCGGAAGTCGCGCGGGTCCGCGCGATCTACGATCTGCCGGAGCGCTTCCTGCTGGCGGTGGGAACCATCGAGCCGCGCAAGAACCTGACCCGGCTGGCCGAGAGCCTGGCCCGGCTGCGCCAGGATCACCGCGATCTACAGCTCATCGTGGTGGGCGCCCGAGGCTGGCTGTACGGCGACTTTTTCGCCCGCCTGGAAGAGTTGGGCGTGCAGGACGCCGTCCGGCTGCTGGGCTATGTGCCGGATGACGATCTCCCCGCGATATTCCGCGCGGCGACAGTGTACGTGATGGCATCGCTCTACGAGGGCGCGGGCCTGCCCGTGCTGGAAGCGATGGCCTGCGGCGCGCCGGTGGTCAGCAGCCGCGAGTCGAGCATGCCGGAGCTGGGCGCCGACGTGGCCCGCTACTTCAACCCGTACGATGTCAACCACATGACGGACGTGATCGGGATGGTGCTGGATGATCGGCACCTCCGCGCGGAGATGGCCGCTGCCGGGCCGGAACGGGCTGCGCGGTTTTCGTGGCAGCGCGCCGCGCGCGACACGCTGGCCGTCTATCGGAGCATCATGCACTCATGACCGGCCCAGAGAATTCGATGCGCGTGCGCGACGTTATGACCCCCAGCCCGGTGACCGTCCAGCCGGGCGACACGCTGCGAACGGTCCAGATGCGGATGGCCGCTCAGGGTTGCCGCCGCCTGCCGGTGCTGGACCCGGCGGGGCGGCTGTGCGGGATCATCACCGATCGCGATGTGCGGCTCGCCCTCAACTCGCCGCTGGTCCTGCGCGAGCGCTGGCAGGACGACATGCTGCTCGATCACACGCTGGTCGACGCCAGCATGACGCCGGACCCGATCACCATCACGCCGGACGCGCCCCTCCCTCGCGCCATCGAGTTGCTCCTCGAGCACAAGATCAGCGGCCTGCCCGTCGTGGAAGGCGACCGTCTGGTGGGGATCGTCACCGTGACCGACCTGCTACGCGCGCTGGCCCGCCTGCTGGAACAAGGCGGCGAATAGCCTACCAATCCTCGTCTTCGATCGCCCACTCGTCGAGCGCGGCAACCGGCAGGGTGAACGCGAACACGGCCCCGCTCTGTGGGCTATCCTCGATCCAGATCTGTCCGCCGTGCGCCTCGACAGCCAGCCGGCAGAAGGCGAGCCCCAGGCCGGTCCCGCGCCGCCGCCCGCGCTGGCCATCGAGCTGGGCGAAGCGATCGAACAGGCGCGTCTTGTGGTCGTCGGGCACGCCAGGGCCGGTGTCCTCCACGTCGATCCGGACGAAGCCATCGGCGGCGCCGCCCAGGCCGGGCGCATGGGCGTGGATCGCGACGCGCCCACCCGTGGGCGTGTACTTGAGCGCGTTGTCCACCAGGTTGAGGAGGATGCGCTCCGCTTTGTCACTGTCCGCCTTCAACAGCGGCACTTCCGGGGAGATGTCGGTCGTCAGGGTGATATTCAGCTCCTGCGCCAGTGGGCCAAGATCGTCGACCACGGCTGCGCACGCCTCGCGGAGGTCGAGCGGCCCGAATTCCAGCGCGATCGCGCCGGTCTCCATTTTGGAGATGTCCAGCAGCGAATCGACCAGGTTCAACATCTTGCGCACCGCACGCGACGCCATACCCGTCGTCCGCTCGATAGCCGGTGCGACCGGATCGTCAGCCGGGACCACCTCATCCAGCAACTTGAGGCTGGTCATCACGGCGGTGAGCGGCCCACGCAGGTCGTGCACGATCATGCTGGTCAACTCCTGGCGCGCCTGCGCCAGGCTGTGCGCTTCGGTCACGTCGGCGAATACCATCAAGAGGCCCACCACGCGACCCGCCCGATCGTGTACCGGGGCGTCCGTGCGATCGATGAAGCGGCGGTCCGGCCCGGCGACCTCGTACGTCACGCGCTCGGCAGCGCGCTGATCTGGCTCCCACGCGCCGGCCGCCAGTCCCGCGACAATGGCGCTCAGCTCGTTCGGGGCGAATCCCAGCCGCTCGGCCAGGGAAAGGGCGCGATCATCGAGCAGGTCGGCGACGGGCCGCTGGCCGATCACCGTCGGATCGAGGCCCAGCAGCGGCTCGACCTGCGGGTTGGTGAGGGTGATCCACCCGCTGGCGTCGACCAGGATCAGGCCCTCGCGCATGCTGTCCAGAATGATCACCAGCCGGTCGCGCGCTTCCTGGATGTGGTGGAACAGGCGCACGTTGTCGATGGCGATGTGGCCCTGGGCCCCAAGCTGCGAGACAAACGACACATCATCCTGGTTGTATTCGCCGGCCCGCTCGCTGCCGAGCACGACCGCCCCCAGCACGGCATCGCCTCGTTTGACGGGCACGGCCAGATGCGATCGCATCCGGTCGCTCAACGCGAGATCGCCTGGCTCCTGCGCGGCGTCGGCGATCACCAGCGGATCGCCCGCCAGGACCATCTGCGCCAGAGAACCGGCCCCCGCGATGCGCTCCAGGGCGGCGGAGTCAAGGCCGCGCTGCGTCACCAGGTGCAGGCCATCATCGTCGCGGAGCAGCAGCGCCCCAGCCGCGGATTCGGTGGCCTCCATCGCCCGGCCCAGCACGAGGTGATAGATGTCCTCCAAGCTGAGCGTCGATGACAGATCGCGGCTCACCACGGCCAGCGCCGAAAGCTGCTCCACGCGGCGCTGTAAGGCTTCGTCGGTTCGCGTGTACAGCCGCGCGTTGCTGATCGCCAGCGCTGCCAGATTGGCGAAGTTGCGGAATAGCTCGATTTCCTCGGCGGCAAACTGGCGCGGCTCGTCGTAATACAGGACCAGGATGCCCAGCGGATCGTCGCCTTTGGCCAGCAGCAGCTCGACCCAGGCGCGTTTTCGCTCGGGGTCGAGCCGGGGCCGGAGGTGCGCGGCGCGGCCATCCACCTGGCTGTTGGTCACGATCACCGGCTGGCGGCGGCGCACCCCATCCTCCAGCGTGGCGAGCATCGGCTCCGGCGGCTCGACCGCGAAGGCGTCGCTCAGCCCGCTGTACCGGGCGAGCATCAGTGTGCGGCGGGCATCGTCCCACCACACGTACAGGGCGACCGCGTCACAGCCAGCCACCGCCTCGGCGGATGACCGCACATAATCGAGAATCCGCCGCAGGTCGAGCGTGCCGCCCAGAACCGTCGCGACGTTATTGAGCAGCGCCAACTGCATCGACCGGTCGCGTGCCTGCCCGTACAGGCTCGAATTGTCGATGGCGATCTCGGCCTGCGCGGCGATCAGGCTGAGCAGGTGCAGATCGTCGGGCGAGAAGCGCTGCCGGGGGCTGGTCGAGTAAATGGCCATGCAGCCCAGCGCCCGGTCCGGCGCCACCAGCGGCACCCCCAGCCACGAGTAGGCCGGCGACTGGGGCGGCGTCAGGCCCAGCGCGCGCGCCCGCCGCGGGACACTATCGACCAGCAGCAGCGGCTTGCGCTCGTGGATCACATGCTCGATCAGGCCGCGTTGCATTTCGCGAGGCGGCAGAGGCTCCGTGCGCCCGCCGGTTGTGTTATGCGGGAAAACCAGCATGTCGCGGCTGGGATCGACCAGCGCCACCGTAAAGTTGTTCACGCGCAGCAGGTCGTGAAGCTGCTGGTAGATCACGTCCAGCAGGGCGTGCGGGGCCATGTTGGCGTGCATGGCCTGGCTGACCGCCGACAGCGACGACAGCTCGCGCACCCGCTGGCGCAGGCGCGCCTGGCCCTGATTGATCACGTACACCCCAATGACGGCGCCCAGCAGCCCGGCGACGGTCAGCCCAAACGCCAGCGGTGACAGCGCGTGGTAGGCCACCGGCCCCAGCGCAGCGAACGGCAGCGGCAGCAGGATGATGCCGGACAGCGTCTGCCACGGCTGCTCCCCGGCGGAGGATGCCCGGCGCCTCTGAGCCGGCGCCTGCCAGACCAGCAGCCCCAGGTACGCCGCCAGGAACACCCCTGCCAGCACGGCCAGCGGCACGATGTCGGCGTTGTCCAGGCGATCGAGCGGCAGGCGCCCGTCGAACGCCCGGTACGCCAGCCCGCCCAGGTAGAGGCCGATCGTCATGCGGCTGGTCTGGGCGATCACCGCGCGCAGCAGGTGCTCGTTATGCCGGCGCCGCAGGGACCACGGCGCGCGCAGATACCAGATCGAGACGCCCAACACGGAGCCGGCTGCCGCGCTCCACAGCGCCGCCGGGGCGGCGCCGTCTTTCCCCAGCGTGAGGTAGCCCATCAGGGCCGCGGCTGGCGCGGGCGAGATCAGGCCCTCGTTCAGCAGCGTGCCGAGATTGAGCAGCAGCGCGACCAGCGCCGCGAAGAACAGCGCCGCTTGAAGGTCATAGTCGCCCTGAGTCGGCATATTCGCCGCCAGAATCGCCGCCGCCAGCACCCCTGGGATTATCACGCTGGCAGCGTTGTTTATCCGGGTCATTCCCGCATCCCCTGACCGGCACCCCGTCTAGAAGCTATGCCATTATTATGATTGAACTGGAGCCAATGGCAAAGTGAAGCAGAACGCCGCCCCACCTACCGGCCCGTCCTCGACCCAGATCCGGCCCCCATGCGCCTCGACCGCCAGTTGGCAGAACGTCAGGCCGAGGCCGGTCCCCTTGTGCCCGCGCAGCGCCCCGCGCTCGAGTTGGGCGAACTTCTCGAAAACGCGACCCCGCGCCTCCGGCGGAATGCCCGGCCCGGTGTCCACCACGCGGATCAGCGCCCGACGCTCGCCAGGCACCAGCGCGGCCTCGATCTGGATCTCGCCGCCTGCGGGCGTGTGGCGCAGGGCGTTGTCTAACAGGTTGATCAGAATCCGGTGGACCTTTTCCTCGTCAAACCACACCAGCGGGAAATCCTCCGGAATGCGGCTGCGCAGCGTGATATTCGCCCCCAGCGCCAGGCTGAGCACCGATGCGCAGGCAACATCGACCACCTCGGCCAGTGAGTGGGCCGCGCAGTCGAGGGGGAGTGTGCGCTGTTCCATGCGTGAGATATCCAGCAGCGACTGGACGAGACTGAGCACATTCTCGGTGCTGTTGCGCGCGACGTGTAGCACCTCGTAAAGCACGTCGACGTCCAACTCGTCCTCCGCCAAGAGATCCTCGAACATTACCAGGCTGCTGATGATGGACGTCAACGGGTTGCGCAGGTCGTGAACGATCATGCTGGTGAATTCCTGGCGCAAAAGCTGTAGCGCGCGCTCGTCGCTGATATCGCGCCACACGAGCAGCCAGCCCACTGGCTCGTTGTTGTGGTCGAGCACGGGGGTGCCCGTCTCGACAATGGCGCGCATCTCGTCGCCGCGCATCTGGTCGAACTGGCGCTGCGTCACCTGGTGCGGCTGTGCACTCACGCTCCGGACGTAATCTCGCAGATCGCGCAGAGAATACCCGGTGAGGGCCTCCAACCGCTGCGTTCCGGTGCCGCGCAGCCAGGCAGTGATACTCTGGCCGAAATACGGCTCGAGCGAGATGCCGAGCATCGACTCGGCGGCCCGATTGGCGCGCAGCAGCCGGCCATTCGTGTCGAATAACAGCATGGCCTCGCGCGTCGAGTCCAGAATGGCCTGCAACTGGTCGCGTCCGGCGCGGATTTGCTGTACCAGCCGGATGTTCTCGATGGCGACCGCGGCCTGGTTCGCCAGCACCTCCAGCGCCTGGATCTCGTTTTGAGTGTAGTAGACGGGATCCGCGAACTCGACCAGCAGCGCCCCCACGGCCTGGCGCGTGCGCCGGATGGGGATGCAGGCCAGCGCCTCGAAAGGCGCGGACGGCAGGTTGGGATAGGCCGGCAGCGTCAGGGTTCCTGTCGAATAATACGGTTGCCCGCTTGCCACCACGCTGGCAGCCAGCGCCAGCCGATCCGCTCGGCGATCCGGCGCGCTGTCGGCAGGCCACCACGCCGCACAGGCCAGGCCGCGCCGGTTCTCGTGGCCCAGGTAGAGCCTCACACTGCGCGCACGCGTGATATGCCCGGCGCGCTCGGCCACGGCTTCGAGCACCGATGGCAGATCGAGCGCCCCCAGCAGGCGCAGCGACAGCGTCCGCAGGCTGACCAGCGTCTCGATCTGGCGCTGGCGTTCGTCGAAGAGGCGCGCGTTTTCGATGGCGATCGCGGCGTGCTCGGCCAGCGTGGTCACAAAGCGCACGTGCGCCTCGGTGAACGCATTGGGGCGCGGATCCGCGAAATCGAGCACCCCGATTGCCCGGTCGTCGCGCACGAGCGGCACACACAGCTCAGACCGCATGCCCGGCGCCCGCGCCAAGTGCTCGGAATCGGCATCCACATCGGCAAGGACGATCGGCTGCCGCGTGCTCAGGACCTGCCCTGCGATGCCCTCACCCACGCGCCCGCTGTGCCCGCTTTCGAGCTTGCCCCCCTGCGCGTCGAGCCGGGCGACCACCACGTAATGCTCCGCGTCGACCAGCAGGGCGCAGCGTCCCAGTGTCGCGTCGATGGCCGACATGGCCGCCGCCAGCACGTCATACGCGATCGTCTGCACATCGAGCGTGGCCGACATGCGCCGCGAGATGACCTCGATCGTGGACAGTTCGATCACACGCTCTTGCAGGCTGGCATCGGCCCGGCTGTAGCGCAGCGCATTGTGCAGGGCTGAGGCCGCCTGGTGCGTGATGCCCTCCACCAACTGAGTCTCGCGAGCGGTCAGCGGCTGGCCCGCGCGCTCCCACAACGCAATCACGCCCTCCGGCAAGGCGTGCATCACGAGCGGGAACAACCGCAGCCCCGCCGGAGCCCTCGGCTGGAGCCGGGCTGGATCGTCCGCCAGCATCGCGTCGAGCAGCCCGGCCTGTTCGGACAGCAGCCTCTGCGCGAGGTCGGCTCCTTCGCCGGGCGTGGCCGCCAGGATACGCAATGGCTCGTCGTCGGCTCCCCAGGCAAACAGCGCCACCGCGCGCGCGTTCACCGCGCCGCTCACGCCGTCCACGACCGTCCGCGCGACGCTCTTCAGGTCCAGCGAGGCATTGAACGCGCGAAACGTCTCCACCAGTTGGTTCAGCTCGCCGGCTGCCACGCGCGATTCGTGGTACAGCCGCGCGTTCCGGATCGCCACAGCCGCCTGCGCCGCGACGGTCGAGAGCAGGTCGCGGTCGGCTTCGCTGTAGGCGTGCTCGCGCTCGCTGTGTTCCAACGACAGCGCGCCGATCACCTGGTCCTGCACGATCAGCGGCACGCCCAGGAACGACGCCGGGACTGGTCCGTCCGGCTGCAGGCTGCGCGCGGCAGCGTGGTTGTTCACCAGGATCGGGCGGCGCTCGCGCACGGCACGGTCGAGGAGTTGGGACTCCAGGGGGCGCTCATCCCAGGTCTGGGGACGGCCATGGACCATAACCAGTGGGAAGCTTACGCTGTCGCGGTCCTCATCGTAGAGCGAGATGGCGAAGGTGGTCATCTCGCACAGCGTCTGCACCTGATCGTAGATGGTTTGCAGAAGGCGTTCCGGCGACAGATCGGACTTGATCGCCTGCCCGATGCGGTTGAGCGTGGCCAACTCGTCGAGCCGGCGCTGCATGGCCACGCGTGACGCCCAGATGCGGTGCGTGCCATACAAGGCGCCCACGATCCCGAGCACGATTACGGCAAACGTTCCAGACTCGTCCGCATAGGTGTGGTGGAACAGCGCCAGCACCACCGCCAGCGGCAGCGGCAGCAGCCGCGACAGGGTCAGCCCAACGTCCGCATGGACGGCGATCATCGTGCGAACGCGCTGGCGCTCCAGAGGAAAAGCCTGAACCAGACCGATGATGTGCAGGGCCACCAGGTACCCGCCGAACAGGGCGCCCAGCGGGAGCAGGCTCGAATCGGTCAGCGAGGCGAACGGCAGATCACCGCCCGCCCGGCGGAACAGCACCCAGGCCGCCAGTGCCGCCCATCCATACAGGCCGGTGAGGGCGATTCCATCCAGCACCTGATCGCGCGCGGCATACCGGTCCGGACGCCGGAGGACCCGGGCCGCCGTGACCAGGGCTAACCCGAACACGATAGTCGCCAAGGCGCATGACGAGCCCAACGCCAGCACGGCGCCCAAGATGGGGGCTGGCGAAAAATCGATCGCTTTGCCTGGGGATAGCTCCGCCGGCATCATCTGGAGCGCGGCAAACATGCCGCCCAGGATGATGATCCCCCACCCCCATGCTGCGCCACGCGGCCCCCCGGATGCCAGCCCCAGCACCACCGCTGCGGCAGCCAGTCCCACATCGACGAGGGCCTGACGGCGCTGCCGCCCGCGGTGGGAGGAGAGGGTGTGAGACCCGGCCAGTGGAAAGATCATTCACGTATCACATTGACTGCGTGCATTCTGCGAACCATGGAATTAAGTCTTTATCAATACTCTATCATATAACACACAAGCCAACAAACAGGCCGCCCAACTGCCACCCAACCCGGTATAATAGGGAGCGAAAGGAGTACTATGCCCACGCTTCCCGATTTCTACCATCCCGAAAGTGTCGGCGCGCTGTATGTGCCCGGCATCGAGGCCGCCATCAGCCAGGGGCAGGCCGCCGATCTGCCACCCGCCAGCGCCGATGAACTGCGCACGATCCTGCTGCTGGTCGATCCCCAGGTGGATTTCATCCACACCAACGGCGCGCTCAGCGTGCCAGGCGCGGTAGACGACACGCGCCGCACGATCGAATGGATCGTGCGCAACGCCGAGCACATCACGGCGATTGCCGCTTCGCTCGACAGCCACATCCCCACCCAGATTTTCTACCCGACCTGGTGGGTCGACGGCGCCGGACGCCATCCGGAGCCGTACACCGTCATCACGGCGGAGGATGTCGAGCACGAGCGCTGGCGCCCGGTATTCGATCCGCGCTGGTCGCTGCACTACGTCCACGCCCTGGAGACGAAGGCTAAGAAGGAGCTGATGATCTGGCCGTATCACACCATGATCGGCACGCCCGGCCATTCGATTACCCCGGCGCTGTACGAGACGATCGCGTATCACTCGGCGGCGCGCCATTCTCAGCCCAACTTCCTGACCAAAGGCTCGATTCCCAAGACGGAGCATTATTCGCTCCTAGAGCCGGAGGTCAAGGTACAGGATCACCCGCAAGGCAGCCTGAACCTCGCCTTTCTGCAGATGCTGAACGATTACGACCGGATCTACGTGGCGGGACAGGCGAAGAGCCACTGCGTGCTGGAGACGATCACCTCGGCGGTGCGGCACTTCGAGCAGCAGCGTGACGCGCTGGCAAAATGGCACATCCTGATGGACTGCACGTCATCGGTGGCGCATCCGGAGATCGACTTCGACGCGATGGCGAACCGGGTGCTGGAGGAATATGCCGGGCTGGGGCTGCAGTTGGTGCGCTCGACCGATCCGGTGGGCTAGGGCGGCGCGATCTTCTCGACAACCAGCAGGTGCGACAAGCCAAAGACGCGCAGGGGCGTGCGCTCCAGCGCGTAGAGCACGGCGCGCAGCGCGCGTCCCAGCCTCGGATAGCGCCGCACAATATTGTCGTAGCCGCCGAAGATCTGGGTGTGAGTCACGATCCGCACCGGGAGGCCATCGAACAGGCCGCGCACCCGCCGGGCCGTATAGGTGCGCACGTGCGGCGCCAGCTTGTCCCGCCAGCGATCGGGCAGGTAGTTGATCAGCGGCGTGTTGCCAAAGTGATACGTCCCGCGCCAGTAGTGCCCGTGCTGCTCGACGGGATACCAGCGGTTGGGGCAAAACAGGACGATCCGCCCGCCCGGCTTGAGCGTTCGGACCATCTCCGCCACCGCGGCGCGATCGTCGCCGACATGCTCGATCACCTCGTTGGACAAAACCGTGTCGAACCAATCCGCCCGGTACGGCAGCGCCTCGGCAGCGGCCACCAGCGCGTGCGGCGTGTCGGCCCTGGCCACTTTCACGCGCGCCGCTTCCAGGTCGAACGCCTCGACGTGCGGCGCATACAGCTGCCGGATCCGGCTGCTGTATGCGCCCACACCGCAGCCCGCCTCGAGGATCACCGCGTCGTGCAGCCTGGCCCAACGCGCGATCATCTGCAGGCGGCGATCCTGCCCCGACCGCCACACGTAACTCGGCTCGCCGCGGGCCGCCGCCAGGGTTGATGGATGGTGGACGGTCATGGCGCCGTCTCGTCTTCGGGACGCAGGCGCGCCATGAGAATCGAGTCCACGTAGCGCCCGTCGCGAAAGGCGAACTCGCGCAGGACGCCTTCTCGCTCGAACCCAAACTTTTCATACAACGCCAGCGCCGGGGCGTTGTCGGGATAGACTTCCAACTCGATCCGGCTGATGGCGAGCCAGTTCTCGGCCAGGTCGATGGCCGCCGCCATCAGCGCGCTGCCCACTCCCCGCCCTTGAAAGTCCGCATGGACCATCATGCCCAGCGAGGCGGCATGCGCGCGGCGACCTGTTCCGACCTGCAGCCCCAGCAAGCCCACGACCTGCCCATCCACGACGGCGACCAGCCCGTGCATGTTGGACGGCTGGTTTTCAGTGCGCTCGCGGATGGCATCCCGCGACTTGTACGGCACTTGCAGCGTGCCGTAGATCACGTCCCGCGCGCTCTGGATCTCGGCGATATCCTCCCAATCATCGGCCTCCACGCCGCGAATGGTGATCTCAGGCAAGCTACGCTTCTTGCTCACGCTGGCCCTCCTCGCCCTGGCGATGAGCCAGCCGCGCTAACAAACACCCATCCGCCATGTGCCCGGCGCGGATCGCGTGGCGGCGCAGCGTCGCTTCCAGCTCGAAGCCGTGCGCCCGCAGCAAGGCCAGGGCGCGCGCGTCCTCGGCGAAAACCAACGCCTCGATGCGCCGCAGGCCCAGCCACCCCTCGCCCAGGTCCAGCGCAGCTTCCAGCAGGCGGGCTTCTTCGGGGCTTCCCACCACGTCGGGATGCACGATCAAGGTGAGCCGGGCCACGTGCCGCTGGCGCGGGCGAGGCTGTATGTCCAACCAGGCCGCGCCCACGATGCGCTTGCGCCCGCTGGGCAGGCCCGTCTCGGCGATCAGGACGTGTGTATTGGCCGGCGGGTTCGCGAAGCGCTCGCGGAAAGCCTCTTCGGCGGCGTAGGGCAACTCTGCCGTGTTGAGCACCACCTCATCGAGACTCAGCAGCGCGTACAGGCTCTCCCAGTCGTCGCTGTTCTGCCCGCGGATGATCAGGCTGGACGATTCGCTCACACACATTCTCCGTTGGATGAATCGCGGCGTCCCAGTAGATTACCGCGCCCAACGCCATCCGCCAAGCGCCAACCGGCGATTTTGCCGCCCCCCGGCGGCTTGGCTATAATGTCGGCCCAGCTTAGCCGTTTCCCGACCTGCGAGGACGTCCTGTTGAGCATGAGACTGTCGGTCATCATTCCCTGTTACAATGAGAAAGACACGGTTGCCAAAGTCATCGAACGCGTCCGGAAAGTCGGCCTGGCGCACGAGATCGTGGTCGTCGATGACGGCTCCACCGACGGCACCCGCGAGGTTCTGGACGGCATCGATCGCCAAGGGGATCTGAAGGTCATCCACCACCCGTACAACCAGGGCAAAGGCGCCGCGGTGCGCACGGGCTTCAACGCCGCCGTTGGGGAGATTCTGCTGATCCAGGATGCCGATCTCGAGTACGACCCGCGCGATTACCCGGTCTTGCTCCGCCCCATCGAGGAGGGGATCGCCCAGGTGGTCTACGGCTCGCGGTTCCTGGGCGGCCCGCGCAAAGCCATGTTTTTCTGGAATATGGTCGCCAACCGGACGCTGACCTTCATCACCAACCTGCTGTACAACGCCATCCTCAGCGATATGGAAACGTGCTACAAGGTCTTTCGCGCCGAGGTCATCAAGGGCATTCCGCTGCGCTCGCGCCGCTTCGACTTCGAGCCGGAGGTCACGGCCAAGGTCCTCAAGCGCGGCTACCGGATCTACGAAGTGCCGATCTCGTACAACGGGCGCGAATGGAATGAAGGCAAGAAAATCTCGTGGAAAGATGGCGTGATCGCGCTGTGGATCCTGCTCCGGTATCGCGTCACCGATTGAGTCTCCCCCGCCAGCGCGCCAACTATCGAACACACCCGCGGGCGTCGGTCTTCGCACCGGCGCTCGTGATTTTGATCGGTCTGCTGCTGCGCGCCAGCATGCTGGGGATCGACGTCCGCTTCCACCCGGACGAGGCGCTGTTCGCCGCCCAGGCCCGGCTGATCAGCCACGGCGGCGATCTGCTGCTGCGCGAGACCGACCTGGACAAGCCGCCGCTCACGTTCTACGTCACTGCCCTGTCGTTTGTCGCGCTCAGCCCGAGCGAGTTCGCGGCGCGCCTGCCCAACGTCCTGGCGAGTGGTGCCAGCCTGGCCGTGCTGTATGCCCTGGGCTGGTCGCTCTACCGGCGGCGCGCGGTCGCCCTGGTCGCGGCCCTGCTGTGGAGCCTGTCGCCGTTCGACCTGGCGTTCGCCGCCACCGCCTTCACCGACGTGCAGGCGACGCTGTGGACCCTGGTCGCGGCCCTGCTCGCCGCCCGCGATCGCTGGGGCTGGGCCGGGATCGCCGCCGCCCTGGTCGCCGCCAGCAAGCCGACCGCGCTGCTGTTCCTGCCCCTGATCGCGGCGCTGGGTGTGGCGCGTCATGCGTCCCTGGACTGGCGCCCTCGCGACGTTCTCCACCGGCTGGAGCGATTCGCCGCCCCGCTGGCGGTGGGGCTGGCGCTGCTCGTCGTGTGGGACGCGGCGCGCGCCCCGCGCAGTTTCTGGGAGCTCGGCCTCGAGCGCAACAATCCGGGGCGCCTGATCCGCGCCGAAGAAGTGTGGCCCCGGCTGGAGGCGTGGCTGCGCTGGCTCGACGCGGCAACCGGCAGCCGGGCGCTCAACCTCGCGCTGGTGGCGGGCGCGGCGCTGGGCGCAGCCGGGGGGGCGCTCCGCGGGCGCGACCGCCGGACCATCGTGGATTGGCTGATCGGCGGGTTTGGAGTGGCATTCGTCGGCTGGTACTGGCTCGTCGCGTTCAACACCTACGACCGCTACCTGCATACGCTCTTCCCGTTTGCCCTGCTGCTGGCGGCCCGCGTCCTGGTGATGGTCCGGGACCGGCTCGGGGGGCGACCGGTCGCGGGCGCCGCCCTGGTCGCGCTCGTTGTCGCGGCCATACTGCCCGGCGTGGCTGGCGCGCTGCGCGGCCAGGCGCCAACCGGTGGCGACCAGGGCCGGCACACCGGGATCGACGCGCTGGCGGAGGCAATCAACGACGAGCTGCGCGGCGAGATCGTCTACGATCACTGGCTGGGTTGGGAGCTGGCCTACTACCTGGGCGCGAAACCAGCGGCCCTGGTGCTCTACACCCCCCTGCCCGAAGCCCTGGCCGAGGACATGGCTGGGCAGCCCTACCCGCGCTATCTCGTCGCGCCCTCGACCGATCATGCCGCGCCGTGGATCGCTGCGCTGGACCGGTCAGCCGTCGCCGCCGCGATCGTCTATCATGACCCCGCTCATGGATTTGTCGTGTACCGGCTGGAACAATAGGCACGCCGCCCGCTGCCCGGTTATATTCTGTGAGGATTTTGCGCATTGAGGAGTGCTGCAGATGAGTCAGAGTGACTCAACAACCAAGACGACCCTTGTCATTTTCGGCGCGTCTGGCGACCTGACCGAGCGTAAGCTGATCCCCGCCCTGTACAGCCTCTACCTCAAGGGGCGGCTGCCCGACGGGCTGGAGATCGTCGGCATGTCGCGCACCGAGTTTTCGCACGAGGCCTTCCGCGAGCACCTGCGCGCCCAGGCCGAGACCTACGCCGGGGCTGCGTCCAGTCCCGAGGCGTGGGAGCAGTTCGCGGGGCGCATCTGGTACCAGCCCGGCGACTCCACCAAGGCGGAGGATTATCAGAATCTGGACGGCATGTTGAAGGAGCGCGAAGGCGGTCCGGCCAACCGGCTGTACTATCTGTCGGTGGCCCCATCGCTCTACGTGCCGATCGTCCAGCAGTTGGGCGACAACGACATGGCCCACGCCGCCGACGGGTGGCGGCGCGTGGTGGTCGAGAAGCCATTCGGCCACGACCTGGCCTCGGCGCACAAGCTGAACGAGGTCATTCACACGGTGTTCGACGAGGACCAGGTCTACCGCATCGATCATTACCTGGGCAAAGAAACGGCGCAGAACATCCTGTTCTTCCGCTTCGCCAACACGATCTTCGAGCCGGTGTGGAACCGGAACTACGTCGACCATGTCCAGATCACCGTGACCGAAGAGGTCGATATCGGCCACCGCGCCGACTTTTACGACAAGGCGGGCGTGCTGCGCGACATGTTCCAGAACCACCTGCTGCAACTTCTGGCGCTGATCGCGATGGAGCCGCCCTTCGCCTTCACCGCCGACGCGCTGCGCAACGAAAAGGTGAAAGTCTTCAACTCGATCCGGCCGATTTCGTGCTCGGACACGCTGCTCGCCCAGTACGAAGGCTACCACGACGCCCCCGGTATCGCGCCGGATTCCCGCACGCCGACCTATGCTGCCCTGAAGCTGATGATCGACAACTGGCGCTGGCAGGGCGTGCCGTTCTACCTGCGATCGGGCAAAGCGCTCAGCCGCAAGGTGAGTGAGATCGTGGTCGAGTTCAAATGCCCGCCGCACATGATGTTCCAGTTGGAGAGCGACGAGTGCTTCTCGCCCAACGTGCTGTCGCTGTGCATCCAGCCCGACGAAGGCATCCACCTCACCTTCGAGGCCAAGCAACCCGGCTCTGCCCAGGACACGCGCTCGGTGGAAATGGAATTTCACTATCGCTCGTCTTTCGGGGATGGCACGCTGCCCGACGCCTACGAGCGCCTGCTGCTCGACGCCTTGATGGGCGACGCGTCGCTGTTCACGCGCAGTGACGAGATCGAGACGGCGTGGCAGTTGATCGACCCGGTCATCGCCGGGTGGGAAGGACCCGGCGCTCCGCCGCTGGTGACCTACCGGCGCGGCGGGCCCGGCCCAAAGGAAGCCGACGCGTTCCTGGCTCGCGATGGGCGGTTGTGGCGGCATGGCTGCATGGAACATGGAGAGTGAGTGGTGGTTGGTCCGAGTGTATTTCCCGACTTGAATTCCCTTGTCGCAAGTGCCGCCGAACAGGTGGTGACTCTTGCCGGGGCGGCCATCGCCGCGCGCGGGCGGTTCGCGATCGGGCTTTCCGGCGGATCGACGCCGCGCCCGCTGTACGAGCTGCTCGCCAGTCCAGCATTCGCCAGCCGTATCGACTGGACCAACGTACACGTCTTCTGGGGCGACGAGCGCTGTGTCCCGCCCGATCACCCGGACAGCAACTACCGGATGGCCCGCGAAACGCTGCTCGATCACGTTCCCCTGCCCCCGGACAATATCCACCGTCTGGCGGGCGAGCTTGATCCGGCGACGGCAGCAGCGGATTACGAGGCCCACCTGCGGGCGTTCTTCGCCGGCGATGGCGAGGCCGGGCCGCGCTTCGACCTGCTGCTCCTGGGCATGGGTGACGACGCGCACACCGCCTCGCTGTTCCCCGGCACCGCCGCGCTGGGCGAGACCGAGCGCTGGGTGGCAGCGAACTACGTCGAGAAACTGGACGCCTGGCGACTCACCCTCACGCCGCCGGCTCTCAACGCCGCCGCCGAGATCATGGTCCTGGTCAGCGGGACGAGCAAGGCCGACGCGTTCCACGCCGTCTTGAGCGGCCCCACCAATATCAACCGGTACCCGGCCCAGGTGCTCAACCCCAACAATGGGCGGCTGCGCTGGCTGGTCGATTCGGAGGCTGCGGATCGCGTGTTAGGCTGAAAGCAGCGCGGCGAGGCCGTCCGCGACCTGAGCAACGACCGCGCGCATCGCATCCGAGAGCGGCGCATCGACCCGGTTCTGGAACGGCTGAAGCCCGAGCAGCGCCACCTCGCAGCCCAGGTCGAGCGTGAGGAATCTGCCGAGCATGTGCAGCGGCAGCGTGTGCGTGGAGGCGCTCAGGCCGGCAGTGGCCTGCCAGGGCAACAGGCACACCGCCCCCGGCGCTGTGCCCATCTGTGCCGCGTCGACGATCAGCACCAGATCGGGACCGAACGCCCGCAGCCGGCCAGTCTGGTTCTCGGGCGCGGGTCCCGCCTCGATCACCAAGAGCCGGTCTTGCCCGGCCAGGTGCTCCGCGAGCGCCCGCGCCACGGCCAGACCGGCCCCATCATCTCCATTCAGCTCGTGGCCGACCCCCAGGATCGCCACGCGCGGCGGTCGATCAGTCGGCAGCCGCCTCAAGGTCTGGCGGAATTGATCCGACCAGGACGGATTGCACATCCGCGTCATCCCCGTAATACACGTCGAAACCCTGCTTGCTCAGCGCCGCCAGCTCCCATTCGTCGTTCGCCATTTGCAGGCATCCCTGGCGGCAGCTCTCCACGCACTGGCCGCAGAAGGTGCAGCGGTCGACGTGATAGCGAAAGACAAACCGCTTGGCCTTCTTGTCCAGCACGATGACTTCGATCGCGTCCGCGGGGCAGTCTTTGGCGCACAGGCTGCACCCGGTGCATTTTTCCAGGTTCCAGTGCAGTTGGCTGCGCAGTTGATCCGGCGCGTCCAGGCGCTTGAACGGGTAGTTCTCCGTCGCGGGCGCGGTCACCAATGCATCGAGCGCGTCTTTCCACATGGTCATGAACTTCATGCGATTACACCTTCCCACAGAATCAAGGCCAGGAATTGAACCAGTACCAGCAGCGCCCCATAGCGCCACCACAACCCCACCGTCTGGTCGATGCGCAGGCGTCAGCAGCGTCTGGACACCGGCCAGCCCAATCAGCAGCAGCAGCGTCTTGGCCGCAAACCATAGCGGATCTGTCACGCCGCCCAGGTAGAAGGCTGCCACCAGCGTGAGTCCCACCAACGCTCGACGCCCCGGCCCAGGTGGAACAGGCCAGCCCGCGCCCGCTGTACTCGGTGAGCGCGCCCGCCACGATCTCCGTTTCGGCTTCCGGCGCGTCGAACGGGGGCAGCTCCCAACTTGCCCATCAGCCCGATCAGCGCGACAGCGAACCCGATCGGCTGGGTGAGGATCAGCCAGCGATCGGCGGCGTAGTCAGCGATCGCGCTGATCCGCCAGCTCCCCGCGACGATGGCCGGACCCAACAGCGCCAGGAGGAACGGCGCTTCATACGAGAACAACTGCGTCAGCGTGCGCGTGGCGCCCAACAGCGAAAGCGGTTGAGCGTGTTGGCGCCTGCCAGGCCCATGCACAGCGTTAGCAAGCTGAGCATGATCGTCGCGATCAAGTCGCCCGAAAAGCTGAAGGACGGCGCCAGGCCGAACACCGGCACGTACAGCGCGGCAGTCATGGCGCCCGCCAGTGCGATCACCGGCAGCACGAAGAACAACGGCCCGTTGACGCCATCCGGCACGACCCTTCCCTTCGCCAGCAGCTTGACCGTATCGGCCAGCGGTTGGAACCAGCGCGGCCCGATCCGGTCCTGGAAGCGGGCGATTAGCTTGCGATCGAACCACTCGTAGAGCATCCCGGCCAGCAGAATGCACACGCCGCCGGGGAAGATGACCAGAGCAATCACAGCACTCATCGGTAGGTCTCTATCCCATACTGCCGCAGATCGTCCCACGTCCAGGCGGACGCCTGCCCTGCTTCGTCGCGGACGACGATCATCCGGTCGTTGCACGAAAAGCACGGATCGATCCCCGTCAGAATCATCGGCATGTCAGCCAGTTGGTGGCCCACCGCCAGCGTGAGCACCGACGCCATATTCGGCAGCGTGGGCGTGCGCATCTTGACCCGTTCGGCGGTGTCGGACCCATTGCTCTTGATGAAGTAGAACAGCTCGCCGCGAGGCGCTTCCACCCGGCTGATCGTCTCGCCCTCTTTGATGCGGCGCGGCATCCGGACCGTCAGCTCGCCTTCGGGCAGGTCGGCCAGGATGGCACGGATCACCCGGTAGGTCTCGAACAACTCCTGGACGCGCACGATGAAGCGCGCTTCCAGATCGCCCGCCGTGGCGGTGATTAGCTTGACCGGGTAGCGGTCATAGGCCGCGTACGGCGCATTGACGCGCACATCGCGCGCCACGCCCGAGGCGCGCGCCGTCGGCCCGACGACCCCCAGCTTCTCGGCGACGTCTTTTGTCATCACGCCGATCCCGCGCGTGCGGCGCAGGAACATGATGTCGCTCGTGACCACCTCAAGATAGTGATGCGTACGATCTTCCAGGTACTCCAGTCCCTTGACGATCGCGTCGGTTTGCCGGGCGTCAATATCGCATTTCACGCCGCCCAGCACATTCGCCGAGTAATTGACCCGGTTGCCGGTGAACCCTTCCAGCAGGTTCATGACCACTTCGCGGTCGCGCCAACTGTGCATGAACAGCATGTCGAACCCGGCCTCGTGCGCGGCCACGCCCAGCCACAACAGGTGGCTGTGGATGCGCTCCAGCTCGCCGACCAGCGAGCGGATCGCCTGGGCGCGCGGGGGCGCTTCAACCCCGGCCAGCCGTTCGACGCCCAGGCAGTACGCCGTGGCGTGCACGTGCGAGCAGATCCCGCAGATGCGTTCCAGCAGGTACAGCGTCTGGACCCAGTTGCGGCCCTCGGTGCCTTTTTCGATGCCACGATGCACATAGCCCAGCCGCAGCGATGCGCTGGTCACCATCTCGCCATCGACCGAAAACTCGAAGTGGCCCGGCTCTTTGAGCGCGGGGTGCTGCGGCCCGATCGGAATGATGAACTTCTCACCCTTAGCTGGCATGATCCGCTCCTGCGTCTTCCATCTGGAAATCCTTGCGTAACGGGTAGACCCCGGCGGGCCAGTCGTCGGGCAGGAACAGGCGATCGGTGTTAGGCGTGCCCGCGGCGTTGATCCCGAACATCTCCATCAGCTCGCGCTCGTAGAAGCTCACCGACGGGATGATCGCGTACACGCTGGGCACCCAGGCATCGTCGCGCGGCACAGGCACCCGCAGGGTCGTCACCGCCGCCTCGGAGCAGAAGTGATACAGCACTTCGAACAGCCCGGCTTCCACGCCCAGGTCCAGCCCGGTGATCGCCGCCAGGTAGCCCCAGCGCGCGTCGACCAGGGCCTGAACCGCGGCCAGCAGCTTCTCGCGCGGCACGACGGCGTCCAGGCGCTCAGGCTCGGGCTGGCTGGTTTCAGTTGCCCAGGTGCTCAGCAATGCTGCAGCAGTCTCTATCGTCATAAGGTCGCCTCCCATCCCCGCGTCACGAAGACGGCTCCAGGACGCTGGCTGCCAGCGGCGGCCCGGCGACCTGCTCCGGCTCGCTGCCCGACTTCAGGCTGTCGAGCAGCTTGACCAGCCCATCGATGATCGCCTCCGGGCGCGGCGGGCAGCCGGGGATATACGCATCCACCGGAATCACCTGATCGATGCCGCCCATCACGTTGTAACAGCCCTGGAACGCCCCGCCGGTCAGCGCGCACGAGCCGACCGCCACCACGAATTTCGGGTCGGGCATCTGCTCGTAGATGCGGATCAGGCGCTCGCGCGCCTGGCGCGTGACCGGGCCGGTGCAAATCAGAATATCGGCATGGCGCGGGCTGCCCTGCAGCTTGACGCCGAAGCGCTCCATGTCATAGCGCGGAGTCAGCGTCGCCAGAATCTCGATATCGCAGCCGTTGCACGATCCGCTGTTGAAATGGATCGCCCAGGGCGAATTGACCCGCGCCCACGTCTTGAGCTGGTCCATGACAGACTGCCAGTTTTTCTCCAGAGGGTTATTCATCACAGCGTCCTTGTCGCTTCCACCCAGTTCAATGAGAGACTCAGCCGAGGATCAGCGCCAGCAGCGCGACCATCAGGCCCACCAGATACACGCCAGACATCCCCGACAGATCGCCCGTGCCCAATACCAGCACGCCCAGGTGCAGCACGGCGAAAAACAGCGCGATCAGGAAGAAGGGCCGGTAGCCGGGCACAGCCGGGCGCACCGGCGGCGCTTCGCCGCTGGCATAGGTGCTTCGCTTGGCCGACGAAGCCTTCGCCTGGCCCGCCAGCATCCGGCCGAAGCCGGAGATGAGTGTCACCAGGGCCACGTACACGCCGAATGCCACCGGCGGCGCGAGCAAGATTTCTTCCATCACAACCCCCTAACCGATCCCAAAGGTCGCCAGCAGGGCATCGCCCGCCGGGCCCGACAGCCAGCTCAGCAGCCCCGGCCACACGCCCACGATGATGACCGCCAGGCTCAGCGCCACAACCGGCGCCATCATCAGCGCGGGCATCGGCTGGCCTTCCTGCACCGCCTCCGACGGTTTCTGGCGATAGACTGCATTGACCAGCGGCGCGTAATAGGCCAGCGAGAGCACGCTGTTGAGCGCGGCGAACACCACCAGCATTTCGATCCAGGTGTTGCGCGTCTCGAACCCGGCCACGAAGATCTGCCATTTGGACATAAAGCCCGCCAGCGGCGGCAGCCCACCAAGGCCCAACACCGCCAGGCTGAGTCCCAGCGCCGCCAGCGGGTAGCGCTGGGCCGCGCCGGCCAGATCCGCCACGGTCAGCGGGCGGTGGTCGCCGGTTGACATGTGCAGCGTGTAGAGCAGCGCGCCCGCCGCGAGAAACGCCAGGCCCTTCATCAAGCCATGGTTGAGCATGTGGAACAGGCTCCCCTCGGCGCCGGCGGCCTCTTTCGCGTACAGCGCGATGCCCAGGCCGAGCAGCATGTACCCCACGTGGCTCAGGCTCGAATAGGCCAGCAGCCGCTTGACCAGCGTCTGGCGCAGCGCCATCAAGTTGCCGACCAGCATGTTGAGCGCGCCGAAGGCCATCAATAGCTCGCCCCATGACGCCGCCACGCCCGCCAGCGCGCCCAGCGCTCGCAGCAGCGCGACCAGCCCGGCTTCGATCACCACGCCGGACAGCATCGCGCTGATCCCGCTCAACGCCTAGGGAATGGGCATCCGGCAGCCAGGTATGCAGCGGCACCAGCGCAGCCTTGACGCCAAAGCCGATCACGAACAGCGCGCCCGCCGCCAGCATCATCCGCGAGTCCGGCGCGGCGGCGCGAATGGCCGCCAGATCGAGCGTGCCGGTCTGCGACAACACCAGCGCGATGCCGAGCAGCACCATCACCGAGCCGACGGCGCTCTGCACCACGTACTTGACGGCGGCCTCCAGCGAAGTGGGCTGCTCGTGGTGGAAGACCACCAGCAGGAATGACGCGATGGCCATCGCCTCGAACCACACCCACAGATTGAACAGGTCCGCCGCGCAGCCCAGGCCGACCATCACGCCGATCATAGCGAGCAGCGACGCGTAGTATTTCTCCTGGTCAGCTTCAGCGGCCAGATACGGTCCCGAATAGAGCACGACCAGCGTGCCCAGGGCCAGCGACAGCCCCGCCAGTAGCAGCCCCAGCGCGTCCAGGCGCAGCGCCACCGTGCCGACCGTCTCCGTTTGCGGCCCATTCGCGTCCAGATCGGACGCCGCGAGCGCGAACGGCACCCACGTCGCCGCCAGAACCAGCAGCGCCAACCAGCGGGCCATCTGCCCGTTGCGCTTCGCCAGGCGCCCCGCCAGATAAACCAGCGGCGACGCGACCAGGGGCAGGACAATCATCCAGGTGAACGCGGTCATATCCCTCATCCCAGCGCCAGAATGCCCAGCACGACGACGAACCCGGCCACAATGCCCAGCACGTTCCAGTTCAAGTAACCGGTCTGGGTGGCGCGCAGCGCCTCGGCGATCTGCCCCGTGCCATGCACGATCTGGCGGTTGAGCCAGTTGAATCCGAAATCAGCGGCGGCCGCCTGCCCCACCTGGGGGAACGCCCGGCCGATCCAGGCCAGCCGGTCGCGGAACCACCACGCCAGCAGGCCGAGAGCCACCACGCCCAGCGCGACCAGCGTCGCCGGGGCGGTGATAATCTCTTCCAGCAGGGCGCTCGCCGGTTCGACGTGCAGGCCATGGAACGGCAGGCTGTCTTCGAGCAGGTCGCCGAACGCGCCGATCAACAGCCACGTCGTCAGCGTGCCCAGCGCCAGCGCGCCCGTCGCCACCCGCATCATCGGGCCGGCGTCGTGGGCGTGGCCGCTGCCGCGTCGTTCGCCGTAGAACACCAGCCACACCATGCGGAACGTGTACAGCGCGGTGAGCCCCGCCCCGGCCAGCATGCCGGCATAGGCCCAGACCGGTCCGTCGTGCAGGCCGTGCTCCAGGATCAGCTCTTTGCTCCAGAAGCCGTTGAGCACCGGCAGGCCCGCCAGGGCCAGCGCCCCGGTGATGAACACCGCCCGGTTGAACGGCATCTGCCGCCCCAGGCCGCCCATCTGGCGCATGTCGCGCGTGCCGACGGCGTGAATCACCGCGCCCGCGCTCAGGAACAGCAGCGCCTTGAACACGGCATGGCTCAGCAGGTGGAACTGGCTGGCAAAGACCGCGCCTACGCCGACCGCATACACCATATAGCCCAACTGGCTGATCGTCGAATAGGCCAGCGCCGCCTTGAGATCGGTGGCGAAAAGCGCCATCAGCGCGGCCAACAGGGCCGACGCCAACCCGACCACGACTACAGCAGTCGTCCAGCCGGACACGCCTTCGAAGGCTGGGTAGAACCGCGCCAGCAGGTACACGCCCGCATTGACCATCGTCGCGGCGTGGATCAGCGCGCTGACCGGCGTGGGGGCTTCCATCGCGCCCGGCAGCCAGGTGTGAAACGGCACCTGGGCAGACTTGGCCGCGGCAGCCGCCAGGAACCCAAATGCCAGCACGGCCAGCACGCCCGGGCAGCTCGTGGTAGCGGCTCAACAGCGTGCTGATCTGGTAATCGCCCAGGTAGGAATAGGCCACCAGCGCCCCGGCCAGCATCCCGACCCCGCCGATCTGCGTGATGATCAGCGCCTTGATGCCGCCCGCAGCAGCCTTCGGATCGTCGTTGTAGAACGAGATCAGGGCATACGAGCACAGCGCCGTGATCTCCCCAGAAGATGAACAGCAGCAGCAAACTGCCGCTGAGCGCCAGCCCGGCCATCGCGCCGATGAACAGCAACGCGCGCGTAATAGCGGCCCAACTGCGCCTCGCCGTGCATGTAGTCCACCGAGAAGATCACGGCTAGGCTGCCGACCACCGTCGCCACCGCCGTCAGGAACACTCCCAGGCCATCCGGCACGAAGGTGAAATCGCCAAACGCGCCGCCGGGCGCGATGCGCAGCTCCACCGCGCTCGACACCGATCCGAGCAGCAGGAGGGCCGCCAGCGCCGCCGCCAGCGCAGGATCCGACAGCCAGCCGGTGTTGTACCTGGGGACGCCGGTTGCCGGTCAACCACACGGCCAGCGCGCCCAGCCAGAGCAGGCCCATCGTCAAAATGATCAGTACATCCGCCATCATCTACCCTCGCAGGTTGGACAGCGCCTTGACATCCAGCGTGCCCAACAGCCGTTTGGCCTGAACTGCCAGCCTAATCCCACTACCGCCACGATCGTATCGGCCACGATCACGGTGACGGCCAGGCTCTGCCCCAGGTTGACCTGTTCGCTCGCCTGCCCCGCCGCCACCAGCGCCAGCAAAGCCCCTTTCACCAGGATCTGCAGCGCGATCACGACCTTGATCAGGTTGCGCGTGATCAGCAGGCCGTACAGGCCAGCACCCACCAGTCCCATGACAGCGAGAGCGATCATCGTCATCGCGTTCACGCGTGGATATCCTCCACTTGGGCCGTCTCCGGTGCCGGCTCGATCACCGCGATCGCGGGCCGGTGACCGTTGCCACGCGCGGCAGCGGATGGGCGCGCGAGCTCCCGCTCACTCACCAGCGATCCACGGCGCGCCGACGGGGCGCGCTCCTTGAGCAGCATCACCAGACACAGCACGCCGGTGAAAATCATGACCATCTGCACCAGCACGTCCAGGGCGCGATCGCCCCATAGCACAGACTCGAACGCCGCCTCGGCGGTCGCGAGGGCGGGCTCGTCCAAGGGCAGGACCATCCACGCCAGCAGCCCGACGAACAGCGCGATCAACCCCACCGCCAGCCAGTTCGGCAGAAAGGTACGCTCGGTCAGACCGTCGTCGCCGGCGATGCTGATGGCGAAGACGAACAGCACCGTCACCAGCCCTGCCCCCACGCTCAACTCGATCACCGCGATCTGGTGAGCACCCAGCCGGTAAAGCAGGATCGACACCAGCGCGCTCACCCCGGCCAGCCACAGCGCGGAGGACAGGAGTTGCGTTGCACGAATGGCGCGGACAGCACACACTACAGCGCCGGCCACGAGTATCGCTTCTATCATTTGTGATTTCCTTCACAATCTGGTCTCACACAGATCCTAAGGGTTTGGCCGTCAAATCCACAGTGCAAGATGTCACTCAGACCGATGCCATTGATCCTGTTGGTTAAGCTGGTCATACTATAGGGAGAGACGAAGTGACTATGAGTCTCTATAGTCTGCTTTTACTAATCCAAATCGCCTGGAAGAGCCAGCGAGGTGGTTTCATCGACGGCGCACGCCCACGTCATGTTACGTCACAGCGTGCCAATTGGTTGCGCAACAGCCCGTTAAACACTAGACTTGTGTTGCATTGTGCCATGGACTAGAGGAGAAATTCACCATGTTGAGAAGTAAAAAATTCATCGTGCTCATTCTGATGACGCTGCTGGCTACCACCCTCGCGCCAGTCTCCGCTGCCGGCCCCATCTACACCGATCTGCCGGATCTGGGCGGCCAGGAAATTGTGATCGCGGTCGAGAATCTATATACCCCCTTCCAGTTTGAAAACCCCAGCACGGGTGAGATCATGGGGTACGAGTACGACATGGTCGGCGAGTTGTGCGCGCGCATCAACTGCACGCCCGTCTACGAGACGACCAGTTGGGAAGTCATGATCTCGTCGGTGGGCGAAGCCCAGTTCGACATGGGCATGACCGGTATCAGCATCTACCCGGAGCGCCTGGAGATCGTCGACTTCAGCACGCCGTACATCAACCTCGACCAGTACCTGCTCGTCCGCGCCGATGAGGACCGCTTCGCCAGCATCGACGAGTTCGCCGCCAACGACGAGCTGCTGCTCGGCGTCCAGCAGGGCACGGCTGGCTTCTTCGTCACCATGGACGTCGTGCCCGAAGAGCGCCGCGTGGTCTTCAACGAGTTCGGCGCGCTGGTCCAGGCGCTGCTCAACAACGAGATCGACGCCCTGCCCGCCGACGCGTCGGCCGCCGCCGGCTTCAAGAGCACCACAGCCGACGCCGTCAAGCTGGTCGGCGACCCGATCTCCAAGGACGAGATGGGCTTCATCTTCCCCAAGGGCAGTGACCTGGTCGAGCCGATCAACGCCGCCATCGCCAGCATGCAGGAAGATGGCTTCCTCGAATACCTGTACTATAAGTGGTTCATCCGGTATAGCCCCGAAACCGGCGCCCTGACTGCGGGTCTGCCGGACCTGGGCGGTCAGGAGATCGTGATCGCGGTCGAGAATCTCTACACGCCGTTCCAGTTCGAGGAGCCGCTCAGCGGTGAGGTGATGGGGTTTGAGTATGACATGGTCGGCGAGTTGTGCGCGCGCATCAACTGCACGCCCGTCTACGAGACGACCAGTTGGGAAGTCATGATCTCGTCGGTGGGCGAAGCCCAGTTCGACATGGGCATGACCGGCATCAGCATCTACCCGGAGCGCCTGGAGATCGTCGACTTCAGCACGCCCTATATCAACCTCGACCAGTACCTGCTCGTCCGCGCCGATGAGGACCGCTTCGCCAGCATCGACGAGTTCGCCGCCAATGACGAACTGCTGCTCGGCGTCCAGCAGGGCACGGCTGGCTTCTTCGTCACCATGGACGTCGTGCCCGAAGAGCGCCGCGTGGTCTTCAACGAGTTCGGCGCGCTGGTCCAGGCGCTGCTCAACAATGAGATCGACGCCCTGCCCGCCGACGCGTCCGCCGCTGCCGGCTTCAAGAGCACCACAGCCGATGCCGTCAAGCTGGTCGGCGACCCGATCTCCAAGGACGAGATGGGCTTCATCTTCCCCAAGGGCAGCGACCTGGTCGAGCCGATCAACGCCGCCATCGCCAGCATGCAGGAAGATGGCTTCCTCGAGTTCCTGTACTATAAGTGGTTCATCGACTTCGTGCCGGCCCAGCAGTAAGCGCCGTGCCTAGCCTGTAGCCAAAGCCACCGCGCGCCTGCGGTGGCTTTTTTCTGGTCCCGGCGCGCTTGCCAGCGAACGGGCCGCCGCTCACCGTGGGTCATCCAGTGGGCGGGCGAACGCTGTTCGCCCGGCGATTCCCTTTTCGCCCTCCAATTAAGGGAATACAATGGGTTACAATAGGTTAAGATAAATCGCCAACCCGATCTTTTTTTGTGAGGAGCCACTTCAATGCAGATTACGGAACGCCATGAAAACGGCATTATCGTGTTCGCGCTCGAAGGGCGCATCGACACCCAGGGGGCGATCGACCTGGCCGACGCACTCGAGGCCGCGGTCGATTCCGGCCATTACCGTCTGGTGTGCGACATGACGAATGTGGCCTACATTAACAGCGCGGCGCTGCGCACGCTGGCCGACATCATCTCGCGCACGCGGGCCAACCAGGGGGACCTGCGCCTGGCCGCGCTGCCGCCCAAGGTCCGGCGCGTGCTTCAGATCGTGGGGTTCGACCGGTACTCGGCCATCTTCGACACGGCCGAAGAGGCATTGCAGGATTTTTAGGCCACACAGCCTGAAAATCCCTCAGGGCGCGGCGGTTGTTCGAGCAGGGTATTCTACGGCAGACGGGAATTCTTAAAAAAGTTTAAAGAGAATTACCCACCAAATGCTTTGATTCGCGCTAAGATTGAGGATGGCGCGTTCAATTCGTCTGTCGAGGAAAACCTGAATGAAGAAAATCCTGCTCGTCGAAGATGACGATACTCTGCGCGAGACACTGGCCTATAACCTCACCAAAGAAGATTATGAGGTGGTCCAAACCGGTGATGGCGCCGAGGCACTGGCTTTGGCGCGCGACACCTCGCCCGACCTGATCGTCCTCGACGTCATGCTCCCTTCCCTGGACGGGCTGTCCGTCTGCCGGATCATTCGCAACGAATCCGATGTTCCGATTGTGATGCTCACCGCGCGCGGCAGCGAGGTTGACCGGATCGTGGGGCTGGAAATCGGCGCCGACGACTACATGGTCAAACCGTTCAGCCTGGGTGAATTCCTGGCCCGCGTGCGCGCCGTGCTCCGCCGGGCACCCTCGGCGCGGGTGATCGTGGACCGGCTGGAATCCGGCGACCTGGTGCTGGATCTCATCGCGCGGCGCGTCACGCGCGACGGCGAGGAAGTCCGCATGACGCACAAGGAATTCGACTTGCTGGCCACCCTCATGCGCAACCAGGGCGCGGTGCTCTCGCGGGACCTGCTGCTCGAGCGCGTGTGGGGCTACGACTACAGCGGCCAGACCAAGACGGTCGACGTCCACGTGCGCTGGCTCCGCGAAAAGATCGAGGCCGACCCGTCCAACCCGCAGCGCATCGTCACCGTGCGCGGCGTCGGCTATCGCTTCGAGGGATAGATCATGCTGCCGTGGGTGATTGCAGGGCTGGCACTGGTCACCGCCGGGTGGCTGGCGTGGCGTCTCGTGCAGACGCGGTCCAGCATGCAGGCCGCCGGCCACCATGTCGTACAAGCCCAGCACGATTTAGAGCGGCAGATCGCGACGCTGGAGCAGCTTCGTGATGGTATCCTCAGAGCGATCGACGATGCCTTGCTCGTGCTGGACACCGACCAACGAATCCTGGTCGCCAACGCTGCCGCCGAAGCGCTGATTGGGCCCGATCTGGTGGGTAAGACGCTGATGGCGGCCATCCGCCAATCCGACCTCGAGAACCTGATTCAAGACGCGCAGCTCGTGCGCGGCGAGGGCCTGGAACGCCGTATCGAATACGAACGCCTGATCCTCCACGCGCGGGCCGCAGTGGACACAGCGCAGGACACGATTATCGTACTGACTCTGCGCGATGTGACCGAGATGCAGCGGTTGGAGCGCGCCCGCCGCGAGATGGTGTCGAACGTGACGCACGAGCTGAGCACGCCCATCACCGCGATCGGCCTGCTGGCCGACACCCTGGTCGACGGCGCGGCGCAGGGTAAGGTCAAAAAATCGCGCAAGATCGCCTCTGAGATCCGGCGCGAGGTCAATACCCTCACCCAGCTCGTTCAGGAAATGCGCGACCTGTCCCTGATCGAGTCCGGCCAGATGCCGGTCCGGCTGACGCCAGACAATCTGCTGGACATCATCACGGCGGGCGTCGAGCCACTGCTGACGCTGGCTGAGAACAAGGAACAAACCATCACCATCGACGTGCCGGGCGACATCCTGGTGCTGGCCGACGATCTCCAGATCCGGCGCGCGGTCAAGAATATCGTCCACAATGCGGTCAAGTTCTCCCCGAACGGCGGGCAGATCCAAATCACCGCGACAACCACCGAGGACGAGGCGATCATCGCGGTGAAAGACACCGGTCCCGGCATCCCTGCCGCGGACCTGGAGCGCATTTTCGAGCGCTTCTTCCAGGTCGACCGCGCGCGGCGCACCGGCACGGGCCTGGGGCTGGCGATCGTGCGGCATATCGTGCTGGCGCACGGGGGCCGCGTGTGGGTCGAGAGCGTCGAAGGCGCCGGCGCGACGTTCTACTTCGCGCTCGCCCTTGCCGAATCTGTTCCTGCCCACGCCCCACACTAACCTCCCAGCCACTCCTCCATCCAGCTCGCTCGCGGGCCAGCTTCGCCTCGGCGCATTAAAGAAAGTTTACGCGGATTCAATGCCCATTTAAACGGCGCTTTCTTGCGGCTTTATCTCCCTCACTTACCATTCCACATGGTTCTAGAGATCACGATCCAACACAATTGCACTCTAGACGTGGCATGAGGAGAAGAACATGCAAAAGCGTACCTGGAAGAAAGTGATCAGTCTCGTTGTGATGTTGACGGCGGCGCTGCCGGTCGCGAGCGCGTTCGCTCAGGACGGCGGCGACGTCGAGCCGATCGAGCTCCCGGCTGTCGATCCCCTGAGCGTCACTGGCGACATCGCCATCGCCGGCAGCTCGACCGTCGAACCTGTGACCGTGGCCATGGCCGCCCGCTTCAACGAAGATGGCTTCAATGGCAACATTGCCATTGCCGAGACTGGCACTTCCGCCGGCTTCGAGCGGTTCTGCAAGGAAGGCTCGACCGATATCTCGAACGCCAGCCGCGAGATCAAGGACTCCGAAGTGGCCGACTGCGACGCGATTGGCCGCGAAGTGCTCGAATTCCTGATCGGCATCGACGCCCTCACCGTGGCGGTCAAGAAAGGCTCGTTTGTCGAGGAACTCAAGCGCAGCGACCTGTTCAACATCTTCACCGGCGCTGTGACCAGCTGGAACGAAGTCAACCCCGAGTGGCCCGCCGAAGCGATCGCCCTCTACACCCCCGGTGTGGACAGCGGCACGTTCGACTTCTTCGGTGAGGCCGTGCTCGGCACGAAGGGCGCCTACGAAACCCGTGAAGCGCGTTTCGACGCCCTGCTGGCCCCCAACCCGACCACCAGCGAGAACGACTACACCCTGGTCGAGGGCATCCAGGCCAGCGACTACGCTATCGGTTACTTCGGTTTCGCCTACTACGTCGAGAACGAAGACGCCTTGCAGGCGGTGGCGATTGCCAACGACATGACCAACGACGTAGAGGGCAACCTGGTCGTCATCCCTGCGGAAGAATGGGAAGCTGAGGAAATCGCGTTTGTCGCCCCCAGCGCCGAAACGGCAGAGAGCGGCGACTACATGCTGAGCCGCCCGCTGTTCATCTACTCGGCTGCGTCTGTGCTGGCCGAGAAGCCGCAGGTGGCCGCGTTCGTGAACTACTACCTCACCAACGCCAGCGAGGTGGTGGCCGAGGTCGGCTACTTCCCGGTCAGTGAGGAAGCCCTGAATGCCTCCAAGCAGACCTGGCTGGACGCTGTGGGCGGGTAAGGCCGGCACCTACTGGTTGCTCAGATACCGGGTGTGGGGAGGGCTTTCCGGCTCTCCCCATGCCGCGATGCAGGCGCAGGCTGGATGGATATCTCGGAACATGCCACGTTCTTTAACCAAGGAAGACGCGCTACATACGAGGAGATCATGATGGATTCGACCATCATTCGCGAACGCGCTCATTCGATCCCAACCGCCCAGCAGCCGCTGCTTGGGCTGGGCAAACAAGCCCGCACCAGCGAGAGCCTGATCCAGGGCTTTCTGTTTCTGTGCGGCTTCATGACCATTTTCACCACGATCGCCATCATTGTCGTCTTGGGGCGCGAATCGCTGCTGCTGCTCACCAGCGAATACATCGACGAAAGCGGGGCCATCCACTCGATCGGCGTGCTCGATTTCGTCAACTCCACGGAATGGCAGCCGCACCGTTACCAGGTCGGCATCGCGCCGCTGGCGACGGCCACCCTGTTGAGCACGTTCATCGCCATGGTCGTCGCGCTGCCGTTCGGCCTGGGCTCGGCGATTTATCTCAGCGAGTACGCCAGTCCGAAGGTGCGCAACACGATCAAGCCCATCCTGGAAGTGCTGGCGGGCATCCCCACCGTGGTGTACGGATTTTTCGCGCTGCAGTTCATGACCCCGCTTCTGCAGGGCGTGTTCGGCGCCAATACGGTCGAGATCTTCAACGTGGCGTCCGCCGGGCTGGTGATGGGCATCATGATCCTGCCGCTCGTCGCGTCGATGAGCGAGGACGCGCTGAGCGCCGTGCCCGGCTCGCTGCGCGAGGCCTCGTACGGGTTAGGCTCGACGCGGCTCGAAACGACGGTGCGCGTCGTGCTGCCCGCTGCTATGTCGGGGATCGTGGCCGCGTTCATCATCGCCATCTCGCGCGCCATCGGCGAGACGATGATCATGGCCATCGCCGCCGGCGCGCGGTCGAACTTCACACTGAATCCGTTTGAATCGGCCTGGACGATGACCGGCTACATCGCCAGCATCAGCGGCGGCGACCTAGCCTACGACACGCTGGACTACAACAGCATCTTCGCGGTGGGCCTGCTGCTCTTCCTGATGACGCTGGGCCTGAACATCCTGAGCCGCGCGTTTGTCTCCCGGTTCCGCGAGGTCTACGAATAGAGGCGCCGATGGACCGCATTGTATTTGTCGCCGTGCTAACCCTGGGTCTGCTCGCCTCGCTCAATGGAGGCCTGTCGATGACGCAGACCGCCGCCCGCAAAGGCCACAACCCGAAGCTAGGGGCGCTGCTCGGCGCGGTGACCGGTCTGGTGTTCACCCTGCTAGCCGCGCTGGCCGTGATCACCCTGCTCCCCGGCCAGGCCATCCTGAGCGTGATCGGCGGGTTCGCCGCCGGGATGGGCGCGCTGGCCCTGCTGCGCCGGGCGCTCCCGGACCGCGTCACCGAACAGGAAGCCCTGCCCAGCGGCGCGGCCCTCCAGCGCAACATCGCCGCCCGCCACCTCCAGGGGACCGTGCTACGCGCGCTGTTCTTCCTGTCGATCGCCCTAGCCATTGTGATGCTGGCGATCCTGATGTGGACTATCGTCACCAAGACGATCGGCCTGACCGCCGTCCAGTACACCGTCCAGCCTGAAGACCTGGTCGTGAACGGCGAGCCGGTGAACCGCCCGCTGGATGAGTTGTCCGAGGCGGAGCTGCAGGCGGTCCTGGCGGACAATGCCCGCGTGGCTCGCCTGCGCGTGTTCGTACTGCAAAACGTGATCGAGGCACCGGAAGCGGACTGGCCCACGCTCAGCGGCCAGCCGGTCAGCCGCGTGCTGAAGAATCACGAATACCCGGCTGAGCTGGCTGATGTCGCGTTCAACACGCTCGACGAAGCTCAGACCGCCGGCCTGCTGGCGCTCAATCTAGATCGCGATGGCCTGCAAGAGCTGGTCTTCGACGAGATCATCCAGCCCCAGGTGGTGGATAGCTGGCCGCTGTGGAAATCGCTGACGCAGCGCGACGAGATCAACGCGGTCGTGGCCGAGGAGTACCCCGATGCCGAGATCGTGTGGCGGTCGTGGGTCAGTTGGGATTTTCTCAGCAGCCCGCTCGATCCGCGCAAGGCCGACGACACCGGCCTGCGCCCGGCGCTGATTGGCACGTTACTTGTGATCGCGATCACGATCGCGTTCGCGTTTCCGGTGGGCGTCGGTGCCGCGATCTATCTGGAAGAGTACGCGGGCAAAAACCGGCTCAACCAGATCATCCAGACGAACATCAGCAACCTGGCCGGCGTCCCCTCGATCATCTACGGCATCCTGGGCCTGGCGATCTTCGTGCGCGGCCTGGAAACCTTCACCAGCGGGCAGGCGTTCGGAGCCAGCACGGCCAACGGGCGCACGGTGCTCTCGGCGGGGTTCACGCTGGCGCTGCTGATCCTGCCCCTGATCATCATCAACGCACAGGAAGCGATCCGGGCGGTGCCCAACTCGCTGCGCCAGGCGAGCTATGGGCTGGGCGCGACGCAGTGGCAGACGATCTGGCATCATGTCCTGCCGTACGCCATGCCCGGCATCCTGACCGGCACCATCCTGGCGATCTCGCGCGCCATTGGCGAGACGGCGCCGCTGATCCTGGTGGGTGGGGCGACCTATCTCACGCAGGACCCCAAAGGGCCGTTCTCGATCTTCACGGCGCTGCCGCTGATCATCTATCGCTGGACCACTCTGCCCCAGGACGAATTTCGCAACGCCGCCGCTGCCGCCATCGTCGTCTTGCTGGCGCTGCTATTGACGCTCAACTCGATTGCCATCATCCTGCGCAATCGGTTTAGCAGGAGATTGTCATGACCGAAGGTTATACGAACGGCCGATTCGCCATTGAGACGCGCACGCTACACCTGTATTACGGCGACTTCCTCGCCATCCGCAACGTCAATATGCGGTTCGAGCGCAACCAGATCACCGCGCTGATCGGCCCGTCTGGCTGTGGAAAGAGCACGCTGCTGCGCTCGCTGAATCGCATGAACGAGCTGGTCCCAGGCACGCGCATCGACGGCGAAGTGCTATTCCACGGGCAGAACCTGTACGATCCGGCAGTGGACCCGGTCGAGGTCCGGCGGCGGATCGGGATGGTTTTCCAGCGTCCGAACCCGTTCCCCAAGTCGATCTTCGACAACGTGGCCTATGGGCCGCGCATCCTCGGCCAGCGCAACAAGGCCGTCCTGGAAGAAATCGTCGAGCGCAGCCTGCGCCAGGCCGCGCTGTGGGACGAAGTCAAAGACGATCTCAAGAAATCAGGACTGGCGCTGTCCGGCGGGCAGCAGCAGCGGCTGTGCATCGCGCGCGCGCTGGCCGTCGAGCCGGAGATCATTCTGATGGACGAGCCGTGCTCAGCGCTGGATCCGATCGCCACCCTGCGCATCGAAGATCTCATGCGCGAGTTGAAGAGCGACTATACAATCGTGATCGTCACGCACAACATGCAGCAGGCCGCCCGCGTGTCGGACTTCACGGCGTTCATGCTGTTGGACGAGCACCGGGCCGGCGAGCTGATCGAGTATGACCGGACCGAGAAGATCTTCAACCGGCCGCAGGATCAGCGGACAGAAGATTACATCACGGGACGGTTCGGATAGACATGGAGATGCCGGATCAACCGATCAAGGCACGCAGCGTGCTCGACCGCGAGCTCACTGTCCTGCGCGACAACACCCTGCGCGCCAGCCACATGGTCGAAGCGGCCATCGAGCGCGCGGTGGCCGCGCTGAAAAACCAGGACGTCGGGCTGGCCCAGCAAGTCATCACCGACGACCAGGCGATCAACGCGCTCCGGTTCGAGATCGAGGGGCACTGCTACCGGCTGCTGGCGCTCCAGCAACCGACCGCCCGCGATCTGCGCGCCATCGTCACCGCGATTCACATCGTGGTCGAACTGGAACGCATCGGCGACCACGCGGCCGGGATCGCCAAGCTCACCATCGAGCTGGCCAAAGAGCCGCTCCTCAAGCCCCTGATCGATATCCCGCGCATGGCCGTTGTTGGGCGCGAGATGATGCGCGACAGCCTGAGCGCGTATCTCAACTGGGACGCCGAGCAGGCGCGGCGCACCGTCGCGCGCGACGCCGAGATCGACCAGCTCAACGACCAGGTCTACCGCGAGCTGCTGACCTACATGCTGCAGGATCCGCGCACCATCAACCGCGCCACGTACCTACTGTGGGTGGCGCATAACCTGGAACGCATCGGCGACCGCATCACCAATATCTGCGAGCGCGTCATTTTCATGGTGACGGGCGAAATCGGCGAGATCGAGTAAAATTGAGGACGGTTCAACACACATGAGGGCTGGGCGGGCGTGTCACCATGACGCGCCCGCCTGTTTGTCTAGCGATTGAGCCAGGGCAGCGTCTCACGAATATTGTCGGGCTGGGTGCCCGCGGCGTACTCGCGCGCGATGGTCGATCGCCCCAGTGATCCGCTCCACGCGACCAACCCGTATTTCTTGGCGTAGTAGTAACGCTCGAACGGCTCGTTTGCAGGTTTCGTCCCGGCGTCCTCGTGCGCAGCCAGCACGGCCACGTCCGCCAGCACCATCCCGCTGGGCAGCTTCAGTCGGTGATGCATTTCCTCGAGCTGAATCCAGGTGACGTGGATGCCCTGGCGCACCTCGCCGCCGTCGCTCTTGCGCCGGAAGATCACTTGTGGCGTCCGGCGGAAAAACGTCCCGATGGTCATGTGCCGCGGAATCCACGCGCTGCCGTACTGGCCTCCCTCGTACAGCGTATAGACTTCACCCTTGCCGGGGGACGTATCCGTGCCCCGAAAGATGAAGTTCTCGTTAGCCCACAGTTCTTCCCATTCCTCGTTCTTGACGTGGAAGAAGCGGTTCCCCTCGACCTGCGTCTGGACGCGCTGACGCCCGCCGCCGCCCCAGTTGAATTCGAGGTCGTACAGGCGCCCGTCGCCGCGCAGGAAGGGCAGCATGTCATAGCGCTCGTCCGGATCGACGACGTCGATCAGGGCGAACACGTTGAAATCGAAGAAATGCCCCTGCGGGTCGCGGCCCTTCCACGTGCTCTTGTGCATCCCCGGCTTGGTGGGCGCGGTCAGGAACAGGGACACGTCGCTCACCACGCCGGGCTTGATGCGGGGCAGCGCGATGCTGTCGGGACCGTGCATTTTCTCATCGCCGAAGAACGCCAGATCGTAACCGGCGCGCCAGGTCGTGGTGCCGGTATTCCGCACGCGCCATGTCTTGACGAACGTCTCGCCGGGGCGCATGACCATGCCATCCGGGATCGTCATGTCGGCCACGTAGCCCAGCTCGTTGACTTCGGGCGGTGGCGCGTCGGGATCGACCACCTCGATCAACGCGAACACCTCGAAGTTGAAGAACCGTCCCTGCGGGTCGCGGCCCTTCCACGTGCTACGATGCGTGCCCGGCGTCCGCGGCGCGACCAGCCGGACCGACACATCGACCACCGCGCCCGGCTGGGCGCGCGGCAGCGGCACGCTCTGCGGCCCGTTCATCCGGTTGTCGCTCCAGAAGGCCAGCGAAAATCCGTCGTCCCAGGTCGTCGCGCCGCTATTGCGCAGGCGCCACGTCTTGACGAACGTCTCGCCAGGGACCAGGCGGCTGCGGTCCGGCACGGTGACATCCGCGACATACCGGGCCTCGCTCAGCCGGTTATCGACCGCCTCGGGCACGCGGATGTCGGCGTAAACGTAATAATCGAAGAACTGCCCGTTCGCGTCCTTGAGCTTCCAGGTGCTGCGGTGGCGTCCCGCCGCCTGGGGAGCGACCAGCGGCACCGACAGGTCGACGATTTCACCGGGGCGCACTTTGCGGTTGAGCGCCACGAGATCCGGCCCACCCATGCGGTCGTCGGCGAAGTAGGCCAGCGAATAACGTTCGCTCCAGGTCGTGGTGCCCGTGTTGCGCACGCGCCACGTCTTGACGAAGCGCTCCCCGGCCTGGATCACCGACCCATCCTCGATGGTGACGTCCGACACATACGTCGCCTGGTCGACTTTCTCTGTCGGCCGCACCTGAATGTCGGCGTACATACGGTAGTCGAAAGCCGCCCCATCCGGATCGATGAACTGCCAGGTGCTCCGGTAGCTGCCGGGCTCGCCGGGCGCGGTCAGGTTCACGCGGACATCGGCGATCTGGCCGGGCTTGATCGGAAGGCCGGGCACGGCGATCGCCTTCGGGCCGCCCATCTGGTGATCCGCCGCGAAGGCAAAGCGGTAACCGCTGCCCCACGTGGTGGTGCCCGTGTTGCGCACGCGCCAGACCTTTTCGAACGTCTGGCCGGACTCCATCACGCTGCCATCGGGCACGGTCACATCGGCGATGAACGAGGCCTCGTCGAAACGTGCGACCGTGTCGAGACGGAAATATGGCTCCGGGTCCACGACGTCATCGACCACGTAATCCGCCAGCCCATGGCCGATATGCTGCAGCGTCAGGTGCAGATGCGTGCCGGACGAATAGCCGGTGCTGCCGGCCATGCCGATCTTCTGCCCGGCGAGCACGAACTGCCCCACCTGAACCGCCACGCCGGACAGGTGCCCGTACCACGTCACCCAGGTATGGGTCCCCCAGCGGTGAACCACGCGGATATACTGCCCGTACCCCTGCGCGCTGAACGCCACGCGATCGACGACTCCGCGCTGGGCAGCCAGCACGGCGACCGGCTCG
Source organism: Aggregatilineaceae bacterium (assembly GCA_040767355.1). Lineage (GTDB taxonomy): Bacteria > Chloroflexota > Anaerolineae > Aggregatilineales > Aggregatilineaceae > LM3-B42. The sequence continues at coordinate 30,251 of JAXGOS010000015.1, read as the reverse complement.
CTATTGCCGCCGATTGCTTTCAGATCGATGCCCTCATGGAGCTGTTTCTTGTTGGGCGCAAAGCTGTAGGTGCGCGGCGTGTTGAAACGATCGGTCACCGCAAAACTGCGCGCCACCGGGTTCACCAGAAAGAAGTTGGGCCTTGGAGATGGCATCACCGCGCCTCCTGAACACATCCCGCCAACAGTCACCCGCGATCCGAATCCGTAGGGGAAAAATCCCGCCCGGTGATGACCATTCTAATCTATTTTGGGCTGCAGGAGAAAAACGAGGGCGACTTGCGTCACCCTCGGCCTGGATACAAACGGGGATGGCCGCACTCAGCCGGTCATGTTGTTGATGATCGCGGTGGCGAACTCGCTGGTCTTGACCTCGCTCGCGCCGGGCATCTGGCGCGCGAAGTCGTAGGTGACCACTTTCTGCGCCAGCGTGCGCTCGTAGCCTTTGGTCACCAGCTCAGCGGCTTCCCACCAACCCATGAACTCCAGCATCATCACACCGCTGAACATGAGCGAGCCGGGATTCACGCGGTCGAGATCGGCGTATTTGGGCGCGGTGCCGTGCGTGGCTTCGAACAGCATGACGTCGTCGCCGATGTTGGCGCCGGGCGCGATCCCCACGCCGCCCACCTCCGCCGCCACGGCATCGGAGAGATAGTCGCCGTTGAGATTGGGCGCCACCAGGACGTCGAACTCACTGGGGCGCAGCAGCACATGCTGGAAGATGATGTCCGCGATGCGGTCCTTGACCACGATCTTGCCCTCGGGCGGTTGGCCTTCGTACTGGTCCCAGAGCTCTTCCTCGGTGATGATCTGGTCGCCGAACTCCTCGCGGGCCACTTCGTAAGCCCAGTTGCGAAACGCGCCCTCGGTGAACTTCTGGATATTGCCCTTGTGGACGATGGTCACGCTCTTGCGCTTGCGCTCGATGGCATACTTCAGGGCGAAACGCATCAGCCGCTTGGTGCCGAACGCGCTCATCGGCTTGATGCCCAGCCCGCTGCCCTCGAAGAATTCCGCGCCCATTTCCTCGCGCAGAAAGCGCGCCAGCTTCTCGTTCTCGGGCGTTCCGGCCTGGTATTCGATTCCGGCATAGACGTCCTCTGTGTTTTCGCGGAAGATCACCACGTCCACGTTCTGCGGCTCACGCAGCGGGCTGGGCACGCCTTCGTACCATCGCACCGGGCGCACGCACGCGTACAGATCGAGCACCTGGCGCAGCGTCACGTTCAGGCTTCGGAAGCCCCCGCCGATTGGCGTCGTGAGCGGCCCTTTGATCCCGATCAGGAATTCGCGCAGGGCGTCGAATGTTTCCTGGGGCAGGTAATCGCCGTCATACAGACTGGCCGCTTTCTCGCCCGCGTAGATTTCCATCCAGGCGATCTTGCGCTGGCCGCCATACGCCTTTTCGACCGCCGCATCCCAGATGCGCTGGGAGGCCAGCATGATGTCGCGCCCGATGCCATCCCCCTCGATGAACGCGATGATCGGGCGATCGGGAATGCAGTGAGCGCCTTGCAGGCAGGTGATTTTTTCCCCGTCCGGGGGGACAACGATATGCTGGTAGGCCATTCTCGCGGCACTCCTTTGTTAGTGTGAAGTAGCACAGGCACAGTGATGAGAATGAGACGGGGCCGCGGAGCGGCAGCCCGGCGTCACTTCCATTTGATCGTACAGCCCACCGCCGGGGTCGTCGGTGTGGCGGGAGCCTCACCCGCCAGCACGGCATCCAGGGCATCGCGCAGGTAGGTCGCCTGGACGGCGTCGGGATCGTCGTAATTGTCGTCGATCGCGCCGCGATAGCGCAGCACGCCGCCCGCATCGAGCAGGAACACGTGCGGCGTATGCGTGCCGCCGTAGGCGCGGGCGACTTCCTGGCTGTCGTCGCGCAGGTAGGGGAAGTTGAACCCCTTCTCCGCGGCGCGCACCTTCATGTGTTCCAGGTCATCGTCGGGATAGCGTGTCGTGTCATTCGAATTGATGGCGACCAGTGTCACGTGCTGCCCCGTGTAATCGCGCTGGATCGCGACCATGCGGTCTTCCCAGGCGCGCACGTAGGGGCAGTGGTTGCAGCTAAAGATGACCACCACGGCGCGGTGATCCTTAAGCAGATCAGCCAGCGAAACGGTGGATCCATCCACACCCGGCAGCGAAAAATCGGGGGCTTTCTGTCCTAATTCCAGCATCGCTCGTCCTCCTTCGGCAAGCTCACTCGGCAGGGTATTGGCGCTGCGCCGCGAGAACTGCCCGCCGGATCATCGCACGCGAAGGCAGCGGCGAGGGGCGGCCATTCTCCTGGTAGTACAGGCGGCAGGTCAACCGCGACGGCAGCCGCGACGCCCCGGGATCGATGTCCGCGCCATCGACGAGAATCGTCGGGGAACCCGGAAACCCGTAGCGTTCGGCGTCTTCATCGCTGGACACGTGGATCCGCTCGACCTGGGCGTCGACCTCAAGCTCGGCCAGCACGTCTTGCAGGCGCTGCCAGGCTTCAGGATGCGATGGGCACTCGTCCCACCATAGGAACTGAATGTGCATAGTACTGCTGTTTGGATGCATGGTTGACCGTTCTGGATGCCATTTTAATATAACCCAATCCCGGCCCATCTCCAACTGGCTTTCGGAGAGTTGCGATCACGGGCTATACTAATCTGGATGCTTATCACCGGCGGGGAACACAGCAGTCTCTTGGGCCGCATACCAGTGATGATGGCGCTACTGGCATATTATGGCTTGCTGATCGCTGGCTTGGCCGCGATGCTGGCCCCCAATCTGGGCTGGTTGGCCTTGGCGACATACTACGTCTGGATGCCGCTCGGCGCGCTCGGTGTGTGGGCGCTCAACGGCGGACGCCTCAGGGACCTGGGCGTCCGGCTCGACCGGCGGAGCGCGCGCCAACTGGCGCTGGGCGCGGCGGGCGGTGCGAGCGCAGCCGGAGTGATCGCCCTGATCCTGATCATCACAGGCTGGGCCAGCGGCGGCGAGCTGTCGTGGACGGCGCGCCAGATCGCGATCGGGCTGATCGTGCAGCAGGCCGTCGTCGTCGCCATCGAAGAACTGGCGTTTCGCGGCGTGATGCAGCCCACCCTGTCCGCGGCATGGGGCCGCTGGCGCGGGCTGGCGGCCACAGCGATCTTGTTCGGGCTGTTCCACCTGCCGAACATCATCGCCCAGGATGTCCCGCGCGCGCTCATCCCCACCACGGTGGCCTCGCTGACGATCATGGGGATCGCGTTCGGCCTCGCCGCTTGCCGGACGCGCGGGGGGCTGGCCTTGCCCACCGGCCTGCACGTTGGCTGGAACGTGATCGCGTACGGGTTCGAGGATGGCATCGCGCTGGCCTTCACCGGGCCGCAGTGGATCACCGGAGCGCCGGAATGGTTCCCGGAATCCGGCTTGCTGGGGTTGGCCGGGCTGGCCGTTTTGAGCGCGATCATCTACCGGGCGCTCGCCGTGAGTGACCGGTGAATGCACGGATTGGTTAGGAGCTGAACTAAGTGGACACGCCTCGTCTGCAACGCATCCTCGATTCGATTTCGGATGCCGTGCTGATCGTCCAGGGCGGCTCACTGGATATCGTCGATGCCAACCAGGCCGCGCTCGACGTCACCGGCTTTTCGCGGTCTCAGCTCTGCCGCCTCACCCTGCTCGACCTGATCCCGACCCCGCGCCAGGGCTATATGGCGGACCTGCTCCAGGCGTGCCAGTCAGGGCAGACCCGGCGCAGCCAGCACCCTTTGCTGGTAAAGAGCGAGGCGGTAATTCCGGTCGAAAGCACGCTGAGCGCCGCTGATATCGACGGCCAGACGCAGTTTATGGTGACGGTGCGCACGCTGGATCAGGCGCCCTCGCTCCGGACAGCCCTCGCCCCCCTGGACGACGTGTTCCGCGCCGTCTTCGACGAGGCGCCCCTGGGGATCTTCGTGTTCGATCCGGCCGGCAAAGTGAGCTACTTCAACCGCGCGCAGGCCTGCATGAACGGGGTGGACTTCGAACACGCCGATCACCTGATCGGCATATCCGCACTCGACGAAAACGCGATTATCCGTCGCAACGGCCTGCTGGAACCGCTGCGCGGCGTGTTGCAGGGTAAGCCGTTCATTCGCGAAATTCCCCGGTTCCACCTGCGGACGGGGGACACGATCAGCGTGAGTGTGCACGGCATCCCGCTCACCGATGCCAACCAGCGGGTTGTCGGCGGCCTCGTCCTGGTGGACAACATCACCGGGCGAGTTCGCGCCGAAAGCCAGCTCAGCGAGAGCGAGGCACGCTACCGCGCGCTGACGGCGGCCATTCCCGACGTGCTGCTGCGGGTCGACCGCGCGGCGAACGTGATCGATTACAAGCCGTCCCACCTGGTCTCCGTCCTTGCGGCCGAGCCTGAGATCGGCCAACCCATCGCCAGCGTCCTGCCCCCGGATCTCTACAAGCGAGCCAGGGTCGCCGCCGCCAGAGTGCGGCGCACCAGGAAGATGGAAACCCTCGAGTACCGGACGGTCCAACCCGACGACGCGCGCGATTTCGAGATTCGGTTGATCGCCAGCGGCAGCGATGAAATCCTGGTGATGGTCCGCGATATCACTGAGCAGAAAGCTGCTATCGAACGGCTGAACACGAAAGAGGCGATGCTGCAGGGCGTCACCCAGGCGACCGTCCAACTGCTGGTGAACAACGATCTGGAGTCCGCGATCACGGAGGCGCTCACGATTCTCGGCCAGGTCACGCACACACGGCGCGCCATTGTTTACGAATTCCACCGGCACCCTGCGAGCAACGAGCTTCTGTGCAGCCTACGCTATGAATGGGACTGCGACCCATCCGCCAATCTGATCGCTCATTCTCGCCTGCAGAATATCCCCTGGCTGGAAATCGCCACGCAGGAGCAGTACCGTTTGCTGTTGCAGGGCGAGCCGCTCGAGGTCCCGACCGAACAGATGATGGTTGCCAGCCAGAATTACCCCGGCAGGCCCGGCCCCAATACGCTGCTGATCATGCCGGTCTTCGGCGGAAACCAGCTATGGGGCTATGTCGGGCTGCTCGACTACGAGCCCAAGCGCACATGGACCAGTGACGAGGTCAGTGTGCTGCGCACCATGGCCGCTGGCATCGGCGCGGCGATCCACCGCCAGCAGACAGAAATCAAGCTTCGCGAGGAACGCCAGTTCGCCGATACCATTCGCGAAGTGGGCGCGATCCTCAGCTCCACGCTGGATCGCGACAACGTGCTGCACCGCCTGCTGCAGCAGGTCAAACGCGTCATCCCCTACGACGCCGCCAATGTCATGCTGGTGAAGGATGGCACGGTGCACGTCGCGATCAACACGGGGTACGAGCGGTATGGCGCCAGCGCGGATGAGGTCAACCGCGTCCAGTTCGATATTGCCGAGACGCCCTTGCTCAAGCGAATGATCGAGGAGCAGATGCCGGTTTTCTTCAGCGACGTGAACCAGTACCCGGACTGGCGGATTTTCCCGGTCTCCGCCTGGATCGGCTCGTGGCTGGGCGCCCCGATCATCGTGCAGGGCGAAGTTCTCGGTATCCTGTCGCTGGACGCGGCCCAACGCGGTTTTTATGGGCCGGAGCACCTCGATTTGATCATGCCCTTCTCACTGCAGGCCGCGATCGCCCTTCAGAACGCCGAGCTGTACGAGAAAGCCCAGCGCCAGGCCGCCGAGCTGGCCGTCAGCCTCGAACAACTAGACGCGCTATATGCCGCTGGCCAATCGATCCTGTCGACACTCCAGCTCGACGAGGTACTCACCCGGCTGGCGATCCAGATGACCCATCTCACCAACGCGACCAGCACCATCATCTGCGAATTCGATTCAGGCAGCCGCACGTGCACGGTCCAGAGCGCCTATCGCCGCGATGATGTCCCCAGCCAGGAGCACCTGCGCGATGTGGGTGATTGCATCATCCTGGACTCGCCCCTGCTCCAGCAGGTGACCGAGCGTCGCGAGAGCGTCATGCTGACCGGCGAGGAATTCCGGAATGGTCTGCCAGATAACCCGTGCACCGAGCACATTCAGGAGGCGTTCATCGTCCCCATGTCGAACAAGGATCGCGTGGTGGGCGTGGCCATCATCCGCGAAAGCCGTCCCTACCACCTGCACTCAGCCGATGAGCTGAGGATGTGCGAGGCGCTCGCCAACCAGGCGGCCATCGCGCTCGAACAGGCTACCCTGTTCAACAACATCCGCGAGCTCGAGCTGATCAAATCGGCCATCATCCGGCTGGCCTCGCACGACCTGCGCGGCCCGCTGACGCGCGTCAAGGGGTTTGTCGACCTGCTGCAGCGCCAGCTATCATCCACCATCACCGACAGCCAACGCGACTATTTCACCTTGATCGACAACGCCACACGCGAAATGGATCGCATCGTGAACGATATCCTATCGCTGCAGCGAATCGAGGCGCAGCACAAACGGGCGACGCCTGTTGTCTGGAGCGAATTAATCGAAAATGCCGTTCAAACGCTGGCCGTCGATGTGGAGAACAAAGGGCTTGTGCTCAGTGTGGAGTGCGACGCGGACCTGCCGGAGATCCAGGGCGATCCCGTTCAGCTCAGCCACGCGATCGTCAACCTGATCGGCAACGCAATCAAGTACACGCCCGCCGGTGGACAGATCACCGTGCGCGGCTACACGCAGGAGCGCCACGGCGCGCACGCAGTCCGTGTCGAGGTGACCGATACGGGGATCGGCATCCAGGGCGACCAGCAAGCCGCGTTGTTCGAATCATTCTCCCGTGGAGAGCGTGCCGAGAACGCGCAGATTCCCGGCCTCGGTCTGGGGCTGTCGGTGGTCAAGGCGGCCGCCGAATATCACCACGGCAAGGCGTACGCGCGTGGCGAGACCGGGCAGGGCAGTACCTTCGGCTTCTGGGTGCCGGTGCCCTAGCCGCCGGCGACGTACGGAAAAATCGCCACCGTATCGCCGTCCTTCAGTGCAACATCTATCTCGGCATGGTCTTGGTTCACCGCGAAATGCCAGGACTCCTGGTGCCCGTCCAGCGCGGGGTAGCGCCCCACCAGGCGCTCGATGACCTGCCCCAACGTCGCGCCCTCGGGCATGTCGAGCGTACACTGGCCAGTCCCGGCCAGCTCGCGCAGGCTGGCAAACAGCCGGATAGTGACTTCCATCGTGGCTTGATCCCTCATGTGTCGCGCCCGGACCGTTTGCGCGTGACTTCGGACTTCAACTGCCCGCAGCCCGCCTGGATATCGATCCCGCGCCGGACGCGGACCGTGCTGCTAACGCCGTACGATTTTAGCACCACCTGGAACGCCTCGACCCGCCCCGGATCGGACGGGCGTCCGCTGTACCCATCTGTCGGGTTGAGCGGGATCAGGTTGACGTGGCACATCAACCCGTGGAGCAGCTTGCCCAGCCCGGTCGCCTGCTCCATTGTGTCGTTTTCGCCCGCGATCAAGGCCCACTCGAATGTGACCCGCCGCCCGGTGCGGTCGATGTAATACCGCACAGCGTCCAGCAGATCGGCCAGGGGCCAGCGCTTGTTGACCGGCAGCAGCCGGTCGCGCTCGGCATCGGTCGCCGCGTGCAGGCTGATCGCCAGCTTGACCTGCAGCCCTTCGTCGGCAAAGCGCCGGATGGCGGGCGCCAATCCGACTGTGCTGAGCGTGATGTGCCGCTGGCCGATGTTCAACCCGGCTTCATCGTTCAGCCGGGCGATAGCCGCGAGGGTGGCGTCGTAGTTGTGCAGCGGCTCGCCCATGCCCATCAGGACGACGTTGCTCAGGCGCTCGCCGTCCGCCTCGAGCTGGCGGGCGAAGATCAGCGCCTGCTCGACGATCTCACCCGCTGTCAGGTGGCGGGCAAAGCCCATCTGGCCCGTCGCGCAGAAGACGCAGCCCATGGCGCAGCCCGCCTGCGTGCTGATGCACGCGGTCCGCCGGTGGCCGTCGTACTCCATCAAGACGCTCTCGATCAACTGCCCGTCCGGCAGACGCAGCAGGCGTTTGACGGTGTGCCCATCGCTGGACCGCAGCTCGGCGGCTAACTCCATGCCGCCAATGCGCAGCTCAGCATCGAGCCGCACGCGCAGGTCCTTAGGCAGCGTGGTCATCGCCTCGAACTGCTCTACCTTGTGCTGGTAGAGCCATTCCCACACCTGCCGGGCGCGGTAGCCGGGCTGGCCCCACGATTCCAGCAGAGCCTTCAGCTCGGGCAGCGAGAGCTCATAGACCGGTGTCTTTTCCAAGCTCCTCCTCGTTTCTAGCGCCGGCGGCGCCTGCCCCAAGCCAGCAGCGCCAGCCCCAGCGCGGCCACAACCGCCGCTGCCATGCCGCCCGCCACGGCCAGATCGATCCCTTCGCCGTCCTCGCTCACCGGCTGCGCCGCCGGAGCGGGGCGCGTGGCGGTGGGCAGGCTGCCCGGCGGCAGGGGCGTATTGGTGGCCCGATGATCCGGCGTCGGGGGCAGCGTCATCACGACGGCGGTCCGGTCCTGCTCGGCCAGATAGGTCGACGTCGGCGTGGGCGTAATGGTCGGTGTCAAGGTCGCCGTCGCCGTAGGCGGCGGGAGGGTGTGCGTGGCCGTGGCCGTCGGCGTGGGCGTCGTAGAGAGATAGGGTGTCCAGAGCACTGCCCGGTCCGCTGCCTCCAGGAACAGCCAGCGGTTGAATGCGTTCCACAACCCGGCTTCGTCCAGAGTCGTTTGCGCTCGCAGCGCCGCCGCGAAATCCTGAGGGCCGATCGCCCCCGCCAGCTCGAACGGCGCCTCCGCGCCGAAACGATCCGCCAGATACAGCACCAGCAGATAGCTCTCGGCCTCCCACAAAGCCCGCTGCCGGTAGGGGGCATCCTCCGCGGGGCCCGTCTGGAGCTCTGCCAGAGGAGCCAGCGCCTCGGTCCGAGCCGCGCTGCGGGCCAGCGCCAGCGCCGCGGAACCGGGCCGCTGCTGGTAGAGCAGCGCCAGACCGGTCACGAACCAGTCCGGCACCACCGCACCGGACCACAGCGACCGGTAGGTACCCGACACCATGCGCCGGATGAGCAGGTCGCGCAGGTCGGTGTAGCCATAGGAGGGGCGCTGCACGAACGCGATCCCGGCCCGGCTGTAGACCCCCTCGAACGCCTCGCGCGAGCAGGGGAACGCCACGGCATCGCGCCGCGAGACCACCACCTGGATCGGGTCGCCGGTTTCCGGATCGGCCATTTCCTGGCACAACGGATCGCCCGGATCGTAGATCGCGTAGGCGGCCTGTGGCGACCTGCCGGTGTGCCGCCGCAGCAGATCCACCGTCGCCAGCATCTCCCCCTGGATCAATCCCCCGCCCAGGTCTTCGTTGTGCCAGTGCAACACCAATGGCGCCTCGCCCGCCGACTTCCACTCGCCGCGCGCCGCATCGACCACCAGGACCTCATCTTCAGAGGTGGAGATCTGCCCATCCGCTGTCACGACGCGCCACGTGTACACCACCGGCTCGAACAGCGGCGGGGCATCTTCGCCCGCCAGGCTCCAGGGATAGGCCAGCTCGGACGCACGATCCGTGCCGCTCAGCAGGTTCGCCGCCGGCTCGACCGGGATGGTTCGCTCCCAGCCGGATTCCGCCCGCAGGGTGAGCGACACCTCGGCGATCTGCTCGACCGGGACGCTCACGGCGACATAGAACCGGATGACCGCCGGAAAAAGCGCCTCGGCCTGGAACCCGTAGATCACCCCGAGATCATCGTCTTCCTGAGCCAACGCGGCCCGCCCCGCGACCGGCGCGAGCAGGGCCAACACGACGAAGCACATGGCAACTCGCCGAAGGTTCATACCATCACATCCTGAGGTGACGCCGAATCCAGTGCCTGAATCCTATCACCAGATCGCCTGGTGACCAACAGCGCCCCGGTCCTGGTGGCGGGGCGCTGCGAGAGAACGTCGATCGGGCGGGCTGCCTAGCGGCCAAACGGCGTGGGCGACGCCAGGAAGAACAGCGTCGGCGTGGGGAACAGCGTGGGGGGCGTCTCCGACGCGCCCAGCCAGACACGCCAGCGGCTCTCGATCTCCTGCGCTGTCAGGCCGGTCACGGTCTCAAGCGCGGCGTTTTGCTGCATCCCCTTGTCGAGCAGCTCGATCACCGCGCGGTGGCCCTCCAGCCCGTAATTGTCCACCAGCCATTTCCAGAACGTGTAGCCGATATCGTAGCCGCGCCGCGCGTTCTGGCCGCTGACACCCGGCCCGGTGCCGGTCAGCAGCGCGGGCAGCCGACCGCTGGCGGCCAGCTCACGGATAGAAGCCTCGTAATTGTACTGCTGGTTGAGCTCGAAGAAGGTCGCGTTCCCTTCGATGAACCAGCTTCCCGGCGCCATGATCGTGAACGCCGCCTGGTACAGGTGGGCGACCTCGTGCGGAACCGTGCCGTAGGCCATGTCCACCAGATCGCCGCCGGACAGAACCTGCGCGGTTCCGCCCCAATCGTCGGACGTCTGGCCGATCACGCGCGGGTTGCTCAAGCCCACGCGCCACTCCAGCCACGCGTCGCGATCCCCGAACAGGATGGCGCGCGGTTTGTAGGGCAACAAGTCGCCCCAGGCCGCGCGGTAGGTCTCGCGCTGCTCGGCCATCGCGTCAATCACCATCTGGTTGATATCGTCCGGCAGCCCCTGGCTGAAGACGATGATGTCGTCGCTCTCGGCGCGACTCCACTTGTGGCTGGCATCCTCATATTCGGCATATTGGATCTCGCTCGTGAAGGAATTTCCCGCCGCGTCTCCCACATCCCACACGTAGCTGATGCCGACCCACGGCGGGATCGACTCCCCCGGGCCGACGTTCCAAATAGCGATCAGCTCGCCCGTGTCGGGATCGACTTCCACCGGGCGGCTGCGCTGCGTGCCGGGAGCATGCGACCAGATCACGCGCCCGCGGGTGATGGGTCCGGCGCTGCTCGCGATCCGGGCGCGGAACTCGAACCCGGCCGGATAGTTGCTCTGGAATTCCATCCCCTCGACCGACCACGTCACATCGGCAGCCGACGTGTCATGTCCGGCATCGTCCGCGGCCGGGCCATCACCCGCCGCGGGATACGGCGTCTGAGTCGGGTACGGCGTGCTGGTCGGATAGGGAGTCTGCGTCGGGTAAGGGGTTTGCGTCGGGGCATCACTCTGGGCATGCGCCTGCCAGCCAACCACGGCAAACAATCCCAGCACACCCACCACCGCCAGCGCGAGGGCGCCGGCGCGCGCGATTGTCGAACGCGTCATCATGACCTGCTCCATATTCCAGGAAATAAACACTCACCTAAAACATAACAAACCTGGGGCAATCCACAAACTAGGACACGGATTCCAGCACCTGCGCCCACGCCCGGTGCAGATCGGCCAGGTCTTCGTAGACGGCATCCGCCTGGATCTCGGACGCGCGCGCCGCCGCCGCCGACACCACGCCCGACAGCACGAGGATGGTCTTCAGCCCGGCCCGCTGCGCGCCGAGAATGTCGGTTTCCAGCCGGTCACCGATCATCACCACCTGCCCCGGCTCGACGCCCAGCCGTTCCACGGCCACCTCGAACATCGCGACCTCGGGCTTGCCGATGACCAGCGGCTTGACGCCGGTCGCTGCCTGGAGCGCCGCCAGCACGGAGCCATTCCCCGGCGCGATTCCCTCTGGCAGCGGAAAAGTCAGGTCGCCGTTCGTGCCGATGAAGTCCGCCCCGGCATTGATGCGCAGCGTCGCCGTTTTGAGCATGTCGTAGGTGAGGCCGAAGTCCAGGCCGACCACGACCAGCCGGGCCGCTGCCGGATCCTCGGGGAACCCCGCTTCGGCCAGCGCCTGGCGGATGCCCGCCTCCCCGATCACGTAGACCGGCGTGCCGGGCGCGTAATGGCGGCGGACGTGCTCCGTCGTGGCGACGGCGGACGTGATGACCTGTTCCGGCCTGGTCGGGATTCCCAGGCTGGCCAGCCGTTCCTGGTACGACTGCACGGTTTTCGTGCTGTTGTTGGTCGCCAGCGCGTAGTCGATGCCCTGCGCGCGCAAGAACGCGAAAAACTCGCCCACGCCCGGCAGCGGCTCGGGTCCCCGCCACAGCACCCCGTCCATGTCGAGCACGGCAGCCTGAATGGTACGTAAGTCGATGGTCATAAGCCTGGCTTTGGTTACGAAGAGCGCACCCGGAGATTATCATCACATTACCAACTATTGGCAACCGCCGGGGAGAGTGTTATGATTACGCCAACAACCGGATTATCCCGTTAACACTCTTATCCAGAGCGGCAGAGGGACCGGCCCCGTGAAGCCGCGGCAACCTACCGGACTGGCTCAGGCTCGACGCCAGACCGAAAAGGTGCCAATTCCGTCAGGTTTTCTGGAAGATGAGAGCGTTACGTGCACGGTCCTCGCGTGCCTGACCAGCGAGGTGGAAAATGTGCAACGACGCCCCCTGAGAGTGTAACAGGGGGCTTTTTGATGCCTGTCTCACCTAACCGAAAGAGGAACACCTGTGAGCGACAACCCTAACTGCACAACCTTCATGTCGTCCCCTCAGCTATTCTTCACGTCTGAATCGGTCACCGAGGGCCATCCGGACAAGATCTGTGATCAAATCTCGGACGCGGTGCTGGATGCCATTCTGACCGACGACCCCAATGCCCGCGTGGCCTGCGAGACCGCAGTCACCACCGGCTTGATAGTCGTGATGGGCGAGATCACGACCTCGACCTATGTCGATATCGGGACCATCGCCCGCGACGTCGTGCGCGACATCGGCTACACGCGCGGCAAGTTCGGCTTCGACGCCGACACGTGCGGCGTCGTGGTCTCGATTAAGGAGCAGTCGAGCGACATCGCTCAAGGCGTGGACCGCGCGCTCGAACAACGCGAGGGCCAACTCAACGAGGCCCAGCTCAACGCCACCGGCGCCGGCGACCAGGGCATGATGATCGGCTTTGCCTGCGACGAAACGCCGGAGCTGATGCCGCTGACAGTGGTGCTGGCGCATAGACTGGTGAAGCGCCTGGCCGAGGTGCGCCGCAACGGCACGCTCGACTACCTGCGGCCCGACGGCAAGAGCCAGGTCACCGTCGAGTACGCCTACGGCAAGCCCAAGCGCGTGGACACCGTCCTGGTTTCCAGCCAGCACGCGCCGGAAGTCTCGAACGAGCAGATCCGCGCCGACATCCTGCAGCACGTCGTTCGCAAGGTGATCCCGGCAGAACTGCTGGACGAGAACACCAAGTATTACGTGAACCCCACCGGCCGGTTCGTGATCGGCGGCCCGCTCGGCGACGCGGGTCTGACGGGGCGCAAGATCATCGTCGACACCTATGGCGGCATCGCCCGGCATGGCGGCGGCGCGTTCTCCGGCAAAGACGCCACCAAGGTGGACCGCTCCGGCGCGTACATGGCACGCTACATCGCCAAGAACGTCGTCGCCGCCGGGCTGGCCTCGCGCTTCGAGATCCAGGTGTCGTATGCCATCGGCGTGGCGCGCCCGCTTTCGATTGCCATCGAGACGTTCGGCACGGGCACCATACCCGACGAGGAGATCGTCGCGCTGATCAACAAGCACTTCGACATGCGCCCGGCAGCCATCATCCACAATTTGGACCTGCGCAAGCCACAGTTCCGCAAGGTGGCAGCCTACGGTCACTTTGGCCGTAATGACCTGAGCGTGGCCTGGGAAAAGACCGACAAGGCCGATATTCTGCGCAAAGAAGCGGGCCTGTAGGCTGGCGCAACCGACCACACAGCATGGCAGGGGCGCGCCCATCGCGCCCTTGCTGGCCTGCGGCAATCGAAGCATTGGACAAGAGTTGACCTTCGCTTGAGGCCGGTGTTATGATGAGCGCAGTCCTGGCCGCGCTCGGCTGTTCGAGCGGGCGTTCCGCCGGTCGCGCAAGGAGGGTCCAATGCAACGGTTCAGAGTGTGGTGGAACAGTTTCAAAACGGTCGCCCTGTTGATTTCGTTCGCGATCAACATGGTCGCTCTGGTCGTGCTGCTGCTCCTGCTGATGCAGTTGTTCCAGATCAAAAATGGCATTCTTGAACCGCTGGTCGATGGCCTGCACCGCAACTTCGTCGGCCTCGACGAAGCGGTGATTCTGCGCACCATTGACGTGGACGACGAGATCCCGGTGATCTTCGACCTGCCGCTCAACCAGACCACCGACGTCGTCCTGACCGAGGACGTGCCACTGTTCGCCAACGCGACCTTCACTCTGCCGGGCGGCGGCGGGCAGATCAACGGGCGGGTGGACATCGTGCTCCCGCGCGATCTGGTGCTGCCGGTCCGGCTCGACATGACTGTCCCGGTCAACACGACCATCCCGGTCCGCCTGCCGGTGGACGTCGAAATCCCGCTCAACGAGACCCAACTTCACGATCCATTCACCAATCTGCGTGACCTGCTCGAGCCGTATGTTCGCGTGCTGGACCACCTGCCGGGCAAATGGGGCGATGTCCCCGACTTCGTGATCGACATACCTCAGGGCGAAGGGGTGGACCTCGTCGCGCCCTCCCCCGACAGCCAGGATCCCTGGCCGGGGTTCACCACCGGGACGCGCGAGAGCCGGAGCGGCACCGGACCGGGAGGCACTGAGTCCGGCTGGCTGATGCCGCCCGGTCCCACCGCAACGCCGTTTGAGGATATCGGGATCATCACCCCACCCCCAGCCCAATAAGGACGCCACCTTGAACGATAGACCCGTGCGCATCTGCGACTACGAAGGATCGGGCTACCAGACGGATTTCTGGGAAGGCAAGGGGCGCGACTACGAAGACCTGACCGAGCGCATCGCCCTGCGCCGCCTGCTGCCGCCGGTAGGGCGCCGTATCGCGCACCTGGGAGCCGGGTTCGGGCGGATGACGACCGAGCTGGGCGGCTACGACCAGGTGATCGTGCTCGACTACTCGCGCACCATGCTCCAACAGGCCCAGCAGCGGCTCGGCACCGGCGGGCGCTATGTCTACGTCGCCGCCGACATCTACCGGCTACCGCTGGCGCCCGGTAGCTGCGATGCGGCCGTCATGGAGCGCGTGATCCACCACATGGCCGACGTGCCCGCCGCGCTGCGCCAAATCCGATCCGCGCTGGCACCAGGCTCGCCGTTCGTGCTCGAATATGCCAACAAGCGCAACCTGAAAGCGATCCTGCGTTATTGGCTCAAGCGCCAAAGCTGGGACCCCTTCGACGAGGCGCCGGTCGAATTTGTCGAGCTGAACTTCGATTTCCACCCACGCTACATCGACGGCTGCCTTCGCACGGCGGGCTTCGCGACGCGGCAGCGGCTGGCCGTGTCCTACTTCCGGATCGGCCTGCTCAAGCGAGCCGTTCCGGTCCCGGTCCTGGTAGCGCTGGACCGCCTGCTCCAACCCACCGGCCGGATCGCGCCGTTCTCGCCCAGCGTCTTCACGCTCAACATCGCTGCTGGCGACTCGCCGCCCGGCGCGTTGGACGGCCCGCTGTTCCGCTGCCCGGCCTGCGGCGGCGCGCTGACCGACGAGGGCGATGCGCTGGCCTGCGAGCGCGGCGATGGCCGCTGGACCCTGCGCGACGGCATTTACGACTTCAAAGAGCCGGTCGCCAACGCCTGACCGCGGCAACCCCGCACCAGTTTCGTGGATCACCAGCCTGCGCTACAATCGCAGGCAGATCGTTTTGACTCCCCATGAGGTAAAGAGACATGACCGATTCGATCAATGCCCCGCGCGGGCTGTACTTCGAAGACTTTGCCGAGGGCATGGCGCTCGAGACGCGAGGCCGGACCATCAGCGAGACCGATATCGTCCAGTTTGCGGGCCTGTCGGGCGATTTCAACCCGATGCACACCGACGCGGTGTATGCCGCCGGCACCCAGTTTGGCCAGCGCGTCGCGCACGGGCTGCTCGGCCTGGCGATTGCCAGCGGCCTGTCGTACCAGCTTGGCTTTCTGGACGGCACCGTGCTGGCCTTCACGGCGCTCGACTGGAAATTCCGCGCGCCGATCTTCATCGGCGATACGATTCGCGTGGCGGTCAAAGTGACGAAAAAACGCGAGATGAAAGCCGCCGGCGGCGGCTTTGTCTCGTTCGACGTGCAGGTCATCAACCAGGAAGATAAGGTCACGCAGAAGGGCGAATGGACGGTGTTGATCGCCAGCCGCCCGGCTGAAGCGGGTGAATAGCGCCGCGAATGGTGCTATGATAGACGTACAGTTGATCGTACAGTAGTAATAGAACAGATGCCGTAACAGGTGACGAGGTGTGGTATGGTCGACCAACCGGATAAGCCACCGGTTCCGCCGGACGCGAACGACGAGCCGGGGCACGAGGAGGCCAGGCGTCCTGGCAGCACGTCGGAAGGCTGGTCCACGGGCGCGCCGCTGGCCTGGCACGAGCCACCCATCGAAGCCGGATCCTCGCGCCCGATGATCGTCGGCGAATGGTTCCCGCCTGCCGCTGGCTCGGCGGGAGCGCCGCCCGAACCTGCCGCACCGCCACCCGCCGATCAGCCGCTCGCCTCGCCCTTGGAAGGCCTGCCGGGTCCCATTCCTGAAGCAAGCGGCGGCTGGTACACCCCCGCCGATGCCCAGTTGGACGCGCTGCTCTCCGGCGCATCGGACACGATCATCGAGCAACCGGACGTGCCAGTCACCGGCGCCTTTGCCGACCGGCTGGCGCGCGCCCGCGCGGATGCCAAGGCCCGGCCCCTGGACGGGCAGCCCCCAGCCGACGACGACGTGACCCAAATCGGGGAGGTGTCCGGCACCCAGGCGCAGGAGTTCGCGGGCGAAGGCTGGACGGCCACCGATGCCGACACCGTCGTGCTCCCCGGAGGCAAGCAGCCCGCCGGCGATCTCGGCGACGAACCGGCTCCCCCGCCCGGCAGCACGCCGGTCAGCCAGGACACGCCCGCCGAGCCGGGCGGACTCACCCCGGCAGAACTGGCATTCCTGGCCGAACAACGACGCGGCGAAGCTCAGGCAGCCGGTGGCGACGGGGACGAGCCCGAGACGCAGGCGCCTGCCGATGAGTCCGCCGCCGCGGGTGACCAGCCCGACCGCGCCGCGCCTTTCCGCGAGGTCGAGCGCAAGGTGAATATCCTGCGCCAGCGCTATCAGGCGGGCTCGCTCACGCGCGACGAACTGCAAAACGAGCTGCGCAACCTGATGATCCTCGACGACGACGGCCGCTGGTGGATGCTCGGCCTGGAGTCCAATCGCTGGTACTACTACGACGGTAAAGATTGGGTGCCCGCCACGCCGCCCGGTTATGATGAGGAGGCGGTCCGGGGCGACTATCTGCGCACCGAGACCGGCCTGCAGAAGGTCGCTGTCGGCGCGGGCGCGGCGATCGATGCCGCCAATATTCCCCTGGACGAAGACGGAATGCCGCTGCCGGAGCGCGTTCCCCAGGACGACCCCTCAGCCACGCTGGTGTCGCCCAACGCCCCGTTCATGGACCCCATTCGCCGCTCCGAAGCGCCCACGCTGCAGGGCTCGGGCCAGGTACTGGACCCAGCGCTTCTGGCGGGGGGCGTCATCGAAGGCGTTACCCAACCCACTCGCCCTGACACCGGCATGGGAGGGGATGTCACGCTGCCGTCGGGCGTGGTTGTGCCCGGCGCCGAAGAGACCCTACCGCACGGCATTCCCGTCCCTGGCGCCGCCGCCAGCGGCGTTACCGTCGCCGGGGCAGCCGCGGTGGGCGCCGCCGCCGAGGCGATCAGCAAGCCTAAGCCCAAGCTGGGGGACTTTCCTCAGCCGGACTACAGCGCCGCGCTGGGTTATTCCCACAACCGCAGCACCTACACCAAATGGGCCATTCGCGGCGCGATCTTCGCCGTGATCGGTGGGATGGCGCTCACCCTGTTTGTGCTGGTGGGCATCATCGGTTACTACTTCTACAAGGTCAACCAGTACGCCGGGGCTGTGGCCGAGCTGAGCGAGCGGGCCGCCGATTTCGAAACGACGCTCATCCTCGACTCTGAAGGCACGACGCTAGCCGAGTTCAGCGACTACAGCCAGGCCGATTCCGGCGCGCGCACGGAGGTCCCGCTGAACACGATTTCCCCCTGGCTGATCCATGCCACCATCGCGACCGAAAACGAGACGTTTTACAGCGATCCGGGCTTCAGCGTCCTGGCGATCATCCGCGCGTCGATCCAGAACCTGCGCGCGGGCGATACCGTGTCCGGCGCCAGCACGATCACCCAGCAGCTTGCGCGCGCCCTGGTGCTCGAGACCGAGTTCGCCTCCGAGCGCACGACCGAGCGCAAGATCGTGGAGATCATCGTCGCGTCGGAGATCAAGCGCAAGTACAACAAGAACGAAATTCTGGAGATCTATCTCAACGAGATCTTTTACGGCAACCGCGCGTATGGCATCGAAGCCGCCGCGCAGACGTATTTCAACAAGTCCGCTAGCCAGCTCAACCCGGCAGAGGCCGCCTTCCTGGCCGGGATACCTCAATCACCGGCCACCTACGATCCTGTGATCAACCGCGAGGCCGCCATAGCCCGCATGCACACCGTTCTGCGGCTGATGTCCGAGGCCAACAACACGGGCTGCATCCGGATCGAGCACCAGGACACCACCGAATGGGCGGTGCCCAACGGGGGCGCGCTGTGCGTCACCTCCCGCCAGGAAGCCGACGGCAGCACGTCCTACTTCTACAAGACGCCCAACATGGCCGAACCGGTCGATATGGTGCTCGATATCGCTAACGTGGAAATCGCGGCCTACCGCGCGCCGGAGTTTGAGGCCCAGCACCCGCACTTCGTCAACTACGTGTGGCAGCAGCTTGAGGCGGAATACGGGTCGCAGGCCATCTACGCCGCCGGGTTCCGCGTGTACACGACCCTCAACGAGACGATCCAACGGTCCGCCGAGCAAGCCGTGGCCGACAATCTGGCCGAGCTTCGCGCGCGCGGTGTGGACGCCGAGAATGCGTCGGTGGTCGCTATCCGGCCCGCGGACGGCGCGGTGCTGGCGATGGTAGGCAGCGCAGGCTACGACAACGAGGAAATCGACGGGCAGGTGAACGTCGCTTTCACCGCGCAACAACCCGGCTCCTCGATCAAGCCGATCGTCTACCTGACGACCTTTACGCCCAACGACCAGGGACAATACTGGACGCCGGCCACCGTCATCTGGGATGTCTACACCGACTTCAGCGGCTACGTGCCGCTCAACTACGACCGGACCTACCACGGGCCGCAGTCGGTGCGCTCCGCGCTCGCCAATTCGCTGAATGTGCCCGCCGTGAAGGCGCTCAATTTCGCCGGCTTGCTGCGGTTCACCGAGATGGCCGAGCGCTTCGGGCTGCGCTTCCCGCTGGGCAATCCGGTCGAGCGGAACGCCGGGCTGCCGACCGCGCTGGGCGCGGTCGAAGTGCGGCTGTTCGACATGGTCAACGCCTACGCGACCCTGGCGAACAACGGCCGCCGGGTGGATCCTTACTCGATCCTGTTCATCGAAGACAGCAAGGGTAACGAGATTTACCGGGCGGACACCAGCCCGCGCGGTGACCAGATCGTGCAGCCGGAACTGGCGTACCTGATCACGAGCATTCTGTCCGACAACGAAGCCCGCGCCGCCGAGTTTGGCCGCGGCTGGCCGCTCGAGATGCAGGGCGGGCGCATCGCCGCCGTCAAGACGGGCACCACCGACGACAGCCGCGACATCTGGACGCTCGGCTACACGCCGCAACTGGCGGTCGGCGTGTGGGTCGGCAATACCGACAACCGGCCCATGTACGGGATCACCGGCTATGGCGGCGCCGCGCCGATCTGGAACACGGTGATGGAGACGGCTCACCAGGGGCTGCCCATCGAGCAGTTCAACCCGCCCGGCAACTTGATGCAGATGGAAGTCTGCGCGGACTCTGGCGCGCAACCCTCGGCGGCCTGCGCCGGGCGGACCCGCTGGGAGATTTTCGCCAGCAGCGCTCCGCCGCCCGGCCCCAACCAGGACGCCTTCCGGACCGTGGAAGTGGACTCGTACACCGGCAAGCTGGTCAACGACTACTGCCGCGATGAAGTCGAGACGCGCTCGTTCCTGGCGATCGATGACCCGACGGCATACAACTGGATCAACAACACCGGCGAAGGCAACGCCTGGGCCCAGGCGCGCGGCCTGCAACTGCCGGTGATGCCCCCGCCGACGGAGTTCTGCGATCCCAACCAGCCGCGCCCGGTCGTCGTGCTCAACTTCCCAGGCGAAAACATGACCGTCGAGGGCGTCCTGCCGCTGCGCGGCGCGATCACCATGCCCGACTTCAATCGGTATGAGGTCCGCCTGGGCACCGGCCACAACGCCACGGCCTTCGACAATCCGATCATCGTCGAGCAGGTGCAGTGGCCCCAGGGCGAATCGGTGCTCGGGCAGTTCGACACGCGCAACTACCCGAACGGTCCCTACACCATCCGGCTGGTCGTAATCGACGGCTATGGCCGCGACGTCGTGCGCACGGTCAACATCACCATCAACAACCCGCAGCCGACGCCGGAGCCCACCGCCTTCCCCACCGCCACGCCGGCGCCCACGCTGACGCTGCCCGGCCCGCCGCCTGAGCAGATGGGAATCGACGCGGCGCCGACCGCCGATCCGAACCTGTTGTTCGCAACGCCAACTCTGGCGCCGACCTTGACGCCAACCTGGACGCTGACACCAACACCGCAGTAGGGGGGATTTATTCGCCTTCTGGCCGGGGCGTGCGCGTGTGGCACGCCCCGCTCTGTGTCTGCCTGGGGAGAGGACGCCTTGAGCCTGGATTGGAACGACCGCTACCGGCCCCAACGCCAGCCGGACCGCACGTTGCGCAACATGACGCCCGGCGACATCCCGGCCGCCGTGGCGCTGATCGGCCACACGCGATGGGCGCTCGGCACGGAAGACTGGGCGCGCCTGCTGCACTGGTCCCCGGATGGGTGTTTCGTGCTCGAAGAAGAGGAGCGCGGCATCATCGGGACCGTCAGCACGACGTCATACGACACCGCACTCGCCTGGATCGGGATGCTGGTCGTGGACCCGGAACGCCGGCAGCAAGGCATCGGGCGCCAGTTGATGCGCGCCGCGCTCGACTACCTGATCGCGCGTGGAACTGCG
Organism: Aggregatilineaceae bacterium; assembly: GCA_040767355.1. Classification (GTDB taxonomy): domain Bacteria; phylum Chloroflexota; class Anaerolineae; order Aggregatilineales; family Aggregatilineaceae; genus LM3-B42. The sequence goes on along the minus strand of JAXGOS010000015.1, from coordinate 9,218 downwards.
CGGATCATGCTTGACGCGTCGGAGATTGGCCGCTCGCTTTATGAGGAGATGGGCTTCCGCCGGGTGCATGCTGTCGAGCGGTGGGAAGGCAAGGCCAGCACCTACCTCGGAACCCGCGCGCGCGCCATGCAGCCCGGCGACGTGCCCGCCGTGCTTGAGCTCGATACGGTGTTGTTCGGCCTCAGGCGCACGCACATTCTCACCCGGCTGTTGGAAGAATTCCCCGATCTGGCGTGGGTCGATTACGAGCGCGGGCAGTTGGAGGGATACGTGCTGGCCCGGCGCACGCCTGGGGGCATTTACCTGGGCCCGTGGATGAGCTGGACCGCGGCCTCTGCCGAGCGGCTGTTGCGCGCTGCGCTGGAGCACCTGCAGGGCGAAAACGTGACGGTGAATGTGCCGGACAACAACGCCCGCGGCCTCATCCTGATGCACAACCACAACTTCCGCCGCATCCGGCACAGCACGCGCATGATCTACGGGGACGCCACACCGGTCCACGGCGAGCCGCTGGCCCAGCTTTCGGTCGCGGCGCTGGCAACCGGCTGAGCGGCGGGGTCTAGAAGTTGTGCAGGTCCTCGAGCAGGATCAGTCCCTGGCGCAGCGCGATCAGCGAGGCTTCCGTGCGGGTCTTGGCCCCAACCTGGTCGAGCAGGGTCATCAGTTGGGCGTCGACCAGTTGCGAGTCGATGTTGATCCGGCTGGCGATCTGCTCGTTGGTCAGCCCGGCGGCGATCCCGATCAGGATCGCCCGGTCCAGGTCGGTCAGCGCCTCAGCCTCGGACGTGTCGCGCGTGACCAGCCCCTGAACGACGCGCTCGGCCACGCCCCGCCCCAAAATTAGGTGCCCATCGACCACGTCGCGCACCGCCTGGACCAGCTCATCTTCGTTGGCGGTCTTCAGCACGTAGCCGTGCGCCCCGGCGCGCAGCGCGCGCATGATGTAGGCGTCCTCGTCGCGGCCCGTCAACACCAGCACCTTGACGTCGGGCCAGGTTTTGCGCACCTCCGGCAGGATGTCGAGCCCGCTGGTCCCCGGCATGTTCAGGTCGAGCATCAGCAGATCGGGCTGCGTCTCGGCCACGATAGCCAGCGCCTGGGCGCCGTCATCGGCCTCGCCCACGACCTCGATCGCCGGGTGGTCGTTGAGGTACATCGCCAGGCTGGTGCGCAGAATGCGGTGATCATCGGCCAGCACAACGCGGATCACTGAGGCCTGGCGTGTCGGCGGGAGAGGCACGGCAGCGGGCGCTTCGTCGGTCTGATCGTTGAGGGCTGCGTCGACCGTCTGCGACCGGCGCGACGACACGGCAGCCAGCGCCGCCGCCATGGCGCCCGCCGATTCGAACCGGTCGTCGGGTTGCTTGGCGAGCGCCTGGAGGATCGCCCGTTCCAGGCTGCGCGGAATGTCCGGCACCAGCTCACTGGGCGGTTTGGGCTGTTTCTTAACTTGCTGGAGGAGCAAGATGCCGATATCATCCGCGTCGAAGGGCAGCACGCCGGTCACCAGCTCGTAGAGCACCACGCCGGTCGAATAAATATCGGTGTGAAACGTGAGCGGGAAGCCCTGGGCCTGCTCCGGCGACAGGTAGGCCGGAGTGCCGATGATGCGCCCGGCGGCGGTCAGGCGCTTGGCTTCGCCGCTGATCGCCAGGCCGAAATCCATGATCTTGACTTGGCCGGCCGGCGTAATGTGAATGTTAGCCGGCTTGATGTCGCGGTGAATCAGGCCCTTGCGGTGCGCGTAGTCGAGCGCCTGGCAGATCTGGCGGCCAAATTCGGCCACGACGGGTGGCGAGGCGGGGATGAACGAGTGCAGCGGGCGGCCTTCGATATGCTCTACGATCAAGTAAGGCCGGTCGCCTTCCTCGCCCACATCGTAGATCGCCATGATGTTGGCGTGGTTGAGGCGCGCCGCGGAGAGCGCCTCGCGCTGGAACCGCTTGCGGGTGGTGCTGTCGACGTAGGGCAGCAGGACTTTGATCGCCACGACGCGCTCGAGACGGTGGTCCAGCCCGCGGTAGACCGCCGCTGTCGCGCCTTCGCCGATCAATTCCAGGATCTCGTACCGGTTATTGAGTTTCTGACCTAACATGCTCGGCCCGCCCTCTGGGTCTGGATAAACCGGCACCGAGTGTACAAATGACAGCGGTGATCTGCAACTATTCTTACAGGTAAGTGAGTCGGTTGGCAGACGTTCCACGAGGAGGCCTGATGCGAGTTACCAAACACCTGCATGCCGCGCTGTTCGTCGTCGTGATCGCCATCACCGCGGCGGGCTGCAGCGCCATCGACGATGCCCGCGGCGTGGCGGATACCGTGGACGAAGCCGTCGAACTGCTGGACACGATCGAGCAAAACAGCGCATGGGATACCATCGCCGATGGGCTGGAAAATCTCGACAGCCAGGCCGCCGGATACCGGGCGACCATCCGCATCCAGGCCGGCCCGGCAGACGAAGCGGGTGAATTCACAGGCGCGCTCAGCGACGACATGACGATTGATCTCCGGGTTGACGCGCGCGGGGCGAGCCTTGCCCGCGTCACGCGCGGCGGCGTGCTCCAGGACTTCCACATCGAGCCAACCGGCGACAGGCCCACCGTGTACGACGTCACCGACGGGCAGTACGTCTGCGCCAACGACGGCGGCCTGTTCCGCGACGGGCTGGCCAGCGTCTTCGAGGACTACGCCCTGGGCGCGTCCGGCGCGCACCTGCTCTCCGTTGCCACCGAGGTAGAAGAAGACGCCAACGTCGCCGGACGCGACGCGACTCCCTACGAGCTCGAGTCCAGAGTGGCCGACGCCCTCGCCATCCTTGAGACGTTCGGCAATCCCGACCTGCAGGCGCGCCTGGACGAGGCGGAACGCTTCGCGCTGGTAGGCGACCTCCATCTCGACGACGAGACGGGCGCGCTGCTGGCCCTCGCCAGCGACACGACGAACCTCACCGGCGGCGAGCGCACTGCGTTCCGTTTCGAGATCACTCAGTGGGGGAATGTGCCGGACATCCCGCAGCCCGCCGCCGCCGAGATCGCCCAGCCCTGCACGAACTAACGGCGCCAGCTCAGATCAACAAAGCCCGCGCAGAGACGTGCGGGTTTTCGAATCACCGCCCGGAGCGCTGCGCTCACCCGGCGGCGCTGATGACGTAGATCGGCCCCAGCTCGTCCAGCGCGAAGATGAACCGCCCGTCTTCGGACCAGACCGCGTCGTAGAATCGCGCGCCGGGGAAGATGCCCATGTTGTCGCGGTTCCGGCGGCGAAGCTCCTTCTCTTCGGCGGGCACGTCATCCGTGATGTGCGCGATATCCCACAGGTACAGGTCGCGGCCCGGCTGCGGCAGCGTCAACAGCAACAGACCGTCCGGCGAAAACGCCAGCGTGGCGCACACCTGTCCGGGCAGCGGCAGCCCGCCGAGCAACTCACCGCTGGCGGCGTCCCACACGCCGATGATCGCCTGCGACCCGCATCCGGCCAGCAGCGCGCCGTCCGGCGAGAAGGCCAGCGCGTTCGCCGCCGCATACTCCGCCGCCTCGATGAACAGCACGTCGTCGCCGCTCGCCAGGTCCCACAGTTGCACGCCGCTCTGGTAGGCCACCGCCAGGCGCGAGCCATCCGCCGAGAAGGCCGCCCGCAGCGGGAGCCGGCCCTCCAGCGTGAGATCGTGCGCCAGCTCGCGGCGGGCGACCGTCCACACCTTCACGCCCCCGTCGATGCTCACCGAGACCAGGTGCGCGCCATCCGGCGAGAAAGCCAGGTGCTGGACCGTCTCGCTGTGAGCCGGGATCGAGTCCAGCAGGGTGCCCTCCGGCACGCGCCACAGCCGGATCACGCCACTGTCGCGCGAGCCAAACGCCAGCACCGACCGGTCCGGCGACTGGGCCACGTACCCGGCGCCCGCTTCAGGACCCGCGAAGACCGCCAACTCCTCGAGCTGGCGCGGGGGCGCCAGGTCCATCGACCACACCCGCACGACCCCGTCGCGGCTGATCGTGATCAGCGTTTCGTCGTCCGGGCCAAAGTACACGCTGCGCCCGTCGGTATCGCCCTGAGTGAACAGGGTCTGGCCGTTGGCGAGATTCCAGACCACGGTCATGTCATCCGCGCCCACGCTGGCCAGGCGCGTCCCATTCGCCGAGACTGCGATGGCGTTGACCGTCTGCTGGTGGAAGCGCATCAGGCCGGTCACGCGCACGTTGGCGAATGCCTCCTGCCCGATCGGCGCCTGCGGGCGCTGCCACGCGACCGGCGCGGGCGTCGGCGAGACGACGGGCGGCACGTCGCCATCTTGATCACCGGACGAACATCCCCCCAGGACGATCACTGCCAGCGCCACCCCGATCCAGATCAACGGTCGTTTCAAGGCTGCACCCCTCGTCACATTGACACGCACCTTGCGCTCGTGTACTCTAGCACAATACTTTATACCATATACCGTCTGCACGCCGGGGCTCAAATTCGCTCCAGCACCCGATCGGGAGTTCGAGGACCCACGCGCCATGACTGACGCCGAGCTTGCCGTACTCAGCATTATTGCCGAGGGCCCCATTCACGGCCACGACATCCAGACAATCATCGACCGGCGCGGCCTGCGCGCGTGGACCAACATCGGCGTGTCGTCGCTGTTCTACGTGCTGGAAAAGCTCGAGCGCCAGGGCCTGATCGAGAGCGACGAGGACACCGCCGGCCAGAACACCCGCTACCGGGAATTTCACATCACCGGGGCCGGCTTTGGCGTGCTGCAAACTGCCGTCGCCGACCTGCTGACCACGCCGCACGAGTTCGCCGACGGCTTCGAGCTGGGACTGGCCAATCTGCATGTGCTGCGTCCCAACCAGATCCGCACTGCGTTCGCCGCCTACCGCCAGGAGCTGATCTCGCGCCTGGCCCAGACGCGCGAGCGCTGGCAGCAGCTCAAGGACGGCGCCGCCCCGTTCAACGTGGACGCCATGTTGGGGCACCACGTCGCCATGCTGGAAGCGGAGCTTGATTGGCTGACCGCCTTCATCGAGCAGTGGGAGAGCCAGGCGCCGCCCGACGAGCCCGCGCTTGAGATCGAAGAGCCCTCCGAGATTTCGCGCATGAAGCAGATCGTGCTGCCGCACCACCCTGACTCAGTGCACCGCGCGGAGACGCACCCGCACGCCGCGCCATCCCCCGCCCCGGCGAATGGCGACGATCTGGAGAGCGACCCGACCACGCGCAGAACGCGCCTGAGCGCCAAAACGCCGCCGCCCGCGGCAAACCCTGCGCCAGACGCGCCCGATCACCCTGCCGGTCCGGCGCCGGACGAGCCTAGCTCCCCTCCCGACGGCGTGTGAGCTTTTCCGCCCGCGGGAATCCTCAACAAAGCGGCGCGAAACCGGTACAATAATCGTAAGCGAGTCTTCTCCACCAGGGGCCGACGATGACATTTCAAGCGACGGTGCTGTATATCGAGGACGACGAAGCCAGCCGCGTGCTGGTCGAGCGCGTGCTGACCTACGCGGGATACCGGGTGCACATCGCCAGCCGGGCGCTGGATGGGATTGACCTGGCCCGCAAGCACCACCCCGATCTGATCTTGACCGACATCAACCTGCCGGACCTCAGCGGGCGCGAGATCGCGGTGCGCCTCCGCTCCGATTCCCAGCTCAAGACGGTGCCCATCGTGGCGTTGATCCCGCAGCGCCAGCTCGCCGAGCAGGATCGATCATTCGTGGCCGGGATCAGCGGCGCGATCGCCAAGCCAATCGATGTGAACACATTCACCCACCAGATCGAGCATTTCCTTCAGGGCGGGGGCGACGCGATCGATCCGGCGGCCTTCGAGCCAGCCAGTCCGGCCTATCGCCCCGAACGAGTCGAGCAGCTCGAAACCAGCGTGCGCCAGCTTGAGGCCAATTACCGCGATTTGCGCCGGGCCGACCAGATCAAGAACGACTTCATCCAGCTCACCGCCCACGAGCTGCGCACCCCGCTGACCACCGTGTACGGCTACAGCCGCCTGGTGCAGACATCGAGCGCCGTCCAGCGCATCATGGCCCAGGACCCCGAAGTGCGCGCCTGCCTGAACGGCCTGGTCGACTCGGTCGAGCGGCTGTACGCGGTCGTGAACGAGATCATCACGGTTTCGCGCATCGCGTCGGGCCAGTTGGACGTGCGCACCGGGCCGGTCGCTCTGCGGAACGTAGCGCAGTCGGTCGTGGCCAGCTACGAGCAGGTGATCCGCCAGCGCAGCCTCAGCGTGACGATCGCGTCCGAGGGCTGGCCCGCCAACTTGATGGCCGATGAAGCGCTGCTGGAACTGGCTTTCAGCAACGTGCTCGGCAATGCGGTCAAATACACCCCCGATGGCGGATCGATCACGCTGGCCGCCGAAACGCGCGACCATGTCGTGCGCGTCACCATTCAGGACACGGGCATCGGCATCGATCCCGCCGACCAAATTCACATCTTCGAACGATTCTTCACGGCAGGCGACACGCAGCTTCACTCCACGAGCAAAGCGGCCTTTCGCGGCGGCGGGCTGGGCCTGGGTCTGGCGATCAGCAAGGGGATCATCGAGGCTCACGGCGGCCACATCTGGGTCGAGAGTGATGGCTGCGACCTCACCGCGCTGCCTGGCAGCACGTTCTTCATCGAGCTGCCGCTCGGTCAGCCACCGCCGGAGGGCACTTCCGTGCCAGGGAGTGATCCCCATGCGTGACCTTCTCTGGCGCCGGACGACCCTGGTCGCGATTTTCGAGTCGCGCGTGGCACTGATCGCGGCCATGGATCGCCTGCTGGCCGAAGGATTGGGCGGTATGCTGGACATCGGCCACGCTGCGTTGATCGTGCGGACCCACGGCGAGCCGCCCGCCGTCATCAACAACAACGTCACCGCGCGCGAGGCGTGGATAGCCGGCGCGATCGGCGGGGCGACCATGCTGGCGCTGGGCTGCCTCCAGCTTGGCGCGCTCGACCTGCCCAGCCCTGAGGCGTTTGCCGCGGTGGCCCTCGGCGCGGCTGCCGGAGCCCTCATCGGCGCGGGAATTGGCGCACTCGTCGCCCGCTGGATCCCGTTTGGGTTCCAGGGAACGCTCCTACAATCGACGGCTGCGGAGCTGGAGGACGGACAGGTTGCGCTGGTGCTCCAGGTGCGCCCCGGCCATCTGGCGGTGCTGCGGCAGAAAATGGTCGATCTTCAGGCGCAGATCGGGGCCGGAAAGCGACCCGCCGCCTGACTCCCGACGCGGGGTGACGGCGCGACCCTGTCGCGAGTTTGCGCCCACGGGCAGGGGCTGTACAATCTAGCTAGCGGGTCATGTGGTGGATATGGAGCAAGATCATATGGATGTACGGACGTGTCCGAGATGCGGACACGAGAACTTGCCGCGAGCGGTTTTCTGTTTTAAGTGTGGCAACAATCTGGACGACCCGCCTATCGTCCGGGGAATCCACCGCCAGCGGCGGCACGTCGAAGACGCCATCCGCCACGTCAAGGATCACCAGAGCGGCATCCAGGCCGACCTCGTCCAACACCTGCGCGACGCCAAAGCCAACCTCCCCCCGCCGATCGACGGCACCCCGATCACCTGCCTGCGCTGTGGCACACTCAACAAACCGCTGGCCGGTTATTGCATTGGCTGCGGGGGCCGGCTGACGCTGTGCGATAACGGCTCGGATGCGCATCTGGTTCCGCGCGCCAGCGCCCGCTCGGACGTGGGTCACGTGCGCGACAACAACGAAGATCGTGTCGGCCTGTGGGGGCGCGATGGTGTGGTGCTGGCGATGATCGCCGATGGCATGGGCGGCGCGGCCGCCGGTGAAGAAGCCAGCCGCCTGGTGCTCGAAGCCGTCCAGGCCGACTTCCTGGGCGAGGCTCGCGGCAGCGAAACCCTGCACGACCTGTCGGAAGACGAGATCTCGGACAAGCTGCGCGCTGCGATCCGGCGCGCCAACTGGGCGGTGATCCAGCGCGCCCACCGCCAGACGGAGTTGCGCGGGATGGGCACGACCATCACGCTCGCCTTCGTGCGCAACAACCGCGTGGTCATCGCCCACGTCGGGGACAGCCGCGCTTACCTGGTTGACGGCAAAGAAGGGTGGATCAACCAGATCACCGACGATCACAGCTTCGTCGAGGCGCTGCTGGCGGCGGGCCATATCACCGCCGAGCAGGCCGCCGTCCACCCCATGCGCAACGTGCTTTATCGCGCTCTGGGCCAGCTCGATGAGACCGATGCCGACCTCTACAGCCGCAACCTGGGCGCCGGCGACTGGCTGATCCTGTGTTCGGATGGCCTGACGCGCCACGTCCACCCAGCCGAGATTGCCGAGACCGCCAACGCCAGCACCGTGCCCGAAGATGTCGTGCAGGATTTGATCGAGCGTGCCAACGCGCGCGGCGGTGAGGACAATATCAGCGTGATCGCGATCCTGATGGAAAACGCTGAAGACATCGAAGCTGAGTCCCCTCCCGACGCGATCCTGTATGCGGATATCGAGGACAGCCTGTCCCGGTCGCAGGACATGGAGTATCCGGAGCGCAAAACGCTCGAGCTGCCCTCTATCGAGCCAGGCGACGACGAGGACCGCTGAGCCGGCCACGATTGTGATCAACAATTTTGATCTACGTAAATGAATTGTCAGAGAATTGACGTTTAGTACTAGAGTACCAGTGATCCCCACAATAAAACCATGCTATTTTGAACATAGCTCGATCATGAGCATATCTTTCCTTAATTCTAGCACGATGGAGGAATCATCATGTTGTACCAACCGCGTGAAGAGGGCCAGGGTCTCGTCGAGTACGCGCTGATTCTCGTTCTGGTCGCCGTTGTGGTCATTATCATCCTGGCGCTGCTGGGCCCGGCCATCGGCAACATCTTCTCGAACATCATCACCAACCTGTAATTGTCGAGGGACGGCCTGATTGGGCCGTCAAAGCATGACACCGCAAGCGCCCGATTGGGCGCTTGTGTTTTGGGCCGAATCACAGGGCGTCTGCTGAATCCCCCGCGCCTTTGAGCGCCTGCTCGCGTTCCTGAACGCTGCGCTTCATGCGCACGAACGCGTCGATGAGCTGCTGGATTTCGGCGCCCGCTGGATCGGCCGGCTCCGCCCGGACCACGGCACTGGCAGCGTTCCCGGCGGCCAGCTCCTGCGTGGCATCCACCACTTGCTGCAGGTAATGCGTCGTGTAACGCACGCGCTCCACCAGGTTCTGCATCATAGACAGCCCAACCAGGGGGCGC
>JAXGOS010000014.1:0-129648 GCA_040767355.1 Aggregatilineaceae bacterium | reverse complement strand
GAACTGGCCCGCGCCGAGCTTCCGGAGACGGCACGCCGCCTGAGCGCGCTCCGCGACTGGCTGGTCGAAGGCGTGCTCGAACAGGTGACGGACGCGCAGCTCACCGGCCATCCCACTGACCGGCTGCCCGGCCATGCCAGCCTCGTCTTCAAGAATGTCGAAAGCAACCTGCTGCTGATGCATCTCGACCAGCGCGGCATCGCGGCATCGTCGGGCAGCGCGTGCAAGGTCGGCGACCCCAAGCCCTCGCCCATCCTCGAGGCTCTCGGCTACGGGCCGGAATGGACGCGCGGCGGCCTGCGCCTGACCCTGGGCCACAGCACGACCGAGGACGACATCGGCGCCGTTCTCAGTGCCCTACCGGACGCGATCGCGCAGATTCGCAGGATTACCGCGCACGCATGACAGAACGCATGACCAGTCCTGGCCGATCCCGTGTCGTCGTAGCGATGAGCGGCGGCGTCGATAGCTCTGTTGCCGCGGCATTGCTCGTCGAGCGCGGCTACGACGTGATCGGCATGATGCTGCGCCTGTGGTCCGAAGACTGTGGCGAAGGCGGATCCAACCGCTGCTGCACGCCTGCCCAGATGGCCGACGCACGGCGCGTCGCCAGCCAGTTGGGCATCCCGTTCTACGTGATCGACACCCAGGATGTCTTTCGCCGGACCATCGTGCAATTCTTCATCGACCGCTATGCCGCCGGCGAGACGCCCAATCCCTGCCTGGAATGCAACCGCCATATCCGGTTCGATTGGCTGCTCAATCACGCGCTGGCGCTGGGCGCGGACTTTCTGGCAACGGGCCACTATGCCCGCACCGAGCGCGCCCCAGATGGCCGCGTTCGCCTGATGGCCGGGCGCGATGCGGGCAAGGACCAGAGCTATGTGCTGAGCGTGCTCACCCAGGAGAAGCTGCGTCACGCACTGTTCCCGGTGGGCGATTTCACCAAGCCGGAGGTCCGCGTCCTGGCGGACCGCTTCGGCCTGCCCGTCGCGCAGAAACACGACAGCCAGGATCTCTGCTTCCTGGCCGATGGCGACTACCGGCGTTTTCTCGCCCAGCACGCGCCGGAAGCGGTGCGGCCCGGCCCCATCCGGACCCGCGACGGCCGCGAGCTCGGCCGGCATAGCGGCCTGCCGAATTACACGATCGGGCAGCGCAAAGGGCTGGGCATCAGCGCGCCGGAGCCGCTCTACGTGCTCGAGACTGATGCGGCGCACAATGCGTTGGTCGTGGGCACGCGTGAAGAACTGGGTAACGTGGGATTGGTGGCGAGGCGCATGAACTGGGTGTCAGGCGAGCCGCCCGCCGAGCCGTTCCGGGCCGAGGTGAAGATTCGCTACAAGGCGCGCTCTGCCCCGGCCACGATCACGCCCCTGCCGAGCGATGGCGCGCGGGTCCGCTTCGACGCGCCCCAACGGGACATCACCCCCGGCCAGGGCGCCGTCATCTACGACGGCGACGAGGTCCTGGGCGGCGGAATCATCGCCCGTGTCGAGACCGAACGGGATTAGCCGCCCAACAGCCGGGCAACCTCATCACGGAACATGAGCATGATCAGTGTCCCGATTACGATGTAAGGCCCGTACGGCAGCGGTGTGAACCATTTGTACTGGCGTCCTACCATGGCGCGGCCCACCATGTAGAGCACCGCGCCCAGCGCCCCGGCAAACACCGTGATCAGCGACGCGAAGATGAACGCGCGCCATCCCAGCATGAAGCCGCTCAAGGTTGCCAGCATCACATCCCCGAACCCGAAGGCGACTTCGTCGCGTCCGGCAAGAGCCGAAAACGCACCGCCACCCAGGAACATCGCGAAGAACACCGCGAACGCGATCACGCCGCCGATCAGGAAATCGCTGAACGGCTTGCCCCCCTCCGGCGAGATCGCCGCGACGATCAGGGCGAACACGCACGAGGGAATGATCACGACAAACAGGATCAACCGGTGCTCAATGTCGATGACCGTCACGAGAATCATGATGGCGACGTAGACGAACCACGCCGGCAGGTTGGCCTCGTCTGCGAATGCCAGGCTCATGGCGGCAAAGGCCACGCCGGCCACAATCTCGACCAGCGGGTGACGCCAGCCCAGCCGCCGCGACGGAGGTCGCCCGCCATCGCCCAGCGGCGAGTTCGCGTTCCAGTGCGGCGGCGGGAGCGCGCCCTCTGGAGCCTCGCGTTCCCCCGTCAAAAAAGCCGTGATGCCCAGCCACGCCGAGGCGGGCCGGGGCGTGCCATCCGGATAGTGCGGCTGCTGCGGGTTCTGGCGCCGGGGCAGATCGTCGGCCAGGACATTGATCAGCCCGCCTACTAATACGCCGAGCACGCCGGCTGCAATCGCGATCACGACATCCATCAGTTGCCTGCCCTTTCGTGGTTGCGGATGCTCATTCCCTGATTCGTGGCCGCCCCTCAGGACGATCGAGGATGGTGGGCGCAGTCGGAGTTGGCGCGCCGGGCGGCGCGGGCAGCAGGCTCACGGTGGCCGACAGCACCAGGGCGGCCACGAGTAGGGCCATCAAGACCAGCAAGATCACCCGATTGAATGTCGGTCGGTCCGCCACGGCTCACTCCTCCTGCGGATCGAATTATACCAGAGTTCCTGTCAGGGAGTGACGCGCGAAAGTCAGGCACTTGTCAGCCGACCTGATTGCCTCACTGCTGCAGGCCCTTTATAATCATATTAAGAGGCTAAACCGATCACACAGAGAAAGGGATACCTCTATGACAGCTAACATCTTCACCGATATCTTCGGGGACAGCGTGTTGAACATCGTCTATGCGCTCGCGCTGCTGATCGGAACGATCTACGCGATTTTCCTGGTATTCTTCCAGGGCATCGGCGACGTCCTCGGCGATCTTGACATCGATCTGAGTGCGGACGTCGATGTGGATCTGGATGCCGATGCCGCGGGGGAAGCGACGGGCGTCAGCGTGCTGGCCATTGCCAGTTTCATCTCATCGTTCGGTGCGTTCGGGCTTATCGCGGTCACGCTCTTCGACGCGGGGACGGTCACGAGCCTGATCGTGGCTTTGGTGGGCGGTATCTTGATCGGCATTGCGGCTCAGTTGTTCTTCCTGTATATTTTGTCGCCAACCATCAGCAGCGAAATTCAGCAGACCAAGCTGATCGGAATGGTAGCTGAAATCACCACCCCCATCCCAGCCAACGGCGTCGGCCAGATCGCGTTCGTCGCCAAGGGCAGCCGCGTCACCTATTCGGCGCGCGCCACGGAGGCCGATCTGAGCATGTCGCGCGGCACAGCCGTGCGCATCGAGCGCATCGTCGGTGGGATGGCCTACGTCAGCGAGATCTCGTAGCCCGCAGTTTTCGATGTTCCGGAAAGGATAGAGGCTATGGCAACAGCCGCAGGTGCAATAGTAATTCTCCTCCTCCTGTTCATCCTGTTCGCGCTGGTCGCAGTCTACGCCAGCCGGGTGCGCAAGGTCGGTCCCAACGAGGTCCTGGTCATTTCGGGCCGCCGCCGCCGCAACCCGGAGACAGGTGAAATCGAGCCGTATCGTATCGTCAAGGGTGGTCGCGCGTTTATCTGGCCGGTCCTGGAGCGCGTGGACCTGCTGTCGCTGGAGATCATGACGATCGAGGTCATCACCGACGACGTCTACACGTCCCAGGGCGTCGCCATCACGCTTGAGGGCGTCGCGCAGATCAAGATCGCGAGCGACGATGTCTCGATCCGGACGGCTGCCGAGCGGTTCCTGTCCAAGTCGCGGGCCGAGATCATCAACGTCGCTCACGAGACCCTCGCCGGACACCTGCGCGCCATCATCGGCACGTTGACCGTCGAGCAGATCTACCGCGAGCGGGACGTCTTCGCGCAGAGCGTGCAGGATGTGTCGGCGAGCGATCTGGCGAACATGGGCCTGGGCATCGACACGTTCGTGATCAAGGACGTGCGCGACAAGGAAGGCTACCTGGAAGCTCTGGGTCGCCCGCGCATTGCGGAAGTGAAGCGCGACGCCACCATCGCCGAGCAGATCGCCGCCACCAAAGAGGCGGAGGCCAAGCGCGATTACCAGCTCCAGCAGGCGTCCTATGATTGAGAGTCGCGCGGCGCCGCACTGAAGCCAATCTGGCTGGGACGGTCCAGGAGAAGATCACCAACCAGACCATCGCCGCCGAAGAAGTTCAGATCGAGGTCGTGCAGAAGCAGAAGCAGATCGAAGTCCAGCAGCAAGAAGCGCTGCGACGCGAGCGCGAGTTGGAAGCGACCGTGCGCAAGCCCGCCGAGGCCAAGCAGTTCGAGATCGAAACGCTGGCCAACGCGCAGAAATTCGAGATCGAGGCGCGCGCTGCCGGTGAAGCCAGCGCCATCCGCCAGCGGGGTGACGCCGAAGCCGACGCCGCCCGCGCGCGCGGTCTGGCCGAGGCGGAGATCATCTTGAAGAAGGGCCTCGCCGAAGCCGAAGCGATGGAGAAGAAGGCCGCCGCCTGGAAGCAGTACAACCAGGCCGCCATCATCCAACAGATCGTTGAGGCGCTGCCGCAGCTCGCCAGCGCGATCTCCGAGCCGCTGGCCAAGACCGATCGCATCGTCATCATCAGCAACGGCGATGGCCAGGGCGCGGGCGCGTCGAAGATCAGCGGCGACATCACCAGCATCATCGCGCAGATGCCCGCCACCATCGAAGCGCTGACCGGCCTGGATCTGGCCGAATCGATCAGCCAGCTTCCCGGCATCATGAGCCAGACCAAAGACGGCGAGCAAGCGAGCGCCGGGTAACTCGTGACTGACCAGCCCATCGTGCCGCCGGGTGTCACTCGCCGGCGGCAAGCAACAACCCGCCAGCCAGGGGCAAGGGGTGCCTTGCCCCGTTTGTCGTTCGCCCTGACAGCCGCTCTCAGCGTCGCCACGGGCGTCTTGCTGCTGCTCCTCGCCATCGCGGCCGTGTTGGCCTATGATCAGCTCGCCGCACAGCGCGCGCCTGCGGACGCGCCTCCCCCGCCCCTCGAAGCCACGCTCGCCATCGCTGCGGTCGCGCCGGAACACCCCGCCGAGAGCGAGCCAGATCCGGCGCCGGTAACGTTCGACCCGACTGGGACCTATGCCTTCCCGATCGCCGGGGATCCCGCCCGGTGGATCTGGACGCACCTGCACTGGGACGGCACCCACGCCGCCGACATCGAGGCCCATCCCGCGCTCAGCTATCCCGAATTTGTCGACGCCACGAACAGCACCCTGGTGGCCGTGACGGGCGGCGTGCTCGTGGACTACAGCGGCAGTGTCGGCGGCCAGGGTTACATGCTGCACGGCGACGATGGCCTGGATTACTACTACGCTCACATGGCCGAGCAGTGGCTCCCCGACGGCGCGCGCGTGGCTCCTGGCCAGCCGCTGGGCATCGTCGGCAACACGGGCAATACGGCGCAATTCATCGAGCCGCACCTGCATCTTGCCATCGGCCCGCGTGACTCACTTTGGGCGCAGCAGCCGGGGATCAACGCCGCCGAATGGATTCAGTCACACTTCGGGCTCCCGTGGGACGAGCGCCCGTCGCATGCCGTCCCGTTCGACACGCCCCACGGGCCGCCGGTGGTCCATCCCGATGTGGCGATTCTCACGCCATTTGAGGAAGCGACCACGGCGGGGCTGGCCGAGCCGGCCATCGAGCTCGGCTTCACCGCCGCGCCGCCCGGCGATCAGGACATCATCGCGTCCCTGTCCGGCACGATCAATGTCATTCGCTGGACGGTGCATTACGGCACCCGCATCCAGATCACCAACGACGCCGCCCAAATCACAGCGGTCATCTCCGGAGTCGATGGCTGGTTGGTCACCGATGGCGAGGCTGTCCAGGCGGACCAGGTGATCGGGCGCTGGAACCCCGCCAGCCGCCCGCGCCTGCACTACATGATCTTCGAAAATGGCGCTATCATTGACCCCACGCCCAGTCTGGGACTCAGCCGCGCCACCTGATCGCGCCGCCGGGCTGGATAGGGGTGTATCCTGACAGACTCAACCGTTCAACCGGAGATTGCCTGCGCCATGCGTTCTTTCCGCCCGATCCTCCTAGCTGCGCTGGCCTTGACGCTGTTCTGGACCGGCAGCGCGCCACATGTTTCCCTGGCTCAGCCCGCTGATACCCTCACCATCGGCACGACGGATCTGCCCAACACGCTCGATCCTGGCGAAGCGTACGATTTTGCCGCGTGGGAAGTGCTGACCCATCTGTACACCGGCCTCACACGGCAGGTGCCGGGCACCCTCGATTACGAGCTGGCGCTGGCCCAGAACGTTGCGATCAGCGACGACAGGCTGGTCTACACGTTCGGACTGCGCGCTGGTATCGCGTTCTCCGACGGCACACCGATCACGGCGCGTACTTTCGTCGACTCGGTGGAGCGCGCGCTGGCGATGGGGCGCGGCGCCGCCCAGGCGGTCGAGCCGTATGTCGCATCGGTAGCTGCAGTGGACGACGCGACGCTCGAGTTTCGCCTCAAGAAGCCGGTTCCCTACTTCCTCGGCCTGCTGGCGCTGCCGCCCTACTTCCCGGTCCATCCGGCATTGGCGCAGCGTGCCCAGCCGAATCCCTTCGCCGAGGGCGGCCTCACCGGCAACGGTCCCTATCTGCTGGAGTCGTTCGACGTCCGCGATGAGATCGTCCTGGCGGCCAACCCGGCGTTTGATCTCGGCCCCCAACCGGCGACGCCTACCATCCGAATCAAAGCCTATGAACGGTCGCAGGACCTGCGCGACGCCGTGCGCAATCGCGAAGTGGACATCGCCTGGCGCGCCCTGTACCTGGGCCACATGTTCGAGCTGGAGGAGGCGGCCATCGAAGGGTTGACCATCACCAACCAGCCGGGTACCAGGGTGTTTTACCTGTACATGGGGCAGGACCGCGAGCCCACCGAAGACCCGCTCGTCCGCCAGGCAGTCACCCTGCTGATCAAACGCCAGGCAGCGGTAGACCAGTTCAAAGGCTACGCTACTCCGCTCACCAGCCTGGTGCCCGATTTCTTTCCGGACGCATATGCGCCGATCTGGTCCGCCGCGCCGGACGTGGTTTTGGCCGAGGAAACGCTGCGCCAGGCCGGTTACCGGGCGCGGGGTGACGCCCGCCTGGACGTGGGTATCAGCTTCTCCCAGCCAGCTTACGGTAATTTCGCCGCCAGCGCGGTCGCGCTATTGGACCGCCGCAGCTTCGACGAGACGCTGTTCGTGAATCATGGCGTGTATCTCGATGTGGACACGCCCACCTTCACGCGGGCCCTCGAGCGCGGCGAGACCGCGTTCGCCGTTTACGGCTGGACGCCCATCGTCGCGCATCCGGCGGCGTACCTCGATCCGCTTGCTCATTCGGACAACCCGATCCCGCGCAACGGCAGATACGCCATCGACGCCATCGACGATCTGCTCGACGAGGCGGCCCTGCTGGCCGATCCGGCGGCGCAGGGCGCTTTGTACCGCGAGGTAGCCGCCCTCTTGCTGGAAGATTATGCGCTGGTTCCGCTGTGGCAGGATCATGTGGTGCTGGTTGCGTGGGACACGGTCAAGGGGATTCAGATCGCGGCTAATGGCTTTCTGCACTATGATCAACTGGCGCGCCGCGGATCGTAACGGCGCGCCGGGAATCAAAACGGGGACCGCCAGCAGGCGATCCCCGTCAGCGTGACGTGGAAAACAGGCTATGGGGCTGAGTCGTAGCCCGGCCCGACTGAGAAGAAATCGTAATTCGGTTTGATGTCTTCGGTCAGATCCACGACTTCGCCACCCTGAGCGGCATAGCGAGGACCGCGAAACGGGATGCGTTCCTGTCCGGCGGCCATCTCATAGGCATCCGGGACCTCGTCCTCGACGAAAATCGCCTCGAATGGGCACTCGGGCACACAAGCGCCGCAGTCGATGCAGGTGTCCGGATCGATGAAGTACCACGGCCATTCGCTCTCTGGGAACCCTGGAACGATACAGTCCACCGGGCAAACTTCAACGCATGCGCCGTCGCGCAGGCAGATACTTGTGATGATATGGGTCATTGCTATTGCTCCTCTAGTAAATTAGGGCATAGTCGGGCCGGTCGATATCCCCACTATACGGAACTACAAACAGGTTTTCATGTATCGAAAACTAGGCAGAATACATGACTATCGGCACAGGCGGCCTATCTCACCTGTGCGCGACGCCTTTACTATACAGACATTCCCACCGGTGCGCAAAAGATTGCCCGGCCGTTCGTCGTTCACCCTGTCCCGCGTGCTCCGGCGCAAATGACGAGGCTGCCTGGCCGGCAGTCTCCTGAGTTTTGTGATGTCCAGCCCGCCGCTGGTTCGAGCCAATTACGGCGCGGCGTTGTGGCCCGGCCCTTTTTCGAAGAAGTCGTAATTGAACTGGATGTCCACCGTCAAGTCCACAACTTCATCGCCCGCGGCCGTGTAGCGCTGGCCGCCGTGCGGGGCGCGTTCCTGGCCAGGAGCCATTCTGTACGCATCCGGGACTTCATCGTCCATGTAAATGGCTTCCAGCGGGCACTCGGTCACGCAGGCGCCGCAGTCGATGCACGAATCAGGATCGATATAGTACCAGGGCCATTCACTCTCGGGAAAACCAGGAACGATACTCTCCGAGGGGCACACATCCACACAGGCGCCATCGCGCAGGCACAGGCTGGTAACAACATGCGGCATTGTTGTTTCTCCTCACGATATGACAGAAAGTCTGCCCAAAACTATAGCGCGATCCTCCATCTTTCCATGTGACAAACAATAGACACAATTCGTGACGATAGGCACAAGTTCCCGGTGACACGCGCGTTGCCGCTCTGACAGATACCTCCCCAGCACGGTGCCAACAAAAAACGGGCATCCAGTGTCCTGAATGCCCGTCGTTTCGCTCGTTCGCGTCGATTAGCCGCGCGCTGCTTTGAAACGCTCCGCCACGTCGGACCAGTTCACCACGTTCCAAAACGCCTCGACGTAGGCGCCGCGGTTGTTCTGATACTTCAGGTAGTAAGCGTGCTCCCAAACGTCCAGTACCAGCAGCGGCACCACGCCCCATTGCGTCAGGTTGTGGTGTTTCTCGCTCTGCAGCACTTCCAGTTTCTCACCGACCGGCTGCCAGACCAGCAAGGCCCAGCCGCTGCCCTCGACCGCGTTAGCCGCCGCGCTGAAATGGGCTTTGAAGGCCTCGACACTGCCAAAGTCCTTGTTGATCTGCTCGGCCAGTGCGCCGCTCGGCGCGCCGCCGCCACCGTTCCCGGCAGGGGCCATGTTGGGCCAGAAGATCGCGTGCAGAAAGTGGCCGGAGCCGTGGAATGCCGCTTCGCGCGACCAGTGCTTGACCATTGCGAAATCGCCCGCCGCGCGCGCTTCAGCGAGTTTCTCTTCGGCCTTGTTCAGGCCATTGACGTAACCCAGGTGATGCTTATCGTGATGGAGCCGCATTGTCTGCTCGTCGATGTGCGGTTCAAGAGCATCGTACGCATAAGGAAGGGGTGGCAGTTCGTGTTTCTTCGCCATAAGTGCTTTCTCCTTGTGAATGCATTTTGGCCGAAAAGCGTCACGCCGGTGTTCAGGGCAAGTGGCTCGACGCGTGTTCGTGTGTCAGATAAGGTGATTATAAGAAAGGGCGCCCGCAGCGCCCACAAGATCTTCGTATGATTCACGCCAACAGGAATGAAAACAGGCCAACGTAGCCTGACTGCGGTGCCCCGTCTCAGCCGAGATCCCCGCCGGGCACGGAGCGACGCGGCGAGTTTCTACAGCCCTTGCACCATGCGGCGCATCACCGCCAGATCTTCCAGAGCACGACCGGCGCCCACAGCCGTCGCCACCAGGGGATCCTCGGCGCGATACGCCGGCACGCCGACGCGGCGCGTGACGTACTCGTCGATGCCCCGCAGCAGTGCGCCACCGCCCGTGAGCAGCACCCCACGATCGATGATATCCGAAGCGAGCTCTGGCGGCGTCTTCTCGAGCACGGCCTTGGCGGCATCCACGATGGTGGTCAATGGCTCCTCGATCGCCTCGACGACCTCGCTCGTCGTCACTGTGATCGTGCGCGGCAGCCCGCCCACCTGGTCGCGTCCCTGGATCTCCATGCTCAGCTCTTCACCAATATCGACCGCCGCGCCGATCTGAATCTTGATCGACTCCGCGGTGGGCTCGCCGATCACCAGGCTGTACTTGCGGCGAATGTAGTTGATGATACCCTCGTCCAGACGCGTCCCGCCCATGCGCACGCTGTCCGCCACCACGATGCCGTTCATCGCCAGCACAGCGGCCTCGCTCACCCCGCCGCCCAGGTTGAACACCATATTTCCGGCCGGCGTGCTGATCGGCAGCCCCGCGCCCAGCGCCGCCAGCAGCGGCTCCGGCAGCAGGTATGCTTCGCGCGCGCCGGCCCGCACCGCCGCCTCGTGGACCGCGCGTTTTTCCACGCTGGTCACGCCGTAGGGCACGCTCAGCATCACTTCCGGCCCGCGGAAGCGCATCCGACCGCTCACCTTGCGGAAGAAATAGCGCAGCATGGCTTCCGTCACTTCGTAGTCGGCGATGACGCCATCCCGCAGCGGGCGCAGCACCTCGATGTGCTCCGGGTGGCGCCCGTACATATCGCGCGCCTCCTGGCCCACCGCCACCACGCGCTCCTCTTCGATGGTGAGCGCGACCATTGACGGCTCCTGCAGCACGATCTGGCCGCCCGCGTAAATCATGACATTGATCGTGCCAAGATCAACGCCGAGTTTTTGTGAGAACATGCCCATCGTGACAGCACCTTCCAAGTCAAGGGTATCTGGCACACTTATACCGCAAGCCAAGCGAAAACACGAAAAAAATATCGCGTCAGAAGTCAGGTCCGACGCGATAGTCTGTTCAGTGCGATGAGCGGCCTCTGACGAGGCTCACTCGTTGTTTTCTTCCAGCGAGCGAATGCGCTGGCCTGGACGTTCCGTCAGGCGGCCGCGAATCTTCGCCGCGATCTCCGCACGGCGCAGTTCCTGTGCGATCTGGGCACGCTGCTCGCCGCCGACGCCTTCTTCCATGAGCTGGCGGGCCCGGTCGCGCGCGGCCTGGATCTGGTCCATGTCCAGCTCATAGACTGACTCGGCATCATCGGCCAGCACAACCACCTTGTCCGGGCGGACATCCACCACGCCGCCGTAGACGACGAAACTGATCACATCATCGCCTTCGACAATGCGTAGCTCGCCAAAAGCCAATGTGGTCAGCAGCGGTGTGTGGTTGGGCAGTACGCCCAGCTCGCCCTCGCTGCCCGGGATGATCACGATATCCGCCGACTCCGTGTGATAGAGCTGGCGCACGCGCGAAACAACCTCGACCTCTATCGGCATCGTCTCTACTCCTCAGACTGCAGCCAGCTCGTCAATCCTGTTCGCGCTGCGCTTGTTCGTAGCGGTCCAACACGTCTTCGATAGGCCCGGCCATGTAAAACATCTGCTCGGGGATGTGATCCATCTCCCCGTCCAGGATCATGCGGAAGCCGCGCACCGTATCTTTGACGGACACGTAGCGCCCCTCGCGGCCTGTGAACTGCTCGGCCACGAACATCGGCTGGCTCAGGAAAAACTGGATGCGCCGCGCCCGGGCAACGATCTGCTTGTCTTCTTCCGACAGCTCGTCAATGCCCAGGATCGCGATGATGTCCTGCAGGTCCTTGTATCGCTGGAGCACCTGCTGCACTTCGCGCGTGGTGCGGTAGTGTTCCTCACCCACCACCAGCGGATCGAGCACCCGGCTGGTGCTCGCCAGCGGATCCACTGCCGGGTAGATGGCCTGGGCTGCGATGGCACGCTCAAGCGCCAGCGTACCATCAAGGTGGCTGAACACGGCCACCGGCGCCGGGTCTGAATAGTCGTCCGCGGGCACGTACACCGCCTGAAGCGAGGTGATCGAGCCGGTCTTCGTGCTCGTAATGCGCTCCTGCAGGTCGCCCATTTCCTGCGCCAGCGTCGGCTGGTACCCTACCGCTGACGGCATGCGGCCCAACAGCGCCGACACTTCCGACCCGCTCAGCGAGAAGCGGAAGATATTGTCGATGAACAGCAGCACGTCGCGGCCCTCGTCGCGGAAGTACTCCGCCATCGCCAGGCCGGTCAGCGCAACGCGCAGGCGAACGCCGGGCGGCTCGTTCATCTGGCCAAAGACCATCGCCGTCTGGTCGATCACGCCGCTTTCCTGCATTTCCTTATAGAGCTGGGTCCCCTCGCGCGTGCGCTCCCCTACTCCCGCGAACACGGAAAAACCCTCGTGCTCCTTGGCAATCGACCGGATCAGCTCCATGATCACGACGGTCTTGCCCACACCCGCGCCCCCGAAGATGCCCGCCTTGCCGCCCTTGCGGAAGGGCGCCACCAGGTCAATCACTTTGATGCCCGTCTCGAACATGTCTGCCGACGTCGACTGATCTTCGAAGGGCGGGGCCGGACGGTGGATCGGGTAATAAGTGTGGGCGTTGACCTCGCCTTTGCCATCGATCGGGCGGCCCAGCACGTTGAAGATCCGGCCCAGCGCCGCGTCGCCCACCGGCACCATGATCGGTGCGCCGGTCGAGAAGGCTGGGGTACCGCGCTGCAGACCATCGGTTGCGTCCATCGCCACGCACCGCACCCGGTTGTCACCGAGATGCTGCTGTACTTCCAGGATCAGATCCACTTGTTTCTCACGGGGCACGCGAATCGCATCGAAGATGTCCGGCAGATCGGCTTCCGACTCGAACGCCACATCCACCACGCCGCCGAGCACCTGAGAAATGACGCCTTCAACTTCTTGCTGTACTTTTGTCACCATAGTGTTCTCCCGTTTCCTTCAGAATACAGCCTCATGCCCCGTCCTGGTTGAGAGCTTCCACGCCGCCGATGATATCCAGAATCTCACTGGTGATCGCCAGTTGGCGCGCCTTGTTGAACTCAAGCTGCAGCACATCTCCCAGCGATTCGGCGCTCTCCGATGCGTTGCGCATGGCGACCATCCGCGCGCTGTGCTCGCTCGACAAGCTCTCGCGGATGGCCTGCAAAATCTGAAGCTCGGTGAAGCGTGGGATCACCTCGTTGAGAATGGCGTAGGCGTCCGGCTCGTAGATGTAGTCCCGGTTGCGCTGTTTGACCTGCGGATCGGGCTGGACCAGCTCGGAAATGGCGCCACTCCGCGCCTCGTATGGTCGCAACGGTAGCAGCGGCAGCACGCGCGGCTGCTGGGTCATCGTGTTGATGAAATGCGTGTAGGCGATGAACACCTCATCGACCGGCACGTTAAGGAATTCGTCGAACAGGATCTGCACGATCTGCGCCACGTCGGCCACGTCCGGGTCGGCGGGCAGATACGATAACTCGGCCACGATTTTCTGGTCTTTGAGCGCGGCGGGCGCGTATTCGTCGGCTTTCACCTGGGCGATCCAGCGCCGGATCAAGTCGCGCCCCTTGCGCCCGACGGTCACCCAGTGGATGGGGCGCTCGTACTGCTCCGCGAACCGGATGGCGCGCCGCACGATGTTGCTGTTATAGGCGCCCGCCAGACCACGGTCACCGGTGATCAGCAGCATGCCCACCGTATTGACTTCGCTGCGTACTTCGAGCAGCGGGTGAAGTGGGATCCCGGTGCTCTGCGCCGCAACGTTGACCAGCACATCGTAGGCGTGCTGGGCATAGGGCCGGCTCGCCAGCACGGCGTTCTGCGCCTTGCGCACGCTCGACGCCGACACCGCCTCGAGCGCGCGAGTCACCTGGTTGATATTCTTCACCGAGTTGATCCGGCGCTTGATCTCGCGTGTTGTTGGCATGGATGCCTACGCTCCCCTCTGGCGGCGTCCTACGCGCCCGCCGATTCGGTCAGCTCGGCCCACGTCTTGTTGAACTCGTCCGTCGCCTGCAGCAGGATCTGCTCAATCTCGTCGGTCAGCTTGTAGTCAGCCGCGACCACCTTGTCCTCAACGTCCGGATAATGGCTCTGGAGATAGGTTAGGAACTGGTCTTCCCAGGTCTTGACCTGCGGCACCGGCACATGGTCGATCTTGCCGCGCGTGCCCGCCAGCAGCAGGGCCACCTGCTCGGTCAGCGGTGTGGGCCGGTACTGAGGCTGCTTGAGGATCTCTTGCAGGCGCATCCCGCGGTCAAGCTGCTGCTGCGTCGCCTTGTCCAGGTCCGAGCCGAACTGGGCGAACGCCGCCAGGCTGCGGAACTGGGCCATTTCGGTGCGCAGCCGCCCTGCGATCTTGCGCAGAATTGGGCGCTGAGCGTCACCGCCCACCCGGCTCACGCTCAGGCCGGTGTTCACCGCCGGACGCACGCCAGAATAGAACAAGTCGCTTTCCAGGTAGATCTGGCCGTCGGTGATCGAGATCACGTTGGTCGGGATGTAGGCCGACACGTCGCCCAGCAGCGTCTCGATGATCGGCAGCGCGGTCAGGCTGCCCCCACCTCGCTCGTCGGAGAGCTGGGCCGCGCGCTCCAACAGGCGGCTGTGCAGGTAGAAGACGTCGCCCGGATAGGCTTCACGCCCCGGTGGACGGCGCAGCAGGAGCGAGACTTGTCGGTATGCCCAGGCGTGTTTCGACAGGTCATCGTAGACCACCAACGCGTCGCGGCCGTGTTCCATGAAATACTCGCCGATCGCGCAGCCGGAATACGGCACGATGTACTGTAATGCGGCGGGATCTGACGCGGACGCGACGACGACAATCGTGTGCTCCATCGCGCCGTATTCCTCGAGCGTCGCCACCACGCGCGCGACCTGTGCCCGCTTCTGCCCGATCGCCACATAAATGCAGATCAGGTCTTTGCCCTTTTGGTTGATGATCGTGTCGAGCGCAATCGCCGTCTTGCCGGTCTGGCGGTCGCCGATGATCAGCTCGCGCTGTCCGCGGCCAATCGGGATCATGGCGTCGATGGACCGGATGCCGGTCTGCACCGGGCGGTCGACGTTTTTGCGCTGGACCACGCCGGGAGCGATGCGCTCGATCGGCAGGCGCTCCGTGGCATTGATCGGCCCGCGGCCATCCACCGGGCGTCCCAATGCATCGACCACGCGCCCGATCAGAGCCTCGCCCACCGGCACTGACACGATCTGCTCGGTCCCGCGCACTTCGTCACCCTCTTTGATGTCGATGTAATCGCCCATAATGATCACGCCGACATTGTCCGCCTCGAGGTTGAACGCGATGCCCATGACGCCGTTCTCGAACTGGACGAGCTCTTGCGCGCGAACGCGATCCAGCCCACCAACGCGGGCGATGCCATCACCGATCTCCAGGACATAGCCCACATCGACGGCTTTGCGTTTGTGCTCGAAACTCTGGATCTGCTCGAGCAGCCCTTTCGTAATATCGCTGGTCAAATCTGCCATGTAGCTCTTTCTCCTGCGGCCTGAGAAGCTTGTCGTGAGGTCACCCTGCTCCAAAGTTTCGTAAAAGAATTCACATTCCGCAACAGTACGGCGCGCCGGGAATTGGTACCCGACAGCGGCCTGGTATCACCCGTTAGTTAAGAATAGAACAAGTGAAAGAAAAAATCAAAAAACTATGAGAAATTATTGCCTATTCTTCCCCTTCCGAGTTGTTGTCCGGATGGCGACCCGCCAGGCGCGATACCTTGCGCCCTCCCCCCAGGCCCACACTGCGCTGGTACGCCGCCCAGATCGCCCGCGCGACGACGGTCCGCAGCCCGCCCTTTTCGAGCTGGTAGATCGCCTCCGCCGACGTGCCGCCAGGGCTGGTCACCTCGTTGCGCAGCATCGCCAGGTGCGACTTCGACTGCGCGGCATATTCGACCGAGCCACGCATGGTCTGGATCACCAACTGCTCGCTGATCTGGCGCGAAAAGCCGAGATGTACGCCGGCGTCCACCATGGCCTCCATGAACAGGAAGATATAGGCCGGACCGGTGCCGCTGAGCGCGGTCGCCATGTCGAGGTAATCCTCGTCGCTGACGAAGATCTCCTGTCCGAATGCTTGCAGCAGCATCTTGGCCTGCTCGCGCTGCTTGTCGGGCACTTCCGCGGTGGCCGTCCACACGCTGATTCCCTGCCCGATGCGCGCCGGCGTGTTGGGCATCACGCGGACCACGCACGGGTTAGCCAACCCATCGGCGATCATCCGGATCGGCGCGCCAGCCACGATGCTGAGAATCAGCGAGCACGTGCGCGCGCCGCCCCGCACCTCCGGCAGCACGTGATCGAGCACCTGGGGCTTGACCGACAACACCAGAATATCGGCCTGGGTAGCCGCCGCCAGGTTGTCGGTCGTATGGCGCACGCCGTACTGCGCGGCCAGCTCCTGACCCCGCTCCTCGCGCGGATCAGCCGCGATGATCTGGGTCGGGGTGACGAGATCGCGCTTGAGCAGCCCGTGAATCATGGCTTCGCCCATGTTGCCGCTGCCGATGAAGGCGATGGTCAGATCCGAAAACATGGCCTACTCCTCGTCCCGCTCAGGCGGGCCAGCATGTCCGTGCGCGTCTGGCAGACGCCGCACAAGCGTCGATTGTGGTGGATGCCCAGTCATGTTAGCCTGAGACTGGCGTAGTTCGGTCAGAATGGTCGACGATGATACAGGTAGTGCGCAAGCTCGCGCCACAACTCTGGGTCTGGGGCCCGGTCGTCGGACTGATGCTGGTCATCTTCATCGCGTCCGCCCAGCCCAAAAACCCGCCTCCGCCCGGCGCAGGTCCGGTCTACTTGTCCGGCCTGATGCCGGTCTTCGAGGGCGCCGCCGAAACACTGGTAAAAAAGGGATCGCACGTGATGGGCTACGGGCTCCTGGCTCTGGCCTTCATGCGCGCTTTCGGATTGCACGGGCACCCGCTGCGCCGGGCCGCCTATCTGGCCCTCGCCTGCACTATGGGATACACGCTCGCCGACGAGCTGCACCAGGCGTTCGTCCCGGGCCGCCACGCCTCCGCGCTCGACATCGGGTTCGACTATGTCGGCGCGACCAGCGCGCTCCTGATCAGGGGGCGGCTGTCTCCCCTTGCTCGAGCTAAAAGCAAAGCTCTCCCCGGCGCACGGGGAGAGCATACCCAGCACGTGCCAGATCGCCAAACTCACGGCTTCAAGTAATACGTCATCCGCTGCAAGTGGGCCGCTGGATCGATGTACTGCACGTGGACATCGGGCGGCACGGACAGCGTGATCGGGGCGTAGTTTAGGATCGCGCGCACCCCGCACTCGACCAATTGATTGGCGACCATCGGCGCCGTTTCCAACGGGGTTGAGATCATCGCGACCTGGATCCCCAGGCGCCGGACTTCATCCTTCAACGCTGACATCGGCTTGACGGTCATCCCGGCGATCTCCTGTCCGATGATCGCCGGATCGACGTCGAACAGGCAGACGACCCGGAAGCCCCGCGCCTGAAAGCCCTTGTAGTTGGCCACGGCGCGCCCCAGGTGCCCTACGCCGACCACAGCGACTGGCCACTCGTGATCGACCTGCAGAATATGCCGGATCTGGTCGTGCAGGTAGGTGACGTTGTAGCCGGTTCCCTGTTTGCCGAACTCGCCAAAATGCGACAGATCTTTGCGGATCTGGGCCGAGCTGATTCCCAGGCGCTCGCCCAGCTCGTGCGATGACGTGTACTCTTTGTCTTCCTGAATCATCCGGTTGAGTGCGCGCAGATAAATCGGCAACCGCCCGATCACAATATCGGGAATTGTTGGATCACCCATCAGGCCGCTTGCTCCTTCTTTGCCAGACTGCGGAGTTTCTCCCGTGTGACCAGCATCCCGCAGCCACCCTCGCGCAAAATCCCATTAGGCGCTCAAATGGCCCGCATGGGAGTTGAGCCATTTGTCCTTCCCAGACCAAGCAACGTTAATACTTGCCTGTAGTCTTGTGAAGTATACACGCGGTCGCTTGTGACGTCCAGTACAACCCGCACAATGCCACCGGCGGCTTCACTCGCTCGTAGATCAAAAAAAGCGCTGTCCGGCGGACACGCTTTTTCTCCACACCGTCTACTCAGGCGACCCACTGCGACTACAGGCGCACAGCGGGTGAATTGGCCCGCCGCCAGACAATATAGGCCGTCACCAGCACCGAAAGCAGCGCCACCAGGCCCACCATGTACACGGACGGTTCACCCTCGCCCGGCAGCTCTTCAGGTGGCGGATACCCCGTCGACGGTAGCCGCGTCGGCATGGACACCTGCGTGATAGCGCGATCAGTCACGGTGCCGGCAGGCCCCTGCCCGGTGAGCACCACCTGGTTGACTAGAATGCCGTCGTTCGGTCCGTTCAGGACAGTGGTGGTAAGCCTCATCTGGGCCGTCTCGCCCGGGTTGAGCGTCGGAATGCTGAACACGACCGTCTGCCCGTTCACGGAAGACGTGCCAAGATCCATGGTAACCTGGTCGATCCGCAAGTTGGCGTTGAGCGTGTCCGTCACCAGGATGTCAGTTCCCACCGCATCGCCGGTGTTCACCACGGTGATTGTCCAGATGACCTGTTCGCCGGGAACTCCCACCGAACCCGGAGCGAACTCACCCACGAGGCTCAACGCAGGATCGAAAACCGCCCCGAGCGTCGTGCGCTCGTGATCAACTGGAGACGCCGCCGCCGATCCGGTCAGCACAGAGGCTAACAGCAGGCCGATCGCAACAATCCACAGTGTGAGGGTATGGTGCTCTCGATTCATTGGCCCCCTCGAATTGGAGGAATCACCTGCATCCCATTATACCCCCACCTTATGTGCCTGTAAAAAACGACTTGCGACACGCCCCCCGCCCTGTTACCATTTTGGCAGGCTAATCGACTTCCGCCCACCTGCGCAAACGAACGGTAGCTGGTCTCATGGATAATTCGACATCGCGGGTCGTGCCCAACCCCATCCTGAAACGGGTCAATACGAGCGTGCTAGAGGGTATGGGGCAGCTCGCCAGTTATTTTGGGTTCAACAAAGTGATGGGACAGCTCTTCGGCGCGCTGCTGCTCAGCCCGGACGCCCTGAGCCTCGATGACCTGATGGAGCTCCTGGGCATCTCGAAGGCCAGCGTCAGCACGAACATGCGCACGCTCGAACGCATGGGCATGGCGCGTGAAGTGTGGGTCAAAGATGACCGCCGCAAATTCTACCGCGTCGAGAGCGATTTCTGGCGCATCCTGACCAACGTCCTCAGCAGTCGCGAGCTGCGCGATGTCAACCAGGCCCTGCGGGTGCTCGAGGACAACGGCGAGTATCTCCAGCAGTCCATGACAGACATGGACGAGCGCGATCGCGAGCTGGCCGAGTTCTATGCGGAGCGTCTCGGCCAGCTGCAGGATTTTTTCCGGCTGGCCCAGCTCTTCCTGGTCACGCTGATCCAGCACGCCCAGGAGCAGCCGGACGTGGGAGAGATCAAGCGGATCGATTTCGAATAGGGTTGATTGACGCTCTGGAATGCGTGTTGTTATAATTTGTTTAGAAAGTTCTAAAAGACACAAACGGACCGCCCATCAGCGAGCTTGTGAGGTTGCATGGCTATCGAGAAACCGCTCCGCGCTGTAAACGAACTGCTCCTTTCTCTGACTGAAAGCTCGGTGCCGCTGCTAACCGAGACAAGCGCGCACATTCTCGGCGCAGGCGGCAAGCGGCTGCGTCCGCGGTTGGTCCTGCTCGCTCATGCAGCCGTCGGTGGAACGAACGTCGATGAAGTCATCCCGCTGGCCGCCGCGGTGGAGATCGTCCACACGGCGACGCTCGTCCACGACGACATCAACGATGATGGCACGCTCCGGCGCGGGCGCGAGACGGTTAATTCGCGCTGGGGCGGCACCTTCGCCTTGCTCACCGGCGATTTTCTGTTCGCCAAGACCTACGAGATCATGTCGCCCTACAGCCGCGAGCTCAACCAGATCCTGGCACGGGCCGCGCGCGAGCTAGTCGAAGGCGAAACGCTGCAGATTAAGGCCGCCAAGGAAGGTAAGATCGACCAGGCCACCTACTTCGAGATCATCTCCAAGAAGACCGCCTCGCTGTTCATGGCCTGTGCCGAGCTCGGCGCCACGGCGGCCCGAGCACCCCGCGAATGGATCGAAGCGCTGCAGACCTATGCCTTCAACCTGGGGCTTGCTTTCCAGGTCACGGATGACGTGCTCGATCTCGTGGCGGATCCTGAACAGCTCGGCAAGAACGCGGGCGTCGACCTCGCCCAGGGACGGGGCATCTCTGTGGTCGTGGATGCCGCCGAGACGAGCGCCGCCGTCGCCACCAAGACCGCGCCGGTCACACTCGGTCAGGACACAGCGCCCGGACCCTTCAAGGAAGGGCTGCTCGCCGGGAATTCCATCGACAAAGCCATCCAGAAGGGTCACGAAAAAGCAGCCGAGTTTGCCCAGAGTGCGATTGACGCGCTGCAGGTACTGCCCGAGTCGGCGGCCCTTGGCGAGCTGCGCGCCCTGGCGAACACGGTGGTCGATCGCGATCACTAGCGCGGGATTACGACCCGCATCGGGGACTCGCCGCACGCCGGAATTAGGCGCTTCTTGGCCCGCGCGCTCGAACCTGCATGCAGCTTGACGCGCCATTCTGCACGCGCTACACTCCCAGCCATGGCATTCGATGAAGCTCAAATTCACGTGCGCAGCGGCGACGGTGGCAACGGGATCGTGCATTTCCGCCGCGAGAAATATGTTCCGCGCGGCGGCCCCAGCGGCGGCGACGGCGGCAAGGGCGGCGATGTCTATCTCGTCGTCAAGCCTACCCTCAACACACTGATCGCCTTCAGCCAGAATAAACACTTCCGTGCGGACAATGGCGCGCCCGGCGGCACTAGCAACAAGACGGGTCGCAATGGCGACGATATGCTGATTGACGTCCCGCCGGGAACCATCGTGCGCGATGCACGTACCGGCGAGTTGATCGCGGATCTCGTCACGCCGGGCCAGCGGCTTCTTGTGGCCAAGGGCGGGCGCGGCGGGCGTGGGAATGCGCGTTTCGCGACCAGCACCAACCAGGCCCCTCGCATCGCCGAGAAGGGCGAGCCAGGGGAGGAGCGTTTGCTGAGCCTGGAGCTGAAGCTGATTGCTGATATCGGCATTGTGGGTGTGCCCAACGCGGGCAAATCCACGCTGCTGTCCGTCATCAGCAACGCCCGGCCCAAGATCGCCGACTACCCCTTCACTACGCTCCAGCCGAACCTGGGCGTCGTCGTCCTTGACGACCGCGATCTGGTGGTGGCCGATATCCCCGGTCTTGTCGAAGGCGCTCACGCTGGAACCGGCCTCGGCCATGACTTCCTGCGCCACATCCAGCGTACGCGCGTGCTGATCCACCTGCTCGATGGCAGCGCCGAAGACCCCATCGCCGACTTCCACCAGATCAACACCGAGCTCGCCCTGTTCGATGACAGGCTCGCCGAAAAACCGCAGGTGGTCGTTGTCAACAAGCTCGATCTGCCCCAGGTCCAGGCAGACTGGCCGCGCCTTCGCGCCGCGATGAACAAGCTCGGGCACGAAGCGATGGCAATATCGGCCATCACGCACGACAACGTGCGCGCCATTCTCAACCGGGCCGTGCAGTTGCTGGACGAACTGCCGGACGAAGAACCAGAAGCGGAAGAACTGCCCGTCTACCAGATGGAGGCCGACCCGTTCGCCTTCTCGATCACGCGCGAGCCGGACGGCGGCTTCCGCGTCTCCGGGAAGCGCATCGAGCGCGCGGTGGCGATGACCTACTGGGATTACGACCAGGCCGTGACTCGCTTCCAGCGCATCCTGGAGTCGATGGGCGTCGCGGACGCGCTGATCGAGGCGGGCGTCAAACCTGGCGACACCGTGACCATCGGCGACATGGAGCTCGAATGGAGCGACTGATCGCCCCACGATGAGGAGCGCCTCGTGACGACGCCACGTTTGGGCATCTTCGGCGGCACGTTCGACCCGCCCCACCTGGGCCACCTTATCCTGGCCGAGACTGCTGCCGACACCCTCCGGTTGGACCGGGTGCTGTTCGTGCCAGCCGCCGACCCTCCTCACAAGGCCGCGACCAGCATCCGCACCACGGCAGACCACCGGCTGGCGATGGTCCAGCTTGCCATCAAGGACAATCCGCGCTTCGCACTCTCGCGCGTGGATCTGGACCGCCCAGGGCCGCACTACAGCGCCGACATGCTGCGCCTGCTGAGCGCTGAACACCCCAACACAGCGCTGTTCTCCCTGATCGGTGCCGACTCGCTGGCCGACTTGCCCACCTGGAGCCGCCCGCGCGAGGTATTCGAGCTGGCCTGCCTGGGCGTCATGCGCCGCCCGGGTGTAGAACCCGACGTTTTCGCGCTGGAGGATCAGCTGCCGGGGCTGCGCCGCCGCATGGTCTGGATCGACGCGCCGTATATCGACATTTCCGCCAGCGACCTGGCGCGCCGCATAGCCACTGGGCGCAGCGTGCGCTACCAGATCCCGGACAGTGTGTGCCACTACATCGAACAACACGCTCTGTATAGGAACGAATCATGAAATCAGCCATCGCCAAACCGACCTGGATCGCGCTCGGACTCGCGCTGGTGGCCCTGCTTGCCGAGGCTATCGCCGTGCCGTCGGTTGCCAGGCCCAGCCGTCCGGCGTCGGCTTTCCAGGCCACGGATACGCCCGCGCCAACGGTCACGCCTGAGCCCACCACCGAACCAACCCACACGCCGCTCCCTTCGACAACGCCCACCAGCGCGGCGCCAACTTTGGTCCCGCCTACGCCCATGCCCGAGGTGGTGCCGGACGAGGTCGAGCTGGTCGCCGTTTCCGGACTGGAGGGCATCCAGCGCGATCGCGTTCTGCGCGTCGGCACATTCTTCAACGAATTCCCGTTCGCGTGGCTGAGCGACACCGGCGAGGTGACCGGCTACGAGGCCGACATCCTGCGCTCGATCGGGATCGAGCTGGGCATCGCGATCGACTTCGTCCAGGTCACCCGCAACAACGCGCTCGAGAGCTTGCTGACCGGGCGCGTTGACGCCCTGATCGGGCAGCAGATCCTGGCCGACAACCGCTTCGAGTCGGTAGACTTCACGCACCCGTACTACCTGAACTCCGAACGCATGGTCGTGCGCCAGGACAGCCCCTACGGCGATCTGGCGCAGTTCGCCGGCCAACCGGTCGGCGTGGAGATCAGCACGCGCAGCGAGCGCGCCTTGCGCCACGTCGGCGAGCAGCGGGGCATCGCGTTCGATATTCGCACTTATTTCTCCGAGAGCGACGCGCTCGACGCTCTGGCGAATGGCGAAGTGGAAGGGATGGTCGGCGAGCTGGACAGCCTGCGCCGCGCCGGTCGCCAGCAGATGCGCCTGATTGACGAGCCGGTGATAACTGAGCCCTACGCGATCGCCGTGCGGCGCTGGGACGTGAATCTGCGCAACCTGCTAAACCGGTCGCTGCAGCGCCTGAAAGCCAGCGGGCGGCTGGATGAGATCTTCGACGCTTGGTTCCCGGACGACTCGATCGACTTCGACATCCTGGTCCCGGTGTACGATGCGCTGTACGCGGACGAGCGCGGTGTCGATCAATTCAACGCCGACGTGCCGCTGCCCGCCAATCCGGTCATGGACCGCGTCGCGAGTGGCCAGCCGATCCGCGTGGCCGGGATTCTGGAGACGGAAAACCCGGAAGCCCCGGCACAGATTCGCATCACGAACGCGCTGAACCGGGCCATCGTCGAAGAGCTGGCGCGCCGCTGGGACGCCCAGATCGAATTCGTCCCCGACTCAGCCCACAATGCGGTCGATCTGGTGGCCAATGGCCAGGCCGATCTGGCCGTTGGCGTCAGCCCGCGCTGGGATGGCGCCGACCGGGTTGACTATTCCGTGCCCTACATCGAACACGGCGACCGCCTCATGGTGCCGGAGCGATCGCAGGTCGAAACCTTCGCGGACATGCTGGGCACCGGCTGGTGGATCGGGTACTTCGCCGACGATGCCGCCGACGAAGAGAACATACGCAAGATGGCCGAGCATTTCAACGTCGCCCAGAACGTCCAGACGTTCGCTATCCAGCGCGAGTCCGACGCGATCTACACCATGACCGTCGAGGACAACATTCGCGCCATCTACGGCGACAGCCTGCGGTTGCTGGCGCTCATGCGCCAGAGTGAGGATCCCGGCGTCAAGATGCTGGACACGTGGTACGGCGACGTCCTGCCGATAGCGTTCGCCGTGCCGCGCAATGATGCCGATTTCCGCCACTTGATCGACATCACGTTGCAGGACATGGCCGTAGATGGCACCTACCAGAGTTACTGGTCCACCCATTTTGGCCTGGGCGATCCGCTGACGATCCTCAACTGGCCGGAAGTCAGCCCCGGCAAGCAGTCGTAGCGGCGCCCGTCGAAGCGCGTCCTGATCGTTCCTGCCTGGAATGATCTGCCGCCGGAGAAGTGCGCGTCTCTCCGGCGGCAGTCAACATTATCGGCGTGTTGTCGTCCGGCGCGCTGATGCTATCTCGCCAACCCCAGATCGTCCGCCAGATCGACGATGGCTTCGAGTTTCAAGAAGCGCTCGATCAGGCGCGCCCGCCACACGTACCGCAACACCACAGTCCACACAGCCACCGCAGCCGCGACAATGGCCCAATCGATCCATTCCAGCGGGAGCAGCTCCCAGAACCTGCGCAGCGCGGGGTCGGCCATGATGAACAGGTACACCGCCAGCAAGCCCAGGACGAGCACCACCAGCCGCTTGTCGCCGCGGTATTTATCCCCGCCAACAAACCACCGCGCCGGCGGTTCCACGAACAGCACCAGCACCAGCCCTGACAGCACGGAGAACGTGGTCAGCACAGTCTGCGCAAACAGGTTCCCCACCTCGTACACGAATTCGTCTTCGGTGAAGATTTCGTAATCGATCCCCGCGTATTTCTGGAACGACTCGACATCGGCTTCGAGCACGCCGATGATGCGCCCTTCGTTGACGATGGCGTTGAAGGTGAACACGTACAGCAGCAGCCCGAAGATCGCGACCAGGATGCCGGCAGGCAGCGCGAAATGGAGCACCGACAGCAGCAGCGAGCGCGACTCATATTCGGGCCGCGCCCACACCGCCAACGCAAAGGTCGGGATGCCGATATTCAGCAGCGCCACCAGCGTGACGTGTTTGGGCAGGAACGGAAACCCCACCCCGACAACCGAGACCGCGATGATGATCAGTACGATCTGGAGCGCGCGCGCCAGGTACAGCCGCAGGATGTCGCGCATCCCGCTGGTGATGCGCTGCCCTTCCAGGAACGCGTGGGGCAGCGCGGCGAACGAATCGTTGAGCAGCACCATATCCGCCACGCTGCGCGTCGCCCCGCTTCCGCTTTCCATGGCGATCCCCACGTTCGCCTTTTTGAGCGACAGCACATCGTTCACCCCGTCGCCGATCATGGCGACGTAGTAGCCGCGTTTGCGCAGGCACTCGACCAGCTGCTCTTTCTGATCGGGCCGGATGCGCCCGAAGACCGTCGCGGTTTCGGCAGCCTCGTCGAACTGGACCTCGTCCATATCGGCCAGCTCGATGCCGGAGACCGCCGTCAGATCGCCGGGCACGCCGGCCTGGCGAGCCAGGGCCACCACCGTCGCGGGGTTGTCGCCGGAGATGATCTTGATCCGGATACCCGCCTGAACGAAGGCCGCTAGCGTCTCCGCGGCTTCCGGGCGCAGCACGTCGCTGAACGCAATCGCGCCCAGTGGCGTCAGGGCCGGCAGTTCCGGCTGGCCGTCCGCGCCGTGGAGCAGCACTGCCTGTGGATTGTGCGCGAAAAGCAGCACGCGCAGCCCGCGCTCGGTCCATTCGTCCGCCTGCTCCGGCAGACCCGGCGCGCCCGCCAGATGGGGCTGCAGCACTTCCGGCGCGCCCAGCACGAACGTCCCGCGCAGGTGACTGTCATCGATTGCCAGGGCGCTCCACTTGCGCGCCGAGGAAAAGGTCACTTCGTCGACGACGCGGCGGCGCTCTCCGCCCAACGCCTCCCGAATCGCCGCGCCGGTCTGGTTGGTCACGGACGCGCTGCTCACAAAATCGGCGAGCTGCTGCTCCAGCGTCATCCGGTCAATCCCGATCGGAGAGACGTCGTAGAAGGTGATCTGGTTGGCGGTCAGGGTGCCGGTCTTGTCCATACACAGCATATTGATGTTGCTCAGCGACTCGACCGAATTCGACTGCTGGATCAGCGCGCCCTGCGTCGTGATCCGCACGGCGCCCATGGCGTAGGCCACGATGACCATGAAAAACAGGCCGTTGGGCACCAGCCCGGCGATCACGGTCGCGACCTGCACCCCGCGCATCAGCGGAATGTCGGAGATCCAGGCCGACACGAGCAGTAGCATCCCGAAGAAGATGGCGATCAGCATCAGCAGCCGGATGACGAAATCCACGTCGCGCTGCAGGGGCGTCTTGACCACGCGGAATGCGCGCGCTTCAGAGGCCAGCCGGTTAGCGAAGCTGCGCTCGCCGACGCGCCGCGCCACGAACATGGCCTGTCCCGTCACGCAGAAGCTGCCCGACAGCACGCTGTCGCCCGCCTGTTTGCGAACGGGATCCGACTCGCCGGTGAGCAGCGACTCGTCTACCTCGATGACCCCGTCGCCCACCACAATGCCATCGACCACGACCTGGTCGCCGGGCCGGACGACCAGAATATCCCCGCGCACAATGTCCGACGGGTCGATCTGCCGCTCTTCGCCCTCGCGGATCACGGTCGCGCGCGGGCGCGACAGCAGCGCGATCTGATCCAGCTTGCGCTTGGCGCGAATCTCCTGATAGGTTCCGACGACGATGTTCATCACGATCAAGCTGACGCTGGTGAGAGCCTCATCCACACGGCCGATCGACACCATGATCGCGCCCAGCGAAAACAGCACCATGTTGATCAGCGTGAAGACATTTTGCCGAAGGATGTCACGCAGGGGCCGGCTGGTCGCCAGCGAAATGTTGTTGCCCTCGCCGCGCTCGCGACGAGTCCGGACCTCGGTCTCATCCAGGCCGATGATGCGGTCCATCGCGTTCAGCGCCTGGACGGTCGTCACCATGGAGCCGTGGTCGGTGTCAAACACGGCGTTACCTTGCCTCCTCAGATCCCCGCCCGGCGCCACACCGAGCGCATCAGCTCGCGACCGTAATGGCGTCCCGGCATGTAGGTCAGAAGCGTGTCCTCGAAGCGCACCGGGCGCACGCCGCAGTAGTCGTAGAGATTCCCAAGCTTGGCGGTGCGGTTGCTGGCCAGCACATCGAACCACTGCAGGGTCATCGGCCAGCGGGGCACCAGCCGGTTCACGATCCGGGTCAGCGCCCGCAGCGTGTGCGGCGGGACCGGCACGATCAACCGCCGCGCGCGCGACACGCGCATGACCGTGCGCACCATCTCGTTGTACGTCACGTACTCCGCCCCGCCGATCTCGATGACGGCATCGATCAGATCGATGCTCTGCAGGCTGTGCTCCAATGCAGCGACAAGATCCTTTACGTACAGCGGGTGCAAAAGGTTCTCGCCGTCGCCAGGCTGCAGGAAGATAAGCGGATTCGTCCGCAGCAGCATCGCCACGCCGTTCACGAAACGATCTTCCGGGCCGAAGATCGCCCCGCAGCGCATCACGGTATAAGGCACGCCGCTGTTCCGGATCAGCGTTTCGACCTGCCCCTTGACGCGCAACAGCGCGTAAGCCGATGACGGCTCGGCCCCCAACTGGCTGAGGTAGTACAGCCGCCCCACGCGCGCCGAGCGTGCCACCGACACGATGTTGCGCGTCCCTTGCACGTCGACGCGCTCCAGATCGCGCCGGCTGCCCCACCATAACGCGCTCGACAGGTGGAACACCGTATGAACGCCCTGCATCGCGTCGTGCAGATTCTGAACGTCGAACAGGTCCCCTACCACCACGTCGACGTTGTCCGGCCAGATGGAGCGCGCGGTCCGGCCGCCCCGGCGTGGCTGGACCAACACACGAACAGGCCAGCCCGCCTCGACAAGATGGGGCACGAGGGCGCGTCCAACCATTCCGGTTGCACCTGTTACCAGGATCATGGGGTATGTCCTCCGGCGCGGAATTATACCACGCTGCCCGCTGGTCAAGCCGGATTCGGGTGCAACCTTTGCCCTGGTGTCGGGTTATACAGACAGATCGTAGTTCCGCGTTATAATCGCGCGACGTCACGCCACTCTCTTGATGCGACGTGCTGCGCAATAGGGCTGCCCACTAGCGGCAGCATCCATATCGATGTGGAGGATAATCAGTGGAACGCAAACGCGTGGTTGTCACCGGCATGGGAATTCTGAGCCCTGTCGGCAACTCGTTGGACGAAGCCTGGCACAACGCCGCCAACGGCGTATCCGGCGCCGAACACATTCAGGAGTTCGAAGATCTCGGCCTGAAGGTCACCTTTGGCGCAACGGTTAAAAACTTCGACGCAGAAGCATTTCTGGGGCGCCGCGACTTCCGCCGCACCGATCCGGTGACGCATATGGCGCTGTACACCTGCGACCAGGCCGTTAAGGATGCCGGTCTCACCCTTGACGGCAACAACGACCGCGTGGGCGCGGTCATCGGCACCGGCATCGGCGGCATCCAGTCCCTGCTCGAAGGCTTGGTGCTCTACATGGAAAAAGGCCACACGAGCGTCAGCCCGCTGCTGCTGCCGATGATGCTGCCCGACAGCCCTGCCGG
This sequence comes from Aggregatilineaceae bacterium, assembly GCA_040767355.1. Taxonomy (GTDB): domain Bacteria; phylum Chloroflexota; class Anaerolineae; order Aggregatilineales; family Aggregatilineaceae; genus LM3-B42. The sequence continues at coordinate 101,078 of JAXGOS010000014.1, read as the reverse complement.
CAAGGTCGCCATCCAGTACGGCCTGCGCGGCCCCAACATGTCGATCTCGACCGCCTGCGCCACCGGCAACAACAGCATTGGTGAGGCATGTGAGATCATCCGGCGCGGCGCCGCAGACGTGATGGTGGCGGGCAGCGCGGAAGCGGCCTTGATCCCCCTCACCATTTCCAGCCTGTCCAACATGCAAGCCATCTCGCGCCGCAACGAGGATCCACAGGGCGCGTCCCGCCCGTTTTCGGGTGACCGCGACGGCTTTGTGGTAGGAGAAGGCGCGGCAGCGCTCGTGCTCGAAGAGCTGGAGCACGCCAGGGCTCGCGGGGCGCGCATTTACGCCGAGATCACCGGGTATGGCAGCACGTGCGACGCCTTCCATGTGACGGCCCCACTCGAAAACGGCGAAGGTGCCCAGAGGGCCATGCGAATGGCGCTCCAGGATGCCGGGCTGACGCCGGAGGACATCGGCTACATCAATGCCCACGGGACCAGCACACCCCTCAACGATGTCAGCGAGACGCGGGCCATCAAAGGCGTTTTCGGTGACCACGCTTACAAGGTTCCGATCAGCTCCACCAAGTCGGTCACCGGCCACTTGATGGGATCCGCGGGCAGCGTCGAGGCCGTGTTCAGCATCAAAGCCCTGACCGAGCAGTTTGTCCCGCCGACCATCAACCTGGATACGCCCGATCCCGAATGCGACCTGAATTACACGCCGAATGTCGGTGTTGCGACGCCGATCGAGCACGTCATGAGCAATTCGTTCGGATTCGGTGGGCATAATGCCGTGCTGATATTCAGCCGCTGCTGTGAGAATGATTGACACCAACGTTCGCCAACCCCGGCTGTTCCCCAGCCGTGTGCTCGCCAATAGCCGGCCGCGCCCGCTGCGCTATGTGCATCTCATCGGCTGGGGGATGGAAGTGCCGTCGCAGGTGCTGTCGAATTCGGACCTGGAAGCCATTGTCGACACCGATGACGAATGGATCGTCACGCGCACCGGCATCCGCGAGCGGCGCATCGCCGAGCAGCGCGAGACGACGACCAGCCTCGCCACGCGCGCGGCTCAGACTGCGCTGAACGTGGCGGACGTGCTGCCCAGCGAGATCGACCTGATCATCGTCGCCACCGCAACACCAGAGCACATCTTCCCCAGCACCGCCAGCCTGGTACAGGACATGCTGGGCGCGACGAATGCCGGCGCGTTCGACCTCAGCGCGGCCTGTTCGGGGTTTGTGTACGGCATGGATATGGCGACCAGTAAAATCCGCACCGGCTCGATCAACACCGCGCTGGTGATCGGCGCCGAAACGCTGAGCCGGGTGGTGGACTGGGCCGACCGGGGGACGTGCATCCTGTTCGGCGATGGCGCCGGCGCCGTCATACTGCGCGGCAGCGATATTCCCGGCGGCATCTTGAGCAGTGTGCTCCGCTCTGACGGCTCAGGCTGGGACATGCTCACCCTGCCGACGGTCAGCAGCCGCGACACGTATCTGCAGGACGACCAATCCCACCAGATGCACCGGATCTACATGGACGGGCGCGGTGTCTACCGGTTCGCGACGCGAGTCATCGGCGAGAGCATCAAGCAAGCCTTGCAGGAAGTCGGCCTGACCCCGGACGATCTGTCACTGGTGATCCCTCACCAGGCCAACCAGCGCATCATCGACCACGCGGCCAAGGCGCTGAAAATCCCGGAAGAAAAGGTCTACAGCAATGTCGAGCGCTACGGTAATACGTCCGCCGCGTCGATCCCGATCGCGCTGACCGAAGCCGCCGAAGCGGAACGGATCAAGCCGGGCGACATCGTGGCCCTGGTGGGCTTTGGCGGCGGGTTGACCTGGGCGTCGATGGTGATCGAATGGTCGGCGGTGCCCTCCAAGGCCGCCTACTCGATCACCTGGGGCCGCCGCCAGGGCGAGTATGCCCTGGCTGGCCTGCGCCGCCCGCTCATTCGCTGGTGGCGGCGGCTGATGCTGCTCTCGCCGCCCAACGTCATCCGCGTCATCTATGGGCGGCTGTCCGGCAAGAAGGTCGAGCCTCCCCCCGATGTGCCCAAAAAAGACGATACATCCGGCTAACATTCAGGAGGGACGCGCGTCCCTCCTGTTAATCTCGCCCCGGTGCGGTCCGCCAGCCAGGCATTGCCAAGCACCCCGCGCTTCACTATAATCGCTGCGTCGAATACCATCACACAGCCAGAGGAAGATCTCCCGCATGAAGAAGATGACCAGCGCCGAAGTGCGCCAGGCGTTCCTGGATTATTTCGAAGAAATGCACCACAAGCGCGTTCCGTCGTCGTCGCTGGTGCCGGGCACTGATCCCACTCTGCTGTTCACCAACGCCGGGATGGTCCAGTTCAAGGACGTCTTCCTCGGGCTGGACAAGCGTCCGTACAGCCGCGCCACCACGGCGCAGAAGTGCATGCGGGTCAGCGGCAAGCACAACGATCTCGAAAACGTGGGGGCCTCGCCGCGCCACCACCCTTCTTTGAGATGCTCGGCAACTTCAGCTTCGGCGACTACTTCAAACGCGACGCGATCCGCTTCGCCTATGATCTGATAACCAAGGTATACGAAATCCCGGTCCAGCGGCTGGGCTTCACCGTCTACGAGAGCGACGAAGAAGCCTATTCCATCTGGACCGAGGACATCGGCGTGGATCCGCGGCGGGTCGCCCGGTTGGGCCCGAAGACCAACTTCTGGCAGATGGCTGAGACCGGCCCCTGCGGCCCGACCAGCGAGATCCATTGGGATCTGCGCCCGGAAGAAGGTATCGACGCGATCATCCCGGCGCTGCAAGCCGAGAGCGACCGGTTCCTGGAACTGTGGAACCTCGTGTTCTTGCAGTTCAACCGGCTCCAGCCCGATCCCGACCACACCGGCCAGTGGGACGAGCCGCTGCCCGCGCCGGGCGTCGACACCGGCCTGGGGTTGGAGCGCGTCGTCAGTGTGTTGCAGGACAAGCAGGCCAATTACGAGACCGACCTGTTCATGCCGATCATTCGCCGCGTCCAGGAGCTGACCGGCCAGACGGACGCTGTGCGCGACGAGAACATCGTGCCCTACCGCGTCATCGCGGATCACATGCGCGCCGCCACCTTCCTGATTAGCGACGGCGTGCGGCCCGGCGCCACCGGGCGGGACTACGTCTGCCGCATGGTGATCCGGCGCGCCGTCCGGTTCGGCACCAAGCTCGGTTTCGAGGAGCCGTTCCTGGCGGACGTGGCCGACGCCGTCATCGACACGATGGCCGTCGCCTATCCGGAGCTGCTCGACAAACGCGAGGCCATCCGCCGCACCATCACCAACGAGGAGATTCGCTTCCGCCGGGCGATGGATCGCGCCCTGGACGAGCTGTATGGCATGATCGACGAGCTGCGTGCCACCCGCGAGCCATCCGGCGAGTTGCGCGCCATCCTGTCACAAGCGCTGGGCGAGACGCTGTCCGATCTGGCCGGGCGCGGCGAGCTGCCGGGCGCGGCGCTCGACGATATGATCGCCGGTCTGCGCGAGGGAACGCGCGGCCCCGTCGACGTGATCGACGAGCTGGTGATCGAGCTCGCCAGCGTGGATCGCCAGCCCGCCCAGATCGTGAATGCCCTCATGGGCGGTTTCCGCCGCAGCAGCCTGCCGGACGCACAGAAAGACGCCCTGCTGGCTGCCATGAAACAGATCCAGTTTCCCGGCGAGCTGGCCTTCCGGCTCCATGCCGAAAAGGGCCTGCCGCTCGAGATCACGAAGGACATCACCCAGGAGCTCGGCATCGTCGTAGACGAGGAAGGCTTCCGCGAAGCCCAAAAGCGCCACGAAGCGGTCAGCCGCGGGCGCGACGGCGGCGCGTTCGGCAGCATCGCGACGGGCGAGGTCTACCGGCGCGTCCTGGAAACGCTGCGCGAACAGGGCGCGGTTGAGCACGGCGTCGAACAGGACCAGTACGGACCGCTCAGCCGTGATACTCAGGTTCTCGCCATTCTCCGTGAGGGTGAGAGCGTCGATTCCGCTGCTGTGGGCGACCGGGTCGAGATCGTCCTCGCGCTGACGCCATTCTATGTCGAAGCGGGGGGCCAGGTCAGCGACACCGGCGTCATCGAAGGCGACGGCTGGACGGTGGATGTGGAAGACGCGCGCCAGCCGGTCGGCGGCCTGATTGTCCACATCGGTGAGGTTGTCGAAGGCATGCCCGCGGTCGGGGAAGCATGCGCCGTGACCGTCGATGGCGAGCGGCGGCTGGACGTCATGCGCAACCACACGGCCACCCACCTGCTCCACGCCCAACTGCGCGCCGTCCTGGGCGATCACGTCCAGCAGCGCGGCTCGCTCGTCGCGCCGGACCGGCTGCGCTTCGACTTCAGCCACGACCGCCCGATCGATCCGGAAGACCTGGATGACATCGCGCGCCGGATCAACGAGGCGATCCTGGCGAACATGCCGGTCGTCGCGGCGTGGAAAGACCTGGACACCGCCAAAGCCGAAGGGGCGATGGCTCTTTTCGGCGAAAAATACGGCGAGCGCGTGCGCACGATCACCATCCTGACGCCGGATGATGGCCGCTCCAGCTACGAATTGTGCGGCGGCAATCACGTTTCGCAGACTGGTGTGATCGGCCCGTTCGTGATCGCGTCCGAGGGCAGCGTCGCGCAGGGCATCCGGCGCATCGAGGCTCTGACCGGCCACGGCGCAGAAGCTCACATCCGGCGCAGCCTGCGCCGCCTCAGCCAGGCGGCGGCTCGCCTTGGTGCGACGCCCGATACGCTGGCCGTGCGCGTCGCGACGCTGCAGGACGAGTTGAAAGCTCACCAGCACGAAGCCGCCCGCCTGCGCCGCCAGATCGCGCGGCTCGAATTTGACGGCCTGCTGGGCCGGGCCGTATCCATGGGCGATGCATCGGTGCTCGTATCGCAAGTCGAAACCACCGCGCCGGACACCCTGCGCGAGATGACCGACTGGTTCCGCGATCGCGTGAAGTCAGGGGTGATCGTGCTGGGCATGGTGGCCGAGAACGGCAAACCGCAGCTCATCGCGGCAGTCACCCCGGACCTGACCAAACGCGTCCACGCCGGTAATATCATCAAAGCCGCGGCGCAGGTCGCCGGCGGCGGTGGCGGCGGCCGCCCCGAGATGGCGATGGCTGGCGGCAAGGATCCTGACAAGCTCGCTGAGGCGCTGCACTATGCTGCCGATCTGGTCGCGGAGGCGCTCCGGTAGACCTGACTGGCCGGGGTGTGGTTCGAGTGCCGCATCCCCTGGCGCGGTGAACGATGGCTGACAAGCTGCACATCCTCCAGCTCGACCGACACGACGACGCCGTATCGACGCGCGACCGGCTGGCGTTCGTCGCCGCGCGCTACGCGCTGCTGGTCTGGCCGCGCGACGGAGCCATCCTGCAGCGCAAGCTGGATCTGCTGCTGGTGCAGCGCCACGCGACACGCCTCGGTATCCGGATCGCTCTCGTGACGCGGGACCCGGTCGTGATTGAGCACGCCCGCGAGTTGGAAATCTCTGTCTTCCCCAACGACAAGGCCGCGCGCCGCGGGCGCTGGAAACACCCGCGCGACAAAGTCTTCATCGCGCCGCGCGACCCGTACGAACAGGCTGCGCTGGCCGAGCACGTCACCCGCCTGCGCGGAGGACCGGTCACCGCGGCGGAATGGCGCTGGCGCCAGACGCTCCGCTGGATCGTGTTTGGCGCGCTGCTGGTGGCGATCCTGTTAGGCTTCGCGCTCGTGGCGCCCAGCGCTAAGGTCACGCTCACCCCGGCCAGCCGCCAGGTGTATGAAACCGTCTCGATCACCGCCGACCCGACCCTCACCGACGTGGACATCGAGAACTTCCGGATGCCGGCCTCGGTCGTCACGCTGCAGGCGACCAGCCGCGTGACCATCGAGTCGTCGGGCGTCGAATCCGCCGGCGCGTCGCTCGCCCAGGGCCTCATCACTCTCACCAACCGGTCGGACGAGCCGCTGATCATTCCGCTGGGCACGGTCGTCGCCACCAGCGACGTTTTCCCGATCCGCTTCGAAACGCTGATCGAGACCACGCTGCCCGCGGGCGAAAACGTCGACGTCCAGGTGCCGGTGCAGGCGCTGCCCGAGCACGCCGGCGCGGTCGGGAACGTCAATCCCGGCGCGATCAACCGGATCGAGGGCGGCTTCAGCGAGCTGGTGACGGTGGCGAATCCGAATGCGACCTATGGCGGCGCCGTGCAGGAGCGCGCGACGGTCACCGCCCAGGATCACCAGCGGCTGCTCGTGCTGGGGCGCCAGCAGGTGCTCCAGCGGGCGCGCGACACGCTGCTGCACCAGCTCTCCGGCGAGCAGTTCCTGGTTCCCGGATCGGTCGCCATCATCCAGGAGCGTCCGGAGTGGACTATCTTCAACGCGCTGGTGGGCGACATCACCGAGAGCGTGAGCCTCGATCTGCGCGCCGAGGTGCAGGCGGTCGTGGTTGACGAGCGGCACGCGCGCCAGGTGGCCTTCGCCGGAATTGTGCCCTATATCCAGCCCGGCCAGGAAGTGTCGCCGGGCGCGCTCAGGTTCACGCGCGGCACGATCGAGCAGATCGAGCCGGACGGGCGTGTGACCTTCGTCATGATCGTATCCGGCAACATCGCCGAATCCATCGACGCCGATGACGTCCGCAGCCGTATCGCCGGGGTGAGCGTGTCCGAAGCTCGCCAGCGGCTCCAGCGCGAGCTGCTGCTCGATCCGGACTCGCCGCCGCAGATCGCGACGTGGCCCGGCTGGTATTCCCGCATGCCGTTCCTGCCCATCCGGATCAATGTGAGTGTGGCCGCGCCATGACGACGCCCCCCTTCCCTGGCCGCCTGCTCGGCATCGACTATGGCCTAAAGATCGTGGGCCTGGCCCTCAGCGATCCCACCGGCAGTCTCGCGCGGCCACTCCAGGTGCTGCGCCGCACATCGAAGCAGGCCGATTTCGCGGCCATCAACGCGATCATCCAGCAGCATGGCGCCGCCGCTGTCGTGGTTGGCCTGCCCCAATCGCCGCCGGACATCACCGTCTACACTGCCGCCGACCGGGTCCGCCTGTGGGCTTCGCGGCTGGCTGCGGCGGTGGATGTGGCGGTTTATTTGTGGAACGAGCGCCATTCGACGCAGGAGGCCGAGGAACTGCTGGCCGAGGCCGGGCGCGCGCGCCCCGAGCGCGTCGATGCCATCGCGGCCGCCGTGATCCTGCAGTCGTTCCTCAACGCCCTGCGCGACGAGGGATTTCCCTGGCCGGACCCGGTAGTGCCGGCGCGCGACTGATGCCGCCGACCAGCGCGGCCAGCGACCGGCGGCGTAGTCGAATCAGTGACCATCCGCCCGTTAGCGGGGCGCGTTTCCGCCTATAATCGCGGCTGACATCTCGCCGCACTCACGGAGTTCGTGATGACGACACCATCTCGCAATCTGGTCGCTGTAGTGACGGTTCTTGTTTTGGGCATTGTGCTGGTGGGCTGCGTCGCGGGCGCCGGGCTGTTTTTGTGGGCGCGGCAGGAAGGGTTGAACCCGCTCAAAGCCCTCCAGCTCCGCATCAGCCTGGAGCGGTACGAGGACGAGCTGGCCCGCCCAGCGGGGACCGATCCGCAGTTCCGGAAATTCGAGATTCTGCCGGGCGATACCGCCAGCGCCGTCGCCAGCAACCTGTTGGCCCAAAGCCTGATCACCAACGCCGACCTGTTTGTGGACTACGTGCAGTATTACCGTCTGGACAGCCGGCTCGAGGCGGGCACCTATTTCCTCAAACAGACCCAGACGCTCGAGGAGATCGCCTATGCCCTGACCGATGCCGCCGCCGCCACCATCCCGTTCTTGAGTCTGGAAGGCTGGCGCATCGAGCAGATCGCGGACATCATCGACCAGAACCCGCTGCTCGATTTCAGCGGGAATGACTTCCTGGCTGTGGTGGGCCCTGGCGCGGCCATCCCGCCCGAGTTCAAGGCGCGCGCCGGGATTCCGGACGTGATGGGCAACGGGCAACCGCCGTCACTGGAAGGATTCCTGTTCCCCGCCACCTATCAGCTCAAGCCGGGCATCACGCCGTTTGAGCTGCGCGACGAAATGCTCGCCGCGTTCAACCGGAACGTCACCGACGCCATGTTGCAGCAAGCGGCAGCACAGGACCTCACGCTGTACGAAGTCGTGACGCTGGCCTCGATCGTCGAGCGTGAGACGGTCGTCGCCGACGAGGCGCCGATCATCGCCTCGGTCTATCTCAACCGTTACCGCCTGCCCATGCGCCTGGACGCCGACCCCACCGTGCAGTACGCGATTGGTAACACGCGGGATGGATCGTGGTGGCCCCAGATCACCCAGGCGGACTATTACGGCCTGACCGGTGTGCCCAACCAGTCCTACAGCACCTATCTGAATGAGGGTCTGCCCCCCGGCCCGATTGCGTCACCGGGCGTGGGATCGATCAACGCGGTGCTGAACCCGGCAGTGACCGAGTACTTCTACTTCCGCGCAGGCTGCAACAACGACGGGCGGCACGAGTTCTTCACACTGGAGCAGCAGGCCGATCACGCGGCCTTCACCTGCCCCTGATCTGCACCCCGAAAAAAACACCAGCCGCGCCATGCGAGTCGACTCGATGGTACGGCTGGTCGTCCTTCTTGCGGACAAGACTACCCTTCGCCGGGCGTGTCGTCATCCACCTCGCGCGTGATCTCGATCTTCACGTTCGCCAGCAGCCCGGCGATGGCACCCAGCGCCGCCGCTACGGGCGCGGTCAGCATGAATACACCACCGACCACCACACCCACCGTCAGCGGAATCTCCAACAGGTATTTGCCGTCCGCATCTTTGATGCTCAGCTTGCGCACGTTGCCCTCGCGCAGTAGTTCTCTGACGCGATCCACAAGCTGGCGTCCCTCAAGCTCGATCTCTTCCTTGAATGTACGCTTCCCTGGGCCGGACTCGTTGCCGGCCGGTTCCTGGTTATCGGTCATTTTGAGCACTCCTTCTGTCACCGTGAGCACTTTCAAAACTTTGTCAATTGCGCCGAACGCATTCCAGATCGACATCGTGGCTGCTGTGGCCCCTGCGCACTAATTCTCGCTATATAGTGTATCGTAAAAGGCGGGCAAAGGTTGCGGCTCTCCCTCAGAAAACTGCACAGCCTGCTCCAGCAGCGCGCGCGCCTGTGCGAGCGTGGCCCTATCGTTGGCGTGAATCGTGAACAGCGGGTCGCCCGCGCGGACCTGGTCTCCAACCTTGCACCGCACGACAACCCCCACCGCCGGATCGATCGGATCCGATTTGCGCGCGCGGCCCGCGCCCAGTTCCAGAGTCGCCTGGGCGACCGTCAGGGCATCGACGGCCGCCACGAAGCCATCTGCCCCGGCGGGTATGTCTTCGACCAGGCGGGCGCGCGGTAACCGTTGCGGATCATCGACCATCGACACGTCGCCGCCCTGGGCATTCACCAGCTCGCGGAACTTGGCGAGACCGCCGCCGTTATCCATCAGGTCCGCCAGCTCAGCAATGGCCTCAGCCAGCGCGCCCGAGCCCGTTTCCTGCCGCCCCAGGCGCACCATATGCGCGCCGATGACCAGGCAGTGCTGGCGCAGGTCGGCGGGACCGCCGCCGCGCAGCGTCTCGATCGCTTCGCGCACTTCCAGCGCGTTCCCAACCGCGCAGCCCAGCGGCTGGTTCATGTCCGAGAGAAGCGCGACCATCTCCCGCCCCGCCCCGCTGCCGATCTCCACCATGATCCGCGCCAGCTCCCGGGCCTCCTCAACGCGTTTCATGAACGCCCCGCTGCCCACCTTGACATCGAGCACAATCGCGTTGGCACCTGCCGCCAGCTTCTTGCTCATGATGCTGCTGGCGATCAGCGGCAGGCTGGGTACCGTCCCGGTCACGTCGCGCAGGGCGTACAGCTTGCCGTCGGCAGGCGCCAGGCTTTTGGTTTGTCCGCACAGCACGATCCCATGATCGCGCACCTGTTGCATGAACTCTTTGTCACTGAGTTCGACGCGATAGCCGGCAATCGATTCCAGTTTGTCGATGGTCCCGCCCGAGAAGCCGAGACCGCGCCCGCTCATCTTGGCGACCGGGACGCCCGCCGCCGCCACGAGTGGCAGCACGGCGAGTGACACCTTATCCCCCACTCCGCCGGTCGAGTGTTTGTCGACAGCATATGGGATGACCGGTGAGAGATCCAGCCGGTCGCCACTGTCGGCCATCGCCAGTGTCAGATCGAGCGTTTCTCGCGGGGACATGCCGCGCAGAAAGATGGCCATCAACCAGGCCGCCGCCTGATAATCCGGAATGCTGTCGCGGGTGTAGCCCTCCACGAACCAGCGGATTTCCTCGGTGGTCAGTTCGCCACCATCGCGTTTCTTTTCGATTATTTCCGTCGCACGCATCGTACCCTCGTCGAATTGTTAGTGAAGGCATTAGGAGCCTGCCAGTATACCATGCCCGGCACGGGTGCGCCGTCTTTCTCCGGGGGCCGGTCCGCCATTCGGATTTGACAGATACCATCTGCACGGTAGATTTGTTATAACCTTGTGACGAGACGAATGTGCTTTAGCGGAGAGAAACAGAAATCATGGCAACACGCGACACTGCTGAGAAACAAAGTCCCATCCCCTGGCGCAAACGGGCGACCTTCCGCGTCGGCAAGACGCGCCGCCAGCGCCAGGAACAGCACCGCCAGCAGGTGAACTTCCTCGCCCTGACGCTGCTGGTCACCGTCGTCCTGGCGGGCCTCGTGGTCTACTTCAACTACCGCGAAGCCGGCTCGACCAAGGCGGTAAGCTGCGAAGAATTCCCCGAGTACTGCGTCCCGTTCGCAGGAAACCAGTCCACCAACACCGTGCTGGACGGCAACGAGAGCGACACTGTCCGGACCCTGGACGCTGACCCACAGGCGGCGGCGGGCGTAGTGCGCGGCTATAACGCCAACGGCATTCCGTTCCTGGGCGATCCCAGCGCACCGATCCATTTCGTGACCGTGTCGGATTACGCCTGCTCACACTGCCAGGACTTCCACCAGGGCGATTTGAAGCGCTTCATGGACAATTACGTGCGGGACGGGCAGGCGACGTTCGGGTTTGCCCTGACGACCGGCACGGGGCAGGCCTATTCGCAGACGGCGTCGCAGGCGGCGCTCTGCGCGGGCGAACAGGGCGCGTTCTGGGAGATGAGCTCCGAGCTGTTCCGCCTGGCGACCTCGATGGGCGTCCAATCGGCGTTTTCTCTCTCGCAGATCGATGACTCGGCTGACAGTATGGGGCTGGACAGCCAGAAACTCGTCGACTGCGTGAGCTCGGCCAAGTACCTCAACCTGCTGGCGACCTATTCGACGTTCGCGCAGGACCACGGCGTGACCGGCACCCCGACCGTGCTCGTCAGCTACGACGGCACGAGTTGGTCAAAGATGCCCAGCCGGGCGTATGACAGCCTCGTGGCGCTGACCGAGGCGGCCAACCGGAACGCGCAATAAGCGGTAACCCAACCGAAAAGAACAAGCCCCGCTCGATGCTGAGCGGGGCTTTTGGTTTCCTCAAGCGACGAACGGGCGGACCGTTAACCCTCCGCTGGGACTTCAGTGGCCTCCGGCTCCGCCGGGGCAACCTCACCGGTGAGCGTGTCCGGTTCATCCGATACGTTTTCCATCGTAGACAGGTTCACCGGCTGGCCACCTTGCGTGATGGTCAGGTACTGGGCCGCAACCCAGCCTTCCAGCGGGCCGGTCGCCGTCTCGTAGGTGACGCGCACCCAGGTGCCGTCCCCGTTGCGCCCGTTGACCGTCAACACCTCACCGCTGGGCACACCGACCACGACGAAGGCATCCGCGCTGGGACGGTCGCGCAGGTTCAGGTTCGCGCCCGGATCCAACAGCACGACGGCCATGATCTCCTGCTGCTCGATCGGGATGAATGGCGCCTGGCCGGGCGTTTCGTAGAAACCCGCCTCTTCTGGATCGAGCACGGTCAGGTCGGTGAGCGCCACCGGGCGGTCGTTATGGCTCAGCGTCACGTACTGCGCCGACACCCAGCCCACCGTCGCGCCGCCATTCTCCGTCAGGTAGCGGACGCGGATCCAGTTGGGATCCACCGGCTGGCCGACCAGGCCTTCGCTGGGCGCTTCGACATAGCCCAACACCTCAAGCTGGGCGCCCGCCGGCACGCGATCCAATGCTTCGGCATCCGTCTTCGGGAAACGACGCAGCTGCAAACTCACGCCGGGATCCAGGTTGACGGTCGCCAGAATGGCGTCGTACACCGGGGTCGGCGGTTGAATATCCGTATCGACGGCCTCGCCCGGCAGGTTGAACGGCTCATCAGGCAGTTGGAGCAGTTCTTCCAGCTCATCGAGCAGTTGGCCGCGAAATTCGATGCGCAGGTACTGGGCCGCCACCCAGCAGCGCAGATACCCGCCCGTCGGTGGATCCCACCTGACGGACAGCCACAAGTCTTCCAGCGTCTCCACGACCGGCGTCGGCTCAGGTGTCGGATCGCCCGTGTCGGGGACGATGGGTTCGCCGGTCTTGCCGAGCACGGTCAGCGTCGCGCCGGCGGGAATCAGGCCCAACGATTTCGCCGTTGCGCTGGGATACTCGCGACAGTGCAGGTTCGCGCCAGGATTGAGCTCGACATACGCAATCGGGCCCGGCTGCGCGGTTGCCAGCGGCTGAGGCGCGGCGGTCGGCTGGCCTGGGCGTCGGCAGGCGGCGCTTCGCTCACATCGGTGCTGGGCGCAGCGCCCTCCGGATCGATCACGAGCTCCGTGTCAGTGGCTGCGCCGGGCTTCGGCTGGCTCAGCGGGCGGCGCTTCTACCACTTCGGTTGGCTCGGCGGGGGGCGCCTCGACCACCTCGGTCACTTCCTCGGTCGGTTCGGCGGCAGGCGGGGCTTCTTCGGTCACCTCCGCCGGGGCTTCCTCGGTCGCTTCCGCCACTGGCGCTCCAGTCGGCTCCTCCGCCGGCACTTGCGCGACCATCACGCCACCCGAACCGGGCAGACTGGTCGCTTCGACCGCGATCCGGTGGCCGCTACGCGAGCGTCCATCGGTGCAGCCGCGGTCCCGCCGCCAAAGACCAGCACGGTGTAGTACATCCCACCAGCGTACGTCTCTTCGGGCACGACCACATCCACCGGGGTATCGATTTCCTGAATACCCACGGTCAGCATGTACTTGCCAGGTCACATCGATGGCATCGCCCTGGGCATTCGCCGCCAGGAGGACGCCAGGACAGTCGCCGCCTCATCGGCCAGGGCCACCGTCGCGGTCGCGCCCGGCACGGCGTTCACCACCGCGATGCGCGCCGACTCCGCGGTCATATCCGCCACGCTGTCGGGATACGTCGCCAGGGCCAGCGAGCCATCGCCCAGCTCGCCCGTCGCCACGACTGTCACCGCCGGGGCTGCCGCGTCCAGCGTCACATCGGCCGCAAAGGCCGGCGCATCCGCCGGAGGCGCTCCGGCCGGGCGCAGTGCCAATGAGGTGCTGCCTGCCGGTAGCGCGATGTGCGGCGTCATCTGGCCGAGCTCGAGCGACGGGGCCAGCAGGACGTCATTCGCGTACACGTCCACGGCCCCCGCGTCCGGGCTGCCATGCGCGATGCGCACACGCACCGAGTCCGCGGCGCCGTTTACCGGGGTCGCTACCACGAGCGACGTCGGTGCCGTGTCGCCATCCAGCGTGCCTAGCGCCACGATCGTATACAGCACGCCGCTGGTCAACGAGACCGGCCCAACCGGCGCGATGGCGCTCTCGACCGCGCCGCCCGCCGGGACGATCGTCAGATCTTTCTGGCCAGCCGGAATGTTCACCGTGCCAAACTGGGCACCGTAACCAACCCCTTGCAGCAGCGGGCCGCCTTCCGTCGTCAGCACGTCCAGCGCAGGTGCGTCGGCTATCGTGTTGATCGACGTCAGGCGGGCCAGGCCCGGCTCCAGCTCATCCAGAATATCCTCGTAAAGTCCGCCCGCCAGCGCGTCCGGCGCGCCCTGCGCGACGACCGTGAAGGCCAGGCCAGACGCCAGCGGCACCGTCACCTCGAGCAGCGCCGCCGCTGACGGATCGCTGCCCGCCTGGCGCAGCGCCACCTGGTGATCGCCCGCCGCGACGTTCAGGTGCGGCGTCGCCGAGCCGTACGACAGGCCAGCCACCGCCAGGCTGCCATCGAAATAGACATCAACATTCGGGGCGCCCGGCACGGCGTGCAGGAAACGCACGCGCGACGAATCGCCCTGCGCCCGCACACTGCTGCTCGCAGGTCCGATCAGCGCTGCGACCAGAGCCAGTACAACCAGAACGGCCACGAGCCATGTTCGTCGTTTCATCATCCGTTTATCTCCTCGCTAATGTCCTCATCCCGCCACCGTTGAAGGGATGAGCGGCCTCATTCTATCCCATACCCGGCAGGTTACCCAACGTCGGCTCGACGATTTGCCTCCGCGGGCATTGTTTGCGAAGTGTACCACTTACCGGGCTGTGTTTCTAGTGAACGTGGATCAAGCGGCAGGCGCGCCGCAGAAATGGCCACGGCGCGCCTGGATTTTCGTACCGGCGGGACTAGGTCCCTTCCTGCCACTGATTCAGGTATTTCACCTGCTCGTCGGTGAGCGTGTCGATGGTGACGCCCATCGATTCCAGCTTCAGCCGGGCGATTTCCTGGTCGATTTCCGCCGGGATCGTATAGACGCGGTTTTCCAGCGACTTGCCCTCGCGCAGCATGTACTCCGCGCCCAGCGACTGGTTCGCAAAGCTCATATCCATCACGCTGGCCGGGTGCCCTTCCGCCGCGGAAAGGTTCACCAGCCGGCCTTCCGCCAGCAGGTTGATCGCGCGCCCATCAGGCAGGCGGAACTGCTCGACAAACGGGCGCACCAGCCGCGGCTCGCCGACCGCCATCGCGCGCAGGCCCGGAATGTTGATCTCGACGTTGAAATGCCCGCTGTTGCACACGATCGCGCCGTCTTTCATCACGGCGAAGTGATGCGTGTCGATCACGTTGAGGTCGCCTGTGGAGGTCACGAACACGTCGCCGATCGGTGCCGCCTCAATCATCGGCATCACCCGGAAACCATCCATCACCGCTTCCAGCGCCTTAAGCGGGTCCACTTCGGTCACGATGACATTCGCGCCCATTCCCTTGGCGCGCATGGCAATACCGCGGCTGCACCATCCGTAGCCGCCCACCACCAGAACACGCCCTGCCAGCAACACGTTGGTCGCCCGGATGATGCCGTCGATGGTGCTCTGGCCAGTGCCGTAGCGGTTGTCGAACAGGTGCTTGGTCATGCTGTCGTTGACCGCGATCACCGGGAACTTGAGGGCGCCATCGTTCGCCATAGCGCGCAGCCGGATCACGCCCGTGGTCGTCTCTTCCGTCCCGCCGATCACGTCCGTCAGCAGCTCGGTGCGGTTCTTGTGCAGCTCGCTCACCAGATCGGCGCCATCGTCCATCGTGATGTGCGGCTTGTGGTCGAGCGCGCGCTTCAAATGATCGTAATAGGTGGCGTTGTCTTCGCCCTTGATGGCGTAAACCGGTATCTCGAAATGCGACACCAGCGAGGCCGCCACGTCGTCCTGCGTGCTCAATGGGTTGGACGCCGTCAGCACCACATCCGCGCCGCCCGCCTGCAGCGTGCGGGCCAGGTTCGCCGTTTCGGTCGTGATATGCAAACAGGCCGACAGCCGCACCCCTTCCAGCGGGCGCTCTTTCTCGAAGCGCTCGCGGATTTGCCGCAGCACGGGCATGTCGCGCTCGGCCCACTCAATCCGGTAGCGGCCACCGGTTGCCAGTTTCAAATCGCGAACATCATGCTCAACTGCCATGTAAGTCTCCTCGTGTTCAAATTGACTTATCCGCCGCGCGGACACCGGACCATTGTAACACAGCTTGCGCCCCGCAGACGGATCGCCGCCTAACGCCGACGCAGTCCCGGCCCTTCCAAGAACGTGCGGTAGAGCCGGAATCCCAGTTTCTCATAGACGTGAATAGCTGAAGCGTTGTCGTGGCGCACGTTCAGCACGATCGTGTCGAGACCCGCCCGCAGCGCCTCCATTGTGACTGCCGCTGTGCAGGCTGTGGCGTAGTCCCTGCCGCGCCAGTCCGGGCGCGTGAACACGTTGCCGATCGCCGCCACGCCTTCCGCCGGAGACCAGACGTGCGTCCCGGCGCTCGCCACGAGATCCCCGCCGCCCCACACGCCGAAGAAGACGCCATGCGCGATCTGCCACGGGCTGAAGGCGACCACTTCCTCGCCCGGCTCGGCGGCGTGCCGGTACAGCGCTGTCAGCGCCGCCGCGTCGTCCGGACCGAGCCGCACCACCTGACTGCCCGGCGCCACCCCCGCGAAGGCCGCCGGGTCCAGCACCATCCGCCACTCGCGCTTGCCGTTCGGCAGTTCGTATTGGGCGTGGAGCACGGCTTCCATTTCGGGCAGGAACAAGTAATAGACCTCGTCGGGCAGCGCCTGCTGCTCGAACACCGCGCGCACGCCATCCGGATCGCCAAAGGCCGTGAGCACGGGCGGCTCCAGACCCCGGTACAGCAACACCAGCGCGGCCAGCCGCACGCCATTAGAGGCGGCAAAAAAGGCGCTGTCCGGCCAGAACGCATCGTCCAGGTCGCCCAGCGCATACGCGGTAAGCGGGCGATCCTGGTTCAGGAAATCGCGGATCGTGTGGCGCTCACCCAACCGGAATGTACGCCAGCGGGTCACGCCAACCATGCGTCCAACGCGCCCCGATCGTCGAAGACCGTGCGGAACCGGCTTACGAACTCGGCCAGCGTGTAATGGTGGTTCTGCGTCCCGACGTGCTCGAGGACATAGGAGGCAGCCAGCGCGCCGATCTGTCCGCACAGCGTCCAGTTGAACCCACACGCGATGCCCTTAAGCAGCCCGGCCCGGTATGCGTCGCCCACGCCGGTCGGATCGGCGATTCGCGACGGGGGAAACACCGGGACATGGGTGTGCGCGCCCCCAGCGTAGATGTGCGCGCCGTCACCGCCGTGGGTCACGATCAGCGTCTTGCCGCGCCCAACGAGCGACTTGCGCGTCAGGCCGGTCTTGTTGGCGATCATTTCCCACTCGTATTCGTTGACGATCAGGATCTGGCAGCGGTCGATGCCGTGCGCCAGGACGTCCCCTTCGAGCCAGATCACCTGCTGGCTGGGATCGTACATGAACGGGATATTCTGCTCGCAGCATTCATCGGCCAACTGGCTCATCGCGGTGGGATCGCTGGGCGACACCACGACCAGATCGGGCTTCTCATCGAGCACATCGGCCAGCCGGTAGTTCTTCGAATAGGCCATCGCACCAGTATAGAACGATCCGATCTGGTTGTTCTCCGCATCGGTATTGGCGAAGAACGACGCGGTGAACTCGTCCGGGATCTCGCGCACTGCCGACAGGTCGACGCCCGCCTCCTCCAGCCAGGTCCGGTACTCGCCAAAGTCGGACCCCACCGTGCCCATCAAGATGGGCCGTTCGCCCAGCAACGCCAGGCTGTAGGCGATGTTCGCGCCCACCCCGCCCCGCTGGCGATTCAGGCTCTCGACCAGGAAGCTCACGCTGATCCGGTCGAGCTTGTCGGCGATCAGATGGTCGCGAAACCGGCCTGGAAAACGCATCAGGTAGTCATACGCAATCGAGCCGGTGATGACGATTCTCATGTCCTGTTCCGTTCCAAAGAGGCCAAACCCGGCGCGAAGTATACCACCAAATCGAGCGGAACAAACCCCCTTCTTCCCCATCTGGAGCCGATCGCCAGTTGCATTTTGAGGCCAGTTACGCTAGCTTTTCAGGGGTCACAGGCAGGGGCAGCACGCGGCCGCGTGACAGCAATGGCCGCTACACCCGGCATCATCTTCCCAGCCCGAGCCATTGTGGCCGCTGCCTGCCGCCGTCCTACCATGGGAGCCAACGATGGGCAAGGTCTACGTGGCCGAGTCACGCATTCACGGTCAGGGCGTTTTCGCCGCCGTGACCCTCAAGCCGGGCGAACCAGTGCTAGCTCTGGACGATTCGCGCGAGGTGACGCCGGACCAGCCGCTGCTCGCTGAGGAAGGCGAACACCGCCGCTTTTGCGACTTCCTGATGGGCGGGCGCGTCGTGCTGATGCAGTCTCCGGAGCGGTACATCAATCACAGCTGCAGCCCCAACGTGTTCGTCAGGACCTTCGACGGCCTGCGCTACTTGTTCGCCCTCAAGATGATTTATATGACCGAGGAGCTCGCGCTCGACTACTGCATCAACAGCCGGGGCGATACCCTCTGGCTGTGCAACTGCGGCAGCCCGCGCTGCCGGCACACGGTTCACTCGGATTTTTTCCGGCTGCCGTTCCTGCTGCAGCTCGAATACCTGCCGCTGCTAGATACCTGGTTCGTGTACGAAAACCAGGACCAGATCAATGCTCTGTTGCACAAAGCGCTGCGTTAGCCGACCGGCAAAGAGAGGACGCCATGCCGCTGCTCGACCGTTTGTCCGCCACCCCAGGCGATGGGTCCGACCGGGACACACCGCCGCCGGACCCGCTGTCGCCAATCGTACCGGGGCGACCTGGCCGTCCTGCTTATTCGCTCGAGGCGTTGCGCGAGCGCATCGAGCGCCAACTGGCCGAGGAAACCGCCAACCGCCCCGACATCCTGGACGACCTCGCCACCGAGGCTGAGCAGCGCGACTTGGTGCGCGAGGTGGCGGATTACGTGCTGGAGCAGGACGCCATCCGCCTCGATCATCGCGTCAAAGCCGGGCTGGTCGACCGCATTTACCGCAACAGGTTCTCGTTCGGCCCGCTGGATGACGCCTTGCTCGACCGGGACGTGGTCGAGATCACGGCGACCGGTCCCGACACAGTGCGCGCGCGCCGCCACGCTGCCGGGCCGGAACCGGTCCAGCCGGCGTTCGATGACGCGCGCCACTTCGCGTCCATTCTCGGCCGGCTGCTGGCTGCCGCCGGGATCGATCTCGCCCAGGCAGGTCCATTCGTCGAAGTTGGCGCCGTGTTGAAGGGACGCCGCGCGCGAATTACGCTGGCCGGTCCGCCGGTCAGCCCGTGTTACATCCTGTCCCTGCGCCTGCATCCTCCGCTGGCCCCAACGCTGGATGACCTGACCGCACCGCCCGCGCTGATTCCGCCACAGGGCGCCGCCGCCCTCCGAGCGATTCTGGCGGCGGGGCGCGGCCTGCTGATCGTGGGCGACGCGGGCACCGGCAAGACGACCCTGGCCGGGGCGCTCGCGGCGGAAATCCCGGCCCAAAGCCGCACCGCAGTCGCCGAGCGCGCTGCGGAGATGAGCCTGCCGCCAGCCGTCGCGCGCCACACCGGGCGCGATTTCGGATCGGCCCTGCGCGCCGCGTCAGACCCCGCGCCGGAATGGCTGCTGGCCGACGAGATCCGCGGTGACGAGTCGGCTGCCGCCTGGGACATCCTGAGCCGGGACGAGCTGCCGCGCCTCATCTGGGTCTTCCGCGGGACGCACCGGCCTGACCGCCTGCTCAGTGCGTTGAACATGGTCATCCGCAAGACGCATCCCGCCCTCGACCAACGCGATCTCGTCAGCGCGCTGGCCCGCCGCCTGCCCTACGTGGCGGCGCTGCACGCGCCCGGCGGTGTGCCCCAGCTCAGCCAGATCGCGGCCCTGCGGATCGCGCCACCCGGCGACGGGCTTGCGCTGGAGCCGCTGCTCGCCCAGCGCGACGGCGTGTGGGTCCTGACACCGGGCGCGGGAGATCTCGCGCTCGACCTGCCGCCGGGCACCTGAAAAGCGGCGAGCCCCTTCCGCTCGCCGCCCCGCATTTCTTCGCGCTTCGCCCCGATCACCCGGTCCCCTGCCCGGCGCGGACCGCTGCCGCCAGGTTGGCCTCGAACGGCGGGCGAACGATCCCCTGCTCGGTCACCAACCCGGTCAGGTACCGCGCGGGCGTCATATCGAACGCTGGGTTCCGCGCGTGGTATGTCTCCGGCACGATGGCGCACCCGTATGGGGCCAGCACCTCGGCCTTGTCGCGCTCCTCGATCGGGACCTCGTCGCCGCTGCGCATGGTCAGGTCAGCGGTCGAGGTCGGGAAAACCGAATAGCACGGGATGCCGTTCTCGTGGGCCAGCACCGCGATCTGGTACGAGCCGATCTTGTTGACCACGTCGCCGTTGGCCGCCACGCGATCCGCGCCGAACAGCACCAGGCTAATCTCGCCACGACGCATGAAATGCCCGGCTGCCGTGTCCGGCAGGATATCATACGGGATGCCGAGCTGCTCGCATTCCCACGCGCTCAGGCGCGAGCCTTGCAGGCGCGGCCGTGTCTCATCGAGCAGCACGTGGATACGCTTGCCCTGCTCGTGCGCCATGCGGATAACGCCCAGCGCCGTGCCGTAGTCGACCGTCGCCAGCATCCCCGTGTTGCAGTGGTGGAGAATCGTGTCGCCATCCTGGATCAGCGCTGCGCCGTGCGCCGCAATGCGCTTGTTGGTCGCGACGTCATCATCGGCCATGCGCTGTGCCGCCTCGAGCAGTGCCGCCCGGATGCCCTCCGTCCCGTGTGCGGTCGCATTGCGAGCCACAGCCAGCATGTGATCGACCGCCCACGCCAGATTCACTGCGGTCGGGCGGGCGTTCTTCAGCGTCTCTGCCGCCGCCTCGAGATCGCTCAGCAGGGCGCCTGAGTCCGCAGCGCGCGACTGCCGCGCCGCCAACACCATGCCGAACGCCGCCGAGACGCCAATCGCCGGAGCGCCCCGCACCACCATCTCGAAGATCGCCTGGGCGACCTCGCGGTAGTCAGCGTACTCAACAAATGTCAGTTCCCAGGGAATCCGCCGCTGGTCGATCAGTCGCAGCCGGTCTTGCTCGGTCCAAACAACCGTTCGCATGCCATGCGTCCTTCCGCTCGAGACAGATTTCACCTCACCGAGCCGAGTGTAATCGCTGGTGGGCGCTGAGTCAACGCGGGATTGCAGTCACTGTCTTTTCCGGCGGCGCGCCGCCCGCGCTTCGTTGGCCTTGCGCAGAATCTCGCTCACGTCGGCGGATGGTGGTTCGGGCGGCGGAGGCTGGGCCACCGGCTCGCTCGAGGATGGCGCGTCGGCTGGCACGGCGGTCGTTTTGCCCATCGCCTCGGCGCGCCGCGCGATCTCCTGCGCCATCGAGCCATCCTGCTCCATGGCCCAGTAGATCGCGTTCCAGTAGAGCGCCTTGCCGTGGCGCTCGGCGGTAGCGCGCACCTCGGGAGAGGGATCGTCCAGGAAGGCCGCCGCCAGGTGGGGCAGCGCCGCCGGGTTGTTCAAATGAGCCAGCTCGAGCGCAGCGCGTTCGCGCGCGCTTGCCGCCGGGGCTTCGCGCAGCCGGCGCAGCCACACGCTCACGTCGGTACTGGCTGGCGCGATCGCCGGTGTGCGTTGGGTGCCGAGCGGCGGGCGCCCTCCCAGGCCGGACGAGGCCGCGTCGGAGGACGGCGTCAGCGAGCTTGCCGCAGCGCTCATGCCCACCAGCGGACCGGCCACCAGCCCTGCGCCCAACCCGGCAGCCACGGCCAACCCGGCCCGTCGCAGCCCTGCCCGGTTCCGCATATCGCGTAGGTCGTCATCGAGCGCGCTTTGCATGCGGTCCAGCATTTCGGCCTCTGCCGCGTCGGGCGAGCGCGCGATCTCGCGGTCGATCCCGAAGTATTGGCAGATCGCATCGACGGTCGTGTGTCCGGCTTGCTGCGCGGCGAACAGGCGCTTTCCCGCCCAGGCAAGCGCGGCCTGCACGTCCGGATCCGTTTCGGTAGGGTAACGCTGGCGCAGCGCGTCCAGAGCGCGCGTTTCCTCCACCATGCCAAGCACCCGCGCCACGTCACGCCGGACGACCGGTTCTGGGTGATCCAACCCAGCAATTAGCTCGTGAAGTCTCATCGTCGCCTCCCAGTATGAACCTATTCTACGGGCGAGATACTCTCATGAAAACCCGCATTCTGGCGCGTGTCAATCCCCTTTTAGTGCCGGTTGTCGCCCGGAGTTAGTTGCTTTTGTCACATGAAAAATAGATTGTGGTCAAGATAAACTAGAGAATCAGTGATGGCTCTATTCCCTCATCGCACCGCTGCGAACTTGCCTAGTCACACGGAGGTTTATGTTTTTATGGATGCACTCGATCTCGCACGACTACAATTTGCCGTAACCACCGTTTACCATTTCTTCTTCGTCCCCCTGACGCTCGGCCTGTCGATCCTGGTCGCGATCATGCAGACGTTCTACTATCGCACCGATAATCCGGTTTACAGGCAGATGGCGAAGTTTTGGGGCAAGCTGTTCATCATCAATTTCGCCATGGGCGTCGTGACAGGCATCGTGCAGGAATTCCAGTTCGGGATGAACTGGTCCGAGTATTCGCGCTTCATGGGCGATATCTTCGGTGCGCCGCTGGCCATTGAAGCGCTGATGGCCTTCTTCCTGGAATCGACCTTCCTGGCGATCTGGCTGTTCGGGTGGGACAAGCTGCCCAAGGGCCTGCATCTGGCATCGATCTGGCTCGCCGCGCTGGGCGCCAACCTCTCCGCGCTGTGGATCCTCATCGCCAACTCGTTCATGCAGCAGCCGGTCGGTTATGTGCTGCGCAACAACCGCGCCGAGATGGACGATTTCGTCGAGCTGATCACCAACCCGAACGTCCGGGTGCAGTTCCCGCACGTGGTCACGGCGGGCATGGTCACCGCGGCCTTCTTCGTGCTGGGCATCAGCGCCTGGCACCTGCTGCGTAAACAGAACGAGCACCACGAGTTTTTCAGCCGCTCTTTCCGCATCGCCACCGCATACGGGTTGGTCGCCATTGTCCTCGTCATTATGGTGGGCCACAGCCAGGCCCAGCACATGGTCGAGACTCAGCCGATGAAGATGGCCGCCGCCGAAGGGTTATTCCAAAGCGAAGACCCGGCGGCCCTGTCGCTGATCACGATCGGCGACTGGGAGCAGCGCGAGGAGGTCTTTTCTATCCGCCTGCCCCGCATGTTGAGCCTGCTGTCGTACAACAAGCTCGACGGTGAAGTGAAAGGCATCCACGATCTTCAGGCCGAATATGAGGAGACATACGGCGAAGGTGCGAATTACATCCCGCCGGTCGCGCTCACCTACTGGAGTTTCCGCGGGATGGTGGGCAGCGGCTTCCTGATGCTAGCCCTGGCCGCGCTCGGCCTCTATTTCGTCGTCAAGGACCGCTTCGCCTCGCAGCGCCAGTTCCTGCAAGCCCTTGTCCTGGCCATCTTCCTGCCCTACCTCGCCAACACCACGGGCTGGCTGCTGACGGAAGTGGGCCGGCAGCCGTGGATCGTGTTCGGGCTCCAGCGCACCGAGGACGCCGTCTCGCCGAACGTGTCGACGGGTATGGTCGCCCTGTCTCTGGTGCTGTTCACGCTGCTCTATGGCGTGCTGATGGTCGTGGACGTGTACCTTTTGGGACGCATTGCCAAGCGAGGACCGGCCGACGACTCATCTATGCCTGATGATACCGAACCGGTACTGGTCACCGCCTAAGGGGGACAGGACAAATGGATCTGCAAGACCTCTGGTTTGTACTCATTTCCGTGCTGTTCATCGGCTTCTTCTTCCTGGAAGGGTTCGATTATGGCGTCGGCATCCTGGCCCCCTTCCTCGGCAAAACAGAGCCGGAGCGCAAGGCCATCATCAGCACGATTGGCCCGCACTGGGACGCCAACGAAGTGTGGATGATCACCGCAGGCGGCGCGATGTTCGCTGCTTTCCCACACTGGTATGCCACTCTGTTCAGCGGCTTCTACCTGGCCCTGGTCGTGATCTTGCTGGCGCTCATCGCGCGCGGCGTGGCCTTCAAGTTCCGCAACTCGGAGACCAATCCCACATGGCGCTCATACTGGGATTGGGCGATCTTCATCGGCAGCCTGGTCCCGGCGCTGCTGTGGGGGGTGGCTTTCGGCAACCTGAGCAACGGCACGCCGATCGACGCCAACATGAACTTCACCGGCAACTTCTTCGACTTGCTCAATCCCTACAGCCTAATCTGCGGCCTGGCGTCGCTGTCCGTTTTTGTGTTGCACGGCGCGCTGTTCCTCAGCCTCAAGACGGACGGCGTGCTGCGTCGCCGCGCCGAAGGCATAGCGCGGAAGTTGTGGGTGCCAGCCGTCGTGGTCAGCATCATCCTGGCCGCGGCCAATTACCTGTATCTCGACATCTTCACCAAGGTGGGCGTCAACCCCGGCGTCATCCCGATTGCGACCGGCGCGGCGCTGCTCGCCGCGGGGTATTTCGTCCGCGAGAAGCAGTACGGCTGGTCGTTCGTGATGACAGGGCTGACGATCGTCCTGGCGTTGGTGACCTTCTTCTGGTTCATGTATCCCAACGTGATGATTTCCAGCACGGACGAGGCCTACAACCTCACGGTAGACAATGCCTCGTCCAGCGACTATACGCTGGAGATCATGTCGATTGTGGCGTTGATCTTCGTACCGGTAGTGCTGATCTATCAGGCGTGGAGCTACTGGGTGTTCCGGAAGCGCGTCACGGTTGAGGCGCCCCTCGAGTATTGATTCTTGCGCGTACGTCGGGCGGGGCACGCCTGTGCTCTGCCCGGCGCACGATTATTTCCCGGCGATTATGTCTTCAGTTCCAGGATCTTTTCGAGCTCAGCAAAGTCATGGATCACGTATTCCGGCGCGACGCCCGGCCCTGGTTCCGCCCTGAACAGGCAGGCCGCCAGCCCAGCCGCGTGCGCGCCGAGCACGTCCAGATCGCGGTCCCCAACCGCCAGCACCGCCGCTTTCGGCAGCGCGTGCTTCTCGACCAGCGCCGTGAACCCGGCTGGATCCGGCTTGCGCGGGTACCCGGCGTCGCGCGTCAGGCAGTCCGCGAACAGGTCCGCCACGCCCTGGTAATTGAGATAATCCATCAGCGACTCCGTGTCGCGGTGCGTGTGGATGTAATTCGTCCCGCCCGCCTCGATGAAGCGCCGGCAAGCCCGGATCACACCCGGGAACGGCGGGCGCTCGCCCAGCGACGCCTCGGCCTGGTGGTGCCGGACGCGTGCGACAAGGGCTTCGGGATTCAGACCGTGCTCGAGCACCAAAGCGTCAACAGTATCCGAGAGGGTGTCCGACAGCATGGCGGCGATCTGCCTGGCGTCGCCCTCGATCCCGAATTCGGCCAGGGCCCGCCGAATCGACCGGTTGAGTACGGGATACGTATCGAACAGCGTCCCGTCGAAGTCCCAGATCAGGTATTTGAAGCGCATCGTCCCTCCATCGGCGGCCAACCGTGCTAAACTCTACCAGTTAGATTGTCTTTCGACCAACCATGTTACACGCGACACGCGATCATGAATCTTGACCGGCGGCTGCTGCGCCAGCTTGAGACAGTGCGAGTTCTGTTCGGGGGCGCGATCCTGCTCAGCGCAACGAGCGGGCTGTTGCTGATCGCCCAGGCGTGGCTGCTCTCCCAGATCGTAGCCCGCGTCTTCCTGCGCGAACAAGGGCTGGGCGACGTCGCGCCGCTGCTGGCTGCGCTGTTGGCCGTGATCGTCCTGCGCGCGATGGTGACGTGGGGCGGCGACGCGGTCGCCAGCGAGACCGCCGAGCGCATCAAGGGCGACCTGCGCGAGCGCCTGTACGCCAGGATCATCGCTCTCGGCCCCGCCTACACCCGCGGCGAGCGCAGCGGCGAGCTGGCCAACACGGCCATCGCCGGGATCGAAGCGCTCGACGCGTATATCAGCCAGTATCTGCCCCAGCTCGTCCTGGCCCTGCTGATTCCGCTGGGCATGTTGGCCGTCGTTTTCCCCCTCGATCCCCTGTCCGGAATCGTGCTGCTCGTCACCGCGCCGCTGATCCCGTTTTTCATGATCCTGATCGGCGGCATGGCAAGCCGCCTGACACGCAGCCAGTTCACCCAACTCAGCCGGATGAGCGCCCATTTTCTGGACGTGCTGCAGGGTCTGGCGGTGCTCAAGCAATTTGGCCACAGCCGCGACCAGATCGCCACCATCCGGCGCATCAGCGAGCGGTTCCGCGACACAACAATGGGCGTGCTGCGCGCGGCGTTTCTGTCGGCGCTCGTGCTGGAGATGCTCGCCACGATCAGCACGGCCATCATCGCGGTCGAGATCGGGCTGCGCCTGCTCTACGGCCGCATGGTCTTCGAGGACGCCTTCTTCGTCCTCATCCTCGCACCGGAGTTCTATCTCCCGCTACGGATGCTGGGTACCCGCTTCCACGCTGGCATGTCGGGCGTGGCGGCGGCGGCGCGGATTTTCGACGTGCTGGAAACGCCCCTGCCGGACTGCGGACCGCCCGCACCGCGGCGCGCCGTTCCACAGCCGCCCTTCGCTCTGCGCTTTCAGGACGTCCATTACGCCTACGAAAGCGGCGAGCGCCCTGCCCTGAACGGAATCAGCTTCATGATCGAGGCCGGGCAGCGCGTGGCGCTGGTGGGGCCGAGCGGCGCCGGGAAATCCACCATCGCGCAGCTTCTGCTGCGCTTTCTGGCGCCAACCGCCGGACAGATCACGGTCAACGGGATAGGTCTGTGCGCGATCGCATCCGACGAATGGCGGCGCCATGTGGCGTGGGTACCGCAAGCGCCGTATCTGTTCGCGGACACTATCGCCGGCAACATCCGTCTGGGCCGGCCTGACGCACCCCTGGCGGACGTGATCCGCGCCGCGGAGCGGGCTCACCTCGACCGGTTCATCGCGACCCTGCCGGGCGGGTACGACACGCCGATCGGCGAGCGAGGTGCGCGCCTCAGCGGTGGCCAGGCCCAGCGGGTCGCCCTGGCCCGGGCGTTCCTGAAAGACGCCCCGGTGCTGATCCTCGACGAGGCGACCGCCAATCTGGACCCGGCCACTGAATCCCTCATCCAGGATGCGATGGGCGCCCTCATGCAGGGCCGCACCACGCTGATCATCGCTCACCGGCTTCAGACCGTCCAAAACGCCGATCAGATCCTGGTGCTGGAGGCGGGCCGGCTCGTCCAGACCGGCGTCCACGCCGATCTCGTCGCTGGACCGGGCCTATACTGCGATCTCGTCCAGACGCGCGGCGCGCAGGTGGTGCCATGAACCCATCGACCGGCCGCCGCACGTTCACCCGGCTGCTCCGCATCGCCGCGCCGTTCCGCTGGTGGATGGCGCTGTCGGCGCTGCTAGGCTTCCTCACCATCGGCAGCAGCATCGGCCTCATGTCGACATCCGCCTGGATCATCGCCTCCGCCGCGCTGCACCCGCACATCAGCACGCTCAACGTGGCCATTGTCGGCGTGCGCTTCTTCGGGATCGCGCGCGGCGTCTTTCGCTACCTGGAACGCTACGTCTCGCACGAAACGACGTTTCGCCTGCTGGCGCGGCTGCGCGTCTGGTTCTTCCAGGGCATCGAGCCGCTGGCACCCGCCCGCCTGATGGAACATCGCTCCGGCGACCTGCTGTCGCGTGTGGTGGCCGACATCGATACGCTCGAGAACTTCTATCTGCGCGTCATCGGCCCCCCGGTGATCGCCGTGATCGTCGGGCTGGTGATGATGGTCTTCATGGGCGCCCACGACATCTGGCTGGCCGCCTCGCTGGTCGTGTTTCATCTGCTCGCCGGGATCGGTGTGCCTCTGCTCACCCGCCGCTTGAGCCAGGCATCCGCTGTGGCCATATTGACTACGCGAAGCGAGCTTTCGGTGGCGCTGGTGGATGGCGTACAGGGCCTGGCCGATCTGGTCGCCTATGACGCGCAGGACCGCCAGCTCGAGCATGTCCGGACGCTGAGTCGCAGTGTCCAGCGCCACAACCGGCAGATGGCCCGCGTCGCAGCGCTGGACGGCGCGTTGCTGGGCCTAATCACTGGCAGCGCGGTGCTCGCCACGCTGCTGATCGCGATCCCCCTAGTGCGCGAGGGGCAGCTGGATGGCGTGCTGCTGGCCGTGCTCGCCCTGGCGACGATGACCAGCTTCGAGGGTGTGGCGGCGCTGCCGCAGGCCAGCCAGCATCTCGACGCCAACCTGGCCGCCGCGCGCCGCCTGTTCGAGCTGGTGGATGCAACCCCCGCCGTGCAAGATCCGCCCGCCCCGCTGCCCGTGCCAGACTGGTCCGCCGCCGGATCCGGGCTGGCGTTCGAGAACGTCCGTTTCCGCTACGCGACATCCGATCCGCCCGCGCTGGATGGCGTATCATTCAAGCTTCGGCCCGGCTCGACCGTCGCCGTGGTCGGGGCCAGCGGCGCGGGGAAGTCCACGCTCGCCCACCTGCTCCTGCGCTTCTGGGACGTGGACGAGGGTCGCATTGTGCTCAACGGGCACGACGTGCGCGCCTACGCTGCCGAGGACGTGCGGGCGCTGTTCGGCGTGGTCAGCCAGCGCACCCACCTATTCAACGCGACCATCCGCGACAACCTGCTGCTGGCCCGACCTACCGCCCCCGACGACGAAATCGAGCGAGCGCTGGAAGCTGCCCAGCTTCACGATCTGGTCGCCGCGCTGCCAGACGGGCTGGGAACATGGATCGGCGAGCAAGGCCTCGCGCTGAGTGGCGGCGAGCGCCAGCGGCTGGCCATCGCCCGCGCGCTGCTCAAAGACGCGCCGGTGCTGGTCCTCGACGAAGCGACGGCCAACCTCGATCCGGTGACCGAGCGCGCCATCCTGGACACGCTGCAGTCCGCGCTCGCCGGGCGGACGACGCTAATGATCACGCACCGGCTGGCGGGGCTGGAAACCGCCGCCGAAATTCTCGTGCTCGATTCCGGTCGGGTAGTCGAGCGCGGTCCCCTGAACGAGTTACTGCGTGCCGGTGGGCACTTTCGCCGCCTGTGGGACATCCAGTATCAGGCACTCTCCGACGCGCCTACGGAAAACTGACGCGGCGCTGATGGATTTCCAACGCGCTGCTAATCCTCTTCTTGCACGGCTGCCCTACAGTTGAAACAGAACCCGTTTCCAGAAAACAACTTGTGTGAGGAGGCTCAATCATGAACAGGCTCAATCGATTTGACCCTATACGCGACATGATTTCCATGCGGCGGACCATGGATCGCATGTTGGATGAGGCCTTCGCGCGCGGTACCGAAACGCGTGGCACCGGTGCGTGGCTGCTGCCGATAGACGCCTACATGACCGAAGATGCGATCATCATCCAGGCCGATGTCCCCGGTATCACTGCGGATGAGCTCGATATCACGCTCGAGGGCGACACGCTGACCATTCGCGGCGAGATCACGCGCCAGGGGGAGAACAAGCCGCAGTACATTCTGCTCGAGCGTCCGACCGGGAAATTCGAGCGCGCGCTGAACATCAATACACCGATCGAACACGACAAGGTTGAAGCCAGCTTCGAAAATGGCGTCCTGACCCTCACCCTGCCCAAGGCCGAGGCGGTCAAGCCGCGCCAGATCGCCGTCAAACGCGGGTAGACGCTCGGCTGGCGTAATTTGCGCCCGGCGATCTCCACCTGATCACCGGGCGTTTTCGTGCACGAATGGGACCATCGTGCGCTATCCCTCGCATCCCAACCTCAGTACAATACGCTTTGAACGCTCTGTCTGTACGGGAGGACACCATGCGACGCCTGGCCTGGAGTGCACTTGCTGCGATTCTGATCGTGGTGGTTTTGGGCGCATGTGGCGGCGATGGCGGCGACGAGGAACCCGCTCCCCCGCCCGCGCCGACGCAAACCACGGCCGCTGACGCGTCCGTGCCAGCCACAGCCATCGTCACCCCGTCGCCATCGCCCACCGCGCTCCCGATCCCGCCCACGGACAACGATCCTGCCACGCGGGCCGAGCTGCGCGTCGTGCATGCCAGCCCTGATCTTCCCCCCGTCAATCTGTATCTTGACGGCGCGGTCATCGGGCGCGGCTTCACGCTGGGCCAGTTCCACGCCACGCCGCTGTATTACGCCGCCGGGCGCTACACCCTGCGCGTCTTCCCCGCCGATTCTGGGCCCGGCCAGGCAGAGCCACTGCTGGATTACGCGCTGGATCTGGCCCCGCGCGACAAGGTGATCGCGCTGATCGTCGGGCCGGCCGCCGAACTCCAGGTGTCGCTCTACGAAGACGATCTGGATCCCCTGCCTGCCGGGACTTCCCGCGTCACCGTGTTCAACGCCATCCCGCGCGGGCCCGGCATCAGCCTCCAGGAAGCGAACCAGACCCTGGCGCGCGACGTGTTCTTTGGCGTCGCCAGCGAACCCATCGAGATCCCGGACGGCCAGCACACGTTCGAGTTCATGGCGGGCGCCGACCGGCTCGCCTCGACGGATATCCGGCTCTCGGAGCGGTTCACCTACACCTTCCTGGTCGTAGGGAGCCAGACCGATCCGGAGGTCACGATCATCGATATGCAGGCGCGCGTGAATGACGTCACGCGGGCGCGCTTCGTCCACGCCTCGCCCGACCTGCCCGCCGTCGACGTTTATTTGAACGGCGAGCTTGTCGCACGCGATCTGGGCTATCGTAGCTGGGAAGAATGGGCCGATTTCCCGTCCCAGATGGCCGAGCTGCGCCTGCTGCCAGCCGGGACGGTGAGCGCCGCGCCCGTCTACGAGGGCCGGCTGACGCTCAGCCCCAACCGGGCCGTCGATGTCGTTCTGCTCGACTCGGCAGAGCGGCTGCGCGTCGTCCAGGTCGAGGAAGACCTGAGCCCGACACCGACCAATGGCGCGCGCTTGGTGTTCGTCCACGCAGCCATCGGTCCGATCCAGATAGCGATTCAGACGTTCGGCGGTCCGATCCCCGGCCTGACCCCGATCTCGTTCGGGACGGGCTCGCGCCCGCTGGCGTACAGCGCTGGCCCGGACGCGTTCCTCTTCCTCGATCCCAACCAGCCCGACTCTGATTCGGTCGATATGCTGTCCGAGCGCGAATGGCAGGCCGGCTGGGCCTACATCGTCGTCGTGACCGGCTATCCGAACACCGAGCCGCTCGTGCTCGCGACCGAGGTCGGCACCGGCCAGAGCGTGATTGCGGAGGAAGGCGTCGTCACGCTGGAGCCACCCGATCTCACGCAGTCAGTCCGGATTCGCCTCCTCAATGCGCTGCCGAATATCACCCCTCTAGACCTCGACATGGACGGTGAGCCGATATTCCAGGATGTGCAGCGCGGCACCTCAACGGTCTACCGCGAATTCGAGATCCCGCCGTCGTCGCTGGTCGTGCGCAACAGCGACACCGGTAGCACACTGATCGACGAGGCGGCGTCATTCGCGGGGACGCGCTCCCTCACGCTGTTCGTCTTCCAGGATGAGAACGGCCCGCGCTTCGAGTTGGCGCCGGATGTGCCGTTCAATATCCCCAGCGGCCTCGCCCAACTGCGCGTTTTCAACGCGGCTTACAACAAGCCGGATCTACAGCTCGTCCGCGAAGAACGGTCGCTGCTCCCGCCCACTCTGCCCCCCACCCTGCAGGGTGGCGCCACAGCGACGCCCGCCGGTCGTATTGAACTGTCGATGTCCGACCCGGCGCCGTTCGGCCTCCCGACTGCCCCGCAGGCGGTGCCCGCCGGCACCTACGACGTGCAGATCATCGAGAGCCAGACCGCTATTCTGGTGCATACCATGCGCGGCGCCACGTTCGAGAACGGCGCCTCGTACGATCTCGTCATCCTGCCAGATGCCAGCGGGCTGAACGTGAACACGCTTTTGGTCGCTCACGGGCAGTAACGGCCGCCCGCTGCGAGACGTGTTGCCGCACAAACCCGGCGCGCTATAATGGACCCGCCAGGGCGCTGGGGCGCCCGCATCTGGAGAGATTCCTCGTGCGACTTTTCGTGACGGGCGCCGGTGGGTTTGTCGGCGGCCATCTAGTAGACTATTTCTTGACCCTGCCCGATCCAAGCGTGCATGCCGGTGTATTTCTGCCGCCCGGCCAGAATCCGGTTCTCGACAGCCTGCCGGTGGCGCAGCACAGGATCGATCTGCGCGACGCGGCGGCGGTGCGTGCTGTGCTGCAGGACATCCAGCCGGATGCGGTGGTGCATCTCGCGGCGATGGCGGACGTCAGCCAATCGTTCAAAGACCCATGGGGCACGCTGGAAAACAACATCGTCTGCCAGCTCAACGTGCTGCAGGCGGTTCTCGCCCTCGGGCTGAAGGCGCGTATCCTGGTCGTCAGTAGCGCGGAGATCTACGGCGCGGCAGGTGGTACCGGCGAGCCGCTCGATGAGGATCGGCCATTTCAGCCGGCCAACCCGTACAGCGTCAGCAAGGTGACGCAAGACATGCTCGCGCTGCAATTCTTCCTGTCGCACGCTATGCCCATCATCCGCGCCCGACCCTTCAACCACATCGGCCCGCGCCAGTCCGAGGGGTTCGTCGCCGCCGACTTCGCCAGCCAGATCGCGGCTATCGGGCTGGCCGCCAGAGTCTGTGATGTTCGTCGGCAACCTAGCCGCTGAGCGCGACTTCACGACGTGCGCGACGTGGTCCGGGCGTATTACCTGCTGCTCGAAAAAGGCGAGCCGGGCGAAGCGTATAACATCCGCAGCGGCAGAGAGCGCATAGCATCCAGTATTTACCGACACCTGTTGAGTTTCAGCACGGCACCATCGAAGTCCGGCCGGATTCCGGCGCGCACATGCGCCCGTCGGACGTGCTGCGCCAGGTGGGCGATGCGTCGAAGCTGCGGCGCCGCACTGCTGGATGCCGGCCATCCTCTGAAAAGACGCGCTGGATATTCTGAACGACTGGCGCGAGCGGTACAACTGGCCGCCTGGGGCCGGTCATCAGGCAGGAGCAGCACACTATGAGCAAAACGTGCCTTGATCATGGAATTACCGGCCAGATGGATCGTACCTTGCCGAGCTTTTGCTGTCGGGCAAGGGCGAGGTCTTCAAGCTGGTGCGCCGGACGAGCACCGTCAATTTCAGCCGTGGTCGAACATATCCAGACCAGCTTTACCTGATCCCCGGCGATATGCTCGACCAGACATCGCTCTGCGCTCGCGCTGGCCGAATGCTGTGCCGCATGAAGTTCACAACCTGGCTGCGCAAAGCTTCTTCGTCCAGACGTCCCGGACGCAGTTGACCACCGGCGACGTGACGGCCCCGGGCGTCACCTGCCGGCCTGCTGGACGCGATCCGGCACGTCGATCCCGGCATCCGGTTCTACCAGGCGTCGAGCAGCGAGATGCTCGGCAAGGTGCGCGAGGTTCTCAGCGCGAGACGACGCCCTTTCTACCCGCGCAGTCCGTACGGCGGCGAGAAGTCTACGGCCACTGGATCACGGTCAACTATCGCGAGAGCTACAACCTGCACGCGACCAGCGGATCCTGTTCAACCACGAGAGCCCGCGGCGCGGCATCGAGTTCGTGACGCGCAAGGTGACCTACAACGCCAAGATCAAGCTGGACTGGCGAACGACCTGCGCCCGGTAATCTCGACGCCCGCCGCGATTGGGGCTTCGCCGGGGACTACGTCCGCGCCATGCGGCTGATGCTCCAGCAGGACACGCCTGACGATTTCCTGGTGGCGACCGGCGAGACCCACTGTCGAAGATGAGACGGTCGCGTTCGATTATGTGGGCCTGGACTGGCACGATTACGTCGTGCAGGATCCGCGCTACATGCGCCCCGCAGAGGTCGATCTGCTGGTGGGCGATCCGTCCAAGGCGGGCAAAGTCCTGGGTTGGGAGCCGCAGGTCACGTTCACGCAGCTCATCCAGATGATGATCGACGCCGATCTGAAGCTGCTCGAATCCGGCGGTAAGGCCAGCTAGGCACCGGCGTGGACCTGATCGATACGCACTGCCACCTCGACTTCGACGCTTACGACACGCTTCGGGATGACATCGTGCGCGAGGCTGCCGAGGCCGGCGTGACGCGCATCATCAACCCGGGCACCGATCTGGATCGCTCGCGCGCAGCGCTCAAGCTGGCGGACACCTACCCTGGCGTGTACGCAGCGGTTGGCATCCATCCCAACAGCAGCGCCGATTTCGACGAGTCGGTCCTGGACACGCTGCGCGACATGGCAGCACACCCCAAGGTCGTCGCGGTTGGTGAGGTCGGGCTGGACTACTACAGGGACAGCTCTCCAAAACCGCAGCAGTGGCGTGCCTTCGAAGCGCAGCTCGCCCTGGCTGCCGACCTCGGTCTGCCGGTGATCATCCACAACCGCGACGCCAGCGACGACGTGCTGGACATCCTTGCCGCGTGGGTGGGGGCGCTCCCCGCCACGCTGAGAGATCGGCCCGGCGTGCTGCATTCGTTCTCCGCGCCACAGCCCGTGGCCGACCGCGGGCTGGCGCTCGGCTTTTACCTGGGCTTCACAGGCCCGGTGACGTTCAAAAAAGCCGACGACCTTCGCCGCATCGCGGCGCGCGTTCCACCCGACCGGATCCTGGTCGAGACGGACGGCCCATTCCTCACCCCGGAGCCGCGCCGCGGGCGCTGGCCCAACCAACCAGCTTACGTGCGCTACATCGCCGAGCGGATCGCTGCGCTGCACGTTCTCCCGGAGGACGCCTTCGCGGCGTTGACCACGGCCAACGCCGAGCATCTGTTTGGCATGCCTCCGCTGGAGGATTAAACTGGTGATGGACTTCACAGTGGGGTCAGATGGAGGGAGTTCGCCGTGAAATCGCTCCTGTCCGTAGGGCTGGTTGTGTCTCTGGCTTGCGCCATCGCGATACCCGCGCTCGCGCCCGCCGCCGCGCAGTCCCCGGACCGTGTCTCGCGGTTCGGCGAGTACCAGGGCTATTCCGAGTCGCTGTACGACGAATGGGTGCGCGTCTCGCAGTACGTACCCGTGCGTGACGGCACGCGGCTGGCCGTCGACATCTTCCGGCCGGCCGTGGATGGCACTCCCGTGGACGATCCTTTGCCGGTGATCTGGACCTTCCACCGCTACCACCGCGCGCGCGTCGATCGCGCCGGCAAGCTGACCACCATTCTCGACCAGGCGCCCGAGTTGGAGATGATGCTCCGCTATGGATATGTCGTCGCGGCGGCGGATGTGCGCGGCGGCGGCGCGTCGTTCGGCACGCGCGACGGCGAGTTCACCCGCCAGGAGGCGCTCGACGCGTACGACCTGACGGAATGGTTTGCCGCCCAGCCGTGGAGCAGCGGCAAGATCGGGATGTACGGCCTGTCGTACCTGGCGATCACGCAGTACACTGCGGCCAGCACCCAGCCGCCGCACCTCAAGGCGATCTTCCCGATGATGGCGATGTTCGACCTGTACTCGTTTGTCTATCCGGGCGGCGTGCTCAACGAGGATTTCCTGCTCAGTTGGGGCGGCAACACTATCCTGCTCGACAAGATCCTGCCCGCCGCGCCCGTCGATGACGATCCGGACGGGGCACTGCGCGACGAGGCGATGGCCGAGCACCGCGA
Organism: Aggregatilineaceae bacterium; assembly: GCA_040767355.1. Lineage (GTDB taxonomy): Bacteria > Chloroflexota > Anaerolineae > Aggregatilineales > Aggregatilineaceae > LM3-B42. The sequence continues at coordinate 65,806 of JAXGOS010000014.1, read as the reverse complement.
CAATGCCAACATCTACACGATGGCGACCGAGAACCCGTTCCGCGACAGCCGCGTTAACACGGGTGAACGGACGCTCTTCGCGGAGCTGAGTCCGTCATCCTACATCGACGCGATCAACGACTCCGGCGTCGCGATCTACCACCTGGGCGGCTGGTTCGACATGTACCCGCGCGATGCGCTGACCTGGTTCGCCAACCTGACGGTGCCCCAGAAGATCGTCATGACGCCCTGGTCGCATAACGGCAAAGGCGGCTTTGATCTGGCTACCGAGCACCTGCGCTGGTTCGATTACTGGCTCAAGGGCATCGACAACGGGATCATGGATGAGCCGCCGATCGTTTACCGCGTGATGGGCGCACCCCGTGCTAGCGCGTGGCGTACGGCGACCGAGTGGCCGCTGCCCCAGACACAGCCCACCGCGTACTACTTCCACCCCGGTCCATCCGGCAGCGTCCAGTCCGCCAACGACGGGCTGTTAATCGCCGAGCCGCCCGCTGCGGGCGATAGCGCTGACGCCTACACCGTCGACTACTCGACCACAACCGGCGGGACCACCCGCTGGACGGACGGGTACGGCGGCGGCTACGGGTACCCGGACATGCGCCCCAACGACGAAAAGAGCCTGACGTACACCACCCTGCCGTTGGAAAGCGCCCTGGAGATCACCGGGCACCCGGTCGTTCATCTGTGGGTCACATCAACCGCGAGCGATGGCGACATTTTCGTATATCTCGAGGAAGTCGATCCGCGTGGGAAGTCCACCTACATTTCGGAAGGCGTGCTGCGTGCTTCGCACCGGGCGACAGCCGAGGCGCCTTGGAGCACGTTGGGGCTGCCTTTCCACCGCAGCTTCGAGTCCGACATCTCCCCCCTGCCGGATGGCACTCCGGTCGAGTTGGTGTTCGACCTGCTGCCCACGTCGAACATCTTCGATGCCGGGCACCGTCTGCGTGTGACCGTGACTGGGGCGGACGCCGACACCTTCCTGACGCCTCAGCTCGATCCGCCGCCCACGGTCACGATCTACCGGAACGCCGATTATCCCTCGCACATCGTGCTGCCGGTCATCCCGGCAGAGTGAGCCCAACATGCAGCGGGCGTCGATCTGCACTCGAACCAGGTCGAGCGGTTACGGCCGGTGGACTGTTCTGCCTAAATGCCGCCATTCTCCGCCACAAATGGCAACGAAGTACGGACGTTTCGCAAATTCCTGGTAAAATGACCTTGCGTCTGGGTTGTACAGGGTATCAGGGTCTTGACGGTAGTCCGGTTTGGAAAGAATGGCCGCACCGCGGCAGGTCCGGCCGTGCAGGATCTGGCCGCGCTGTTCGACTTCACTCCACACGAGCTGGCGCTCAACCGCGTCGGGCACCTCAGTCGCCGCCAGCGGCAGCGCCTGTTCTACCGCAGCGTGGGCTATCTGGTGAACGGCCTGGGCGTCGTGCTGTTGAACGCGATCCTGTTGTCCGCTGTGGCGCCGCGCGTACAGCGCCCCTGGCAGCGGACCATGTTGGGCGTTTTGTGGGTGAGCCTGGCCCTGTTCGCCGTTCTGGTGATCGTCTCGGCCTTGCGTGTGTTCTCGCCACAGGTCAAGCGGATCACGGGTACGCTCCAGCGCGGCGGCACGCCGCGCAAGCCCCGCGTTCGAGTGGGCAATGTCGAGCTACGGATTTCCTACCGGCGCTGGAAACGCCTGGAGCGAACCTACCCGGGCAGTTTTACCGTCTATTATGCCGGTTTCGTCGGCGATCTTCTGAGCCTGGAAGCGGCCACCTGACTCATGCAATCGGATATGGATCTGTCAGTCATTATCGTCAGTTGGAATGTGGCCGATCTGCTGGCGGCCTGCCTGGACAGCATCGCCAGTGCGCCAGTGACGCTAGTTGGCCCGGATGGCACGCGCCACGGTACCGGTCCGCTGGTCGCCGAAGTGATCGTCGTCGATTCGGCCAGCCGGGATGGCACGGCAGACATCATCCGCGAACGTTACCCGTGGGCGTGCCTGATGTCCCAGGCAGAGAATATCGGCTTCACGCGCGGGAATAACCTTGGGCTGGCGGCGGCGCGCGGGCGGCACATGCTGCTGCTCAATCCGGACACGGTCGTGCAGGATGATGCGTTGAATCGCCTGGTCGAGTACCTCGATCGCAATCCTGCGGTGGGCATGGCCGGCCCGCGCGTCCTGAACACGGACGGCACCACGCAGTCCACCCGGCGGCGCTTCCCGACGCGGGTTACCGCCCTGTTCGAGAGCACGTGGCTTCAGGGTTACGCGCCGCGCCGCCTGCTCGAGCGCTTCTACATGGCCGACCAGCCGGACGATGGCACCTTCGACGTCGATTGGGTCCAGGGCTGCGCGCTGGTGGCCCGCCGCGAGGTCTACGAACAGATCGGCGGGCTTGATGCCGGCTACGTGATGTTCTCGGAGGAGCTGGACTGGTGCCGCCGGGCCAAGGGCGCCGGCTGGCGCGTGGCGTATGTGGGCGATGCAGTCATCACGCACCATGGCGGCAAGAGCACTGAACAGGTCGAGGCACAGAAGCACGTCTATTTCCAGCAGAGCAAGCTGCGCTATTTCCGCACCTACCACGGGCGGGCTTTTGCATTTGTTTTGCGGGTCTTCCTCTTGTTAAGCTACGGAGCTCAGCTTGCCATGGAAGTCGTCAAGGCTATCCTGGGATCCAAACGCCCCATGCGCCGCGCGCGCATCGCCACCTACGCTCAGGTGATCCGCGCGCTGGCGTTCACGGTGCGACCCGCGTCAGGTGATAACACGACATGAGAATCGGCCAGATCACAGGCGAATACCCGCCGATGCAGGGGGGTGTTGGCGCCTTCACTCAGGAACTGTCGCGAGCGCTCATCCAGCAGGGACACGAGTTGTTCGTGTTCACGGATCATCGCGCTGCCGAGGCCGGCAATCACGCGGCTCCCCACGTCACGGCCGACGCCCACACCTGGGGCTGGGGCACGCTCAGCCGCATTCGCCGCTGGGCCACCGCCCAACAGCTCGACATCATCAATATCCAGTATCAGGCCGCCGCCTTCAACATGGCCGCGTTCATCCACATTCTGCCGGTCCGGCTGTCCAATGTCTGCGTCGTGACCACGTTCCATGATTTGCTCGTCCCGTACCTGTTCCCCAAAGCCGGCCCCCTGCGCTACCAGGCGGTACTCACGCTGGCGCGCAGCAGTGATGGCGTGATCGTCACCAATCCCCGCGACGAGGAGCGGCTCTCCATCGAAAAATCGGTCGCGTACCTGAGGCATATCCCGATCGGGTCGAATATCCGCCCCAGCCCGCCCGACGGTTACAACCGGGAGGTCTGGCGGGCGGCCCTGGGGTTCCAGCCCGGCGATATCATCGTGGGTTATTTTGGCTTCCTGAATGCCAGCAAGGGCGTCGAGACGCTGCTGCAAAGCGTGCGCATCGCGCGCAACAACGGGCTACCGGTCAAACTGCTGATGATCGGCGGGCGCACCGGGACCAGCGACCCGGCCAACATCATCTACGCGCGGGATGTCGACCAGATGGTAGAAGAGTTGGACCTGCTTGATCACATCAACTGGACCGGCTTCGTCGACGATTCCGCCGTGAGTGGACACCTGATGGCCGCCGACATGATCGCGCTCCCTTATCGCGACGGCGTATCCTTCCGGCGCGGCAGCCTGATGGCCGCCCTTGCCCACGGCTGCGCGATCATCACGACTCATCCCGAGGTCGATATGCCCGACCTGGTCGAAGACGTCCACGTCCGCATGATCGCGCCGGACTCCCCCACCGCGCTCGCGCTCGCGATCGAGGACCTGGCGGGCAACGAGGGGCTCCGGGTCAAGATGGGCGAGAATGCCCGCGCGCTCGCGGCCAACTTCACCTGGGACAACATCGCGCTGCGCACTGCCGCCTTCTACGAGGAGCTGTGCCGCCAGAGGTAGAGCGGCCGGCTTTCCGTCGTGCACCCGCAGGGAACCCGCCCTGGCAGAGCGTCCTGGCATCCGGTACACTTCTCGCTCGAACGAGCCTGACTCACCGTTTCGTCTGGGGCGCCATGCAGACCGCACCGACCATCCCAACCGGCCACCGGCCCTGGTTGATCGCCATCCTCGCCGGGTACGTCACCCTGGCCGTCGTCTACAGCCTGGTCATTCCGCCGTTCGAGGCGTCGGACGAGCTGTGGCATTACCCCATGGTGCGGTACGTGGCCGAACACGGCTTCGGCCTTCCGGTGCAGGACCCGGCCAACGTCGGCCCCTGGCGGCAGGAAGGCAGCCAGCCGCCGTTGTATTACATGCTGGGCGCGCTCGCCACGTTCTGGATAGACACCTCTGACATGGACGAGGTGCGGCGCATCAATCCCCATGCCGACATCGGCGCCATCGTCCCCGATCGCAACCTGAACATGGTGCTGCACAACGCCGGGCGCGAGGCGTTCCCGTGGAGCGGCACGGTGCTGGCCGTCCACGTCGTGCGCTTCCTCTCGATTGGCATGGGCCTGGGCACCGTTCTGCTCACCTACCTGCTGGGGCGCGAGTTGTTCCCGGACCTGCCGATCGTGGCGCTGGCGGCGGCGATCTTCACCGGCTTCAACCCCATGTTCGTCTTCGTCAGCGCTGCCATCAATAACGACAACCTGTCCAACCTGCTGGCCAGCCTGATCCTGCTGATGATCGTGCGGTTGCTGAAGCAGGCGGATACGCTCCCTACACGCCGCTTCTACGCCGCGCTGGGTCTGGCGGCAGGCGCGGGGATGCTCGCCAAGTATCAGATCGGCTTCCTGCTCCCCCTGATCGCGCTGGCGCTGCTGTTCGTCTCGATCCGGCTGCGCGACCGGCGACCGGTGATCATCGGCGGCGCGATCTCCGGAGGCCTCACTATCCTGATCGCGGGCTGGTGGTACTGGCGCAACTATGACCTGTACGGTGACGCGACCGGGATCAACGTCTTCCTCGACATCGTGGGCCGCCGCGTTCCCCCGGCAGATCTGCACCAGCTCTGGACTGAGCGCGAGACGTTCATGATGTCCTTCTGGGGCCTCTTCGGCGGAGTCAACCTGCCTCTGCCAGACGCGACCTATACCCTGTTCAACATCCTGGTCGCGTTCAGTCTGGTCGGCCTGGCCTATGGGCTGTTCAGGCGCGCCACGCAACGGCCCGTTCTGCCCGCCACCCGCGAGGTGCGACTGCTGTGGCTGGCGCGGGGCGTGGCCGCCGCGTGGCCGGTGATCGTGTTCGTCTCGCTGTTGAGCTGGACGCGCGTCACGCTCGCTTCGCAGGGTCGGCTGTGGTTCACGGCGCTGGCCCCGCTCAGCGTCGGGATGGCCGTGGGCCTCGCCAACTGGGCCACCCGTTCGCCCGCTGCCCTGCGTGTCAACCTGGGCATGGCGGCGGCGGTCTTCATCGGCATCGCTGCGATCACCCCTTTTGCCACCATCCGCCCGGCCTACCGGGTCGATCCAGACGCGGTCTGGGTCGCGGAGGCGCTCGAGGCCGGCCCCGTGCGCGCCGCCTGCTTTGCCGAGCCGGGCGCGTCGCGCGACGCGCTGTGCCTGGCCTACCAGAGCGTGTCCGGCACGCTGCAGCCCGGCCATGATCTCCGCCTGTCGCCCAGCATGACCGCCACTGGCGCCATGACCCGCAACTGGAGCGTTTTCGTCCATCTCGCCAACCCGGACGGGCTGACCGAAGCGCAGCGTGACGTGTATCCGGGGGGCGGCTTGATCGCGACGGCGGGGATCGAGCCGGGCGAGACATGGAACAACCTGATCGCGGTCCGTCTGCCGCCGGGGATCTACACGCCGCAGACGCTCGATGTGGTCCTGGGGATGTACGACTACGCCACCGGCGACCGGATGATCCCCTCCGGCGACGGCGCGGACCCGGATGATCGCGCGATCCACCTGGGGCAGATCCAGCTCGAGACGCCGCCCGGGGGCGTCCCCAACCCGGTGGGCGCCAACTTCGATGATAAGCTGCGCCTGCTCGGCTACGAGATCGGGGATCGGTCGCTGAGCCCGGGCGACGAGGTGGCGATCACCCTCATCTGGGAGCGCCTGGAGCCGTTGCGGGCGGTTTACGCGGTTTCGGTCCAGATCATTCAGCCGGACACCCTCGCCAAAGCGGCCCAGGACGATCGCCCTCCCGATCCGCCGACGACCGAATGGCTCGCGGGCGGCACCATCACCGACACGCGGGCGCTGACCATCGCCAGCGACGCCCCGCCGGGCCGCTACCGCCTGCTGGTCCGCGTCTATGACGCCGATCAGCCCGAACGCCTGCTGCCTGTGCTGGCCGGACCAGGGGGGCAGGCCGCCGATGGGGTCTGGCTGAGCTGGATACAGGTCGAATGATGAGCGATCGCTACGGGCCGCCCGATCTCACCTTCACGCGCCGCGATTGGGTCATCGCGCTGGCGGTCATCGCGCTGGCGTTTGCCTTCCGCCTGGTGATCATCGTCGAGCGGGCGTACGAGCCGCACGAGGGCGCGTTCGCGCCACTGCCCGCCGGCTCGGACCAGCGCACGTATTACAGCCACATCCAGGGCTGTCGCGACGGCACCTTTCCGCCCGACACGTTCTGGTACCAGCCCGGGATGTCCTACTTCATGATCGGGGCGAGCGCGCTGATGCGCACCGACGATGTGGGTGCGCTGCGCGTCCTGGTGGCGGCGTTGGCGTCGATTAACTGCGGGCTGTTCATCGCCGTGACGCGGCTGGCGCTGGGCCGTCGCGACGCCGCAATCCTGGGCGGGGTGCTGCTCGCCATTTACCCGGTCGGCGCGTTCTACGACACGGACTTCGTGATCACGTCCCAGGCGACCGTTCTGCTGACGCTGGCCCTGTTCGGGATCCTGTGGCTGTGGCGCTCGCCGCGCAACTGGACCGGCGCGGTCCTCTACGGGCTTAGCTTCGGCGCGCTGGCCGTCACCCGCTTCGAGCCGGTGTTCCTGGCGCCGGTGTTCGGCCTGTGGCTGATCGCCGTCCGGCGCGACCGGAAAGCCGTGCTCCAGGTCGCGCTGGCAGTAGTCATTTGCGTCGGCGTGATGCTCCCGGTGATCCTGCACAACCGGGCCGGGGGCGCGGATTACCTGATCACCCCGGTCGGCGCGGAGGAGATTTACCGCGGCAACAACCGCGATACGCGCGGCGATTACGGCGGCGGGCAGGCCAGCCGCACCACCACCGACGATTACTGGACCTACCTGCTCCACGACATCCGCCTGTCGCCGCGCCGCTTCGTCGAGTTGGTGCTGCACAAGGCGGGCATGTACCTGTCGCCTGCCGAGCCGGGCAACAATCTGAACTACGCCCTGTCCGGCGAGAAGGTCTCGCCCCTGCTGCGCGCCGTCCCGCTGGACTTCCGCATTCTGCTGATCCTCGCGCTGTACGGTCTGGTGATCCTGATCCGTCAGCGGCACCCGGCGGCGGCGCTGCTCGCCGTGTCGTTCCTGGTGCTGATGGCGGCGATTCTCACGATCTGGGTCGAGGCGCGCCTGCGCACGCCGACCATCGTCTTCATGGTCCCGGCTGCCGCTTACGGGATCGCCACGCTGGTCGAGCAGTTCCCGGTCACACGGAGCGGCGGCGCGTGGGCGGTATCCGGGGTGAAGCTCCGGCGCGGCCTGGCGCCCATCCCCCTGATCGTCGTGGTGGTCGCGCTGGCTTACGTCGCGGAGAACGATATGCCGCGCCCGCCCACGGTGAGCGCCCTGCCCGCCACCGCGCGCCCGGTCGGCGCCACCTACGACAATACGCTGCGGCTGGTGGGCTACGAGGTCCAGACCGAGTACAGCCGCGCCGGGATCATCGAGCCGTTCAAGCCGTACGTGGTCACGTTCTACTGGCAGCTTCTGGAACGCACGTCAATCGATTACGGCTTCGGGCTGGCCTACATCATCGACGACCAGCGCGTGATCGGGTTCGATCACCCGGTTGGCGTGGTCAACTACCCGTTCACGCCCACCAGCGAATGGGAGCCGGGCACAATCTACGTGGAGCATGTTGGGCTGGGCTACAAACGCTACGACGGCCCGGTTGGGATCAGCGGCCAGCTCATGCTCGCGGTATACTCGAGCCCAACCGCGGTGCCGCTGCTGCCGGCGGAAGGGGTCGCCGGGTCGCCGCTCAACCTGGAGCTTACCCAGCCGGCGATCATCTGGGGAACCGGCGCGCTGCCCGACGGGCTGGCGCTGCGCGACCGGCCCGTGCCGTTCGGCGAGACGCTGCTGCTATGGGGCTGGGACATGCCCACTACGGCCCGTCCCGGCGAGACGGTCGACGTGACGCTCGGCTGGGAGACGACCGGCGTGGCGATTGCCAACTCGTACGCGCTGGCGGTCTACGTCTTCGACGCGGCGGGCCAGTTCACCGGGCTCCAGGCGGACAGCGCGCCCCAGGACGGCGCACTGCTGACCACGTCGCTGCCGGAGCACTACCGCTTTAGCGACGTGAAGGGCGTGCCGCTTCCGTCCGAGCGGGGGACGGTCACGCTGTACGCGGGCGTCTACGACCACGTCACCCGCGACCGGCTGTTCGCGCCAGACGCCGCGCCGGAGATGAACAATCTGGTCGCGTTGGGAACGATAGAGGTGCGCTGAGATGGTCCCTGAGCCACAGCCCTCCACCAACCGCGCTGCGCGCGCCGATCTAGTGGCCGTGCTGGCGCTGATCGCACTGTGGGCGCTCTATTTCTGGCGCATCTTCACACCATCCGCCGGCGATGCCCTCTCGCTGACCGAAGGCGACTTCTCCGGGCAGTTCGTCGCGTTCTTCGGCTACCAGGTCGAGCGCCTGTCGGACGGCGAGATCCCGCTCTGGAACCCGTACAACTACGCCGGGCATCCCTTCCTGGCCGATACACAGTCCGCCGTTTTCTACCCGCCGCGCCTGCTGACCGTCGCGCTGGTGGGGGGCGATCCGTCGCCGGCCGGGCTCTACATCGCGCTCCAGACCGAGATGGCGCTGCACGTCCTGCTCGGCTCGCTGCTCATGTATGCCTTCGTACGGCGCATCACCGCCCACCACGGCGCCACCGTCTCCGCGCTCGGCGGGATGGCCGCCGCGCTCACGCTCAGCTACAGCGGCTACGTGAGCGGCTACCCGCAGCTCCAGCTCGCCGTGCTCGAGGCGGGCGTCTGGCTGCCGCTGATCCTGCTGGGCATTTTCCAGGGTACCCGCAGTGACGGCCCCGGTTGGTGGTGGATCATCCTGGCGGGCGTTAGCCTGGCGCTGTCGCTGCTGGCCGGGCACCCGCAGACCAGCCTGTTCGCGCTGTATCTCGCGCTGGCGTATCTCGCCTACCGGCTCTGGCAGCACACCGCCCGCGACTGGCGGACCTGGGCGCGCCGGTTCGTGCCCGCTGCCGCGCTGATCGGACTGGTCGCCGGGGGGTTGGCCGCGGTCCAGTTGCTGCCCGGCCTGGAATACCTGCAGGGCACCTCGCGCCAGGCGATGTCCTTCGACGCCAAGGGCAACGGCTTCCCGTTTCAGGACGTCGCGCAGGTGCTGTTTCCCGGCTTCCTCACGCACTGGTCGCCGCTCTATTTCGGGATCGCCGGGCTGGCGCTGTTGGCATGTGCCCTCTGGCGCAAAGCGCCGGGGAGCGCGTTCTTCGGCGCGGCGGCACTGGTGGGGCTGGTCTGGAGCTTCGGCGCGGGCACCGTCGCCTGGGATCTCGCCTACCTGCTGGCCCCCGGCGCGAGCTGGTTCCGCGGGCAGGAACGCGCCGCCTTCGTGGTCGCTCACAGCGCCAGCATCCTGGTTGGGTTGGGAACGGCTGCGCTGCTCACGTGGGGCGCCGCCCCCCGCGAGGAGTCGATCTTCCGGCGGGCGTTATGGGCACTGGCCGGGATCTGCGCGGGGTTCGCTGCCGTGTGGCTGGTGCTGTGGCAGACGCCGGACGGGGCGCATTACGACGCGGCGTTGCGCTCGGCCGCTTTCGCGACGCTGCTGGCCGTCCTGGCTGCGGCGCTCCTGCCGCGCATCTCCCAGCAGCCCCATTGCTGGCTGCTCGGCCTGGGCCTCGTCGTGTTGATCGTGTTCGACCTGTTCAGCGTCACGATGGGCACGCCGAATTACGATCCCGTGCCTGCTGCCGACCGTCTGCCCGAGCCGGCCATCGCGCGCGAGCTGCGCGAGGAGTTGCTCGCCCCTGGCGCGCGCATCGACGGGCAGCGCGGCATCCGCGACAACTACGGGGCGCTGTACGGCGTCCCGGATATCCGCGGCATCAGCCCGCTCACGCTGGAAAGCGTCCACGCGTATTTGGAACACATGCCGCCGGCCCGCGCGTGGGATCTGCTGGCGGTGCAGTTCGTGCTCACCGACTGGGAACAATTGCCCGTGCCCAGCGCGATCGTGGCGACGGCGGAGGACAGCGCCGGGCCGTACAACGTCCACCAGTTGGACGATCCCCGGCCCTTCGCCTGGCTGACCTATGGCGCGACAGTCGTCGGTAGCGACGCTGAAGCCTACGGCCTGCTGCGCGAGCCCGCTTACGACACGCGCCAGCATGTGATCCTGGACCGCGATCCCGGTGTCGCGCTGCCCGGCAGCGCCCCGAAAACCGCCGGGCGGGCGGAGATTCTGCGCTTCGAACCGGAGAGGATCGAGATCGAGGTCGAGACGCCGGCCAGCAGCGTGCTGACCCTCTCGCTCCCGCAGGTTCCCGGCTGGGAAGCGGCGGTCAATGGCGAGGAAGCCGCTGTCCTGCGCGCCTACGGCGGGCTGAGCGCGGTCGCCCTGCCCGATGCCGGCACATACACCGTGACCCTGCGCTACCGGCCCTGGACGTTCACCGCCGGGGCTCTCGTGAGCGTGGCAGCCCTGATCGCCGTAGCCGGCGCGGCCGTCCTGGCCGCGGTTCGGGCCCGCCAGCGGCGCCGGTCAGCACGAGCGGAAGGGTAGCACATGGTCCTGCCGAACCGGTTCACGGAAGACCCGCACGGGCGGGCGATTATCGCCGGCGCCGCGATCGGCTCGCTTGGGGGGCTAGTCGCCCTGCTGATCGTCCTCGCCGGGCCGATCATGGCCCTGGGCGCGGTGGTCGGCCTGGCGGTGGCACTGCTCGTGCTCACCGAGCTACACGCTGCATTTGCCATCATGGTGGCCGTCGTGGCGCTGCTGCCCTTCGGCACGGTCCCATTTCGGTTGGGGGTCACGCCCACCCTGCTCGACGGCGTCCTGGCCGGATTCTTCGGCGTGTACCTGCTCCAGTGGATGACCGGCCAGCGGCGCCTGTTTCGCACCACGTCTGTCAACCCTGTCGTGTTGGGCTTCATCGGGATCATGTTGTTCGCGTTCCTGATGGGCCTGCGCCACGCGCCACTGAGCTCGCGCGTGCTGCGCAGCGTAGCCGAGATGGTCTTGAGCTTGCTGCTGGTCATCGTGCTGGTCGACGTGATGCGCAGCGCCGCGATGCTGCGGCGGGCTGTCCTGGCGCTCGCCATCTGGGGATCGCTCGCCGCAGTGATCGGCATTGTCCTGTGGGTGCTGCCCGATCTCACCGCCGAGTCGCTGCTCAACCGGCTGGGGCGCCTGGGCTATCCGGTCGGCGGCGTCATTCGCTACCGCCAGACGCCCGGTGCCATGCTCAATGAGCGCGCTATTGGCACCTGGATCGACCCCAACGCCTTCGGGGGTTTCCTGTTGATGATCGGCGCGGTCATCGCGCCCCAGGTTTTCTCGCGCCGCCCGATCGTCCGCCGCTGGCTGGCCGGGCTGATGCTGGGCGTGGTGGTGATCGCGCTGTTCCTGACCGACTCGCGCGGGTCTATGCTGTCCCTCGGCGCGGCGCTGGTCTTCATTGCCGCGCTCCGCTATCGCCGCCTGCTGCTGATCATGGCGCTGGCGGGTGGGCTGGCCCTGTTTCTGCCCGTCACGCAGCGCTACGTGGCTAAGTTTCAGGCGGGCATCACCGGGCAGGATGTCGAGACGCAGATGCGCTTCGGCGAATACCGCGACGCGCTCACGCTGATCAATCGCCACCCGATCATAGGAGTCGGCTTCTCCGGAACGCCGGAAATCGACCTGTACCTCGGCGTCGCCAACACCTACCTGACCATCGCCTCCCATGCCGGGTTCGTGGGGCTGGCGGCCTACCTGATCATGATCGGCAGCGCGTTCGTCTACGGCGCGCTCCACTACCACACCATCCGCAGCGATCCGGACATCGACGATGTGTGGCTGGGCCTCACGGCGGCGATGGTGGGCATGCTGGCTGGGGGCGTGTTCGATCATTTCTACTTCAACATCGAGCAGTTCCACGCCACGATGACCACCGTGTGGATCATCATGGGTCTGATGCTCGCCGCCACCCGGCTAGCCGTCGAACGCGCCATCCTGGCTGCGGCAGAAGCTGAGCCCTAGGCTTTGCGGCAGACCAGCCGCTGCGACGCGATATCGAAACCCTCCCAGAACCGCTGGAAGCGTGTCAGGCCGCCCTCGAATGCCCTGGATAGCTCCAGATCGGTGAACAGGCCGCTTGTCCCGATGAGCGCGCGCTTTGCCTGGAAATAATCGGGCGAATCCGTCACTAACTGGAACGTGCCACCTTCCTGCAGCGCGCGGTGAATCTCGCGCAGTGTCGCTTCGGGCAGTGGATCGTTCTTCAGGCGATTGCGCCTCGTGACCGGCGGGGGAAACAGCATGAAGGCTTCGCTCACCGCCCGATCGGGCACCTTCACCAGCGCCCGGCGGAAGTCCGCGCGGATGAAGCGCACGTTGTCCAGGCTGGCGGCGTGCGCCCGGTTGACAGCGTCCCAGATCGACTTGTCGTGCCACTCGAATCCCACGAACAGCTCATCGGGGCGTTCCTGTGCCTGCGCGGTGATGAACTCGCCGCGCCCGCAGCCCAGGTCGATTACCAGGGCGCGATCCACGCCGAACAGTTGCGCGGGCGAGATCGGCGGCAGATCGTCGGGACGGTGATGCAGGTCCTTGCTGGCATAGGATCGCACGTAGTACCGGATCACGTCCGGCGCAGGGCGCTGGGTCTTAAAGCGCTTGAGCTTGAGCCGGGGCATGGGGTCAGCTCGCGGCCAGGTGGTGGGAGCGTCCCGGTGGCGTGCCGGCGGCGGCCTCGCGATAGCGCGCGAAGCTCGCCTGCGCGTTCAATGGCAGATCCCTGGTTTCGCAGAACTCCATGTAGGCGATCAGGTGAAAGGTGGCTGTCTCGACTTCGAATTTGAACACCTGGGCCGCTGTGCTGCGCTCCAGGTGGCCGGTCTGCTCCCAGGCCGCGTAAACCGGCGCCCGGTCGTAGGGCACCGCGCGGAAATCGACCTGCCAATCGCCATCGCGAGCGGTCAGAACCAGGTACTGCGCCGCGGGATTGCCGTTGAACGGTGTGCCCACTGCCCCGGTGTTCAGCGCCCACCAGCGGCCCGCGCGCCGGTCGAATGGGCGGTGGGTGTGCGCGCCGATCACCACCGGCTCGGGCGACATCTCAACCGCCGCGATCAGGTCGTCGTCGGACATCCAGAAGCCCAACCCCTCATTGATCGCGCGCGGGCTGCCGTGCACGACGCGTATCGCTGGCAAGCCCAGCACATCGACCACCAGGTACAGCGGGAGCGCCTTCAGATACGCCAGATCGTCCGCGGTTAGCTCGACCTGGGCGACGCTGCGCGTCGGCAGCCACCAGTCGCCGAGCCATGCCTCCGGCACGGTGTCGCCCTCGAACTTCAGGACGTAGTCCTCGTGATTGCCGTAAAGCACCGGCCATCCCGCCTCGCGCACGAGATCGAGGCATGCCTTGCTCTGCGGCCCGCGGTTGACGACGTCGCCCGCCACGATCACCTGGTCGGGCGCCACCCGCCGCATGTCCTCGACGACCGCCTCCAGCGCGGGCAGGTTGCCGTGAATGTCGGCCATCACTGCGATGCGTGTCATGCGTTCTCCCCACAAATCCTTCTACCTCGCGGCGCCGCAGAATGTAACAAAAGAATGCCGCGCCGCCAAAACAAGCGCCCCCGGGGACCATGCAGCCACCCGGGGGCGCAGCGCCCACTTTCGGCTGTGAGGGCCCTTACCCGTTGAAGGTGAAACCCCCGACCGTGACGGCGAACACATCAGCATAGAGCTGGTCGAACTGAGCGTCAGGCGCCTCAATCCAGAACGTGTAATCCGATCCGCCCGCCGAGGTGACGAAGAAGGCGCCGGCCATCTTCACGTCCGAGTCGTATACGAACACCACCAGATGCCATTCGCGGTTACCGACGTAGTACGGCTCCGATGCCAGGATCTCCAGGTTGTCGACACCCGCCTGAAGCTGGTTGACCCAGTCCTGCGCCAGCTCGGCATTTGCCATGCCGGAAGCGGGCGCCGTCGCCAAACCGACGAAGACTGAGGGATCGTCAGGCGGGCCGTACAGCGTCCAGCCGCCCTGCGCTTCCTGCGCCCAGGTTGAGGGCACCGAGAACGAGACCAACCCGCCGCCGCCGGTGACCGTCTGCCAGGGACTCGTGCCCAACGCGTCGCTCGGCGCGAAGAAGTTGATGCTGTTCGCCAGGGCGACCACTGCCTGCCCCGCCGCACGCGTATCGCTGGCTGGCGCATCCAGGTCGAAGCCGTAGCCCACGCCCTGGCTCGGCACGTAGATCCCGATCACAACGCCGATTCGCTGTTCGCCATCTGAGGTGTAGGTGTAGTCGGTGATTTGCGCCGGCAGCCCGCCGATCATCTGCTCCCGGTCGTTAGTGACCTGCAGATTCGCCAGATCGGTCCAACTCTCGCGAATCGCGGCATTGGTCTCCTGCGCCGACGTGACGTTGGTGTATGGAAACAAGCTCAAGACAGTGTTCGTTGTTAGGTCGCCGGTGAACAGGCGCTTGCCATCTGGCGTGAAGCGCGGGCGAATCCACGACGCCGGGTATTGGAAGTTGAACCCGTAGGTGAGATCGGTATAGCCGCGCAGAGCCGGATCGAGACCATCATTCGCCACCTCGATGACTGCTTCGTCGCTCGTCTTGTCGCCGGTGACGTTCTCGGCCACGAACTGGATCACATACGTGCCGCTGGGCGCGGGGACCTTGTCGAACTTGATCGAGTCGGCCGCTTGAAGCGTCAGCGCAGCGCCGAAGCTGGTACCGCTCAGATCGTTGTTGGCGTCCATCGTCAGCCAGATCGGCCGGAACTGGTCGCCCGCCTGGACCTGCAACTGGAACGGCTGCAGCGCGCCGCTCGCCGTTTCGTTGATCCCCCACAGCGCTGTCGACTGGCGCGTGTTCAGATCAAAGAGCAACTGCGCCTCGATCGGATTGCCTCCGCGGGCCGACCTGTACTCTCCGTTGACGACCGCCGTGTTGGGATCGTCCCGGTTGGGGATCAACAGGGCGTAAGTGGACGTCGTGCCGTCGGTCAGCTGCGGCACCTCGGCTTCCCAGGTGAAGGTCCGCGTGGTGACGCCATCCGACCAGTCGACGATATCCGCGCCGGATGGGGTGCTGGTGCGCGACACGAGATAGTCGTAATCCAGCACGATGCGTTCGTTCTGGCTCAACACCTGCGAAACGGCGTAATTCACCTGCAAGATGTCGCGCCCGGACACTTCCATCGTCACGACCGCCGGTTGGTAGATGCTCGCCACGTCCGGATACACACCGATCACGTCCACCTGGGGCGCGCTGGTCACCGTCTGCACCGCCACGCCGTGAAAGACGCTCAACACATCCACCCAGTCGGCCATACTCGCGGGCGCTTCGGCCGGATACCGCTGGTTGAGGTTGGCGATCTTGTAGGCTTTCATCGTGCGCGGGAAGTAGATCGACACGCCGTGCGATCCGTCCAGCCTGTCGACATGGCGCTCGTGAACCACGTAGGAGTCCACCGCCTGCATTAGGCCTTGCGACGCCTGCTGGAGCGCGGTCGATGTCGAGATGCCACTCAACAGCTCCGCGAACCGGTACAGGTCTACCGAGGACCACACATCGTAATACTGCGGATCGTCGAACCCGCCATAGCTCAGCGTGTTGTTGCGCGCGTCGGCGATGGGGCTGAGCACGGCCTGCGGATTGGATCGAACCACGTTGGCGAACTGGTTGACGGCGCGGCGCACATCATTGCTGCGGCTCAGGTCCACCGCGCCCAGTCCGTACAGGTCGCCATACTGCCAGATCTCTTCGAAGTAGTAATTGAAGTAGTCGATGACATGGGTGCTGAGCGTGGCGCCATCCATCGCCGGGTTCTTGACAAGCTCGTCCAGGAACACGTAGAACCAGCCCGGTCCCGGCTCGTTTTCCTGCGATCCGATCCCGTAGCGCGCGTAAGGCGCGATCGTCTGGAAGACTTCTAGCTGCCCCATCAAG
Source organism: Aggregatilineaceae bacterium (assembly GCA_040767355.1). GTDB lineage: Bacteria > Chloroflexota > Anaerolineae > Aggregatilineales > Aggregatilineaceae > LM3-B42. The sequence continues at coordinate 49,506 of JAXGOS010000014.1, read as the reverse complement.
CACATGTCGAAGCCCAGCACCTCGAACTGCCCGATCCCTGTCTGGTTGATGACGCGCTGCAGCGCGCTGGACAGCTCCGGCAGCGTGATGTCGTCACCCGACTGCTCGTCGCTAGCGTGGCTGATCCACGCGCCGCCGTGGTCCCACAGGACGAGCATGTACTTCTGCGCCGGGTAATTGGTGATTCCCCACGTCGCAAAATCGGCGACCGTGTCCGCGCTGCCGCTGTTCGTCTCGCCCAGGCGTTCCATGACGGGCGAGTTGATCACCTCCAGGTCCTGGTCTTGCTGGATATAGAACCGGCGCGCATCCGTCCAGTCACCATCGTAATCGACGTAGCTTCTCGACCGGTCCATCTCGACCAGGATATTCACATCCCTGGAGGAACCAACGGCCTCCATTTCGTTGATATCCATCAAGCCAGCAGGCTCCAGGTTATTGTCGCCCGCGATGAACACCATCACCGTCCACGCGGCGGTTGTCTGCTTCTGCTGCTCCGGATCGACGGGAGGGCGGCTTTCGTTGCGCGCCATCCAATCCTCGAGCCAGGCCTGGGACCGCCCCAACGCCGTCGCCTGTTCGGCGGGCGACAGCTCCGCCAGCCACCCGTCACGGTGCGCGCGCAGCGCCGGCGCCGCGCCGGCCGATTCAGGGACGGCGTCCACCGGGACTGTCCCGGCGCCAAACACGCCCGACGGCCACACCATCATCGTGACGAGCACCCCCACCAACAGCCACTTCTTGTGCAGCATCTGCCTGTCTCCTTGGTCCGTACACCATTCCCTGAGTGTAATACAGATCGCGGCGAAACAAAAACGGGCCGTCGACAGGAGTAAGAATGACCCTATTCGCTCGCTGTGTCCGAATCATGACACGCCCACGTGACTGCACCGTGACCGCCCGCACGCAATCCAGCCTTGCGAAACTGTCCAACGTGCGGTAGTATTCTGTCCGCTTGCGCGCCCACATCCGAGTAGGGCGACTTTCCGCTTGCCAGCCCAGTTCCCACTGGCCGAGGCGAGCAATCCCAGGGAAAGGAGAATTCAACCTGTGGTCAATCGTCAATACGAATTAGGCTTCATCATCCCCAGTAACGTGGCCGAAAGCGACACGCAAACGGTCATCGGCGCCGTCCAGGAATGGATCGAGAAGAACGAGGGTAGCGTCACCAAGGTCGATTACTGGGGACGCCGCCGGTTAGCGTATCCGATCAACGATTTCCACGAAGGGTATTACGTATTCCTCCAGATGGAATATCCGACCCGGCGCCTCGACGATCTGGAACACAACCTGCACTTCGACGAGCGCATCCTCCGCCATCTGATCGTGCGTCTGGACGAGTAAGGATACAGGAGCACACGCCATATGGGCCGCGGACTGAACAAAGTCATGATCATCGGTCATCTGGGGCGCGATCCCGAGTTGCGGTATACCCCCAGCGGTCGGCCCGTTGCCAGTTTCAGCGTCGCTACCAGCCGAACCTGGACATCGTCCGAAGGTGAGCGCCGCGAGGAAACCGAGTGGTTCAACGTCGTGGCGTGGGGCAATCTGGCCGAGATCTGTAAAACGCACCTGACCAAAGGCCAGCAAGTGTACGTCGAAGGACGCCTGCAGACTCGCGGCTGGGAAGACGAGAACGGCACACGCCACTATCGCACCGAGCTCGTCGCCAACGAGATGATCTTGTTGGGCGACCGGCGGTCTGCAGCGGACACAACCGATAGCGACATCCTCAGCGAGGATGACTACCCATTCTAATTGAGCAATACGGGAGGAAGTACTGTGGCTAACCAAGACGATCGGGACCGGGATTTCGACAGCCCGGGGGCCGACGATACCGAAGATCAGCGCGGACGGTCTGGGCGCCGCCGGGGCCGCCGCCGGAAGGAAGACTACTTCCACGCCAATAACACCGTGCCGAACTACAAAGACGTCGACACGCTGCGCCGTTTCATGACCGACCGGGCCAAAATTCGCCCGCGCCGCCAGACCGGCCTGACCTCCAAGAACCAGCGCTTGCTGGCCCGCCAGATCAAGCGTGCGCGCCACCTGGCCCTGCTGCCGTTCACTGACGGGCACATGCGCACCTAGCGGAAAAGGCCTTTCCGGTTGGCATACGAACCGAGGAAACAGAGCTAAAACGCCGGGCGGAGACGCACTGACGACTCCACCCGGCGAACAACAGGGGGGCAGGTCTGCACCCCTCTTTTTGGGTGGCATCTCTGGAGGAGAATGTTCCTTTATGGCGAAGAAACGCACTACCGGTGGGCCGCGCACCCGCCGCATGACGGAAGAGGACGTTGCGCGCCGCAAGGAATACAAATCCCGCGCCGAGCGCGACCGAATGTGGCAGCGCCGGGTCATGATTGTGGCGGCGTTGCTGGTTGGCATCAGCCTCCTGGTCCTGGCGTACAGCGTCTTGTACGAACAGGTGCTGGTTCCGCGCCAGACGATCACCCAGGTGAATGGCGACGAAATCACGACGGCGCAGTTTCAGGAGCGCGTGCGTTTTCTGCGCTGGCAGACCGCCGAGCAGTTGCGCAGCTATTATCTCATGACGGGTGATGTCACCCAGATCGAGCAGTACCTGACACAGCTTGCCAGCCCGCTCCAGTTCGGCAGCCCCATCTTGAGCGAGATGGAAGAAGATCTGTTGATCGAGCAGGAAGCCAAAGCGCGCGGCATCACCGTCGACGAGGCCGCGATCGATCGCCAGGTAGGCGAATTCATAGCCGAGGGCTACGGGCTTCCCGTGCCGGGCGCGCCGACCTCCACGCCAACGCTGACCCCCACGATCACGCTGACGCCCCTGGTCTCTCCGACGCCCAGCAACACGCCGGCGCCGACTGCCACAACCACGCCGCCGCCGTCGGCCACGCCGGGCGAGGATGAGGAAGACACGCCCCAGGAGACGCCGACCCCAACGGTCGAGCCGACCGCGGCCGAGTCGCCCACACCGACCGCCACGCTCCAGAGCAGCGAGATCCAGGCCACCCTGGAACAGGCATCCAGCGACTTCTTCAGCAATGCGGCCAGCGGCGCGGATGTTAGCCGCAGCGTGATTCGCGACGTGTTCTATTACGACGCGCTGCGCGAGGCCCTGCTCGAAGAGATTGGCAAGGATGTGCCAACTGAGGAGCTTCAGGTCAACGCGCGCCACATCCTGCTCTCCTTCGATCCGACGCTGCCTGCCGGACAGACTCCGCCCACGCCCACCGACGAGCAGAAGGCCGACGCCTTGGCCCGCGCCGAAGCGGTGCTGAGCGCCCTGCAGGACGGCGAGCCCTTCGCTGACCTGGCGACGCAGATGTCCGACGACACCGGCAGTGGCAGCGCGGGCGGCGAGCTGGGCTGGGCAAGTCCCGACACCTACGTGGGCGCGTTCGCCGACACCGTCCGCGAGGCGGAGTTGGGCGAGATCGTGGGGCCGATCGAGACCGAATACGGCTACCACATCATCCAGGTGAACGGCCGCGAGGTGCGCCCGCTGACCCCCAGCGAGATCAGCAGCCGGCAGCAGCAGGCCTTTCAGGACTGGCTCGCCGAAGCGCAGCAGAACGCGGATATCGGGCCGCGCCACGAGGACTGGATCGATCGCATCCCCGAGGAGCCGACCTACAACGAGCTGCTGGGCGACATTCTGCCCCTGGGCTAATCGATCCACCGCACGAATCCAAACGGCGCGCCAGTTGGGCTGGCGCGCCGTTTTTCGTTTTTCCGCAGCCACCTACTCCGCGAGGATTCGCCGGTCCAACTGCCGGGCGGACCGCCTGCGGAGTGCGGCCCTGAGAGCCAGCATCGCCGCCAGCAGCAGCGCCATCTGCCCGATCCGCCACGCTGTGGCGCCGTTCACACGGCTATCGTAGCCGCCATAGAAGTCCAGGTATTCGGCGTGCAGATTGGGGATATCCAGCCAGATCTTGTTGTAAACGGCCACCGCGGCCAACATCGCGGCAATCTCGGCCCATCCGAGCGACTCGTCTTTGAGCAGCGCGGCCAGGATGATCACCTGCGGGATGAACAGGTACGAGATGAAGCGCCAGATGTCCGTCCCGCCGTACATCGTCATGAGCAGCACCAGCGCCGTGTACACGCCCAGGACCAACCGCCAGCCCTCCAGCCGCGCCCAGGCGCGCTTGAGACGGTCCCGCGTGAGCAGCAGCCAGACCGGCAGAGTGTAGCTCAGCACGTTGAACGCGATGTTGAAGTCGCGCCGTTCCGACAAGGGCGCCTTGAGCAGGTTGCCGAGCGAATCGGGATCGTTGACCGGATCGATGTATTGCCCGGTCCCGGTCACTGGAATGACCGCGCGCGGAACGATGAGGCACAGACCGGTCGCCAGCGCCAGCGCCGCGATGCTGGCGAGCGCTGCCCGCGAGCGGGTCTCCCGGTAGTCGCGCAGCAGCAGCACGATCAGAATCGCGGGCGGGATGAGCAGGAACTCGCGGGCCATTAGCCCGGCGCAGGACGCGACCATGCACAGCAGCACGTCGCGCCGGACGGCGGCCAGCACCCCGATCGCCATCAGTGGATACGCCAGGTGATCCGGGCGGGAGACATCGAACAGCAGGAAACGGACATTGTAGAGCGACAGCGCGACCACGAGGACTGTCACGAATGCGCGGCGCGGGCTGACGTGCATGCGTTCCGCCAGGGCGAAGGTCAGCGCGAGCTGCGCCACCGCCCCGACGATCGCGAGCACCCGGAAGCCGCGAAACGTGCGCGTGGCAAACAGCGCGCCGTCGGCGGACGCGAGGATGACGATTTCGCGCCCTTCCGGCAGGATATCGGTCAAAGCCCGTGCTAGCAGCGGCGTGGCGAAGCGGTAAGCAAACGGCGCGACGAGACGGTCGTTATCTACCAGCCCGTTTTCAGCCATGTCGTAATACAGCGCGAAGTCCCAATAGTAACGAGCCGTATCCAACTCGTTGGTCAGTCCGTCGAGCGCGACCACGAGCAGCACACATGCCAGCACCACCATCGCGTATTTCAGCCCGCGCATCCGTCCCTCAGTACTCGCGTCTGCGCCAGCCACGATGCCTGCTCATCACATAGGCTATAATGATCTGGGAACAAGCCAGTTGAGGAGGAAGTCCCACCATCATGGTATCGTTGCCTTCACTCATCACCATCGAGCGCCACATCCTGGCTCAGCAGGGCCAACATCCGGGCGCCACGGGGCGCCTGACCAACCTACTCTACGACATTGCCCTGGCTGCGAAGTTGATCGCGCGCGAGACCACCCGGGCGGGCATCGCCAACATCCTGGGCGCGACATCCGCGGAGAACGTCCACGGCGAGATGCAGCAAAAACTCGACGTGTACGCCGACCAGGTCATCTTCCGCATGAACGATCACACGGGCCGCGTTTGCGTGATGGCGTCCGAAGAACACGACGATCTGCTGCCCATCCCGGCGCACCACCAACCCGGCTATTATGTGCTGATCTATGACCCGCTCGACGGGTCATCCAACATCGATGTCAACGCCTCAATCGGCACGATCTTCGCTATCCATCGCAAGATCACGCCCGGCGATGGGCCCGGCACCATGGAAGACGTGCTCCAGCCGGGCTCGAAACTGGTGGCGGCGGCGTATGTGATCTACGGCTCGAGCACCATGCTGGTCTACAGCACGGGGGAAGGCGTGCACGGCTTCACACTCGATCCGAGCGTGGGTGAGTTCCTGCTCAGCCATCCCAATATCCAGGTTCCGTCGCCCGGCCAATATTACAGCGTGAATCACGGACGTCACAAATACTGGTCGCCGGGAATCCGCCACTTTGTCGCGTGGCTGCAGGCCCTGGAGGACAACGACCGCTCACCGCTCGAGAACCGTTACATCGGCAGCATGATCGCGGATTTTCACCGGAATCTGCTGCGTGGCGGAATCTTTCTCTATCCCGCCGACGAACGGCGTCCCGATGGCAAGCTGCGCCTGACCTATGAGGCGCAGCCGCTCGCGTTCATTGCGGCGCAGGCGGGCGCGTACGCTTCGGATGGGATCGGGGATATTCTTGACCTCCAGCCGCGCGATCTCCACCAGCGGGTGCCGGTCTTCATGGGCAATCGTGAGCTGGTCGAGCAGGCCGAGTGGTTCCTGCAGCGCTATGATCGGGACTGGCTCGCGGAGTACGCAAAGCGCCGGTGAGGGAAAAACAAAAACCCTGCCGCCCGGCTGTGACTGCCACGTACAGGGTCGAAAACAGAGAAATTGTCGGGGCGCCCGGATTTGAACCGGGGGCCTCTTACACCCCATGCAAGCGCGCTAGCCAAACTGCGCCACGCCCCGTGTGTGATGTGAGCCTTATAGTAGCCACAGAATGCCCGCATGTCAAGCGCGAATCGAGTCTGCCGGGCTACAGCCATCGAATAAGAAGAGGAGAGGTCGGGAGGGGTTGGCGACGACCTACGCTCCCAGGGGGCTACCCCCCCAGTACCATCGGCGCGGGTGGGCTTAACTGCCGGGTTCGAGAAGGGACCGGGTGTACCCCCACCGCTGGGGTCACCAACCACCTCGCGCGACCTCAGGTCTCACCAAGGCGGTTGTTGTGCATAGGCATCACGCCAGACCATCCACTTCTCCGCACCACCTGGATAAGCCCTCGACCATTAGTACCGGTTGGCTCAACCTGTTGCCAGGCGTACACCCCCGGCCTATTCAGCTCGTCGTCTCCGAGCGGTCTTACCTGGTTACCCAGTGAGGAGGCTCATCTTGAGGCCAGCTTCCCGCTTAGATGCTTTCAGCGGTTATCTGCTCCGAAGGTGGCTACCCGGCACTGCCACGGGCGTGACAACCGGCACACCAGCGCTTCGTCCACCCCGGTCCTCTCGTACTAGGGGCAGCTCCTCGCAACCTCCTTGCGCCCACAGCGGATAGAGACCGACCTGTCTCACGACGGTCTGAACCCAGCTCACGTACCGCTTTAATGGGCGAACAGCCCAACCCTTGGGACCTGATCCAGCCCCAGGATGCGATGAGCCGACATCGAGGTGCCGAGCCTGGTCGTCGATGTGAACTCTTGGACCAGACTAGCCTGTTATCCCCGGGGTAGCTTTTATCCGGTAAGCCACGGCCCTTCCACTCGGTACCGTGGGATCACTAAGCCCGACTTTCGTCTCTGCTCGGCTCGTCGGCCTTGCAGTCAAGCTCCCTTCTGCCTTTACACTCTGCGGTTGGTTTCCATTCAACCTGAGGGAACCTTGGGGCGCCTCCGTTACTCTTTGGGAGGCGACCGCCCCAGTCAAACTACCCACCTGCCACTGTCCCGCTCCCGGTTCACGGCCAGCGGTTAGGGCCAAGACTTCGCCAGGCTGGTATCTCAACGGCGGCTCCACCGACGCTGACGCGCCAGCTTCTCTGCCTCCCAGCTATCCTGCACAAGCCAAGCCCTAACGCAATAGCAAGTTGTAGTAAAGCTCCACGGGGTCTTTTTGTCCTGCTGCGGGTAACGCGCATCTTTACACGTATTTCAATTTCGCCGGGTCCCTCGTTGAGACAGTGCTCCACTCGTTACGCCATTCGTGCGGGTCGGAACTTACCCGACAAGGAATTTCGCTACCTTAGGACCGTTATAGTTACGGCCGCCGTTCACCGGGGCTTCGGTTCAAAGCGTCAGGATCTCTCCTTGACCTCTCCCCTTAACCTTCCGGCACTGGGCAGGCGTCAGCCCCTATACTTCCGCTTGCGCGTTCGCAGAGACCTGTGCTTTTGTTAAACAGTCGGCAGAGCCACTTCACTGCGGCCCCCCTTCCAGGGGGCACCCCTTCTCCCGAAGTTACGGGGTCATTTTGCCTAGTTCCTTAACGAGGGTTCTCCCGTTCGCCTGGGTATGCTCTACCCGTCTACCTGTGTCGGTTTGCGGTACGGGCACCTGGTGCTCGTCGCTTAGAAGCTTTTCTCGGCACGGAGGAGCTGGCCACTTGTGGCCCGGAGGCCCGCCGTCACGCTTTCGTCTCCAGGGCAGCTTTCCTCACCCCTTCCTCGACTATCGCGCTTGGCACCTCAATCCACTCAGAGGCTGGCTCTCCCCCCTGCGTCCCTCCTTCGCTCCCACCAGCTGGTACCGGAATATTAACCGGTTGTCCATCACCTACGCCTTCCGGCCTCGGCTAAGGCCCGACTAACCCGACGCGGACTGACCTTCCGTCGGAAACCTTGGACTTTCGGCGAACATGGTTCTCACATGTTTCTCGCTACTCATGCCAGCATTCTCACTCCTGACCGCTCCACACACCTTCACCAGATGTGCTTCCTCGCTGTCAGGACGCTCCCCTACCACGACGCTCAACGCGCCGTCCCGAGCTTCGGTAGCAGACTTCAGCCCCGTTACATTATCCGCGCAGGAGCGTTTGACCAGTGAGCTATTACGCACTCTTTAAAGGGTGGCTGCTTCTAAGCCAACCTCCTGGCTGTCTGGACACTCCCACCTCGTTTGCCACTTAGCCTGCATTTCAGGACCTTAGCTGCGGGTCTGGGCTCTTTCCCTCTCGACCACGAAACTCATCTCCCGTGGTCCGACTGCCGCGCTCTAACAGTACAGGCATTCTGAGTTTGGTTGGGTTTGGTAACCGTGAGGCCCCTAGCCCATCCAGTGCTTTACCTCCCGTACTCACCACGCGACGCTAGCCCTAAAGCTATTTCGGGGAGAACAAGCTATCTCCAGGTTCGTTTGGCATATCACCCCTACCCACAGCTCATCCCTCAACTTTGCAACGTTGAAAGGTTCGGCCCTCCACAACGGTTTAGCGTCGCTTCAGCCTGGCCATGGGTAGCTCACCTGGTTTCGTGTCTAATCCCTGCGACTCGCCGCCCTCTTCAGACTCGCTTTCGCTTCGGCTCCGGGTGTCTCTCCCTTAACCTCGCCACAGACATTAACTCGCTGGCTCATTCTCCAAAAGGCACGCCATCAGGTCTCTCGCGAAACCCTCTGACTGCTTGTAAGCACACGGTTTCAGATTCTCTTTCACTCCCCTCACCGGGGTTCTTTTCACCTTTCCCTCACGGTACTCGTCCGCTATCGGTCGCCAAACGTATTTAGCCTTGGAGCGTGGTCGCCCCAGCTTCCCACAGGATTAGCGTGCCCCGTGGTACTCAGGGTCAAAACCAGGACCTCCGCTTGCGTCTACCGGGCTCTCACCGTCTCTGGCCGGCCTTTCCAGAACCGTTCGACTTCCCTTCCGTCCCTTCCGTCTTGCCCTCCAACCCCCACTGGCTTGCCAGCAGGTTTGGGCTCCTTCCCTTTCGCTCGCCACTACTCGGGAAATCCTCTCTTTTCCTCCGGGTACTGAGATGTTTCAGTTCCCCGGGTTCCCCTCGCCAGACTATGTGTTCACCTGGCGATGCGTGGGCATGCCCCCACGCGGGTTTCCCCATTCGGACATCTCCGGCTCTACGGGTGCACACCCCTTACCGGAGCTTCTCGCAGTGTACCGCGTCCTTCATCGGCGTTTGGCGCCAAGGCATCCACCGTGTGCTCTTAGTAGCTTATCCACTTGTGATGCGGAGAAATTGATGTTCTCGCGTTACTGCCTATGCACTTGTTAAGTTGCCCCAGGCTGCTGCCCGGCCACTGCCCGCAAGTCCCCTTGCGTTCACTCGCCGACCACCACCCCATGGAGACGAGGGGACTCGAACCCCTGACCTATGCCTTGCAAAGGCACCGCTCTCCCATCTGAGCTACGTCCCCCACGCCTGTGGGTCTGACCCGACTCGAACAGGTGACCTCTCGCTTATCAGGCGAGTGCTCTAACCAGCTGAGCTACAGACCCCTCGCCCCTTAACCCCAGCTCAGTGACAGAAAACACCCGCAACATGCTTCTCTTCTCAGGCTCGAAGAGGCTCGCGCCTCCCCTTTCCCTTAGAAAGGAGGTGATCCAGCCGCACCTTCCGGTACAGCTACCTTGTTACGACTTCGTCCCAGTCACCAGCCCTGCCCTAGGCGGCTGCCCCCTTGCGGTTAGCCCACCGACTTCAGGCGTGACCAGCTCCCATGACGTGACGGGCGGTGTGTACAAGGCCCGGGAACGTATTCAACGCCGTATGGCTGACCGGCGTTTACTAGCAACTCCGACTTCATGCAGGCGGGTTGCAGCCTGCAATCCGAACTACGACCGGCTTTCCTGGATTGGCTCCCCCTCGCGGGTTGGCGACCCATTGGACCGGCCATTGTAGCGTGTGTGTAGCCCTGGACATTAAGGCCATGCTGACTTGACGTCATCCCCACCTTCCTCCCGCTTTCTACGGGCAGTCCCGCTAGACACTTGTAACTAACGGCAAGGGTTGCGCTCGTTACCGGACTTAACCGAACATCTCACGACACGAGCTGACGACAGCCATGCAGCACCTGTGATGGCTCCCGAAGGTCGGTCCGCTTTCGCTTCCCTACCACCACCATGTCAAGCCCAGGTAAGGTTCTTCGTGTAGCCTCGAATTAAACCACACGCTCCGCTGCTTGTGCGGGCCCCCGTCAATTCCTTTGAGTTTTAACCTTGCGGCCGTAGTCCCCAGGTGGCGGACTTATCACGTTGGCTGCGGCACTGCAGGGGATTCAACCCGCAACACCTAGTCCGCATCGTTTACAGCATGGACTACCGGGGTTTCTAATCCCGTTCGCTCCCCATGCTTTCGCGTCTGAGCGTCAGGCCAGGCCCAGTGTGTCGCCTTCGCCACTGGTGTTCCTCCGGATCTCTACGCATTTCACCACTACACCCGGAATTCCACACACCTCTACCTGCCTCCAGCAAAACAGTCTTAACTGTCCTCGCCCGGTTGAGCCGGGCGCTTTCACAGTTAACTTGTCCCACCGCCTGCACGCGCTTTACACCCAGTAAATCCGGATAACGCTCGCCTCCTACGTTTTACCGCGGCTGCTGGCACGTAGTTAGCCGAGACTTATTCGAAGGGTACCGTCCTTCCTCTTCCCCCTCAAAAGCGGTTTACAACCCGAAGGCCTTCCTCCCGCACGCGGCGTTGCTGCGTCAGGCTCTCGCCCATTGTCGCAATATCCCTTACTGCTGCCTCCCGTAGGAGTCTGGACCGTCTCTCAGTTCCAGTGTGGGGGGTCACCCTCTCAGGCCCCCTACCCGTCCTCGCCTTGGTAGGCCATTACCCTACCAACTAGCTGATGGGCCACAGCCCCCTCCCTCAGCACCTCAGCCTTTCCTCGTGGTCCCCTAACCACCACGAGCGTATGGGGTATTAGCTGCCGTTTCCAGCAGTTGTCCCCCTCTGAAGGGCAGGTCAGCCATGTGTTACTCACCCGTCCGCCACTCTCCACCCAGTCGAAACCAGGCTTCGCGTTCGACTTGCATGTATTAGGCACGCCGCCAGCGTTCATCCTGAGCCAGGATCAAACTCTCCGTATCTACTCACGGTTCTTCCATCATCACCCCTCAGGGCGATGTGTCTCTCTAGCTCGCACGTCGCTGTGCTTTCTGTCACTCTGCTGTTGTTAAGGTGCCTCCCCGCCGCCTCTGGGGAATGGGTTTTCGTCCGCTGGCGAAGATGGCACAACGGGCCATCTCCCCGAGCGCGAGGTATTCTAACAGACCGAATCACGCGCGGCAAGGGCGAATTTCAAAATTGCGCAAATTGCCTATAGCCAGTATGTGCTTCCATCTGTCCGAAATACCAAAACGATGATTAACAACCTCCAAGCCACTCTCCTCATCCCAGGCTGGCTATCGCCTCGCGAACCACCTGTGCGCTGGCCCGTAGTCCAGCGTATTCATCATCACTTAGTGGGAACAGGCAATTCGAGATCACACCTCTACCGCCAACCAGATTGGGCAGAGCAACCGTCACATCGGCCACGCCCACGATCTCCTCGACCGGCGCGCACACGGTCAGGATCGACCGCTGGTCGTGCAAGATCACGTTCACCAGACGCGCAATGGCGCTGCCGATCCCGTAGTATGTCGCGCCCTTTCCCTCGATGATGTGATACGCCGCATTGCGCACTTCATCGTCAATCCGGCGCCGTGCCGCTTCATCCACTTCTTCACCTTGCACGACGCAGAACTCCTCCAGCGGAATTCCCCCGATGCTCACCTCCGACCAGGCCAGGACTTCCGAGTCACCGTGTTCGCCGAGCACGTAGGCATGCACGTGGTAGGCGTCCACGCCCAGGTGAAGGCCCAGCAATGCCCGGAAGCGCGCCGTGTCCAGCATCGTCCCGGTGCCGACCACGCGACCGTGCGGCACGCCAAACTCGGCCGCCAGCCTTGCCGCCAGATGGGTCATCACGTCCACCGGATTAGTCGCCACGATCAGCACCGCCTCCGGCGCGAACTGGAACACCTGCGGCACGATGCCCCTGAAGATCGCGGCGTTGCGCTCCAGGAGCTGGAGCCGCGTCTCGGCCGGCTTCTGGCCCACGCCCGCCGTCAGCACGACCACCCCACACCCGGCCAGATCCGGGTAATCTCCGGCAGAGACGTGCAGTGGATTCGCAAACGGCACGGCGTGCAGAATATCAGCGGCCTCTGCCTGCGCGCGCTCCTTGTTGACGTCTACCAGGACGATTTCGCGCCCAACGCCGCGCATCACCAGCGCATATGCCGTGGTCGCGCCGACGGCTCCACTCCCAACGATGCCGATCTTCATGGCGCTGCTCCCTTCATCTCTGGTTGTCCGATTCTGACAATTGTGACAGCATCGCCCTGGAGCAGCAACCCGATCGCTAGTAGCACCAAGGTACGCAGCACAGCGGCACCGACTTGCATATAATTAAGGGCAGTGAAGCGCCAGCCTAGCGAGGATCGCCATGTCACCATTTCGCCGACTGCTGACCGTCTTGCTGCTGGTCTTGGCCGTCTCCGCCTGCAGTTCAGCGACCGAGCCGACCAGCACGCCACCGGCGACAGATGAGCCCACGCAGCAGGCTTTACCAACCCCCGCCCCCGCGGAGGAAACACCGCTCCCCGCACCGACTGCCACTCTCACTGCGTCGCCCACCAGCCCTCCCCGCCCGACGCGCACGCCGTACCCTACGCTCAGCCCCGGTGACGGCACCGAAAACCCGCCCGAGGACTACGTACTGCCAGGGGATTGGCTCTACGCATCCTTCACCGACACCGCCGGCGTCGAACGAACGCTGGAAGAGTACATCGGGCGCGGCGTGGTCGCACAGATCGTGTCGGCGTCGTGCGAACTGTGCCTGGAGCAGCACCAGTTCCTGCTAACAGCCATTCAGGACCGGTACGATCTCGGGCTGCTGCCGGACACAGCCTTCATCGCCTTGAGCGTAGACCAGCAGGAAACGCCGGGCCTGATCCGTACCGTCCTCCAAAATGAGCTGGCGAACGACTGGGACACCGTCGAGCGTCTGGAGGATCCCGAAGTCCCCGCCGACTGGCTGGCGGCTCTCGCCAGCCCGGAACTTGTCGACGCGATCGCTGAGGCTTTTGGCCCACATACTCGGTCCGCAGCCGAGCTGACCACCATCATCATCCAGCCGGATGGGCTGGCTTACCAGTTCACCGGCACGCTCGTCAGCGCCAACACGCTCCGCGACGCGATTTCGGCCTACGGCAACCCACCGATTGAGTGACGCCGCCGCTCGTTCATTGCGATCCGGGGCTATCTGGAATAGACTTAGGATAAAGATTTAACACTTAACCTCACAATTTCAGGAGACGCATATGGCACCCGGCAAACGCACGCATCGGGCGGCCTGGGTGGTGCTGCTGCCTATTATGTTATTGATCGCAGCAGCGCTGGCCTGTAACCTGAGCACGGGCGACGAAGACGATCGGGAGGCGACGCGCACCCAGGTTGCCGCGGCCCAACTGCCATCGGTTGTCATTCTGGCGCCCGGTGACGGTGCCCAGGTGCTGATTAATACCGACGTCCTGATTTATGCCGTCGCAACCGACCGGCAAGGTATCACGCGCGTCGAGCTGATCGAGAACGATTCGGTCGTTGCGTCGCAGGCCTCGCCCGACCTCGAGGGCGGCGATACCGAGTTTCGGGTCTTGCTCCGCTGGCAGCCTAACAACGTTGGTGAGCACACCCTAGAGGTCATCCCGTGGCGCGGTGACGTGCGCGGCGAATCGGCGACGGTGACGCTGGTGGTGCGCGCTCGCGCCAGCGAGATCACCCAGACGCCCGCCGCCACGATTGCCTTCATGACTCCCACCGTGGCCCAGGACCGCACCTGCCGGGCGCAAGTCGCTGTGGGCAGCCTGAATGCCCGGCTCGGCCCAGGGTTGGTTTATGATATCATCGACCGCGCCACTATCGGGCAGATCCTGCCGATCACTGGACGCCAGTTGTTCCCGGATCCATGGTGGCAGGTGCTCATCAACGGGCGCGTCGGTTGGGTAAGCGCGTACTACGTGAACCAACTGGGCGACTGCGCCGGCATCGGCTTTGTGCTACCGCCGCCCACGCCCACCCTGCGTCCCAATACAACGCCGCCTACCGTGCCACCCACGCTTACCCCGCTGCCGCCTACCCCGACGCCGATCATTCCGACGCTGCCACCACCGCCGCCGGGCACCAGCACGCCGACAAACACGCCCCAACCCTGCCGCCTGCGCATCACCACGGATGGGCTGCCCGTGTATAGCGGCCCGGGTCCGGCGTACATGCGAATGACGGTGCTCTCTGCCGGGCAGGAATTTCGCGTCCTGGCGCGCGATCCGTCCGGGCAGTGGCGCCAGATCGCTATTGCGGGAACGCAGGGCTGGGTCGAGGCGGCCTTCACGACCGCGCTAGGGGCCTGTGGCCGGCTCCCCACCGGAGTTGTGCCACCCACGCCGTCGCCCACGGCCACATACACCATAACGCCGTTCGCAACGGTCACGGCATCGCGCACGCCAACCGCCACCGCGACGCCCACTCTGACGCCGTCGCTGACGCCCACACCTGCGGCTTCCAGCACGCCAACACAGACCGCGACGATCACGGCATCGCGCACACCAACCACGACCGCGACAGCCACGCCCACCGTGACACCGTCGCTGACGCACACGCCAACGGCCACCAGCACGCCGACCTTCACGCCATCGATCACGCTCACGCCGTCCAATACACCAACCGGCACGCTGCCGCCATCGGCGACGCCCACCGTGACGCCGACTCCGAGCGACACGCCCACCGCGACGCACACACCCACTCTGACGCCGACGCCGACCGACACGGCGACATCGACGCCGTCCTTAACACCCACGGACACCGATACGCCGACAGCCACGTTCACGCCGTCCCACACGCCCACCGGGACGGTGCCGCCGACGGATACGCCGACCGTGACGCCGACGCCCAGCGATACGCCCACGGCAACTGATACGCCGACGGACACGCCGGTCCCGACCGAGACGCCCACGGACACGCCGGTCCCGACCGATACGCCGACGGATACACCGGTCCCGACTGATACACCCACGGCGACTTACACACCGACGGATACCCCGGTCCCGACCGACACACCAACAGACACGCCGGTCCCGACCGACACACCAACAGACACCCCGGTCCCGACCGACACACCGACAGACACCCCGGTCCCGACCGATACGCCGACAGACACGCCGGTCCCGACGAACACGCCGACAGACACGCCGGTCCCGACGAACACGCCGACCAGACACGCCGGTCCCGACGAACACGCCGACAGACACGCCGGTCCCGACCGATACGCCCACGGACACGCCGGTCCCGACCGACACGCCGACGGAAACGGCGGTCCCAACGGACACACCGACGCGCACGCCGACGACCGAACCGCGCAGCGGATACCTGACCGGACAGGCCGCCGATGAACCACCAGCCGACCTTCGACACCGACGAATACGCCAGGTCGGCCAGCCCGCCACCGCCGGACGGCGAACTGGCTACCTGCTGCCGGACGCCAACACCAACCGGAGTTGAGCCTGGTATCGACATCAGCTGATCCGCCAACTGGGCCGGCCTGGCGGCGCGCAGCGATTGGCACTGGTCGATCGGACGACCTCGCCGTGCGCTTCGCCATGTCGGCTCAATCCGGGCGTGGCCAACGCGTACATCGCGCAGCCGGGCGTCGTCCGGGTCGTCCCCAACAGCTTGGCTCGTCAACATCACCGTCACGGTCGAGGATGGCGCGGCAACTCGACCAGCACCGCGTTCACCGTCACCGTCGTCCAGCGAACAACGACCCCACCATCAACCCGATTCCACCAGTCGAATTAGCTCCTGGTGAGGTGCGCGACATGCCCTTCGAGGCGTCCGATCCGGATGGCGATCCGCTGACGGCGCTCGCCATGTCGGACAATCCGGGCGCGGCCAACGCCTACATCGCGCAGCCCGGCGTCGTCCAGGTCGTCGCCAACAGCCCCGGCTCGGCCAGCATTACCGTCACGGTCGAGGATGGTCGCGGCGGCTCGACGAGCACCGCGTTTGTCGTCACCGTCGTCCAGCCCAACAACGACCCAACCATCAACTCGGTCCCACCAGTCGAATTAGCTCCTGGTGAGGTGCGCGACGTGTTCTTCGAAGCGTCCGATCCGGATGGCGACCCGCTGACCGCGCTCGCCATGTCGGACAATCCAGGCGTGGCGAACGCCAGCGTCTCGCAGCCGGGCGTCCTCCAGATCGTCGCCAACAGCCCCGCTCGGCCAACATCACTGTCACCGTCGAGGATGGCCGCGGCGGTTTGGCGAGCACCGCGTTTGTCATCACCGTCGTCCAGCCCAACAGCGACCCAACCATCAACCCGATTCCGCCGGCTGAGCTGGCGCCGGGCGAGCTGCGCGACGTGCCCTTCGAGGCAGCCGATCCCGACGGCGACCCGCTGACGGCGCTCGCCATGTCGGACAACCTGGGCGTGGCCAACGCCTACATCGCGCAGCCGGGCGTCGTCCAGATCGTTGCCAACAGCCCCGGCTCGGCTAATATCACCGTCACGGTCGAGGATGGCCGCGGCGGCTCATGGCACCCCGCAACGCTCCACCGCCACCATCGTCCAGCCCAACAGCGATCCGGCCATCAACCCGATCCCGCCGGCTGAGTTGGCTCCTGGCGCGCTGCGCGACGTGCCGTTCGAAGCGTCCGATCCGGATGGCGATCCCCTGACGGCGCTCGCCATGTCGGACATATCGGGCGTGGCCAACGCCTACATCCCGCAGCCGGGCGTCGTCCAGGTCGTCGCCAACAGCCCCGGCCCGGCCAATATCACCGTCACGGTCGAGGACGGACGCGGCGGCTCGGCGAGCACAACGTTCACCGTGACCGTCGTCCAGCCCAACAGCGACCCCATTAATCCGATCCCGCCGGCTGAGCTGGCGCCGGGCGAGCTGCGCGACGTATCCTTCAGCGTCCGATCCTGACGCGGCGACGCTGACCGCACTCGCCATGTCGGACAATCCAGGCGTGGCCAACGCGTATCCCGCGGCCAGCGTCGTCCAGATCGTCGCCAACAGCCCCGGCTCGGCCAACATCACTGTCACGGTCGAGGATGGCCGCGGCGGTTTGGCGAGCACCGCGTTTGTCGTCACCGTCGTCCAGCCCAACGGCAGCCCAGCCATCAACCCGATTCCACCAGTCGAGTTAGCTCCTGGTGAGGTACGCGACATGCCCTTCGAGGCGTCCGATCCGGATGGCGACCGCTGACCGCACTCGCCATGTCGGACAATCCAGGCGTGGCGAACGCCAGCGTCTCGCAGCCAGGCGTCGTCCAGATCGTCGCCAACAGCCCCGGCTCGGCCAGCATCACTGTCACCGTCGAGGATGGCCGCGGCGGTTTGGCGAGCACCGCGTTTGTCATCACCGTCGTCCAGCCCAACGGCGACCCAACCATCGGCCGATTCCGCCAGCTGGAGTTGCTCCTGGCGAGCTGCGCGACGGTGTCCTTCGAAGCGTCCGATCCTGACGGCGACCCGCTGACCGCGCTCGCCATGTCGGACAATCCAGGCGTGGCGGACGCCGGCGTCCCGCAGCCGGGCGTCGTGCAGATCTTCGCTAACAGCCCCGGCTCGGCTAACATCACCGTCACGGTCGAGGATGGCCGCGGCGGCTCGGCCAGCACAACGTACACCGCTGACCGTCGTCCAGCCCAACAGCGACCCCACCATCAATCAGGCCGATCCGCCGGCTGAGCTGGCGCCGAGGCGAACTCGCCGATCTGATGTACGAAGCGTCCGATCCGGATGGCGACCCGCTGACCGCGCTCGCCATGTCGGACAATCCGGGCGTGGCCAACGCAACTATTCCGCAGCCGGGCGTCGTCCAGGTCGTTGCCACCAGCCCCGGCTCGGCCAACATCACTGTCACGGTCGAGGATGGCCGCGGCGGCTCGGCAGGCAACATTCACCGTCACCGTCGTCCAGCCAAACGCAAGTCCGGCCATCAGCCCGATCTCCCCAGTCGAGTTAGCTCCTGGTGAGGTGCGCGATGTGCTCTTCAGATCGTCCGATCCAGATGGTGACCCGCTGACGGCGATCGCCATGTCGGACAATCCGGGCGTGGCGGACGCTAACGTCCCGCAGCCTGGGATCGTGCAGATCATCGCCAACAGCCCCGGCTCGGCCAATATCACCGTCACGGTCGAGGATAGTCGCGGCGGCTCGGCGAGCACAACGTTCACTGTCACGGTGACCGCGCTGGAGCTACCCACTGAGCCACCTGTGGAATCGCCCGTGCCCGAAGTCAATCTGAACCAGATTCCGAACATCTCGCCCATCGAAGGGCCGATCGCCAATACGGCGCGCGACATCTACAGCCAGGGCCAGAGCATGTCCCCGCCCGCTAATCCGGGTGTGTTCAGCGTGGCCGGCGATACCCCGCCAGCCGAGTTCCTGGGCGACCTGGGCGATGGCGAGGCGAACTTCGACAACCTGGACGTCGCTGCGGCGCTGAGCGATCTGGTGTTCTACTACACGAGCACCGGTCTCCCGGTCGGCGGCAACAGCTTCCAGAACGGCGGCGCGCTCAGCGCCCACCCGGACTGGCACGCGCGCGATCTGCTCGATCCAGGACGCGCCGATCCGGGCTACTGCGCCGGTGGCGAGTCTCCGCTGGCTTGCGAGATCCGCGTGAACCGGCCCGCGGTCATGTTCATCATCGTGGGGCGCAACGACGTACTGAATAACACGCCACTCGACGAATTTGACGACGCACTGACGGCCATCGTCGATACGGCCATCGCTGGCGGGACAATCCCGATCCTGACAACGATCCCTGGCGATCCCGCTGTTGTGCCGCAACTGCATCAGTACAATTCGGTGATCGTCCAGGCCGCTGAGGAGGCAGAAGTCCCGCTGCTCAACGTCTGGCGGCGCGTGGCGAATAACGCGCCAGGCGGCGTGACTCCGGACCTGCGCCTGACCAGCTCGGGCGTGGGCGACCAGTTCACCAACAACGAGTTGAACAACTACGGCGTGCCTAATCGCAACATGGTCGCCCTGCGCATGCTGCAGCAGGTGCGGGTCAACGTGCCCATCCCGTAACGGCGAAATAGGGACCGTAGCGGTCCCTATGATATTGAGTATATGGCGCGGGTCGAGTTTGGCCCGCGCCTTGCGTCAGACGCGTGTCGCGCTACCCCAGGCCAAACATCGTCTGGAGTTTTAACGCCAGCCCCATGTCGCCCTTGACCTTGATCTTGCCTTGCATGAACGCCATCATCGGGTTGAGCTCGCCGTTCACCAGCGCAATGTAATCGTCCGCGCTGGCAGTCAAAATCATGGTCGGGTTCTCGTGTTCGCCCTCGTGCACGTCCACCAGCTGATCGACCACCTTGACCCAATATTGGCCACCGTTGTCGCCGGTCATGTTGAACTGAAAAATGGCGTCGACTCCTTCGGCCTTGTCCGGCTCGAAGCCTTCATCCATGTTCTCAAAAATCTCTTTGATCGAGTTGACGCGCGGCATGTATATCCTCCCATAGTAGATGATCCGCCCGTGCTGGTATCTGTTACTATAGCAAGTTGTGAGCTTATTTCCCAGCCCCAGCGCCCAACCCGACGCCTGCACGACGCTTTACCGACCGTCAGCGTGTAGCTGTTGCCCATCGCTACCCGCTTCGTTAAAATGGGAGCAATCAGTAAGGAGTCAGTCGTGATCGCCAGCCCCAGCCGTGTCGAACAGCTTACATTCGCCAGCCAGGTCCTCGAGGAAAACCCGCTCGGCGACCCCAGCACGCGCGCCGTCGCGGTATACCTGCCGCCCGGCCATGACGATCGCGCCGACCTTCGCTACCCCGTCGTGTATCTGCTGAGCAGCCATGGGGGCACCGGGCCGAGCCTGATGAATTGGCGCCCGTGGGACGTGACGATCAAGAGCCAGATCGACGCGCTGATCGACTCCGGGCAGATGGCTCCGGCGATCGTGGTCCTGCCCGACATGTGGACGCGTTTCGGCGGTTCGCAGTATATCAACTCGGCGGGCATGGGCCGTTACGAGGATTACCTGGTCCATGAAATCGTGCCGCTCGTCGATCGCAGTTATCGCACGATTCCCGACCGCGACCACCGCGGCATCATGGGGCGCAGCAGCGGCGGCTTCGGTGCGATCACCCAGGCGATGCACCACCCGGAGATCTTCGGTGCGTTCGCCTGCCAGAGTGGCGACCTCTACTGGGAATTCACCTGTCTGCCTGGGCTGAGCCGGATGCACCAGCAGTTGGAGCGCTACGGAGGGCTGGATGCGTTCATCGCGGCCATTCCGGCGATCCGCCCCAAGAATGGCGCCTTTTGGGACCTGATCATGACGGTGTGCTGGTCGGCGGCCTTCGGCGGTAATCCGGGCGCGCCGCACGGGTTCGACTTGCCGGTCGATCCAGTGACCGGCGCGCTCGACGAACAGGTCTGGACTCGCTGGCTGGAACACGACCCGATCCGCAAACTGGACAACCCGGTCTTCGTGGACGCCCTGCGCCAGGCGCGGCTGGCGTTCATCGACGTGGGCCAGTTCGACGAATATCAACTGCAGGTAGGCGCGCGGGTTCTTCACCAAAAACTGGAAGCCCTGGGAGTGCCGCACGTCTACGAGGAATATCCCGACGGGCACCGCGATACCCACTACCGTTACGACGCATCCCTGCCCCGGCTCGTCGAGGCGCTGACGTGACCATGGCGCACCGGCAGACAAAGCGTTGGGCTGCGGTTGGCATCGCTGTCGCAGCCCTGGCCCTCGGCGCGCTGGCGTGCTCGCGCTCGACCACGGAGGTGATCTACATCACGGCCACGCCGCTGCGCGATGAATTCGGCAACCCGATCATCCCACCTTCGATGACGCCCGACCAGCCCACCAACACGCCCCTCCAACCGACGCCCAACCCCACGCGTGAGGTGCTCCAGCTTTCCAGCGGCGGCATGTACGTCGTGCAGGCGGGCGACACGCTCGGCACTATCGCCAACCAGTTCGGCATCAGCGTCGAGGCTATTCTGGCTGCCAACGCGCTGAGCGATCCGAACGTCCTGGAAGTCGGCCAGTCGATCGCGCTGCCGGGCGTCGAGATGGCGTACGGCCCGGACTTCAAACTGATCCCGGACAGCGAGCTGGTCTACGGGCCCAACGCCGCGACCTTCAGCGTGGCGGGTTTCGTGAAGTTCCAGCAGGGATTTCTGAAGGCCTATTCGGAGGAATTCGAGGGCAAGACCTGGACCGGCGTCGAAATCGTGGACTTCATCGCGCGATCTTACAGCATCAACCCGCGCCTGCTGCTGGCCCTCCTGGAATACCGCGGCGGCTGGCTAACCGACGCTTCCCCCTCCGAAGAAGACACGCGCTATCCCATGGGGATCGTCAAAGAAGGGCGCGAAGGTCTCATGCGCCAGATGCTGAGCGCCGCCGACGCCTTGAATGCCGGTTATTACGGCTGGAAGTACCGCGGCCTGACGTCAATCTCGTTCGTGGATGGCCCGCGCGTGTTCTTCGCGCCGGCGCTCAACCCCGGAACGGTCGGCGTCCAGTACATGCTGGCCCAGGGCATCCCCAGCGTGCAGTGGCAGCAGGAGGTACACCCCGCCGGATTCTTCGAGATGTACATGCGCCTGCTCGGCGATCCCTTCGTCGTGGCCTTCGAGCCGATCACCCCATCGGACCTGACCCAGCCACGGCTGACGCTGCCCTTCGCGAGCGGCGAGGAATGGGTCTACACCGGCGGGCCGCACGGCGCCTATAACAGCGGGTCAGCCTGGGGCGCGATTGACTTCGCGCCGCCCGAACCACCTGACGAACTGGTGATGGCCCAGGGCGCGTGTTACGTCTCGCCCAACTGGGCGACCGCCGCCGCGCCCGGCGTGATCGCCCGTAGCAGTCAGGGCTATGTGATCCTCGACCTGGACGGTGACGGCAACGAGCACACGGGATGGGTCCTGGTCTACCTGCATATCGACGACCACGAGCGCATCGCCGCCGGGACGGTTGTCCAGACCGGCGACAAGCTGGGGCATCCGTCGTGCCAGGGCGGCATCAGCAACGGGACGCACCTTCACCTCGCCCGCCGGTACAATGGCGAGTGGATTCCGGTCGCCTGCGAAGCCTGCGCGCCCGGTGTCGTGGTCCCGCCATTCGTGCTGGGCGAATGGACCGTGCACGGCTGGACCAACCAGGAATACCAGGGCCACATGACCCGCGATGGGGACGATGGCTATCGCCAGGCGGATCAGTCCCGCGATTACACGATGAACAGGATCATATGGTGACGCGTATTGACATGCGACAAAGACGCTGGCTGGGAATGCTGGTGGCCGCGATCGTCCTGGTCGTGAGCACCACCGTCGCCTGGGCGGGACCGTCCGGCGTTAAACCGCGGGAGAGTGCCGCCGCGCAGGGCACGCCCGTGCCGCTCCAGTTCCCCACGCCCACTCCCACCGCGGGCCCCCCCACCGAAACCGCGACGCGGACTCCTACCTCGGAGGGGCGCCCCGTCATCGAGGCGATCTCAAACGATACCAACGTCCGCGCCGGTCCGGACATCAACGACACCCCGGTCGGGAAGATCTACCCCGGCCGGCAGTACCCGGTGATCGGCCAGCGCTTCGACTGGTACCAGATCGAGTTTCCGGACACGCCCTCGGGCACGGCTTGGGTGTATTCCGGTGTCGTGACCCTGACCGGCGACGCATCGCAGATCGTCCAATTCGAACAGGAAGACGTCCCAACCGTCGATCCGGCGTTTGCTGCCGTCCAGGAGACGCTCGCCGTGGTGACGGGCACGCCCGGCGCCGTGGCGACGCTGACGGCGCAGGTCCAGATCACACCGACCGGCGTGTTCACCGCCGCGCCCGGCGAGGAAGGCCCGACGCTGATGCCGGGCCAGCCGCTGCCCACATTCACATTCCCGCCCTACACCGTCACACCGGTCATCATTCCACGTGTCGCGCCCTCGACAGTGCAGACGGACTCCGGCAGCCTGCCGCCGATCCTGCCGATCCTGGCGCTGGGCGCGTTAGGGCTGTTGGGACTGCTCGTCTCCCTGTTGCGCCGGCTGTGATGATGCCGCCGCCGGGTCGGCCATCTCGGTTCTGCGCGCGTCGATGTCCAGCGCCGCCATGATCGCAAGCGCGGCGATAGTGATCGCCAGTGGCAGTGCCAGGCGCGCTGGCCCGCGTGCTGTCTGAGGGGCTGGGCGTGGGCTCTGCGCTTCGCGATAACGTATCGCCTGAAGCAAGACAGCGGTGACAAACACGCCCAGCAGGTTGACCGTCAGCCAGTCCAGGTCCCAGTGGGCTTTGCGGCCCAGCTCGTGGAACATGTCGTCGGTCCAGGCGAGCGATGCGTAGGCGAACATGAACTGCGCCGCGAAGCCTGCCCAGGCAGATCGGGCCAGCGCAGCGCTCCATGCCGCCACGCAGCCCACCAGAATGTACCCGCCCAGCGACGACAGCCCCCATGGCATCGCAGGGGTGATGTCCTGCGGGCTGCTTAGCGCCCAGAAAACACCCGCCAGGGCGCCAGCCGCCCAGATTCCACGCCGGCCCCCCAGGAGCCGGACCAGTTCGGGCAGCGCCAACCCCCACCAGAGCCACGCGCCCGCGAGCGGGATCAGGACCACGGCGAACACGACCCCGATCTCGTACGCGGCGGGCTGCAAGTCCAGCCCCAGCAGCGAATCCGGCAGGTTGATGACCGGCTGCGGCAGCGGCAGACGCCCTACCGCGTCCTCCAGCAGCGTGTTGGTCAGATCCATCAGCCACCAGGCCACCGGCCATATGCTCAGCGCGGCTAGCCCAGCCAGGACAAGGCTTGCCGGATCGGGCGGGTGTGCCGGCGCCCTCTCACCCGCGGCGCGCCCGGCGATCAGAGCCGCGCCCCCCGTGATCAGCGCAGCGAGAATGTACCGCAGCGTGACAACGTCGCTCCCAGCCAGCGTATACTGGATCACAAAGAGTGCACTCGCTGTGATGGCCGCTGCCGCCAGGATCGCCCCGGTGTAACGAGGCTGGTTTCTAGATACGGAGGAATGATGCACGGTTCCCGTCCTTCAACGCGATGAGCCGATTATACCGGGAAATTGGTGATATAATTCTGTGGACTGTGCTGAAGGAGGCCCACCACATTATGCCGGCGATTAGCGTTAGTGAGACAAAAGGCATTCAAATTCTCGAGATCACGGGGCGGATGGACGGTGAGCTGGCCGCCGCGATGGGACAGGCGCTGGAGGAGATTCTCAGCCAGGGACACGATAAGCTGGTGCTCAACCTGGGCAACGTGGATTACATCAGCAGCCCCGGCCTGCGCGAGATCGTCCGAGCCTACAAGCGCGCCCAGGCGGGCGGCGGCGACCTGCGCATCGCCAGCCCGTCCGAGCGGGTCATGGATGTCTTCAAACTGGCCGGGCTGGATACGACGCTCCAGATTTTCCGCTCAGATATCCAGGCCGTCGACAGCTTCTGACCGCACCCTGGCTGGCACGCTGTTCGTCGGATGGTATAATCCCTTTCACATTCTACAGGAGGCACTCATTATGGTCATGGAAATCAACTCATCTGAGATGAAACGCGTCCAGCTTTTCGAGGTCATCGGGCGCATCGACAGCACGAACGCCGCCGAGCTGGGCAGCGCGCTCGACCGCTCGGTAGACGAGGGGCGCAACAACCTGGTGCTGGATCTGGGCGGCGTGGAATATATGAGCAGCGCCGGTCTGCGCGAGATGGTGCGCGTGCTCAAGCGAGTCAAGCGCGGTGGTGGCGACCTGCGCATCGCCAACCCATCCGACCGGGTCAAGGAAGTCCTGGAACTGGCCGGTCTGGACTCGATTTTTGAGATTTACCCGACGCAGGTCGAGGCTGTCGGCAGCTTTTAGCAACGTCTGGGTTCGAATACCTGCACAATTCCAGCTATTCCGAGGATTCCTATGGGCGAAGTAAGCCGCCTCGCGATCCCTGCCCGTCTTGAAGAAGTGCGTCACGCCTGCGACTTTGTGGTAGAGGTGGCCGAAGCAGCGAATCTGGATGAACGCGCCGTCTATCACTGCCAGATGGCCGTCGACGAGACGATCACCAATATCATCGAGCACGGCTACGGCTTTCAGGGGGAAGACAGCCAGATCGAGATT
Organism: Aggregatilineaceae bacterium; assembly: GCA_040767355.1. Classification (GTDB taxonomy): domain Bacteria; phylum Chloroflexota; class Anaerolineae; order Aggregatilineales; family Aggregatilineaceae; genus LM3-B42. The sequence goes on along the minus strand of JAXGOS010000014.1, from coordinate 24,023 downwards.
ATCTGCCGCACCGAGGGCGACCATTTCCTCATCACGATCACGGACGACAGCCCTCCCTTCAATCCCCTGGAGCACGCAGCGCCCGACCCGTCCGAACCCCTTGACACCCGCGAGCCCGGCGGTTGGGGCATCTACTTCATCCGCAAGCTGATGGATGATGTCACCTACAGCCGGGTCAACGACAGGAACCAACTCACGCTTGCCAAGCGACTGCCGGCCGCCGTCCCCCTGTTGGCCGAGGCGGGCGGCGAAGGCGAAGAACTGTTTCCCACGCAGGTTCTCAACGGCGACGCGACCGCTGTTTTTCCGGCCGGCCGGCTCGACAGCAACACGAGCCTGGTGCTCGAGAAGACGTTGAATCTTCAACTTCAGCAGGGTTATGTCTGGTTGTTCGTCGATATGGCCCAGGTCGAGTACATCGCCAGCAGCGGCCTCAAGGTGCTCGTGGCCGCGTGGCGACGCGCCCAGGGACAGGCTGGCGACGTGATTCTGAGCAGCCTTCAGCCGCGCATTGTCGAAATCTTCGAGATGGTGGGATTCGACATGTTGTTCCAGATTTTCCCTGATCTGAATGCTGCCCTCGCCGCTCGATCCAGAAGAACGTAACCTAAACACCCGGGTTCCACGAGGGAAACCATCGACTTGGACACCACGCTCATCGTCGTCATGGTGGTCGGCGCCACACTGGCCGTAGGCAGCGCGGGCGTCGGCCTTGCCTTGGGCTATTGGCGCGGGCGTGCGCGCGGCGCCAGCCTGGCCGCCCATGAAGACATCAGCCCCGAGCTGGATGTCCTGGCAGGCGTGGGGAACGCCATTCTCAGTGTGCAGCTCAAGGTCGATGCGCTGTGCGAGGTCGTCTACCAGCAGGCCACGCGGATCGTGGACACCCAGAACTTCCAGATCGGCCTGTTCGAGGGCAACGATTACCTCATCAAGGTCTGGCTCAAAAACGCGGAGCGCATGCCCCCGCAGCGCTTCGAGGACAACGCCGACGACGGTATCATCGGGTGGATCCGGCAGAGCGGCACGGGCTTGCTCGTGCGCGACTTCGAGCGCGAGTGGGACACCCTCCCCGCCCGCCCCAGCTACAGCGCGTACAACCCCGCGCGGTCGGCCATCTTCGCCCCGCTGATGTCCGGCGGCGAGGCGCTGGGCGTGATCGCCGTCCAGAGCGAGCGCCCCGACTGCTTCACCGACGAGGACATGCGCCTGCTGACGCTGCTGGCGAACCAGTCCTCCGGCGCGATCCGCAACGCGCAGACTTTCGAGGCCACCCAGGAACGCGCCCGCCAGCTCCGGCTGATCAACGACGTCTCGCGCCAGGTGACCGCGATCCAGCCCCTGCCGGACCTGTTCCGCCAGATCGTGACGCTCATCCAGGACGCATTTGGGTATTATGCGGTCAACATCTTCATCGTCGATGACGTCTCGGGCACGATCCAGCTTAAGGCCAGCAGTCACGAATCGCTCGCGCCGGACGACCTGATCCTGGCGCCCGGCCAGGGGTTGGTCGGCTGGGTGTGGAGCAACGTCAAGCCGGTGATCGCGCCCAACGTCGCTGAAGACGAGCGCTTCATGCATACGGTCACGCTCGCCGCCACGCGCTCGGAGATCTGCGTGCCGCTGACCGTTCAGGGGCGGGTGATGGGCGTGCTCGACGTGCAGAGCAACCGGCTCGATGCCTTCGGTAGCGACGATACCTTCATGCTGGAAACGCTCGCCAGCCAGCTCGCGCTCGCCATCCAGGAAGCGCAGACCTATGACGCCGAGCGCCGCCAGACAGAGCGCATCAACGCCATGACCGAAGTTGCGCGCGCCCTGGTCTCGATTCTCAATATCGACGACCTGCTGGATGAGGTGGTCGATCTGGTGAACGACCACCTGGGCTACGACCGCGTTCACCTGTTTCTGCGCATCGGTGACCGGCTGGTGTTCCGCAGCGGGAGCGGTGTCCACAGCGGGCGCTGGGCGCTGGAAAAGCTGTCCTACGACATCAGCGGGCCCGGCATCATACCATGGGTGGCGCGCGAAGGCCAGCCGCGCTGGACCGGCAACGTCAGCGAAGATGAAGCCTACATCGTGGGGCCGGGCGTGGAAGATACGCTCAGCGAAATGACCATCCCGATCCGCATGGGATCGCACGTCCTCGGCGTCTTCGACATTCAGAGCACGCAGGCCAACGCATTTACCGACGAGGACGTCATCCTGATCCAGGCGCTCGGCGACACAGTGGCGATTGCGCTGCGCAACGCCAGCCTGTTCGCCAACGAAACCCGCCGCCGGATGCTGTCCGAAACGCTGCGCGAGTTGAGCACGGTACTCGGCTCGTCGCTCGACCTAAGCAGCGTGCTAGACGGCATCCTGGTGGGGCTGGAGCGCGTCGTCGAATACACCGCCGGGCTGATTCTGCTGCTGGATGCGGATGGCAACGTGTTTCAGGTCAGCGCCGCGCGGGGCGAGATTCTCGATCCCGAATCGGACATCTGGGACGACACGATCCCCTTTGATGAGGCGACCGACCAGCGTCTGAGCGATCTGCTCCACACGCTGAATACGCATTCGGAAGACGCCGAGGCCATCGCCCACGACGACATCCTCGTGCCGCTGCGCGTGGCCGGCGAACTGATCGGCTACCTGGCAATCGAGCGCATCGGCCCGGACCGCTTCACACCGGAAGAGAACGAGATCATCGCGACCTTCGCCAACCAGGCCGCCGTCGCCATTACCAACGCTCAGCTCTACATGGCGCAGCGCGAAGAGGCATGGGTATCCAACGCCCTGCTGCAGGTTGCCGAAGCGACTGCGCGCGCCACCAACCTTGACGAGGTGCTCAGCACCGTGGCGCGCATCACGCCGCTGCTCGTCGGCGTCGAGTGGAGTGCGGTGATCCTGGCCGAGGACGCGAACACCTTCCGTGTGGTCGAGATCGCCGGGCCATCCGCCGAAGTCACGACAGCGCTGACTGGCCTCATCCTCACGCCTCAAACCTGGCCGCTGCTGGCCCAGATCAAGCAGGATGGCCAGCCGGTCCTGATCGATAGCAGCACGGCCCAACCCGCCAACCTGCCGGTCGAAATCAACATCGGCCAGGGCGTGATCCTGCCCCTGTTCGCCAAGGGAGAGCTCATGGGCTTGCTGCTCATCGGCCAGCGCGACGACAGTGAGCCGATGACCGATCGCAAGATCGAGCTCGTGAGCGGCATCGCCAACCAGGCCGCGCTGGCGATTGAAAGCGCCCAGCTATTCGCCGCGCAGCAGGAAGAAGCCTGGGTCACTACCGCCCTGCTCCAGGTAGCCGAGGCCGTCAACACCCAGATCGACCCGTACCAGAGTCTGGAGACGGTCGTCCGTCTGACGCCGCTGTTGGTCGGCGTCGAGCGCTGTGCGATCATGCACTGGGATGGCGATCAGGGCTGTCTGGTGGGAGGGCCGTCCTGGGGGCTTGCGCCCGACGCTACGGCAACCTTTCACGGCCTGGCCTTCACGGAAGAAGACGGGCCGTTTATATCCGACCTGCTGGCCGCAACCGAGCCGATCTCGGCCGGCGTGGGGACGGACTGCGCGCTGCCGCCGGTCCTGCAACGGCTGGTCGAAAGCCCCACCCTGCTCGGCCTGCCGCTGATTGCGCGCGGCCATCTGGTGGGGGCCATGCTGGTCGATCACCCGGCGCTGGGTGGCCCGATTGACCAGCGTCGCCTCAACATTCTCAGCGGCATCGCGCACCAGACGGCGCTGGCGCTCGAGAACTCGCGGCTGCAGGCCGAAGCGACCGCCGCCGAGCGCATCGAGCGGGAGCTGGAAGTGGCGCGCGGCATTCAGACCAGCTTCCTGCCGGAGACGTTTCCGGAGGTGCCCGGCTGGGAGGTCGCCGCAGTGTACCGCGCGGCGCGCCAGGTCGGCGGCGACTTCTACGACTTTTTCCCCGTGGACGATCATCATTGGGCCATTGTCGTGGCCGACGTGGCCGACAAAGGCGTGCCAGCAGCGTTGTTCATGGCCCTGTCGCGCACGCTGCTGCGCGCGGTCGGCTCCAACCGCCAGGCGCCCGCCGAGACCCTCAGCCGGGTGAATAACCTGCTGCTGCGCGATACACGATCGGAGTTGTTCGTCACCGTGTGGTATGGCCTGTGGGATGCCCAAACCGGGCGTGTGACCTATTCCAGTGCGGGACATAACCCGCCCGTGCTCGTGCGCGCGGACGGGACCGCTCAACTGCTAAGCGTGAAGGGGATCGCCCTGGGCGTTATTCCGCAGATCACGCTGCAGGAGGAAGAAGTCACGCTGGGACCGGGAGACATGCTGGTAGCCTATACGGACGGCGTGACCGAGGCGCTGCGTTCCGACATGGCCGAGTTCGGCGTGGTCGGCCTCCAGTCGACGCTCGTCAACCTGCGCGCCAGGCACGCCAGCGACATCGCGAGAGCGGTGTTGCGCGCGGTAGATACCTTCGCGGCAGGTGAGCCCCAGTTCGACGATGTGACCATGATCGTCCTCAAGCACGCCAGTAGCGCCGGTCAGGACGCGGCAGACTGACGCGATTCCCCGGCGCAACCTCCCGGCGCCCAGCCGGACACGCTAATTGCGTCCCCAGTTGTCCCATTCCAGGCACTCGCCGGTCGTCGGGTTGAAATGACTCGCGCCGCCATAACACGCGCCCGGCAGCGGTTCGCCGTTTTCGTTCACCCGGTTCTCGTCGATGTCGTTGAGATTCACCTGGTCCGGCGACATGACGGTGACGCAGTCGATGGCGCCCAGCGGGTTGATCGGCTGGCGCGGCTCCAGCAGCGGCTCGCTCGGGTTGAAGTAGTTGTACGTCAGCCGGCTGACGTTTTCGATCAGCTCCCACGCCTGGAGCGTTGGCAGGTTGTTGCCGTCCTTGTCCAGCTCCCAGGTGTACATCACGATCACGTAATCGCCGCCGGGCGAGAACACGATGCCGGCGTCGGCGCTCGTGCCGGGCGGGCCCCAGCCGTTCTTGTGCGCCACGCGCGTCCCTTCCGGCACGCCCAGCTCAATCAGCCGCCCGATCCGGTTGCCGCTCAGCACTTCCAGCATCTGCTGGCATTCTGTCTGCGTGATGTCGTCCGGATAGAGCGCCATCAGGCCGCTGCCGTTGTTGGCGCAATCATAGATCTGGGTCAGCAGCATGCCCATGTCCTCGGCGGTCGTTTGGGAATACGGATCGTTCGCGGCGACGTAATCCGAGTTGCCTGCTGTCTGGGGTCGGCAGACCGCGGCCTCCCATTCATACGTCCGGTCGGCCACGTATAGCGGCGCGCTGATATAGGTGTGCTCTGCGCCAAGCTCCTGCGCCGAGCAGGATACCTGATTCAGCCCGTTGCGCAACTGGGCCTCTGGCTCCAGAATGTCGCCGCCGGTGCCTCCAGCGATCTGCATCAACCAGTTCGATGAGGCGTTGTTGCTGCACAGAATCGACTCCGTGAGCAGGTACGCCGACTCCTGGTCCATCACCAGTTTCTGTTTGAATAGGTTGATCATGATCGGGATCTTGATCGTGCTCACCCCGTTGTAGCGCACGTCCTCCAGAATCCCGATCTCCTCACCTGTCGCCAGGTCCATGATGTACACGGACGCCAGCGTTTCGTCGCCATTGTACACAAAGCCGCGGCTCGCCATCAGGTCGAGGATCGCCTGGCGCAGCGTGTCCATGCCGCCCTCCGCCCCGCCGACTTGCAGGGTCGGCAGATCGACGCGCCGGTTAACCGGCTCGGGCTGCAACAGCGCCGCCGTCACCAGCGGCACCGCCGCGTCGACGTCCAGGCTTTGCCCCCACTGCCCCGACCGGAACGTGAGCGTGCCCAGGTCGAAACCCGCATCACCTGGCTGGGTCTCGTAGCGTTCCTTGAGGCTCTGCAGGTAATCGCGCACGTTGCTCTCGATCAGCTCCGCGCTAAGTGGCACAGTCACCGCCGCCACCGGGCGCCGTCCCAGATAGTTCCAGAATCCCGCCCAGAAGTCCTGCTGCTGAGTGCTTTGAGCCCGTGCCTCGGCCAGCATAGCCTCCGTGTTCAGGCGAAAACCGACCTCGACCGGGTCCAGCACGATCGGGCTGCCCAGGTACGACAACTGCACGGGCTGGTCGGCGTAAATCTCTTCCAGCCGGATCTGGACATCGGCCTCGCTCAACCCACCGACCGGAATCCCGGCTATGGTCAGATCCGTCGGCAGATCGTCTTTCGTGCTGCTGTACTCGACCAGCTCGAGCATGCCCAGGATGATGGCGCCCAACAGCAGCAGCGACGACAGAATTTCCAGCACCGGCACGCGCATCCGGCGCTGGCGTTCGCCTAGCCGTCCGTATTCCATCTATCCACCTCCCTGATCGCTTTTTCGTGGAACGCCACCAGCGGCGGCAGGGCGTTGCGGGGCGCCCAGCGATATCCCAACAACTCGTGACTCAACCGGATCGCCTGGGGATGGCCGGCCAGCTCGCACAGGTAAACCACGTCCATGTGGGCGCGCATGTCCGGCGCCCGCTCGATCAGCAGCGGGCGGACCGCCCGCACGCGCAGTCCGGTTTCCTCGAAAAACTCGCGCTCGACGGTCTGGGCCGGATCCTCGCCGCGCGCCAGCCAGCCGCCGGGCAGGCCCCATGGTTTGTGCGCATGGAGGACGTGCTCCACCAGCAGCACCTGCCCCGCCGGATCGACCAGCACCCTCACGACGCCCACCGTAAACCGGGGCTGCACCAGGCCGTATACCCGCTGCACGAGGCGCGCCGCCCACGGATGACGCTGCACCAGCCCGGCGATGCGCCGGTGCCATCGGCGCCCCTCGGCGCGGAACACTCCAGCGGTCCCTTCCAGATCGGCCATGCGGTCCCCCGCTCTACCTACACACCAAACCCACAAACCACAAGAGGCCAAACTCGCCCGGTCGCTCCAGACGCTTGGCCCCCCTGTCTAACCCGTGAAATCGCCGGTGAGTGTACCGCGCCGTGTGCGGAAATGCCAAATCCGCAGCGCGCGAGTATAATTCAAACGAAATTGCAACCCCTATCAGACGTTTGTGCGCGCCTGGCGCATGACCGTGCTATACTGGGCAGCAATGAGGGGGATCCCGAGAGGAGCCACGATGGATTCAGCTCCAGAGTTTTTTGACCTTTTCGTCGAGCCAACGGGCGAACTGATCTATTTTCTGGCGGTGTTTGCCATCAGCCAGGCGGCGCTGCTGATGGCGCTCGGCCAACGGCTCCGCGGTCCCGGCGAAATCGCCGCCGGTCGGTACGCCATTCTGGTGACGGGAATCGTCGCGGCCTGGATCGCCATGGGCGCCGGAGCGCTGTATGCGGTCGTCACCGACACGCCGAATGACGCCGTCCTGCCGCCCCTGGAGCGCGCCGTCAATATGCTCGTGATCCTCTTCGCCAGTGCCGCCCTGCTCGCCGCCGACAGCGACAAACCCCAACGGGGCATGTGGCGGCTCACCGCCCTGCTTGCGATCGCGATCCTGGGCGCGTATGCAGTCACTGCCTCACAGTGGGAACCGCTGGCCCGTACCGAGGCGTTCAACCAGCACGACCTGGGATTCGCCTGGACGGCAGCCACCGGGATTCTGCTCATCGGCGGGCTGATCCTCCTCTTGACGCGGTACCGGCAGACGGCCGACATCCCGCTCAAACTGCTGTTTTTTGTCGTGCTGCTCATTGGCCACGGCTACACGCTGGTTCGCATGAGCGGCGACAAGCTGGACGGCGATACGTCCGGCGCGGTGCGTCTGGCATTCCTCACCGCGATGCCCGTGCTCGTGGTGGCCGTTTACCGGCTGGTGCTCGAACGGCTGACCACGGCCATCGACGAAGTCTCCGAATATGCCGAGGCTGTTTCCCGGCCCCAGGCCGCCGCGGCGGCTCACGCCCCGCGCCCAATCCAGCCTACGCCCGCCGGGTTCGTCTCCCATTCCGAGTCGATGATCCTGCTCAAGGCCATCGGCCTGATGCTCGAGAAGGAAGAGCCGGAGGCCATCCCGCGCCAGATTGTGAGCGCCGTGGCCTCGGTGCTCAAAGCGGATGTCGCTGTGTTGCTCTCGCACGATGACGACCAGTGGGCCGACGTGGTCGCCGCCTTCGACAACATCCAGCAGCGGCTGATCCCCGGCCTGGCTTTGAACCTCGACGAGCAGCCCACCCTGCGCGAGGCCATCAGTAGCAAGGCCCAAATGGTCCTGCGCACCGACTCGAATGTCGATGAGCTTGTCGACCTGTACACGCGCCTGGATATCACCCAGCTCGGCCCGGCGTACATCCAGCCGCTGACGCGATCGGGCGCGGTGCTCGGCGTGCTGGTCGTTGGCCTGCCGTACACCAACCGCGAGCTGCTGAACACGGAAACCAGCCTGCTCGAGGGGTTGGGACCAGTCGCCGCCCGGCTGGTGGCTCTCAGCCGTGCTGCGCAACTCGTCCGCCTCGAGGCGGAGGACAGAGCGATCGAGGCCGTAGTGGCGGGTGAAGCGCCCGACGAGATCGATGCCGAGAGCGTGCAGCGGATGCGCCTGGAGATGCAGAGCAGCCTCGCGCTGGCCCAGGAGCAGATCGCTGAGTTGAGCCGCATGGTGCGCGATTTGCAGGTCGAGTTGGATTACGAGCGCAGCCGGCTGGCCCAACTGGTCGAAGATGGCGACGAGGCGCAGACCATCACGCAGCGCATCGAAACGCTCTCGCGCGAGCGCCAGGAGCTGGCTGCTGAACGCGAGCTGCTCTCCCAGGCGCTTCAGCAGGCCCAGACTGCCCTGGTCAGCGCCACGGCTGAGGGGGACGAGAGCATCTACACGACGATGATCGAGGCCTTGCGGCGCGAGCGCGACGAGCTCCAGGTTCAGAAGACCAAGCTCGAGCGCGCGCTAGACGACATTCGCGCCGCGCGCGACCAGGCGGTGCCGCAGGCCCTGCGCGATATGCTCGCGGAGCTCAGCGAGGACAAAGCCCGTCTGACCGCCGAGCGCAACACGATTCGCCAGGAACTCGAGGACGTCCAGGCCCAGCTTCAGTCACTGGGGTTCGAAGGCGGCTCGCTGGCCGTGGCGAAAGCCCTCGGCCAACTCACCGAGGAGCGCGCCTATTTCAAGTCCCGCGCGGAAAAGATCGCCCAGGAGCGCGATCTGCTGCGCGAAGAACGCCGCCAACTGGAGGATAAGCTCCAGCGCGAGGCCGAGCGCGAAGCGCAGCTCGCCGCCCTGGAAGCCGACATCCGGCGGCTGGCAACCGACCGCGAAGCGATGAGCAAACAGCGCGACACGATCCGCGCTGAGCGTGATGAGCTGCTCAAAGCGCGCGAGCAGTGGTTCGACCAGCGCACGCGCCTGATCGCCGAAGCCACCGTGATCCAGACCGATATGGAGGATGCGCTCTTCGAGAAAAACCGTCTGAAGGCGCGCCTGACCGAGCTCAGCGCTGAGCGGGCCCGTCTCGAAGCGGACCGTGACCGGCTTCTGGCCGAGGCGACCGCGCTCAAGACCGAGCGCGATCAGCTCCTCGCTCGTGACGAAGGCAACCGAGAGCTGCTCGAACAACTCGGGGCGGATGGCGTCGGAGCACTCAAGCAGATGATCGCTGAGCTGACCGAGGAACGCCACCGGCTCGAAAGCCAGCTGCTGAGCTCCCAGCAGGAGCTTTCGCTGGTCCAGCAGCCGCAAATGCGCGCGCCGAGCGGTTCGACCACGCAGACAATGCGTCCCGTTGCACCTGAGAACGCCGATGTGGTTATGGCCATCGCCCAGGAGCTGCGCACGCCGATGAGCTCGATCATGGGCTACACCGATCTGCTGCTCAACGAGTCGGTCGGCATCCTGGGCGCGCTGCAGCGGCAGTTCATCCAGCGCGTTCAGGCCAACGTAGATCGCCTCGCCCACCTGACCGAGGATCTGATCAGCCTCACCATGCTGGATTCCGAGGAGTTCAAGCTCCAGCCCGCCATGCTGGACATGCTGGAAGTGATCGAGGACTCGCTCACTCGGGCCGGTAACCAGTTCCGCGAAAAGGACATCACGCTGCACATGCGCCTGGCGGACCGGCTGCCGCCGCTCCGCGCCGACCGTGACGCCATGCAGCAGGTGATCATGCAGTTACTCTCCAACGCGTACCTGGCCTCGCCGGTCAATGGCGAAGTCACTATCACCGCCGAGCAGGCGTTCAATTTCGTGCCGCCTATCAGCGATGACGTGGCCCCGGTGCCCTCCCCGGAGGACGTCGTCCACGTCACGATTACGGACCAGGGCGGCGGCGTCCCGCCCGATCAGCAGAGGCGCGTGTTCGGACGCCTGTACCGTGCCGACAACCCGCTGATCGAAGGCATTGGCGATACGGGGGTGGGGCTGTCCATCGCGAAGGCGCTGGTCGAAGCCCACAACGGGACCATCTGGCTCGAAAGCGAATTGGGAACGGGCAGCACGTTCCACTTCATTATCCCGCTCTCAACTTCCGCGACAGAGGAGGCATGAACCGATGCAGCAGCGCCGCCGAAACCGCAACAATGAACTGATCGTCGCCATCGTCGCCGTAGGCACGGTCGCCCTGGCGCTGACGTTTGGCGTGATTCTGAGCCTGAGTCGCAATGCCGACGAGCTATCGTCGGAGGACGAGACGCGCACCGCCGTCGCTCAGGTTGAAGAGGCTGTGACGGGCACGGCGACGCTCGCGGCAACGCCCGCCACCGTGGAACCCACTGCCGAAGCGGAAACGGTCACGCCGACCCTGCCCCCGCCCAGCGATACACCGACCCTGGAGCCGTCCGCCACGCCGCGCCCCAGGCCGAGCGACACGCCTGCCATCGAGCTCACGATGGCGCCCACGCGCACGTTAGCGCCCACCACAGAAGCGGCTCAGCTGCCTGCCGATACGCCGCCCGCTGCAGCAGTGGAGGTCCCGAGCGATACGCCCGGTGCCGTGACTGAGCCAGTCACTGCCACTCCGCGCTCCCTTGCCACCCGGACGGACACGCCTGCCGCCGTAACGGAGCGACCTACTGCCACGCCGCGATCGCTCACCGCGCCGACGGACACGCCGGACGTAGAACCTTCGAAGCCTCCACAGTTGACCGAGTTACCGACTGCCGTCGCGGCTCTGGCGGCCACGGTCACCCGGGTTCCGAGCAGCAGGGCGACGCCAGTGTCGACGGTGACCAACACGCCGACCAAAACCATCACGCCATTCCCAACCAGGACGGACCGTCCCGCGCCAACCGATACGGCCACGGATACGCCGGAACCCACCGACACACCAACGCCACCTCCAACTGCCACAGGTACGCCCGAGCTGACCGACACCCCGACATTGACGCCGACGGATACGCCGGAGCCTTCCGACACGCCCACACCGCCTCCGACCGCGACCGATACACCGGAGCCAACTGCTACAGCGACGATGACGCCGTCCAATACGCCGGCGCCAACCGACACGCCGACGCCCCTTCCGACCGCGACCGACACGCCCGAGCCAACCGACACGCCGACCGTGACGCCGTCCGACACGCCCGAGCCAACCGACACGCCGACGGTGATGCTGTCCGGACACGCCCGAGCCAACTCATTGACCGCGGTGACGCTGCTGTCCGACACGCCCGAGCCAACCGACACGCCGACGGTGACGCCGACCGACACGCCCGAGCCGACTGACAAGCAACAGAGGACGTCTGGCGCCACGCCCGAGCCCACCAATACGCCGACACTGACGCCGACGGATACGCCCGAGCTGACCGACACGCTAACACTGACGCCGACCGACACGCCGGAGCCCACCGATACGCCGACGCCGACGCCGACCGACACGCCTGAGCCGACTGGACACGCTAACACTGACGCCGACCGACACGCCGGAGCCCACCGATACGCCGACGCTGACGCCGACCGACACGCCTGAGCCGATCGACACGCCTGGACTGGACGCCGACCGACACGCCTGAGCCGACTGACACGCTAACACTGACGCCTTCCGACACGCCGGAGCCCACCGATACGCCAACACCGAGCCGACGGACACGCCGACACCGCCTCCGACCGCGACGGATACGCCCGAGCCGACTGACACGCTAACAGTGACGCCGTCCGATACGCCCGAGCCGACCAACACGCCGACGGTGACGCCATCCGACACGCCCGAGCCAACCGACACGCCGACGGTGACGCCATCCGACACACCCGAGCGACCAACACGCCGACGGTGACGCCATCCGACACGCCCGAGCCAACCGACACGCCGACGGTGACGCCATCCGACACACCCGAGCCGACCAACACGCCGACGGTGACGCCGTCCAACACGCCCGAGCCAACCGACACGCCCACACCGCCTCCGACCGCGACGGACACGCCCGAGCCAACCGACACGCCGACAGTGACGCCGTCAAATACGCCGGTGCCTACCGCCACGTGGACGTTCACTCCGCTGCCGACTCGCACGCCGGACGCCTCCGCCACGGCGCTCCGTGTCGCGCAGGCGCTGACGGCCACGGCTTCGCGCTGGACAGCAACCCCGACGCCGACCGCCACGTTCACACCGTTCCCAACCAGGACCAACACGCCGGTGCCGACCGCGACGGACACCCCCGAGCCCACCGCAACGGCGACGATGACTCCAACCCGAACGCCCGTGCCGACCGATACACCGACGTCAACGGCCACAGCGACGAACACGCCGACGGCTACGGCTTCAGCCACGAATACACCGGAGCCCACCGACACGGATACGCCGGTTCCAACTGCCACACCCACGCTTACGTCCACCGCCACAGCGACTAGCACGCCGACGGCTACCACCACAGCCACAAATACGCCGGTTCCAACCGCCACACCCACGCTGACGCCAACCGCCACGGCGACCGACACGCCGACACCGACGGCTACAGCGACATCTACCAACACGCCGGAGCCGACTGCAACGCCGACGAAGACGCCGACCGATACGCCCGAGCCAACACCCACGCCGACTCAGACTGCCACGCCAACGTCCACACGAACGTCTACCCCGACGGCTACGCCGACATTCACGCCATCGAACACGCCGACGCGCACACTGACGCCGGTTCCGACCGACACGCTCACGCCATCGGCCACATTCACGCCCACCGCCACGCTGACCTTCACGCCCTACCCGACGCTCACGCCTAGCATCACCCCGTTCGGTGGCGAGCGCACCCGCACCCCCAGCCCCAGCGGCTGCGTGATCCCGCAGGACTGGATCGCCTACACCATCCAGCGAGGCGACACGCTCTTCCAGTTGTCGGTGCGCCTTGGGCTGGATATCGAGGAGCTGACCGAGGCAAACTGCATCGAGGACCGGAACAACATCACCACAGGCCAGTTGCTGTACGTCCCGCCTGGCACCGACGTCACGCCGCCCGCGCCGCCCACAGCGAGCACCATAAGCGCGCCAAGCGGCCCGCTGAGCTTCGACTGCGGCAACCCGGCCGCCGCCATCTCGCAACCGCTGCCAGGGACCGTCCTGCGCGGAACGGTCGCCATCTACGGCGCGGCCACTCACCCGGATTTCCAGTTCTACCGGCTCCAGGTGTCCGGCAGCACGACCGATGATGCGAGTTTCGCCACCCTGAACGTGTACAGCACCCCGGTAGAACGGGGGCAGCTTGGCACGATCAACACAGGGGCCTTCGCGCCCGGTGACTACTGGCTGCGCCTGACCGTCGTTGACAACACGGGTAATTGGCTGCCTCAGTGCACGGTCCGGATTCGTTTCGAGCAATGAGGATGCACGATGAGCTCCGCTGATGTCTTCCGCCTCAAGCTCGAGTCCCCGATCGGGACGATCACGGTGACCGGGAGCGCCAGCGGGATCACGGCCGTGGGGTTCGACGACAACGCGCCCGAAGAGGGCGATCATGCCGATGTGCCGGGCGTTGTGCGCGACTGCGCCCAGCAGCTCAGCGAGTACTTCGAAGGGCGCCGCCGCGAGTTCGACGTCAAACTCAACGCGTCCGGCACGCCGTTCCAGCAGCGCGTGTGGCGCGCGCTGCTGGCGATCCCGTTCGGGCAAACGACGACCTACGGCGCGCTTGCGGCGGACCTCGGCGATCCGAAAACGATCCGCGCCGTGGGCCGCGCCAACGGGCAGAACCCGATTGCGATCATCGTGCCCTGCCACCGCGTCATCGGCAGCGACGGTTCGCTGGTCGGCTACGGCGGCGGATTGTGGCGCAAGCAGTGGCTGCTCGCGCACGAAGGGCGCGCCGTACAGCCGCCGCTGTTTCCCTTCGATTGAGCCGGTATCGCCAAGCCCCCGGTGGTGGAGCGCATTCGCACGCTTTCCCCACGCTCGGCCGTCGGTGACTTGTCAAGCTCCGATCCCGCGCTAGACTAACGCTGCACACCACCACGGAGATGATGTTGATGCTGCGTAGCAAAAACGTGATGATTCTGGTTTGTCTGACATTGACCGCCGCGAGCGTGTTTTTCGTCCCATCGCTGCTGGCGGCGGGCGGTGCGTCGGCGGCGTTACAGGCCACCGTGCCGCCGACGAACACGCCGCGCATGACGATCCCACCGACGAACACGCCGCGCGCCACGGCCGCGCCTGTACTGCCCACGGCGACGAACACACCGCCGCCATCGGCCACCTGGACGCCTAGCCCGACGGTTCCCCCGACTGAAACGCCGACGCCAGCGCCCACCGAGCCGGCCTACCTGCCGACACCGACGCTGTACTATCCGCCCGACTATACGCCCAAGCAGCCCCAGCCCACTGCCATCCCGACAGCGATGCCCCGGCTGCGCGCCACGGACGAGAACGGCAATCCCTACGAGCTGCTGAACATCCTGCTGCTGGGCCACGACGGCGCGCTGGTGCCCAACGATCCCAATTTCCACACCGACACCATGATCATCGTGTCGATCAACCGCAATACGAACACGGTCAGCATGATCTCACTGCCGCGCGACCTGTATGTGTACATTCCCAACTGGGGCATGCAGCGGCTGAATCAGGCTTACTGGTACGGCGAAGCCATCGGTTGGACGGACGGCGGCTGGGGCATGATGCGGCAGACGATCCTGTACAACTTCGGGATCGAGACGCACTATTTCGCCATGGTCGATTTCGACGGATTCGAGGAAATCGTCGATGCGGTCGGCGGCGTGACGATCGCGGTCGACTGCCCGATCCTGGACGACATCTGCGTGGAAAACTGCGAGGATGGCATCCCGGATAACGAAACCTGGGAAAAGCGGGTGATTGGGGTCGGCGTGCATCACATGAACGGCCAGGACGCCTTGTGGTATGCCCGCAGCCGCGAGAATACGATCGACTTCGACCGGGGGCGCCGCCAGCAGCAGCTTCTGCGCGGTATCTGGACCGCCAGCCGCGACGCTGGAATCATCACCCGGCTCCCGGACCTGTGGGACCAGATGATGTCGGTCGTCCAGACCAACTTCCCGCTCACCGAAGCGATCCCCCTGATCCCGCTCGCGCTGAGCCTGGAGCCGAACAACATCGAGAATCACTTCTTCCGCAAGAACGTGGAAACGGTCGCCTGGTCCCCCGATGGCGTGACCAACGTCCAACTTCCCCACCCCGACGGCGGCATGCTGCGGCTGATCGAGAATTTCCTCTCGCCGCCCACGCAGAACCGGCTCGTGCTCGAAAATGCGCGGATCGACATCTGGAACGGAACGACGAACGATGGCTGGGACATCGTCGCTGCGGACCGGCTGGCCTGGGAAGGCTTCGCCCCCAACGCGGCGGGTCCGGCGGAGCAGAGCGACTTCGCTGACACGGTCATCTACGACTACACCGGCAACAGCAAGGGCAGCAGCCTGAATGATCTGGTCAAGCTGCTGAATATCAAGCCCGAGAATGTGTTCCCCGATCCAGACCCAAATCGGACGGTGGACTTCGAGATCATCCTGGGCGCCAACTACAACTCGTGCGTGGATCGCCAGTGGATTGACCCGGCGACGATGAATTGAGTAACGTGACGCGACAGGGGCTGAGCGGGTGCTCAGCCCTTTCGATTGTGCGATTCATGACAAACCAGCGTGACCTCTCTATCCGGCGCCTTCGTTGGGGCCTTGTCGCAGCTTATGTTCTGCACGTGCTCATCCTCGCCGCTTTCGTTCTGGAAGTGGTTCCCCAGCAGTATCACCATCCCGAGCGCACGTTCTGGCTGCATCATGGGGGAGACGATTGGGGGTACGTCAGCCTGGCTCAGACCATCTTGAAGGCGGATTTCCAGCCGAACAAATACCCCTTGGGTTTCCCCCTGTTGATCACGCCGTTCATGGCGATCATGGGTACCACCAGCCATGATGCGCTGCTGCCCGTCATCTCCGCGTTCTGGAGCCTGGTCATGTTCCCGGTGGGCCAGATTCTGCTCGCCTACCTCGCCGAAAGCTGGACTGGCCGGCGCTGGCTAGCCTTGCAGAGTGTCCTCATCTGGACCTCGCTGCCGGCCGTGTTTTTTGTCGTTCTGCGCGTCGTGGGGAACGCCAGCGTAGCCGAGACCTACTCGGTGCACCTGCTGTGGGCGCAGATGCTTTCCGACGGCCCTGCCGTGCTGTTCACCCTGCTGGTGATGGCCGCTTTCGTACGCCTGCGGGCCAGCCCGCTGCCGCACAATTGGGCGGCGCTGCTCGGCGTGCTGTGCGGCTTCCTGGCGCTCGTCCGGCTGACCGGGGCGCTGGGCGCCGCTGCGGTGGGGCTAGCCCTACTGCTTGAGCGCCGCTGGCGCGAGCTAGGCATGATGGTTGTCTGCGCCCTGATCGTGTTCGCGCCGCAGTTGGTGTACCAATGGCACTTTTTCGACCACCCGTTGCGCACCGGTTACACCGCGCTCGAGACCCTCCCCGACCAAGGGCTTTTTCACGTGTCCTATCTCAGTGCCGGTCTCGAGAAAATCATCGACCGGGTCGGGCTGCTCATCGTGCCGGCGGCGATCATCTCCCTGGGAATCGCCGCCGGGGGCCTGCGCTTTGTCTGGCGTATCGATCGCCTGGGGGCCATCGTACTCGGCACGTGGCTCGTGAGCTATG
Source organism: Aggregatilineaceae bacterium (assembly GCA_040767355.1). Taxonomy (GTDB): domain Bacteria; phylum Chloroflexota; class Anaerolineae; order Aggregatilineales; family Aggregatilineaceae; genus LM3-B42. The sequence continues at coordinate 7,031 of JAXGOS010000014.1, read as the reverse complement.
GTGTCGTGTACGCCGTCTATTACTACACATGGGTCGGCGGCGCAGCACGTTTTTTGATGCCTACCTTTCCGGCCATCGCCATTCTCGCGACCAGCGCGATAGCCGCGCTTGCCAGACGCGGCCGCCCGGCCTAAGCTTAAGCGTAGTGTCCCGCATCACACGCAGGAGCCAGCCATGTGCCCACGCTTGCAGCCGCGTCGTTCAGTCCTGGTCTTGCTCGGTTTTTTATGCAGCGCCATGACCCTGGCCGCCTGTGGCAGCGAAAAACGTGACGATACGCCCCCCAGTCTCCTGATCACGATCCGGCCCCGGCCTGTCGCCACAGTCCTGCCCGGGTGTGTCACCCTGGAGCTGTCGAACTGGTACGAGATCGCCGGAACGCTGATCGGCACGTTCGACGACGAGAGCAGCGCCGCCCTGGGCCGCGCGCCAGACGAGATGGGCCCGGTCCTGAACCGCCTGATCGATCTGCGCGACGCCGTCGCCGACCAGCCGGTGCCGGAATGCGCGCTGCAAGCTCATGGCGAGGTCGTGCTGACCATGCAGGACATGCTAACCGCCATGCAGCGCTACACCAACGGTGAGCTGACCGCCGAGGAGTTGGAGGAGCGCATCGACGCGGGCAGCGCCCGCATCGAGTCCGATGTGGCGACACTGTTGGAGTCCGCCCGCGGGACGCTGGAGGACCAGCTCCGCCGCGAGCGTGAGACTCCCCAGGTCACGGGCGAGCCGTCGCCGGCCCAAGCCAACTAGCCAATAGCTTGCCTGTCGTTTGGCGTGTCAGGTATAATTGTTGCCGAAATATTTCACCCAAACACGCCGGTAAACCATCACCATTGGGGAGATACCAACTCTATGTCTGGTCATAGTAAGTGGTCCACCATCAAACGAAAGAAAGGGGCTGAAGACGCGAAGCGCGGCAAGATCTTCACGCGGATGGCGCGGGAGATCATGATGGCGGCTCGCGAGGGCGGTCCCGATCCAGAATCCAATTCGGCGCTCCGAATTGCGATTGACAAAGCCAAGGGCGTGAACATGCCCAAAGACAACATCGAGCGTGCCATCAATCGCGGCGCCGGAGTCGGCGAAGACGCCGTGCAAATGGAAGAAGTCGTCTATGAAGGGTACGGACCGCACGGTGTGGCACTGGTCATCAACGTCGTCACTGACAACAAGAACCGCACGCTGGCCGACTTGAAATACGTCTTTAACCGCAATGGTGGCAACATGGCCAGCGCCGGATCGGTCACCTGGCAGTTCGAACAGAAGGGCTATATTGCGGTCAGGGCGGCCGGCGCCGAGTACGAGGATGTGTTCCTGGTCGCGGCTGAGGCGGGCGCGGACGACGTCCAGGACGAAGACGATGTCTTCGCCGTGTATACCCCGCGCGAAGACTTGGCTCGCGTGGCCAAAGCCCTGGCGGACGCCGGCTTCACGCTCGAAGAGCGCGAGCTCATCTGGATGGCCCAGAATGAAGTGGCGCTCGAAACGCAGCAAGCGCTGCAGGTGATGAGCCTGATCGAGAAACTCGAAGATCTGGACGACGTGCAGACTGTCGCGTCCAATCTGGAGATTACCGACGAAGTCGCTTCGGCGCTCGAAGCGGCCTGATGCTGCGCGCTTCCGCCCAGAATATACCGCTCCCCAGATCCCCAGAGTGGACCGCCTGGGATTTGATTCACTCTGGGGCCAGCTTTCCACGACAAGGACACATCATGGGGCCGATTTTTGAGGCAGTGCTGCGCTTCTTCGAGGACGATCGCTGGAATGCCGCTCAGTTGGACGGCGAACCGGTATTGAGCATGAGTGTGGCCGGGCAAAACGGCCAGTGGCGTTGCGTCGCCAAATCGCGCGAGGAACAACAGCAGTTCATCTTCTACTCTGTGTGCAGCACACCCGCGCCGGAAGACCGCCGCCAGGCCGTCGCCGAATTCGTCGCGCGGGCGAATTTCGGCATCGTCATCGGCAACTTCGAGCTGGACTTCAACGACGGCGAAATCCGCTACAAGACCAGCATTGATCTGGAGGGCGACGCGCCCGCCCCGGCCCTGATCAAGAACCTGGTCTATGCCAATGTGCGCATGATGGACCGCTACCTGCCGGCGATCACCCAGGTCATCGAGGGACATGCCTCGCCGCAGGCCGCGATCGCGTCCGTGGAAAGCTAGGGCCATACGCCATGCTGGTATTAGGAATCGATCCAGGCACCGCGACGACCGGGTACGGTCTGGTGCGCGAACACGACGACGGCACGCTGCAAGCCATCGCCTTTGGCGTGATCACCACGCCCGCCCGCACGCCCATGGCGGACCGCCTGCGCCAGCTCTACCATGACGTTTCGGCCCTCATCGCCGAGCACCAGCCGGACGCCGCCGCCATCGAAACGCTCTACTTCGGCAAGAACGTCACCACGGCGATCACCGTGGCGCAAGGGCGCGGCGTGATCCTGCTGGCGCTCGCCGAAGCGAACCTGCCGATCCGCGAGTACAAGCCCGCCGAGATCAAGCAGGCTATCGCTGGATACGGCAACGCCGATAAAATCCAGGTCCAGGAAATGATCCGCCAGCTTCTCGACCTGGACGAGATTCCCCGGCCCGACGACGCCGCCGATGGCCTCGGTGTCGCTATTACCGATCTGAACGCCAGCCGGTTCGACCGGTTGGCCTCCGGCTGAGCCGGTGAGGATAGCGCGATGATTGATGTGATAACCGGGCAAATTGCCGCCGTGCATAATACGCACGTGGTCGTGATGGTGGGCGGCGTGGGGCTGCGCGTGCTGGTGCCCAAGACGGTGTTTGACGCCATCGATGGGCGCGGCCAGACGGTGACCCTGTACACGCACCTGGCTGTGCGCGAAGACGATCTGGCGCTGTACGGCTTCGTCGACCCGGACGAGCGCGCCCTGTTCGAAACGCTGCTGCGAGTCAGCGGCGTGGGGCCGCGCCTGGCGCTGTCCGTGATCGGCACCCTCACCGTCGAGCACCTTAACCACGCGGTCGCTCACGAAGAGCCGGACATCCTCACGCGCGTGCCCGGCGTGGGCAAAAAACTGGCCCAAAAACTGATTTTCGAGCTGAAGGACAAGCTCGCCATCGATCACGCGACCGGGCTGACCGCCATCAGCGACATCGATACCGACGTGCTGGCGACGCTGACAGCGCTGGGCTACAGCGTGGTCGAGGCGCAGGCTGCGCTGCAGGCCATCCCGCGCGACGCTCCGCAGGATATCGAAGAGCGCGTGCGGCTGGCGCTCCAATATTTCACCTAACCGGGAGAAGTCCTCATGAGTGATACCCCCACCCCGCGCGACGCTCTGCTCAACCGGCGCGTGCCCGTGCTCGATAAGGGCTGGATTGAGCTACAAGACCTGATGGGCGACGATCTCGCCATTGTCAACGCGGCGCGCGTCTCGTTCCTGGGCGAGAGTAAAGGCACCGAAAAAGACAAAAAGCTGCTGTTCTACCTGCTCCAACACCGCCACACCTCACCGTTCGAACAGGTCGAGTTCAAGTTTCGCGTGCGGGCGCCGCTGGTCACCTGGTGGCAGTGGGTGCGCCACCGCACCTGGAGCGTGAATGCGCAGTCCGGGCGCTATACGCCTTTCGAAGAGGGCGACTTCTACGTGCCGGATGCGTGGCGGCTCCAGTCTCCCGACAACAAGCAGGCGAGTCTGGGCGAGCTCGACGCCGACCGGGCGGCTGACCTGACCAACAAGCTGATAGAGCATTACGAGCGTTCGTTTCAGCTCTATCAGGAGGCACTGCGGGCCGGCATCGCGCGCGAGATGGCGCGCATGTTCCTGCCCGGCTTCGCCGTGTATTACACCTGGGTCGTCAAGGTCGACGCGCACAACCTGATGAACTTCCTGCGGCTGCGCATGGCGCCCGATGCGCAGTACGAGATTCGCGCGTATGCCTGGGCCATCTTCGAGCATTTCTTCAAGCCGGCGCTGCCCTGGACCGCCGAAGCGTTCGAGAAATTCATCGTCCCCACCTTGGGCCCGATGAGCGGCTGATCGACAATAAAACGGGCAGGTGACGGTCCATGCGCACCTGCCCATCCCGCTCGCTCCCCCCTGGGAACCAACTACGGGAACGAGGTAATGATCTCTCCGCTGATGGAGAAGCAGACGCGGTCGCCATTGTCGTCCACCGCCGATACTTCCCAACCGTACACGTTCGCCTGGGTGAAGATATCGCCCGGCACCTCGTAAGCGCCGCCCGGCACGATGGCGCTGTGCACCACGCTGCCGCCTGGGTGACGGATCTGGACCAGGTAGTTCTCGAATCGCGCGATTGGCTGCCAGGTCAGCGTGACCGGATCGCCCACGTTGATGCGGAAATCGCCGCCGATAGATTGCAGCTCGTGGCAGTACTGCGGCTGCGCCGTCCAGGTAGGCGCGGGTGAGCCAGCCGGGATGTTGGAGCTAGCGCTGCCCTGTTCGGCACCGCCGGCCGCAGACTGTGTTGGGCGCGGCGTCACCGTGGGCCGCTCTGGCGCTGGCCCGGGTGTCCACGTTGGGGGGAAGTCCTGCCCGCCCTGAAGCTGGCCGGAAGCCGCGTCGGCGGGCTGGTCGACCAGTTCGGCTGGCGACTCGTCCGGCAGCACTGTGACGGTTGGCGAAGCGACAAACCCCTGGGGCGAAGGAGTCCAGGTCGGCGGGAGGGGCGTCGGCTCGAAGGGTGTCCGGCTGGGTGTGGCTGTCGGCGAGCCGTTTTCGCCGCCACCGCACGCCGCCAGCAGCAAAGCGAAGGCCGCCACCCAGGCAAATCTGCGCATGCTCGCTCCCCGCCTACAACAGGTAACCAAACGCCAGGCCAAACAAATCAGCGCCACCAGGTCATCTCGGCAGCGCCTCGCCGGTGTACAGCACCGCGGGCGTTCCCGGCTTCCAGGGGCTATCGAACCCGATCATGGCCCACCAGCCGATGCCGTACAGGATCACGCCGAAGACAACGGCGACAGCGCGGGCGTCATCGGATCGACGTCGCCATCGACCACCGTACCGAGCAGCAGTCGGTCCACGGCAATCGACAGCAGGACGGTCAGCTCGAGCGGATCGCCAGCGCCAGGAACATCGCGCACCCAATGCGACAGCCGGCGAGACGGTCCGCCCACACATCGATCCGCCGCGACCCGTCATCACCCTCGCCTGGTTACTCATAGACCTGCCCCCCAGCTCACTCGGGAAAGAACGTGTTGATCATGGCCGTGGCGCTCGCCTCAAAGTAACGCACCATCTCGCTGTGCGTCGGCTCCGGAATCTGCGCCTCGTCGAGCGTGGCGCGCATTGATCCAGACGTCGCGCGTGCGCCCGGATCGATCCTAAATCCCATGTGCCGCTTTTTTGCGCAAGCGAGGATGGCCGCGGTCACGTCGCCGGCCCGCCGTATAACTGGATCAGGAACAGGCGCAGCCGGCGCTCGGCAGGCTCGACGTCTTCCGGATACATGGCCGACAGTAGCGGATCCGCCGCAACGCGCCGGTAAAAGGCGCGCACCAACCGCTCGAACCCTTCCGGCCCGATACGCTCATAGACAGTCTGCGCTGAGTCATCCATGTTCGTCAATCCCCATAAGGTCACATTCTCACATCATCGTGCATCTGCCTTGCGGCAGCGCTGTGGTATTATAGCATGGTCGCCAGCCGCTGCTGGCCTTCGTCGCCTATCGTGCTCGACTGAAAGGAAGGCGCCCCAGCCCATGACTGACCTCCCTACTGTGACGATCTACACCGATGGCGGCAGCCAGCCCAATCCCGGCCCGGGGGGCTGGGCAGCCGTGCTGGTTGCCGAGAATGGCTACACGAAAGAACTCAGCGGCGCCGAGCCCGACACGACCAACAACCGCATGGAGCTGACCGCCGCCATCCAAGCGCTGCGCGCGCTCAAAGGGGCGAGCCACGTCACGCTTTACACCGACTCGGAATACCTGCGCAATGGCATCACGTCCTGGCTACCGGGTTGGGTCGCGCGAGGGTGGCACCGCAAAGGGGACAAGCCCGTCCAGAACGAAGACCTGTGGCGCGCGCTCCACGCCGAGACCGGGCGCCACACAATCGACTGGCAGTGGGTGAAGGGCCATGCCGGGAACACGTTCAACGAGCGCGCCGACCAGCTCGCCACCCAGGCGCGCCAGCAACTGACCGGTGAATCGCCCTCTGCCCCGGCGGGCGCCCCCATCGGCTCGCACGTGCTGCCCGCCTTCGAGATTGCGCTCCGCGTCTCCGTCCCGCGATCGGGCGGCGCGGGCGGTTGGGCCGCGCGCATCGCCCCCACGGGCACAGATTCGCAGCCACCCGTCCTCTCTGGGCGCAGCGCGGAGACCACCAGCAACCGGCTCATCCTCGAAGCGGCGCTGGCCGCGCTGCAGGCGATCCCCGGCGGCGAGCCGGCGCGCCTGTTCTGTCCCGATGATTATCTCTATAACGGGCTGACCGGGCGGATCGGTAGCTGGCAGGCACGCGGCTGGAAAACCAAGAGCGGCTCGCCGGTCAAGCACCAGGACCTGTGGCGCGCCCTGGCGGACGAGTTGGCCCGGCGACCGGTCGAGTGTGTGCTGGAGCGCGAGCAGCCCACCGAGCTGGCGCGCGACCTGGACAGGCTCGCGGCGGGCGCTATCGGCAGCAACTGAGCTAGCCCCGCCGGCGGCGTGAGGTGACCGGCAGCGTCATCACGTACTCCATGCTGCGCTCGATCCACGGGCGGAGCGCGCTGGAGGTCAACAAATGGGCCGGGACGCGGACGTACATGTGGGTCGTCACGTTTCCATCCGACTCAAAGCGCAGATGCGACGCGCCCTTCTCGGCGAGGAGATCGCGCTGGTCGGCTTCGGACAGCTTCAGCCCCAGCCCATCGCCCGTCACCAGGGCGAAGACCCGCCCATGCGTGTAGCCCGCCAGCCCGCCGAACATGTGCCGCGTCTCCAACTCGAGTTCGGGCATGTCGCGCGCCGTCTCATGCAGGAGCGCCTTCATCTTGTCGACCAGCTCATCGGCCATGCGGTTTCTCCCTCTCTGATGTGCGAACACCA
>JAXGOS010000013.1:0-129793 GCA_040767355.1 Aggregatilineaceae bacterium | reverse complement strand
GCGATCATCTGGCTCGACCAGCGGCGGGCGGAGGGCATCAAGCCGGTCGGTGGAGCGTGGGCGCTGGCTTTTCGCGCCGCGCGCCTGTCCGGAACGGTCGCGTACTTCCAGGCAGAGGCCGAGGCCAACTGGATCGCGACCCACCAGCCGGAGATCATGGCGCGCACGCACAAGTTCCTGCTGCTGTCGGGCTACCTGACCTATCGCCTCACCGGGCGCTTTGTCGATTCGGTGGGCAGCCAGGTGGGTTATATCCCCTTCGACTACAAGCGGCTGGACTGGGCGCGCGGCTACGACTGGAAATGGCAGGCGGTCGCCATCAACCGCTCGCAACTGCCCGAGCTGGTGCCGCCGGCGGGGCGTTTGGGCGAGGTCACGCGCGAGGCCGCCGAGGCGACCGGCATCCCCGCCGGGCTGCCCGTGATCGCCGCCGCCGCCGACAAAGCGTGCGAGGTGATCGGCTCCGGCTGCCTGGATCCGCATATCGGCTGTCTGAGCTTCGGCACGACGGCCACCATCAACACCACGCATCGCCGCTATATTGAGGTGATCCCGCTGGTGCCGCCGTATCCCGCCGCGGTGCCGGGCGCCTACAGCCTGGAGATCCAGGTCTATCGCGGTTACTGGATGGTGAGCTGGTTCAAAAACGAGTTCGGCCTGCGCGAGATTCTGCTGGCCGAGGAGCAGGGCGTCGAGCCGGAAGAATTGTTCGATGACCTGGTGCGCTCGGTGCCGCCCGGCTCGATGGGCCTCACCGTCCAACCGTACTGGTCGCCGGGCGTGCGCTTTCCGGGGCCGGAGGCGCGCGGCGCGATCGTCGGCTTCAACGACGTGCACACGCGCGCGCACGTCTACCGCGCGATCCTCGAAGGGCTGGCCTACGCCCTGCGCGAAGGCAAGGAGCGCACCGAGAAGCGCAGCGGCGTGCCGGTCACGGAGCTGCGCGTGTCGGGCGGCGGCTCGCAGAGCGACGCCGCGCTGCAGTTGACCGCCGACGTGTTCGGCCTGCCGACCGCGCGCCCGCACACCTACGAAACGTCCGGACTCGGCGCGGCGATCGATGCGGCGGTGGGCCTGGGCCTGCACCGCGATTTCGACGCGGCCATCCGTTCGATGACGCGCATCGGGCAGGTCTTCGAGCCGGATTCAGCCAACCAGGCCGTCTACGACGCGCTGTATAACCAGGTCTACAAAAAGATGTACCTCCGCTTGCAGCCGCTCTACAAACGGCTGCAAGCGCTCACCTCCAGCCTGCCCGAGTAGCGCGGGCGGCGATCGGACAGGTCGCCGCCCGTTTCCTCGATGTGTCACGTCAACTGCGACGGATCGATCCAGTCGCCGCCAAAGCGATACCACAGATCGTCCGCCAGCGCGTTCGCGTCGCGCGGCAGGCCCATCCGCGCGAAGTACTCGCAGATGCGCGTCAGGTCGCGGCGTGATGCCGTGGTGGCGTCCGGGTTATCTCCAGCGCGCCGTCACCTGGGGGAAGTCGATCAGTGTGATCGCCCCGTCCCAGTACAGGATGTTGTAGGCGGATAGGTCGCCGTGGATCCAGCCCTGGCCGAGCATCAGCTCGACGTTGCGCAGCACCTCGTCGAACAGAGGGCGCGTTTCATCCTCAGCTAGCCGCACGTCGTTGAGCAGGGGGGCGGCCACGTGCTCGTCGCCCACATAGCCCATGATGATCGTGTTGTCGTTGGCCGCGAACGGCTGCGGGACGGCAGCGCCGGCGCGGTGCAGCGCCCGGAGCGTGGTGTATTCGTGCATCAGCCATGACGTGTGCTCCACCTGCACGCCGAACGCCGTCTTCTTGCCGAGGGCGCGCATCAGCCGGTGGTCCGTCTTCTTCACCGGGCGGCCCTCGGCGGTCAGGATGGTCCGGCCCTGGCGGTACTGTTTGTCGTTGCGAAGCTGGCGGAACATACGCGGGCGGTAGACCTTCGCCGCCACGAGCGCCGCGCCGGTGGCCGGGCCCGCGGCGCAGCGGTAGACGCTGGCCTCCTTGCCGCCCTTGATCGCGGCCAGCACGTCGGTGATGATCTGCTGGTCGTAGAACTGCTCGAGCGATCCCATCAGCCAGCCGGCCTCGTACTTCGACGGCTGGTAGGTCGGGTTGAAACCGCCTTCCAGCCCTTCGGTGTCATCCACCACCGCGGCGATGATGGCGCCGGTGTCTTGCTTGGGCACATGGCGCGGCTTGGGCTTGCGACGCCGCCGCGCGCGCCGGTCATTATGCAGCGGGTCGAACCGGGCTTCGTAGTCTTCGAGCTGCGATGCGATGTCAGTCACCTTGCGTTTTCCCTTTCATGTGTGATCGTGTGCGTGAGTGGCAAAAGGCGGTCGGGTGTAGGCGTGAGCGACTGTGTGGGATGTCATGGAAGCCTCCTTTCGCCTGCGGCGGATCACTCCGGCAGGGTTTCCAGAATCTTGCGATAGGCGTGGTAGCGCATCGGGCTGAGCCGCCCGGCCCGGACGCCCTCGCGCACGGCGCAGTCCGGCTCGTGTAGGTGCGCGCAGTTCGAGAAGCGGCAGCCCAGCCCGGCGAACTCCGGGTAAAACACGGCCAGCTCGGCGCGGCTCAGCCCGGCCAGGCCGAATTCGCGGATGCCGGGCGTGTCGATGACGTAGCCATCCGGGCCGAAGGGCAGCATGGTCGCCTGGGTGGTGGTGTGGCGGCCCTGGCCCCATTCGTGATTGACCTCAGCCGTGCGCAGCGCGAAGTCGGGCTGGATGGCGGTCAGCAGCGTCGATTTGCCCACGCCGGACAGCCCGGCCAGGGCGGTGATCGTCCCGGCCAGCGCGGCGCGTAGCGCGTCCAGCCCTTCGCCGGTGGCGGCGCTGGTCAGCAGGACGTGGTGGCCGAGCACCCGGTAGGGGCCGATCTTCGCCTCGATGGCGTCGCGGCTCTCGGCCAGGTCCACCTTGTTGACGCAGATCAGCGGCGCGATGCCGTAGCGCGCGGCGGTGATCAGGTAGCGGTCGATCAGCTCCGGCCAGATGTGGGGCTCGCGCCAGGCAGCCACGATCAGAAGCTGGTCGACGTTCGCCACCATGACTTGCTGGAGGTTCGAGTTGGACGGATCGGGCCGGGCGATCAGCGTGCGGCGCGGCAGAACTTCCTCGACGGCGGCCCCGCCGGTCGCGCCGTCCTGGCTGACGACCACGCGGTCCCCGACGGCGACGACGTTGCTGAAGCGGGTGTCTTCGCTCGTCAGCGCGCCGCGCAGAGAGCACAGCCGCACCTGGCCCTCGCTGTGCACGCGGCACAGGCTGGTGCTCACCTCGACGACGAGACCGGTTCCAGCGCCCGGCGCGGGTGGCTGGTCCGGGGCGTCGTCGCCGGGCAGGTGATCGGGCGCGGCCTGCTGGCGCTCGCGCTCGTCGCGCGGCATGATGCGCTGGTCGGCGGTGTAGGTGCTCCAGGCGTCTTCTTCCTCGTCGAGCAGATCCATCCAGTCGTGGCGGCGCGGCGGGCGCGGCTCGCGGTTGCGCTTGGTGGCGCGCTTGGCCTTCTGAAGCTCGCGCCGGCGGCGGTCCTTGCCGAAGATGTTGTCGTAAGTTGGTTGTCGAGACAACGCAGGGTCTCCCTGATATCGTGTTGGTTGGCGTGTGCATAGCCTGCGCGCGGCAGGCGAACGGAACGGTCACGGGCGAGGCCCGAGCGGGGAATCTTTGCGCTTTGGCCGGATCACCGGCGCGGGGCGGCAAGCAGCCGCCAGGCGCGACTCACCGCATCACCTCAACCCTCGCTAAGTGGGTGGGGACGGGGCACGCCGGCGGCGCTGGAGATGCTTTTACAGGGGAATCAGATCAGCAGATTGATCAGGCTATTCAGAAGCGTCACGCAGCACAGACAGGCGTACCCAGGCCCGCAAGCCCGTTGCATTTCATCATTTGTGCCATAAGGAATACGCCTCCCTTGTCCGTCGCGGACGATGCCAGCACTATAGCACGACTGTCCGGCGCTTGTCAATTGCCAGCCAGCACCAGAGCGACCATCTCGTCCAGCGTCCGGCGTCCACCGCGCGCTGCCGCCGCCCGAACCGTCCGCGCGGCCAGGTCTTCGGCGATAGTCCCGGCCAGCTCGGCGGCGCGCTCGCGGGCTTCGTGCCATGTGGCCGGGTGATCCTGCACGCAGGCGAGAAGCTCGATCGCTTCCTCGGCGCGCCCGGCCTGCGCCCACAGGCGGGCCACGCCGATGAGAAAGCGCGTGAGCAGCATCACCGACTGGCAGCGCGCGGCGATTTCGACGGCGCTCCGCAGGTGGTCGCGGGCCGCGGCGCGATCGCCCAGGGCTAGCGCGGCCTCGCCCAGGCAGTAATAGGCCACCGATTGGCCCCACGGCTCGGCCTCCGGATCGATCACCGACAGCGCCAGGTCGGCCAGGCTGGCGGCTTCTTGTGCGTCGCCCCGCGCCAGCGCGATCCGGCTCTGGTGGATGCGCACCCAGGCGGCCATGTGCAGCGTTCCGGACTCGGCGAAGTAGGTCAGGCTTTCCTGGCTGTGGCGGGCCGACGCGTCGTAATCCCGCCGGGCGTACGCGATCTCGGCCAGGTTGAACAGGCTGCTCGCGATCTTGGACGGGTCGCCGAGCTGGTGGCCGAGCTGGATCGCCTGCTGGATCAGTCGCTCAGCTTCCGCATGCCGTCCCTGGATGCTGATCAGGTTCGCCAGCCGGTCGAGCGTGAAGGCGCGCTCGTTGGTGTCGCCGATCGATTCGCTGAGGGCCAGGCCCTCGCGGTACAGGCGCTCGGCTTCGGCGTATCGGCCCAGCGAATAGGCCACTTCGCCCAGGGCTTTGAGCGCCACACCCGGCACCCACCGGTCGCCAATCGCCCGGCTGATATCCAATGCCCGTTGGAAGAAATCCCCGGACTCGGTGTAGCGGATATTGACGTGGGCGACCTGACCCAGGTTCAGGTAGCCCCACGCGATGCCCCATTGGTCGGTCTGCGCCTCGAACAACGCAATCGCGCGCCGCGCCAGCCCTTCCGCCTTCTCGGAGTCGCGCAGCGGCCAGTTCGCCAGCGAGGAAAGCACGTTGAACGTGAGGGCGGCGTCCGGGTGAGCCGTTGCGTCGAGCTGTCCCAGGACCGGGTAGGCTTCGTGGAACAGCTCCACCGCCAGCGGGCCGCGGCCCAGGACGCGATAGGTCATCGCCAGCACGATCTTGATCTGGGCCAGCACGATCTGTTCCTCGCTGCTCAGATCGGTAGCATGTTTCAGGGTATCCACCGCGCCGCCGAACATCTCTCGGTTCTCTTGCAGGCGCGGGCGCATGATGTAGAACAGGCGCAGCCCGGCCAGCAGGCCGCTCAGACCGGCGGCATCGCGCTGGTTCACTGCCAGAATCCACGCGGTGCGGATGTTGTCGATGTCGTCTTCGATCTGGTCCAGCATGGCGATCTGGTCGGGACCTTTGAGCCTCGGCTCCAGCGCGCGCAGCGTCTGCGCGTAATAGGTCACGTAGGCGCGATGCGTGTGGTCGCGCTCGTCGGGATCGGCGTCGAGCTTCTCCTCGGCGAACTGGCGCAGCAGCTCGTGGATGTTGAACCGGCCATCCGGCGACCGGTGCAGCAGCGACTTGCCGGCCAGCACGAGCAGCACGGGCAGCGGCGCGTCCGCGACGGCCTGGGCCGCCTCGCGCGTGAAGCTGCCGCGGAACACCGACAGCCGGCTGAGCACGCGTGCCTGGGCCGGGTCCAGCCGCTCCCACGACGATTCGAACACGGCCCGAATGCTGCGATGGCGCGGCGGCAAGTTGCGCAGCGAGGCGGTCAGGAAATCCAGCGAGCGTTCGATCTCCTCGGCGATTTCCTGCGGCGACAGCACCTGGAGCCACGCCGCCGCCAGCTCGACGCCCAGCGGCATCCCGTCCACCAGGCGGCAGATGCGGGCCACGGCCCGGCGCGTCGCCGCGTCCAGCGCGAAGCCGGGCCGGACGCGCCGGGCGCTGTGCACGAACAGCGCCACCGCGCCGTATTCCTCCAGGGCGGTCGTCTCGCCGTCGGGCGGAAAGCTCAGCCCGTGGATCTCGTAGAGCCATTCCTCGCGCAGATTCAACCGCTCGCGCGAGGTGACCAGCACATCCACCCGGGGGGCAAAGCTCAACAGGCTGGCGATCAGGTCCGCGCCGTCGAGCAGGTGCTCGAAGTTGTCCAGCACCAGCAGCATGTGCTTGCGCCGCAGATACGACCAGAGTTGGCTCCGGGGCTCGCCCTGGCGGGTGGCCTTGAAGCGCAGGGCGTCGGCCAGCGCCGGCACCAGGTACTCCGCCGCCGTGACCGGGGCCAGCGGCACGAACACCGCGCCGTCCGCGTACCCGGCGCCGAGATCGGCGGCGACCTGGAGCGCCAGCCGCGTCTTGCCGATCCCGCCCGGACCGACCACCGTCAGCAGGCGGCAGTCGTCGCCGCGCAGCCGGGCGTGGATCTCGTCCAGCTCGCGCTGGCGCCCGATGAGCGGCGTCACCGGCACGGGGAGTGTCTCGGCGGGCGGGGCAGGGGCGGGGGAAGGTGGTTCTGCGGGCGGGACCGGCCTGCGCCCCGCCTGGATCGATTCGTAGAGCGCGGTGGTTTCCGGCTCCGGCTCGATGCCCAGCTCGCCCCGCAGCAGGCCGGCGCATTCCTGGTACTGGCGCAGCGCGGCGGCTCGCTGCCCGGTAGCGTGATAGAGCGCCATCAACTGGCGGTGGGCCGCTTCGTTGAGCGTATCCAGCGCCAGCCAGCGCCGCGCGTAGGGGATCGCCGCGTTCGCATCGCCGCCGGCTGCCAGTTGTTCGGCCAGGGCGTGCAGGGCCGCGCTCACCATCCGGCGCAGGTCCTCGGCGGCGAAGAACTGCCACTCGTCGAAGTCCGGCGCGTCGGGCAGGGTGAACCCGGCCATGAAATCGTCCTGGTAGAGCGCGACGGCTTCGGCCAGCACGTCGGCTGGCTGGGCAGCCGGGTCGTCCTTGAGCAGCGTCCGGAAACAGGCCACGTCCAGCCACCAGTCACTGCCCGGCCGCAGCCCGACCGCATCGCCCCCGGCGTCGAGCCACGCCTCGCCCAAGGCTTTGTGCAGCGTCCAGAGCGCCGTGCGCAGGTAGGCGAATGCGCGAGCCTGATCGGCCTCGGGCCACAGCAGCGCGGCGAGCGAGTCGCGGCTGTGGGGCTGGCCCGTCACGGCCAGGTAGGCCAGCAGCGCGATCGCCTTGCGCCGGCTGATCTCGACGCGGGCCCCGTTCAGTTCAACTCGCGGCGTGCCGAAAAGAAAAACGCGTAACATGGCGTCGTCCAGCTGTGAGTATTCCGTTTCAGGATACCACAAAAGAATCGCCCCAGCGTGTTTTCGAGGCAAGACGCCTGAGACGCTTTTTGAGACGCTGCCTGCCACGCTGGTGAGACACGCGGCGGCTATGATGGGGATAGATTGATCGACAGGAGGCCGCCATGTTCCAACCCATAGCGCTGCAAAACGACATGGTTCTACGGCTGGGCACGGCGAATACCAACGCGCCCCGCGCCCAGCGGCTGTTCGACCGCGCGCTGCGCACCGCGCAGATCAAGCGGCTGCGGGCGGCCCTGACGTCGCGCTCGCGCCGCCTGCTGGACCTGGCGGCCGTCGAGGCCGAGGTTACGATCACCGGGCGGCACGCGCTCGGGGCGCGCACGGTCGCGCTCGACGACATCCGCGGCAGCCTGGACAAAGCGGGCGATTTCGACTGCGAATTCTACCCGCTCAACGAGCGTAGCGAAACTCGCTGGGTGCGCGTGGCGACCGCGATGGTGCGCGGGTTGGCGCTGCCGCCGGTGGAGCTGATCCAGGTGGGCGAGGTCTATTTCGTGGTGGACGGCCACCACCGGATCTCGGCCGCGCGGGCGCTCAAGTACACGCACGTCGACGCCGTGGTGACGGAATGGACGGTCGCCGGGTGAGCGGGCGAGGCGAAAGACGAGGACACCAACCGGGCGGCGCCAGCGAGCGCCGTCCGTGTTTTACGCGCCCGGCGCGCCGCTCAGCAACTTGAGCCCGCTGCCGGTCAGCATGACGACCCACTCGGCCCCGGCGTCGCCCCGCTCGCGGAGAGCGGGCAGCGCCGCCACCGCCGCCGCGCTGGTCGGCTCGATGACGAAGCCCCGCGCGGTCATGGCATCGCGCGCAGCCAGGATCGCCGCGTTGTCCACGCGCAGCGCCGCGCCGCCCGTCGCGCGGATCGTTGCCAGGATTTCGCGGCCCCGCACGGCGGGCGTGTTGATCAGGATGCCATCCGCCACGGAGTAGGTCGGCGTGACGGCCTCGGGTGCGTCCGCGCCGCTTTCCCAGGCGCGCACGATCGGATCGCAGCCGGACGACTGCACCGCCACCATCGCGGGTAGCCGCTCGATCAGGCCGGCCGCGTCCAGCGCGCGGAAGCCGCGGGCCAGCCCCAGGAACAGGCAGCCCTGGCCCACCGGGCAGATCACGGCATCCGGGGCGCGCCCGC
The DNA here is from genome assembly GCA_040767355.1 of Aggregatilineaceae bacterium. Classification (GTDB taxonomy): domain Bacteria; phylum Chloroflexota; class Anaerolineae; order Aggregatilineales; family Aggregatilineaceae; genus LM3-B42. Next base: position 121,329 of record JAXGOS010000013.1, on the reverse strand, counting down.
CGAGCTGCTCCCAGATCTCCCAGGCCGCGGTCATCTGGCCCAGGATGAAATACGGGCTCCAGCTATGACTGGCGTAGGGCGTGGTCTTGGCCGCCTCGACACAGGCGGCCGCCCGGTTGCGCTGCGGACCGTCCACCTCGACCAGCGCCCCGCCGAAGGCCGCGATCAGCGCTTTTTTGCCGGGCAGCGCGTCTGCCGGGACGAAGATGCGCGCGCGAATGCCGCCCGCGCCGCTGTAGGCGGCGACGGAGGCGCCCGCGTTGCCGGATGAATCCTCGACCACCTCGCTCGCGCCGTGCGCCAGCATGTGGCTGATCATCGTCGCCGTGCCGCGGTCTTTGTAGGAGCCGGTCGGGTTGAGGTATTCGAGCTTGGCGCGAAAGTCGATCCCGCCCAGGTGAGCATGTGCCAGCGTAGTCATGCCTTCACCGAGCGAGGCCTGGCGCGAGACGGGCAGCATCCGGGCGTAGCGCCAGAGCGACCACTCATGCGGCACGATCGCCGTATGGTCGAATGGCGGCAGGCTCTCGATCTCCAGGGGGGCGCCGCACTGCGGGCAGCGCCAGGCCAGCGGGCCGGGCCGGTGGCCGCATTCGGGACAGATCACGCTCGTTTTCATCATGGCGGGCCTTCGGTTCGGGTGTCGGGACGGTCACGTGCGGTCAAGTCTACACCCGGATCGCGCCGCCGCCCACCGGGGCGCGCCCAGCGTGCTGGCAGGGCGATCGCGTTGCACGGCGCTTGAGTGTCGTCTATGATCGGGTGGGACAGGCAGCGCACCGGGGAGGCACCATGGCGAAAAAAGACAAATCATCCAACAAGGACCGGCCCAGTTCGGGGACGTCGATGACGCTGGGGATCGACCTGGGCGGGACGAAGATCCTGGCCGGGGTGGTCGACGAGCACGGGCATATCCTGGGGACGGCCAAGCGCAAGACGCGCCCGGAGCGGGGCGTCGATGCGGTGATCGAGCGGATTGCCAGCACGGCGCTGGACGCGGTCGCGGACGCCGGCCTGACGATGGACCTGATCGACGCGGTGGGCATTGGGGCGCCCGGCGTGGCGGATTATAACACCGGCGTGATCGAGTTCGCGCCCAACCTGGCCAACTGGGTGAACGTGCCGCTCGGCCCCCGGCTGCAGAGCCTGTTGGAGACGCCGACCTTCGTCGAAAACGATGTGAACGCCGGAACGTTCGGCTCGGTGACCGCGGGTGTGGCGAAGGGCTACCGCTCGGTGGTCGGCATCGCGCCCGGCACCGGCATCGGCGGCGGGCTGGTGCTCGACGGCGTGTTGTGGCGCGGGGCGCGGAATGCTGCCGCCGAGTTCGGGCACATGGTCGTGCTGATCGACGGTCCGGTATGCGGCTGTGGCCGGCGCGGCTGCATCGAGGCGCTGGCGAGCCGGACTGCCATCGAGCGCGATATCGTGGGCGAGCTGCGCGGCGGGCGCCGCAGCTTGGCGGCCGACTACGTCGACTCGGAGGGGCGGGTTACCAGCGGGGCGCTGGCCGAGCTGCTCAAGGAGAAAGACGCCCTGGTGACCGAGGTGGTCAGCCGCGCGGCGCGCCACCTGGGGATTTTCACGGCGTCCCTGGTCAATGCCATCGATCCCGAATGTGTTGTCTTTGGCGGCGGGCTCATCGAGGCGTGTGGCAGCTTCATGATGCCGATCATCCGGCAGGCGACGTACCATTACCTGATTCGACCGGTGGAGCCGGAGAACCTGCCCATCCTCGAGGCGATTCTGGGGGATAACTCCGTGCTGGTGGGAGCCGCGATGCTCGCCAACGCCAGTCTCAAGGCGGGGTGAGCGGTTAGTGGGGGCGATCCTTCTTCGCCAGGTCCGATAAATCGAGCCGGATGGACGACTGCGCCGGGGCTTTGGCCGGCTGGCGCGGGCTGAGCGGCAGGAACAGCTTGAACGTGCTGCCCTGGTCGACGACGCTGTCCACCGAGACATAGCCGCCGTGGGCCTGCGCGATCGTCTTGACCAGGCTCAGGCCCAGCCCGGTCCCCTGGATGTGCCGGGTGCGCCGGTCTTGCACGCGGAAGAATTGATCGAAGACATGCGGCAGGCTCTCGGGGGGCATGCCGTAGCCCGTGTCCTTGACCTCGATCACGGCGTAGTCATCCGCGATCGCTAGCGTGACATCGATCTTTCCCCCGGCCGGCGTGTACTTGATCGCGTTGCTGATCAGGTTGTCGATGGCCTGTCCGACCAGCATAGAGTGTCCCAGCAGCAGATGGACCGGCGCGCTGATCTCCTGGTACGACAGCGTGATCGCGTGCTGGCGGGCTTTGTCCTCGTTGCGTTCGACCACCTCCCGTACCAGGCTGGACAGCCGGTACGGCTTGGCCGATTCCTCGCCCAGCGACTGCGCCATTTCCAGGTCCACCACGTCTTGAATGAGCTGCTCCATCCGGTCCAGGCTGTTGATGATCATGCCGCGCAACTGCTCGCGCTGATCGGGCGGGATGTCCGGCTCGTCGATCAGGTCGATCGAGCCGCGCGCCAGCCCCAGCGGGTTGCGCAGATCGTGCGAGAGGATGTGGATCATGTCGGACTTCAGCCGGTCGAGCCGCCGCAGCTCGGACACATCCTGCGCCACGGCGACGTAGCGATCGATCGTGCCGTCGGACTTGGTGATCGGCGCGATGCGCACCAGGTATTCGCCGATGTCGCCCAGATTCACATCCAGCACGGCGTCCGGTTGGTCGAGCGTGATCTGGCGGTCCGGCACCCACTTGCGCAGCAGGTCCATGATGCGCTGATCGATCACGTCCTTCAGCTTGATGTTGAGCCGCTTGAGCACCGCCTGCGCTTCCGGATTGAGCATCAGCACGCGACCGTTGGCGTCGCACACCGCCACGCCCGCCGCCGTGTTGTCCAAGATGGCGCGCAGTTGCTGGCGGTCCTGCTGGATCGTCTCGTGGAGCTGGGCTTTGGCGATGGCGGTGGCGGCCTGGGGCGCCAGCATCATCAGCACGTCGAGATCGTCCTGAATCTCGTCCTGGTTGGCGTTCGTCTTGACAACCTGCAGCACGCCCAGCACGCGCCGCCGGTAGTGGAGAGGGACCCCGTACAGAGTCGCGTTCTCAGACAGCGACGTTTTCATCTCGGGCCGGGCGTGCTCCCACTGGCGGTAATTGGTCACCACGCTGGGCTTTCCGGTGCGCGCGATCAGGCCCGCCTGACCCTCGCCGGGGTTCAGGCGCGAGCCGATGGCGCGGGTGTGTTGCATGTTGAGATGATGGGCCGCGCTCACCGACAGGCTGCTGTCGGGCTGGACCAACAGCAGTACGCCCGTCTGGGCGGTCACCAACTGGACCGCCTCTTCCACGATCCGGCTCAGCACGGCGCCGAGCGTCATGTCTTCCGCGATCAGGCGCGCGACTTTGCCCACCGCCTGCTGGCGCTGCTCAGCGCGATTGAGGCGCAGGTAGAGCCGCATGTTCCGGACCGCGGTCGACACCTGCGAGGCAAACAGCCGTCCCAACTGCAGATGTGCGCCGTTGAACTGGTTAGGCTGGTTCGAGAACAGCGCGACGAACCCGATCAACTGCTGGTCGATGGTCAGCGGCAGGCGCATGTACGAAAGGGCGCCGGCGGCCTCGGCCTCGCGCACGCGCGGCGCGTTGGGCTGCACGTCCGGCTGGCGCTCGCGCAGCAGCACTTCGTCGCCCAGATAGATCGGGCGCTCCTCGGCAGAGCACGCGGCCAGATACGCCCGGCACACATCCAGAAACGTGCCGGGTACCCCCAGGTCGAGCGCGTCCGACAGATCGGTGTATTGGGCGTCGGTGAGCAGCACGGCGATGTCGTCGGCGTCCACGGCGATGCGCGCGACGCTGTGCAGGTCGCCCAGGATATCGCCCTCGTCCGCCGTGCGGCCGATCGTGAAGGACGCCTGGACCAGCCCTTCCAGGTGGCGCAGGCGTTCGTTGAGCTTATCGGGGATGTCCTGGGCCGCAGAGTGGGGGCGCGGGCCGGGCGCAGCCAGGCGGCGCGCGGTCTCTGTCGCCAGATCCTTGAGGGCGGCGGACAGCTCTTGCTGCGACGCGGTGACCGGCAGCACGCGGTCGATGTCCGGGTGGGTGGCGTCGGGGCGCTCGCCCTCGGCGGGCACCAGGGCCAGCACGCCGGCGTGCGGCGCGTGATCGCGGATCTGGCGGAGCAGGGGGGCGAGATCGGCCTTGAACCAAGCGAGGTCGAGGACAACGCAGGTCGAGAGCTGCCGCTGGAGTGCGCCCAGCAGGGTCTTAGGACTGGCGACGTGGTAGACCTCAGCCAGGGGCCAGGTTGCCTCGAGTAATGGGCTATGCCCGCCCAGCCAGATGATCGAGCAACCGGTTGACGGGGATCCCTGTCCTGCTAGTATTACCGTGTCGGAGTGACTCATCAATGGTCTCGCCCGCTAATAGGACCAGACAAACAAGGGCAAGAGGACCGGCTAGGGTGTGTTATTTGTGATGTTCCGTCTTCCCGTCATACCCCCCACGAATGCGCCTTAGTATAACATGATCGAGCGGCCGGCTGATATTCCTAACCAATTCCTAACGCACCGCGTTCGATACGAGCGCCCCGCTGGCGGATTGCCCGGCGCCCAGGCGCCGGTGTGAGAAAGGGACGGACCCACCCTGACTTGTCCTACACCATCTCCCTTAATTGTAAGTGTATACAGACTTAATTAAAACAAGATAAAACATATGTCATTGATTTGTGCGGCTGAATGCATGTTCGAGGGCGCGCGGGCGAATTTACACAATGTTAACGTTCTGCGTGGCGTGAAAGGCCGCGCCGCAGGTATAATATGAGTAATCTATCTGCGGTGTAGGAGTAGTGTCGAAATGGATATTTACCGGCCACAACCTCAAGCGAAGGTATTAGGCGAGCGCATCAACATGCGTTCGGTGATGCAGCAGGTCTATCTGTGGATGACGCTGGGCCTGATCACCAGCGCCGTCGTGGCGGGCTTTCTCGCGACCACCGGCCTGACAGCGGCCCTGGCCCCGGTCCTGATGATTGTGATGTTGGTGGAAGTGGGGTTGGTCTGGTATCTGGCCGCCCGGTTGACCAAGATCAGCCCGCAGCGAGCCACGACCCTGTTCATGGTCTACGCAGTCCTCAACGGCATGACGCTGTCCACCGTGTTCTACTGGGCCAGCCTGTCGAATATCTCGCTGGCGCTGTTCGCGACCGGCGCCATGTTCGCGGCGATGAGCATCGTCGGCTACACGACCGAGATCGATCTGTCCCGCTTCCGCGGCATCCTGCTCATGGGGCTGATCGGGCTGATTGTGGCGAGCGTCGTCAACCTGTTCCTGGCAAGCTCGGCGCTCTACTGGCTGGTCACCTACGCGGGCGTGATCCTGTTCGTCGGCCTGACCGCCTACGATACGCAGTGGATCAAGCGCCAGGCGGAAGTCCTGGAGATCCAGGGCGTGAACAGCGGCGCGGCCGCCGTGCGCCAGGTCGCCATCATCGGCGCGCTCAAGCTCTACCTGGACTTCGTGAACCTGTTCCTGTATATCCTGCGGATCGTCAACAACCGCTAGCGCACTCCCGCGCCCTGCGGCTTCTGCGAGGCGGGCGTCCGAGCCAGGGCGCTTGCCTCGCTTGCTTGTAAAAAACTGTGAAAAACGCTCCCAAACCGCGCCATTCCCGCCCATCCTGCGGTATAGTGATTAAAGCCAGCGAGTCGCCAACGCGCGATCCGGACGCCGGACCAAGCGGCGCGGTTGGGGGAGGTGAGCCGTGAATCGATGGAACAGACTGGCCCGCGCGGGCCTGATCGCCGGGATGTTGCTCGTATCGCTCGCCCCGGCGGCGCTGCAGGCCGCGGGCCCGCCGCCGCTCGATGGCGCCTCCCGGCTCCAGACAGGGCCGGAACAGGTCATCATGCGCTACCAGCCCGGCACACCCTATGTGGATATCGAGAACGAGGTGCGCGGGCGCGGCGGGAGCATCCTCCAGCACATCCCGCAGCTCAACGCCGTCGTGGTGCAGTTCCCGGTGGAGGTGGGGCCGCTCTCCGCCCAGAGCGCCGCCGGCGCGCCCGAGGCGCCGTTCGTGCATGCCGAGCCGAACCGGCTGCGCTACCCGACGATCGACCCGAACGACACCTACTACGCGCCGACCGGGACCGATCCGCGCCAGTGGGGCCTGGAGCGCATCCACGCCTCCGCCGCCTGGGACGTGGCGAAAGGGACGGGCGTGGTGATCGCCGTGCTCGACTCGGGCGTGGACCTCGACCACCCCGATCTGGCGCCCCATTTGTTGCAGGGCTACGACCTGGTCAGCCGTGACAACCGGCCGCAGGATTCCGGCCTGTCGCGCGGGCATGGGACGCACGTCGCCGGAATCGCCAACGCCGTGACCGACAACGGGACCGGGATCGCGGGCGTGGCCTGGGACGCGCGCACCCTGCCGCTGCGCATCGTAGATTTGCAGGGCGCGGCGACCTCGGCCAACATCGCCGCTGGAATCGTCTGGGCGGCGGACCACGACGCGGACGTGATCAACCTGAGCCTGGGCGGCCTGGGCTGGCAGATGATCGAGCGCGACGCGGTGAACTACGCCGTTGCGCGCGGCGTGGTCGTGGTCGCCTCGGCCGGGAACGATGCACAGGCGTTCAACTACTATCCCGCCTCGTATGATCACGTGATCAGCGTTGCCAGCACGACGATGAGTGACGCCATTGCCAGCTATTCAAACTACGGTGAGTATGTTGACGTGGCCGCGCCGGGCGGGGCCAACGGTCTCCCGGCAACCAACATCTGGAGCACGTTCGATGGCGGCGGCTACGACTACAAGGCCGGCACGTCGATGGCGACGCCCCACGTGGCCGGGGTCGCGGCGCTGGTCTGGTCGGCGGGCCACGCCACCACGCCCCAGCAGGTGGTCGAGGCCATCCTGTGCAGCGCGTGGGACGGCGGCGCCCCCGGTTACGACACAGTCTATGGCTATGGGCTGCTCCAGGCGGACGCCGCGGTGACTTACGATCCCGCGCTGGCGAGCTCTTGCCTGCCATCGGTGCCGCACGACGATTTCGACGCCGCCCGCGTGATTGGCGCGCTGCCCTATGCCGACACGGTCGACACGAGCTACGCGACGTCCTGGGAAGACGATCCAGCGTTCTGCGAAGGCACCGGGTCGCGCACGGTGTGGTACCGCTTCACCGCGACCGAGAGCGGCGTGCTCACGGTGAGCACGGAGGGCAGCACCTACGACACGGTGGTGGGCGTGTATGAGGGGGCGCGCGGCAAGCTGGCCCAGCGGGCCTGCAACAACGACTACACCGGCACGGCATCCCTGGCGAGGACGAACGTCTTCAAGGGCGAGACGGTGGTGATCGCCGTGTCGTCCTACGGGCACGAAGACACGCCGCCCTACACCGTCTACCGGGGAACGCTGGCGCTCAGCGCGACGTTCGAGCTTTTCCCGCCGCCCGGCTGCCGCATCAACGAGACCGGCGCGGTCATCTGTACAGCGGAGTGAGTCCCCTCACAGCTCGCGCGCATCCAGGTAGATCGGCCCGTCCTGCCATGCCGGCGTCCAGCCCGGCCTGAGCGGCTTGAACACCATCCAGTAATCCATCTGCCTGGCCGCCTCGGCGAAGAAAAAGGCGGGGGCGCGATCCATGGGGTCGACCAGCAGGGTGAGGTTGCTCACATTGCCTCTGGCGGCCCGATCGCGCAGCGCGTCGAACACGGATCGCAACAGCGCCGCGTTGTCACTCCCGACCTCGTCGAACAGGCGCAGGCTCTTTTGGTCGTGCTGCTGCATCTCCTGCTCGCTCAGAAAAGGCAGGTCCGCCGGCCACTGCTGGAAGACACCGCCCTGGTCGAACAGGCTCATCCCGGCGAGCCCGCTGTCGCCCAGGTCCACCGACCACCGCTCGAAGCCGAGGTCCTTGACCCGCTCGGCCACATCTGGCACATACAGGTCGCGCGCGCCGTGCACTGCTGCGATCCGATCCTGGCCGGCGGCCGGATCGACGGTGAGGCGCGGCGTCCAGCGCGGCACGTCGCTGGCGGGCAAGGGCTGGAAAACCAGCAGCACGATCGGGCGCAGGGTCTGGTAGCCGAGCTTGGCGAACAGCTTGAGCGAGGGCACATTCGAGGCGACTATATGGGCGTACACGCCGTCCACGCCGCGCGCGATCAGCACCTCGTCGATGGCGGCCAGCAGGCTCTGGCCGATTCCCCGGCGGCGCAGGGCGGGCGCGGCGCGCACGTCGAACACGTAGCCCAGCGACAGCGGCTCCCCGCCGATCCGGGTTCGCTTGACGATGACCGCAGCGGTACCGGCGATCGCGCCGTCGTGCTCCGCCACCAGCAACCGGTGTTCGGGAAAGAGCGCGGCGCGGTCGATGAAGCGGCGCCGGTAGTGGACGAACGGCTCCGGCAGGCCGCGTGGGGACTGCCGTTCGAGGTCCATCAGGACAGGATCGTCTTCGGGCCGGTAGAAGCGGATATGCATGGGTTGGCACGTGGCGGCGATAGTGTCGCGCGCTCACTCAGCCGATCTTAATATGAAGGTCGGCTCCTTCACAAGCCGGCCCGGGCGGCTGAGTGTTAAGATACAACGAAGGCCAAATGGTTCGTTAAACCTTAATTCGCCAAACCGCCAGATTTCCCTATAATTGACTGCGTGTGCTGGCGAAAGTATCCCATGTGAAGCCCTCGCCCGGCGGGCCAGCCGGTCCGGCTGCATGCTCCGGTGGTTCGGGGCCGGGATCGCGCCTGGGGAGCGGTACAACCCCCGAATGCCGGGCGATTATGGCGCGGTGACCGTTTTGGCGTATACTGGTACCATTCTGGTGCAGCGCGCCCGCTGATGTCTGTGGCTATGACGGTCAAGCACCTTCACGGATTGGAGGAACAGGCACAATGCCACCCGAGAAGAGCGGATTCTATTACCCCAACAAATTTGCCCGGATCACGATCGAAGCGTTGGAACAGGTGATGGGCAAGAACGGCCTCAATGCCATCCTGCACCTGGCGGGGCTGTCAGAATACATCAACAATTACCCGCCCAACAATCTCGAAAAAGAGTATGATTTCGCGTATTTTACCGCGCTGTGTGTCGCGCTGGAAGAGATGTACGGGCCGCGCGGTGGCCGCGGCCTGGCCTTGCGCGCGGGCCGGGCGACCTTTGCCGACGCGTTGCGCGGCTTCGGCGCGCTGGCCGGGGTGGGCGACCTGGCCTTCAAGGTGCTGCCGCTGGCGGCCAAGCTCAAGATCGGCCTGCCCGCCGTGGCGAACATTTTCACCCAGTTCTCCGACCAGATCTCCAACGTGCACGACGATGGCGACAAGTACATCTACACGCTGGAGCGCTGCCCGATGTGCTGGAACCGCAAATCGGATCGCGCCGTGTGTTTTGTCGGCCAGGGCCTGCTGCAGGAAAGCCTGCGTTGGGTGTCGGGCGGGCACGAATTCAAGGTCGATATCTCCACCTGCATCGCCAAGGGCGATGACATGGGGCGCTACGTCATCTACAAGGAACCGATCGACTGACGGCTCCGTTTCGCACACCGACCGCACACCGCCCAGCCCTCGCACCGTCCGGGGGCTGGTTGTTTTCCGGCAGCCCAACGATTGCCCTGCTGCCGGGCGCCGTCTCGCCCGCGCCTGTTTGCGCGCCCCCCAAGTTGATTTACAATCCAGATTAGACCATCTTGCATTACAGCGAGCCAGGAGCGCGCTCACATGCAAAACCGAATTGCTCACTCACGGACCGCGCTGGTCATCGTGGCGCTGGTCTTGGCCGCTATGGCCTGTAATCTCGCCCGCCAAAGCGACATCTCGCCGACCACCGCGCCCATCCCGACTTTCGAGCGGCCGGCGGTGACCATCCTGGAGCCCGCCGAGGGCGCGACCTTCAACAAGGGCCAGGCGATCGCCGTCAAGGCGCAGGCGACGGGCGCCTCGGGCGTGACGCTCGTCGAGCTGCTGGTCAACGGCGTGCGCGTCGCCAGCCAGCCGCCCGCCGAGGCGATCAGCCCGACGACGCTCGACGTGGTGCTCGACTACACGCCGCAGCAGGCGGGCAGCATGACGCTGGGCGTGCGCGCCTACAGCAACAACGTGGTGAGCGATCCGGTCCAGCGCACTATCACCGTCCTCGATCCGCTCGATCCGGGCAGCGGCGGTCAGCCCGGCGTGACCCAGGTCGTGCCCACCGCCACAGTCTATAATCCACAGTGCCGGGCGCGCATCAACACCGGCCTGAACTTCCGCATCGGCCCAGGCACGGAATACGACCGGATTTCCGCCTTCACCGCCGGGCAGGAGCCGCCCATCATCGGCTATGCCGACCGGGCCGATGGCCGGTGGTGGCAGGTGATGTGGGGCGGGCAGGTGGGCTGGATCAGCGCGGCCTACAGCACCACGCTCGGCGACTGCGGCGCGATCCGCCCGGCAGCGATCCCCGCCTCGCCGACGCCCGTGCCCAGCGCGACGCCATTCCCGACGCAGCCCGGCACGACAGCCACGCCCACGCTGCCCGATCTCCAGTTCAGCATGCTCGAAGGTGTCTCCGAGATCCAGCTTGGGGCGGATGGCACCGCCCAGGCGACGTACATCATCGAGATTCGCAATAACGGCGGCCAGGCCACCGGGCAGTTCCGGATGGCGGTGGCGCGCCCGTCGGGGCAGATCGATTACTACGACGTGCCCGGCCTCAACCCCGGCCAGACCTTCCGCGTGCCGAGCAACGGCTTGCAGGTGACCTTCACCACGCCGGGCGTGGTGCGCCTGCTGGTGACGGTCGATCCGGACAACACCATCCTGGAGAGCAACGAGCTCAACAACCAGGCGTACCGCGATATCACGGTGAACCCCGGCCCGCAGGCGGCCGCCCAGCAGTCGCAGGCCATCGTCGAGCCGCCGCCCCAGGCCGCGGCCATAGCGCCGCCCCAGGACGTTCCGGCGCCGGCCCCGGCTGAAGCGCAGCCGCTGGCTGAAGAGGCGATCCCCCTGGCGGAAGCCGCCACCCTGGGCGCTCCCCCGGTTGAGGAAACGGCTCCCCTGGGCGAGTCGGCCCCGCCCGCGGCCCAGATTGTGTCACCCGCGTCCGCTGCCATCGGGGTGGGCAACGCGGCAGCCGTCAGCGAGCTGGCCGTCCTGCAGGGGCACGGCGGCACGGTCGAAGGGCTGGCCTTCGGCGCTAACAACCTGCTGGCGTCGGCCAGTTGGGATGGCACCGTCCGCGTGTGGGACGCGCCGAGCGGCACCGAGCGGCTGGTTTTGATCGGCCATGTGGACCGCGTGGTGACGGTGGCGTTCAGCCCGGATGGATCCCTGGTGGCCTCCGGTAGCTGGGATGGCACCGTGCGCCTGTGGGACGCCAACAGCGGCGCCGAGCTGCGCACGCTCGATCACGGGGCGGAGGTGTACCATATCGCGTTCAGCCCGGACGGCGGGCGGCTGGTGTCCGGCGGTGCAAATCCAGAAGCGGCTGGCGGGCTGCAGGGCCTCGTCGCAGTGTGGGACATCGGCAGCGGGAGCCGCGTCGCCGGCATCCAGACCTTTGGCGTGGTCAGCGGCGTGGCGATGACCGACAACGACACCGTAGCTGCCTCCACGCTGGGGCAGTCCTGCGACCTAGGCGGCGGCGCCGTCGAGACCTACAACGCGTCCAGCGGCGAGCTGCGCCAGACCTTCGGTGGGACCAGCGCCTGGATCGATACGCTGGCGATCAGCCCCAACCGCGGCCGTCTCGCCGCCAGCGGCCAGCAATCGCTGTGCGAAGGCAACGAGGTCGTCTGGGTGTGGAGCGGAAGCGGCGACCTGGGGGCCACGCTCGACCACGGCAGCGATTACCAGGTGGACGGGATCGCGTTCAACTCGGACGGCAGCGTGGTCGCCAGCGCCAGCAACGAGGGCGTGGTCCGCTTGTGGGACGCGGGCAGCGGCGCCGCACTGGCGACGCTCAGCGGCCATCTGAACGAGGCCAAGAGTGTGGCCTTCAGCGCGGACGGCCTGTGGCTGGCGTCGGGCGGCGCGGATGGGACCGTCCGGCTGTGGGGCGTGCCGTGAGCGCCCGCCTTTTCGCCCAATACGCCCGGTTTTGCTAGACTCAGCCCGTCGAAGGCTTGGTGAGCGTTGCCCATGACGGATCGTCATTTAGGGGTCATGTTAGCCTGCGTGGCGCTGGCTGCGGCCCTGCTGGCCTGCACCCTGAACTTCAACGAAGACGTCAGCACCCCGGCGCCGGATGCGGGTGTCGCGGTCGCCTCGCCCGACGTGCTGACCGGAAGCGCACCGTCGGTGCGCATCGTCGAGCCGGGCGACGGCGCGACCGTCCCCGTCAACCAGCGGCTCGACCTGACCGTCGAGACTGACTCGACCGCCACCCGTTTTCAGTTGAACGTCGAGGGCCGGGTGGCGGGCACGATCGCGATGCCGCCGGACCAGTCCGGCCCGACGAGCGCGATCCTGAGCTGGCAGCCGCCGCGCGCGGGCAGCTACCGGCTGGAAGTAGTCGCGTTCAACGGGAACCTGCCCAGCGCGCCCGCGGCGATCCAGATCGAGGCGTCGGGGCTGGTCAGCGCGCCGACCGGCGGGGGCGAAAGCTGTACCGGGCGCGTCCTCGTCACGCAGTTGAACTACCGGTCTGGACCGGCGACCAGCGCGACGCGGCTGGGCAAGTTCGCCGTCGGCGAGACGGTGACGGTCATCGCGCGCAACGAGCCCTCGACCTGGTTCCAGGTCCAGCGGGCGAACGCCCAACAGGTCTGGGTGATCAACAACCGCCAGTGGTTCGCCACGGAAGGCGCCTGCGATACGCTCGCCGTGGCCGAATAGGCGCGCGCCCGTGCCCCGCCGCGCGCTCCGGCGCGCTTTTTGATCCCATGTGCGGCTCCGCCGCGGCGGAGCATCGCGATACCTTTGGGCCAGTTGTGCGTATAGTTGTGCGTATAGTAGTCTGGACGCTGGTGGGTACTTCTCCGTGTTCGCATCCGATCCGCCGGAGTTTTCCCAGAAAACGACCAGGGAGGGATGTTGACTCAATGCCGGCAATCACCGTATCGAACCTCCGCAAGATCTATCAAGGCGTGCCGGCAGTGGATGGAATCAGCTTCGAGGTGCAGGAGGGCGAGGTCTTTGGCTTGCTCGGCCCGAACGGCGCCGGCAAAACGACCACCGTCGAGTGCATCGAGGGCCTGCGCCAGCCGGACGGCGGCGAGACCACGGTGCTCGGCCGCTCGCATACCACCCGCGGCAACGGCATCAAGGAGCAGATCGGCATCCAGCTCCAGACGACGGGCCTGTACCCGCTGCACACGGTGGCCGAGCTGCTCAAGCTGTTCGGCTCGTTCTTCCGGCGCGCCGTGCCGCCCGACGAGCTGATCGCGCTGGTCAGTCTGGAGGATAAACGCAACACGCGCAGCAAGGACCTCTCCGGCGGGCAGCGGCAACGGCTGTCGCTGGCCCTGGCCCTGGTCAATGATCCGGCGCTGGTGTTCCTCGACGAGCCGACGACCGGCCTCGATCCCCAGTCGCGCCGCCAGATCTGGGGCATCGTCAAGGATTTGCAGCGGCGCGGCAAGACCGTGATGCTGACCACCCACTACATGGAAGAGGCCCAGACGCTGTGCGACCGGGTGGCGGTGATGGACAGCGGCGCGATCATCGCGCTCGACACGCCGCAGGCCCTGATCGAGCAGCACTTCGAGACGACGGCGATCGAGTTCGAGGATCAGAACAGCGCGCCGCTCGACCTGCTGGAAGGGCTGGCTGGTGTGAAAGACGCCAAGCGCGACGGCGGGCTGGTGACGCTCTATTCGCTGGACACGCCCCGCACCATGGAGGCGCTGCTGGACGCGGCGCGCGCCGGGCACCTGCACTTTGACGATCTGCGGGTGCGCAGCGCCACGCTCGAAGACGTGTTCCTCAAGCTGACAGGCCGCCGCATTCGGGACTGAACCAGGGGAGAACCAGACGATGCGTTCCTTTATCCAGCTCTACATTGCCGCCGTGCGCGAATTCCGGCGCGACTTCAGCGCGCTGTTCTGGACGTTCGCTTTCCCGATCATCTTCATCGTCGTCTTCGGGATCATCTTCTCCAACGAGGGCGATATCAGCTTCGACCTGGGCGTGGTCAATGAGGATGGCGCGGCCAGCCAACAGCTCGTCGACGGCTTCGAGGGAATCGACGCGTTTGACGTGAGCGTTGGGAGCCGCGAGGACGAGCTGGCCGCGCTCGAAGATGGCGACCGGTCGGCGGTGATCATCATTCCCGAGGGCACGGGCGCCGCGCTGGGCCAGTACGCGTCCCAGGTGCGGGCGACGGGATCGGGCGCCGATCTCGACCAGGCCGTGCTCGAGGTGGTCTACGACGCGGCGAATCAAAGCTCGGCGCAAATCGTGTTGAATATCATCGACAAAGTGGTGGCCGGCATGAATGAGGGCATCACCGGCATATCCCCCGCGATGACGGTGCGGACGCAGCAGGTGACCGCGGACGACCTGCGCAGCATCGACTACCTGCTGCCGGGCGTGATCGGCCTGAGCCTGATGCAGCTTGGCCTGATGGCGACCGCCGGGCCGCTGGTCAGCCTGCGCGAGAAACAGGTGCTGCGCCGCATGGGCGCCACGCCGCTCAGCAAGACCACCATGCTCGCCTCGCAGGTGTTGTTCCGGCTCACGATCGCCTTCATGCAGACGGTGGTGCTGCTGGCCCTGGGCGCGATCCTGTTCGACGTGCCTGTCGAGCCCGGGCGGCTCCCGGCGACTGCCGGCGTGGTGCTGCTGGGCGCGACCATGTTCATCACCATCGGGTATCTGCTGTCCGGCCTGGCGAAGACCGAAGAAGCGGTCGAGAGCCTCGTGTCGCTGCCGTACTTCATTTTCATGTTCCTGTCGGGCATCTTCTTCCCGATCGAGATGATGCCGGGTTGGATTCGCCCCCTGGTCGATATTATCCCGCTGACCTACCTGGGCGACGCGCTGCGCAGGACGCTGCTCGACGCCGGGTCGTATTTCGGCATGACGACCAGCCTGCTGGTGATGGCGGCATGGCTGGTGGTGAGCGCGGTGCTGGCGGTGCGCTTCTTCCGCTGGGAACCGCAGGGCTGATAGACCGCCTGGGCGGTACGCGCCAACCGCATACTCGATATGTCCCGCCAGCCTGTACGGCGCCCCCGCCCGTGCAGGCCGGAGTGTTATTGGACGCGACCTCCCGGCTCAGAACGACGTTGACAGCGGGGACATTTGGATCGACAATAACCGCGGTTTCACCCATTCGGTAGAGATGAGCGATGGAAAGCGACACGTACTTATCTAGCCTGGGCACAGCAGCCCAGGCGAACCCAACCAATCGGATAACGTAGGCTCTCCGGACCGCCGTTTCTGCGCGCCTCCGCGAGGGCCCACCATCACGGAGGCGTTGTCATGGAAACTCCCATCCTCGACGACATCATACTGCGTCTGCGCGCGGCACTTGAACGCGACGATCTGGCCGGCGCTGCGTCGATCATTGCCGGGCTTCGCGCGCCCGACCAGGCCAACGTATTCGCCGATCTGCGCGACGAGGCACAGCGCGCGCTGCTGCCCGAACTGACCCCCGAAACCTCCGCCGACATCCTCGAAAAACTGGGCGAGGCCGAAGTGGCCGAGCTGGTGGCCGATCTGCCAACACAGACCCTGATTGAGATCGTCGACGAGATGGAGCCGGACGAAGCCGCTGACCTGTTGGGCGATCTGGCGCCACACCAGGCCGAGGCAGTGCTGGCCGGGCTGGACGATCCCGATGAAGTTCGCCCGCTGCTGCTTCACCCAGACGACAGCGCGGGCGGCCTGATGACATCCGACTTTCTGGCGCTGCGCCGGCATATGACTGCCGCCGATTCCATTCGCGCCATTCGCGAGTGGCAGCCGGAAACCGAATCGATCTATTATCTCTTCGTGGTGGACGCGCACGGTAAGCTGTGCGGCGAGGTGAGCCTGCGCCAGCTCGTCATGGCCGATCCGGCAACGCAGATCGCGACGCTCATGGACCCGGATGTGATCGCGGTGACGGCTGGCGTCGATCAAGAGGAATGTGCCCGGCTGATGTCGCACTATGACCTGTTGGCGCTGCCGGTGGTCGATGCCGATCATGTGCTGGTGGGCGTCGTGACGATCGATGACGTGGTGGATGTGCTGGTCGAGGAAGCGACCGAGGACATCCAGCGTTTGGGCGGGGCGTCGCCCTTGGAGCGCTCGTATCTCGACAGCCCTGTGCAGTGGGTGATGCGCAAACGTATAAGCTGGCTGGTGCTGTTGTTCGTGACCGACAGCCTGACCGGGACCGTCTTGCGTCATTTCGAGGAAGAGCTGGCGACAGTGGTCGCGTTGTCGTTCTTCGTTCCGCTGCTCATCGGCACTGGCGGCAATTCCGGTTCGCAGACCACCAGCACGATCATTCGCGCTCTGGCGGTGGGCGACGTCCGGCTGGGGGATGGCCTGAAGGCGTTGTGGCACGAAACGCGGGTTGGCTTCCTGCTGGGGTTGGGGATGGGCGTGTTGGGGCTGATCCGCGCGTTGACGTGGGGATCGTCGTTCGAACTGTCGGTCACGGTCGGCGTCACTCTGCTGACGATCATCCTGTGGGCCAACATCCTGGGATCGCTCTTGCCGCTGCTGGCGACACGGCTACGCATCGACCCGACAGTTGTCTCCGGCCCGGTGATGAGCACGTTGGTCGACGTGACGGGCCTGTATATCTATTTCTCGCTGGCACGCATCATTATGGGGTTAGGATGACACTACTCTACGCGACCAGTAACCCGGGGAAAGTGATGGAGCTGCGCAAGATCGCCGAAGGCTTTGGGCTGGAGATCGTCGCGCCCGCCGAGATCGGGCTGGCGCTCGACGTGCCGGAGGATGGCGCCAGCCTGGAAGCCAACGCCGCCGCCAAAGCGAGCGCCTACCTGGAACGCCTGGCCGATCCGGACGTGATCGTGCTGGGTGACGACACCGGCGTCGAGATCGACGCCCTGGGCGGCGAGCCGGGGATCCACGTCCGGCGCTGGATCGGGCGGCCCATGACCGACCAGGAGATCCTCGACCACTGCCTGGCGAGGATGGCGCACGTCCCGCCCGGCGCGCGCGGCGCTCAGTTCCGCACGGTGTTCGCGGTAGGGCAGGTGGGCCGCTCGGTGGCCCTGTTCGACGGCATGCTGCGCGGCGAGATTCTGTCCGAGCCCGATCCGCTGCGGATCGACGGTTTCCCGTTCGAATCGATCTTTTATGTCCCGGAATGGCAACGGGTGCTGGGCCAGGTGTATGACCTGCCCCCGGCGCAGAAGACGTGCTGCATCACCCACCGCGAGCGCGCGCTGCGCAATGCGCTGCCGTATATGCGCCGGTTGATGAATGGCCGGTGAGCGAAGAGAAGCTGTTTTGACCGAAAGGAGAACGTAATGTCGAACCCGTTAAGCTCCAGCGCCCAAAAGGTGCAGGATGCGCTGGTTGCGCTCGGCTTCGAGGGGTGCGAGGTGATTGAGCTGCCCGACTCGACGCGCACGGCGGTCGAAGCTGCGGCGGCGATCGGCTGCACGGTGGGGCAGATCGTCAAGTCGCTGGTCTTCAAGGGCCGCCAGACCGATCGCCCGGTCTTGGTGGTCGCCAGCGGGCCGAATCGCGTCAACACCGGGACCATCGCCGGGCTGTTAGGCGAGCCGGTCGATAAGCCGGACGCCGATTACGTCCGGGCACGGACGGGGTACGTGATCGGTGGCGTGCCGCCGGTTGGCCACAGCGAGTCGCTGGTGACGTTCATCGACCAGGACCTGCTGCAGTATGGCACGATCTGGGCGGCAGCGGGCACGCCGCGCGCCGTCTTCGAGCTGACGCCCGGCGACCTGGTGAAGATGACCGGCGGGCAGGTGATCGATGTGAGCTGAACGCCGTGGCGGTACGCGTGCGTTGCATAGCGGAGGCGGGCTAGAGAGTCCGCCTCTTTGATTCACGAAGTATTGAAAGCAATAATTGACGAGGAATTAATTGACAATGCGGATTAAATTGTCTTATGATAAATAAGTCAATATTTACTCAACAGGGGGAGGGGAACTTGTTATCACATCGTTCGCTCGCGACGATCCTAGTTCTTGCAGCACTGTTCAGCCTTCTGGCGGCTTTCAGCCCGGCCTCCGCTGCGGGCCCGGTCTTTATCGATTTCGAGCAATACGCGCCCGGTACGTCCCTCGCGCAGATCAACGAGCCGGGAGTGACCTTCCAGACTGGGTCCGGGATGCTGGCGACTGGGGTGGGGGCCGGCGGCCCTTCCGGGAATTTCCTGATGCTGGTTGGACTCCCACCGTCCTTCTCGTTGACCGTTGCGAGCAATCCCAGCGCTTCTTTCTTCTCCTTTGACTATCTGGCCATGCCCTGGCAGACGACTACCGCGACGTTATATCTGCACGGCAGCGTGGTCCACACAGCGGTCTTGTCGAGCCCTATCGTCTTGACTGCGGCCAGCGCGACGGGTTTCGAATCCTTCGCCTACGAAGGTTTTTTCGACACACTCGTGATCAACTTCGAGCTGTTGCGAAACCGGCGTGATGGTCCGCAGGCGGTCGAGGCTCCGGTTGGTATTCTGCTCGATAACCTCGCCCTCACTTTGAGCGGCACGTCCTCCCCGGCACCCGACGACCGGCTGAACTGGGGCTACTGCGACCTGAAGGCGGCGATCTATCGGCGGACGGGACCGGATGGCGGCCCGGCGCTGCACGTCTACGGGATCGATGGCGAGAGCAACGGGCATTTCCTGCTGGACGTGACCGGGCCGGACCTGGCGCCGTACATCGCCAGCCCGCCGCAGGGGCAGAATGTGCTGATCGAGGAGGCGGGGCACGTGCAGCTCTACGCGCTGATCTCGGGCGAGTTCTCGCTGCACATCCACATGGACGACCAGGGGAACGTGTGCGCGTGGGTGTTCGACGGGCTGCCGCCGGCCAGCACGCATGTTGTGAATTACAACATGTATCAGTGACCTCACCGGATCGGTTAGCGGACAAGGGGCTGCCGGGGCGGGCCAGTGTGCTCGCCCCGGCGCGTTTGTGTCCGGATACCGTTGGCGCGCCCTACCGATCGGCGGGCGATCCGAAGTAGCGCTCGCGGTGCGGCATATACGCCTGGACGGTCCTCACCAGATCGTAGCGACACGGATAGCGCAGCTCGCCCCAGTACGGGCGTGCCTCGCCGAGCACGTCCCAGTGAATGCCCATCAGCCGGTACAGCCGGAGCATCGAGCCGGTCATGGCCGCGCAGACGTGGCAGAAGCCGCGCGCGCGCATCTCCTGCCAGGCGAAGCTCATCAACCCCAGGAACAACCTGTGCTGAGG
This sequence comes from Aggregatilineaceae bacterium, assembly GCA_040767355.1. Taxonomy (GTDB): domain Bacteria; phylum Chloroflexota; class Anaerolineae; order Aggregatilineales; family Aggregatilineaceae; genus LM3-B42. The sequence continues at coordinate 101,990 of JAXGOS010000013.1, read as the reverse complement.
ATCGCTGCGGCTGGGCTGGAGCAGGATCGCGCGTCCCGTGTCGACCACCTGCAGGCGCGGCGCGATCTCCAGGCCGTACGCGGCTTCGGTGGGCAGCGGGTGGTCGGGTGAGGGGAAGACCAGGCGCCCGACAATCACTATGCGCCCGCCTTCCCACCCGATCATATGGAGCGCCCCCTCGTCGTATTCATCGCGCTCGAGCCCGTCCGGCAGATCGCCGGGCTGGGCCCAGCCCTCACGGATCACTTCCGCGTAGCGCGCCCGGTAAATCGCCTCACGCTCGGCGGGCGACTGGGCGGTGGCGAAGCGGACGGTCGGGCTGAGCGCGATGAACTGCCGGGTGAACTCGTCCCAGATGGCGGCGGCGCGTTCCAGCGTCAGCTCGTCAGGCATGTCCAGGTACCTCCCAGTACGATCTAGCCCTCGGCAGTCTGACTGAGGTGCACGATGTCGCCCGCCATGTGATAGCTGGCCGCGAGCGGCTCGGTCGACGACCGGAACCCCTGCCCGAAGATCGTGAAGCGGGAGACCACGCCGGTGTGGCCAATCTGGTAGGACGCTCCGCTCAGCATGAACGGCGTCGCGGCGGCCTGCGTCGTGTCGGAATGGACGAGCAGTACGCCGATGTTCGGTTCCTGGACGTTCAGCATGCTGTACAGCCGGCCTTCGAAGGTGGCGACCAGCGTACCCGCCGCGAACGAATCCGGGTTGTCGAAGCTGGCCGCGGCAGGGGTCTCGTTATAGTAGATGCTGAAGCTGGCGCTCGTCGTGGCGGCGAAGATGTTCTCATAGTTGGAGCGCCCGTCGGCGGTGCCGGTCGCCCGGAAAGTGAAGCGGGCGGCTGTCTGGTCGCGGAACATCGGATTGGTCCCCTCGGCGAACAGCAGGTCGCCCGGCAGACCGCCCAGGTAGGTGATATACCCGTAGCTGGTCAGGTCGAACCCGCTCTGGTCGATGCGTCCGATAAACTCGATGGCGTTCTGCCCATCCGGCGCGATACCGACTTCGACCGGCGCGTCTTGCGCGTGAACCCCGCCAATCATCAGCGCTGAAAGGGCGATCACTGCCAACAACAGGTTCGATATCCTCAATGAATGCCGCACAGTGTACCTCCTGATAGATGGGTTTCTCACCCGATGAACTGGACGATTCCCAGGAAGTTGCCTTCCGGGTCTTTGAACCACGCGGCGCGTTCGTTGGCTACGTCCGCGATCCCCTGCTGGTTGGTTGTGAGTCCGGGTAGATCGTAGTGCTCGAATTCGATGCCTCTGGCTTTCAGCTTGCGCACCGCGTCCTCGATGTCATCGACGATCCAGATGGCAGCCGTGTGATCGGCTTGGGTGGGCGTCGCGCGGCGGTAGACGCCGAGCTGGGTGCCGCCGCCGCAGTCGAACATGAGGGCTTCCTCGCTGGAAACGGCTTCATTCAGCGGCAGGCCGAGCTTGTTCTGGTAGAAGCTGCGGGCACGTTCCAAATTGACGACGGGCAACATGGGCGCGATCGGTGAATTGGCTAGCATGGGATGTCCTTCCGTACGTCTATTTTTCCATTATTAGAGATATTCTTTTAGTATATATGAAATAATGTCAAATGAAAAGTGCTCGTATACGGCAGTTCCTGTATAATGACGGCGGAGCACGCTGATTTTGGGACCGGCGAGCCTGTCTTCTCCCTACCAGGAGCCACGAGCATGGTTCGAGCTGTACTGATCGTCATCATCGCCATGGGAGTCGTTGCCGCGGGGCTGGTGGCCGTGGGGGCGCAGAGCGGCCCGGATGCCTGGACCGCCTACGAGCTCAACCTGCGCGCCGGGCCGGGTGGCGATCACCCGGTGCTGGCCGTGCTGCCCCCCAGCACGCCGCTCGTCGCCGAAGGGCGCAGCGCGGACTCGGCCTGGCTGCTGGTCCGCACACAGGACGGGGCGCGGCGCGGGTGGGTGGCCGCCGGGTATCTCGACTATGCCCCCGGCGTCATCGTGGCGCGCCTGGCCGTCAGCGACGCGCTGGCCAGCGAAGCGCCCCCGGCCGGTGCCGCGCCCGTCGCGGACGATCCCACCGCGCCGGAGGTTCCCGCCATCCCTGCCAACGGCACGTTCGACGGCATGGAGCTGCTCTACGATTCCGGCCATTCGCGCTACTACCGGATCACGTATTGGAGCGACGGCCTGCGCGTGACCGGCTATCTCGGTCTTCCGACCGGGCCGGGGCCCTATCCGGTGATCATTTACAACCGCGGCGGGTCGTGGGATCAGGGCACGCTGAACGGGCACGAGCTGGTGCCGCTGGTCGAGGTGGGCTACCTGGCGGTCGGGTCGCAGTATCGCGGCAACGGCGGCAGCGAGGGCGGCGAGACCTTCGGCGCCGGCGACGTGAACGATGTCCTCAACCTGATCCCGCTGGTGGCGCAGATGCCCGAAGCGGACACGAGCCGGATCGGGATGCTCGGCTACTCGCGCGGTGGCATGGTGACGTATATGGCGCTCAAGGAAGACACGCTGCGCGGCACCCACGCGATCAAGGCTGCGGTGACGGTCGGCGGGCTGGCCGATCTGTTCATGTGGCGCGACGATCGCCCCGAGATCGCCTATGCGGCCTACCTGGCGCTGATCGGCACGCGGCCCGAGACGGCGCCCGACCTGTTCCAAGCGCGCTCGGCGGTGTTCTGGCCAGAGTTGATCAACGCGCCGCTGCTGCTGCTCCACGGGGAAGACGATCTGGAAGTCGACGCGGAGCAGTCGCGCGCCCTGGCCGAGGGACTGGAGAACGCCGGGAAGACGGTCAGGTTGGTCGTCTACGAAGGCGGCGACCACGGGTTGAGCGGCCAGCTCATGGGCGTGCCCGCCGCGCTGGACTGGTTCCAGCAGTGGTTCGGCTGGGACGGGGCCGACCGCATCTTCTACGCCCACCTGGAGGAAATCGAGACGGTCGGCAAGTGGTTCTGGGAGCGCGGCCTGCGCTAAGCGTAGCCCGGCAGCGGCGGCACCGCGACCCGGTAGGCTCCCGCGTGCACCGTCCCGATGACGAACAGCGTCGCGCCGCCCCACACCCCCAACACGGCGACAATCGCCAGGATGGCGTACACCATCGCGCCGGTCTCGGCCAGCTTCACGTCGTCCGGATCGGCCTGGGCGTCACTGAAACGTTCCTCGAACAGCGTGACGGCGGGATACGCTTCGCGCAGGGCTGCCTGGTAGCGCTCCTGCGTGAGCACGATGCCCGCCACGGCGATCAGCACGACGGACAACCCCAGGCCCAGGAACAGGATCACCAGCCCGAAGATGCTCCAGCGCCGCCCCGTGCGCGATCGCTGGTGCCGGATGTGGGCCGCGCCGGGTCCGTCTTCGTAAACGCGCCCGTCCGCTTCCAGCACCAGGTAGGCCATGTCGGGCTTGAAGCCGCTCAGCATCAGGATCAGCAGGTACCACAGGAAGCCGATCACCGACACCAGGGCCAGCAGCCAGCCGCCCACGCCAAGCTGTTTGCCCTGCGAGAGCGTGGCTTCGTGCGGCGCGTGGACGTGCAGCCGGTAGCCGCCGTAGACGTACGCCTGCACCCGCTGCTGCAAATAGGCCACGCCCGGATCGATCGCGTAGGCGGGCGCGGGCGGCGCGATCAGGGCCGGGGGCGGGGTGTAGGGCGCGGGCGGCACGCCAACGGGCGGCGCTGCCTCCCGCTGCTGGCGCACGACCGTCGGCTCGTCCGGGACCTCCGGCTCCTCGAGGCGCTGGCGGAACTGGGCGGTCGGCATCTCGGAGTCGTCCAGGTCGGCCTCGTGAATCTCATCGGCGGGACCGACCAGGTCTTCCGTCAGGCGCGGCATGGTCTTCTCGGCGGCGAGATCGACCTCCGGCCCGGCGGGCTCGCCCGTCTCCAGGGCGCTCGTGTCCGCATCCTGATCGGGCGGCGCGGGCTCGGCCTCGCGGCTCGTGGCTTCCCCATCGCTGACCGGTTCCGGCGCGGCTGGCCCTCCTAACTGAGCCTCGTCCGCTGCTTCTCCGGCGGCGAAGACCTCCGGCAGGTCGTCAGGGACGTCCGGGGAGGCGGCGGCGGGGTGGCGCGCGTCGCGTCGGGGAGCTCGGGCGCGGCGGATCAACGAGGTCGCCTTCCGGCACAGCCTCGGCCAGTTCTTGTGGCGCGGTGTGGGCGCGGGTCGCGTCGGGGAGCTCGGGCGCGGGCAGATCAACGAGGTCGCCTTCCGGCGCGACCTCGACTGGTTCCTCCGGCGCGGTGTGAGCGCGCGTCGCGTCGGGAAGCTCGGGCGCGGGCAGATCGGCGAGGTCGTCTTCTGGTGCGGCCTCGATTGGTTCCTCCGGCGCGGTGTGAGCGCGCGTCGCGCCAGGGAGCTCGGACTCGCCAGAGTCGTCCGGCTCGGCGGGCGCCGGGGAGAAGACGGGCCTGGCCCAGGGCAGCCGCGTCGTCGGCACGTCGACCTCTTTGACGATTTCGACCGGGCCTTCGCCAACGGGTTCCGCGGTGGACGGCTCCGGCGGCGCGATGCCGGCATCGGGCGCGGATTCGTCGTCGGTCAGGGGAGGCGGCACTTCGTCCAGCAGATAATCGCAGCGCGGGCAGTAGCGGTCCTCGCTCAAGACATACGCGCCGCAGTTGGGGCATTCGCGGAGTTTGTCGGCCAAGAGATGGGTCCCTTTCCGTAGCCAGGCATGTTTCCATTGTACCCTGCTTTGAGCGGGCTGCCCCATGCTCACCGGGCGTTTGCCAATCGTTTGTACGACTGTCCGGGCCGCGCGTGGAGGAGAGAGCGCCGGCGCGGTATAATCCCCCGCGCCAGAGCACCGGACAAGGACGGGACCCATGCCGACACGGTCCAGCCCGCCCGCCTTCCACGTCATGGTCAAGCCGCGCGGGCCGATCTGCAACCTGGACTGCGAATACTGCTACTTCCTCTCCAAAGAGCGCCTCTATCCGGACAGCGACTTTCGCATGTCCGGCGCGCTGCTGGAAGAGTACACCCGGCAGTATATCGAGGCGCAGCGCGTGCCCGAGGTGACCTTCGCCTGGCAGGGCGGCGAGCCGACGTTGATGGGCCTCGACTTCTTCCGGGAGGCGGTCGCTTACCAGCAGAAGTACCGCAAGCCGGGGATGCGCATCATCAACGCGCTGCAGACCAACGGCACCGTGCTAGATGACGCCTGGGGCCAGTTCTTCCACGACCACCATTTCCTGATCGGGATCAGCATCGACGGGCCGCCGCACCTGCACGACGCCTACCGGCGCGACAAGGGCGGGCGCCCCACCTTCGAGCGGGTGCTGCGCGGCGTGGAGGTGCTCAAGCGCCACCGCGTCGAGTTCAACGTGCTGACCTGCGTCAACGCGACCAACGCGCCCTATCCGCTGGACGTCTACCGCTTTCTGCGTGACGAGATCGGGGCGGCGTTCATCCAGTTCATCCCGATCGTCGAGCGCGACAACGCCACCGGCTTTCAGGAAGGCAGCGCCGTCACGCCCCGCACGGTGACCGGCGAGCAGTACGGGCGCTTCCTGACCGGCGTCTTCGATGAGTGGGTCCGGCGCGACGTGGGCCGCGTGTTCGTCCAGATCTTCGACGTGGCGCTGGCGGCGTGGTCCGGCCAGCGGCCCGGGCTGTGCGTGTTCGAAGAGACGTGCGGCGTCGCGCTGGCGATGGAACACAACGGCGATGTCTATTCATGCGATCATTTTGTCGAACCGCGCTATAATCTGGGTAATATGAATGTGATCCCGCTGGCCGATCTCGTCGCATCGGACCGGCAGCGGCAGTTCGGCCTGGACAAGCGCGATAAGCTGCCGCGCATGTGCCGCGAGTGCGAGGTGCGCTTTGTGTGCAACGGCGGCTGTCCCAAGAACCGCCTGCTGGCCACGCCGGACGGCGAGCCGGGGCTGAACTTCCTGTGCGCGGGCTACAAGGCATTCTTCACGCACATCGACCGCCCGATGCGCATCATGGCCGCCGAGCTGCGCGCGGGGCGCCCGCCCGCCAACGTGATGCTGATCCTGGCCCGCGAGGAAGCCGGGCGCGCGCGCCAGTTCGCCACGGTGGGCCGCAACGATCCGTGCCCGTGTGGCAGCGGGCGCAAGTTCAAGAACTGCTGCGGCAGCCCGGCCCGCCGCCGTTAAGAATAATAGTAAAAGTACCCTCTTGAATTAATTCATCATTCATTATAGACTTATAGTGACGGTAGGATACGAAGGATTCGACCCTATGACCAAGAGACTGCTCCTGCTGACGTTACTTCTGGCCGCGCTCGCCGCGCAGAGTGGCGTCGTCTATAGCCAGTACAACCTCGCCCCCAGCGATCTGCAGATCACGCTCGCGCCGCGCCCCGCCGGCCAGACGCAGGGGTATGTCGAAAACGTCGAGAAGGTCTATCTCCTGAACCCCGGCCAGGCTTTCCTGCCGATCGCCGGTAATATGCGTCCTGGCACACTCAAACTCGTGCGCATCGAGCTGGAGCGCACCGGGGTCATGGTCGATGTGCCGGTGGCGCCCAACGGCCTGTTTCTGTTCAATTTCCCGCTGGAAGGCTTCCCGCCCGGCGTCTACCGTCTGCTGATCAACGGGTTCCGCGTCTCGACGATCCAGATCGTCTAAACCCCCCAACCATGCGCGCGAGGAGAGTCCCCGACCCGGCGGCCAGCCGTGCCATCGACTGGCCGGTCTGGGCGGCGCTCGTCGTGGTGGCGCTGGCCGCGCTGCTGGTGCGCGGCTACGTCTATTGGGGCCGACCCTATCTTCCTGGTATTGACTACGGACAAGCTGTGCTGCAGGCCCGCCTGTACCTGGAGGGCGGGGCGCTGCCCGAAAAGGTCCCCTATTTCCAGCTCGGCCAGACCGATTGGGCGCCGCTGCCCGGCGTGTCGATGCTGTTCGCGACGCTGGCCAGCCTGGCCGGGCGCCCGGTGATGGACGTGCTGCCGCTGGTGCTCGTCTTCGCGCTGGTCGAGGTGGGCGGCGTGGCCCTGCTGGCGTGGAGCGTCTTCCGGCGCGCGGACGCGGCCTTGATGGCGGCCAGCGTCACCGCTGTTCTATCCGGCCAGCCGGAGATGATGGCCTGGTCCGGCTATCCCAACGTGATCGGATTGGCGCTGCTGCCCTTCGTGTGCTGGGCCTGGCTGGAATACTGGCGCCAGCCCGACCGGCGACGCATGGCCCTGGCCGCGCTGGTCGCGGTGGGCGCGGCGTCGATCCACCACCTGACGACGCTGTGGCTGGGCGCGACGCTGGGCCTGTTCGCGGTGGCCTATCTCGTCGCGCAGCCGCGCCGCAGCTTTGGCAAGCTGCTGCCGCTGGGCGTGGTGGGGCTGGTCGCCGGCTTTCCCGTGATCTACCAGATCATCGACCGGTATATCGCGTCGGGCCTGCTCGACACGCTGGCCAGCCAGCCGGACCGCTTCGGTTCCGTGCGCGTGAATTGGGAAGGATGGGTACGCGTAGCTGAGCCGGTTTCGCTGGTCGTGCTGGCGGCGGGCTTCACTGCCTTTCTGCTGCTGCGGGCGGTCCGGGCTGAGGCGCGGGTGCTGCTGGGCGCCTACGCGCTGGTCAGCCTCGCCATGAGCTTCGGCTGGTGGTGGGGCATCGAGTTCTATTACATGCGCGCGCTCTATTTTCTGGCGCTGCCGATCGCGCTGGGGGCGGCGGCGCTGCTGTACCGCTGGCGCGAGGGCTGGCTGCGCATCGCGGTGGCGGCGGTGCTGGTCGCCACGCTCGGCCTGAGCGCGATCCAGCGCGCGCGCGACGCCGCGGACTATTACCAGGCGCTGACGCCCGGCGCGCTGGAGGCGATCGACTGGCTGGAGGCGCACAGCGAGCCGGACGACGTGGTGGTGGCGAGCACGTTCCTGGGCTTTCACCTGGCGCACCTGCTCGAGCGCCCGCTGCTGGTGGCGATGACGCCGGTCTTGATCGGCAACACGCAGGAGATGCCGCTGGCGCAGGACGCCGTCTCGATCATGATGGGGCTGCACGACATGGACGAGGCCATCGACCGGCGTGGCGTGCGGTTCATCATCCTCAAGGCTAATTTCCCGGACGTGCCCAGCCCGTTCCGCTCCCAGACGGTCATGGAAGCCAACCCGCGCCTGGCGCAGGTCTACCGCAACGACCAGATCGTGATCTACGAGGTGATCGATGCGTAGCGCGACCGTCGCCATCCTCATCGCCGCGGCGGTGCTGGTAGCCACGCTGGCGGGCGGTCCGCTGTTCAGCCGGCTGGCCTACGAGCGGGCGGCGGTCGAGGTGGCGAGCGTGACGTTCACCGAGGCGGACGGCGTCCCCGTCGTCGACGCGCGGGTGCGCAGCAACGAGAGCTACGCCCTCACCGGCGAGGTCTGGTTCGTGGTCACGAGCCGCGCGGACGGGCGCGCGGTCTTCGAGCACCCGCCGGTCGCGTTCGGACCGCTGGAGCCCCGGCAGAGCGCCGTGTTGCGCCTCGAGCGTCCCGATTGGGCGCCCGCCGAGGGATTCACGGTCGAGGTCTTCGCACGCGAGACGTTCAGCGCCCCGGCCGCGCCGGCGCCCGAGGTGGTGCCCAGCTCGGTCACGCTGCAGGAACAGGGAGTCGAGATCACGCTGAGCGACGCGCGGCTCGAGCGGCTGGCCGCCGCCCCGGACTCGGCGCAGTTGTCGGTGGCGCTGGTACTGGCCAATCTCGACGCCGAGGCGCACGATTACCGCGTGATCTTCACGCTGCAGCCTGTGGACAACACACAAGGCCCCCGTTACCAAAGCCCGTTCCAGGACCTGGCGCTGGGTCCGGGCCAGAGCACCGCGCTCGATTACGCGGAGCAGGTCGCGGTCGCGCCAGGCAGTTACGTGCTGTCTGGCTGGCTGCAGATGCAGAACGACGAGGGCCTGTACGAGCACGTCGTCAAAGTGGACGCGGCGCAGATTCTCACGGTGGGCGAGTGAGCCATGTTGAACCAGCTACGCCGTCTTGACGTGTGGGGGGACCAGGGCGCGACGCTCTGGAACGCGCTCGGCTTGCTGCTGATCCTGGCGAGCGCGCTCAACTTCGCCGCCGACCTGGGCCGCCGCGAGTTGGATTCCCTGTGGTACGCTCTGGCGGATAACCTGTTCGTGGCCTGCGCGGCGCTGGGGCTGGCGCTCACCGCGCTGGCGCCCTCGGTCCGGCTCGCCGGCGCTGGGGAAGCGTGGGCGCGGCGCGACCGGCTGATCGCGGGCGCGGTCCTGGGCGCGGGGACGCTGTTGGCCGTGCTGGGCGGCATCCGCGCCATCTGGGGCGGGGTGGGCCGGCACGACCTGGCCGTGAGCGCGCTGCTGGGGACCGGCGTGGCGCTGCTGGCGACCACGCTGGCGCGCCCGGATGGGGCCGAGAGGGCCGCACCTGTCCCTGCCGAGCGCGGCTGGGCGTACGGGCTGCTGGCTGTTGTGCTGGTGGCGGGCGTCGTGCTGCGCCAGGCCGCCCCCGGCTCGACCGTCCAGACCTGGATCGTGGCGCCGCTGCAGGTGCTGGTCGCGCCGGGTATCGGGCTGGGGCTGGCGCTGCTGCCGCGCGCGCTCGGCTGGCCGGAGCGGCTGATCGCGGCGCTGCCGCTGGCCGTCACGGCGCAGCTTGCCGGACTGATGTGGTGCGATCTGATCGGCATCTCGGCGGGGCGCCTGACGTTCACCGTCCTCGGCGCGCTGGTGACGTTCGGCGGGCTGATCGCGGAGGCCATCGCCCGGCGGCGCGGGTGGGGTGCGTCCTGAGCCCGCGCGCTAGCCGCGCGCCGCGGCCTGGAACGCCTCCATCATCTCGACCACAGCCAGCCCGTCGCGGGCGCTGATCCCCTCCGGCGGCGTGCCGGTCAGCGCGGCGTCCACGAAGCGCCGCATCACCTCCTGGTTGCCATAGTCAAGCTGGCTGGCGACGTGCCGGATCCCGGACGTGAGCACGCCGCGCAGGTGCCCGGCGAGCGCGCTCCCCGACGTACGCAGCACCTCCAGCGAGCCGTGGCCGCCGTCGTCGGGCAGCACGATCAGGATGTCGCGGAACAGGTCGATGATGGCCGTGCGGCGCGTCCCAAACAACACGACGTACCATTCCGACACGGCGCTGGCGAAGGTCATGTTGAGCGCGCCGGCCCGGCCCTCGGCGGCGAAGTGCGCGCCGACGGTCAGCGGCGTGGGATCATCGGCGGCCAGCGGCGGCCCGACGAAGATCGACTCCGGCGCGGAGGCGCCGGCGAACTCCCGCAGCAGGTAGAGCAGGTGGGGCGCTTCGTCGGTGAACAGGCCCATCGGCAGCGTCCCGATCCAGCGCGGCAGGCGGCGCGCGGGGTTGCTCGCCTGGAAGCCGGTGACGGTGCGGACCTCGCCCAGCGCCCCGCGCGCGATGAGGGCACGGGCGTGCGCCGTGGCGCGGGCGAACTGGAAGTTGTGCACCACGGCCAGCACAAGCCCCGCCTCCTCGGCGGCCCGGACCATCTCCACGGCGTGCTCTGCCGAGAGCGCGAACGGTTTCTCGACCAGCACGTGCTTGCCCCGGCACAGGGCGTCCATGGCCACCGGGTAATGCGTGTCGGGCGGGGTGCCGATCACCACGGCATCCACGTCGTCGGCCAGCCATGGCTCGTCCAGCGAATAGCCGATGTGGCGCAGCCCGAAGCGCCGCCGGATCAGCGCCGGAGCGTACCATGTCGAGGCGGGCGTCTGCGTCACCAACCCGACCGGCTCGATCCGCGCGTCGGCGCGCGCGGCGGGCAGGTGCCGGTGGCAGGTGGCCCACCCGCCGCCAACGAATGCAACTCGAAGCCTGTGCATGATTCCCTCTCCCCCTTAGCTATGGCGCGCGGCGCGGTACAGATCCAGGTAGCGCGCCGTCGTGTGATCCCAGTCGAAGGCGGCCACGGCCAGCCTGCGCCCGGCTGCGCCCAGGGCCGCGCGGCGCGCCGGATCGTCCAACAGGGCGCGAATCGCGGCGCGCACGGCGCCCGGCTCGCGCTCGACGAGGAGCGCGGTGTCCTCGCCCAATGTCTCGCGGATGGCGGCGTTGTCGCTGGTGATGACCGGCAGCCCGCTCGCCAGCGCCTCCTGCACCGCCAGCGGGAAGCCCTCGCCCTCCGAAGGCAGCACGAACACGTCCGCCGCGCGGTACAGCTCGGCCAGCTCGGCCTGGGGAAGCTGGCCCATCAGCCGCGCATTGGACGGGAGATCGCTGCCAGGATTACCCTGCCCGCACACGATCAGATCGGCCTCTGGCGGCACGCCCGCGGCGGCGAGCGCCAGACCTTTCTTGGGCACCAGCCGCCCGACGAACAGAACAGCCGGCCGGTTCAGGCCCCATTTGGCGCGCAGCCGCTCGCGCTCGGCGGGCGGGGCGGGGGCGAACAGCGCCGTATCGACGCCATTGCCGATCACCTCGACCGGCGTGCCGGGGCGGGCCAGCGGCCGGACTTCCTCGGCGATGCGCCGGTTGAGCACCGCGATCCGGTCGCAGCGCCGGGCCACCAGCCGCCCCACGCTGGCCATCGCCAGACGTTCCGCGCCGGTCACGATGGGGTTGGCGTAGGGCACCAGCCCGACATGCTCGGTCAGCACGACCGGCGTGCCCCGCCGCCGCGCAGTCCAGGCCGCCAGTGCATTAGACTGGTATAATAGTCCATGAAGGTGAACGACATCAACGGCCGGCAGGGTGTCCCGCAGCGCCGCCGCCAGCCGTAGTGGGTGGAACAACGGGTATGGAATGCCATACCTCTCCAGGACGTTGAGCGCCGGCACACGAAGGACGGTCAGCGGCCCGTCGCCGGTCCAGTCTGGGCGAAAACCGGCGCGGCTGGCGATGATCGTTACCGTGCAGCCGCGCGCGCTCAGACGGCGGCCAAGCTGATCGATCACGAATTCGATCCCGCCAGGGTGGGGCAGCGCGTAGTGGGTCACGAACAGAATGTGCATCCCGGTTCACCACCGATCATGAGCACTAGCGACCAGGGGCCCGCGCCCGGCGCCGCCGCGATGGTGTCCCCGGCAGAGACCGGTCAGCCCGAAGTGTCGATCGTCATGCCGTGCCTGAACGAGGCCGAGACGGTCGAGCGCTGCATCCACAAAGCGCAGGCCGCGCTGGCCCAGTTGGGCGTGTCCGGCGAGATCGTCATCGCGGACAACGGCAGCACCGACGATTCGGTGGCCATCGCCGCGCGGGCGGGCGCGCGCGTGGTATCGGCATCCGTGCGCGGCTATGGCGCGGCACTGCGGGCGGGCATCGCGGCAGCGCGGGGCACCTATGTAATCATGGGCGACGCCGACGACAGCTACGATTTTCTCACGATTGCACCATTTGTCGAGAAGCTGCGCGCCGGGTACCAGTTGGTGATGGGCACTCGCATCCGCGGCCAGATCCAGCCCGGCGCCATGCCGCCCCTGCACCGCTGGCTGGGCGTGCCCGTGCTCACCGCGCTGGGCAACCTGTTCTTCGGCACCCGGATCAGCGACTATCACTGCGGCCTGCGCGGGTTCGACCGTGCTGCCGTCGCCGCGCTGGACCTCCGCTCGACGGGCATGGAGTTCGCTACCGAGATGGTCGCCAAGGCGGCGCTGAACAAGCTGTCGATGGTCGAGATCCCGATCGTCTACTACCCCGATGGCCGGTCGCGCGCGTCGCACCTGCGCACCTGGCAGGACGGGTGGCGCCACCTGGAGCTGCTGCTCCTGCTCAGCCCGAATTGGATCTTCCTCTATCCCGGTCTGGCGCTCGTGATCGCCGGGCTGGTGAGCATGGCCTGGCTGCTGCCTGGGCCGCGCACGGTGGGCGGGGTGGGCTTCGACGTGCACACGCTGCTCGTGTCCGGCGTGGCGATCATCGTCGGCGTCCAGGTTTTGACCTTCTGGTTATACGCGCACCTGTTCGCCGCCAGCGCCGGATACCTGCCCGCCAGCCGGTTTGCGCGCCGGGTGCTCGAGCGATTCTCGCTGCGGACGGGCCTGCTGGCCGGTGGGCTGCTGGGCCTGCTGGGCCTGATCGCGGCGGCGCTGTCGTTCGAGCTGTGGGCTCAGGTCGAGTTCGGCGCGCTCGACTACCAGATCGCCCTGCGCCGCCTCATCCCCGGCGTGGTACTCGTCGCATTGGGCATGCACGTTTTTTTCGCCAGCTTCGTGATCTCTCTGCTCAGCATCCGCACGCGGTAGGCACACCCTCAGCACGCACCATCACGAAATCCGACACGATTACGGTGGAACTGGGCGCGAACTCGGTTGTCTGAACAAAGGTTGGGATCATCATTACCGGGCTGGGGCTTGGCGTCGCTGTGCGCGTCGGCGTGGAGCTGATGCTGACGCTCAGCAAGACAGGCGTGTTCGAGGTCTGCGGCGGCGAGGTCGAGCTGGGGTAATACACGCCCAATGGGTCGGGCGTGGACGAGGGCGGCGGGACGGGCGTGACCGTCGCGACGCTGCTCAGGCCGGCATCCGATCGGTCGGTTGGGACCGGCGTCCGGGTGAACGCCGGCGTGCCGCTGGGGGTATCGCTGGGCACCGGCGTCTTGGTGGGTAGCGGCGTATCTGTCGACGGCGGTATGTCGGTTGGCAGCGGCGTGAAGGTGTTGGTCGGCGTATAGGTATACGTCGGCGTGTAGGTGTGGGTCGGTGTGTACGTGTAAGTTGGGGTGTAGGTATACGTCGGCGTGTAAGTATACGTTGGCGTATACGTATAGGTCGGCGTGTAGGTGTAGGTCGCGGTTGGCGTCGGTGTGTAGCTCGGCGTCGGCGTCGGCGTCCGGGTAGGAGCCGGGCGGCGCGTCGGCTGAGGCTGGCTGTCTGCTGGCGGCGCGCTGTCGTTTAGCTGCTGGATCGCCGTGTCGCTCAGCGGCGGATGAACCTCAACCGGTCGCTCGAGCAGGCTTGTCGGCAGCGATTCCAGGTTCTCGCTGTCGTACGCCTTGACCAGACTTGGCTCGCCCAGCGGGATAGCCTTCTGATCCAGATCGAGCGGGATCTGGACTTCGGAACCGGCGACGATGTTCTTCTCGACACCATTCGCCCTCACGCGCGCCGATCCTTCGATCACGCTCACCGTCAGCTCGCCCTCGGTCTCGGCGTGGAAATACACCGTCGAGCCAAGCTGGATGTCCACCTCGTTGATCAGGAAGGTGACTTCGCCTACGCCTTCGGGCGTCTGGATCAGCATGCCGCTGTCGGGCGCTGCCGGGCACATAGCGTCGTCCACGCCGCTCTGGAAGTAAAACGCTTGCATCGGGTTGTAGAGCGGTTCTTCGGCCAGCTCGTTTTCGGCTTCGGTCGCGTTCTCAACCTCAACGTCGCCGAACAGCAGCAGGGTCACGTTCTGGCGGGGCTCATCCTCCGACAGGTTGGCTTGCAGCCGCATCAGGGCCACGCCCCACGCTTCTTCTTCGAGATCCATCGGGCTGAGGCGCAGGCTCTGCAGGTTCACCACATCGACGATGTCGCCGGCCTCCTGGAACAGCAGGTCGCTGATGCCGGGCTGCGGCTGGGCTTCGACCTGCACGTGCCCGTAACACGCCTGGTTGCGCCCTGTGTCCTCGCACAACTGGCTGGAGAGCTCAAGCGCCTGGAAGACGATCTGCTGGCACACAGCCTCGTCAGGCGGAGATGCGGTCAGACTGGTGGCTGGTGGCTTCATGACCAGGAAGAAGACTACGATGACGAGCCACAACAGCCTGGACGGCTTGATCATAGGATATCTGGTCCCGATTTCTATCATGAATGGGCGTTCATCCTAATATTATCACAGATTCGGAAATGATCTGTCCAGTAATTCGGTCAATCCGCATATGAACAACTCCTGGCAGCGTGTTCGCGGAGTTCCAGGATGCGACCATCAGGGAATGCCCCACAGCTTGGCGCCGCCGTCGTTGCCGCCTGTGGCCAGCAGCGTGCCGTCAAGGTTGAAGGCTAGGGTATACACCTGGCTGGTCTCGTCCACTGCGTGGCCGTCCAGGGTGGCGGCCAGCTCGCCCGCGGCCACGTCCCACAACTGGATCGTGCCACCCGGCGCGGCAGAGGCCAGCAGCGAGCCGTCCGGGCTGAAGGCGAACGAGACGTTCGGATCGGCGCCTTGCAGCGGGTCGCCCAACGCCTCGCCGCTGGTGCCATCCCACAACCAGATCAGGCCGCCCTCGTCCAGCGCCGCCAGCACGGCACCGTCCGGGCTGTATTTCACGTCGCGGACCGGGGCAGACGCCTCGAGTGTGGCCAGTGTGGCGCCGGTCTCTACCTCCCACAGCCGCACGGTGGCATCGCGGCTTCCCGAGGCCAGGATAGCCCCATCAGGGTGGAAACTGACGGCGTTCACGTCGCTGGTGTGGCCCATGAAAATGTTGATCACGGTGCCGCTGACGGAGTTCCACAGCCAGACGGTGCCATCGCTGCTGGCCGAGGCCAGAGCGCCGATCGAGCTGAAGGCGACGGCCTGCACGTCGTCGGCGTGACCCTGGAGGGCGGTCAGCGCCTCGCCGGTGAAGCCGTTCCAGAGCCGTACGGTGCGATCCCAACTGGCCGAGGCGAGCACCGCTCCGTCATCGCGCATCGCCATGCTGGGCACGGTCCAGGTGTGGCCTTCCAGCGTGGCCTGTCCCTCGCCAGTGCGCCCGTTCCACATGCGGATCGGGTTGCTCTCGCCTTCGAGCGAAATGCCCGCCGTGAACAGCCGGTTGCCGTTGAGCGCGAAGATCATGCTGACCACCGGCCAGGGATGGTCGGTCAGGCTGTTTATGATGGCGAAGTCGTCCAGATCCCACAGCCAGATGACGCTCGCGCCGCCCTGGTCGGTCAGGTCCCAGCCGGCCGTGGCAAGCACATTCGCGGCGGGGTTGAACTCGACATCCAGGGTGAGGACGGTGGCCAGCGTGTCAAGCGTGGTGATCAGCGCCACCTGATCGGCGTTGCTGGCGGTGATCGGCTCCGTACCGCCCTGGGCGCGGGCCGGCGAGGGCGCAGGCAAAGCGGCAGCCGCGACGACGCTCAAGGCGCAGAGCAGGGTGAGGATCCTTTTCATCGCGCGATTGTTCCCCTTGAGCGCCGCTTAAGGCTCGACGACCGGAACCTGGGCGCAGTTGTCGTCGGCCAGCACGACATCCGACCGCACCCACAACCCGTTGGTCAGCCGCCACCAGGTGAAATTGTCCGCGCCGCGCGTCTGCCCGTCGACCTCGGCGTCCTGCCCGTCGTCGAGCGTGCCCTGCACCGCGGACGCGGTCGAGGGGCCGGCGCGCAGGTTCACCAGGCGCTGGGCCAGAACATAGCAGCGCTGTACGGCCACCTCCGAAGGCAGAAAGACCGACATGTCCGGTTGGGCCGCGACGTTGATCTCGACGAAGTCATACTGCGTCACCGGGACCAGCGCGCCGGCCAGCGTCTCCACCCACGGCTTGAACAACTGGTAATGGGCCCGGATGAGCAGGGGGATGACCGGGAACTCGCCCTCCTGTCCGAAGAACTGCTCCTCGATCGTCGCGTACAGGCGGCCGCGCTCGCCCAGGTCGCTGCTCGCGGCGGCCTGCTCGATCAAGTCGTCCACGGGCGTGCACTCGCGGTTGAGGGTGGTGTCCGCTTGGCAGCCCAACACCTCGCCCACCCAGTCGTGCGCGTCAGGGTAGTCGGGGCTGCGCACCATCATCCACATGTTGGGCCGGTCTTCGGGGTCTGCCGTCGCGCTCAGGATGTCGGTCAGGACCGAGAAATCTTGCTCGACGATCGTGAAGAGACCGGCATCGCAGCCCAATTCCTGTACGAAGTTGTTCACCAGGGACTCGGCCCAGGCCGTGGTGCCCGACCAGGTGACCAGCTCGATTGCGGGCAGGCCGTCGCAGCTCGCGTAACCGGCTTCGGCCAGTTGGGCGCGTGCATAGCGCGGATCGTACCCCACGCCGACCGAATCAATCGGCGGCGCGCCAAACGCCCCCGGCGGCGTGAAGTGGATCATCGGCACGCCGCCGCCGGCCAGGTGCTCCTCGATGAAGGCAGCGCGATCGATGGCCGCCGAGAAGGCGCGGCGCACCCGCACATCGTCGAAGGGCGGCTGGTCGTGCGCCAGGCCGAGGTAAAACACCGACGGCTCGACGGTGAGCCGGAGCTGACCGCTGGTCGCCGGGTCGTCCTGCACGACGTCGAGCGCGATCGACGGCACGGCTGCGGCGTCGATCTCGTTGTCGATGTAGTGCGCGAAAGCGCTGCCCGCGTCACGCACCACCGACTCCACGATCCGGTTGATGTTGCCCGGACCGCGCAGACTGGCGGGCAGGTACGGGTTGGTCAGGAAGACCCGCCGCACGCCGCGCGACCACTCGCCGAGCACATAAGGGCCGTTCGTGACCAGGTTGCCCGGCTCGCTCCACAGGCTGCCAAGCTGCTGCACGAACTCGGTCGGCACCGGGCGCAGCAGCCACATCGACGTCATGGTCAGGAACTGGGCGGCGGGCCGGGTCAGCGTGACCTGTACGATGTCATCGCCCACGGCGAGCGCCCCGACCAGCTCATAATCGGCGAGCGTCACGTCGGCGGGACGGCGCGCGCGCAGGTCGGCGCAGCCCGCGATCACATCGGCCAGCACCGGCGAATAGAACGAATCCAGCCGCGGATCGCAGGCTCGCTGGATGCCAAATACCACGTCCTGGGCGTTCACGTTGCGGAACATCTCGCCCTGGTTGGTGACCGGATTCCAGCGCACCCAGGGCACGTCATCGCGCAGGAAGAAGGTCCACTTGGTGTCGTCGTCGCTGACCATCCAGCTCGTTGCCAGTTGTGGCTCAAGCGCGTTGGTGATCGGATTGAGGCGCGTCAGGCCCAGGAAAAGCTGGTTGATGGCGGCGATCGACACGGCATCGGACGCGGCCTGCGGGTCCAGCGTGGTGATCTGGATGCTGTTGGTGATATGGTAGGTCACCAGGTTCTCCGGCAGCAGCGCCACGGGCGTCGGCTGGGCGGGCGCGGGCGTCGCGTCGACAGGCGGCGGTGGCTCGGTCGCGCGCGGCGTGTTGGTGGGCAGCGGTGTGGTGGTCGGAACGGGCGTGTTAGTCGGGACCGGTGTCTCGCTGGGCGTGGGCGTGTGGGTCCAGGCCGAGGCGATGGCGGTCAGCGCCTGCATCGCCAGGATCTGCGCGGTGGCATCCAGGTCCGGCGTCTGGGTCGGCGTGAAGGTCTCGGTCGGCACCGGCGTCATCGTCGGCGGCAGGGTGGGCACAGGAGAATCGCCGGGCCGCGGCGTGTCCGAGGGTGTCGGCGTCTCCGATGGCGTCGGCGTATTGGTGGGCAGGGGCGTATCGGTCGGCGTCGGGGTGTCGGTCCAGGCGTCAGCGGTGGCGGTCAGCGCCTGTATGGCCAGGACCTGCGCCGTAGCGTTCAGGTCGGGCGTTTGGGTGGGTGTGAGTGTGTCGGTCGGCGTCAGCGTCACGGTCGGCGACGGGGTATCCGTCGGCGTGTGAGTCGACGTCGGGGTGTCGGTCGGCGTCGGCGTATCCGAGGGCGTCGGGGTATCGGTCCAGGAGCCGGCCGTGGCGGTCAAGGCCGCAATGTACAGCGCGCCGGCAGTCGCCTCCAGGTTGGGCGTGACGGTGGGCGTGGCCGTCGGGATGGTCGGCGTCGGCGTGTCGCTGGGTGTGGGCGTGGCCGACGGCGTGTCGGTGGGCGTCGGTGTATCCGTCCAGGCGTCGGACGTGGCGGTCAAGGCGGCGACGAACAGCATCCCGGCAGTCGCCTCCAGGTTGGGCGTGGCGGTGGGCGTGGCCGTCGGGACGGTCGGCGGGATCGGGGTGGGCGTGGGGGTGTCGGTCCACACGGCGGCGGTCGCCGTCAGCGCGTCGCGCAGCAGCCCCTGGGCCGTCGCGTCGAGATCGGGCGTCAGCGATGGGGTCAGGCTCGCCACAGCCAGCGTGGCGGGCATGTCCAGCGGCGTGGGGCTGCCCGACTGGACGCTCATGGCTGTCTGGGTGAGCATCTCGCGGAGCATGGTGCGGGCGGTGGCCCCGTAGTTGGGAGTCGGCGTCTCGGACGGGGGCAGTGGCGTCTCGGTCGGCGTCTCGGTTGCGGCGGGCGTGCTGGTCGGTGCATCGGTCGGTGTCACGCCGGCGGCGGTGCTGGTGAAGACCGCCGCGACCATCACCTCGACGGTGGCGTCGTAATCGATCGTGGGCGTGCTGACCGCGCCCGCCGTCTGCGCGACGGCGATGGCGGTGCGCGTTTGCAGATCGTTCGCGGCGAACTTGGTCGCGGTTTGCTCCACATCCACGTTAGACGTGTCGCAGGCGCTCAAGAGGACGCCGGTTATCAGCAACGCCAGGGCGATCGAGACTGCCCGCTGCATACCATACTTGCGAATCTTCATAACGTGTTCCACCAGACGAATATGCGGGCGCCGTGCGCCTTAGCTGGCGGGCGCGGCCAACGCCAGCAGCGCGTTTATCACCACCTCGAAATCGGTCAGGGTGGCGGCGCCGGTCAGTGAATTGTCGTTGATCAGATAGGTTGGGACCTCCGCGATGCCGAACCCAGCCATCTCCTGGGCAGCAGACCCGAGCGCGTCACGGCGCGCGCTGTCCGACAGGCAGGCCACGAAGTTGGCCAGTCCCAGGTCCAGATCGCTGGCCAGCCCGATCAGGTTGGCGCGGCTGAAAGGCTCGGGCACACCCGCCTCACGGGTGGCGGCGAGCGCATCCATCATCTCCCAGAACTGGCCCTGATCGGCGGCACACAGCGCCGCCTGGCTCGCTCGCGTCGAATCCTGGCCGAACACCGGCACCAGCCGGTACGCCACTCGCACCGAATCAGCGTAGGTAGCGAGCAGGTCAGGCAGGATCTGCGTGTGGAACTGCACGCAGTTCGCGCACTGTGGGTCGTACACGACCACCAGCACCACCGGGGCATTCTCCGGCCCCTGGGCGAGCGCATCGTCGGCCAGCGCGGCGGCGCTCGGCGGGCTGATGAATACCGGAGGCGTGCTGCCGCTGAGCGCGGCGGCGACCAGCGCCTGGACAGTCGCATCGTAATCGGGCGTCGGCGTGTCGGTGATAGCTGCCGGGGTCGCGGTGGCGGTCGGTTGGGGCGTTTCGGTCCACCCGGCGGCGGTAGCGGTCAACGCGGTGAGCACCATCGCGTCAATTGTCGCATCGAGGTCCGGCGTCGGCGTGTCGGTCCAGCTTTCTGCCGTCTCGGTCAGGCGCAGGGCGAACAAAGCATCCGTGGTCGCCTCGAAGTCGGGCGTGCTCGATCCGCTCTGCACGGCGGCGGCCAGCGCCTGGACGGTCGCGTCGAGGTTGGGTGTGGGCGTGGCCGTCCAGCTTTCGGCGGTGACAGTCCAGGCCTCGAAGATCAGCGCCTGGGCCGTTGCATTGAGATCGGGCGTTACGGTTTCGGTCGGCGTGGGTGTGAGGGTCCAGCTCCACGCCGTCACCGTGAGCAGCTCGCGGATCTGCGCGACAGCGGTCGCCTCCAGGTTCGGCGACGGGATTGGCGTCGGCGTGCGGACAACGGCCGGGCGGGTGCCGATGCTCTCGCGCTGGGCTTCGAGCGTCTGCCGCTCGTAGGCGCGAGCGGTCGCGCTAGCCCAGATCTCTGCCTCCGAGAGCGACTCACCGCACGCGCTGAGAACCAGCCCCGCGATGAGCAGCGCCAGGGCGCCAGCTACTGACCGGCTGATGCGAGTGTACGAGAAATCCATGATATGTCTGCTCGACTGTGACCCCTGGCACAAGAACCCCCGCCGGAGGTGCTGGCGGGGTGATCTGCAAGCTGTATTGTAACAGGCCCGCCTACTCGCGGCAAACTCGCCCCCGCCTGTCACCCCCAGTTGACAAGGGCGGTTTGAGGCTGGTTAGTAGAAATCGCGAGTCCCGCAGACCCGACTTCCCGATCGTGCGTAGTTCGCTGGTCCCTGCCGCGCCAGGAGCCCCGTCCCGTGGCCATGCCCGCGCCGGTGATGACATTCCCGGTGGGGGGCACCGTGTGGCCGGATGCGGATGCGCCGGGCAGGGTCAGGATGGCGGCGGTTGTCGCCGCATGAGCAGGCAGCGCCGCGCTCAGGTGCGCTCCACCCATTGGGTCGATCCTCAGCTAGACCGTCTGGCTGGACGCATATGATCCCACCCAGCACACTGTCTACACTCATTGTAGGTGAATTCCTTCCATTCCCCTGCAAAAAAATCGTAAAAAAGCTTCCGGAGTAGCAGAGGAGTTGATCAAGCGTAGGTTATGGGCTGACAACCTGGCATGATACATTAGTATAATGAGATGGTTGCCCGGTCCACGAGAACAGACATTATACCCGGCGTCATCTCCTCAGAGCGTTTGAGTGCCATCGGAATGGGATGCACCCTATGACGAACGTGAATTTCTCTGCGAACGATTTCGCTTCGACCCAGCCGCCAGACTATGGCCTGCTGCCCAACTCGCGCCCGCGTGGCCTGTGGAGCCAGATCGGGATGGTGCTCTTCCAGCCGGGCCGCTTCTTCCGGACGCTGGCCACTCTGCCCGACAACCGCCAGTGGGTCTGGGTCGCGCTGCTGATCCTGATCCTGACCGGTTTCAGCGCCGTGCAGGTCAATTCCAACGCGCCGTCCGCTGGCGGCACCCAGGCGCCCGCTGGCGACATGGGCCCGATGCCGGGCGATCCGTTCAGCGGCGAGGTATCGGGCGGCGCGGTAATTTCGAGCAGCGAGGGCCGGGGCGTTGGGCCGGTGGTGTCCGGGCCGTTCGAGGAACCGGCCGGGCCGGAAGCCGCGGAGAGCGCGGCGGAGTCCGACCCGGTGGCGGACTGGACCACTGCGCTGATCGCGGCCAGCAACATCGTCGTGGTCTGGATCATCGTGATCCTGCTGCTGGCGGTGTTGACGCTGCTGCGCGGAGTTCCGCCCCGGTGGGGCCACAACGTCCAGATCGCGATCTGGGCCAGCGTGCCGCTCGGCCTGATGGCGGCGCTCCAGTTGATCTACTTTTTCGCGGGCGGGAAGTCGGGCGAGCCGGGAATGGCCGGCCTGCTGCCCGAATGGGACGCGTATGCCGACCTGACCCGGTCACAGCAGGCGCTGGCGCTGTCGTTTGCCAGCCGCCTGACGCTGTTTTCGCTGTGGTCGGTGGCGCTGGTGTACCTGGGCGGGCGCCATACGCTGCGCGGTCCGTGGCTGGTCGTGGTGATCGTGACCCTGGCGCTGGCGGCGCTGGTCGTCGCCATCCCGGTCGTGGCGGGGACGATTGAAGCGCCGGAGGAAGAGGCGCCGCCTGTCCAACCCGGCGAGCTGATGGGGCCGGATATGATGCCTGGCGAGCTGCCGCCCGGCGCGGAGTTCCCTGGCGGTGAAGCACCCGCTGGCGACGTGGGACCTGGCGAGGTTCCCCTGGAAGGCATGCCGTCGATGGAGGGATCCGGCGAAGTGATCCCCGGCGGCGAAGCGCTCGAATCGGAGATGTTGCCTGGGGAAGGGCCGAGCGAAATGCCGCCCGCCGAGGAACCCAGCGAGGCGATCCCCGGCGACGAAGCGCCCGAACTGGAGACGTCGCGAGAAGGGGCCAGCGAGCTGCCCCCTGCGGCGGAATCTGGCGCGCAGCCCGGGGCGATCGAAGTGGTGCCGGAGAGGGCCCAGTGAACGAGCGCGCGCCCAATGGCAACAACCACCGCGACATGATCATCGCACAGGCGGTCTCGAAGATCTTCCACCTGGGCGATCAGACCGTCCAGGCGCTCGATGGGCTGTCGCTGCGCATCCCGGCGGGCCAGTTCGTCGCAGTCATGGGGCCGAGCGGCTCCGGCAAGAGCACGCTGCTCTACCTGCTCGGCGGGCTGGACCACGCCAGCAGCGGTGAAATCCTGGTGGGCGGGGCGCGGCTGGACGGCATGACCAGCGACGGCCTGGCGCGGTTCCGGCGCGAGACGGTCGGCTTCATCTTCCAGGCGTTTCACCTGGTGCCGACCATGACCGCGCTCGAAAACGTGGCGCTGCCCGGCGTGTTTGCGGCCATGCCGCGCGACGTCCGCGAGCAGCGAGCGCTGCAACTGCTCAACGCGCTGGGGATGGCCCCGCGCCTCGATCACAAGCCGTCCCAACTGTCGGGCGGGCAGCAGCAGCGCGTCGCCATCGCGCGGGCGCTGTTCGGCAACCCGCCGGTCATCATGGCCGACGAGCCGACCGGCGCTCTGGACAGCCGGACCGGCCAGACCGTCATGCAGATGCTACGGACGCTGTGCACCCGCCAGGGCAAGACGGTCCTCGTGGTGACGCACGACCTCGGTGTGGCGCAGTATGCCGACCGGATGATTCAGTTGAAAGACGGGCGCATCGTTGAGGACACCCTCATGGCGCCGAAGGAGAAGACCGATGCAGCGTAAAGCAACCCTGCCGGGCATGGTGGCGGCGATCCTGGTGATCGCCATGGCGCTGGCCAGCGCGGTGAGCCTCCCGGCCCTGGCTCAGGACGAGCCTCCGGCGTCGCCCACGTCGAGCAAGCCCGATCCGGGCCAGCCGCCGAACCAGGTTCCCGCGATCACCGTCACGGGCATCGACCCGGCCCAGGTGACGAGCGGGCAGCCCGGCACGCTCACCGTATCGGGAGGCAATTTCACCGGCGCGACGACCGTCCAACTGCAAGGGTACGGCCCGCTGCCCACGACGGCGGTCGACGCGTCCACGCTGCGCGCGGCGATCCCGGCGAATCTGCCTGCCGGGCAGTATGCCGTGCTGGTCAGCGATCCCCAGGGCGGGAACGCCACCGCGCCCGCGCCGCTGGCGGTGATCGCCCAGGCCACCGAGGAGCCGACGAACACGCCGCTGCCGACCCTGTCGGTCAGCAGCATCGAGCCGCTGCGGGTGACGGCGGGGCAGCAAGCGGTGCTGTCGGTGTTCGGGGCCAATTTCGCCGACACGACCGTTGTCCGACTGGTCGGCGTGGGCCTGATGCAGACCACCTTCGTGAGCAGCGGCGCGTTGATGGCGAGCCTGCCCGCCTCGCTGGCGCCCGGCCAGTACGCAGTCGAGGTGACCGATCCGGCTCTCGGGACGGCGGGCGCGTCGCAGCGCCTGACCGTGGACGCGCCGACGGCGACTCCGCCGCCCCCTACCGACATCCCGCCGCCGACGCAGGCGCCGCTGCCGACGGACATCCCGCCAACGCCGCTGCCGCCCACGCCCTATCCGGGCGAGCCGAAGCTGGTGGTGCGCAGTTTTTCGGCCAGTCCGTCGGCGGTAGCGCCCGGCGAGACGGTGGCGCTCACCTTCGAGATCGTCAACCAGGGCACGCGGAGCGCGCTGGGCGGCGCGGTGGCGCTGGACGAGGGCGGGCAGTTCGTTCCCGCAGCCGGACAGGCCAGCGCGGTGCTGCCCGATCTGGTGCTGGGCGCCAGCTATCGCGTGACGCTGCGCGCCGTGGCGGGCATGGAAGCGCCGGAAGGCCCGGTCAGCATCCCGATCACGATGACGTACCATGACTTCGAGGCCAACGCCTACACCAGCAAAGGCACGCTGAGCGCGTTCGTCGTCAAGGCTGAGGAAGTCTCGCAGGTGACGCTGGCCGGGTACGCCTTTGCGCCCGATCCCGTCGAGCCGGGCAGCCGGGTGCGCCTGACCGGGATCGTCACCAACAGCGGCAACGAGACGGCGACGAGCGTCCTGCTGCGCGTCACCGGGGCCGACAGCGTGCTGCTGGCCGGTCCTCAGGGCGACAGCCTGCCGCTGGGCGATATCGCGCCCGGCACCAGCGCGGCGGTCGCTATCGAGCTGGTGGTCAAGGGTGACGCCGAGCCGGGTCCCCAGGCCCAGCCCGTGACGATCACATTCCTGCAGGGCGGCGAGCCGCAGGAGGTCTCAACGAGCGTCACGGTGGACGTGGCGAAGGTTGAAGAAACCGCGCCGCTGATTCTGCTCAAATCGTATTCGACGGGCAAGGAGGAGCTCCAGCCCGGCGACCGCTTCACGCTGCGCCTGTGGTTGGAGAACGTGGGCGACGGCACAGCGGCCGATATGCTGGTGACGTTCGGTACCGTCCAATCGACCGGCGGCACGCCGGGCGGGAGCGGTGATACGTCCGGCGGTGACTCCGGCGGCGGGCAGCAGACGAGCACCACGCCCAGCACGACCTTCGCGCCGTTGGGCGCGGGCGGGTCGATCTTCGTGGGCGACGTGGCGGCCAACGGGGGCAGAGCCTCGCTCAAGCAGACGTTCATCGTCGATGGAACCGTCAAGAGCGGGATCTACAGCCTGCCGATCACGCTGCGCTACACCAAGGCGGACGGCAGCGCGACCCAGGAAACGCTGGCCGCCAGCATGGTGGTTGTCGCGCCACCGCGCCTGCAGATCACGCTACAGGGCATCATTCCCGAGACGGTCAACATGGGCGAGCCGTTCCCGCTGGCGCTGGAAATCGCCAACAGCGGCGCCGCCACCGTGAACCTGACCGGGGCCGCGACGGAAGGCGAAAACATCGACGTGCTCGAAGGCAAGGAGTTGCCGCTCGCCCCGGTCAAAGCTGGCGAGGACACGACGTTCAACGCCCTGGTCATGCCCCTGGAAGAAGGACCGGTCAGCGTGACCGTGACGCTGCGCTACCTGGACGATCTCAACCAGGAGCGCACGATCGTGCGGACCTACGAAACCGAAGCGATCGCCCCCCCGCCCCCGCCCGATGATCCGATGATCGGGCAGCCGGTCATGCCGGAGCCGCAGGTCGAGGACGGCGACGACGACGTGGTAGGGCGCTTCTTGCGCGGGCTGTTGGGCCTGGGGAGCTGAGATGATCGGTGAGCTGCTGCCCCTCGCGCTGGGCAACCTGGCCCGCGCGCGCGGACGGTTGATCATGACGGCGGGCGGCGTCCTGGTGGGCACGTCCGCCGTGGTCCTCTTGATCGCGCTGACCTTCGGTTTGCAGCGTTCCGCCGAGAAGAGCATTGGCGAGAACGCCTCGCTGACCGAGATCGAGGTCTATCCCAACTGGGGGCCAGAGGCCAACGAGAACCTTCCGCAGCTCACGGTCGAGGCGGTGCGCCAGTTCTGGCAGGTGCCCGGCGTAGCGGTCGTCATCCCGATGGTCATGCTGCAAGGCGGCGAGCTGTTGGCGGGCGACTACACGGGCTGGGGCAACATCATGGGCATCGATCCGGCGCTGCTGCCGTACCTGGGCCTGCAGGTCACCGAGGGGCAGTTGGCGCTGGGGCCGGGCCAGGGCTTGCTGGGGCCGCGCGTGGGCGACAACTTCTTCGATCCCACGGAGGAAGAATGGCAGCCGGTCCAGGTGGACCTGATGAACACGCCATTCGAGGTGCGCCTGTTCCAGTACAACAGCCCCACCCCCAGCGAGCGCAAGGTCGAGCTGGAGCTCACCGGCACCTTCCGCGAGGGGACGAGCTTCGACTACTCGATCCTGATGTCCATTCAGGACGTGATGAAGTGGAACGAGTGGATCACCGGGCAGAAGGCCGACCCGGAGACGTTCGTCTACGACCGGGTGATCGTGCGCGCCACCAGCCGCGAGACCAGCCAGGACGTCTCCGAGGCGATCCGCGACCTGGGCTACGCGACGGGCGGGATGGGCGATTACCTGAGCGCGCTCAACAACTTCTTCACCACCATGCGCGTGATGCTCGGCGGGGTGGGCGCGGTGGCGCTGCTGGTGGCGGCATTTGGCGTCGCCAACACCATGACGATGGCAATCCTGGAGCGCACCAAAGAGATCGGGCTGATGAAGGCCATTGGCGCGACCGACCGCGACGTGCTGACCGTCTTCCTGATCGAGGCCGGGCTGGTGGGGCTGGCGGGCGGGCTGGCGGGGGTGGGGCTGTCGCTGTTCCTGCAGAACGTGATCAACCAGGCCGTCAAAACCGCGCCCAACAGCGACAGCCCGGCGCTGATCTTCCTGCCGTTCGACACCTCGCAGATTGGCGGCAACCTGATCGTCATTCCGGCAGAGCTGACGGCGCTGGCCATCGCGCTGGCGACCCTGGTCGGCGTGGGCGCCGGTTTTTATCCCGCGCTGCGCGCCGCGCATCTGCCGCCGGTGGTCGCGCTCAAGCAGGAATGAGCGCGGCTAGGTGACGCCCAGGCCCATCGCGACCTTCTGCGCGCTCAACAGGTTGTCCGTATCGAGCACGACCTGCCCCTGGTTGGTGACGTACAGCGCGTTGATATTGATGCCCTCTTCGGCGATCGCCGTTGCCAGCCGGACCAGCGCCTCTGGCTCTTCCTTCAGCGGCAGCAGAAGCACCTCGCGCACGTTGTAGGCGATACTCACCGTCTTGAGCGCTTCGACAGTCGCATCGGGATTGTTGGTCACGAACTGGACCATGCCCTGGTCCGGGCAAGAGGTTGCGTGCAGCGCGAGGATGTTGACGCCACCTTTGCGCAGGGCTTCGGTTAGTTTGGCGAGCTCGCCTGGGCGGTCTTGGATCTGAACGGTGAATTCGGTAGCCATTGCGCCTCCCCGGCCCATGGGCCGTCTTTTTCCAAGTATATGTGAAAACTGCGAAGGGCGTAATAACTAAAGTGCACAGGTGATCCCGGATCAGCGCCGCGGCGCGCTGTGGAATTACGGGTGAGGCGGCGGCGCGGGCCGGACGTCGAGCAGCCGTTCCAGTGCCTCGACGGCGCGGCCCCCCTCATCGTTGTCGAGCGAGCCCAGCAGCGCGGCTGCCGTGACAATCTGCACCGCCTCCGCGTTATAGGCCGCGCGCTGGCCCTGTGTATCCAATGAGAAGCGTGGGATGCTGGCATCGGCGTCATCAGGCCGCACGCGCACCAGACCTTCCCGCACCATCGGTTTTAGCGCGCCGGTGACGGCGGTGGGTGTCAGGCCCAATTCGGCGACCAGGTCCGGCGCCGCGATGTCCGGCTGTTCTTTGAGCGCGCTCAGAATGCGCAACTGGGTGACGGTAAGATTCTCCAGATGGGTATCGAGCTGGGCGGAACCGAGCTTCTTGGCGAGCTGGTGCAGCGCCCGCACCAGACGAATGGACTGCTTGTAGGTCTGCTCTGAAAGCTGGTTCATGGCTTCCTCACCGGGGTGTTTGACGGTCCTGCCTGTGGACAGGAGTTGGGAATAACAGTAAAATGTGTTGTCTGGTTCAGAACGACGGTTGACTCAATCTCATCTTCATTATACTTCAAGCCTCGCCCGGCGAATAGCAACCGTGACCATTCTCCCATCGACCCCACTCGCCGGTGCCTGGGCGAGGCCGCTGCGTTGTGCGAGGATCGACGTAGTATTGATGCACCCTCTATATGGCGAAGGAACCCGTAATGGCTGTACCGTATGTTCGCGCTAACAACCTGTCGAAAACGTATGGCATGCCCCAACAACCGCTCGAAGTGCTGCGCGGCGTCAACCTGGAAGTTCACCCTGGCGAGTTCATCGCGATCATCGGCCCGTCCGGCATCGGCAAGACCACGCTGCTGAACATGATCACCGCCATCGACAAGCCGAACGGCGGCGAGGTGCTCATCGGCGAGACGAACGTCACGCGCACGCCGGAGAAT
The DNA here is from genome assembly GCA_040767355.1 of Aggregatilineaceae bacterium. Classification (GTDB taxonomy): domain Bacteria; phylum Chloroflexota; class Anaerolineae; order Aggregatilineales; family Aggregatilineaceae; genus LM3-B42. The sequence continues at coordinate 73,578 of JAXGOS010000013.1, read as the reverse complement.
CAGCTCGTCAAGTGGCGCGCGCGGAACATCGGGATCGTGTTCCAGTTCTTCCAGTTGCTGCCGACCATCAGCGTGGTGGACAACGTGATGTTCCCGATGGATTTCGCGGGCGTCCATGCGCCGGGCGAGCGGCGCGATGTGGCGCTCAGCCTGCTGGACCGGCTGGGAATTCTCGATCAGGCGGACAAAACACCCGATATGCTGTCGGGCGGGCAGCAGCAGCGGGCCGCCATTGCTCGCGCGCTGGCCAATCACCCGCCGTTGATCATCGGCGATGAACCGACCGCCAACCTGGACAAGATGAGCGGGCAGAACGTCTTCAACGTCTTCCGGGAACTGGCCGACGAGGGCGCGACGGTCATCGTGACGACGTATGACCGCGAGCTGGTGCGCACCGTCCCGACGGTGTATGAGCTGCACGACGGGACTCTGCGCGTCGTGACGCGGGACCAGAGCCAGGTGCCCGAGCGGGCTGCGGTGGTTGGTTAAGGATATGGCGATGAATCGTTCGACCTTCCGCAAAATACTAGGCGACATCTGGGCGCGCAAGGGCCGCACGGCCCTGGTCTCCATCAGCATTTTCATCGGTGTCCTGGGCGTGGTGACGTTGATCACGGCGGGCGATCTGCTCGTCCGCCAGCTCAAGGCTGACATTCAGGAGCAAGACCTGCCCATGATGCAGGTCTTCATGACGATTCCCCCCAGCGAGGAAGGGGCCGTCCCGGACGATGCCGCACTGCTGGCTGACTTGCGCGAACAGATTCCGGGCGTCACGGCGGTGCAGGGGCAGGCGAGCAACCCCTTCTACTGGCGCTTCCCCGGCGATCAGCGTTTCCGCGAAGCGTACCTGTTATCGTATTCCGGCCCACTGGGCGAGCAGGAATTGCAGCCGATGCGCCTGGTCGAGGGGGCGTATCCCGTGCCGGGACAGGGGCAACTGGCTGTCGAGCAGCGCATGGCCGAGGACTTCGACCTCAGCGTGGGCGACACCATCGAGCTGCAACTGCTCGGACTGGTGACCGAGAGCAGCCCGCCGCCGGTGGAGACGTGGACGATCTCCGGGATCATATTCCACGCCTATAACAGCTTTAGCAAGCTCAGCATGTACGCGGCCGCCGAGGACGCGCCCGACATCACCGGCATCACCGGCCTGTCGACGATCGGCCTGCGTTTCACCGAGTTCGATCTGGCGTGGGGCGACAAGGCCGGCGTCCAGCAGTGGATCTCGGATAATTCGCCCTATATGGCCCTGTTCTTCGCGGCGGAGGATCCCGCCGAGAACAGCCTGATCAAGACGACGGCGCAGTTCGCCCAGATTCTGACCGCCCTGGCCATCGTCGCGATGCTGGTATCGGGCTTTCTGGTGCTGAACGTGATCAATAATCTCGTCGTCGAGCAGCAGCGGCAGATCGGCGTGATGAAGTCGCTGGGCGCGACACGCGTGGAGATCGGCGTGATCTACGCCGGGATCGCGCTGGTCTACGGCCTGCTGGGCATGGTGCCCGGAGTGCTGCTGGGCATCCCGTTGGGCTACGAGATGGCCGTCATCGTCGGTGATTTTGCCAACACCCTGATCGACTCTTTCTCCATCTCGCCGGTGGCGGTTGCCCTGGGGATGGTCTTGGGGCTGGCTGTGCCGGTTGGCTCGGCGATTCTGCCCGTCTATGCCGGCACGCGCGTGACGATTCTGGAAGCCATGACGGACCTGGGCATCGGCGGTGGGTACCGCTTCGGCCTGGTCAACCGCCTGATCACCGCGCTGCCGCTGCCGCTGAACATCAAGCAGTCGCTCAACAGCATCAGCCAGAAAAAAGCGCGGATGGCGCTAACCGTGATCACGCTCACGCTGGCGGTGGCGGCTTTCATGGGGGTGTCGGCCGTCTTCGTGCGGCTCGACGACCTGCTGGACGAGATCCTCGCCGCGTTCCAGTACCAGATCATATTCACGACCACCGAAAGTCAGGATTACGAGTCGACCCGAGACCTGATCATGGCGCATGTGAACGGCGTGGCGGAAGTCGCGCCCGGCTCGATGGCAGTGGCCGACATGCAGGGTTATGTCAGCGAGATGACCGAATCCAGCCAGATCATGATTCAGGGGATCGAGACGACCCAGAACTACGATGACGTGCCGTTTACCGAGGGTCACGCCTGGATGGACGATCCAACCCGCAGCGGCATCGTGCTGACCAATGAGATCACCAATCAGTTGGACAAGCACGTGGGGGACATGGCGACGATCACGGTGGGCGGCAAGTCGCTCGAACTGGAAATCATCGGCATCATGAATTACCCGTTCCCGATCGGGATCATGCCGTGGCGCGATCTGGCCGAGTTAGCCGGCTTCACCAAGGGCGCGCCAGTCCCCAACCGCTATTTCACCGCCCTGGCACTCGATGGCTACGCGGGCACCCTGCCAAATGGACAGATCACCGCGTTGGGCATCGACGCGCAGGCCGCCGCTTTCCTGCCGGTGGAAGAGGGTGAGGGGATTCAACCCGGCACGCCGGGCGTGCTGCTCACGCGCGCCGCCGCCGATGCGGGCGGCTACGCGGTGGGCGACGAGCTGACCTTCGCCGGCGCCGACGGCCCGGTGACGGTCCCGGTGTTGGGCATCTTCGCCGTGCCCGCGCAGATGGCCGACCCGTCGATGCCGCAGGACGCGGCGGTCTTCTTCTGGGAAGACCTGGCCGAGCTGGAAGGAAAGAGCCTGACCGGCGATCCGGTGCCGAACGCGTTTTTCGTCCTGCTGGATGAGGGCGATCCGTCCGCCCGCGACGTGGATGCGGTGATCGAGGAGATCAACGCGACGCTGGTCGACCGGGGCATCACGGCATCGTACACCAATATGATCGAGATCGCGAACCAGGCATCGCAGGCCATCCTCAGCATCGGCATCGTGCTCAACGTCGCGTCGGCGATCATGGCGGCGGTCGGCGCGATCGGGCTGCTCACCACGCTGTCGATCAGCGTCTTCGAGCGCCAGAAGGAGATCGGAGTCATGCGCTCGGTCGGCGCGCGGTCGCCGACCATCATCGTGCAGTTCCTGGTCGAGGGTATCCTCGTCGGGCTGATCGCCTGGGCCATCGCCGTGCCGTTGAGTTACCTGCTCGCCTGGGGCCTGACGGAGATCCTGCCGTTCGGCGATTTCATCGAGTTCGAATACCCGCTGGTGCTGCTGCCGCTGGGGCTGGCCGGCGTCATGCTGATCGCGACGGTGTCCAGCATCTGGCCGTCGGTGTCGGCGGCGCGCAAGACGGTCTCCGACATCCTGCGCTACCAGTAGCCGCCGGGGAAGGGCGCGGTTGAGATGGAAGCCGCCTTCCGGTTCTACGCCCAGTTGAACGACTTCCTGCCCCCGCGCCGGAGGCAGCGATCGTTCCGGCACGTGTTCGAGCTGCCCGCCTCGGTCAAGGACATGATCGAATCACTGGGCGTGCCGCACACCGAGATCGACCTGATCCTCGCCAACGGGGAGCCGGTCGATTTCGCCTACCGGGTGCAGGACGGCGACCGGATCGCGGTTTATCCCCCCTTCAGAACGCTCGACCTGGGGCCGTTGGCGCGCGTGCGGCCCGATCCGCCGGACGGCGAGCCGCGTTTCGTGCTCGACGCGCACCTGGGGCGGCTGGCGTCCTACCTGCGGATGTTGGGATTCGACGCGCTCTACCGAAACGACTACGCGGACCCGGAGCTGGCGCGCATCGCCAGCGAGGAGGATCGCGTGCTGCTCACCCGCGACCGGGGGCTGCTCAAGCGCAGCGTGGTCGTGCACGGCTACTGCCTGCGCGCGACGAACCCGCGCGCCCAACTGGTCGAGATCCTGCGCCGCTTCGATCTGGCCGGCCGGGTGGCGCCCTTCCGGTGCTGCATCCGCTGCAACGGCCTGCTGGAGGCGGTCGACAAGGCGGCCATCGCGGACCGGCTGCCCCCGCGCACCGCGACGTACTACGACGAGTTTCACCAGTGCCGGGCTTGCGGGCAGGTGTACTGGAAGGGCGCGCACACCACCTGGATGGAGCAGTTCATTGCCAGCGTGCTGGCCGAGGTGGGCTAGCGGCAACCCTCACGGATCGACGATGATAGCCGTGTCGCCCTCGCGCGCGACCACCGCCCCAACCGGCCACCAGGCCGCCTCGCGCGCGGACATCGCCGCGCCGAACGCCGCAAGCTGGTCCGGCGTCAGCGCGACCAGCAGCCCGCCGCTGGTCTGCGCGTCGAACAGCAGCATGCGCTGCTCCTCGGCCACGCTCTCCGCGAACCGGACGCCGGGGCCGAAGGTACCCGCGTTGGCGACAGACCCGCCGGGGAAAATCCACGCCGCGGCAGCCCCCGGCGCGCCCGCCAGCAGCGGGATCTGCGCGAAGGACAGGCGCAGCGTCACGCCGCTGGCCTCCGCGACCTCGCTGGCATGGCCCAGCAGCCCGAACCCGGTGACGTCAGTCGTGCAGGCCGCGCCCGCTTCGGCGGCGGCTTCCGCCGCGGCGCGGTTGAGCCGCATCATCCACGCGACGGCCTCGGCCACGTGCTCCGCCTGGGCCAGATCGCGCTTGGCGGCGGTGGTGATGCAGCCCGTGCCGAGCGGCTTGGTCAGGATCAGGACGTCGCCGGGGCGAGCGCCTGCTTTGGTCATCAGCCGCGCGGGATGCGCCAGCCCGATCACCGCCAGCCCCACCTTCGGCTCTTTGTCCTGGATGGTATGCCCGCCCGCGATCACCGCGCCGGATTCGCGCGTCTTTTCCGCCGCGCCGCGCATGATCGCCACGCTGATCTCCAGCGGCAGATCGGGCGGTAGGGCGGCGATGTTCAGCGCCAGCAACGGGCGCCCGCCCATCGCGTAGACGTCGCTAAGGGCATTGGCCGCGGCGATGGCCCCGTACTGGTACGGATCGTCGACGATGGGCGTGAAGAAGTCCGTCGTGACGATCAGCGCGCGCTCGTCGTCCAGCCGGTAGACGGCGGCGTCGTCAGGCGTGCCGAGCCCGACCAGCAGGTCCGGGTGATCCGCCGGGTCGAAGATGTCCTGAATGGGGCGCAGAACCTGCGCCAGGGCCTCGGGGGCCAGCTTCGACGCTCAACCGGCGCAGGCCGAGAGCGCCGTCAGGCGAAAGATGTCGTCACGAGTCATGCGCGTTTCCTGCACTGCGATAGAACCTGGTCCGAGTATGCCAGACGGTCCGGCGCGCTGCAACAAACGGGCATGTTTTCACCTGTCCCCTGATGGCTCAGGCGCCCAGGGCGGTCACGCCCGCGCTATTGGAGCGCATCCGCGATGGCCTGGGCGTTGTAGCGCATGTAGGCCAGGTAGGTGTCCGCGCCCTCGCCCGGCTGGCTCAGCGAGCCTGTATAGAGCCGCACGAGCTGCGCCCCGGTTTCACCGGCGATCTGTTGGGCGATGCTCTCGCTGACGGTCGTCTCAGTGAAGATGGCCGGGACGTGGTACGTCTGGACCGTCTCGATCAGCGCGAGCACCTCCTGCACCGACGGCTCGGACGTGGTGCTGCCGCCGGGGATGATCACGCCCACCAGCTCCAGGCCGTAGCGCCCGGCGAGGTAGTTGAACGCCAGATGGTTGGTGACGATCGCGCGGCGCTCCGCCGGGATCGCGTCGATCAGCGCCCCGATGTCCTGGTGCAGCGCGGCCAGCTCGCCCAGGTACGCCTCGGCGTTGGCGGTGTAGACGTCCGCGTTGGCCGGGTCCAGCTCCGCGAGCACGTCCCGGATCGCGAGCGCCCACAGCCCGGCGTTGGCCGGATCGGTCCAGACGTGCGGATCGCAGCTTCCGGCAGCGTGTGCTTCGTCATGATCCGCGCCGCCGCAGGCCAGGTCCGCTAGTACCCCGAGATAAGCGCCCGCCTCTGCATCGGTCTCTTCGATGCCGAGCGCGCTGTACACCGCTGCGTGATGCGCGGCACAGGCCTCATTCGCGCCGGCGGCGTGCTCGTCCCCGGCGTCCACCACCGGCTCGCCACCTGGGACCGGGCGGATCAGGACGCACTCCGACACCACGCGGACGTGGTCGCCGCCGGTCTCTTTCAGCACGTCGAGCAGCCCTTCCTCGTAGCCCGCGCCCACGATCAGCACCGCATCCGCGTCGCTCAGTGTCCCGACATCCCGCGCGGACGGCGTGAAGGCGTGCGGGTTGGCGCCCAACGGCATCAGCGAGGCGACGTCGGCGGCGTCCCCGGCCACGCTGCGCGCCACGTCGGCCAGGATGCTAAAGCTGGCGACGACGCGCAGGCGCCGGTCCTGAGCGTGGGCGGGCGCTGCCGCCGCACCGATCAGGACAGTGAGCAGCGCGGCCAGAACGATCGCGGTGAAACCCTGCTTGCGCGACATGAATGTTCCTCCTGTGGACGTAACCTGGACGGGTGTGTGCACCCTTCAGGTGATCATTCTAAATGAAAACATTTTTCAGTACGAGATTCTAAAGGGCGCGAGGGGCGCTGTCAAGGAAAAAAACAGGCGGCCCCACCGGACCGCCTGCGCCGGGCGTGATTCCAGTTCCAGGTCAGCCGGTCTGCTCGCGGTAGATGCCGCGCAAATAGTCCAGCCGGGCTAGGCTGTCGTCCAGGCCGCCGGGGCGCGAGCGCGCCAGCCAGTTCTCGCGCATGATCGCCGCCAGCCGTTCGAGATCGGCCAGCAGCTCGCCGGGGGTGCGGACCGGCTGCCCGGCCAATTGCAGCCCGTGCCAGCAGGCATGGCGCAGCAGGTCGGCGACCATGCGGTATTCGGCGCGGACCAGACCGGCGTCCGGGCGGGCCATCTGCGCCGTGTCCAGCGGCGCGGTGATCGCGTCGATCTGATCGAGGGCCGCCCGCAGCACGTCCGGCTCGAACGGATCGGGCCACTGGCGGGCCAGCGTGCGGTGGAACAGGTCGAACAGGCGGTGGCCGTTGTGCCGCGCCAGACCGGGCAGGCGGTAGACGTTGCCCAGGTCGTAGGCCAGCCGGCCCATGACGCCCGCCGCGTCCTCGAACGCGAACAGGTCCAGGCAGCGGGGCAGGTCGATGGCGCGGTTGGCCTCCACCGCCCACGACAGCGCCGCCCCGTAGGCATAGCCCAGGTAGTTGACCGGCTGCGGCTGCCAGTGGCCGTAGTCGCCCCACTCGGTGGTGAGATAGCCCACCGCGCCGTGCTTCAGCCCGTTCACCGCCGCGTTGAGCAGATTGCCGACCGCGTTGTCGGTGCGCCCGGCCAGGCTGTTCCAGCCCGACGTGCCGGGGACCACGTAGAACGAGATGCCCGCCCCGGCGAACAGCGCGCCGTGCGCGTCGAACGGGTGATCGGCCTCGTAGCCCCATTCCATCGCGATCGCGTCCGGGGGCAGTTCCGGCACCAGCTCCGGGTAGTGGATGATGATGTCGCCCCAGAACTGCATCCGGCGGCCCCGCGCGGCCACCCGCTCGTGCAGCCCCAGCAGGGTGTCCAGGTAGACGCGCCCCGCGCCGCGTTCCTCGACGCGAGCCTTGCTGCGACCCTGGCCCAGCTCCCACGGCTCGTCGCCACCGACGTTGAACAGCGGGCTGGTGAAATGCGGCAGCAGCTCGTCGTATAGCCCGGCCATCAGCTCCAGGCTGGCCGGATCGACCGTATTGAGCGTGGTCGGACCGCTCCACTCGCCGTAGAAGTTGGTGAATCCGTCCGGACATTCGGCCAGGGGACGGTAGCGATCCAGCTTGAGCCAGCGCTCCATGTGGCCGAGGCTGTTCTGGTTGGGCACCAGGGTGATATGCCGCTGGCGGCAGTAGGCATCCAGCAGCAGGATCTCCTCGCCGGTGAAGGGCGAGGCGCTGGCCCACACCTCGGGATGGGCGCGGTAAGCGAAGGTGTGCTCCATGTAAAGCTGGAACTGGTTGATCTTCCACCCCGCCAACCGGTCGATCAGGTCCATCACGGTGGCGAGGGTGGGCACGCGGTCGCGACTGATGTCGAGCATCACGCCGCGCGCGGGGAAATCGGGCCAGTCCGTGATCGTTAGTGCGGGCAGACCCGCGCCGCGCTGCCGGACGATCTGGCGCAGCGTGCCCACACCGTAGAAGACGCCCGCCGGGTCCGCCCCGGTGATGGCGATGCCGCCTGGCGCGATGTCGAGCCGGTAGCCCTGGGCGGGCGCGGCGGTCGGATCGAGGCGCAGCGTCAGCCCGGCGTCCGCGTAGCCGCTCCCGGCGACGATCTCCCAGGCGCGGCCCGCGCCCTCGGCCAGGGCGCGCTGGGCGGTCTGCGCTTCGAACAGCAGGTTCGCGCCGGGGATGGCGATCAGGGCGCGCGCGGGCAGCGCGCAGCGACCTTCGCGGCGCTCGATCTGGCGTGGGGCGGGGAGCAGGTGCTCGATCATGGTGCAATCCTCGTGTGAGATGAGCGTGTCGTGGCGTGTATTGTAGCAGGGCTGGCTTGACTCCGGAAACCGCCCTGTGATACGCTGCTGTTAGCGTTAACGTGAGCGTTAACGGCCTGCGCCTACCCGGTCCGCCCGTTTGGTGCTACGATTGGGAACAGCGTAGCGAGCCGGGCGACGAGAGGATGAGCCGATGCCCGTCACGACGGCTGACCAGTTCCTGCCCGTCGAGCTGGTGTTCAGCCCGCGCTGGTGGCACCAGACGGCGGGCATCGCGTTCGACGAGGCGTTTTACCTCGACGCGCCGGCGCGCATCCGCCACGATGTGACCATGCGCCGCGTCCTGTACGAGCGGTATGGCGACATTGGCCTGGGCGAGCCCGATCCTCAGCCGCGCCCGGTCATCGGCTCGCCCTACGTGGCGGGCGGCTTCGCCATCCCGGCCCTGCTGGGTGCCGAGATCCGCTTCGCGCCGGACGCCGCGCCTCAGCCCCTGCCCGTCAGCCTGACCACGGACGAGATCGCCGCGCTCGACAAGCCGGATTACACGGCGCGCTGGCCGGTGCGGGAGTTGCTGGCCGATATGGACGCGCTGGAGGCCGAATACGGCTACGTCGTGGGCGACATCAACACCGACGGTCTGCTCAACGCGGCCTATCACCTCTACGGACAGGACCTGTTCCTGGATTTCTACGGGGCGCCGGAACGCGTGGCGCGCCTGCTGGATCTGATCGGCGAGCTGATCGTCGACGTGGCGCTGGCCTTCCGGGCCCGGACGGGCACCTGCTCGGTGTCGGTCAATCGCATGGTGGCCCACGTCGATCCGGCGCTGTTCCTGCACGCGAACTGCTCGGTGCAGATGATCTCGCCGGAGAGCTACCGCGCCATCCAGCTCCCGGTTGAGCGGCGCATGGCGGCGCGCATCCAGCCGTACGGGATTCACCATTGCGGGAGCAATCTGCACCGCATCGCCCCGGTCTATGCCGAGACGGGCGCGATTTTCTATGACGTGGGCTGGGGATCGGATCCCGCGGCGTGCCGCGCCGCCCTGCCGGACGCGTTTCTGAATCTGCGGCTCAGCCCGGTGCGGATGCTGCAGGGCTCGCCCGCCGAGATCGCCGCGGACACCGAGCGCCTGCTGCGGGCGGCGGGTCCGCTGGAAGGGGTCGGCGTGTGTTGTGTCAACATGGACGCGGGCACGCCGGATGACAACATCTTCGCCATGTTCGACGTCGTCCAGCGCTACCGCGCGTACGGTGCCTAGCCGCCGCTGAGCCTGCGCCCACGCGCCGGCGACGCGGCAAAACACAGCAGTTACGCATAGAGTGTTTTCAAAGGAGCTTACCCGTGTCTTCACCGCTCACCCTTCCTGTCGACCGTTACTTTGGCCCTGGCGATCTCCAAAAGGCGCTGGCCCACGAGCTGTACGAGCCGGTGGCCGACTTGCCCCTGATATGCCCGCACGGGCACGTCGATCCGCGCCTGTTCTCCGACCCGGACTTCACCTTCGGCTCGCCGGTGGACCTGTTGATCATCCCCGACCACTACGTCCTGCGCATGCTGCACTCGCAGGGGATCGCGCTGGAAGACCTGGGCGTCCCGCGCCGCGATGGCGCGCCGGTCGAGCGCGATCACCGCAAGATCTGGCAGACGTTCGCCGAACACTTCTACCTGTTCCGCGCCACGCCGACCGGCATCTGGCTCAACCAGGAGTTGGTTGAGGTCTTCGGCGTGCGCGAAAAGCTCGACGGCGCCACCGCCCAGGCGATCTACGACCAGATCGCGGCCTGCATCGCCGCGCCGGAGTTCCGGCCCCGGCGCCTGTTCGAGCAGTTCAATATCGAGGTGCTGTGCACCACCGACGCCGCGACTGATCCGCTGGATCACCACCACGCGATCCGCGAGTCGGGGTGGGCGGGCGACGTGCGGCCCACCTTCCGCCCGGATGCCGTGGTCAACCTGGATGCCGAGGGTTGGCGCGCCAACATCGACCGGCTGAGCGCGATCAGCGGGATCGAGGTGACAGGCTACGCGGCCTTCATCCGGGCGCTGGAAGACCGCCGCGCGTACTTCAAATCGATGGGCGCGCGCGCCACCGATCACGCCGCGCTGACGGCACAGACCGGCGCGCTGAGCGAGCGCGAGGCGGACGCAATCTTCGGGCGGGCGCTGCGCGGCGAGGCCACCGCCGACGATGCAGCCCGCTTCACCGGCCACATGCTGATCGAGATGGCGCGCATGAGCGTCGAGGATGGGCTGGTGATGCAGCTTCATGTCGGGTCGTGGCGCAACCACAACCGGGTCGTCTTCGAGCGGTTCGGGCGCGACATGGGCGGCGACATCCCCATCCAGGGCGAGTTCACGCGCGGCCTGCTGCCCCTGCTGGATGCCTACGGGGCCGATCCGCGCCTGACACTGATCCTGTTCACGCTCGACGAGACGACCTACGCCCGCGAACTGGCTCCGCTGGCCGGGCATTACCCCGCTGTCAAGATCGGGCCGCCGTGGTGGTTCCACGACAGCCTGAACGGCATGGCGCGCTTTTTCGATCAGGTGGTAGAGACGGCGGGGATCTATAATACGGTGGGCTTCAACGACGACACGCGCGCCTACCCGTCGATCCCGGCTCGGCACGATGTGTGGCGGCGGGCCAGCGCCAACTGGCTGGCCGGGCTGGTTCTGCGCGGCATCGTGGATCGCGAAGACGCCGCCGCGATGATGCACGATCTGGCGTATGGTCTGGCGAAACGCGCCTACCGTTTATAAACAGAGAGCAGGAAAACATGAACCCGCACGCATTCAGTGATCTGGCTGTGTATCCGGAGTCGATCGTCGAGCATGAGGGTGTGGCCTATTTCCTGGCCCGCGAGCGCGATTCCGGCGAAAAATGCCTGGGGGTGATGGGGCAGGCCGGGGACTTCGAGGGCAAGCCACACGCGGAGGGCGGGGCGCTGATCTGCCCGCTCACGCCCGCCAACGCGGCGGCGCTGCGGGCGCGGCTGCCCTGGCTGAACCCCGTCCCGCTGGGGCTGCGCACTGCGGTGGGCATGGGCGACCGGCTGGGATTGGCCACGCCGGGACACGCCGCCGCGGCGCGCGGGACCGGTGTCGCGCCGATCTTCGCGCAGCAGTCCGTCCGCGAGAACGCCCGCACGCGCCGCTCGCCGCAGGAGGTGCTCGACGACGCGATGTGGGGCGTCTTCCAGGCCGGCTGGCGCGATCCGTGGGGCGCGGACGCCGATCATCTGAAGGAGACGGGCGTGATGGCGGCGTTCGTCGAGGCGGGCTACACCTTCTTCACCGTCGATCCGGGCGATCATGTGGACGGCGACGCCGATACCGACACCAAAGCCACCCTCGAAGACAAGCTGCAGGCCGTGCCGTGGGACGTGCTCGACAGCTCGCCCGAAGACCTGATGGGCCATTTCCTGGGGCTGGAAGTGCCGCTCGACGGCATGACGCTGGTGTTCGATGAGATCAAACTGATGCGCGCGGCGGTCAAGTACGGGCCGGCGCTGGCGCATGTGGCCCGGCTGTACCGCCACCTGTGCGAGCTGATGGGCGACCGCCCGTTCGACTTCGAGGTGTCGGTCGACGAGACGGAAACGCCCACCACGGTCCACGAGCATTACTACATCGCCACCGAGCTCCAGCGCCTGGGCGTGACCTGGGTGAGCCTGGCGCCGCGCTTCGTGGGGCGCTTCGAAAAGGGCGTCGATTTCATCGGTGATTTGGATGAGCTAGAGCAGGACATCGCCCGCCACGTCGCGGTGATGCAGTGCGTCGGCGGCTACAAGCTCAGCGTGCATTCCGGCTCGGACAAGTTCAGCGTGTACCCGCTGGCGGCCCGCCACGCCGGGGAGCTGGTCCACGTGAAAACGGCGGGCACCAGCTACCTGGAAGCCCTGCGCGTCATCGCCGAGGTCGATCCGGCCTTCTTCCGCGAGATCCTGGGCTTCTCGCGCAACCGCTACGACGACGACCGCGCCACCTATCACGTCTCGGCGCGCAAGGAGAACGTCCCGCTCCCGGTGGACGTGCCGGACGCGGACCTGCCCGGCCTGCTCGACCAGTTCGACGCGCGGCAGGTGCTGCACGTGGCGTACGGCTCGGTGCTGGATCGCTTCGGGCGGCGGCTGCACACCGTCCTGGAGCAGCACGAGGCGCGCTACAGCGCCGTGCTCGAACGTCATTTCGCGCGGCATCTTGCGCCGTTCCGGCGGGCGTAGCCGCGCGGCACGACGGTCAGGGGCGCCCGGCCAGCTCGGCCACCTTCGCGCGGAAGGCGCCCCGATCCGGCAGGCCGCTCTCGCGCAGGACGACCTGCCCGGTCCCGTCGAACAGCAAGGTGGTCGGCACTGTCTTGACACCGTAGAGGTTCGCCGCCTCGCGCCCGACACCGCTCAGCAGGTCGAGCCGGACCACTGCCGCCTGCCCGCGTACATCATCCTCGATCCCATCCACGATGGGTTTCGCAACGGTGCAGATCGTTCAAAGGTTCGTGTAGAACTCGACGACGGTCGGCTCCCCGCGCCGGACGAGGGCTTGCAACTCGTCGGCGCTCTGGATGTCGCTGGGGTGGATGTACCACACGATATGCAGCCCGACGAACAGCGCCAGCCCCGCCAGCATGATCGCCAGCAGCTTTTCCCTCAGCACGAACTCCAATAATCTCATCCGTGATGCCTCCCCTTAGCGCGCGGTCATGTTCTTTGGATCTCGCGGCGCGCCAGAGGTTGCACCGCGCGCTCAGCCATCGAGCGGTTTCAGCTCGCCCAGCAGCGTCGGGATCAGCTCGGACACGGTGGGATGGATGTGAACCGTGTTCTGCATGACGGTGTATGGCGCTTGGGCGGCCATCTGGTCGGTGATGGTGTGCACGATCTCGTCCCCGCCGATCCCGAACACCGCCGCGCCGAGGAACAGCTTCGTTTCGGCATCGACCAGCACCTTGATCAACCCCGCTGTTTCGTCGCGCTCGATGGCGCGGGCAATGTGGGCCATCGGCTTGACGCCGATCAGCGCCTGGCGCCCCGCCTCGCGGACCTGCCGCTCGCTCATGCCCACGCGGCCCAGCGGCGGATCGATGTAAACCGCGTAGGTGGGGATGCGGTTGGAGAGGGCCCGCGTCCCACCGTCCAGGTTGTCTAGGATGATCTCGAAATCGTTGTACGAGGTGTGCGTGAAGGCGCCGCGTCCATTGACGTCGCCCAGCGCCCAGATGCCCGGCACATTCGTCTGCAGGTGATCGTCCACCGTGATGGTGCCGAGCGAGTCGGTGGCGATCCCGGCGGCCTCCAGGTTGAGCCGGTCCGAGTTGGGCCGCCGCCCCGCCGCGACCAGCAGGTGCGACCCGCGATCGTCTCACTGGCACCGTCGTGCCGGACGGTGATCTCGATTCCATTCGCGCGGCGCGCGACGCGCTGGGTTTCGGCGCCGAGCAGGACGCGGATCCCCTCGCCCCCCAGAATCTTGAGCGCTTCGTCCGCGATGTCGCGATCTTCGCGCCCCATGATCTGCGGCCCGCGCTCGACGATAGTCACCTCGCTGCCGAAACGCCGGAACGCCTGGGCGTATTCCAGCCCGATGTACCCTCCACCGATGATCACCAGGTGGTCGGGTAGGGCGGTCAGGTCGAGGATCGTGGTGTTGGTCAGGTAGGGCACCTCCTCCAGGCCGGGAACCGGCGGGGCGGCAGCGCGCGCCCCGGTGTTGATGTAGATGCGCTCGGCCTCGAGCACGTGATTGCCGGCGCGGACGCGGTGCGGCCCCTCGAAGTGCCCCTCGGCGCGGACGATCGTCACGTTCGCGTTGTCTTGCAGGCGTTTTTCGACCCCGCTCCGGAAGCGCCGCACGATCTCGTCCTTGCGCGCCATGACGCGCGCGAAGTCGACGCTGACCGGGCCGGTCTGCACGCCGAAGTCAGCGCCGCGCCGCGCCAGGTGGGCCGCTCGCGCGCTGGCGATGATGGTCTTGGTGGGCGAGCAGCCTGTGTTGATGCAGGTGCCGCCGAGCGGGCCGCGCTCGACGAGCGCCACCTGCCAGCCGCGCCCGGCGAGCGCTCCGGCCAGCGGCACGCCAGCCTGGCCGGACCCGATGATGATCGCGTCATACCGCATGAAGATGCCTCCTGGGTGGTGTATGGTATAAGTATTCGCGCTGCATGTCTGGCTGCTGCGCGCGGGCTGGCGGTGAGCTGGTGCCAGCCGCTGGCGCCGGGATCGGATGCGGGGGAAGCGGTCGCGCGCCTCCCCCGCCTATGGATGGCTACACGGGTCGGTCGGATGAGTCCGGCGCGGGCGGGGGGCTGTTCGCGGACCCCGACAGGTGCCGTTCGGCGTCCAGCAGATCGTCCACCAGCCGGACCACGTGGTTGTTGTATATGTGCATGATCTCGCTGAGCGACTTGACCTGGGTCCGGAACATGCGCTGGCTGGTCTCGCCCACCGTCTCCATCGAGAGCTGCCGGGCAAGCCGCTGGGCCTGGTGTTGGTTGCGGAACGGCCCGGCGACGGCGCGCCAGCGGTCGGTCTTCCACAGCGACTTGCGCACGACGAACCAGGCTGGAGCAGCGCGCATCCGTTTCTTCCACATGCGCTGCTGTTCGGGCGTGAGTGATGCGAACGTGAGTTCGCGAGCGAATTCTGCCAGGGGCGATGTGTCTCCGGTCATGAGCGATCCTCCATCGGTAGCTTACAGTAAGCCTTCACCATGCCAACTTGACAGACGTGCGAATGGCCTTGCTGACGGGATGTTCGGGGATCGGGCAGCCGTTTAGATTGTAACCGCCCCGGGCGGCTGCGGCACCCGTTGGCGGGAGAGTTGACGCGATTCTGATGCCAATCTGATCAGCCTCTTACGCATATACATTATAATAGGAACGGAATAACACGTGAATAGGAAAGGAGTCTTGCCTGCAGCCCATTGCCCGGCGGAAAAGGGGCGGCGGCAGGTTGTTGATCCTCTATGGACTACAGGGACTATTACCAGACGTTAGGCGTGAGCAAAAACGCCAGCCAGGACGAGATCAAGAAGGCGTATCGTAAGCTGGCCCGGCGTCACCATCCCGACGCTAACCCGAACGACAAGTCGGCCGAGGAGCGCTTCAAGGAGATCAACGAGGCGTATCAGGTGCTGTCGGACCCCGACAAGCGCCAGAAATACGATCGCTTTGGCACGCAGTGGCAGCAGTTCGCGCAGCAGGGTGGGCGCCCCGAGGACTTCGACTGGGGCCGCTGGACGGGCCAGCCCGGCGGGCAGACCTATACCCGCACCGTCAGCCCGGACGAGTTCGAGCAGATGTTCGGCGGCGGCTCGATGGGCGGCTTCTCGGACTTCTTCGAGATGTTGTTCGGGGGAATGGGCCGCACCCGCCCGGCGGGCTTTGGCGAGAAGCGCGGGTCGAACGGTGGGCAGCGCGCCCGCGCCGGGCGCGATCTGGAGCACACCGTCCAGGTGACGCTGGAGGAGGCCTTTCACGGCGCAGCCCGCACGCTCCGCTGGGAGGATGGGCGGACTATCCAGGCCAAGATCCCGCGCGGCGTGCGCACCGGCTCGCGCGTGCGGCTCAGCGGCCAGGGCGATCGCGGGGCGGGGGGCGCGAAGCGCGGCGACCTGTACCTGAACATCGAAGTGCTGCCCCACGCTATTTTTCAGCGCGACGGCGACGATCTGCGCACGACAGCCGCGCTGGACTTATACACGGCGCTGCTTGGCGGGACGATCAAAGTCTCGACGATCGACCGCAGCGTGGATCTGAAAATCCCGCCGGAGACTCAGAACGGCAAGGTCTTCCGGCTGCGCGGGCTGGGGATGCCCCGGCTGCGCCAGCCCGACCAGCGCGGCGACCTGCTCGTGGCGGTCGAGGTCAAGCTGCCAGGCAATCTGACCGATCAAGAGAAAGAGCTCTATCGCCAGCTCCAGGATCTGCGCAAGCGGGCGGCAACCTGATGACGCTGGCCCCGCCGCCCGTTTTCTTTCTTTTCACGCGCGCCGGGCTGTCCGGCGCGTGTTCCCCTGAGTAGCGAGGTGGTTCATGTTCCCAATCGGCGATGAGAATCGCGGCACCAAGGGCGTGCCCTATGTGACCGTGGGCCTGGTGATCGCCAACGTGCTGGTCTATCTATACCAGACCCGCCTGAGTCTGCCGGAACTGAGCGATTTTGTCTTCACCTTCGGTGTGATCCCGGCGGAGATTGAGCGGGGAAAGGACCTGTACACGCTGTTCACGTCGATGTTCGTGCATGGCGGCTTCGCGCACATCTTCGGGAACATGCTCTTTCTGTGGATTTTCGGCGACAACATCGAGCAGCGCTTCGGCCATGTGTTGTACCTGCTGTTCTATCTGGGGACCGGCCTGGCGGCGAGCGGTGCGCACATCCTGACGGATACGCAGTCGATCGTGCCGAGCGTCGGGGCCAGCGGCGCGATTTCGGGCGTGATGGGCGCTTACGTGCTGCTCTACCCGCGCAACCGGGTGCGCGTGCTGTTCGGCTACTGGTGGATCTTCCACGTCCCGGCGTTTCTGTTCCTGGGCATCTGGTTCCTCACTCAGTTCGTCAACGGCCTGATGGCGCTCAACGTGGCGACCGCCCAGGCCGAAGGCGTGGCCTTCTGGGCGCATATCGGCGGGTTTGTCGCCGGGCTGGTCGTGGCCCTTTTCCTGGGCGCGGTGCGGCCCGAGCCGGAGCGCGTGCGGCCCCACGTGAGCACGTCCCGTGACAAGGAAGGCTGGCTGTGGTGAGGCGGCTCCGGCGCGGGATGGCTTTACAGCCCCGGCGTTTTGCGCTACAAACATCCTTTTGAACCTGTGTGGTGTTTGTGGACCTGGAGGTTGTGTTTCATCATGTCGAAAAAAGTTGTGACCTTTGGTGAGATCATGCTGCGCCTCTCGCCGCCTGGATTCCAGCGGTTCGGGCAGGCGCGCTCGTTCGACGTAATCTACGGCGGCGGCGAGTCGAACGTCGCGGTGTCGCTGGCGAACTACGGGATGCCGGTCGAGTTCGTGACGCGCCTGCCCGCCAACGATATGGGCGACGCCTGTATCCAGTTCCTGCGCCAGTACGGCGTCGGCACCGACCGGATCGTGCGCGGCGGCGCGCGGCTGGGCATCTACTTCCTGGAAATGGGCGCTATGCAGCGCGGCAGCAAGGTGATCTATGACCGCGCGGGCTCGTCCATCGCCACCATCGAGCCGGGGATGATCGACTGGCGCGATGTGTTTGCCGACGCGGACTGGTTCCATTGGACGGGCATCACGCCGGCGATCTCCGAAGGGGCCGCCGCGGTGTGCGCCGAGGCGATCCGGACCGCCAGGGACATGGGCCTGACGGTGTCGTGCGACCTCAATTACCGCAAGAACCTGTGGAAATGGGGCAAAAAGGCGAGCGAGGTCATGCCCGAGATGGTGGGCCTGTGCGACGTGGCGATCGGCAACGAGGAAGACGCGGCCAAGGTTTTCGACATCCACGCGCCGGACACCGACGTGACAGCGGGCAAGGTCGAGGCGGACAAGTACCGCACCGTCTGCGAGCAGCTCAACGCGCGTTTCGACCGCCTAAAGACGATCGCGATCACGCTGCGCGGCTCGATCTCGGCCAGCCATAACACGTGGTCGGGCGTGCTGTGGGACGACGGGCAGTTTTACACCGGGCGCCAGTACGACATCACCCACATCGTCGACCGGGTGGGCGGCGGCGATTCGTTCATGGGCGGCCTGATCTACGGGCTGCGCGCTTACGACGACCGGCAGCGCGCGCTCGAATTCGCGATCGCGGCGTCGTGCCTCAAACACTCGATCTTCGGCGATTTCAACCTGGTGACGGTGGACGAGGTCGAGAAGCTGGTGGGCGGCGACGCGTCCGGGCGCGTCTCGCGCTGAGCATTCCGGCAGATTTCGGGGAGAGTACGATGCGGCACCTCGCGGCGCCGCATCGTTTTTTTTTCGGTTAGTCCCGGCGCGCCCCACATTTCAGTGGGCACCGCGCGGCTGGTGCAGCGTCCGTCAGGCCAGGGCGGCGGCGTGCCGCTGGATCTTGCTGATGGCCTGGGCGATCTCGTCCATGTCCTGCTCGTCGCCGAGCAGCAGAACTTGCGGCAGCCAGACCGTCTCCCACGCGCCGCGCGCCGTGTGCGGGAAGTCGCCCTTCAGGAAGGCGTGATCCTGCCCGCGCACTTCCGGCAACAGGCGCTTGAGGTAGTCCCCGCTCTGGAACAGGCCCAGCTCGTGCAGCGGCGGGTAGCTGGCCTGGTTGGGGATGCCCTCGGCGTTGAGCGCTTCGATGAACCGCTCGGTGGAGATCCCTGCGAAGGCGCTCTTGTCGACGTGGAAGATATAGGCGTACTGGCCGTTATGCGTGCAGCGCGGGTCCATCGCCTGGGGCGTGATGCCCTCGATGGCGCCCAGCGCCCGATCGAGCGCGCGGGCGTTGCGCATCCGGCGCTTGCCCTGTTCCGGCAGGCGGGCGAGCTGCTGGCGCAGCACCGCGCCCTGCCACTCGCTGAGACGGTAATTGGAGCCGTAGTTGAAGTGGGCGTAGAACCACTCGCCCGGCAGACGCCCGCAGTCGTGGACCGAGCGCGCCTGGCGCTCGATGTCGTCATTGTTCGTGACAATGATGCCGCCTTCGCCCGCCGTCATCAGCTTGCTCTGCTGGAAGCTGAACGTCCCGACGTGGCCCAGCGCGCCGACCTTGCGGCCTTTCCATTCGCTGCCGTGGGCGTGCGAGCTGTCCTCGACCAGGAACAGATTGTGCCGCTCGGCGATGGCCGCCAGCCGGTCCAGGTCGGCGGGATGGCCGCCCACGTGCACGGCGATGATCGCCCGCGTGCGCTCGGTGATGGCCGCTTCGACCAAGTCTGGATCGATGCAGTAGGTATCCGGCGTGACATCCACCAACACCGGCAGCGCCCCCGCGAACAGCACCGCGCTGGCCGTGGCGACGAAGGTAAAATCGGGCACGATCACCTCGTCGCCCAGGCCAATGCCCAGCGCGGCGAGCGTGACCTCGATGGCGGCGGTCCCGTTGGTGACGGCGATGCCGTGCCGCGCCTCTTGAAACGCGGCGAACTCGCGCTCGAAGGCCAGCGTCTGCGTGCCGGGCGTGCGCCACCACGTGCGGCTGTCCAGCACCTGCATGAGCGCTTCGCGCTCGCCGTCGTCGTAGTGCGGCCAGGCGGGGAAGGGCTTGGTTTTGGCCGGGCTGCCGCCCAAAAGTGCCAGCTTTTCCATAGCGGTATCGACTCCTCAAATGCATCTGCGCTGCTTGATTGTAACGCACCCTGGTCGTTTGTCCGAACTCCGCCCGGCCAGAAAAAGCGCATGCCCGCCCTGCAATCGGACGGGCATGCTTCACACGACCGTGGCGAGTGGTACGTGTGATCTCAAGCCATCAGGGCGCCAGCCGGACCGGCTGCCCGGTCGCGGCTGAGCGGTAGACCGCCAGCGCGATCTCGACCGCCTTGTACCCGTCGTAGCCGGTCACGCTGGGCGCGCGATGCTCGCGGATGGCGGCGGCGAACTCGTCGATCATCCCCTGGTTCGAGTCGGAGCCCCAGTAGGCCCAGGTCCCGCCGCCCGCCTCGCGCCGGTAGACGGGGATCACCTGCTTGAACGGATCGACCGTCACCAGTCCGTTCTCGCCCACCAGCTCCATCCTCAGCCCGCCCCAGGTCGGATAGTTGGGCGGCTTGCTCCAACTGCAGTCGATCGAGGCGAAGGTACCGTTGTCGAAGGTGAGCATCACCAGCCCGCCCGTTTCGACGTCCACGCCCGCGTCGCTGTACAGGATATTGTTCACGTCGGCGAACACTTCGACCACTTCGCTGCGCAGGAACCAGCGCAGCAGGTCGCTGAGGTGCACCGTGTGGTCGACCACCGCGCCGCCGCCCGCCAATGTCCGGTCCTCGAACCACGCGCGCGGATAGACGGTGTGGTAGCGCGGCAGCTTGCCCTGGTTGGTGGTGTTGGCGCCGATGATGTGCCCCAGTTGTCCCGAGGTAATCAGCCGGTACACTTCCAGGATCGGGGCGCTGAAACGCATGGGGAACGCCGTCATCAGGTGGACGCCCGCCCGCGCGCACGCGTCGAGGATCGCCTGCGCGTCTTCGAGCGTGGTCGCCAGCGGCTTTTCGGAGAGCACGTGCACGCCCGCCTCGGCGGCCATCTGGATCAGCGGCAGGTGGCGCACATTCTCCGAGCAGATGATCACGCCGTCCGGGCGCTCGGCGATCAGGTCCTCGTACGAGTCGAAGAAGTCCAGCCCGTACAGATCGGCGAAGTGGTGCCCGCGCTCCGGGTCGTCGTCGGCAAAGCCGATCACGTCGGCATCGGGAATGGCGCGCAGGTTGTGAATGTAGCCTTCGGCATGGACGTGCGCGAAGCTCAGGATCGCCAGCCGCATCACTGCACCTCCTCAAGCCGGACGCGCCGCCCGGTCTGCGCCGACTCCAGCGCCGCGAACGCGATACGCAGCGCCGCCAGCCCGTCCTCTGCAGTGACGCGCGGCGGGGCGTTGTTCGCGATGACGTCGTAGAAGTGTTTGATCTGGGTGGTGTACGGGTCTTCGGCCAGCGGGCTGGTGGGCACGCCGGTGACCGCGCCGTCGTCCCCGCCCGTCGTGCGCAGAACCACGGCCAGCGGGGCCGTGCCCTCGGCCGGGCACTCGATCAGCCCGCCGTCGCCCGCGATCTCCAGCGCGGTGCGGAACATCGGCGGCGGGTAGGCCCAGCCGCCCTCGACGTTGGACAGCGCGCCGCCGGTATGTCGCAGGATCGCCAGCCCATAATCCTGGCGCTCGCCGGGTTTGTGCGCGCCGACGCTTTTGGCGAAGACGCTCTCGACCTCGCCCGCCACCCAGCGCGCGTAATCAAAGTCGTGCAGCATCAGGTCGAGCATCATGCCGCCGGATTTGTCGAAGTCGGTGAACCAGCTATCCGCCGCCCAGGCCGGGCCGGAGCTGACGCGGGTCAGGCGCACGATTGCCACCCGGCCCACCGCGCCCTCGTCGACCGTCTGCTTGGCAAGGGCGTACTGCGGGAAGAAGCGCACGACGTGCGCCGGCAGCAAGATCACCCCCGCCGCGCGGCAGGCGGCGATCATCTCGGCGGCCTGTTGGGGCGTGCGGGCCAGCGGTTTTTCACAGACGATGTGTTTGCCGGCCGCCGCCGCTTTGAGCGCCATGCCGTGATGCAGGTGAGTCGGCGTGCAGATATCGACCACGTCCACGGCGTCGAGCAGGGCGTCCAGGCTGTCGACCGGCCGCGCGCCGGTGCTCTCGCAGAGCGCGTGCATCTGGTTGTAGTCCGCGGCGAAAATGGCCGCCAGCGTGGCGGGCGTGCGGGCCCAACCGGCTGCATGGAATCGGCCCATGAACCCGGCGCCGACAAGGCCAACTCTGAACATTTTTTCTCCTCTCTCGAAAGCTATTTGACAGCGCCCGACGTCAATCCCCGGATCAACTGGCGCGAGAAGATGATGTACAGGATGATGACCGGGATCATCGCCAGCGTCAGCGACGCTAGCACGGCGTTCCAGTCGTTGACGAACTGGCCCAGGAACACCTGCGCGCCCAGGGTGACGGTTTTGTTGGCTTCGGAGGGCGCGATGATCAGCGGGAACCACAGATCGTTCCAGATCGGGATCATGTTGAACACGGCCACCGTGCCCAGGGCCGGGCGGATCAGCGGCAGGGTCATGGCGTAGATCCGGTATTCGCTGGCGCCGTCCACGCGCGCCGCGTCTTTCAGGTCGCGCGGGACCTGGCGCATGAACTGCGTCAGGATGAAGATCGCCAACGGCAGGCCCGACGCGGTGTAGATCAGGATCAGGGCCGTCAGCGTGTCGGCCAGGCCGAGGCTCACCACCAGCCGCAGGATGCTGATCGTGCCCAGCCGGATCGGGATCATGATGCCCACTGCCATATACAGGCCCATCAGCGCGTTGCCGGGGAACCGGTATTCAGCCAGCGCCCAGGCCGCCATCGAGCCGGCGATCATGATGAAGATCAGCGCACCGACCGTGACGATGAGGCTATTCAGGAAGTAGTCGGGGAAATTCGAGTTGTCGAGCACTTTCTCGTACCCGACCAGGTCCCAGGTGTCACCGTTGGGCAGGGCGTACGGCGTCTGGAAGATCGCCCGCCGGTCCTTCACCGAGTTGATCACCACCAGGACTACCGGAAAGAGCGCCAGCGCGGTGTACGCCAGCAATACCAGGTGGGCGAGCAGAAG
The DNA here is from genome assembly GCA_040767355.1 of Aggregatilineaceae bacterium. GTDB lineage: Bacteria > Chloroflexota > Anaerolineae > Aggregatilineales > Aggregatilineaceae > LM3-B42. The sequence continues at coordinate 51,011 of JAXGOS010000013.1, read as the reverse complement.
CTGCGAGCGTTGAGCGAGCCGTAACCGGTCGATGAGTGTCATGGCTCCCTCCTACAGCTCGATCTGCAGCATGCGGCGCTGCCAGCCGAACATGTACAGCAGCACGCCCGCCAGGATGATCAGGAACATGACCCCGGCGACGGTCGCGCCCATGGTCGGGTTGCCCGGTTGGAGCTGGACGCCGAAGAACGTCCGGTAAAAGAACGTGCCCAGGATGTCGGTCGAGTAGTTAGGCCCGGCGGTGGCCTTCTGGGTGGTGTAGATCAGGTCGAAGGCGTTGAAGTTGCCGACGAACGTCAGCACGCCGACGATGCCGACCGTGGGCAGGATCAGCCGGAAACGAATCCGCCAGAAGACGCTCCAGGCCGTTGCGCCGTCGACGCGCGCCGCCTCGATCAGCTCGTCGGGGATGCTGATCAGCGCGGCCAGGAAGAGCATCATCGGGATGCCGACCCACTGCCACACCGAGATCAGCGAGAGGGCGGGCAGCGCGGTGCCTTCCAGGCCCAGCCACGGCCTGTCGTACTCGGCCAGGCCGAACAGATCCAGGAAGTCGGTCGAGATGCCCCACAGCGGGCTGAGGATCATGCGCCAGATGAAGCCGACCAGCACCACTGAAAGCACGGTGGGCGTGAAGATCAGCGTGCGGTAGATGGCGCGCCCCCGGATGAACTGCGAGCTGAGCAGGGCGGCCAGCATCAGCCCGATCGGGTTCTGGACCAGCATGTGGATCGCGAAGAATACCAGGTTGTTCTTGATGGCGCCTTCGACGCGCGGCTGCCACAGCTCGTCGGTCACCAGCCGCTCGTAGTTGTCCAGGCCGACGAACACTTCCTGGCGGCTCACGTCGGGCGCGTACAGGCTGAGCCGCAGCGAGTCGAGCAGCGGGTAAATCATGAACAGGGTGTAGACGATGAAAGCCGGTGCCAGGAAGACGAGGATGTGGACCGGGAACGGCTTGCGGCGATGGGTGGCCTTATTGGCTGAGGTCATGGGTGGTTCTCCCCCAACGTGTCCCCATACAAAAGACGAGGTGCCGGATCGAGCAGCCGGCACCTCACAGGGTTTCTACGGATTTACTTCTGCTGCGGCTCGTACCAGGCTTCCAGCCCCGCCTGGACGATGTCGCCGGCTTCCTGTGGCGTCAGCTCGCCGTTGAGGACCTGCGCGCTGGTTTCCCACAACTGCGTTTCGTTGTTGGGCTCCCCGCGCGACAGGATCTGGTAGGACGAGCGGATCGTCGATTCACACTCGTCGCGCCAGCTCAGGAATTCCTGCGCCAGCGGGTCTTCGAGCGTGATCGGGTGGTCCGACAGGGTGAAGAACCCCGGCAGCGCGTTGGAGTACAGCTCAGCAAATTCCTGGGTGGTCATCCACTCCATGAACAGCATCGCTTCTTCCTGGTTCGGGCTGGCAGCGTTCACGCCCATCGCGATGTCCACGTGGTCGCTGATGTAGCAGGTTTCCGCGCCTTCGGGCACCGGCGGCTTGAAGGCGCCCATCTCGAAGTCCGGATTCTGCCCGCGGAACACGCCGATTTCCCACGAGCCCGCCGGGAAGATCGCGGCCATGCCTAGCGTGAACAGGTTCTGCGAGTCGGGGTAACTGATCGCCTGGTAGCCATCCGGCAGGTAGGGGATCCAGCGAGCCAGGGCTTCGAATGCCTCGACGAAGCCATCTTCGTTATAGCCGATGCTGCCGTCGATCAGGCCCAGGCGGCCTTCCTCGCCCTTCCAGTAGTTCGGGCCGATGTTCTGGTAGCCCATCGTGGCCGATTCCCATAGGTCCACGGTGCCCATCGACAGCGGGGTGTAGGTGCCATCTGCCTTGATGGCTTCGAGCAGCGCCAGGAATTCCGGCTCGGTGGCCGGTTCTTCCAGGCCCAGTTCCTCGAAGATCGACTGGTTGTAAATGAAGCCGTGGATGACCGAGGCCATCGGCACGCAGAACACGTCCGAGCCATCGTCGGTGATCCAGGCGCTGCGCGCGACCGGGCCGAAGTGCTCCAAGCCGGGCAGGTCGTTGAGCGACACCAGGTGCCCCTGGTTGAACAGCTCCAGCGAGAGGTCGAACGGGCGGCAGGTGATCAGGTCGCCCGCGGTGCCACCCTCGAGCTTGGCGTTCAGCGCGGCGTTGTACTCGGTGGGCGCTGCCGGGGCGAAGATCACCTCGATGTCTGGGTAGTGCGCGTTGAACGCGGGGATCAGCACGTCATTCCAGAAAGCGATGTCGTCATTGCGCCAGCTCTCGATGGTGAGCGTGACTTTTTCCTGCGCCTGAGTCGTCGCCGGAACGAGCGCGACCGCCAGCGTCAGGATGACAGCAAGAACAAGTAGTCTTTTCATCGTGTTTAAGCTCCTGTATGGATCGCTATTTTGAGGACGAACAATCACACTACGGTCGCGTCTGCCACACCTCCTTACGACCAATGCTAATCGAACTTATTTTAGCACAGTAACCGTCCTATTGATCATACCATACGAGGCAGGCCGCCCCGACAGCACTGATCGTAATCTCGGATTCGGCCACGCGCAAGCGGTCCACAGCGGGCGGGAACACGCGGCGCCGCAGCTCGCGCTGGGCAACCGGCATCAGCCAGCGCGCCGCGGCGCGCCCCATCCCGCCCCCGATGACGATCAGCGCCGGGTTGAACAGGCAGGCGCAGGCCGCCATCACCTCGCCCAGCGCGCGGCCTGCGTCGTCCAGCACGGCCAGTGCCAGCGGATCGCTTTTGTCGGCGGCGGCCAGGATGGCCTGCGTCGTGAGGTCCGGCGCGCCGGACAGCGGGCTGGCGGGGAAGTCGGCCCCGCGCTCGCGGACGCCCGCCAGCAGGCCCAATCCGGAGACGACCGTCTCGGCGCAGCCCCGCGTGCCGCACCCGCAGAGTCGCCCGTTCGGGTCCAGCGACAGGTGGCCGACTTCCATCGCGTTATTCCACGCCCCGGTGACCAGCCGCCCGCCCGCCACCGCCGCGCCGCCCAGACCCGTGCCGGCGGCCAGGTAGACGAAATCGCGCTCACCGCGCGCCGCGCCGAACAGCATCTCGCCCAGGGCTGAGGCGTTGGTGTCCTTTTGCAGAAACAGGGGCAGACCCGCCGGAAGCCGGCCACGCAGCTCGTCGTAAACGCGCACGTCGCGCCAGGCGAGGTTCACGGCGTGGTGCACGACGCCCGCGACCGGGTCGAGATGGCCGGGCGAGCCGATCCCGATCCCGGCCACCGGGCGCCCCGCCTGCACCAGCAGCGCCTCGATCCCGCCGGCGATGCGATCCAACACCGCGCCGGGACCTTCACCGGCCAGGGTAGGCGCGCGCTGCACGTGGAGGACGGCGCCCTGGCGATCGACCAGCGCGAACGCGATCTTGGTGCCGCCCAGGTCGACGCCGATGGCGAGTGGCTCGCTCATGATGCCTGCCTTCGAGATGCGTAGGACATGCGTGACAGCCCACACCGGGCTGCCGTGGCCCGTATCTTAACCCTGCCGACTGAGGCTTGACAAGTGGCGCGGCTTCGCGCAGGATTGAGCCAGACAGCCTGATCGACCGGGAAGTGGAGAGAGTGACCATGGCCGAGCAAGTCGTGATTGTGACCGGGGCTTCGCGCGGGTTGGGCGCGGCCACCGCGCGGATTCTCGCGGAGATGGGCGCGCGCCTGGTGCTCAACGCGCGCTCGGAAGGGCCGCTGCTCACGCTGGTAGACGAGATTCGCGCCGCGGGCGGCGGGGCGGTGGCCGTGCGCGGCGATGTGAGCGATCCGGCGGTATGCCGGGCCGTCGTCCAGGCCGCGCTAGACCGCTTCGGGCGGCTGGACGCGCTGATTAACAACGCGGGGATCATCGAGCCGATCGCGCCTGTGGCCGAGGCGAGCGGCGATGCCTGGGCGCGCAACCTGGCGATCAACGTGATCGGCCCGGTCCTGATGACGGCGGCGGCGCTCCCGCACCTGCGCGCGCGGTCCGGGCGCGTGATCAGCGTGAGCAGCGGGGCGGCGCTCGATCCGGTGAGCGGCTGGGGGGCGTACTGCGCGGCCAAAGCGGCGCTCAACCAGTACAACGCGGTGCTGGCCCTCGAAGAGCCGCAGATCACGGCGATCACCTTCCGGCCCGGCGTGGTCGATACCGCGATGCAGGCCGCGATCCGGCGCGACGGGGCGGGCAAGATGGCCGGTGACGAGCACGCGCGCTTCGTGGGTTATTTCGAGCGGGGCGAGCTGCCGCCCCCCGAACGGCCGGGCCGCGCCCTGGCGCTCCTGGCGCTCTACGCGCCCCACGATTGGAGCGGCCAGTTCATCCGCTGGAATGAGGAGCGCGTGGCGGCCCTGGGGGCGAGTTAGCCCTCGCCGCCGACACTGCGCCGGTCCTGCGGGCGCGGGACACGTGGAGCGCGCCTGTTCTTGTCTGATGCGCTATCGAGGAGCCAGCATGCTCAACCCATCCAAACCGGGCCGTTCGTCCGGAGCCGTCTCCCTCGCCGTTCTGCTCGCGGTCGGCGTCATCGTCCAGATCCAGTTCGTTTCCCGGCTGTGGGGACACACCAGCACGGATGGCGCCGTGCTGGGCCGCTACAGCGCTCGCTACGCGCTGGCCCTGGCGCTGTCCGCCGCGGTGATGCTCGGCTGGGCGATCGCCTGGTTCCGGCGAGGGCTATTCCTGCGTTGGGTGACCGGCGTGCCCGGCTGGTTGCGCTGGGCCGGGATCGGGTTGGCGACCGGGCTGGCGACCGGCATCCCGTTCACCTCGATCGAGAGCGTGCTCAAGAGCTTCACGGCAGCCAACGGCCTGCTGGTGGCCCTGATCTTGCTCCGCAGCCTGCCGGATCGCCCGGTGTCGTTCCGGCGCTGGCCCTATTCGCTGCTGGCCGCCGCCGCGATCATGCTGCTCCCGGCGCTGATCGCCGTGCTGTCGGACCGCCGCTTCAGCCCGGATGAGGCCGATTGGGCGGTCCGCTCGGTGGGGCCGTTCGTCTCCGAGGGCCTGTACGAGCGCAACTGGTTGGAGGTCCCGGTCACGATCACGCCCGGGCGGGGCTGGAGCTCGGCGCTGTACGGCTGGCTGTTGCACAACGTCTCGTACAACCTGATGGTGGGGCGGGCGTTCAACTTCGCGGGGTACGTCCTGGCCTTCGCCGGGATCTGGCTGGTCAGCGCGCGCCTCTTTGGCCGCACAGCCGCTGCCGTGAGCACCGCGCTGGCCGTTGCCAGCCCTGGCATCCTGAACGTGCTGGACTATCGCGCGGATCACCAGCTTCCCGCCGGGGCCATGCTGGCGACATGGGCCGCGTTCCAGGCGCGTTACCGGCAAGGGCGATCCGGGCGCGCGTTGTGGCACGCCGCGTGCGGGCTGCTAGCCGTCCTGTCGCTGCAGATTCACGGGGCGGGGATCGCGTTCGTGGCCGGATTCAGCGCGTTCTATCTGGCCGAGTTCGCGCTCGAATCGATCCGGGGGCGGCGCTGGGCGTCGCCGGAGCCGCTGATCTGGTACGGGCTGGGGGCGGCAGTTGGGGCGGCGAGCTATTACGCCTTCAACATCGCGCCCGTCGGCGGCGTGCAAGCCTACCTCGATCACCTGTCCGACCGGCGCGGCGAGCGCTGGAAAGACGCCTGGACGGTCTTCCGGACGCCGGGCAGCCTGATCGTGCGCCCGCTCGCCTGGGGCGCGCTGGCTTATCTGCTCTGGCGGCGGGAGTGGGCCGACCGGCGGTTCGTGGGGCTGTTCGCGTGCGTCGCCATCGCGGGGACGATCCTGGATACCCAGGGCTATTTCACGATCTACAACGCGTTCTACCTGGTGCCCATTGGCGCGCTGATCGTCGATGGTTGGGCTTCCGCCTCGCTTCCGCGCGGCCAGAACCTGCACGCGGCCGCCACTGCCGCGATTGTGGCCCTGGTGTTCGGCGGCGCGCTCTGGTTCCAGCTCCGTCCCGCCACTGTCACCGACTGGCTGCGGACGGGGCGCTTTCCGCCGTATTTGTACGAGGCGCTGGGCGACGAGCTTCAGGCTGAGGTCACCGACGACGATGTGATCGTCAGCACGCCGCTGCTCACCTGGAGCCTTCCGGAGCACCCGCACCTGTTGAGCATCCAGGCCGAAGCGACGGCGATGGGACTGTGGGATGTCAGCGGCCTGGAAGTATGGGAGCGGGTCGGGCCGACGCTGGCGGTCGACGTGCAGCCGGAAACGGGTTTTCCGCCCGGCCTGCAAGCCTACATGCAGCAGCACGAATTCGGCGTGTGCCGGACCTTCCGCGTGATGGGGCACCGCGTGCTGCTCTACCGGGCCGGCTGCCCGGCGAGCGACGAATCAGGCTGATCCGGCGCGGGTTAGCTCTCCCCCAGCAGCACGATCTGCACCGCGCCCGGCCCGTGAACGCCCATCACCGTCTCCATGGCAATGTCGGCGGTGCGGCTCGGCCCGCTGATCATCACCACGTTATTGAGGCGGCGCAGGCTGTCCAGCCCGGCGGCGCGCTGAGCCGCCAGCCACGTTTCCAGGTCCGGCACGAGCTGGTTGGCGGCGACCACGGCGATATGCACCTCGGGCAGCAGCGACGCCCCGCGCGGCTTGCCGGGTCCGCTGGCCAGCAGCAGGCTGCCCGTCGCGGCCAGGGCGGCATCGACGCCCGTCAGCCCGACGCGCACGCTCGCGTCCCCCGGCGCGGCGATGGCGATCCCGGCGTCGGCCAGGGCCTCGCCCAGGCCGGGCAGCGGGACGTGCACCAGGTCCCAGCTCAGGATGGTCGAATCGTTCCCGATCAGGTCCCGGATGTGCGCGATGGCGGCGGCGGGATCGGCGCAGTGGGTCACCGTACAGCCCAGTTTTTCTGCCGCCTCGGTGAAGCGTGCCCGCAGCGCCGCCGGGCTGGCGTCCCCGGCGGGCACGACCGGGATCATGTCCCCAGCGGACGGCAGGTCGGCGAACGGTTGGCGGGCGGCCCTCAGCTTGTTGAGGATCGACTCGCGGCTGGTCATGGCGTTTTCTTCGCTTTCTGGCGCTCGGCCCACAGCCGGCGGAACGATTTGGGCGGGATGGCGGGCAGGTCGCGGACATTCGTCCAGCCGTTCAGCGGCGGGGGCAGCGGCGGGCGCGGCGGCAGGAAACGCCCGCCCAGTCCGGCGGCGCGCTCGGCTAGCTCGAACAGGCGCGGCGAGCCGGCGACGATGCCAAATCCGCGCATGCCACCCTTCCAGACCGACGGTGTGTGGCCGCCCTCGTCCAGGTCGTGGCGCAGGTCGAGCAGCATGCGTGGCAGGTCGATATCGACCGGGCACACTTCCTTGCACAGCCCGCACAGGCTGCTGGCGTGGGGCAGCGGCGAAGCGTTCTCCAGGCCGGTGAGCAGCGGCGTGATCACCGCGCCGATCGGGCCGGAATAGACCCAGCCATAGGCATGGCCGCCGGTCGCTTCGTAGACCGGGCAGGCGTTCAGACACGCCCCGCAGCGGATGCAGGCCAGCGCTTCGGCGTAGCCGGTGGCGTAGATGTCACTGCGCCCGTTGTCGACCAGGATCACGTAGACGTGCTCAGGACCGTCGTCGTCCGCGCCGCGCGGCCCGTGAATCATCTGGGTGTAGACGGTCATGGTCTGCCCGGTGGAGCTGCGCGGCAGAATCTGGGTGAGGGTGGCGTAATCCTCGACGGTGGCGATCACCTTCTCGATGCCGACCAGCGCCACGTGCACGCGCGGCAGGGCCGTCACCATGCGCCCGTTGCCCTCGTTGGTCACCAGGCACAGCGCGCCGGTCTCGGCGATGATGAAGTTGCCGCCCGAAATGCCGATGTCCGCTTCCAGAAAAGCGCGGCGCAGGTGGCCGCGCGCGAACTGCGTCATGGCTTCGGCGTCGTCGGTGGGCGGCATGTCCAGCTCGCGCACGAACAGGTCGCGGATGGTCTCTTTCGACTTGTGGATGACCGGCGTGACGATGTGGCTCGGCGTCTCGTCGGAAAGCTGCACGATGAACTCGCCCAGGTCGGTTTCCAGCACGTCGATGTCGTGCGCTTGCAGCGCGTGGTTGAGCGCGACTTCCTCGCTGACCATGCTCTTGCTCTTGACGGCGCGCCGGACGTCGTGCCGCGCCGCGATATCCAGCACCAGCCGCCGCACCTCGTCGCCGTCCGCGGCCCACAGCACCTGGATGCCGTTGGCGGTCATGGCCGCTTCGGCCTGCTCGAGCAGGGCGGGCAGATCGCGCAGGGCGCGCCGCCGCGCCTGGGCGGCCTGCTGGCGCAGGGCTTCGCCGTGGGCACGTCCGGCCCAGAACATGGTCACCAGCCGTTTTTTGGCCGCGTTGTCGGTCGCGCGTTTGACGGCGGCTTGCAGCGCCGGATCGCTGAGGGCGGCCTGCGCCGCCGGTACGAAATCGCGCGCTTTAACGTCCATAGGTCACCCCCTCCGGCAGCCCTTCGGCCAGCACGTCGGCGATGTGGCGGGCGCGCTTGGGCGTGTCGCGCCGGGCCAGCCCGCCGTTGATGTGCATCAGGCAGCTCACGTCGCCCAGCACGATCGTGTCGGCGGGGCAGGCGACGATGTGCCCGATCTTCTTCTCGAGCATCGCGCCGCTGATGTCGGCCATCTTCACGGCGAACAACCCGCCGAAGCCGCAGCACTCGTCGTGATCCTCCAACTCGACGATGGTGGCGTTTTCCACGTTGCCCAACAGGCGGCGGGCCTGCTCGCCGACACCCATCATGCGCAGCCCGTGACACGAATCGTGGAAGGCGAAGGTTTGCGGGTGGGGCAGGGCCAGCTTGAGATCGTCGATGCCCAGGCCGTCCACCAGGAACTCGGTGAACTCCCAGGTGATCGAGGCGAGGCGCTCGGCCTCCGACCGCCACGGATCGTCCGCGAACAGCACCGGGAACTCGTGGCGCACCATCGCGGCGCACGATCCGCTCGGCGTGACGATCACCTCGGCGTCCTGGAACGCCTTCAGGAATTGGTAGGCGACGTGGCGCGCGTCGCGCCGGTAGCCGCCGTTGAATGCGGGCTGGCCGCAGCACGTTTGCGCCATCGGGAAATCGACGTCCAGCCCGAGATAGTCGAAGATGTTGACGACGGACATGCCGGTTTGCGGGTAGAGCATATCGATCAGGCAGGTCACGAACAGGGAAACACGTTTACCAGCGGGTGAGGGGCGAGGGTCCATGAAAAAATACCTTTGTAGACGATGCACAATAAAACGGCGCTCAGCCAGCGCACATTATAGCGCGGAGTCGGCGTTTGGGGGCAGGCCGCCGGGCGGATCGCCGCCGCCGAAGGGCGGGACACCCCCCGGCGCGATCTCACGCCAACCAGCCCCGCAGACATCGGGGCTGGCGGTCCATCGCTGGGCGCGGCGCACCTGGCCGGTCAGCCGCGGGCCATCAGGTGCGCCACGATCAGGCGGTCCAGCTCCTCGTAGTCGCGGGCGTCGATGCACTGGCGCACAGCCGCCCGGTCCAGGCTGCGGACGCGCTCCACCAGCCACAGGAACGTGTCGCGGCTGTTGATCAGATGCTTCTCCGCGACTTCGGCCTTCTGCGTGCGTAGCGCCTTCACGTCCAGCCCCACGATTCCCTTCTCGAAAAACCGGTGATCGTCCAGCACCAGCACCTGGTCGAAGGCGCGGCGCAGGTTGACCGATCCGAAGGCGCGGTCCTGGTCGAACTTGAGCCCGTTCTGGTCGTTGAGATGCACGCTCCACAGCTTGTCGTAGGCCAGGCCGAACGCCATCTCGTCGGCGGGGTCCAGCCCGGCCAGGATGGCGTGCGCCGACTCGACCAGCACGCCCATGCGCTGGGGGTCGCGCGTCTTGAAGCCGAGCGCGACCGCGTGGCCGATGGTGGGGATGTAGGCGAGATCCATCGGCTCGTTGGGCTTGGGCTCGACCACGAAGCGCATGGCGGGCGCATAGGCCAGCATGTCGTCCAGGGCTTCTACCAGCCGGTTTGTTGCCGTGACAGCATCCTTCGCCTCGCGCATGTACGTACCCTCGCGGGCGTACCACAGCACGACCAGATCGCACTCCAGCGCCTGCGCGATGTCGAGCATCTTGCGCGAGCGCTCGCGCGCGTAGGCGCGGGCCTGGGGATCGTTGGCGGTGTACGCGCCATCCACCGTCAGCGGGTGCTCCCACAGGCGCGGGGCGACGAACTCCGCGACCAGCCCGGCGTTGTCCAGCCGCGCTTTGAGGGCGCGCGCCTCATTGACGATCTGCTCCGGGCTTTTCTCGTCCAGGCCCGGCACGGCGTCGTCGTCGTGGAACTGGACGGCGTCGAACCCCAGGCGCTTATAGGCTTCGAGCTTCTTGTCGAACGCGATGCTGGGCCGGACCGGCGGCCCGAACGGGTCTGCCCCCTCGTGGATGTTCCAGGGGCCGAACGAAAAGCGGTATCCGTAAGTGTCCATCGGTGTGCTATCCCTTCAGCAAAAGTCCGTCAGGCAAATGGGCGGGCCAGCCGGCAGCGATCGGGCTGCGGCGGGCGCGCTCGCTCAGCGGAGCCGGCGGATCATGACCCTCCCCACGCGGCGTCTGGCGCGTATTATGGCCCCATTACGGGCGGAAAGCCATTCTGCGGGCGGGCGCCTCGCATCAGGCGATTTCCATCTCTCCGTTGGTGAAAATCCGCGCAACTGGGCATTGTGCCTAATCTTCGCGTGGGATGTTTTCAGCGATTTATACAATGCATTTTTGACTTAAAATCGCCGGGCGGCGCTCACGCGGCAAATTCGTATTGATCTGCTGATGAAAACTGGGCCGAAACCCCCTACACTGTATTACTACACACCCTGTTGTTCAGCGTTCGCCATCTAAACGTCTTTTCCCTTTTGCCAGGCCAAACTAATCCCGTTTAGTCGCCCGTCGTTACCGCAGACCACACCAAAACACCAAGGGAAGGGCCTTATGCCAACCTCCAAGATTCGGACCGATACTTCTTTCGATGCCCCCTACGGCGCAGAGCACGACGCGTGCGCCCTGATCATGAGCGTCCGCAAGCGAGGAGACAGCACCTACGGCACCCTCAAGCGCGCGCTGGGCGCGCTGTCGCATATGGGGCACCGCACCGGCTTTGTCGACGGCGAAGGCGACGGCGCCGGTGTCCAGACCGATATCCCACGCCAGTTGTGGGCACGACGGCTGAGCCAGGCCGGGCTGCGCTCGGCGATGGCGACCGATCCGCATTTCTGGGTCGGGCACCTGTTCATCCCGCGCGCGCTGGACCTGCAGACGATTCGCGACATCATCAACAAGCAGTTCAACGCCGCCGGCCTCAACATCCTGATCGACCAGCCGGGCCGCACCCGCCCCGAGGCGCTGGGCCGCCAGGCGGCGATCACCGTGCCGCGCTTCTGGCAGATCGCCGGGTACGCCGACGTGCCGGATGTCGAGGCGCGGCTGTTCCGCGTGCAGTCCGAGTTGGAGCGTGTGCTCCAGATTCATTTCGCATCGCTCAGCTCGTCCACGGTCGTCTTCAAGGCGCGCGGCTCGATCGAAATGCTGCTGCGCTACTACCCCGACCTGCAGGATCGCAGCTACCACACCGCGATCGCGCTGTGCCACGCGCGCTATTCGACCAACACGGTGTCCAGCTTCGAGCGCGTCCAGCCGTTCGCCCTGCTGGGCCACAACGGCGAGATCAACACCATCAGCCGCTTCCGGCAGGAAACGGCGCAGCTCGGCGTCGCGCTCGATCCCGGCAACTCGGACTCGCAGGACGTCGACCGGGCGCTGCACGCGCTGTGCGTGAAGTACAACCTGGACCCGATCGAAGCGATGGAACTGATCTTCCCGCCCGTCCCGCACGATCTGGATCACATGCCGCCCTCGGTGCGCGCGGCCTATACCGAGCTGCGCCACGCGTTCGGCCCCTACGCTCAGGGACCGGCGGCGGTCATCGCGCGGCATGGCGACATCGCGGTGGCCAGCGTGGACGCGCTGGGCCTGCGCCCGCTGTGGCTGGTCGAGACGGAGAAGGAATACGTGCTCAGCTCGGAGCGCGGCGTGTTCCAGCTCGAGACGATGGTCCGCGACGCCCGCCCGCTGGCCCCCGGCGAGAAGATGGCGCTGATCGTGAACCGCGGCCAGAGCGTGGAGCTGCTCGATCACGCGGACGTGCGGCGGCACGTGCTCAACCAGCGCTACATGCGCGAGGTGCCGGTGCAGGCTGAGCGCTACTGGGGCGGCTGGGCGGCGCTGGGGCCGGGCGGTGATGGGTCCCACCCTCGCGCGGTGCCGGAGGGCGGTCGCCCGGCGGGCGTGCAGACAGCGCGGGCGGTGGAGCAGCAGACGCTGGTCGCCGTGCTGCCCGAGCCGTCGGCTGTGACGATGCCGTGGCGGGCCGCCGCCCAGGTTCGTGCGGTCGACACAGTGGTCCTCGCCGCGGCGGGCTGGAACCGCGAGCACGTGCAGGAGATCGATTCGCTGGCGGGCGAGGGGAAAGACCTGGTCGGCTCGCTGGGGCACGATGGCCCGCTGGCCGTGCTGAGCCAGCAGCGCGTGAACCTCGCGGACTATTTCAAGGAAACGGTGGCGGTCGTCACCAACCCGGCTATCGACCGCGAGCGCGAAACCGAAGCGTTCTCGACGCAGATGCTGGTCGGGGCGCGCCCGGCCATCAGCGCGCGGCCCGATCCGGACGATCTGCTCGTCTCGCTGGAGACGCCGCTGCTGCCCGGCGGGCATCCCGACCTGGGGGGCGAAGACCTGGCCCACGAGGTCGCCAGCGCGCTCGGCACGCTGACGATCGACGAGCTGCTCGACCACTTCGGCGCGCGGGCCGCCCGGCTGACGTTGGGCGTGTACGCCGGAGAAACCGTCAATCAGGCGCTCGAACGGCTGTCCAACGACGCCATCACGGCCGTGCGGGGCGGCGCGCAGTGCCTGGTCCTGGACGATTCCGAGACTCTGGCCGAGAGCCTGGGCTGGCTCGACCCGCACCTGGCGACCGGCGTGGTCGACCGCGCGCTGCGCGAGGCCGACGCGCCCGCCAACCTGCGGCGCCGGACGGGCCTCGTCGTCCGCAGCGTCAGCGTGCGCACGCTGCACGACCTGGCGCTGCTGTGCGGCTTCGGCGCGGACGCGATCAACCCCTACGGGATGCTGGCGGTCGCCATCGGCGCGCACAAGTCCGCCACGGCCAGCGACGACGAGCACGCCATCGTCGAGCAGCAGCGCCGCCTGCTGGACACGCTGACTCATGGGCTGGAAAAGGTGATCTCGACCATCGGCTGCCATGAGCTGCGCGGCTATGGCCGGGTGGCCAGCTCGATCGGGCTGGCGCCGAGCGTGGCCGAGGCCCTGCGCACGCCCAACTATTTCGGCAGCGAGAACGTCGGCCTGACCTGGGAGCGGCTCGATCGCGAAGCCGCCGACCGCCGCGCCGAGCTGGCGGGCGAAGTCAAGGCGCAACTGGCGCGCGTCGACCGCTTCTACCCTAAGTTCTGGAAGAAGGCCGAAGCGCTGGCGCTGGGCGAGAGCACGCTGGACGAGTTCGTGGCGGTCTACGACGAGCTGACCGAGAACCTGCCGGTGGCGCTGCGCCACACGCTGGGCATCCGGTCCATCTCGGGCGCGGTCGATCCGGCGGACGTCGATCTGACGATCGGGAATCACGACCTGCCCGTGCTGATTAGCGCGATGTCGTTCGGCTCGCAGGGCGAGCTGGCCTACCGATCCTATGCGGAAGCCGCGCGTCGCCTGAACATCCTGTGCGTCAATGGCGAGGGCGGCGAACTGCCCGACATGATGGACGGGCGCTACAAGGCCAACCGCGGCCAGCAGGTGGCGTCCGGGCGGTTCGGCGTGAACGCCCAGTTCCTCAACTCGGCGTGCGTGCTGGAAATCAAGATCGGGCAGGGCGCCAAGCCCGGCGAGGGCGGCATGCTGCCCGCCTCGAAGGTGACGCCCCAGGTGGCCGAAGCCCGCCGCACGAACCCCTACGTGCCGCTGATCTCGCCGTCCAACAACCACGATATCTACTCGATCGAAGACCTGGCCCAACTGGTCGAGGAGCTGAAGACCATCAACCCCGAGGCGCGCGTCTCGGTCAAGATCCCGGTCGTGCCCGGCGTGGGCATCATCGCGGTCGGCGTAGCGAAGGCGGGCGCGGACATCATCAACCTGACCGGCTACGACGGCGCGACCGGCGCCGCCCGCAAGCACGCCCTGCAGTACGTCGGCCTGCCGACCGAGATCGGCGTGATCCAGGCGCACCGCGCGCTGATCGACGCGGGCCTGCGCCACCGGGTCGAGCTGTGGTGCGACGGCGGCATGAAGGCCGGCTCGGACGCCGTCAAGATGATCCTGCTAGGCGCCAACCGCGTCGGCTTCGCGACGATGGCCATGGTCGCCATGGGCTGTACGATCTGCCGCAAGTGCAACGAGGGCACCTGTCACGTCGGCATCACGACCCACATCAAGACCATCGAAGAGGCCGAGAAACTGGGCCTCAAGAGCTTCGTGCCGCGCCAGTCGGACCTGGCCGTGCAGGGCATCGTGAATGTGCTGAGCGCGATCGGCGAGGAGATGCGCCGCCTGACCGCCCAACTGGGCGCGACCCGCCTGCAGGACCTGGTGGGCCGGGCCGACCTGCTCGAACAGGTGCGCTGCCAGTCGCAGGTGGACCTGTCGACCATGCTGGAATACGTGCCGATGAAGTCGCGGCCCGTGGCAGAAGCGGGCGTCGGGCGCCGCCTGACCCGCCCGCGCAACACGCTCACCAAGATGATCACCGATCTGGTGGTATCCATCGCAGGGGACGACGAGCGCGAGGCGACCTACCAGGACGAGGTCATGGCCTACGATCGGGCGCTCGGCTCGCACCTGGCGGGCGAGCTGGTGCGCGATCCTGCGCTGGATGCGCAACTGGACATGCTGCATCTGAACTTCGGGCCGTCGTCGCTGGCCGGGAACGGCTTCGCGGCGTGGACCACCCACAAGCTCGACATCCTGATCGAGGGCGGCGCGCAGGACGGCGCGGCCAAAGGCGCCAACGGCGGCCAGGTGGCCATCATGAAGGGGCTGAATCACAACGGTCTGCGGCTGGATGGCAGCGTGGGCAAGAGCTTCGCCTATGGCGCGCAGCGCGGCGTGCTAATCGTGCAGGGCGACGCCGACTCGCGAGCCTGCGTGCGGCTCTCCGGCGCGGACGTGATCTTCGGCGGTGAGATCCGCCAGCCGCTCGACGATTCGTCGGGCATCCTGGGCACACACGCCAACCTGAAGGGCTACGCCTGCGAGTACATGACGTCGGGCCGCGTGCTGATCCTGGGCGACCCGGGGCCGTATGCCTTTTCCGGCATGACGGGCGGCGTAGTCTACCAGCAGCTCAGCCCGGAGATGGGCTTCGACGTCGAGGCGCTGCGCCGCCGCCTGGGTAAGGGCGCGAAGGTGGCGATCGAACCGGTCGAGGCCGATGACGTGCCCGACGTGCAGGAACTGCTGGGCTACTACACCCAGGCGCTAGAGCGCACCGATCAGGCGGACGTGGCCGACCGGATGCACGCGCTGAGCCGTCCGGGCGTCATCCGTGAGCGGTTCGTGAAAGTGGTGCCCGTCCGGTCGTGAGTGGGGCCAACTTCCAGGTTGACCATTGTGCGGCGCTTGCGGGCGCCGCTGTTGTTTCCCGGCGTCGCCCGTGGTTTCGGATGGTCGCAGTTTGCCATGTTTAGGTTTTTTGAGACTTTGAGTGGCGATCTGCCGTATTATGGAATGGTGGGTATGATCGCACGGAATGAAGCACTCTAAGAAAGAGATCCCCCATGAGCGAAATGAACCACTACGTTGTCCACGTCCAGAACGCGACCAAAGAGCTGAAGATGGGCCAGGTGACTGTGCACGCGCTGCGCGGCGTGACGCTCACCGTCGAGCCGGGCGAGTTCCTGAGCATCATCGGGCCGTCCGGCAGCGGTAAGTCGACGCTGCTAGGCCTGATCGGCGGGCTGGACACCCCCACTGCCGGCAAGGTCTACATCGACGGCACCGACATCACCGATCTCAGCGAGCGCGAGCTGACCCGCATTCGCAACGAGAAGATCGGGTTCGTGTTCCAGTTCTTCAACCTGGTTCCCACCCTGACCGCGCTGGAAAACGTGGCGCTGCCGATCCAGTTCGCGCGCCGCCGGGCCTTCAACCCGACGAACCGCGCCAAAGAACTGCTCGCGCTGCTGGAAGTGGACGATCGCATGCACCACCGGCCCAGCCAGCTTTCGGGCGGCCAGCAGCAGCGTGTGGCGATCGCGCGGGCGCTGGCGAACAACCCGCCGCTGCTTCTGTGCGACGAGCCGACCGGCAACCTCGACACGGTCTCCGGCGCGCTGGTGATGCAGGCCCTGCGCGACGTGCAGAGCGAGATGGGCACGACGGTCGTCATGGTGACGCACGACATGGACGTGGCGTCCCAGGCGGATCGCGTCGTGTCGCTGGTGGATGGCCGCATCGCCGACGACATCGATCCGCGTTCGACGGCACAACTGGCGGCCATGAAGATGCTGCGTGAGGGCCGCGGCGTGGACGTCACGCGCCAGCCGAAGATGGAGACACCCGCATGATCGACCGGCTCTGGTTCTTCCTCCGGCATTCGCTGAACGACCTGAAGGTGAACAAGCAGCGCACGCTGTTCGCCTTGTTGTGCATCGCGGCGGGCGTGGCGGCGATTGTCAGCCTGCAAACCCTGGCCGTGATGATGGACAAGACGCTCACCGGCAGCCTGCAAGAGACCAACCGTGGCGACCTGAGCGTCATTCCGAACAATCGCTGGGGCCAGTACATCATAGAGCTGGATGAAGACGAAATCACGATGGGGGGGAATCACGTCTTCACGCCGGAAGGGATCGCTGAGGTGCAGTCCTGGCTGGACAGCAACTACCCCGGCAGCAAGGTGACCTATCGCCAGGCAGTGGCCGGGTTCGGCGTGGCGATGAGCGCCAGTATCCCGGAACGCGGCAGCTACAAGCCTTTCGTCTACAACCTGATCATCGACGCGGACGAATACCCGCTCTATGGTAAGGTCGAGACGGAGGGCGGTACTCCGCTGGCCGAGCTGCTCGGGGCGCCGACCGACATCGTGATCAGCCAGAACCTGGCCGACGATCTGGGAGCCGAGGTCGGCGATACGCTGCGGCTCTCCGGCGCCAGCGAAGACTTTACCATCACCGGCATCGTGCCGACCAACTCCGAGGCGGGCTTCATGAACTTCGTGGCCACGCTGTTCGGCTATTTCTACCTGGATCACAGCGCCACCGCGCTGTTCGAGGATCTGACGCCGGGCCAAGCGTCCAACCTCTACATCCGCCTGGGCGACCCGTCCCAGGTGGATGAAGCTGCGCGCCGGCTCAACGCGATGTCGAGCTACAGCACGGACATCACGACCACCACCGAACTGAAGGATATGAACGAACAGGTGTCCAGCGCGATTGGCGATCTGGTGGTGGTCATGGGCCTGGTGTCGCTGCTGATCGGCGGGATCGGCATTGTGAACACCATGCTGGTCATCGTCAGCCGCCGGACGACCGAGGTGGCCGTGCTCAAGACACTGGGCCTGGAACCGCACGAGGTCATCATCCTGTTTCTGGTCGAGGCGATCCTGATGGGCATCGCTGGCAGCCTGCTGGGCGTCCTGGGCGGTTGGGGCCTGGCCTATCTGACCAAGGGCGTGGCCGAGGGCTTCCTGAGCCAGACGCTGGTGTTCACGCCCGCGCTGCGCCCGGCCCTCAACGGCATCGTCGTCGGCATCGTGATCACCGCCATCTTCGGGTTTTTGCCCACGCTGGCGGCGGGCCAGATCCGCCCGGCCAACGTGCTGCGCCCCAGCGACACGGTGATCCCCCAGGCGGGCCGTTCGAGCGCCTTCGCGACGACCGTCGTGCTGATCATGGCGCTGAGCCTGGTCGCCCAGGGCCTGTTGGCCGGTCTGCTGGGCGACGCGGAGATCAGCGGCGTCAGAGTGACCACGCTCACCTCGGCGTTGGGTGCGGTCTACGGGGTGTTGATCGCAGTGCCGTTGGTGCTGGGCGACATCCAATCGATGCGCCGCCGGCGGCGCGGTCGAAGCTGGCCGCTGCACGCCCTGCTGTGGCTGGCCCTGCTGATCGGCCTGCCGGTGGCTGGGGCGGCGTTCGGCGCGGCGGTGCCCGCGATCATCGTGCTGACCGTGATCGTGCTCCTCGTCGGCTACACGTATATTGCGCTGTGGCTGGTGATCTGGGCTGTGGGCGGGGGCCGGATCTCCGAGATCTGGCCGGGCATCCTGATCTTGTTGTTCCCGCTGTTCTGGCCGCTGATCCCCGTGTTGATCGTCCTGCTGATCCCGACATGGATCGTCGGCTGGCTGATCCAGCGTTACACCTTCATCGACTTCAAGATCGCCATGCGCTCGATGCTGGCGACCAAGGGGCGCGGCGCCTCGACGCTGCTGGCGCTGGTGGTCGGCGTGTTCACGCTGAGCGTGATCACGATGCTCGTGGCGTCGATCACGACCGCGTTCGAAAACCTGTTGGAAGACGTGACCGGCGGCAACATCATGATCATGTCCACCGGCGGGCGCGAAGCGCTGGACGATATCCGCGACCAGCTTCAAACCGAGGACGCGGGCGTGAAGAGCTTCGCCATGATCGGGTCATATCCGATCCGCCTGGTCGATTACTGGGACGCGAGCGCGGGCCGCAGCCTTACCGATGGGCAGAGGCGCGCGTTGGGCCAGTGGTTCGACACCATCGATGGGCGCGAGCTGACGTCCAACCTGCCGGAACTGGTCTTCTCCGCTGGGCGAAACCTGGACCCGGCGCTCGACTCCCAGCCTGCTGAAGACGGGAGCTGGCCAATGGTTGTCAATGCGGGCGACCATATTTTCAACCACGAGTTTGCCGTGGGCGACAGGTTGACGTTCGCGATGGACGGCAGCCCGGACGACACGCTCACCTTCACGATCGTCGGGGTAGCCGAGGAATCCGGCGTCACCGTCCAGATGAGCGATTCCAGGCTCTTCGCACCGCTGAATGCCTTCGAGGAGTACGATGCTCAGGGAGTGTATGCCATCGCCGATGTCGAGGAAGACCGGATCCGCGATCTGCGCCGCAGTTTGGCGCAGATTCCCGGCGCGTTCGTGCTGGAGACGCGCTTCCTCAACGACCTGATCAACCGCGTCGTCAGGCAGTTCACCTCGTTCCCGATCCTGGTGGCCGGGCTGGCGCTGCTGACCGGCGGCGTGGTCATCGCGAATGCGGTGGCGCTCTCCACGCTGGAGCGGCGGCGCGAGATCGGCGTGATGAAGGCCATCGGCTTGCAGCGCGAGCGCGTGTTGGGGATGCTGCTGCTCGAAAATGGACTGATGGGCCTCGTCGGCGGCCTGATCGGCGTGGGGATCAGCTTCATCGCGCTGGTGCTCATGCTCACGCAGATGTTCGGGGGCGAGCTGGGCAACGCGATCCCCTATTCGACGGCCTTCACGCTGATGGCGCTGTGCATCTGCATCGCGCTGGTGGCCGCGCTGCTGAGCGTGTGGGGTGCGTCCGGCGAGAAGCCGCTCAACATTCTGCGCTACGAATGATCTCCCTGACCGGGGAATCGACCGGGGCCGCGCGGCCCCGGTTTTTTGATTCCCGCCTGCGAGCCGCCCGGTACCCAAGTCCTTAACAAGATTAGTATTAGATTAATATTTTTTACCTAGATCCAAATAGGCTCTGGCGAGCGTAGCAATGAGTATAGCGGCTCGCAACGCCGCGACGATTCAGGTATAGGAGGAAAACTCTATGTCTCGAAGAACGGCGTTTGTGGCACTTTTTTTTGTGGCGGCCATCGCGCTAGCGGCCATTGCGATCGGCCTGCCCAGCGCCAGGGCACAGGATATGGGCCCGACCGTCCAGTGGGGTGGGAATGAAGAACTGGGTGCCTTTCTAGTCGATGGCGCGGGGATGACGCTTTACGTCTTCGCCAACGACACGCCGGGCGTGAGCAACTGCTCCGGCGACTGCCTGGCGAACTGGCCGGCGCTGACGGTCGAAGAGGGCCAGCAGCCCACACTCGGCGAGGGGATTCCCGGCAGGCTGGGCGTGATCCAGCGCCCGGATGACGGCACGTACCAGGTCGTCTACAACGGGATGCCACTCTACTACTGGGTCAACGATGCGGCGCCGGGCGACACCACCGGCCACAATGTGAACAACGTGTGGTTCGTGGCCCAGCCGGCGGACGTGTCGCTGGGCGGCAATGACGAGCTTGGCCCGTTCCTCGTCGGCCCGAACGGCATGACACTCTACATCTTCACCAATGACGCGCCGGGCGTGAGCAACTGTTCCGGCGATTGCCTGGCGAACTGGCCGGCGCTGACGGTTGAAGCGGGCAGCGAGCCGACGCTTCAGCCGGGGCTGGCGGGCACGCTGGGCACGATCACGCGGGATGATGGCGCTGTCCAGGTGACGTTCAACGACATGCCGCTGTACTACTGGATCAACGACATGGGTCCCGGCGACGCCACGGGCCAGAACGTGAACGAGGTGTGGTTCGTCGTCCAACCGCCGACCGTGGCCGTGGGCGGCAACGACGAGCTGGGGCCGTTCCTGGTGGGGCCGGATGGCATGACGCTGTATCTCTTCACCAACGACACGGCGGGCGTGAGCGCCTGCTACGACGACTGCGCGGTGCGGTGGCCGCCGCTGCTGGTGCCGGCAGGCCAGCAGCCGACTGCGGGTGAAGGTGTCACCGGAGCGCTGGGCGTGACCGAGCGCACCGATGGCACCTCCCAGGTGACCTACAACGACATGCCGCTGTACTACTGGATCCGGGACGTGGTGCCGGGTGACGCGACCGGCCAGAACGTCGGCGAGGTGTGGTTCGTGGTCAGCCCGGAGGGCACCATGATGGAAGGCGAGACGTCCGGGGATATGGGCGAGGAGAGCATGGGCGCCATGTTGGACGGAAACGCCCTGGTGGCCGAGCGCTGCACCGTCTGCCACACGCGCGAGCGCATCGACACGGCCAGCAAGGATCAGGCCGGTTGGGAGGCCACGGTGGACCGCATGATCGGCCACGGCGCCCAGCTCAACGCGGACGAGCGCCAGGCCGTGATCGACTACCTGAGCAGCCAGGGTGGGGCGAGCATGGGCGCCATGTTGGACGGTAACGCCCTGGTGGCCGAGCGCTGCACCGTCTGCCACACGCGGGACCGGATCGACGCGGCCAGCAAGGATCAGGCCGGTTGGGAAGCGACCGTGGACCGCATGATCGGCCACGGCGCCCAGCTCAACGCGGACGAGCGCGCGGCTGTGATCGCGTATCTGAGCAGCCAATAATCCGGGCCAGGCGCTCGCAACGGCAGGGCCGCACATGCGACGTGCGGCCCTGTTGTTTTTTTGTGCGCGCCATCCCCGCTGCCAGCCAGCGCGCTCGCTCTACGAGCCGAGCGGCACGCTGAGCACGCGCGGACCGGTGGGCCGGTCGGGGTAGGGGCTACCGCCCGGCGGCTCGATCGAGACGCCCAGGCCCTGGTAGGTGGACACCGGGGCGCTGAAGGGCACGTGCAGAAAGACCGACTCGCCTGCCGGGTCCGCGGTGAAGACGCCGCCGCTGGTCCGCGCGCCTTCCTGGTCGATCATCCACAACTGGAAGACCTGATCCGTGCTCAGGGCCGGCAGGTGCGTCATGCACAACACGGCGCGATTGCCGCGCGGCGCGACCACCAGCTCGCCAATGAGCGTTTCATTGCCCTCATCAGGGACAACCGCGAAGCGGCTGGCGCCTTCCTGCCCCAAGATCTGCCTGTACAGAGTCGCAGGTGGCATGAGGGTCGCCTCGGGCGCCTCGTCCCGATTGAGCAGCAGCGTCCCGGCAATCGCCAGCACGAGGATGGCCGCTGCCGCCGCCAGCATCCCCATCGACCATCCCCGGCGCCGGGCCGATCCCCTGGCACCGCGCGGGCCCGCCGGGCGCGCCGCCCGGTCGGCCGCCAGCCGGGCGCGCAGGTCCGCCGCCAGATGGGCGGGCGGAGACTGCGGCGGAGCCAGCAGCGCCACGTGCGCGGCCACCGGCTGATACTCGACCAGCAGCGCCTGGGCCTCGGCGTCGACGCGCAGCAGCGCCTCGACGGCGTCGCATTCGTCGGCGTCCAGGGCCCCCAGCGCGTAGGCGGGGATGAGGTCGATCAGGGTGTCTCGGTCCATGCGTTTCGTCGTTCGATCAGCCTGTGATAGATTTCACGTGACTTCTACTCACAATTACGTTGAATCATCGCTGTTTGGATGCATCGCCGGCTCGGCCAGCCAGGCTTCGCGCAGTTTCTGCATGCCGAGCCGGATGCGCGTCTTGATGGTGCCCAGCGGCTCGCCCAGAAAGTCCGCGATCTGGCTGTGCGTCAGGCCGTAGAAATAGGCCAGCTCGATCGCCTGGCGCTGCTCGTTGGGCAGATCGCGCACCGCGGAGGCCAGCGTCCGCTGCAGGTCCTGGCCCTCGTCCGCACCCATCAGGGCATCCCACCCTTCGGGATCGGTTTCGACCAGCACGGGCGCGCGCTGCTGCTTGCGAAAGGTATCGATCGCCAGCCGGCGGGCGATGGTCAGCAGCCAGGTGACGAATGAGCCTTTGCGCGCGTCGAACGTGCCGGCGCTGCGCCACACGCGCATGAAGGTATCCTGCGTCACCTCTTCGGCGGCCATCGAGTCGCCCAGCACGCGATAGGCCACTGAGTACACCAGCCGCGCGTACTGCGCGTGCAGGTCGATCAGGGCCTGTTCGTCGCCCGCCTGGATGCGGCGTAGTTGGGTGAGTTCGGTCGGGCTCGTCATCGCGTTATCGGCTTGTCTGGACGGATCGCCGGACGCAAACCGCCGCCCGGCTCCCCAAGTGTACCACGTCTTGCCGATCCGCCCGACTCGGTTCCGCGCCAGGTATATCCCACATTATCCAAAATTATCCCAAAATGTGAACAGGGTTATCAACAGGCTGTTCATAACTGCCGCCCGCGACCCGGTCGCTTGGCGCGAGGGACAAAAAACGCCCCGGCGCGGAGCCGGAGCGTTGCCAGGTCGAGACGAGCGCGGCGGCGCTACCCGCCCGCGGTGGGCGGGATGAGCACCAGGTCGGCCTCGCTGGTCAGCGCTGTGTCGAGACCATCCAGGAAGTCGATGTGCCGCCCGTTGACCACCAGTTGCATGCCGGGGTTGAGTTGCCCCGCTTCGCTCAGGACGCGCTCCGCCAGCGCCGGATGCTCGCGCCGGAGCGCGGCTAGCAGCTCGCGCACGGTCGGGTCCGGCCCGGTGGTCACGGTGATCGCCCTGGTACCGGCGAAGCTGCGCAGGCTCGCCAGCAGGCGCACGGTTCTCACGTCTTCGGCGGCGGGCATGGCTACCAGTTCTTATACGAATCGCTGTGCTTGCGATATTCGATCATCTGCTCGTTCATCGTGTGCGCATACATGATGATCTCGCAGACTTCTTCCAGCGCGTCGGTCCACTGGAACGCCTCGTCGAGTGTCTGGCCGGTGGCGAAGCTGCCATGCCCGCGCATCATCACGATCTTGTAGGTGCGCAGCGCATCGGCGATGGTGTTCGCCATCTGCGGCGTGCCGGACGCGAACTCCACTTCGACCACGGGGATTTTCTTGAGCAGGTACGATCCCTCGTTGTCGATCGGGATGATCTCGTCGCGCGACAGGGAAAACGAGATCGCCCGGCGCGGGTGGGCGTGCACCACGGCCAGCGCCGGAGTCGCTTTGTAGATGGCGCGGTGCACGATCAGCTCGGTCGAGGCCAGCGCCACGCCGCTGTCGTTCTTCTCCAGGCCGGTTTCGATCAGGTCGTGCGGCTTCAGGCGGCCCAACATCGCGCCGCGCCGCTTGATGATAATCCGGTCGCCAAAGCGCACGCTGATATTGCCGCCGTGGGACGACACGAGGTTGTGCACGTACATGTCGCGCCCAATCTCGCGGAACATCTCATAGACACGTTCGTCAACCATCACACTACCTCCAGTGCCAGATCGGCCAGCCCCAGGTCCTCGAGCTTGGCCCGCTTGGGCACGCCGTTGGCATCCCAGCCGCGCGCGCGATAGTACTCCTCCAACATGGGCTCCAGGTGGCTGACCTGACCTTCGCTGCCGGCCATGGCCGGCTCGGTCAGCAGGCGCGGGGGCAGCATGTCGTCGTCGCGGGTGAAGCCTTCGCGCAGGTTATACAGCCGTTCCAGGTTCCAGATGCGCTCCCCGGCCTTGATCAGGTCGCCGGTGGGATAGCTCACGCCGGTGAGGGCGGTCAGCGCGCGGGCGAAATATTCTTCGGCCACGGCGATGTTGGCGAACTTGCACGCCACTATCGAGTCGAGCACCGCCGCGCTGTGCTGGTGCAGAATCACGTAGCCCGCCTTGCCCTGCACCTGCAGGCGGTCGATCAACTTGGGCAGGCCCAGCACTTCCGAGCCGAGCATATTCCCGCGCATGTGGCAGCCGCCGCGGTTGCTGGTGGCGAACAGCAGACCCTGGCCCTGCATCCCGCGCGGATCGTAGGCGGGCATCTCCAGCTTCTTGACGCTCATCGACAGCTCTGGCGCGCCGTATTTCGCCGCGAGGCGCGCGCTGCCTTCGGCCAGCTCGTCGCCCAGCCCGCGCCGGTAGCCGATATCCTCCACCGTCTGCTCGAGCAGGTCGGCGCGGCCAAAGCGCAGGTCGCTGTCCAACAGGCCGCGCTCGGTCAGCTCCATCGCGCAGGCGATGGTCGAGCCGGCGGAGATGGTGTCCATGCCCAGGTCGTTGCAGATGTAGTTGGTGTTGGTGATCGCTTCGAGATCGTGGATCCCGCAGGCCGCGCCGAACGACCAGGCCGACTCGTACTCCGGGCCTTCGCCTTCGCCCTTGCTGGTCTTGGTGAGGCGCGTGCAGGCGATCGGGCAGGCCCAGCAGGCGGTATTCTTCACCAGGATGTCCTCGGTGATCGTCTCACCGCTGATGTCGTCGGCGTGCTCGAAGTACGTCTGCTGGAAGTTGCGCGTCGGCAGCGCGCCGATGGCGTTGATGATGTTCATCATCACCGATGTGCCGAACTCCGGGAACGCCTGCGAGGTGATCGGGTTGGCCTTGAGCATCTTGGTCGATTCGTACTGCACGAAGCGGAAGCGCTCTTTGTCCTCCATCTCGACGCGCGTCTTGCCCTCGACCACGATCGCTTTGAGGTTCTTGCTGCCCATCACCGCGCCGGGACCGCCGCGCGCTGCCGCGCGGGTGGCGTCGTTCATGATCGCGGCGAACAGCACCCGCTTCTCCCCGGCAGGGCCGATGCACAGCACGCTGCGCTTGTTTTTGTCCTGGCCCAGCGCCTCGGATGTATCGGAGACCGTCCGGCCCCACAGGTGCGTCGCGTCTTTGATCGTCACGCCTTCTTCCAGGATCTCGATATACACCGGCTTCTCGGCCCGGCCGCGCACGATCATGGCGTCGTACCCGGCGCGCTTGAAGTGCATCCCCCACCAGCCGCCGGAGTTGGCATCGAGCACGGTGCCCGTCAGCGGCGATTTGGTGCTCACCGAGAAACGGTTGCTGGTCTGGAAGCCGGTCGCGGTCAGCGGCCCGGCGGCGAAGATCAGCACATTGTCCGGCGAAAACGGATCGACCTCCGGTCCCACGAGATCCCACAGCAGCCGCGCGCCCAACCCGCGCCCGCCAATGAATTTCTGTGCCATGTCCATGTCGAGTGGCGTGGTCGTGATCGCGCCCGATCCCAGGTCTACATTAAGAACTCGTCCCATCCAGCCTTTCATCAGTTGTCACCTCTTTGAGTTTGGGTTGTCAGTCGCATGGCGGATGTCGCTACACGGTCGGATACCCGGCGCCGCCCTGGGCGGCCTTGCCGCGCTGCTCGGCCACCTGCCGCGCGTAATCGCCCGCGCGGTGGGCGGCGATCGGATCGGGATGCAAGCCCTTGTCCTGGCGCACTTTCGCCAGCAGCGGGCGCACGTCGGTCTCGTAGGCTTCCACCAGCAGGCGGTGCGCGCCGAGCACGTCCCCGGCCGCCTGCGCTTCGGCCAGTTGCGCGTAGTTCACGATCAGGGCTTTGGCATAGGCCACCTGGCAGTTGATCACGCTCTGGAGCATCGCTTCCAGCTTGGGCTCGATGTTGTGGCTCTGGTCGATCATGTACGCCACGCGATCGGCTTTAGCGCCCGCGCTCACCAGCTCGGCGTAGATGGTGAACAGCTCGAACGGGTTCTCGGTGCCCACGATCAGGTCGTCGTCGGCGTACTTGCGCGCGTTCAGGTGGAACCCGCCCAGCCGCCCCTCGTCCAGCAGAAAGGCGACGATCTGCGCGATGTTCGTGCCCTGGGCATGGTGGCCGGTATCGACCAGCACCTCGGCCTGCGGCCCCAGCTTGAGGCACATGGCGTAGGCCGTGCCCCAGTCGGGCAGGTCGGTCGAGTAGAAGGCCGGCTCGAAAAACTTATACTCGACCAGCATGCGGCTGCCGGGGGGCAGGTGCTGGTACACCAGGCGCAGCCCTTCCTCCAGGCGGTGCTTGCGGGCCACGATGCTGTCCTGCCCGGCGTAGTTCGTGCCGTCGGCCAGCCACACGCTGAGGATGTCGCTGCCCGTCTGCTCCATGATCGCGCAGCACTCGACCATGTGGGCCACGGCGCTCTCACGCGCCCCGGAGTCCGGGCTGCACAGCGAGCCCAGCTTGTACTGCTCGTCCTGGAACAGGTTGGGGTTGATCGCGCCCAGCCGGATGCCCAGCTCGCCCGCTTCCTGCTTGAGGGCGACCCAGTCGTCGGTTTTGTCCCACGGGATGTGGAGCGCGACCGACGGCGCCACGCCGGTCAGGCGGTGGACGTAGGCGGCATCGGCCAGCTTCTCGTGCACGCTGCGCGCCGCGCCGGTCCACGGGAATACCTTGAAGCGGGTGCCGCTGTCGGCATAGCCCCACGAGGGGGTTTCGATGGCCTGCGCGGCCAGCTTGCGCTCGACGCTCCCCACGTCGATGCCACGGGCGGCCAGTTGGTCCGCCAGAACGCTGTAGGCTTGCGTGTAGTCAGACATAACCTCACTCTCAGTGTGTCACAGAACCAGTTCGACCTAACACTCTATTGATCTCAAATAACACTAGTTGGTGATGGTGCGCGGCCCCTTCAGGGAGACAAGGGGCCGCGACAGTTCGGACGAACAGAACACTAGAAGTCGAAGTCGTTGATGTTCTCTGGCGTGAAGATGGTGGGCGGGCCAAGCAGGATCTCGCTACCGTTGATGATCTGCAGCGTGCCCAGCCGTCCAGCTTCCAGTTCGGTGTCACCCGGCTTGAGCGTGCCGTCCACAACAGCGCGCATAGCGTAAACTGCCGCGTAGCCGAGATCCACCGCGTTCCATAGCACGACGTGCTTCACACAACCGGATTCGACAAACGGCTTCATGGCGCTGGGCAGAGCCAAGCCGATCACAGATACCTGGTCGCACACGCCTTCCTGTGTCACGGCATCAGCACCGGCGGGCGTCGCCACGCTGGTCATACCAAACACACCGTCCAGCTCATCGCCGTACTTCGCGATCAGCGTCTTCGTGGCCTCGAACGACAGGTTGTTGTCTTCCTGAGCTTCGAGCGTCTCCAGCCAAGTCATCTCGGGGAAGCATTGGTTGGTATACGCCCACATCTCGGAGATCCAGCGCGCCTGGTTGGGAGTAGTGAAGGTGCTGGTCACGATACCGAAACTGGCGTCCTCGCCCTTTTCGGCGGCCAGGCTGTCCATCATGGCCTTGGCAATGCCGTTAAACGAGGCTTGATTGACGAACCACTCACGGGCTTCCGGAACGGAGTTCGCATCATAGCCCACCACGTGGATGCCGGCCTCCAGCGCTTTGGTGAGTACCGGACCGATGGCAACTGGATCGTTGGCGGCAAAGAGGATGCCGTCCACACCACGCGTGATGTAGTTGTCGATGAAGGTAATCTGCTCGTCGATATTGGCTTCGGTGGGGGCGTCGGTCGTCACCTCGACATTGCCGAGTTCTTCAGCTGCTTGCTGCTGGCCCAGGGTGGTGGCCGCGAAGTAGCCAATGCCGATCAGCTTGGGCACATCCACCAGCACGATGTCCTCGCCAGCAAGATCCGGCGGATCGACAGGTTGACCGCCGTCATATTCCATCGGCTCGGGCGCGGGTGCGGGTTCGTCGCCGCAGGGCAGCGGGTCAACCGGCAGGTCGTCGGCGCCATCCCACCGCTTCTCTTCCTGAGCAGCGGCGGGCAACACGCCCAGCGATGCGATCACGAAGCTCAGTACTAGGATCAATGCCAGAAGCTTACGCATGTTTTTTCTCCTCGTAGTAGTTACTAATTGCGGACACGGACACATCGGTCGAACTTAAATCAGGCGCGGTCTTGTGAATGACCTCCTTTCGCGTGCGCCATGTGATTAAGGTTATACCCCGCGGACACGGCGCTGGATCACAAGGTTGATCAGCGTAGAGAGAATGAGCACGGAGCCGATGACAACGATGGTGGCATCGCCGGTCACGCCGGTGAGAGCCAGACCGTTCTTGAGTAGCTGGATCAGCACCAGGCCGATCGTTGTGCCCAGGATGCTGCCCGAGCCGCCTGCGATGCTTGTGCCGCCTACCACTACAGCGGCGATGGCGTCCATCTCCCAGCCGCTGCCCATGTCAGAGCGCGTGGTGCTCACCCGCGAAACCAGGATATACCCGGCCAGCCCGGCCATGAAGCCAGACAGGGTGTAGATCAGCAGTTTGTTGCGCCTGACAGGAATGCCCGAAAAGCGCGCAGCCAGTTCGTTGTTGCCGATGGCATACAGCGAACGCCCAAAGGTGGTGCGCGACAGGAGAACGGCGGTGATGATGATTGCGATCACCAGCAGATAGAGCTGATTAGGAATGCCGAGCGTTTCCTTCTGCCCAAGTTCAAAGAACCAGGCGGGGTACCCGGTGACGGATCGTGCCCGCGCGATACCTTCGGCCAGCCCGCGGTAGAAGGCCATCGTGGCCAGCGTCATGATCAAAGGCGGGACACGAAAGAGCACGATCAGCAGACCGTTCATCAAGCCGGCCAGGGTGCTGATGGCCAGGGCGAGGACGATGGCTACCTCCAGCGGCAGCCCCCAGTTGCTCCAGCCGTAGCCTAGCATGATTGCGCTCAGCCCGGCGACGGACCCCACCGACAGATCGATGCCGCCAGTGATGATGATGAACGTCATAGGCAGCGCGATCAAACCGGTCTCGGCCATGAATCGCCCCTGGTTGAGCAGGTTCTTGATCGTCAGGAACTTGTCGGTCTGAGTGGAGAGGACGATGACGGCAATCACAGTGATGAGCAGCAAGACGCTTTCCTGCGTGCGCAACAGGGCCTGCAGGTGCTGCAGCCATGCAGGAGAAGTTCTTTGGTGTGGAGTTGCCTGAGCGGTCATCTTCGGTTTGCTCTTTCTATATCGACTGACGATGGCGCCGGTACAGGTCCGCCAGTACGGTGATGAGAATCAGCAGGCCCTGGATGGCTCGCGTCCAGAAAGGCGAGATATCGAGAAAGACCAGGGCCTTTGTGATGGTATTGAGTAGGATGGCAGCCAGCATGGCGCCGACTACGGTGCCTGAGCCACCCAGGATGCTAACCCCGCCGACGACCACTGAGGTAATGATCAGAAGCTCGATGGGGGGCAAGGTCACCTGGATCACGCTGAACTGGGTAGCGTTCATCACGGCGGCAATGCCCACGAAGACTCCATTCAGGATGAAAGCAGTCATCTCAATACGGTGCTGCGAGATACCCGATAATCGCGCCGCCTCTTTGTTACCGCCGACGGCGTACATAGCGCGGCCGGTCGGGCTGTAGCGCATCCACAGGGCGACCAGAATGGTCAGAATTACCATCAGGAAGACAGGCGTCGTCAATGTCTGGAAGAAGTCCTCATAGACAGGTATAGGCACATTCTCCAGCGGCCGCTTCTGGGCCAGGGCATAGCCTTCAGGCATACCGCTGATGCGAGCGCCGCCGCTGACCATGATCAGCAGCCCTTTGAGGATGCTCAAAAAGCCCAGCGTCACCACGATAGCTGGGATGCGCAGATACGAGACGAAGACACCGATAATCGCGCCGATCAGCCCGCCCGCCACCAGCGGCAGCAGCCACGACAGGGCGATTATGGCATCTAGGGACAACCATGAAGGGTAGCCGTCCCAGACGACGAGAGCTCCGCTGAGCATGGACAGCGTCACCATCAGCGATCCCACGGAGATGTCAATGTGACCCAGCACGATGACCATGGTCATACCGAGCGCGGCGATGGCGATGTAGGCATTACCGGCGAACAGGCTGGCCACATTGCGCGTCGCGAGAAACTGGCTGTTCTCGTTGCCCACATAGACGATGAGCAGCACCAGGGCCAGCAACAACACCGATTCCTGGCTGCCAAACGCTTTGCGCAACAGGGACAGCATACCTGTCCGCCGGCGCATCGAGCCTGCTGTCTGAGTTGCGGTTGTCATGCGACACCGTCCATCTGCAATTGGAGATCCTTCTTACTATCGGCCAGATTGCCCATCATCGCCATGCCGATATTCTCCTGAGTGGCCTCGGCGCGGCTCAACTCGGCGACCAACCGTCCTTCGCGCATCACGAGAATCCGGTCGCTCATCCCCAGGATTTCGGGCAGCTCGCTGGAGATCATCAGAATGGCCAGCCCCTGCTGGGCCAGCTCGCTGATCAGGCGGTGGATTTCAGCCTTGGCGCCGACGTCGATGCCGCGTGTAGGCTCGTCGACAATCAGCACGCGCGGGCTTGTCGCCAGCCACTTGCCCACCACCACTTTCTGTTGGTTGCCGCCCGACAGCTTGCCGACAATCTGGAAGGGACTGTAGGCGCGGATGCTGAGCTTCTCGATCGTCGACTGGGCCAGCGCCAGTTCCTTCTGGCGGTTGATGAACGTGGCCCGCGAGAGCCGCTGCAGCGTGGTCATGGAAGTGTTCTCGCAGAGGGTCATGGGCCGGATCAGGCCCTGCGTGCCCCGGTCCTCCGGCAGGTAGGCGATCCCGTGGCGCATGGCCTCGGCGGGGCTCTTGATCGTGACTTCGCGGCCCTCGACCAGGATGGTCCCCGACTGAGCCGGGGTAAAGCCGAAAATCGTCTGAGCCGTTTCGCTGCGGCCCGCCCCGACTAGGCCGGCCATGCCCACAATCTCGCCCTGGCGGATCTGGAAGCTGACATCGCGCACCATCCGCCCGCGGGTGAGTCCGCGCACTTCGAGCACGACCTCGCCGGGTTGCACATCCAGTTTGGGGAACATGTTGTCGATGGTACGCCCGACCATCATGCCGACCAGTCTGTCCTCGGTCATCCCCTCCATCGGCTCGGTGCCCACGTAGCGACCATCGCGCAGCACTGTCACCCGATCGCCAATCACGAACACCTCGTTGAGCCGGTGGCTGATATACACGATGCCCACCTGGCGTTCTTTGAGGAGCTCAATCGTGCTGAACAGGCGCTCGACATCAGCCTCGGTGATGGCGGCGGTCGGCTCGTCCATAATGAGCACGCGGGCGTTCATCGAGAGGGCTTTGGCAATCTCGACCCGCTGGCGGTTCCCGACCGTGAGTGACCCGACTTTGCGGGTCACGTCCATATCGTAGATGTTCAGCGAGGCCAGGATTTCCTGCGCCTTGGTGCGCATGGCAGGCCAGTCGACCGCCCCCAACCGCGTGCGCGGCGCGTGGCCCATGAAGATATTCTCGGCTACGCTCAGCTCCGGGTAGAGCAAAAGCTCCTGGTAGATGGTCGCGATGCCGTGCGCCTGGGCGTCGTGCGGGCTGCCGAAGCGCACGATCTCGCCCTGGACGAGGATCTCGCCAGCATCCGGCTGGTACACCCCCGACGCGATCTTGATCAGCGTCGATTTGCCCGCGCCGTTTTCGCCCAGCAGCGCGTGCACCTCGCCGGGGTGGATGTCGAAGTGGACATCGTCCAGCGCGGTGACGCCGGGGAAGGTCTTGGTAATATGGTTTAGTTCAAGAATGGGTGATTGCATCTTATGGGTACTCAACTGGGTGACACCTTCAGGCCCACCACAAGCAGGCGCACGCCATTCTAGCTGGCGCGCGTGCCCCGCCCCGCCGTATCGTGACCGGCGACGACCGATAGACTCGCATTTGGCTACATCACCTCCTAGCGCGGGTAGGCGTTTGGCACGCCTCCATCCACGGTCAACATAGCGCCGGTCGTCTTGGCGCTGCGCGGACCGGCCAGAAAGGCGATCGCTTCGGCCAGGTCTTCGGGCAGCACGTCGACCTTGAGCGTATTTCGCTCCCGGTAAAAGGCCCCTAGCTCGTCCGGCGAAATGCCGTGCTGCGCGGCGCGGGCCTGGCGCCACTCGCTGTCCCAGATGTTGCTGCCCTGGATCACCGCGTCGGGCAGCACCGCGTTGACGCGAATACCGTGCGGCCCGCCCTCTTCGGCCAGGCAGCGCGCCATGTGCAGCTCGGCGGCCTTAGCGACATTGTAGGCGATGGCGCCCTTGCTGGCGGCCACGCTGTTCTTGCTGGCGACGAAGACCATCGCGCCGCCGGTGCCCTGGCGCTTCATCACCTTGAAAGCCTCGCGCGCGACCAGGAAATAACCAGTCGCCAGGATATCCATATTGTACTGCCACATTGCCAGCGTCGTCTCGTCGATTGGCGCCGAGCTGGCGATTCCTGCGTTGTTGACCAGGATATCCAGCCCGCCATAGGCCAGCACCGCCGCGCGCAACGCTTCCCCAACGGCCTCTTCGTCGGTGACGTCCACCTGGGCGAAGATTGCGCGGCCCTCGCCGTAGCGCGCCGCCAGGTCTGCGGCGACCGCCTGCCCGGCCTGGGCGTTGACGTCCGCGATGACGACATGCGCTCCGTCGCGGGCCAGCCGGTAAGCCGTGGCGCGGCCAATGCCACTGGCTCCGCCCGTGATCAGCGCCACCTTGCCGTCGAACTCTTTGGGCGGCGGGGCGAGCTGGAGCTTGTACAACTCCAGCGGCCAGTATTCGACGTTGTACGCTTCGTTCTCGGTCAGGCTCTCGAACCCGCCCAGCGCCATCCCGGCCCGCAGCACTTCCACAGCGCGGTAGTACAACTGGCGGCTGACGTTCGCGTTCTGGGTGTCTTTGCCAGTCGTGATCATGCCCAGGCCAGGGATCAGGATCACGCGCGGGGCAGGGCTGCGCAGCTCGTCGCCCTCGTTTTTGTTGCGCTCGAAATAGGTTTCGTACTCGCGCTCGTAAGCGGCGACGCCGTCGCGCAGCTTCTGTTGGAGCGCGTCGATGCCCTCCGCCGGGCGCCAGTCGATGAACAGCGGGACGCGCTTGACGTGCACGAGGTGATCCGGGCACGCCACGCCGCGCTGGCTGATCGGCCCGGCGTCGCTGTGGCCGACCATATCGAGGACCTCCGGCGCCTCATCGACCTGGAGGATCGCCGGCCCGTGCCGAGATACCGCCCCGCGAATACCCGGCAGGACCTCCGCCAGGATGGCGCGGCGCTCGGCCTGGGCCAGCGGCGGCACCACCAGCTCGCCGAACACGCGCCTGCCGCGGGCCTTGTCGCGGATGTACGCCTCGGCCTCCTGAATGATGCGGATCGTGCTGGCGTAACACGTCGGGCTGTCCGGCCCCCAGGTGACCAGCCCGTGCTTGCCCATGACCACGCATTCCAGCCCGGCGTCATCGCGGACGCGCTGGCCAATCCACTTGCTGAGCGTGAAGCCGGGGCGGATGTACGGCACGAAAGCCGCGCGGTCGCCGTACAGGGCGCGCGTGGCGGCGGCAGGGTCGGGCATCGAGGCGAGGCTGATGATCGCGTCCGGGTGGGTGTGGTCGACGTGGGCGGGCGGGGTGAAGGCATGCAGCAGTGTTTCGATGCTCTGGCGCGGGCGCCCCGGCTCGAACGCCGTCCGTCCCAGGTAATCGACCATCTCCTCGTCGGTCATGGTTTCACGGGCGAAAAGCGGCTCGATCTCGTCCAGGCGGAGCAGGGCGAACTGCGGCTCGGTGATCGTCAGGACATCCGAGCCGGACGCTTTGACCGCCAGCACCATCACCTCGCGCCCGACGTGATCGGTCATGCGCAGCTTGGCGCTGGTGTTGCCGCCGTAAATGTTGACGACAGCCCGGTCGCGCCCGAGCAGGTTGCTGCGATAGACCAGTCCGTCGAGATCGGGCAGTTGTGCCGCTTCCGGGACATTCCAAAGGTTTTGAGGCATGACAAAACTCCGCGAAAAGTGTAATGGTAAACCTGGAAGTGCCGGGTCGCGTTATCTAAACGAAACCTTAATTATTTCGGTGCTTTTAATTTGAAAGTAGTGTATTGTATTTCAAAAAGGGTGTCAACCAAATCTGCACCCGCCTGGAGCCCTGCTGCGGCATTCCCCACAGCACGCCCCGGTATCTAGACGCCGGGCACGAGATCGACAGTTACGCCCAATGCGCGAAAATGCTCGACCAGTTCGGGCGGCGCGCCGTCGTCGCTGATGATGCGGCCCACCTCCTGCGGCTGGGCGTAGGTGTAGGGCGCTGTCTCGCCCCACTTGCGCGAGTCGATCACCACCACGGAGCGCAGGCAGCGCTGCATCATCGCCCGGCGCATCGCGATCTCGTCCGGCTCCACGTCGCTGAATCCGCCATCCAGCGACACACCCCACGCGCCGAAGAATCCGAAGCTCAGGTTGATATCCGGCAAGCTTTCCGGATTGCCGACGATAGTGGCCGATTCGCCACGGATGCGCCCGGCGGGGACCAGCACCTTGATGCGCGGCGTGTCGCGGAAGCTCTGCGCCACCATCATGCTGTTGGTGACGATGGTGAGGTTCGTCATATTCTTGAGGTAGGGCACCAGGGCGTAAGCGCTCGTGCTGCCGTCCAGCGCGATCCCGTAGCCGTCTTTGACCAGTTCGGCCGCGAATCGTCCCATGGCGTCTTTGGCTTTGCGCGCCTCGCCCTGCCGGGCCTCGAACGACAGCTCGACCGACATCGGGCTCGAGGGGCGCAGCACCGCGCCGCCGTACACGCGCTCGAGCACGTCTTTGGCGGCCAGCGCGCGCAGGTCCTGCCGGATGGTGACCGTGCTGACGCCCAGGCGCTCGCTCAACGTCTGGACCGACAGGCGCCCGCCTTCCTGTCGTAGCAAATCAACAATAGTCTGGTGCCGTCTTTTTATCGTTGACATGGCTTTCGACTTAATATCAAGTTGAAACTAAATCGAAATTCATTGCCACCATTGTAGTCCTGTTCCTTTTTTTTGTATACTGCCTCTGTTCAAGATCACACCCAATCCCGGACAGAGGAGACGCCCCCCATGCTGGATATCGAACAGCCCCAGGCTCTGATCGCCTATCTGCGGCAGAACGGGCATATCCCGCCGGGCGAGATCCCCCAGGTGCAGCCTCTCCCGGGTGGCGTGTCGAACCGGACCGTCCTGGTGCAGCGCCCGGATGGCACCGCCTGGGTCCTCAAACAGGCGCTCGAACGGCTGCGGGTGCCGGTGGAGTGGTTCAGCAGTCCCGAGCGCATCCACCGCGAGGCCGCCGGGCTGCGCTGGCTGTCGCGGCTGGCACCGGGCGCGCTGCCCGCCTTTGTGTTCGAAGATCACACCGCGCATATCCTGGCGATGGAGGCCGTGCGCCAGCCCCACCGCAACTGGAAGACGATGCTGCTGGCGGGCGATCTCCAGACAGGCCATGTCGAGCAGTTCGCGCGGCTGCTGGCGCGAATCCACCGCGGCGCCGGCGAGCACCGCGCGGCTATCGCTGCCGAGTTCGCCGATCGCTCGTTCTTCGAGTCGCTGCGGTTGGAGCCATATTACTTGTACACAGCCCAGCAGGTCCCGGCGGCAGCGGGCTTCCTCCACGCGCTGGTGAGCGAAACGCGCGCCTGCCGCCTGACGCTCGTCCACGGCGACTACAGTCCCAAGAACATCCTCGTCCACGACGGGCGGCTGATTCTGCTCGATCACGAGGTGATCCATTTTGGCGATCCGGCGTTCGACCTGGGCTTTTCGATGGCGCACCTGCTCAGCAAGGCGCACCACCTGCCGGACCAGCGCGCTCGCTTTGCGGAGGCGGCGCGCCTGGCCTGGCGGGTGTATCATGGGGCGGTGCGCGACTGCGACTGGGCGGGGAGCCTGGAGCCGCGCGCGGTCCGGCACACGCTGGGCTGTCTGCTGGCGCGGGTGGCCGGGCGGTCCCAGCTCGAGTATCTGAGCCAGGACGAGCGGGCTCGCCAGCGCGCGATCGTCACGGCGCTGATGGCCGCTCCGCCGCGCACGCTGCACGACTGCATCACGCGTTTCGTTGCGGACTGTGAGTGAAACATGCCCATCATCGATCACCTGTCGGCGCTGGAAATTCTGGACAGCCGCGGGCGCCCCACCGTACAGGCGACGTGCGTCCTGGCGAGCGGGGTGGTCGGGACGGTCTCGGTGCCATCCGGCGCGTCGCGGGGCGCCGCCGAAGCCTGGGAGCTGCGCGATGGCGATCCCCGGCGCTATGGCGGCCTCGGCTGTCGCCGGGCGGTGGCGCACATCGAGGGCGAGATCCTGGCCGCGCTGGACGGGCGCCCCTTCGAGGATCAGCGCGCCCTGGATGAGGTCCTGATTGCGCTGGACGGCACGCCCAACAAGGCCCGGCTGGGCGCGAACGCGATCCTGGCGGTGTCGCTCGCGTTCGCGCGCGCGGTGGCGGCGGAGCGCACGATCCCGTTGTATGATTATTTTGCCGAGCTGATCGGTCGGCCCGCCGCCAGCCTGCCGCTGCCGATGATCAACCTGTTCAGCGGGGGCAAACATGCCGGGGCACAGATCGCCGTGCAGGACGTCCAGGTGATGCCGGTGACCGCCCGTACGATGGACGAGGTCCTGGCGATGACTTATGCCGTGTTCCAGGCTGCCGCCGAGCTGGTCTATCGCCGCTACGGGATGCGCTTGCTCACGGCGGATGAAGGCGGGCTGGCGCCCCAGTTTGCCAATACCGAGGACATGCTCGATGCCTCGGTGGAGGCGATCCGCACGGCGGGACTGGAAGCGGGGCGCGACGTGGTGTTGACCGTGGATGTGGCGGCTAGCCATTTTCACCGGGATGGGCGCTACCATCTTGGAAGATGGGGCGCTCGACGGCGCGGCGATGGTCGACCGGCTGGCGGCGTGGCTGGACGCCTATCCTATCGCCAGCCTGGAAGATGGACTGGCCGAAGACGACTGGGATCACTGGCGGCAGTTGCGCGCGCGCGTTGGCTCGCGGGCGATGGTGATGGGCGATGACCTGCTGTGCACCCATCCCGCGCGGATCCGGCGGGCGGTCGAGCAGGGGGCGGCGAACGCGCTGCTGCTGAAAGTCAACCAGATCGGCACGCTGAGCGAGGCAGCGGACGCCTGCCGCCTGGCGGTCGACGCCGGTTGGCGCGTGGTGATCAGCGCGCGCAGCGGCGAAACGGAAGACAACTGGCTGGCCGACCTGGCGGTGGGATGGTCCGGCGACCACATCAAGGTCGGCGCGATCACGCAATCGGACCGGCTGGCGAAATACAACCGCCTGCTGGCCATCGAACGGACGACCGGGCTGCCTTTGGCCCGCTGATCTCTCAGGAGGGAGCACTCATCATGGACCTGACGCTTGACTATGGCCGGACGGGCCTGCCCGTTTCGCTGCCTGACGACGCGAACATCACCGTGCTGCATCCGGCATACGTTCCCGCGCTGCCCGATCCGGCGGCGGCTCTGCGCGACGCGCTGCGCGGCCCGATCGGCTCGGCCCCCCTGCGCGAGCGAGTCGCCGCGGAGGACACCGTCGCCATCGTCTTCAGCGACATCACGCGGCCCACGCCCAACCACCTGCTGATCCCGGCCATCCTGGCTGAGCTGCCCCACGTCCCGCCGGAGAATATCGTGCTGTGCAACGCGCTGGGCACCCACCGCTTTAATACCCGCGCCGAGCTGATCGAGATGCTGGGCGAGGCCATTGTCGATGGCTACCGGATCGAGCAAAACGACTGCTTCGACCCGTCCACCCAGGTCCACCTGGGGACCAGTTCGCACGGGCACGAAATCTGGATCAACCGGGCCTACATGGAGGCCAGCGTCAAGATCCTGACCGGCTTCATCGAGCCGCACTATTTCGCCGGATTCTCCGGTGGGGGCAAGGCCGTCATGCCCGGCATGGCCGGCCAGATGACCGTGCTGGGTAATCACGACGCCGGCATGATCGCCGATCCGCGGGCGACCTGGGGCGTCGCCCAGGGCAACCCGATCTTCGAAGAGGCGCGCGAGGTGGCGCTGAGCACCGATCCGGCGTTTCTGCTGAACGTCACCCTCAACCGCGACAAGCAGATCACCGGCGTGTTCGCGGGCGACCTGGTGGCGGCCCACGACGCCGGGATCGCCTTCGTGCGCGACAAGACGATGGTCCCGGTCGATGCGCCCTTCGACATCGTGATCACGACCAACTCCGGCTACCCGCTCGACCAGAACCTGTACCAGTGCGGCAAGGGCATGAGCGCCGCCGAGCAGGTTGTGCGCCCCGGCGGGGCGGTGATCATCGCCGCCGAATGCTCGGACGGGCTGCCCGATCACGGCCTGTTCGGGCAGATGGTCAAGGCGGCGCGCACGCCCCAGGAGTTGTTCGACAGTGTGATGGGGGCGGGCGAGACGCGCCAGGACCAGTGGGCGGCCCAGATTCAGGCGCGCGTCCAGCTCAAGGCGGACGTGTACCTGTATTCTGATTATCTCGACGATGCCGCGACGACCGCCGCGCTGCTCATCCCCTGCCACGATGTCGCGGCGACAGTCGAGGCGCTGCGCGGCAGGTACGGGCGCGAGGCGCGGATCTGCGTGCTGCCCGAGGGCCCGCAGACCGTGCCGTACGTGCGGGCGCCGGTGGCGGCGGAATAACGATCCGGCGGCGATGCCGGGCGATGCGGAGCGAGCCGGGCGAGCAGCCCGGCTCGTTTGATTCGGCCAGCAAGGGACGCGCCGGCTTGTCAAATTAGTATGATAAATTTATATTTTATACCATTACCGGAATCACGAATGGAGTATTCGATGGCCAGGCAGTCTCGTCGCAGAAAACCGCCAATCACTGAGCGCCAGCGCCGCGCGCGCCGCCGGAAATGGCTGATCATCATCGGGGTGGTCAGCGTGGTGATCGTGCTCTCAGGGCTGCTCGTTGCGTACGCCCTGCGCGACCAGCCGGGCGAGAAGTTCCCGGATGAGGGGTACCGTGAACTGGCTGCGGAACCCACCAGTTACATCTGGGGGACCACGCCGCCCACCTCTGGACCTCATTCCGCGCAGCATACCGCCTGGGGCGAGCATCCCGAGACGGTAGCGGAGTGGCTCCAGGTGCACAACCTGGCGGAAGGTGGGGTCATCACGCACTACAACTGCCCCGAAGGCTGTGATGACGTGGTGGCGGAGTTGCGCGACATTCTCAGAGACAAAGGCACCGACCAGCTCATCCTGCACCCCTACGCCACAATGGACAGCACGATCGCGCTGACGGCCTGGACGCGCATGTTGACCCTGGACGAGGTCGATCGCGACCAGATTGAGGATTTCATCGACGCCTACCGCGGGATCGATCACCGCCGCTAGGCGCGAGGTAAGGGAAAGTGCGGCGGGCGCTGCGGGCCACAGCCTGGATCGCCCGCCCCGTACGTCACGATCGCGAGACCGTCCAACTCGGCGGGTCGCTGGCCGGGAACGACTCCTGCGACGCTTCGTGCACGATGTCCACGCCCCGCTCGTTCATCCCACGCCGCGCTTCGGGGCTCCGGTCGATATCCAGCACTTCGTAGATGTGACAGTGCCCCGTCGCGCCGCGATAGACCAGCTCGGCGCCGACCAGCGCTAGCAGCACGCCAAGCCAGCCGCGAGGCCGGAGCCCGATCAGGATCAGCGCGGGCCCGACGATCAACGAGAGCAGGCGCTCGTTTTCAGCGACGTTGATGGCCCTACGAGTCATCTGCGATGGGTTCGCCATGGTGCTCACCTCCTGAGTACCTGTGTTTTCCTACCCTCTATTGTAGAGCAAACGGGTCCCGCATGGCCCAATCACCCCGGAAACGCTAGAATAACGGCGTGACCGCGCCCCGGTGGCCAGGTCGCTCGCGCGGCCCGCTTGACCCACCCCCAACGGCGCACTACAATTCCAGATGAACTCACCCGAATCCAGCGCGCGGTGTGGAGCTGGGGTTCGAAGCTGTATTTCTTCAATTTCACTTAGCTTTCCAAAGAGTAGGGGCGTCATGGACAAGTACACAATAGGGATTGACTTTGGAACTGAATCGGGGCGCGCAGTTGTGGTGCGTGTCAGAGACGGAGCCGAGCTGGGAAGCGCGGTGCACCAGTACGCCGACGGCGTGATCGACGAGCGTCTGCCGGGCAGCGACAAGCCGCTGCCGCCGGAATGGGCGCTGCAAAACCCGGACGACTACATCGCCACGTTTCAGAACGCCGTGCCGGCGGCGCTCAAGCAGAGTGGCATCGACCCGGCGGACGTGATCGGCATCGGGATCGACTTCACGGCGTGCACGATTCTGCCCACCAAAGCCGACGGGACGCCGCTGACCCGCCTGCCGGAATTGCGCGATAACCCGCACTCCTGGGTCAAGCTGTGGAAGCACCACGCCGCCCAGCCGGAAGCCGATCAGATCAACGCCACGGCGCGCGAGATGGGCCGCGGCTGGCTGAAGCGCTACGGCGGGAAGATTTCCTCGGAGTGGTTCTTCAGCAAGGTGTTGCAGATTCTCAACGAGTCGCCGGAGATCTACCACGCTGCCGACCGCTTCCTCGAGGCGGCGGACTGGGTGGTGTGGCAGTTGTGCGGCAAGGAGACGCGCAACACCTGCACCGCCGGCTACAAGGCTATCTACCAGGACGGGAAATATCCCGACAAGGAATATCTGGCGGCGCTGCACCCAGATCTGGTCAACGTCGTCGAGGAGAAGATGAGCACCGAGCTCGCCCCGCTAGGCGATCGGGCCGGCGACCTGACCGAAGAGGCGGCGGGCTGGATGGGCTTGAAGCCGGGGATCGCCGTGGCGGTGGCGAATGTCGACGCCCACGTGACGGTCCCGGCGGCGCGCGTCGTGGAGCCGGGCCGCATGGTGATGATTATGGGCACCAGCACCTGCCACATGGTGCTGGGCGACAGCCTGCAGGAAGTGCCGGGCATGTGCGGCGTGGTCGATGGCGGCATCATCCCCGACATGTACGGTTACGAGGCGGGCCAGAGCGGCGTCGGCGACATCTTCGCCTGGTTTGTGGATAACGCCGTCCCGCCGGAGTATCACGAGGCGGCCAAAGCCGCGGGCCTGGACCTGCACGCCTATCTAGAGTCTGAAGCCGCCAAGCAGAAACCGGGCGAACACGGCCTGCTGGCGCTCGACTGGTGGAACGGCAACCGCTCGGTGCTGGTCGATGTCGACCTGAGCGGGCTGCTCATCGGCGCGACGCTGGCGACCAAAGCGCCGGACATCTACCGCGCGCTGATCGAGTCCACCGCCTACGGCACGCGCGTGATCGTCGAGGCGTTCGAGAACAGCGGCGTGCCGATCACCGAGCTGGTGGCGGCGGGCGGCCTGCCGGAGAAGAACAAGCTCCTGATGCAGATCTATGCCGACGTGACCGGGCGCGAGTTCCGCATCATCGGCAGCAACCAGGGGCCGGCGCTGGGCAGCGCGATGCACGCGGCGGTGGCGGCGGGCGCTTATGCCGACATCCAGGCGGCCGCGCACAGCATGGGCAAGCTCAAGGACGAGGTCTTCCGGCCCATCCCCGAGCACGTGGCCGTCTACGATAAGCTGTTCGCGGAATACCTGACGCTGCACGATTACTTCGGGCGCGGCGAGAACGACGTGATGAAGCGCCTGCGCGCCATCCGCAACCAGGCGAGGGGGATCGACTGATGCTCGAAGCGCTGCGCAAGACGGTCGCGGATCTGCACGCCTTAC
Organism: Aggregatilineaceae bacterium; assembly: GCA_040767355.1. Taxonomy (GTDB): domain Bacteria; phylum Chloroflexota; class Anaerolineae; order Aggregatilineales; family Aggregatilineaceae; genus LM3-B42. The sequence continues at coordinate 9,112 of JAXGOS010000013.1, read as the reverse complement.
TCCCGGCCAACGAGCTGGTGGCCTGGACGTCCGGTAACGTCAGCGGGCGCGACCCGGAGTCGGGCCATATTGTGATCAAGCCGAGCGGCGTCTCGTTCGAGGACCTGGGGCCAGAGAACATGGTCGTGGTCGATGCGAACGCTAACGTGATCGAGGGCCAGCACAAGCCCTCGTCGGACACGGCGACGCACTGCTACGTCTACCGCGCCATGCCGGAGGTCGGGGGCATCGTGCACACCCACAGCCCCTACGCGACGGCCTGGGCGGCCCTCGGCCGCGACATTCCGTGCATCCTGACGGCGATGGCCGACGAGTTCGGCGGGCCGATCCCGTGCGGCGGCTTCGCGCTGATCGGTGGCGAGGAAATCGGGCGCGAGATGGTGCGCGTGCTGCGCGAGGGGCCGAATCCGCGCTCGCCCGCCGTGATCATGCAGAATCACGGCGTGTTCACGGTGGGGCCAACGCCCCGCGACGCGGTCAAGGCGGCGATCATGTGCGAGGACGTGGCGCGGACGGTCTACCTGGCGTTCCAGTTAGGCGAGCCGATTCCGATCGCGCCGGAAGACATCGCCAGGCTGCACAAACGCTACACCACGGTGTACGGGCAGTAAACGGTTATTGGGCAGGTCCCGCCGTGGGCGGGCTGACGAAAGGGCGATAGGGGAATGTCACAGACGAGAGAACGGGTGACCCAGGCTCTCGAACAGGGCCAGGGTGTGGTCCGGCTGGCGCCGACCTGGGTACCGCGCGTGTTCTGCGTGCCGGGGCGGCGGCTGCGGCTCCACCCCAAAGACCTGTACGCGCTGGGCGGCGACCGGGGCGGCATCGACGAGCGCTGGTTTTCTTCGACCACGCCCGCCGACAACGGGCCCGGCACGCCCGAGGACGAGGGACTGAGCTACATCTACGTGGACGATGAGGCCCGCGTGACGCTGCGCGATGCGATGGCCGAGATGGCCGTGGAGCTGCTCGGCCAGGAAGCGGTCGACGCGTATGGCGGCTGGGTGATGTACAGCAAATTCTTCGACAACATGTACCCGCTGCCGCATCACCTCCACCAGAGCGACGAGAAAGCCGCCGATGTCGGCTTCGTGGGCAAGCCGGAAGCGTACTTCTTCCCGGCGCAGTATAACTTCGCGCTCAACACGTATCCCTATACCTTCTTCGGCCTGGAGCCCGGCACCACGGTCGACGAGGTGGTGGGCTGTTTGAAGCGCTGGAACGAGGGCGACAACGGGATTCTGGCGCTGTCGAAAGCCTACCGGCTCCAGCTCGACACGGGCTGGTATGTGCCGCCGGGCGTGCTGCACGCGCCGGGCACGCTGTGCACCTACGAGCCACAGCGGGCCAGCGACGTGTTCTCGATGTGGCAGTCGCTGGTGGCCGACATTCAGGTGATCGACCGGTCGATGCTGGTGAAGAACGTCCCGCCGGACAAGCACTACGATTACGACTACCTGATCAGCCTCCTCGACTGGGAGACCAATGTCTCGCCAACGTTCAAGGCGGATCATTTCCTGACGCCGCGCCCGGCGGGCGATCCGGCGGCGATGCAAGCAGCGGGCTATGAGGAAAGCTGGATCGTGTATGGCTCGGAGTGGTTCAGCGCCAAGCGGTTGTCCGTCGAGCCAGGGCGGACCGTGACCATCACCGATCCGGTGGCCTACGGCACGATCTGCGTGCAGGGCTACGGGCGCTTCGGCGCGCACCCGGTCGCTGTCCCGGCGCTGGTGCGCTTCGGCCAGATGACCGAGGACGAATTCTTCGTGACGCAGCGCGCGGCCCAGGCGGGCGTGACGATCACCAACCTGAGCACGACCGAGCCGCTGGTGATGCTCAAGCACTTCAATCCCGGCCACCCTGAGATGCCGCAGCGGGGTGCGTGATGGCCGCCAACTATAAGGCGGAGCTGGTCGGTGTGTTCGGCCAGCCGGTGGCCGAGAACCCGACCGGCGTCATGCAGGAAGCCGCCTTCGCCGCAGCGGGCCTCAACTGGCGCTATCTGACCGTCGAGGTCCCGCCCGAGCGGCTGGCCGATGCGGTGCGCGGCATGCGCGCCTTCGGGATGCAGGGGATCAACCTGACCATTCCGCACAAGGTCGCCATCATGCCCTACCTGGACGCCATCGCGCCGGACGCGCAGATCATCGGCGCGGTGAACACCGTGCGCCGCGAGGGCGATCGCTATATCGGCGAGAACACGGACGGCAAAGGCTTTTTGCGCGGCGTGCGCGAGGATGCCGGGGTCGATCCGAAGGGCAAGCGCGTGGTGATGCTGGGCGCGGGCGGCGCGGCGCGCGCCGTGGCGACCGAGCTGGCGCTGGCTGGCGCGAGCCGGATCGCGATCGTCAACCGGACGGTCCAGCGCGGCGCGGCGATGGTCGACGATCTGCGGGCCAACACCGGCGCGGATGTGCAGTTCGTCGCCTGGGAGGGCACCTATGCCGTCCCGGCGGACACGGACATCTTCGTCAACGCGACGTCGATCGGGCTGTATCCGGACGTAGGCGCCATGCCGGATGTCGACCTGGGCGCGGCGCGCGCTGGGATGCTGGTCTGCGACGTGGTCTTCAACCCGCCCGAGACGCCGCTGGTGAAGGCGGCGAAGGCGCGCGGCCTGCCCGTGCTGGATGGGCTGTCGATGCTGGTCTACCAGGGCGTGATCGGCTTCGAGCTGTGGACCGGGCAGCGCGCGCCCGAAGCGGTGATGAAACAGGCGCTGCGCGACGCGCTCGGCGTCTGAGCGCTACGGACTGACCGGTGACCGGGGCGGGCGAGTGCTCGCCCCGGTTTGTTGTGCGCCGGGCGCTGCCCGATTTAGCGGTAGTCGTCGCGCGCGGGCTGGAAGACGTCGAGCACGCGGCACTCGGTGATCGCCCGGCCCGCGTGGGGCGTGTTGCCGGGGATGACGACCGCCATGCCCGGCCCGAAGGTCCGCGTCTCGCCCGCGACGGTCATCTCGAAGGTGCCTTCGAGCACGGTCGTGATCTGCTCGTGCGGGTGCGCGTGTTCCGGCAGGGCGGCGCCCGCCTCGATGCGCCACCGCGAGAGCGTCATGCGGTCGGTGTGGATCATCTGCCCGTGGAAGCCGGGCATGATCTCGCGGGAGGGGACGGTGTCCCAGTCGATGAACGGCATGTGTCTCACCTTTCGCTATGCTGGATGGTTCCGGCGCGATTGTATCATTTCCCGCCCTGGTGATACACTTCGGGAAAATACTGCGAAAGAGGGGCGTTTATGTCGGGAAAACATGTTATTGCGGTGGACCTGGGCGCTTCGTCCGGGCGCGTGATGAAGGTCAGTTTTGATGGCGAGCGGTTCGCGCTGGAGCAGGCGCACCGTTTCACCAACACCCCGGTGACGGTCCACGGGACGATCTACTGGGACGTGCTGCGCCTGTGGCACGAGATCACCGAGGGCATACGCGCGGCGGCGGACGGCGCGGCCTCGCTCGGCATCGATTCGTGGGGCGTCGACTTCGCGCTGCTCGACCGCAACGGGGACCTGCTGGCCAACCCGGTGCACTACCGCGACAGCCGCACGGATGGCATGCCGGAATGGGTCTTCGAGCGCGTGCCGCGCCGGACCGTGTTCGAGCGCACCGGCATCCAGATCATGGGCATCAACACGCTGTACCAGCTCGCCAGCCTGGCCGCGGCGAACAGCCCGTCGCTCGACTGCGCCGAGACGCTGCTCTCCTTCCCCAATCTGCTGAGCTACTGGATGACCGGCGCGCGCGTCTGCGAGTTCACCCACGTGACGACCATGCAGTGCTACAACCCGGTCGCGCGGGACTGGGACCGCGCAACGCTGGCCGCCATCGGCGTGCCGACGCACATCTTCCCGGAGATCGTGCCGCCCGGCACCCGCCTGGGCGAGTATGAAGGCATCCCTGTGCTGGCGCCCGCCTGCCACGACACCGCCGACGCCGTGGCTGCGGTGCCGACCACGACAGAGAACTACGCCTATCTCAGCAGCGGTACGTGGAGCCTGATCGGCCTGGAAGTCAACGAGCCGGTGATCAACGACGCGGCGTATGAAGCCAACGCGACCAACGAGGGCGGCCTGGAGGGGACCTTCCGCCTGCTGCAAAACGTGATGGGCCTGTGGCTCCAGCAGGAGTGCCGCACTACATGGGCCGCGGCGGGCCGCTCGACCACCTACCAGGAGTTGATCCACGAGGCCGAGGCCGCGCCGCCGTTCCGCTCGCTGATCGATCCGAACGACGACAGCTTCTTCGCGCCGGGCGACATGCCCGCCCGCATCCGCGCCTACTGCCGCCGGACGAACCAGCCGGAGCCGGAGACGATCGGGCAGACCATCCGCGCCATTTACGAGAGCCTGGCACTGCGCTACAGGGTCGTGCTCGACACGCTGATCGGCCTGACCGGGCGGACGGTCGACCGCCTGCACATCATCGGCGGCGGGTCGCAGAACACCCTGTTGTGCCAGATGGCAGCGAACGCCATCGGGCGGACGGTGATCGCCGGGCCTGCCGAAGCGACGGCACTGGGCAACGGTATCGTGCAATATCTGGCGCTGGGCGATCTGGATTCGCTGGCCCAGGCGCGCGCGCTGCTGAGCCGCACGCTGGACCTGGCGACCTACGAGCCGCAGGACACCGCGGCGTGGGACGAGGCGTACGGGCGCTACCAGGCGATGACGAGGGGGTAACCGGAACGGCTATTCCTCAGCCCGTTTGATCGCGCCATCGAACTCTGCGAGCCGCTGCTGCCCTCCCAGGCGCCGGCGCGCTTGTGAATCGATCGTGCCGTGCTACAATCTGATCTATGCGCTTTGACGAATACTTCAGTCGCAACGGAGCCCGCCCGTGACGCCAACCGACCCCGCGCCCACCCAACTCGCCCAGGAACTCGACCTGCTGCACGACCGGGTCTGCCGGGCGATCGATGATCCCAAGCGCCTGCTGATCCTCTACGCGCTCCACGAGCGTCCGCGCTACGTGGTCGAGCTGGCCGAGGAGCTGGGCTTTCCCCAGCCGACCATCTCGCGCCATCTCGCCGCGCTGCTTCACGGCGGCCTGGTGACGAAACAGCGGCAGGGGCAGACCGTGATCTATTCGCTGCGCGATGCGCGGATCATCGGCGTGCTGGACACCATGCGGGAGATGCTGCGCGATCTGGTGGAGGAGACGGCGCGGGTGACGTCGGCGGGGGCGGGCGCTGAAGAACGCGCCGGGCCGGACTCCGGCGCGTGACGCGGGGAAGATCATCGTTTCATACCGGCGCCAGGGAACCAACGCGGATCTCCGGCGCCATTTGGCTGGCCTAGGTGTTGCTTCCTTCTTCCAGCGTCAGCACGTCGAAGAAATGGGCGGTGACCTGCCAGTCCGGCGCGGCCGGGTCCGGGGCGAAAACAGCGAACGTTGGGATCGGCCCCCGCTGAGTCTGATAGCGCTGGCGGCCCGCCCAATGGCGGCGGTCGGTCTGCGTGGCTGCGTAGCGAGCGCCCGGCCCGGGCTGTGGATTCCACAGCAGGACGCGCGGCGCCTCGAACGGGACGTCGAGACGGTGCATCCCCGCGCCGGTGATGACCTCGATCAGCGCGCGCCGCTGGGACGGCGTCATGTGCAGCGCGTATTCGGCCAGGACGTTGGGATCCGCGCGGATGTCGTCCAGCCGGGCCAACAGCACGTCCTTGAGCACCGTCAGCAGCTTGAAGCTGCGCAGCATCCGGACCAGCCGCTCCGCGGTCCGGTCGCGCCGTGCGCGCAGCGCGCCATCCGCCGCTTCAAGGACCAGCCGGGCGTGCTCGGTGACAGGCAGCGGCTCCAGCTCGACGATCCAGCTTTCCGCCGCGGAGTCGTAGGCGGCATGATGCGGCTGGTCGACGGTCAAGGACGCGTCGCCGCGCACGCCGTGCACGTACAGCCGCCAGCGCCGCCGTGCCGGGATCAGCGACCGGTCGCCCTCCGCCGCGCCGATCGTGATCGCCAGACGGCTCGGCTCCCAAGCCTGGGCGATCTCGGTCCGGCAGGCGGCGCCATCCTGGTACGCCAGCGAGACGCCATCATCCTCGTATAGGACGAAGCGGTTGTCGGCTCCGGCAAACACGTGCACGTCCAGCTCGGCGGGATTGTCCACACCGCCCCAACCAGTCCGCGGGGCGAGGGGCATGATCGCGCCCGCCCGCGCGAAAACCGGGATCTCTTCCAGGCGGCCATATATAGCGTGCCACCCGCCCGGCATCGACTCGCCGGTGAAGAAGTGATACCAGTCACCGTCCGGCAGCCAGACCACCTGGCGGCTCAGGCCCGTGTCAGGATCGCGCGGCGTAGTGAACGGCGCGGCGATCAGCTCGCTGCCGAAGGTGTACTGCTGCGGGCACAGGTAAGCTTCCTCGGCGCGCGGGTGCTCGTGATACATCGGGCGCACCGGCAGGACGTTTTCGGTATGGGCTCGCCAGGCCATCGTGTACAGGTACGGGATCAACCGGTGGCGGAGCTGCATCGCCTCGCGCGCCACGCGCAGCACCTCGGCATCGTCCCAGCCCCAGGGACGCCGCTCGTGGAAGGCGCTGCGCGTGCTGTGCAGCCGGAAGATCGGGCTGAAAACGCCGTACTGCACCCAGCGCGCGTAGAGCTCCGGCTCCTCGATGCCGCTGGCGTGCCCGCCGATGTCGTGGCTCCACCAGCCGTAACCGACGTTGGCCGCCGTCGCGGTGAAATAGGGCTGGAACCCGAGGCTGCCCCAGGTCACCCACGTGTCGCCGGAGAAGCCGATCGGGTAGCGGTGATTGCCCAGCCCGCCCCAGCGCGAAAAGATGAAGGGGCGCTTGCGCCCGTCGCGGCCCAGGTCCAGAAAGTGCAGGTGATTCAGCCACCACAGCGGGTCGAGTCCCTCCAGGCGTGTTTTGTCGCCCTGCTGCCAGTCCAGCCACCAGAAGTCGACGCCGCTCGCTTCCTGTGGGTGGTGCAGCACCTCGAAGTACGCCGCCGCGAAGGCCGGGTCGGTCAAGTCGTGGGGCACCGGCTCGCCGCTTGCCGGGTCGATGCCCAGCCGCCGGGCCATTTCCGGGTACGCCTCCTCGTGGGGATGGATGCCATCCGCCGGGTGCAGGTTGAGCGCGGTGCGCAGGCCCTGCTCGTGCAAGAAGCTCAGGAAGCCGGGTGGGTCCGGGAACAGCTCGCGGTTCCAGGTGTAGCCGGTCCAGCCGGAGCTGGCGTTGCCGGTCTGGGTGATGTGCCACTCCATGTCGATGATGCACACCGAGAGCGGGATCTCGTACGCTTTGAAGTCGAGCATCAGGCCGGCCAGCTCGTTCTGGGTATAGGGCCAATAGCGGCTCCACCAGTTGCCCAGCGCCCAGCGCGGTACCATCGGCACCGGCCCGGCGATCCGGCAGAAGTCGTCCAGCGCGGCCTGGTAGTCGTCCCCATAGGCGAAGAAATACAGGTCGAGCGCGCCGGGCGCGGCCCCGCGCGGCGCGATCCAGCCCGCCTCGTCGAGCACCAGCGACGCCGAATCGTCGACCAGCGTCCAGCCCGCGCGCGCGAGCAAGCCCGGCTCCAGCGGGACCGGCCCGGGAGCGCCGTCCAGCGTGCGCGCCGTGCCGCCCAGGTTCCGGTCAGCGGCGTCGCCGAAGCGCCACACCGCGCCGTTGGCTTTGACCGTCACGCTCAGGCTATCTGGCGTGAAGCCCTCGGCGGACGTGTCGTAAGTCAGCGTCAGGGCGGGCGTGTCGATGGTGATGATCCCGTTTGCGGTTGTCGCGGTGAAGTCCGGCACCGGCTGGCGGCGGAACCAGATCGCCTGGCTGGCGCGGTCCTCGAAGACGCCGTCCGGGCTGGTTTCCAGCCGGATCAGGCGCGGCGTGAGCACGGTGAAGCGGGCGCGCGGCCCGTGGATCACAGCCGCCGGGTCGGCGGCGGGTTCGGTATGGGGTGCGAGATGGGGAAGGGGGGCCATAAGTTTTCCAAAGGTAGTATGCGATCCGGCACAGGCGCCCGCGTGGGGGCGCTGGCTGCCCATTCTAGCGCGTTCTGCGCGGAATTCACCCTGTATTTCCGGCGCGGGTTTGTGTAGAATGAGCGTTTCGTTCGATTTGCGCGGCGCGCCGTCCCACGGCGCGGACACTCCTTCAACCCGTTCGCCAACGTCATCGTTTGCCGGTAGCAGACCGGCCCCACCACCTCAGCGGGAGCCGTCTGCGCTCGTCCAGTCAGCGACCTAGATCACTCTGTCTCCGATCACAGTGAGGACTCTGACCATGATTGTCGGCATGGACTTCGGCACGACCAACTCCGGAATGGCCGCCTACGATGGGCGCGATCTGCGCCTGCTCCCGATCGATCCGTCCAGCCCGAATCCCCACGTGGCCCGCACGGCGCTGTATGTCACCAACCAGAAGCGCGTTTTCATCGGGCGCGGCGCGGTGGAGACCTACTACGCGCAGAACCTCAACCGCAAAGTCCGCTTCGAGCGGGTGTGGGTCGGCGAAGTGGTGATGAGCTTCGCCGAGCTGCCCGACTGGGTGCGCGACGTCTACATCGACAAGGACGTGCTCTCGCCGGGCCGCCTGTTCCTGTCGTTCAAGACCGGGCTATCGTCGCCCAGCTACGTCGGGACGACGGTCGGCAGCGAGTTCTATTTCATCGAGGACATTGTCGCGCTGTACCTGTACGTGGCGCGGCGGCGGGCCGAGCGCCTGCTGGGCCAGGACGTGACGCGCATCGTCCTGGGGCGGCCCGTGCGCTTCTCGACCGACCCGCAGATGGACGCGCTGGCCCAGGGGCGGCTGCTGCGCGCCGCCTTCCGCGCCGGGTACGACGAGATTTTCCTGCAGCCGGAGCCGATCGCGGCGGCCTATTTCTACGAGACGACCATCCGCCACCCGGAGAACGTGCTCATCTTCGACTTCGGCGGCGGCACGCTCGACATCAGCATCGCGCGCCTGGGCGAGCCGGGGCGCCGCGCGATCCTGGCGACGGGCGGCATCCCGATCGCGGGTGACGTGTTCGACCGCAAGCTGGTCCGCGCCAAGCTCCCGCGGCACTTCGGCGAGGAAACGACGTACCGCGCCGAAGATGGCTCGACGCGCCCGGTGCCGGGGCACTATTTCGAGGCGTTCTCGCACTGGCAGAACATGCTGG
>JAXGOS010000012.1:0-143252 GCA_040767355.1 Aggregatilineaceae bacterium | reverse complement strand
CGCCGGCGGTGAACGACGGGCCATCTTCCCCAGCGGGCAGCGCCGGCGCGTCGATACCGGGATCATCCGCCCTGGCCCGCGCGATGGTCAGCGTGCCGGCGCCGGCGCGCAGCACCAGCCCCCCGGGCAGCGCGATCTCGCTGCCGGTTGCGCCCTGCTCCGCGAGCCGCACCCCCTCGACGATGTGCACGTAGCCCAGATCGCCCAGGTCCGGCGCCAGCTCGCGGATCGCCGCCCGGATCACGCCGCGCCGCTCGGCGACCGACAGCGCCCTCCAGGCGTCCCGGTCCAGCGCGATGGCCTCATCCGACCGGGCGCAGACCAACCGCGCCAGCACTGCCTGGGATACGCCCTCCAGGAGCGCGGCGTCTTCGCGCAGCACGTCCGCCAGCCGAGCCACCGCCTCGCGCACGCCAGGGTTCAGCGCTTCGAGCGCGGGCAGCACGTCCAGCCGCAGCCGGTTGCGCAGATAGGTCCGGTCGGTATTGGTGGCGTCCTGGCGCGGGACCAGCCCTGCCGCCGAGGCGAATGCTTCGATCGCCGCGCGCGAGACGCCCAGCAGGGGCCGGACCAGAGCCGGTCCTTCCCCATCCGGCGGGCGGAGGGCCAGCGGCGGATCAGTCTCGATGGCGGCGGCGCAGGCATCACACCACGCCGGAAAGACCCCGCGTGGCAGCATCCCACGCAGGCCATCGAGACCGCTGCCCCGGATCAAGTGCATCAACACGGTCTCGGCTTGATCGTCGCGGTGGTGGCCGACCGCCACCTGGGCTGCGCCAGCATGCAGGGCAGCCGCTTGCAGGAAGGTGTAGCGCGCCCGCCGGGCGGTCTCCTCGATGCCCAGGCCCAACTGCCCCGCCAGCGCCATGACATCTGCCTGACCTACCGTGACCGGAAGGTCCAGCGCGCGCGCCGACTCGCGGACGAAGGCCGCGTCACCGGCGCTCGACGCGCCGCGTAACCCGTGGTCGAGCGTCGCGACGTGCAGACGCGTGTCGAACTCACCGCGCAGGCGCCACAGCGCGTGCAGCAGGACAAGCGAGTCCACCCCACCCGATACGGCGACCAGCGTCACCGTGCCGGGCCGGATCAGGCCGTGCTGTCGGATGGCTTCCCGTACGGCGGCGAGCAGGTCGTGCATTCACTGCCTCAGCGTTCCGGTCGCGCAAACCGGAAATAGCCGCGCGAGGTGTGGCGCAGCTCTTCCATCGTCACAAAAGCGTTCGGATCGATGTCGTGAACGATTTTCACCACTGTCTTGACTTCCTGGTGCCCCACCACCGCGGTCACCGATCCAACCCACCCCTCGGCGCCCTGACCCCAGGCCTCGGTCGCGCCATAGCCGGCCTCGCGAACGGCGACCGCGATGTCGTGCGAAAGCTTGGGCGAGATAATGTGCACCGAGACAAACCGCTGGATGAACCGCCCCTCCAGCTCCAGGCCAATGTAACCGCCGATCGCGTAGCCCAGGCAGTAGGCGGTCAGGTTCAAGATATTGCCCAGGTTCGTCACGACGCTGGCCAGCGCCAGGGCGAAAATCAGCGCCTCGGCATTCGCCAGCACGAACGACGGGAACTTCTGCCCGCGAATGATCATCACCATACGAATCGTGGTCAGCATGTTGCCAACCACGCGCAGCAGGAAAATTCCCCCGGCGCCCGCCAGGACTTCGAGATCCAATTCAGACTCCTTTATGACCCACGTCGCCGGATCTCGTCGTCAAAATCGAACAGGAGTATCCGGCAGTTGTAGCATTTTTTGGCGTTCGGGCTGTTCAACGCTCCGCAAAAGGGGCAGGTGATGTACTCGCCGCGCCACAGGCTCTCGGCGTCAACCTCCGCCGGGGCGCGATCGTTCGGGCTCCGAATCACCTCGCGCGGCTTGATCAAGCCCTCGACCACCAACAGCACGCCGAGCGCCGCCGTCGCCAGGGCCGTTAGCCAGAAGCCCGGCTGGATATGGCCCTCGTCCAGCGGGGATAGAGTGCCCTCTGCATAAACGCCCAAGTGCGCGACGGCGCCCATGGCCGCCAGCCACGCGATCATCGCCAGCCACCGGTAGCTCACCGGCGCCACCAGTATGCCGGTGAAGCTCCGCAAGCCCAACACAACCACCGACGGCCATAGCAGCCATAACACGATCAGCGGCTGGCCCGGATCTGCGGGTTGCGCCGCTCAGTGTCGCCAGTCGTTCAGCCCAACAGGTCCAGCGCCGTGAGGCGATCGACGCCTCCACCAGATCAGGAACATACCGATGAAAGATCGCCACGACAGCGCACAACTGGAGGATAGACTGGCTGGAAGCGCCAAAGCTCAGGCTCTCATTTTGCTTCGGGAGGCTTTACGCCGCTCCTTTCCCTCTGGCGCGCTTTTACTCCTGCGCCGCCTATCCGGCGCACGTCTGCGCGCGCTGGCCCTGATTGTAGTCACTCCCGGCGTTTGTCTCAACCGCGCGGGAGCCAGGGGCGAGCAGCCGACGGTGAGTCTCCCCTTTGGGGTGTTAGCGCGCGAGGCTTTTCGCCAGCTCGAAAAGCTGGGGGTCGAGCTCTTTTTTGTTAGCCACTACCTCTTCATACGGGGTGGTCGTAATCTCGCCCTTGAGCTGCCCCGCCAGCACACCGAAATTCCCCTGGGCGATTTGCTCGGTCGCCTTTGCGGCCAGCCGTGTGCCCAACAGGCGGTCGAAGGCGCCGGGCATCCCGCCGCGCTGGACATGGCCCAGGGTCGTGACGCGCAGCGCGAACCCGAGTTGCTCGTGGTGGTCCTGGAAATAGCGCGCCAGCTCTTCCGCGTTGTACCTGGCGCCCTCGGCCACCACGACGATGGCGTGCGCCTTGCCCCGCTCGTAGGCCAGCAGGATCTCGTCGGCGAGCTCCTCCGGCTTGGTCTCGAATTCGGGGATGCAGATCGCCTCAGCGCCACCGGCAATCCCGGACATGAGGGCCAGGTACCCGCTATCGCGCCCCATGACCTCGACCAGGAACGCTCGCCCGTGCGAGGACGCGGTGACTTTCAGCCGGTCGATGGCCTCAAGCGCGATGTTCAGCGCGGTGTCGACGCCGATCGTGATCTGCGAGCCATACAGGTCGTTGTCGATGGTCGAGGCCACGCCGACCACCGGGAAGCCCATCTTGTGCAGCTCATACGCGCCGGACTGTGAGCCGTTGCCGCCGATCACCACCAGGGCCTCGATCTCGTGCTGGTTCAGCTCGCGGATCGCTCTGAGGCGGCCTTCCTCGGTCTTGAACTCCGGGCAGCGCGCGCTGCCCAGGATCGTGCCGCCCTGCTGAATGATGCCGCCCACGCTGCGCGGTCCCATCTCGCGGAAGTCGCCGTTTAGCAGGCCGGAGTAACCGTGCTCGACCCCGTAGACTTCCCATCCGTAATCCAGGCCGGTGCGCACGACCGCGCGAATCGCGGCATTCATACCGGGCGCATCCCCGCCGCTGGTCAGAACTGCAATACGTTTCATGTGTCTGTTCTCCTCTCGAAGCCATTTTTTCAGCGCGCCACACCATCAGGGCGATGCTGGCAGGTGCTGGCACACGGGATACACGGCACTGGAGCCCATGCCCCGCCAGTCCGTCGTCGTCCCGATCTCGTACGCGAGCTCGCCGGGCGCATAATACCGGATCGTGCGCACCCGCATATCCGGCGCAAGGCGCAGTGTCTGGTCGGACCGGACCAGACTCACCACGACCAGGCCGCCGCCATAGTACACCTCGGCAGCGGTCACGACCGTCCCGGTAGCGCTGTTCATGGACGGGGCTAACCAGAGGCAGCTCACACGGTCCGGCGGCCCCCATTCGCGCACGATTTCGGCCAGGGTCCGCAGGCCGTAGACCGACAATTCGAACATCGTGACGATGGAATCGCCCAGATCCGTGGTGCGCCCGGTATACGGGCCGCTCGCTCTGGCCTTGTACAGGAAATGATCGACCGTATCGACGCCGGGCTTCAGGCCCTGCCAGCAGGGCTGTTCGCACGCGCCCGGCTCCAAGAAGGTGGGCGGAGGCGTGCCCGTCTGGCCCACCCACCGTGCGCCGATCACCAGCACGGCACACGCAACGTAAACCCCGGTGACCAACCGCCAGAACACTAAGGTACCACTCCCTGGGGATAGTAGCGCGCCATCGGGCCAAACCCGCGCCAATCCATCGCCAGTGCCGAGGTCTCCACCAACCGCGACCGGTAAATTAGCGCTTCGACCGGCGTGCCAGGAGCCAGATGCGACGCGTCTGCCGGGAGCAGTCCGGTAGCGGCCAGGTCCCCCTCGCGGAATGACACCTGGTACTGCAGCATCGGCACACCAGCAATGTCGGGACCGAGATGGAACAGAATGCCCTCCGGCGCCCCCAGCGCCGCAACCGCCTCCCCCAGCGTGAGATCGGCGGGCAATAGCTCGATCGCATCGCCGCCCGGCTCGCGGACACGCACGACAGCCAGACCGAACGGAGCGCCCGCGAGCGGCGTGATCTGCCAGTAATCGATCGCACCAGGCAAGGTCATCGTCGGCTTGGACCGCTCGGCGCGCCATCCCCTCGGGGGAAATTCCAGCCAGGCGTGTAGCGCCTCGTCGGACAGATTCCCGGCTTGCAGTCCTGCCCAGCACGGCGCCGGGCAGTCCTTGTCGGGCATCAACTGCGCAATCTCCGGCGGGGGATCGCGCCGCGCGAGCACGCGCGTGCCGCTCACCCCAACCAGGCATACCGCAAACAGCAGGCTTACCCACCGGGCAAAAACGCGCATCGGAACGTATCGTGAAGGCGACCTATCTCCATCCAGCCCGATTGTAGCACAGTTGCCGTAACCCGCCGCCTGAGGCACAATGAGGCTTCACTCGCCAGGGGGTTCGTTTGGCTGAGCGTCGAGGCGCATCCATGAGCAAGCCAACCGTATTCGTCACCCGCATTATCCCGGAGAAAGCCCTGCAGATGGTCCGCGAGCACGGCGCCGCGACCGTGTGGGAGGGTGAGCTGCCGCCCTCGCGGGATGACCTGCTGCGCGCAGTCGCTGGGGCGGACGGCCTGTTGTGCCTGCTGACCGACCCGGTCGACGCGGACGTGATCGACGCCGCGCCGCGCCTGCGCGTGATCAGCCAGATGGCCGTCGGCTACGACAACATCGACCTCCCCGCTGCCACCCGCCACCGCATCCCGGTCGGCCACACGCCCGGCGTGCTCACCGACACCACCGCCGATTTCGCCTTCGCGCTGCTGATGGCCGCCGCCCGGCGCATCAGCGAGGCGGAGCGCTTCGCCCGCGCGGGTCGGTGGAAGACCTGGGGGCCGACACTGCTTATGGGCCAGGACGTGTACGGCGCGACGTTGGGCATCGTGGGTATGGGGCGCATCGGCCAGGCGGTAGCCCGCCGTGCCCGCGGCTTCGAGATGCGGGTGCTGTACGCGGATCCGTCCGAGCCGGAAGCCACGCGCGAGCTGGGCGCGGTGCGCGTCGACCTGGACGACCTGCTGGCGCAAGCCGATTTCGTGAGCCTCCACGTCCCGTTGACGGCGGCCACCGAGCGCCTGATCGATGCGCGGGCGCTGGCGCGCATGAAGCCCACTGCGATCCTGGTCAATACGGCGCGCGGCCCAGTCGTCGATCAGGCGGCGCTCTACGACGCGCTCGTGTCGGGCCAGATCGCGTATGCCGCGCTCGACGTCACCGACCCTGAGCCGATCGCGCCCGACGATCCGCTGCTGTCGCTCGACAACTGCCTGATCGTGCCGCACATCGCCAGCTCGAGTGTGGCAACGCGCACGCGGATGGCGGTCATGGCTGCCGAGAACCTGATCGCCGGGCTGAACGGCGACCGGCTGCCCCACTGCGCCAACCCGCAGGTGTACGGGTGATCCGCCATGGAAACGCCTGTCGCGCCACCAGCCGGGCCGTACCCGCCGGAAGCGGATGGGTGTATACTACACTGTGTGAACCTCGCCACACAGATTTGACAAGTCGAGCCGATCGGTGTCAGTCTTGGGGCGGGCACGCCAGGTGTGCGTAGGTCTTCGTTTTCGTGTCTCTGATGTGAGGACAATATGCGTTTGATTTTGGTGCGCCATGGACAGGCGGAGCGTCACATCGATGAAAGTGGCGACAACCTGTACCTGAGTGACCTGGGCAAACGCCAGGTCGAACTGCTGGGCCAGTGGCTGGAACGCCACGAGCCGGGGATCACCTCAATCGTGTGCAGCCCGCTGCGCCGCGCCCGTGAGACGACCTCGATCCTGAGCCGGTACGTCAGCGCGCCGGTGCGCGTCGACGACGATCTTCGCGAAACGGACCGCGACCTGCTCATCGAACTGCCGCGCCTGGTTCACCCGCTGGAGAACGGGCCGCATTACTACATTCTGCCGCATGACAACTACTACCAGCGGTTTGTCGAACAGACCCGCCGCGTGCTGAACCGCCTGCTCGAAAACCCCTCGTCGCTACGGACGATGGTGGTGATCTGCCACGGCGGGACCGCCAGCACAATGCTGCGGATGATCCTGGGGTGCCACCACCTCAACGTCTCGATGGCCAACACGGCCATGCACTACCTGACCTGGCAGGATGGTCTGTGGGAAGTGCGCGGCGTCAACTACACCCCTCACCTGCCTGACGACTTGATCACGCTGTAGGCGCGTTGCAGCTCACAGTGTGACGAGCTTCTCCAGGTATTGCCGCATCATCAGCGCGGCGGTGGCGCCTTCACCGGCGGCAGCCGCTGCCTGCTTGGTGCTGCGCGCACGCACGTCCCCCGCCGCGAACACGCCGCGCATGCTCGTCTCCAGCGCGTCGTTGGTCACGATGAACCCGCGCCCGTCCGTCTCGATGCGATGCTGGAAGTTGCCGCTGTTAGGATCCATCCCGATCAAGATGAACACGCCGTCCGGGTGATCGATCCGTTCCTTGCCCGTGGCGCGGTCCACGATGCGCACACCGGCCAGGTGCCGCCGCTCGTCGACCAGGAATTCGCGCACGTCCTGGTTCGTCCTGACGTGAATCGCCGGGCAGTCCGCGACTTTCTGCTGCAGGATCAGGCTGGCGCGGGGCTGCGGCTCGACCTCCACGATGGTCACCTCGCGGGCGAACTGGCAGATATGCAACGATTCCTGGAAGCCACTGTTGCCCCCGCCGATCACGTACACCGACCTGTCTTTGTAGAACGGCGCGTCGCACGTGGCGCAGAAATGGATGTTGATGCCGATCAGCCGGGACTCGCCCGGCACGCGCAGCCGCCGGTAGGTGCTGCCCGTCGCCAGCAGGACGGCGCCGCCGCAGTACTCGCTCCCGTCGGCGGTGCGCACCAGCCGGTACGCGCCGTCCTCATCCAGGTCGACGACCGTCTGCGCCTGGAGGATCTCCACGCCGAAGCGCTCGGCCTGACGGCGCAGGCGGTCAGCCAGATCCGCGCCGCTGATGCCGCTATCGAAGCCGGGGAAGTTCTCCATCTGGCGTGTCAGGCCCACCTGCCCGCCGATCCCGCTCTTCTCGAGCAGAAGCGTCGAAAGCCCCTCGCGCGCGGTGTAGATGCCTGCCGTCAGCCCGGCCGGCCCGCTGCCCACGATGATCACATCGTAGAAATCGCGGCTGGCTTCCAGGTGCAGCCCCATCTTGGCGGCCAGATCGGTGTCGCTTGGCTCGACCAGCACCGAGCCATCCGGGAACACGATCGTCGGGATACTGCGCATACCGTGGTTGATGCGCTCGACGTCGGCCACCGCCTCAGGGAACAGCTCGATATCGATGTATTCGTAGTGGATGCGCTGCTCGCCAAAAAATGTCTTGGCGCGGCGGCAGTCCGGGCACCAGTTCGCGCCGTACATGCGGATCGTCTCCGGCGCCTGATCGTCTGTTGGCTGAGTCATCTCGGAATCCCCACTCTCCCAGAAAAAATACTTTGTATCCGAAATATTAGCGGTAATCCCTGGTGTCCGGCAAATGGGCGCAAAAAACGCGCCGGACGTTGGCATGCTGTCCGGCGCGTGAGGGAGTCGCAGATTCGGGCGTGCTATGACCCAGCCCAGGTGATCAGCCCCGTGAAGATCGGATTGGCGAGATCATTGTGGTTGGGCAGCACGCGGACCGTGACGCCGCGCTGGCCTGTCGTCGCGTAGTTGAGCGTGGCGTAGAACTCGTGCACGTTGCCTTCCGACGCCTTGTCGTCCGGGCAGCAGTGCATCATGTCGATCGTACCACCATCGAGGATATTCTGGCGGCTGTCTAGTGACCCATAATAGAGCTGGACGACCACATCTTCCGGTTTTAGCTCGCCCAGCCGCACCCAGGCGCGCACATCGACGTCCTCGTTCACCTTGAGTTGCTCAGGCTCGACGGTCACGCGCTCGATCGCGATCTCGCCCCAGTGTTTGCGGACGTTGCGCTCCCACTGGGCATAGGCTTTCCCCCGCGACAGATCAGGCTGCGTCAGGGCGACGAACCGCTGGTGGCACGGCATGTACGCGTCCTCGGTATACTCGCGCACCATGCGGTAGGTGTTGAAAAACGGAGCCAGCTCGCGGATGCTGTTTTTCACCCGGCTGATCCATTCGCGCGGCAGTCCATCGCGGGCGCGGGTGTAGAACATGGGCACGATATCTTTTTCCAGCAGGTTGTAGAGCGCCTGGGCTTCGATGTAGTCCTGCAGATCCCATTCCTGCTGGTCGTATTCTTCGCCATTGCCAATCGCCCAGCCAACCGTCGGGGCGTATCCCTCATCCCACCAGCCGTCGAGAATGCTCGCATTCAGGCCGCCGTTGTAGATCACCTTCATGCCGCTGGTGCCGCTGGCCTCGTTGGGGCGGCGCGGCGTATTCAGCCAGATATCGACCCCCTGCACCATATAGCGCGCGGTGCTGATGTCATAGTTCTCCAGGAAGACGATCGCGTGGCGGAACTCGGGCAGATCGGCGGTCTTGACGATCTCTTTGATCAGCTCCTTGCCGAGGTGATCGTGCGGGTGGGCTTTGCCCGCGAAGATAAGCTGGACGGGACGCTCCGGGTCATTCAGGATTTTCGCCAGCCGCTCCTTGTCGCGGAAGAGCAGCGTCGCGCGCTTGTACGTCGCGAAACGGCGCGCAAACCCGATCGTCAGCGCATCCGGGTTCAGCACCTCTTGCGCAGCCTGCATATCGGTCTGGGTGGCGCCCCGCGCGGTCAGTTGCTCGCGCAGGCGGCGGCGCGCGTAGGACACCAGCCGCTCGCGGCGGCGTTCGTGGCTGCGCCACAACTCCGCATCCGGAATCCGATCCACATCCGCCCAGATCTCGGCCTGATCCGGCTCCTCGCGCCACGCCGGATCGAGATAGCGGTCGAACAGGCCCGCCATCTCCGAGCTAATCCAACTGCCGATGTGGATACCGTTGGTGATCGCGTCGATCGGTATCTCGTTCTCCGGCACGTCACGGAACATCCACTGCCACATATGGCGGCTCACCTTGCCGTGCAGCTTGCTCACCCCATTCGCCGAGGTCGAGAGCTTGAGCGCCATCACCGGCAGGCTGAAGAGATCGAAACCGCCCATGTTCTCCCGCCCCAGGTCGTGAAACTGCTCGCGCGTGAGGCCGAGCGCCGCCCACATGTAGGGGAAGTGCTCGTCGATCAGGTCATAGCCGAAGCGCTCCAGGCCAGCCGGCACCGGCGTGTGAATGGTGTACACGCTGCCCGACGCGCAGATGTCCGCCGCCTCCCAGAACGTCAGGTCGGGGTTCTCTTTCATCAGGATGCGAATGCGCTCCAGCGCCAGAAAAGCGCTGTGGCCCTCGTTCATGTGGCAGACCGTGGGCCGCATATCGAGCTGCTCGAGCAGTTGGATGCCGCCGATGCCGAGCAGAATCTCCTGGCGAATGCGGGTCCGTTTGTCGCCGCCATACAGCCGATCGGTCAGGTCGCGGATCTCTTGAGCGTTGGCAGAATGGTTGGTGTCCAGCAGGTACAGCGGCACCCGCCCCACCTGAACCTTCCAGACAAAGACCTTCGCCTTGAAGCTGGCGATCGGGATGTCAATGGTCAGCGGTGAGCCGTCTTCGCCATACACGCGCTCCACCGGCAGATTCGAGAAGTCGTTGATCGGGTAGGACTGCTGTTGGTAGCCATCTGCATTCAGATACTGGTGAAAATAGCCCTCTTCGTACAGCAAGCCGATGCCCACCAGCGGCAGCCCCAGGTCGGACGCACTTTTCAGGTGATCGCCGGAGAGCACGCCCAGACCGCCCGAATACGTGCGTAGCGCTTCGGACAAACCGTATTCCATCGAGAAATAGGCGATGAAGGGCTTTTCGAATTCGCCAAAGTGGCGGCGGTACCAGGTGCGGGCCTGGGGGTTCATATAGGCGTCAAATTGCGAACACACCCGGTCGAGGTGTGTGAGATAGGCTTCATCTTCCGATGCAGCCAGCAGCACGTCCTGGCTGATCGTGCGCAGCATCAACACCGGGTTGCTGTGCGTCTTCTCCCACAGATCGCGGTCAAGACGGCGGAACAGGGCAATGGTCTCGTGATCCCACGACCAGCGCAGGTTATGCGCCAGCTCGCGCAGCCGTTCGAGGCTGGGCGGCAGGTCGGGCGTCACGTCGACCGTCGCGACAGGTTTGATCATTATGGGGTCTCTCCTGCAATGTAGTTGAACTCGGCAAAATGCCTGTCCGGACACATCCTAGGAAACTGTTTTAGCATAACAGGCAGCGCCTATTTTGCCAATTATTACCGGCTTAGCCGCGCCCTTTCGCAGGCAGAGTGAACGCACCAGTAGCTCCTACAGACTATGGCAAAACTGCCGTTCAGGCCGTATCATGAAGCGAACAAACTACGCCTCAATTCGCCCGCGGTCTGAGGAGCAGGAACGATGAGTCTGTTGCGCAAGGTGAGTCTGGTTGGCATGGCAGTCGCCGTGATCCTGAGCAGGGCCCCGATGCCGGTCGCCGCCGGGGACGCGTTACGCCAGGCCGAGAGCGCGCGGGTGCGGTTCGTGCACGCCGCCGTAGACGCGCCACAACTGGACGCCTATGTGGATGGCACGCTGCTCGCCAGCGGGGTGCGCGAGGTCACCAGTTACTTCGACATTCCGGCAGGCGAGCACACGCTCAGCTTCCGCGCGGAAGGCAGCGCAGTCGACAGCGCGGTGATAACCACTCGTCTCGAAGAGGGTGAGCACCTGACGGTCGCCGCGCTCAATACGCTGGCCGCGTTGGACGCCCTCGCCATCCCAGATGATGTCTCCGCCCCAGCCCGCAATGCCGCCCGCGTGACGCTTGTCCATGCAGCCCCGGACGCGCCACCCATCGCCGCCCAACTCGGAGACGTTCCCCTGGCAGACAATCTCGAATACGGGATGGTGAGCGAGCCCGTCCAGGTGCTGGCTGGCTCCCTGAACTTCGTCCTCACGACCCTAGACGGCGCGCCCCTGGCAGCGCAGCCGGCGCAAACGATTGCCGCCGGGCGGACGTATACGGTGTTTGTCATCGGGACCACAACGCCAGACACCATTCGCGTGTTCGTCGTGGAGAGCGCGGCACAGGAGCCTGATCCCAGCACGCAGTTTCGCTTTGCCAACATGACCCACGCTACCGACACGCTGCGGGTGTACGTCAACCGCGAGCCCGCCCCCATCTTTCCTCAGGTGCCCTTCGGCAGTATCACCAACTACTTCGCCACCGGCCAGGGATCGCATCTGGTCGAAGTCTATCGCCTCGATGCCGGGCCAGAGAGTGGCCCGCCGCTCGCCACCGTGACGGCGGATATTGGCCCGGATGAGAGCGTCATTTTCGTCGCCCAGGGCATGGCAGAGCACCTCGAGATCGCCGCCTACACTAGCGACCTCGGCCCCCTGCCGCCTGCCTCGGCGCGCCTGCAGATCGTGAACCTGGCCGCGGGCCATCCCGAGCTCCAGGTAGCGCGCGTCGAGGGCGATATCCTGTTCGACCGTATCGGCCAATACCAGCAGGCCAGCCGCATGATCCCGGCGGGGAATTACAGCCTGCGCTTTACCAACCCGGCCAGCGGCAGCGTCATTATGGAGCAAAACGGGATCGGCCTCCTGGCGGGAACGGTCACCACGCTGTTCATAATTGAGGACGATCCGGCCAATCCATGGGTGAACGCCATCCCGCTCACCGTCGAGAACGTGCCGCAGATTGCCTCTGTCCGGTGGGCCCATCTGCACCTGGCGGGTCCCGCAGTGGACATCACCGTTGATGGCGAGCCGGTGGTCACCGGGCTGGCGTACAAAACCGTGACCGATTTCCAGCTCATCGAGCCGGGGATGCTCGCCCTGGCAGCGTATCCCGCCGGAAGCGACCCGGCCACGACCGAGCCGCTCGCCAGCCTGTCTGTCGAGCTGACTGGCGCCACCTTCCCACGCACAATCTACCTGTACGGGACCGCCGACTCGATGCAGTTCGGCGTCGCACCGGATAGCCTGGAACTTCTCCCCGCAGGCCGCGCGCGCGTGCGTTTCATCAACACGGCGATCGACTCGGGATCGGTCGCCGTGATCAACCCCACCGACGGCTCGCGCGTGGTGCCCGATCTCCAGTTCGGGCTGTCCAGCGCCAACGCGACCATCGACGCGGGGGTGTACACCTTCAATTTCGTGCGCGAAGAAGGCCCCATCGCCGCGCTCCAGGGCGTTCCGCTGGAGGCTGGGGTGAACTACACAATCGTCCTGGCGGGCGTCTACCTGGAAGAGCCGGGGCTAGAGGTGATTGCGCTAGAAGCGCGGCCCTGGTAACAAAAACGGAGGAGCGAGGTGCTCCTCCGTGCCATGATGCCACAGGCCAGTGATCGCAGTGGTTCCAATCCCTAACCGTCGTCGTCCACTGTCTGGTCCCCCGGCCCCCGGCGGTCGTCGCGCACGGTCTGGCTGGGAACCGTCGCCGCCTGGTGATCGACCGGTGGCTCGATGAATTCGGGCGCGGCGGGCATCTCCGGCAGCGGCGTGGAGGGTCGCGTGTCCTCCAGGGGCAGCGCCAGCGTGAACGTGCTGCCCTCGTTCACCGCGCTCGCCACACTCAGGTAGCCGCCATGAGCCTCGGCCACGGCCCGCGCCACGAACAGCCCCTGCCCCAGCCCGCGCGGATCGATGATCTTGCCGCTCGTCGTGCGGGCCTCGCCTCGGTAAAAGCGCTCGAAGATGTGCGGCAGGTCGCGCGGGCGAATGCCCACGCCGGTGTCGCTGACTTCGATCAGGATGTTGTTGTCGCGCAGGCGGCCCATCCGAACCACGATCTCGCCGCCCGGCTCGGTGTATTTGATGCTGTTGTCGATCAGGTGGCCGATCGCCCATTGGAGTCGCCGGTCGTCGCCCAACATCGTCAGCTTCTCGCGGTTCGTAACCATCACCGCCACGTTGAGCCCGGCTTTCTGGATGCGGCTGTTGAAGCCCTTCAGGACATTGACGATCAGGCGCTCCAACGCCACATCCTGCTGCCGGACGGCGAAACTGCCCGCGCCGATCTCCGAGATGTCGAGCAGCTCGATGATCATCCGGTCGAGCACGGCCACGTTGCGGCTGATCGCTTCCAGGAATTTGCGATTCGGGGGGCGGTCTTCGGGCAGGGCCAATAGCACGTCGCTCATCCCCTTGATCGCCGCCAGTGGGGTGCGCAGCTCGTGACTCATCTGCGTGATGAACTGGTCTTTCAGCCGGTCCGCCAGCGCGTCGCGCGTGACGTCGCGCAGCATCAGCACCGTGCCCAGGCGCGTACCATCCTCGTCGGCCACGATCGCTAACTGCGCCCCGATCACCCGGTCGTTGACCTCGACGCGCTGCGCCTGTCCGAGCGTGATCTCGCCATCCAGCGCGGTCTGGCTGCGCGCGGCGGCGAACATCTTGCCCAGGTCGCTGTCCCAAAACAGGCGCACCGATCCGAGCAGCTCGCGGGCAGCCTGATTCATGAGCACGATCCGGCCCTCGGTGTCCTGCATGATCACGCCTTCGTTGATCACCGCCAGCACACCGGTCAGCCGGGCGATGTCGGTCGACTGCGATTCGGCCAGCAGTTGAAGCTGCTCGACCTGGAGCCGGGTCTGTTCGTCCCACGCGCGCCGCTTGCGGCGGAGCCCGCGATACAGGCGGTCGAACAGCCGCTCAGTATTGGAGCCAAGCTCGTCGACCGAATCAAGCATGTTCATCACGGAGCCAGCCCGGTCGGCGGAAGCAGGGGTTTGCGGAGACGGCATACGCCTGACCTCGCGATCTCTGATTGGAGCGGAAGTCGTTCTACGAGGATTGATTATACCAGAATGGTGCTAGGCGCGCTTTCGCACGGACACGTCGTCTAGAAGCTGTTTGAGTTCGAAGAAATCGGGCAGCGGTTTGCTGATGATGTGGTCCACCCCATAGTCGCTGTACATCGTTTTCCGCTCGCCTTCCGACAGGCTGAACGCGGTCATCAAGACAATCGGGATATGCTGGATCGGCTCGACAGCCCGGATGCGCTGGGCGATCTCGTGCCCACGCGGTCCGGGCATCCGGATATCCATCAGCGCCAGCTCGGGCAGGTCGCCGCTGTACGTACCAGCCTCGACGCTGTCCAGCCAGCCGAACGCCTGGTGGCCGTCGCGAAATTCCAACGGCCGGTGGCCCCACGCTTCGAACATCACCTTGACGATGTTGCGAATATCCTCTTCGTCTTCGACCACGAGCCAGGGTTTCACCTACGCCCTCCGTTAAGATAACATCATAGACACGTCCGGATCGATCACTCATCTTTATTATAACCGAGTCTTGGTGAGCCGCATGGCCGCGCTCCGATCAGCCGGCGGCGGAATCAAGACTTGCGGTTTCACGGTCCCGCGCCTATAGTGTATTGTACACTGGTCAGGGTGGGGATTCTCTGAATTATTACCGAGTATTCACCCACGAGGGGGAGAGCCGGTTGCCTACCTGGATGGTTGTTGAGGACGAGCCTGATATTTACGACGTCCTCCTGGCGATGTTCGAGATATGGGGAATCGACGGCGTGGCGTTCGTGGACGGCGCCGAAGCGGTGGCCTGGATCGAAAGCGTGGATCAGGGGCGCGTGCGGGGTGAGCTGCCCGAGCTGGCGATCCTCGATATTCGCCTGCCGGAGATCAGCGGGCCGGAGGTCAGCGCCCGGCTGCGGCGCAGCCCGATCCTGGGCGAGATCGGTATCGTGCTCATCACCGCCTATCGCCTCTCGCCCGACGACGAAGCCGCCGTCATGGAACAGGCCAAGGCCGATCTGTTGATGTATAAGCCGCTGCCCAGCATGGTTGAGCTGCGCTCCACCATGGCCGACGCTATCGCCCGGCGAACGGCGCAGCCTGAACGCCTGCCGGCACCCGCCGCGCGCAAAAGCCCGGGGGTGCAGCCCGCTCCCGCGCCCCGGCCAGCGCCCAGCCTGCGACCCAGCATGCCCATGCAGCAGCGCACCCGGCCGCAGGCTCCACCCAAGCAGCCCAAGAATCATCGCGGATTAGCAGACTGAGTAGAGTGGCGAATGCAGAACATCAACCCTTCCCACAGTATTGCCCGTCGCGGACGGTTCTATCTGTTTTTCGGCGGACTCGCCTTCTTCGGTGGCGCCATCGCGCTCACGCTGGCCGTGCTGTTCTTCTTCTTTCCGCTGTGGGAAACCGCCTCATTCGGGGTCGTGCGCGCGCTGTTGATCCTGGTAGGGCTGGTCACGCTAATCGCCGGCATCGGCCTGATCGTCCGCGCGCTGACACTGCAGAAGGACAACCCGCTGGCCTATGCCGTCGGTGAGGCGCTCACCCAATTCCTCGACAACCGCTATACCTACCTGCGCAACGTCAGTAAACGCCAGGTTGGCTACATCGACGCGGTCCTGGTCGGGCCGCCCGGCGCGCTCGTCTTTCGCATCGTCGACTATCCGGGCCAGTGGATCAACGAGCGCTCGGAGTGGATCGTCAAGACGCGCAACGGCAAGATGAGCCCCGCTAAGACCAACCCAACGCGCGAATGCGTCAAGGACGTCTACGCGCTGCGCAAGTTCCTGACGAAACATGGCCTGGAGCGCGTGCCGGTGTATGCCATCGTCGTCTTCACGTCGCCGCATGTCCAGCTTTCCGCCTCCGGCCCGGTCGTGCCCATCTGCGAGATCCCGACGCTGTACCAGATCATGCGCCGCGACTACCTGACCGACGAGCGAATCGCGGCTCCCGCCATTCGCAGCACGGTCGACGCCATCATCGACGGCTGACCCGAGGCAGCGCCCCGATGGGGACCGACGACACCCTGTACGATGACCCCGTAGACGATGACGAAGACGGCGCTTACGAGATCTACGAAGACGTAGCCCGGCGCGCCCGGCAGCACGCCGAAGACGTTCTGTTGGACATCGACGAGACCGAGCCGGACGAAATCCCGCCGGGCTGGTGTGAGACCATGCGCGCCCGGTTGGTGCGGGTGATTCGCGTTGCTGCCGTGGTCGCCATCCTCGCCGCGGCGATCTCGGCGCTGCTCATCCTGCGCGATATCACCGCCGGAACGGCCGGTTCGGGCGATATCGCCCCGGCGGATTCCGCGGCCCCGCCGCTGATGGACACCCCGCCGGTCACCTGGCCGGCCCAGGTGCAGGCCCGCGCCCACACCGTTCCCGCGCTGATCAAAGACACGCTGGCGCTGGCTGGAGAAGCGCACGGCTACCGCTTCGACGGCACGGCCGGAACCACCTGGCGCATCACGGTCGAGCCTCGCGCCGAGAGCGCGCTCGATCCGCTGATCACGCTCTACGGGCCATCCGGCGCCGAGATCGCCCTGGCCGATGACCGGTCTGGCGGTGATCTGACCGCCGAGATCGTCCTCACCCTGCCCGAGAGCGGCGCGTATCGCCTGCTCGTGCAGTCCTCGCAGGGCGGCATCACCACCGGCGATTACCTGCTCAGCCTGTGGCCGGAATAAAAACAGGATCAGGCGCGCGCCTGATCCTGCCTCGCGTCGAACAGATCGCGATCAGTTTTGGGGCCCGACCAACTGGTCGCGCGTGACCCAACCCGTCATGCCCATGCAGTCGATCTGGTAATACGGCACGCCGTCCAACATCCCCATGTCGAGGACGGTCACCGGGGTGTTGGCGAAGCACTGCCCGCCCGACAGCGATTTCGGCCCCGGTTTCTCAGCCAGCGGGGACATCATCGGGCTTGCGGGCAGCGTGATCGTGTCACCCACCGCGATCAGGTTATCCTCGAATGGTTCCAGCGCCGCAGCCGGATCGACGTCCGCCAGCGTCAGCGGCTCCAGACCCAGGTAGGCGCGCCACTCGTTCTCAATGTCGAAGAACGGCTTCTCCGTCACCTGCTCCACCGCCTCATAGACGGTCGGGCCGGTGCGCATCAGCTCCGCGATTTGGCGGTGCGTGTCGATGCCCCCGTAGTAGGTCACCAGGTAGTTGATGAACGACGGTCCCACGTCATAGGCCAGCGCGTAACAGCCATCGGCCTGAGTCAGATTCGAGCCAACGCTCGTCGACAAGCTGGGAATATCCTGGAGGGTGCCCAGGTGGCGCAGCCGGCGGTCGTACAGCCCCGGCGCGATGCTGTGCCATTCGGGCTGGCCCTCGGTCCACCACAGCGGACCCAGCGGCCCGCCGAGGATGTCGTACTGGTACAGATGGACGACCTCATGCGTGGTGGTGGAATAGATCGTCTCGATGCGCCGCTCCATGGTCCACTCGTCGGGCTGCAGAGCGTAGATGCAGTTTTCGTTGCCCGGCACCAGCTCCGTCCCGCGCAGCACCTGCACGCTCATGCCCAGGTCACTGCTGGTGAAGCCCGCCACACGGTCGTTCGACACGCCGCTTCCGTATATCTCGGCCAGCGCCTCGTCGCTGGGATACACCACCGCCACCGGCTTGTAACTCAGCGCTCGTCCGAAGCCCTGCTCGCGCCGCTCCTGCGTGGCCGCCATCGAATCCGCCATGCGCTGCGCGATGGCGTCGGGATCGTCTTCGCCAAACCCGTACCAGTACAGGACGACCAGATCGCTCTCCATGCGGAACCACTCGCGGGTCGGATCCGCATAGTCGATCGCAATCGGCTCCGTATCGACGGATGCGCCGGATGTATCGCGCACGCGCCAGTAAAACTCGAAATAGGTCCAGGCGGGCTGGCCCTCGCCCGTCTGCCACGGGTGAGCCACCCACGCGCCCGCGCCATCGTCCCATTCTGCCACCACGCGATTGCCCGAGCCATGCACGAACCGGATGAACAGGATCACGTCCTGTATCTCGCCCGTCGCGGAGGTCGGATTGATCGTGAAGACCATGCCGCGCGGGTACTCCGTGCTGGCGGTTGTCTCGCCCAGGGTGAAGCCATCCAGCTCCCCGTGATCGAATGTCAGAGTCTCGGCCACGCCGCCGACGACCGTCAGCGTGTACGGCGTCTGCTCGACCGGAACCGGCGTGGGGGTTGGCAGGTTCAGATCGTCATCCTGCCCCCCCGGCGCCGCCAGCGCCGGGAACGCCAACCCCACGATGGCCACCACCGCCAATACCAGAACCGCCATGCCAGCCAGCCACACTTTTTGCATGTTCACTGCTGCCTTCCTCCGTTCTCCCAATCGCCTGAACCGAATCTACCATCGGACGGGCGCCACGACCACCCCCGGCAGCCAGGCGATGCCTGGTTAGTCACTCCCGGTTTCGGTTGCCGCGGGCGTCACCACGGGCACATCTTCGATACCAAACGGGTCCGTGGTGGTCTCCGGCAGGATGATGTTCTCGTCGTGGAACAGCGGCGACACGTCGCGCGGCAGCGGTTCCTGGGGGATGTGCTCGAACCAGTTGTCGTATTCCACGACGTATTCTGGGTCATCCATCTGCGACTCCACCCAGTTCAGGAAATATTGCTGGCGCAGCTTCTCGATATCGCCCGGCGCGAGCACGTCGAATACCTCGTCTCCGACCACGGCCACGTACCAGCCCTGCTCCAGCTCGATCGGCCCGACGACCGTGCCCGGCGCCGCGCCGAACACGGCATTCTTCACCGCAGCCGGCACGCTCGTATCGCTCGAGCTCAGCAGCCGCTCCGTGTCGTCCGAATCAACCGCCAACCCCAGCGAGATCGCGATGTCGTGCAGCGCCTCGCCCGCTTCCAGCCGGGCTACGACGTCCTGCGCCTGCTCCTCGCTGCTGAGCATGATATCGCGCACGTTTTTGCCGATGCGCGTCTGGTCCGGCGAGGCGATGGCTTCCGGCTCCTGGCCGATCAGGAACTGCAACTGCGCGTACAAAGTGCGGGCGCGCACGATCCGGCGAAACTCCTCTTCCGTCATCCCGGTGTAGATTTCCATCTCGCGCAAGAACTCTTCGTAAGCCGCGTCAAATTCGCGCGGGAGATGGCCGTCCGTGCCGATGGTCATGCCCAGGTACTGCACGAGGCGCGCTTCAAACTGATCAGGGTTCACCTCCAGCCCGCGCCGGCGCGCTTCTTGCAGCGTGATCGCGTCGATGATCAGGATGCGCTCGACCTGGGTGCCAAAGTTGTTGCTGTCGGCCAGCGTGCCGAACAGCGAGATCAGCGACTCGTTCTCCGGTTTGCGCAGGTCCAGCACCTGCTCGATCCCGTTCTTCTCCACCAGTTTTTCGAGCTGGTACAGGCGGTACCAGCGCTCGAAACGCACATTTTTCTGGAACTGCTCGAGGGTGATCTCCTGGCTCCCCACGCGGGCGATCACCTCGTCTCCGTCGAACCCCGGCGCGTTGGTCGGGATGTGATACGGCGTGGATGTGACGCTCGGCGTCAGGGAGGGGCCTGGCGTGGCCGAAGGGCGCGCGGTGGCCTGGGCCGCGGGAGTCGCCGTATTCTCGACGTGAATCACTTGGCTCGAGGTGCCGCCGCCCGACGAGCACGCCGCCAGCGCCAGCGCGATCACCCCCGCCACCACAAACACCCTATTCTTCCGGTACTGCATAGAATCTCCTTGCTTGTCTGGTATCAGCCGGCTCGTAGCGGCATCGACGGATCCACGGGCGAGCTGCGGCGGAACAACTCACGTACAGGCTGACTGCCTGCTGCGTCTTCTTCTCCTCAGGACACGCGAGCCGTTCCCAACACGCCCGTGGAATCCGTCTTATTCGTTATACGCAGTCAGCCGTTGCCTGATGGCACTTTGCCATTCTGCGTGAGGCTCCAGATGCAGCGACCACACGTGAATCGCCACCGTCCCCTGGTAGCCGCGTTCGTAACCGGCCTCACTGTTGGTCACCGTTTCCAGTGGGAACAGCCATAGCGCGCAGGGCTGATCCAGCTCAGTCGTCAGCGCCATCCCGCGCAGCCGCGTGATCATGCGGTGCAGCCGCACGTCGGGCAGTTCCTGAATCTGGGCCAGAGGCAGCCATTCCGCGCCGCCGTTCACCGTCAGGCCGGCGTATTCCGGCACCTGCCCACCATCGAAACCCACCGCCAGCTCGACGCCGAACCGCACGTCTACCGGCGCGTCGGACAGGTTGCGCACGGTGTAGGTGCACTGGTAGCTCTCGGCACCGTGGGTGAACAGGAACGTTTTGGTCACGCGCATGGGCCGGTGATGGCTGCCCACCCACACATGCCCGTCCCGGCTCAGGCTGATCTCGGCGGTCGCGCCGTCACTGGCGAAGTGCGCCGTGTAGGGCAGGTTCACGAAATCGCCCTGCTCGCCGTAGAACGCACGATACACCGCGAACACATCCACATCCTCGCGGAAGAAGTGGTCGATGTACGCGCCGCGCCGGTGCCAGTCGACAATCAGCGCCCCTTCGATCCCGGTTTCCTTGGCGCGCACGGCGTCCCGCGTGTCGAAGTTGGCGCCGGCCTGTGCCGTCTCTGGGGTGACCAGCGTGCCATTGGCCGCCGCCGCGCGAATCTCGTCGTGGTAGCCTTCCTCGCGCCGGGTCATCACATTGAGCAGGTTGTAACGCTGCGGGCGGGCATCCAGCTCCAGCATCATCCCGCCCAGGTTCGGCTTCCAGATCGCGTTAAAGGCCGAGCCGGTCAGCACGATCTCCTCGGTGCTATCCTTGTTGAAATCGAAGGCGCGCACCGCGAGCGGCGCGTCTTCGCCATCGGCCAGCGCTTCGGCCTCGATCAGGTTGGCGTAATTCGCCACGCGAAAGTTGAACAGGTAGACGCCGCCAAACAGGCCATGCCAGTAGGCGTCATTGGCCTGCGCCCGCCACAGCAGATCGAGGGCCCGGCTCTTGCGCTCGCCAGAAGGCATGGCGTGCACCTTGTCCGCGACCATCAGCATCCGCTTGTGCATGTGGTTCACTTCGTCGTACTTGATCATGAAGTTGCGCCACACGCTGCCGCGCAAGTAGCGCAGCACATCCTCGCGGCCCCGGTCCTCGAATTCGCGCTTGATGCCCCGCAGCTCGCGGAATCGCTCGGCGGGCAGCGACCACTGGCCCATCTCGAAGTAGCTGGCCGTCGGCAGATAGACACGCCCCAGCGCCGGATAGCGATCGAGATACTCCGCTGGGCAGATCGTCCGCGCCCAGTCGCTCTCCCGCTCCAGCGCGGCGAAAAGATCGGCCATGTAGTTCCCATTCCCCCAGCAGTGCTCGTAAGTGCCCGGCCACACGCCGAATTTCTCGCCATCGTCGCCCATGAAGGCGATCTTGGGCTGCTGGCCGGGCAGTGGCTGGGCGGCTTGCTGGCGCAGCCAGTCGATGATGTTCGGCACCGTATCCCAGGGAATCGCGTAGCGCAGGTAGCTCAGCGTGGGGAACACGCGCACCATGTAGCCCTGTTCCTCGCTCACGAAATAGCCGAACAACTCGCGCTCTTTGTTGTAACCGACCGCCTCGAAGTGGGTGTCGTCGATGATCACGTAGTCGATGCCCGCTTCGGCGATCGGGCGCACTAGGTGCGGCTCCCAGACGCGCTCGGCCAGCCACATCCCGCGCGGGCGGCGCCCGAACACGTCCTCGACCGCCTGGCTCAGCTTGTGGATCTGGCCGATCTTGTCGGCGTCGGGCAGCGTGGTGAGGATCGGCTCGTAGTACCCGCCCGACATCACCTCAACCTGACCGCGCTCGACCAGCGTTCGCAGGCGTTCGAGCAGCGCCCCCTGGTGCCCGATCAGGTAATCCAGCAGGCTGCCGGTGAAGTGAATCCCGCACTTGACGCCGGGATGCCGCTCCAACAGCTCGACAAACGGGTTGTATGCCGTTTCGACGGCGTGGTCGTTCACGAAATCAAACTGGCCGACAGGCTGGTGATTGTGCAGAACCAGCGCCAGGAAAATTGGTGGGGTCATGGACACTCCTGAAAAAGGCTCGCGCGATCGGTTGGGCTCAAGACGCCAGCGGGATTATAGCGTAATCGCGGTGGCCGGGGCACATCGCGCCCGCGCCGCCCGGCATTTCGTGAATTTTCCATAAAATCTGGTGTTTCGGGCCTCGCGCGCCCATTCGCGGCGGCATCCCTGTGCTACAATGGTGCCAGGCTGACATACCCCACGCCACAAAAGGACGCGGAATGCTCTACAATGTGCTCATTGTCGAAGACGATCGCCGGACCGCTGAGAGCCTGGCGGCTCAAGTCCGTATGTTGGGCCACACCGTCGCGATCGCCCTGGGGCCGCGCAGTGCCCTCCAACATCTCAATGAAGTGATCCCCGACGTCATCCTGATGGACATCAATATGCCCGGCGTCAATGGGCTGGAAGTGCTGCGCTTCCTGCGCCGCGATCCGCTCACGGCGCGGGTGCCCGTGGTCATCGTAACAGCCGAAGGATCGCCCGCGCTGAAGCGCGACGCGTTTGCCGCCGGGGCAAACGCGTTCCTGCTCAAACCGCCTTCGCTAGAAAACCTCGAAAAGGCGCTCGATCACGTCATCATCGCCAATCCGCCAGCCTGATCGTGCTACGGGATCGCGCGCCACGTGCCGAACCCGCTGCCGATCAGACTGCCATCCGGCAGCCGCAGCACGAACGAAAACTCCGGCGGGGGCGTCCGCGTGACGGCGACCCCCTGGATCATCATGCGGTAGCCCTGCTCCGGCATCAGCGCCCAGCCTAGCTTCTCGCGCACGCCCGGCGCATTCGCCCAGACGCGGCCAAAGCCGCTCACCGGCGCGTAGCGGTCCAGGGGCGGCATGGCATCCGCCGGGCGGTCAGCCATCCCCGCGTAAGACGCTTCGAGGAAATACGACGCGGTGCCGTCATCGTAAAACACGTAGATCTCGCGCGTATCGCCGCGCCATACCATGATCCCGCCTTCGAACTCCTCGTAGGCAGCCTCGACCTCGCGCGCCTCACCGGCGGGGCAGCCATCACCCTGGCCGAAGAAGAAAGTGTACGGGCAGTTGATCTGGACGACCGCGGACGCGCTCGCGCTGCGATTGGCCGTATACAGCGTGTACTGCACGCTGTAGGCCGCGTAATCCGGGAGGTACACCGTCGTCGAGCCCCTTGGCGATTGGGCCGTCACCACCGTCTCGACCAGCGCCATGTTGGGCACGCTCTGCTCGATGGTCACGCCGCCCGTCCCCTGGATCTCCCAGCTCAGCGTCACCGCCGCGCCGGGGTTGACCATGTCCGGCTCGGCTGTGAACGCGACCACCTGCCCCCCAGTCCCTGGCACCAGAGGCGTCGGCAGACCCTGGGCGGCAGCCGGCTCGGTCACCACACCGGTGATGCCCAGCGAAAGCTCCTCCTCGTCATAGACTTCGCCGCTCACCACGTCGACCACGCTCAGGCGCAGGATGACGGCCGTCGCTCCGGCGCGCCCCGCCGGGGCAACGGGTCCCTCGCCCGTCGAGGGAATCCACCGGTTGGAGCGCGGCAGCTCCACCGACGCGACCGACTCGTCGGCGAAAACCTGCTCGAAGACCAGATTCGACGCTGGCAGGCGGTCGGAGACCTCCCACGCGACGGTGACTCGCGCCGCGCCTTGCGAGAGCGCGTTGGCCTCGACGGCCAGCGTGTTCGCGGTGAAGGACTCAATCACTGGGGTGCTCGCCTCGTCGATCTCGTACGGGATCGACAGCGGGCGCTGGTCGACGATGCGCGATTGGGCATCCACGATCGACAGCAGATAGGTCGGCGGCCCAAAGTTCAGCGGATGGCGGATTGTCACCTCGCGCGAGCCGATCGGCTCCAACGGGACGCTGTTCTCATCGAACACCAGCTCCCAGTTGTTCAGCCGGTAGCTGTGCAGGCGCAGGCGATAGCCTTCCGTGACGCCGGCCGTGTGCCAGGACAGCGTCGCCGTCACCGCCCCGGTTTCGGCCTCCTGCACCGTGATCGACGGCAGATCGCTTTCAAAAGTGACGATGCTGGGCAGCGGTTCCGCTGCGCTCACCGGGGCCGCCAGCGCCACCAGCACCATCGCCACTGCCACAAACCATCTGGTCTTCATCGGGACGCCTCGCTCGATACAACATGGATTTGGCTCTAGCTTACTGTCCCCCTCCGCGCGTGGCAAATCGCCAGCCTCGATCAAGAAAGGGCCGGTCGTTGGCAGACCAGCCCTCCCATGGATCCCTATCCAGCGGCCCGGTTACCGGGCGCGCAGGCCGGGTTTTGATCGTCGCGGGCGGCCCGGCTACTCTTCGGCCAGTAGACCATATATCACCACGCCGCGTTGCACGCCATCCGCGACCGTGGCCTGGCGCATGCGCCCTTCCAGCAGGAAGCCGACTTTCTCCATCTGGCGCAGCACGCGCTCGTTCAGCGTCATCGTGATCAAGAAGAGGCGGCGTACGTCGAGCGTGTCGAACGCGTAATCGACCAGCAGCAGCAAGGCATCGGTGCCATAACCTCCGCCCCAGCAGTCCCGCCCGCTGATATTCGCGCCAGATCTGCCACCCGGTCGGATAGGACACGAAGTTGAGGCCGAAATAGCCCAGCGGTTTGCTGTCCTTGGTCTGAACGCTGAAGGCGACGCCGGTTTCCGCCTGGTTGACTCGCGCCATTCGCGGTGCTCGGCCTCGATCTGGGCTTTGGTCACAATGTCGCGGCGGCCCATACTGACCAGGTCATCGCTGGCCGTCGACCAGCGGTGATCGTTCTCCATGAAACGCCGGCCATAGGGACCAAATCAACCAGCAGACCTTCGAGCATCGGTTACGACTCCCGGGCTTTGAGACCCAGCCGGGCGATGACTGTTTCGCGGCCCGGCCACTCTTCGCGCAGCAGGCCATACAGCAGATGGTCGACCCATTCTCCGTCGGCGTATATTTCCCGGCGGCCGCGAGCTTCCAGCTTGAACCCGGCCTTCATTGCGCTGCGCGCGGACGCGTTAAGCGCCATCGTACCCAGCCACAGCTTTCAGAAATCCAGCCAGTTGAACGCGTAGTCCACGATCAGCAGCAACGCGCGTCGGTGCTGGCGCTGCCCCAGTAGTCCGGCTCGCCGATCGCGCGCCCAGCATGCTCAGCCGGTGGTGTGACCACCCAGTTGAGCGCGATATCGCCAGCGGCCGCCGTCCTTGGAGCGAATCCCGAACCATACACCGTGACGCGGCCTGCTCGGCGCGCTCGACACGCTCTGCTGTCGGCGCTCGATGCTGGCCCGGGACATGACCGCCCGCTCGCCCATCGAGGCCCAGAACACGGCTTCGCTGCCGTTCCAGCGATGTTCCATCTTTTGAACTCGTCGCCATACGGAACGAGGTCGACCAACAGCCCTTCTGCTGCATTGTTCGCTTCTCTCGTGCGTGCAGGCCGATGCGCTCGATCACAGCGGCGCGGCCCGGCCACTCCTCGCGCAGCAAGCCGTAGGCCAGCCAGTCGTACCATACACCATCGGCCAGCGCTGCGTGACGCTGTTGCGCTTCGAGCGTGAAGCCCACCTTCTCCATCTGGCGCATCACGCGATGATTCATGGTCGTCGTCATCAACCAGGCTTTGCGAATATCCAACCAGTCGAAGGCGTATTCCAGCAGCAGCAACAATGCGTCGGTGCCGTAGCCGCCGCCCCAGTATTCTGGCTCGCCGATCTTGGCGCCCAGCATCGCCAGGCGATAATATGGCACCAGCCAGTTGATGCCCATATACCCGATCGGCTTGCCATCCTTGGTCCGGATACCGAATGCCACGCCCGGATCCTCGCCACGCTCGCGCTCCTCGGCCCACTCTTGCATCATGCGCCGCACCATCGCCTGCGTGACAAAATACCGGTCGCCGCCGCTGCCGTAGAACGACGCCTCGTGATTCCGCCAACGGTGCTCCAGATCAGTGAACGCCTTCCCGTAGGGCACCAGATCGACCAGCAGTCCTTCCAGCATCTCAGCTTTCCCTTCCGTAACGCTGTTCGGCCTTCTCGCGCAGCCCCAACCGTTCGACCAGCGGGTCGCGGCCCAGCCATTCCTCGCGCAGCATGCCGTAGTTCAGACCATCAACCCACCGCCCGTTGACGAGGGCTGCCTTGCGTTCGCGTGATTCGAGCCGGAACCCGACTTTCTCGACGTTGCGCTGGGCGCGCTCGTTGATGTCCATGGTCCCCAGGCACAGGCGGCGCATGTCCAGCCACTGGAACGCGTACTCCACCATCAGCAGCAGGGCATCCGTGCCGTGCCCGCCGCCCCAGTAGCCTTCCTCGCCAATCCATGCGCCAAGCCAGGCTGCGCGATTCCAGTAATCCACCCAATTGAGGCCCATCGAGCCGATGATGTTGCCATCTCTGGCGCGCATCATGAAGTGCACGCCGGTGTAGCCGCGCTCGGCGGCACCGGCACGTTCTTCCATAATCCGGTTGAGCTGGGCTCGCGTGATCGGCTCGCATTCGCCCATCATCGCCCACACGCGCGACTCGTTGTTCCAGTAGATGTGCGCTTTCTCTTTCTGGTACTCTCGCGTGAACGGCTCCAGATCGACCAGCAAACCGTGTAAGATGGTCATGGGTGGTCTCCCGTCTCGGCTGCCGGATCAGGACTTGGCTGCCCCGGCGTCCTTGTCGTCCTTCTTTTCGGGCTTGGGTTTCGGCTCAATGCCGCTCGGCTTCAGGTCCAACCCGGCGACCTTCTGCTCGTAGCCCGGCCATTCGTCAGCCAGAATCCCGAAAACCTCGACATCGACGTAATCGCCATCGTACCGGATGTGCTGGCGCAGGGTGCCTTCGTGGACGAACCCCGCGCGGCGCAATAAGTCGATCCTGACCTCGTCGAAGGTCAGCGCCGACGCGTCCAGGCGGTGCAGGTTGCGCGTCTCGAAGCAGTAGCGCAGCAGCATCAGCAGCCCGTCGAGGTGCTCGTCGGTGCCCTCGTAGCGGGTATCGCCCGCGAAGAATATCGCGTCCGCTTTGCGCACGCGCGTCCATTCGTGGTCGAACATCACGCCGCCGATCGGGTCGCCGTCTTTGGACTGGAAGCCGATCAGGGCGCCATGCTCGTTTTTCTCCATCTTCTCGATGAATTTCTTGACGTCGTCCTCGGTATGAGGCTCGCGACGCTCCCACAGGCGGGCGCGGAACCACGCCTCTTCGTTCATCCACGTTTCCATGTGAATCGCGAAATCGTCCTCGAACGGGACGAGATCAACCAGTGTGCCCTCGATCATGATGAGTTTATCTCCCGATTAGGCTCCGCAGAGATTGGAGGATGATTATGCAACCGTAAGTGTGAACAAGAAATGACGGTTTGTCAACGAATCGATACGCGCGCCACCTTGTTGTACGCGGCTTGTCGCCTGAGTGGTCAGCCCGCGCCCCGTTTGCCCTTTGCTCCCAGACTCACTACACTGGCCGGTGGAGGCACACATGGATTTCATCGACGACATCTTCGATCTCCCGCCCGACGCCGCCATCATCACCGGGCCGGTGGGCTGTGGCAAGACCCAGGCCGCGCTGGATGCCATCATCGACGCGCGCCGGATGGGCTCCGCGTTCAACACGATCTGGGTCGTGCTGGCGACCAACGAGCAGATCCACGCGTTTCGCGAGCGCCTGGTCGCCCGCAGCGAGGACCACGTGCAGTTCGGCGTGGAGTTCTACAACTTCCACCAGCTTTACGCGCGTCTCCTGGAGCTGGCGGGCAATCCCCAGCGCCAGATCGAGGGCACGGCGCGCTACCGCATCCTGCACCACGTCGCGACCGGCTTGCAGGCGCGCGGCGAGCTGGAGTTGTTCGGCCAGATCGCCAGCCTGCCCGGTTTCATCGGGCAAATCGCCGGCCTGGTCCACGAGTTGAAGCAGGCGCTGGTCTTTCCGGAGGAGTTCGCCGCCGTGGCCCAAACGCGCGGGCCGAAAGACCGCGATCTGGCGCGGATCTACAGCGGCTACCAGACTCTCTTGCGCGAGGCACACCTCGTCGATCGGCACGGCGCAGGCTGGCTGGCCCTGGAATACCTGGAGAGCGTCGAGCGACTCCCGCTGACGCTGGACCTGCTGGTGATCGATGGCTTCGACCAGTTCAACACCATTCACGCCCGGCTGCTGACCGCCCTGGCTCGCCACGCCAGGCAGACGATCCTCACGCTAACGCGCGCCGAGGATGAGCAGCAAGGGCGCCGCTTCCGCCGTTTCGACCAGACCCGGCGCCGCGTGCTGGCTGCCGGCGGCGAGCTGTGGCGCGAGCAAGCCCTCGAGCACTGCGACGCAAACGCGCGCGTCCCCATCCTCGACCACCTGGTGCATTCCGTATTCCACAGCGCCGCACCGGCACAGTCGCCTGACGAGGACCGGCCCAGCCTGAGCCTGATCGAAGCGCCGGACGTGCGCCGCGAGGTGAGCGCGGTTCTGCGGCGCACCAAACGCCTGCTGCTCGATGGCGCGCCGGCCGAATCGATCGCAATCCTGGCCCGCCGGTTGGATCTGTACAGCGGCGCGCTGCGCGAGACTGCAGAGGCATATGGCGTGCCGCTCGTCGTGCGCGAGGACGTGCCGCTACGCGAGAATCCGGCCGTTGCCGCGCTGCTGGCCCTGATCGATCTGCACGAGGGGGACTTTCGTCGGCGCGACCTGCTCGACGTGCTCTATTCGCCGTATATCGTCGCGCCCTTCCTAAGCCCCGACCAGGTCGCGCAGCTCGCGCGGATCAGCGTGGAGCGCCGGATCGTGCGCGGGCGCGACACGTGGCTGGACACGCTGCGCGCGTTCGGGGGACCACTGCCCGACGAAGATGGCGAGTTGCCGGACCAGGACGGCCCGTCCCATCCGGCGGCGCTGGCTGAGGCCCTCGCGCAGTTCATGGACCGCGTCACGCCCCCGGCGTGCGGCACGATCACCGAGCTGACCGCCTGGATCGAACGGCATATCGGGCCGGATCCGGAAGCTGCCGCGGAGGACGCCGCCCACCTCGTCGAGACGGACGCCGCCCCCCCGCCCGATCACGCCCA
This sequence comes from Aggregatilineaceae bacterium, assembly GCA_040767355.1. Classification (GTDB taxonomy): domain Bacteria; phylum Chloroflexota; class Anaerolineae; order Aggregatilineales; family Aggregatilineaceae; genus LM3-B42. Next base: position 114,027 of record JAXGOS010000012.1, on the reverse strand, counting down.
CCTCTTGGAACGGGTCCGCGCCACCGCTGATGGGGACCGTGCCGCCCGCGACATCGCGGCCCTGGGCGAGTTCATGCGCATCCTGTCGGGCCTGCGCGGCGCGTACGATCTGCTGGCGGCCGATGGACGCCTTGAGCCGTTGGCGTGGGCGGAGTTCCGCGCCGAACTCGCGCTGGCCGTGGACCAGGCGACTGTCGTGCCGCCGGGCGGGCGCAGCCGGTTGGGGCGCGTGCTGGCGACGGATGTCCTCGAGGCGCGCGGGCTGCCCCATGACCACGTGTTTCTGCTCGGTCTGGCGGAAGGAGTCTTCCCCTGTCCTGAGGCGCAGGATGCCTTCTTCAGCGATCGCGAACGCCGGGCGCTGGCGGCGGCAGGGCTGGACGTCCAGACCGCAGCCGAGCGGGCCGACGACGCGAGCCTGTTCTACCAGGCCATCGGCCTCGCCCGCCGCACGCTGACGCTCAGCCGGTTCACCATCGACGACAAAGGCACGCCCTGCCCGCCCTCGCCCTTCTGGACCGCCGCCCGCGCCGCGGTCGACGTCCCCCCCAGCGCGATCGAGCGCCTGCCGGTGGGTGGGGCGCCCTCGCTCAACCAGGCGGCCACCCTGGACGAAGTCGCCGTCGCCACCGCGGCCATTCTTAGCGGCGAGCAGCCGGACGGCATCCCTGCCGCCGCGCAGGCGTACAACGCGCTGCTCGCGACCGGCCCCTGGCGGGCCGTGCTGCGCGGGCGGTCGATCGAAGCGCGCCGCGAGGATCGCACCGCCGCCTTCGACCCCTATACCGGCGTGCTCAGCGATCCGGCGCTGATCGAGTACGTCGCCAAGCAGCTTGGGCCGGACCGCGTCTGGAGCGCCACCCAGTTCAACGATTACGGGATCTGCGCGTTCCGGTTTTTCGCCGGGCGGCTACTGGGCCTGGAGGAGCTGGTCGAGCCGGAGGAAGGGCTGGACGCGCGCCAGCTCGGGTCGGTCTACCACGCCATCCTCGAGCGCACCTACCGCCAGATAGCCGTCGAAGACCTGGAATTCGCGCCGGACAACGCCGGGCGCGCCGTGGCGATTCTGAACATGGTCGCAGCGGAGGTCCTGGCCACCGCGCCGGAGTCCTTCGCATTTCGCCCCGGTCCGGTCTGGCAGCACGAGCAGGTCAACATGCTGCGCCGCCTGACCTGGCTGGTCCGGCAAGATTTCGAAAGCACCGGCCCGTTCAACCCCAAAGCGCATAAACCCATCCTGAAGCTGGGAGCCTCGGGCCGGCGCCGCGCCCTGGTCCATGAAGCGAGCTTCGGCTTCGGGGACCAGCCGCCCCTGGCCATCGATGGCCCGGCCGGAACGCTGCGCGTGCGCGGCAAAATCGACCGGATCGACGTGACGGGCGAGCGCGCATTCGTGATCGACTACAAGACCGGCACGAGTGAGCGCTCGGCCAGGGAGATGGCCGCCGGGATCGACTTCCAGATGCTGATCTACCTGCTGGCTGCCCAGCATGTAGTCGCGCAAATCGACGCGAGCCTGAGCGTGGCCGGGGGCGTGTTCTGGCACATCACCAACCGCAAGACCAGCGGCGAAGTCGCCGCCGGGGCCGGTGAGATCGAGCAAGCGCGCGAGTATCTGCACGCCCACGTCCTCGCCGCGCGGGAGGGCCAGTTCCCGGTCCAGCCGCGCAAGATGGACGGCGGCAAGTGCGTGAGCTTCTGCGAGTTCAGGCCGCTATGCCGCCTGTCGCGCGCCTACCGGCACAAGTCCAGCGCGGGCGAGGGTGAGTTGCCCGCCAGCAAGGGCTGATCATGAATAGGTGGACGATCGAGCAAATCATGGGCGGCGCGTTTTTCGCCATGGGCAACATCACCCTGCTGTTCGGGGATTTCTACGTGGGCGCGGTGTGGACACTCCTGGGCTGCGGGCTTCTGCTGTTTTCGCCCTCGGTGGACCGGTATGGCCGTAAGCACATCGAGTGGACGCGCCGCAACCTGCTGGCCGCCTTCGCGCTCCTGTCCGCCATCACCCTGACCGCCGGCCTGCTGATCGCCGACATCCCACTGTAAAGAGCACGGAGACCCTACAATGCGCTTCACCGACGAACAGGCCGCGGCCATCACCCTACACGACCGCAACGTGATCGTGACGGCGGGCGCGGGCAGTGGCAAGACCCGCGTCCTGGTCGAGCGTTACCTGGCCCTGCTCGACAGCCACCGGGACTGGCCGCTGCCGTCCGTCCTCGCGATCACCTTCACCGACAAAGCCGCGCGCGAGATGCGCGACCGGGTGCGAGCGCGCATCGAGGAGCGCATCGCCGAGGCCGCCGCGGCGGGCGACCGCTCCACCTTGGATCACTGGCTGGAACGACAGGCCGAGCTCACCGCAGCGCGCATCAGCACGATCCATACGTTGTGCGTTCAGGTGCTGCGCGCCCATCCCGCCGAGGCCGAGATCGATCCCGGCTTCGAAGTGCTGGATGAGAACGAGGCGCCGCTGGTGCTGGAAGATGCCATCGAGCAGGCGCTCGCCCGGCTGGGCCGGGACGATCACCCGGCGGCGGAACTGCTGGCCCGCTATGGCGTGAGCGAAGTGCGCGCGGTGCTGCGCGAATTCGCCGCCAGCGGCAAGGCGGATCTCGCGCTGGACGCGCTGGACGCCGGGCCGGATACCCTGCTGGACGGGTGGCGCAAAGGATGGCAGGACGACATGCGCGCCCGGGTGGATGCCCTGCGCGGCGATCCGGACTGGCGGGCCGCGCTCGATGCCGTGCCGCCGGGCATACTCCCGCCGGACGACAAGCTGGCCGACATGTGGCGCCTCGTCCACGCCCGGCGCGACGGCTTGCTGACGTGCGAGCCGGACATCTTCTTCGCCCTCGCCCAGGAAACGATCGCCGCTATAAAACTGAATGTGGGTTCTGCTGAGAAATGGGGCAACACAGAGAGGCTCGAAGAGGCAAAAGCTGGCTTGCGGTACATCCGCGACGGACTCAACACCGCGTTGGACAAATGTCCGCCGCCGATCTGCGAGCGCGACGAGGAGGCTGCGCGCCTGCTGGGGCTGTGGCGGGACGCAATCGAGCTGGCGGCAAAGACCTACCAGGGCGCAAAAACCGCCCGCGCCGCCCTCGACTTCGACGACCTGGAGAGCCGAGCACGGCGGCTGCTCGACAGTGCGCCCGGCGTGGTGGCGTTTTACGGCGACGAAATCCGGCACATCCTGGTCGATGAGTTCCAGGACACCAACCTCGCCCAGCGCGACATCGTCTACCACCTGGCGGGGGTGGGCCGGGCGGGTGCGGAGGGGCGGCTGTTCGTCGTGGGCGATCCCAAGCAGAGCATCTACGGCTTTCGCGGCGCAGATGTGAGCGTCTTCGGGAGCGTGCGGGACGACTTCGTCGCGAGCGGCGGCCAGGATCTGCCGCTGTCCACCTCCTTCCGAGCGCACAGCCGGCTGGTCGCCGCCTGCAACGCCATCTTCGGGCGCATCCTCCAGCCGGGCAAAGGACCCGCCTCGCGCTATGAGATCGCGCTCGACCGTGACATGGCCGCGCACCGCCCCGCCCAGCCGGGCGCCGTCGCGCTGCACGATGCGCCGCTGCGCGTGATCGCCATCCCTAAACTGGAGGGCGGTCCGGGGATCGACGAGTGCCGTCGCTGGGAAGCGTGGGAGATCGCCGGGCACATTCACGCCCTGGTACAGAGCGGAGCGCAGGTGTGGGATGCCGCGCTGGATCACGCCGCGCTGCCCGACGGCGCCTTCGTTCCGGACCACGCCCGCAAGGCCGGGCGCGGCGCCTATCGCCCGATGGATTACGGCGACGCCGCCATCTTGTTCCGCGCCACGCCGAGGATCCCGCTCTATGAGGACGTCTTCAAAGCGGCGAGCCTGCCGTATGTCACCATCGCTGGCAAAGGCTATTATGACCGCCAGGAAGTCTGGGATCTGCTGCACCTGCTGCGGGCGCTGCACAACCCGGCGGACGATCTCTCGCTGGCGGTGGTGCTGCGTTCGCCGCTGTTCGGCCTGAGCGACGACGCGCTCTACGCGCTGCGCCAGGCACGCCAGCCGGATGGATCGCGGCTGCCGCTGTGGGACGCCCTCTTCACCGGCGATGTACCGTTATTCCCCGCGCGCGATGCCGAGGCGCGCCAATTCGCCCGGGACACGCTGCGCGAACTGCGCGACATGGCCGGGCGCGCGCCCATCGCGGACCTGCTGGCCCGCGCGCTGAGCCTGACCGGGTACGCCGCGACGCTCACCGGGCTGAGCGACGGCGCCCGGCGGCGCGGCAACGTGGAAAAACTGCTGAACCTGGCGCGCGCGTCGGGACGCATTTCGCTGGGTGCGTTCAACGCCTTCACACGCGAGCTCGTCGCGCGCGAGGTACGCGAGGGCGAGGCGGCGATCGAGGCTGAGGGCGCGGTCAAGCTGATGACCGTCCACGGCAGCAAGGGGCTGGAGTTCCCGGTCGTCGTGCTGGCCGATGCTACCTGGGAACGCGACTCGAAATATGGCACGCTGCTGATCGATCCCGAAGCAGGTCCAGCCTGCAAAGTGCCGCTGGACGATCCGGACGACAAGACGCCGCCGCCGTTCGGCTGGCACAGGGCCTGCGCGCTGGCTGACCGGCGCGAGGCCGCCGAGCACCGCCGCCTGCTGTACGTGGGCGCCACGCGCGCCCAGGATGCGCTGATCGTGAGCGGCGCGCTGAGGGCCAAGCCCGGCGAGTCGTGGCTGGACCAATGGCTGGCCGCGCTCGACATCGACGGCTGCGAGCCATGCAGCGAGCCCAAGTCCCTGGCTTTCGACTGGGGCGCGTGCCTGCTCCATGTCCCAGCCGAGCCGCCGCCCGATCACGTGCTGTTTCCGCGCGCGCCCGAGCGCGGCACGCTCTGGGATCATCCGGACATCCGGGCCGGGCGCCCGCTCCCGGATGCGCAGCCCACCCTGCCGCCGTTGGTGGGGCCGATCCCCACCGATCCCACCGCGCCGGCCCGCGCCCTGTCGGCCACCCAGATCGCCCGGTTGGGCAGCGCGCGCCATTACGACCCGGTCGACCACGGCTGGGCCGCGTTCCGCCAGTCCGTGCTCTACGACATGCCGGAGCCGATCCGCCCTCTGCCCACCCACCCAAGCGGGGCGCGGCGTATCGCCCAGATCATCGGCGACATGGTCCACCGCGCGCTGCAAGGCTGGCGGCTGCCGGACCAAACCGCCTCCGACGACCTGCATCGCTGGCTGCAAACCTACGCCTGGAGCGCCGGGCTGACCGACCCGCCCCTGGTCGATGAGGCGATCCGCCGCGCGCTGGATCTGCTGCGCCGCTTCGAGTCCGCCTCCATTCGGCGCGAGATCGAGCGCGCGGTAGAAGTCCACCGCGAGGTAACGTTCGTCTACCATACCGGCGTGCGCGCCATCCACGGCACGATCGACGTGCTGTACCGCGATCGCGGCGGCCAGTGGCACGTGCTGGACTACAAGACGCGGCCCGTCAACTGGCCGAACGTCGAGCAGGACGTACCGCGCTACGCGCTGCAGGTCGGCGTCTACGCGGCGGCAGTCGAGGCCAGAACCGGGCAGGTTCCAGGGACGTTCCTGTACTACATCTATCCGGGGCGGCTGGTGAAGGTCCGGCCCGACGACTGGCGGGCTGCCCTGAATCGTTTCGAGGAGGATATCCGGGCGGCGCTGGACACGACACGCTGACCGGCCAGAGGAAATCCATGCGAGCGCACGAACACCTGTTAGCGCAGCTACCCGCCTGGGCGCGGCCCGACAACCCAATGCTGCGCCACATGCTCCAGCGCGAGGAACGCCGCCACTCTCGCCTCGTCCGGCTGGCGACCAACGTGATCGGCGCCGGCGTGCTGATCGCCGTGCTCCTGTTCAGCTACCACATGTTCCAGGAAGACAGGCCGCTTGTCCTCGGCGATTTTCACGGCTCGCCGCTGTTCGCCGTCCTGTATGTCCCGCTGGTGTTGCTCCAGTTCTTCACGATGCTCGTCGCGATCCTGATTCCAGCCAATACCGTGGCCCTCGAGCAAGCGCGCGGCACCTGGGAAACGCTCAAGATCACCAGCCACGGCGGTGAGCTGGCGATCTGGGCACGCTGGGCGGCTGTGTTCTACCAGATGCGCTGGCTGTTGGCAATCATCCTGGTGCCGCGCCTGTTCTTCGCCGGGCGGATGCTGGTCGACCTGACCGCCTACCAGGGCCGCCACCTGGACCTGTACCTGATCGGGATCACGCCGGAGGTGCCGCTCGCCGCAGGGCTGGCGCTGCTCGCCGCCGGGATGACCGCCTCGCTCGTCCTGCCGCTGGTGCTGATCGGTTTCAATGCCGCGCTGGGGCTGAGTCTGGCGACGGTCATTCGCCGCCGGCAGATAGCGAGCCTGTGCCGGCTGGCGGTCGTGATTGGCGAGGGATTCGGTTTCGGGCTGGCGCTGTTGACCGCCAACGTGAACAACCGGACGTCGTGGACCACCTCCAACACCGGCTCTTGGCGCGATCACCTGTTCTTCGCGCTCGGCGGCGACCACGGCCTGCGCCTGATGGACCTGCGCACGCAGTTCGAGATGTGGGCTGATGTCCGGTACGGGGTGCTGGTCGGTGGACTGACCCTGACCGCCATGATCGTCCTGGCGCTGCTCACCAACAACCTGCTCCACATGGCGGCGCGCCACGCGTCGCTGCCGGGCCGGGAGTGATTCGTGAAGCCGTTCGGGTGGCTGCTCGTCGCCCTCTGCGCGGTCCTGATCGCGGGCGCGGCGGGGGCGCGCTGGATCGGCCAGCGGGCCCAGAACGCCCCAGCGTTCCCGCTTCCCGGCGAAGATCGCTGCTGGGACGGGCTGTGCTTCTCGGCCATGCCGCCGGAGGAAGTGCTCGCCGCGCTGCGTGTCTCGCCCCGCGTAGCGCCCGGCAGCGCCGCCATCCTCGAGGGGCTCCAGCCAGCCGGGTACAATCCGGCGGTCGCTTTCAGGTGGGCGCCCGGTACGAACCGCTCCTTGCCGGTGCTGCTCTACTGGGCGACGAACGGCTATCACCTGATGTGCGACTGGCGGCAGGACTCCAACCCGCCGCTGCTGCGGGCGGGCGATGTACTGGCCGCGCTCGGACCGCCGGATCGCGTGAGCCTGCTGGCCGATCAGGTCAGCCTGCATTACGCGAGCCGGCGGCTGGAGGTAGTAATCGTGCCTTCGAGCATCGTCCTCGATCGGGCCAGGCTCCTTCCCGGCGACGGGGTGATTCGCCTGTTCGTCATCAGCACCGACTCGCCGCCCGCCACAGAGAGGGTATACTATCCACCGTCGAGTCCCTGGCAGGGATTCGGCCTGATCCGGTTTGCCACCCGACCCTGAAACCCATGGCGTCTGAGCTTTCCCGCCTCCCATCCAGAGAAGTGCCCGTGTACTGGGCCGCGTTCGCGTCGCTGATCGCGTTCACCGCGCTCGGCGTCTACATCCTGTATTACCCGTCCGACCGGCTGACCGATATCTTCGGGGTGAGCCTGCTGGTCACGCTGGGGTTGGGCGTGCTGTCGGGACTGGTCGCCATCTACACCGACTGATCATCATCCAGCCCACTTCGCCCGCGCGCGCAGCACGACTGGCCGCCAGATCAGCGATCCATCGGGCTGAGCGTCCTGGGTCAGTCGGGCGCGCGCCGCTGCCAGAAACGCCGATCGCACCGCAGGCACCATCGCCTCTACTTCGCGGCGCCGGAACGTCGGGACCAGCAGGTAGCGCAGAAAAACGTCCGGCGTAGCCCGGATCGCCACCGGCGCCGCTTCGACCGCATCCACCACGGCGAACCCGGCCTCTTCCAGCCATTCACGGTAATCGTCAACGTCTTGGAGGTAGTCGCGCCAGAGGGGTCCCAACGCGTCCGGGGCCGCGCGCAGCGCCGCCAGCGACGCATCCGGCTCATCGACCGCGTGGTCCGCCAGCAGATCGTCGATCGCCTGGCTGGCCGCGTCAGCGGGCCCCCATTCCTGGAGCGCCAGCCTGCCGCCCGGCGCCAGACAGCGCCTGATGGCGCCCAGCGCCCGGCTCGGCTCGGTCGCGTTCAGCCCGAATGAGGCCGCGACCAGTGAGAACGCCCTGCCCCGGAAGGGCGCGTCCTCGACCGTCCCCTGAACCACGGTCGAGCGGTCCAGGGGCAGGATCTGCCGGGCGAGTGCCAGCGACCGCGCCGACACGTCCAGCCCAACCACCCGTCGGACATGCGGCGCGATCAGGCGGGCGACCAGCCCGGTGCCGGTGCCGGCGTCCAGCACCGTATCCGATGGTTCCGGCTTTGCATACGCGATGAAATCGGCGGCCAGCGGCGCCAGAAGGGGAACGATCTCGCGCTCGGCGCGGTCCGCCGACTCGTCGAACCACGCGGCAACGATCCGCGCCCGGTCACGACCGGCCACTCAGGCGGGCCACCCTTCCGCCGTCTCGGCGATCAGGTGATCGACCACGGCAAACAAGGCCTCACGCTCGGTGGCGCCCTGCCCCAGCGCCCGGTGGTAAACGCGTAGCTGGCGGTCGGCGCTGGTGCCGTGCTCGACGATCTTGGCAATCCGGCTCACTTCCTCGCGCGAGCCGAGATCGTCCACCACGTCATCGACGATTTGCAGTAGCTCATTGACCAGGAAGCGCATCGGCACTTCCTGCTCGATGCCGAAATCGATCAGCTTGCCGTCCACGCCGTACCGGACCGCGCGCCACTTGTTCTCTTCCAGGTACACGCCGCGATAGATCCGCCACGACAGGTTCTGGTTGCGCAGCTTGATCAGCTTGGCGGTGATCGCCTGGATCAGCGCCGCCACCGCGATAGCGTCATCCAGCCGCGTGCACATGTCGCAGATGCGCACCTCGAGCGTGCCCAGGTTCGGGTGCGGGCGGGCATCCCACCAAATCTTGGTCGGGTCGCCACCCAGAACGCCGACATCGGTCGGCTTGCGAGTCGATTGGTCGTGTCCCAGCGAGCCCACCTTGCCCATCAGTGTCACGTAGCGGTCGTATTCCGCGTAGCTGTTGAAATGGGGCGGGATGCCCGAACGGGGCATGTTTTCGAAGACCAGGCTCCGGTAGCTCTTCAGGCCCGTGTTGCGGCCATGCCAGAACGGCGAAGATGTGGTCAACGCCAGGATGTGCGGCAGGAAGTAGCGAAGCTGGTTAAGGATATCGATGACCAGCTCCATCCCCTCGGGCGTCTTGCCGAATCCCAGGTGGATGTGCAGTCCAAAGATCAACAGGCGGCGCGCGGCGTCTTTCATCTCGGATGCCAGGTCATCGTAGCGCGCTCCCTCGCTGATCTGCTGCTCCATCCATCGCGAGAAGGGATGGGTCGATGCCGCGACGATCTGGCAGCCGTTCTCCTGGGCGACCTCGCTCACCGTCCGCCGCAGCCGGATGATCTCCTGCCGCGCCTCGTGGATGTTGCGGCAGATGTGGCTGCCCACTTCGACCTGGGACTGCATGAACTCCTGTTTGAGCTGGTCGCCCAGCACGACGCGCCCCTGATTCATCATCTGCTGCACGTAAGACGTCAACTCGCGCGTTTCCGGGTCGACAAGCTGGTATTCCTCTTCGATTCCGATGGTGAGTGGTGCGGTGGGCATGGTCTTTTCTCCGCCAATGGCTGCGAGTCGCCATCTCGAAAACGGTTCGCGCTACGACTATACTCTGCCCGCCCGAATTCGCAACAGCGAACTCGCGCAGCACGCCCTGCCGGGACGGTCAAAACATGGTATCCTAGAACGGACTTTCTCGGATCGGAGCACTTCTGGGACATGCCATGACCACACAGCTCAGCTCAACCGGCGATGGGCGCCGTGTCATCATCGACGCCGAGCACTTTTCCATCCGTTTCCTGGTCCCGATCATCGCGCTCGGGACCGGGTTGCTCACCCATTTCGGCGGCCGGGCGCTGCTCGACAGGCTGCTCGACAGTATCGATCCGCTGTGCATCGTCTTGCCGCTGGATGTCGTGGCTGTGGTCGGCGTGGGTTATGGCGCGGAGTACCTTCTCAAGCGGTTGATGCCCAGCCGCCGCACCGCTGCCCTGAGCGACAACGCGCTAGTCGTGACCGACGGCCGCCACGATCCGCCCGTCGTGAGCCGGATCGACTGGCAGCGCACCTTCAACGTCAAGGCGTGGCGCTTCGCAGTCCGCCGCCGGACGCGTATCCCCAAGGGCTGGTACTGCCTGGCGGTGCATCTGCTGCAAGATGAGACAGAAATCATCCTCTACACGTTTATGTCGCCCGGCGATGCCGAGGCGATCATTGGATACGACCAGTTTGTACGGCTGCGCCCGCGCAGCGAGACCCAGTCGAATCAGGACCTGAGCACCGCGGCCGAACAGCGGCGCCTGCTCAAGCTAGAAGACGCCCGCTGGAACGACGGAGGCGAGATCAGCCAGGACGATTTTCGCGCTTTGCTGGCCATCCTGCAGCGCCGGCTGCCCGGTTGGGCCTGATCACCACCTTTATCGAATAGCACAAGGGAGGGAACCGTGAAACACCGAACCGCCCGACTGGCAGCAGGAGTCCTGCTCGCTGCGATTGTTGCCTTTGCCGGATGGACCGGTCCTGCGGAGGCAGCGCCGCCGGGCCAAACCGGCACGCCCGTCAAGCTGCTGGAACTGGTCGAAGGGACCCTGGATGCAGCAACTCCTGCCGCAAGTTACACTTTTCACCTCAACGAAGGGTTTCCGTTTTCTGTCACCGGGCGCGACACCACAGGCTCGCTGGGCCTCAGCGTGACGATCACCGGCCCGACAGGCCAGACGCTCGCCACCAGCCAACCGCTGAGCGACGACCCGACCTTTCACGTGGTCGACGCCGTCCTCGCCCCGACTACGGGGAACTACACGGCCACCGTCACGCGCACGGGCGCGGGCAGCGGGGCGTATTCGCTGCTGGTGCTGCCGGGGTACGCCAATCTGCAAAAGTATGACAATTTCGAGCTTGCCGGCGATGATCTGTCGCTGATCTGGACGCCGTCATCCTCGGACGCAAATTCGTGGGATGTCGTGGAGGGCGCGGCGGAGCTAACCGTCTTTGCCCCGAATATGCTCAGCTACTTCCAGCCGGACGATGCGCTGTCGTACGACAATCTCTACATCGAGAGCGATGTCCGCATCGAAGGATGGCCCAGCTATTACGAATATGGCCTGCTGGTGCACCTGGGTCAAGACCCGGAGGCATTTTACGCCATCACGTTCAGCAGCGACAGCGACTGGTCGGTCTTCTACTTCGGCGATGGCGGCTGGACGGCAATTCAGGAATGGACTCAGACGCCGGTCGTGGATGGGGCCGACAAGAATCCGCGGATTGGCGTGATGGTGCGCGACAAGACATTCCGCGCCTACTTCAACGACCAGTTCGTGGGCGAGGTCACCGACTCCGAAATGCGCGTTGGGGAAGGATCGATCGCGGTGGTGGCTGCCACGCGCGACGGCCAGACGGATACGCTCACCATCTACCACGACAACCTGGTGATCACGACGCCCCTGCTCGAGAAGGCAGCCCAGGCCGGCGATGCCTTGGGTGGCCTGGCGGGCATGTTATCCGGGCTGACCCAGCAGGGCGCCACGCCCACGTCGCAGCTCCCATTTGGCATGGCGGGCCAGGCGACGCCCAAGCCCACCAGCCCTCCGCCGCCCACAGCGGTGCCCGCCTCGCCCACGCCCAGCGCGTCGCTCGCCAATTGGGCCAGCAGCCGCCCGTCGGACATCGTGGACGAACTGCGCCAGATGGGTCTCGTACCAGCGGGCGGGTCGGTCGCCATGACGGTGCCCACCAGTTTCGGCGACACATCGTCAAGTGGGTTCAACTTCTATCCTCTTGGTCAAAGCCGCCGCTTCCGCAACTTCGTGCTCACCTTCGACGCCCACCTCGATATCACCGGCGCCGAATCCGGGTGCGGGATGCACTTCCGCAACAACGGCAGCACCTCAATCTCGATCGGGATGGTCACCGAAGATGGCGCCGCGTTCCTCGGTCAGATCAATAACGGCGAGCTGCACGCCGCCAGCGTGTTTGAGTTCGCCCCTTCAGTCGTGGCGGGCCAGGGATCGGTCAACCGCGTGACGGTCGTCGCGGTGGAAGAGGCCATGCGAATGTACGTCAATGGCGAGCTGGCTGCCGCCGGGACATTCGATGCGTTCAGCGGCACGGTCGCCCTCGAAGTCTACGTGGCGGAGGACGATCTGGGCCGCACGCAGCGGACTTACTGCCAGCTAGATAACGTCTGGCTATGGGAATTTTGACCTTCTCCCAAGTCAAGGTATTGTGGAGCACCTTTTTTCGGAGCGGGCCAGCCGGTCAGGTTGGCCCCTCCCGTTAGCAGGATTTTTCATGAGTCTTTGGCATTTCGGGGCATACAACGGCCATCAGATGGCGTAAGATAGGATAAAGGTAGGATTGAACGCGGGCTCCTGAGCGGTTACGATTGGCCATGTACAAAGGGGCCATGTCAGAAGGAATTCGCAATTTGGTGGTTGGAGGAAGTGTATGGTGTTCGGATCTCGCGGGCGGCTGATTTTACTGGTGATGCTGTGCGCCATGTGGAGTGCAGCCGCCATCGTACCCGCCCCCGTTGAAGCGACTTCAGGCAACCAGGCGGCGCCCGGCCAGCTCATTCCTCTGCAGCCGATGACCGGCACGCTCGATGCGTCCGTCCCGCAAGTCACCTACGTCTTCGAGGTCCAACCGGGCTTCATCTTCTCGCTCGTCGCCTGGACCCGCTTCGGCGACCTGACCCCCGAAATGACGCTCGCCAATGCGGCGGGCCAACCCATCGCCACGGGCGTCCCGCTGCAAACAGGGCTGAACAGTCGCGCGATCGATGCCGTGGCCGGAACGGACGGCACCTACACTATCACACTCCAACGGGCCGGGGAAACGGCCGGCGAGTTCCGCCTGCTGCTCCTGCCGGGCTACAGCGTGCTCGACAAATGGGACGATTTCCAGTCGTTCGACCAGGCCCTCTCGCTCAACTGGGAGCCGATGTTGAACATCGATTCCATCGCGGACGTGATGAACGGCGTGATGAACATGCAGGTCATGACGGCCGGAACGATGAGCTTCATCCTCCCATCTGACAGCGTCTCCTGGTCCGATGTCTACGTCGAGGCCGACATTCAGATCGAAGGCTCTCCCAGCTACTTCCAGTATGGCTTCATCCTACGCGCCAACCCCACCGCCGATGTTTTCTACGCGCTCATGTTCAGCAGCGACAGCGACTGGACCTTGATGCACTATAACATGGGCATGTGGAACTCGATCCAGGATTGGACGGTTTCGCCCGCCATCGACCCGGCTGACACCACGCCGCACATTGGCGTATTTGCGCAGGGCAACACCTTCAGGGCATACTTCAATGGTCAACTGGTCGGCGAAGTTCACGATCCCGGATTTAGCAGCCAGGCGGGAACCATCGGCCTGTTGGCATGCACGTCTAGCAGCCAGGCCGACTCGCTGGTGTTGAACTTCGACAATCTGGTGATCACCAGTCCCAACACAGCGGCGGCGAACTAACAGGACTGGAAGTTGTGCCCAAATTGACATGGCTGTCGATCTGTGGCGCGCTGGTGCTGGCACTGGTCGCGCCGCCCGTCTTTGCCCAGGACGGGAATGACGCCCGCCCGCTCACCTTTTTCGACCCGGTTCAAGGCACGCTGACCGCTTCCCGACCCGCCGACGAATGGACCTTCGAGGGATACGCGGGCCAGGTCGTGTCGCTGGTCGCCGCCACCATGGATGGCAGCCTGGACCCTGTCCTCACCCTGATCGGCCCTGACGAGGGCCGCGTTGCCGAAAACGACGATCTGGACTCGCTGGTGAGAGATGCCGGGCTGGAAGCGCTCGCCTTGCCACAGGATGGCGTGTACACCGTTCGCGTGGCTCGCTACGACGAATCAACGTCGGGCACGTACCAGCTCACGCTGACGCCGGGCTTTGCCGGCGTCGTCCGCCGGGACTCGTTCGACGGTGCGGAATCTCCCTATACCGCGCCGGAAAATGCGTCGGTCGTGCTGGCGCAAGGCCGGCTGCGCGTGCGCGTTCTGCCAGCGGGTACCACGGTGACCGTGATCCCGGCCGATGCCGAAGCGCTCGACGATCTGTACATTCAGGCCACCACCAGCCTGTTCGGCCAGATGTCCTACGCCGAGTTCGGGCTGGTCTTCCGCGCCCAGACATCCGGCGGCGGGCTGGGCATGTACGCGTTCAAGGTCAACACCGAGGGCCGCTGGACAGTCTCTGTCCGGGACGCCTCCGGTGAGTATGTGCTGCGCACCTGGACGGCGGACGAAGCGCTCAGCAGCGCGCCCTGGACGCTGGGCGTCCTGGCCCGTGGCAGCGATCTGTCGTTCTTCGCCAACGGAGTCCCGCTCGGCACGCTCTCCGACAGCCGGCTGCCCGGACCGGGCACCTATGGCCTGCTAGTCGGCACGCGCGAGGATCAGCCCGATCCGGCGACCATCCTGTTCGACGACGTGATCGTCACGCGGCGCCTGGGCACGACCTACCGCGGCCTGCCGCTTGCGCTGACGACCTGGGACTCGAACGATCCGGCGCTGATCGCCGCCGAGATCGCGGAGTCGGGCCAGGTGGTGCTGGCACCCGCGCGCGACCTGTTTCTGCTGGAACGGACGTTGAGCGCGGCCGATCCTGCTTCTGTGTTCGAGTTGCTCGGCTCCGAGCAGGCGCTCTATGAAGATTTTATTCTCGGCGCCAACGTCACCACCCTGACGACCGGCGAGAGCGTGGGCTGCGGTGCCGTCTTTCGCTGGCAGGACGAACGCAATCTCGACCTGGCGTATGTCGACACCGGGGGCGGCTTTGGCGTCGTCCAGGCCCGTGACGCCGAGTTGAGCACCAACGTATACGACCAGAGCGCCATGGTCAACCAGGGTCTCAACCGGCTGATCATGATCGCCCAGGCCGACCGCGTTTCGCTGTACATCAACGGCGCGCTGGTGACCCAGGAACAGATGGGGCCGGGCCGGGGACGTGTGGGTCTGGCGCTGCTCAATTACGAGGACGCAGTCACCGACTGCGCCTTCGGCGACATCTGGGTGTGGCCGCTGGCAACCGACACAGCCGCCGGTGAGTGAGGCAGTGGCGCGCACATGAACGATCCGAACAACCCGCTGGGGTGGCGGGTCTGGCGCCGGGGGGCGCTGCTGGGGCTGCAGTGGCTAGCCGTATTCGTCGCGGCGACGGTGGCCGTCTTTGCGCTGATGGGACTGCTCGGTTGGTCGGGCACCGCGCGGGCGCTCTGCGCGATGGGCGCTGGCCCGGTGATCGCCCTCGGCATCATCGCCGCATGGTGGATGATCCGGCGTCCTGTGCTCGACGTCACCAGCCAGGATGATCCGCCCGAGCCTGAGGGGATGGGGACAGATGGACCGCCACAGCAGCATCGATCCGGCTGAGTACTACGCGACGCTCGCCCAGCGCTTCGACGGGGCAGCCCAGTTGTACGACGCGACCTACGGCCCGCCTGACGCCAGCGGTCACGGCAGCGCGCTCATGGGATGGCTGCGCCAGCGCCACCACGACATCGTCAGCGAGCGGGTACCGCCGGGGAGCGCCCTCCTCGACATCGGCTGCGGCACCGGGCAGGAAGCCCTGATGTTCGCCCAGGCGGGATACAGCGTGCTCGGAATCGACGTCAGTCCGGGAATGGTGCGCCAGGCGCAGACGAAGGCCGCCGTATACGGCATCCGTCGCGGGATCAGCTTCCGCACGCTGGCGGCGGGCCAGCTCGATCAGCTCGACGAGCGGGGGCCGTTCCAGGGAGCATATGCCAGCCAGGGCACGCTCAACACCGAGCCGGACCTCGCCGGCACAGCCCGGCACCTTCACGCACTATTGGAGCCGGGCGCGCCGTTTTTCGCCACCGTCATGAGCCGCCGCTGCGCCTTCGAGCTGGTCTGGAACTGGCTGCACCTGCAACCGCGCCGGTCGCTCGCCCGGCCTGCGGGGTGGCACGAGACGCGCGCTGGATCGGGCGGTGTGACGGCGTTGGCGCGCTATTACAGCCCGCGCGAATTTGCCAAGATTTTCGAACCGTATTTCGCGATCGAGTCGGTGCAGGCGTTCCCCTTGTGGCTCCCGCCGGTCCACATGCACGATATCCTCAACCAGCAGCCGGGTAGGCTGGCGCGCTGGGAAGCATGGGACCGCCGGATGCGCGCGTGGCCGGGGCTGCGCGCCTGGGGCGATCACTTCCTGATGATCCTCCGCCGGGCTGATTCGCCGCCATCACCAGACTAACGACATCAAAAGGCGTGACGATGATCGCTGTAGACCCATCCGGCAGCGCGCCCGGCGAAACGTTCCTGGGCCGCGGCCGCAATTACCTGTCACTGCTGATATGCCCCGTGGACGGCGCGCCCCTTCGCGCTGCGGCGGGCGGCGCGGAATGCACCGCCGATCCAGCGCACCGCTACCCGATCGAAGACGGAATCCTGCGCCTGGTCCCGCCTGACCGGCGGCCCGAGCTGGATGCCGTCTCCGAGGCGCATGAGCGGTACGGTGCGGCCCAGGGATGGACCGTCCCTGACGAAGCCGCCTTCAAGAGCCTGCCCCAGACCGCCCTGGAGGGCTACCCGGCCGAACACTGGCTGCGCTGCGCTGACGCGACCGCCCTGCTGTGGCGCTTTCTGGAGGCCATTCGCCGGCGCGAGGGGCGGCTCCCGGTCGGCCCCATGGGCGAGGCGGCGGTCATCGGCGCGGGCATGGGCTGGCTCGCCTACGCGCTGGACGTGGCCGGGTTCACGACCGTCGCGGTAGATGCCCACGCCGGGCCGCGTTACGGCCTGGGTGTGTACCCCATCGCGCGCTATTTCCGCGTCCAGGCCGACGTCCAGCAGCCGCCGCTGGCCCCCGCCGCGTTTGACCTGCTCCTGTTTCAGGAGGGGCTGTCGCGCCCAGCGGACGAGGCCAGCCAGCGGTGGGCGTTCGAGCGCGCGCTGGACGCCCTCCGCCCCGGCGGCTGGGTGGCGGTGATGAACGCGCTGCCCTCGCCCGACAGCGACGCCGAGACCGTCCAGACCCTGCTGGACGAGGCCGGGCTGGTGTTGCTCAACGCGCCGCGGCGCCAGGGCTGGCGCGGGACATTGCTCGCCCTGCGCGACTGGCTGGCGGGCCGCGAGAACCCCGCACCGCCGGTGCTGGTCGCCCAGAAGCCCGCCTGAGACGGCCCAGTTTGTTGGCGAAAACCCGATCACCCTGTAAAACCTACAAGTGAGGTCGGTTGCCCTCAGTTTGTTACGCTAGAGTGATACAACCCTGGTAGCGGCCTCAAAAAATGGTAGAATACGGGCAAGCAAGCCCGCTTGCACAAGGAGAACACACCAATGATCAAGAAGAAGTACCTGAAAAGGGGTGTCGTCAAAGTCGACTTCATCCTGCCAGACGCCATTGCCGCCGATGCCGATTCGGCTTACCTCGTCGGCGATTTCAACAACTGGGACGAACAAGCCACACCGATGACGCAGCTCAAGAGCGGCAGTTTCAAGATCACACTCGACCTGGAGCCCAATCGCGAATACCAGTTCCGCTATCTGGTGAACGGCAACCAGTGGCACAACGACTGGGATGCGGAGAAATACGTCGCCAATCCTTTCAGCGGTGATAACTCAGTCATCAGCACCTATCCAGATTAGGCTGCTGTTTCTATCGATCATCCGTGCGTGGCATGCCGCACCGCCGGCCCGCACCCCAGATCGTTCTTTTCTCCGCCCGTCACAGCGTTGCACGGGCGGATTTTACAGATGGAGCAGCAGCAAACCGTCATGATCCATTTTGGACGTGAAGTGACCGGCCACCTGGATTCCGTACTGAGCCGCGAATGGCTCGTGACGAACGGCTTGGGTGGATACGCGATGGGCTCGATCTCCGGCGCGCGCACGCGCCGCTATCACAGCCTGCTGACCGCCTCGCTCCAACCCCCGACTCAGCGCACGCTGATGGTGGCGGGCCTCGATGCCTGGATCGACATCAACGGGCGCCGCTCCCCGCTGGCGACGCACGAATGGGCCGCGGGCGTGGTGCTGCCGGACGGCTACCGCCACCTGGAGAGTTTCCATCTCGACGGAGCAATTCCCACGTTCGTATGGACCTTGGGCGACGTGCAGATCATTCAGCGCATCTGGATGGCGTACCGTCAGAACACCACATACGTTACCTATACCTACGCGCGCGGCGCATCGACCGTCCGCCTGATGCTCAAGCCGCTGTGCGCGTACCGCGATCACCATAGCGTTACACAGGGCGGCTACCCGGTCGACGTCCGGCTGGCCGACGAGCGCCCCTGGCCATCGGGTCAGGCGCTCACCGTCCGCGCCAACAACGAGCGCGTCACCGTGCCGGTGCGCCCGGTCCGCATCATCACCAACCGGGGCAGCGTGACGACGGCGTCAGAATGGTGGTGGTCGTTCCACCTGGCGCAAGAGAAAAAACGCGGCATGGATAACCAGGAGGACCTGTTCTCGGCAGGGACCATCAACGCCGAGCTAGCCCTGCACGACACGCTGGCGCTCGCCTTCACGATCGAACAGGAGACGCCGCTCGACTGGGAGACTGCTCTCCAGGCCGAGCGCGAGCGGCAGGGCGCCCTGCTGCTCCAGGCCAGTCTGGACGAGGCGCCCCCGTGGATTCGCCAGCTTGCGCTCGCCGCCGACCAGTTCATCGTCACGCGCAACATCGGGAGTGTCCCCGGCACGAGCATTCTGGCCGGGTATCCCTGGTTCAGCGACTGGGGCCGCGACACGATGATCGCCCTGCCCGGCCTGACGCTGGCCGTCGGTCGCCAGGACGAAGCGGCCGCCGTGCTGCGCACCTTCGCCCAATATGTCGACCAGGGCATGCTGCCCAATCGCTTTCCGGACGAGGGCCGCGCGCCGGAATACAACACCGTCGACGCCACGCTGTGGTACTTCCAAGCCGTATACGCGCTGGCCCGGCACGCCGGGCTGGATCACCCGGCAGTCCGTGAGTTGTACCCGGTCCTGGTCGACATTCTGGACTGGCACTGTCAGGGCACGCGCTTCAACATCGGCTGCGACACATCCGACGGCCTGCTCTACGCGGGCGAGCCGGGGGTCCAGCTCACCTGGATGGACGCCAAGATCGATGAATGGGTCGTGACGCCGCGCATCGGCAAGCCGGTAGAGATCAACGCGCTGTGGGTCAACGCGCTGCGCATCGCCGCCGAGCTCGGCGCCTATCTGGACGATCGCGCGGCGTCGGAGCGTTTCGGTCAAATGGCCGAGCGCGCCCATGCCAGTTTCAACGCGCGGTTCTGGTACAGCGGCGGGTACCTGTACGACGTGATCGATGGGCCTGAGGGCGACGATCCTACGCTGCGCCCCAACCAGATCTTCGCGGTATCGCTGCCGTTCGAACTGCTCGACGAACAGCGGGCGCGCGCCGTCGTCGATATCTGCGCGCGCGAGTTGGTGACCTCTTACGGGTTGCGCAGTCTGGCACCAGACGAGACGGATTACGTCGGGCACTACGGCGGCGACCGGATCCAGCGAGACGGCTGCTACCATCAGGGCACCGTCTGGTCGTGGCTGCTCGGGCCATTTGTAAGCGCCCACTTCAAGGTCTACGGCGATGCGGAAGCCGCCTACAGCTACCTCAAGCCGTTGGGCGATCATCTCAAGAGCCACGGACTGGGCACGATCAGCGAGATATTCGACGGCGATCCGCCCCACACGCCGCGCGGCGCGATCGCCCAGGCGTGGAGCGTGGCCGAAGTGCTGCGCGTCTGGCGCGAGCTGGGGCCCGCGCTGGCGCTCAGCGGCTTGCCGGATACAGTGAGGATCGGCGCGTGAACGACGACATCTTCGCCAGCCGGCCTTACCAGATCGGCCTGAGCGTCGCCGTCCTGTTGTTCGTGATCATGCTCACCTGCGTGATCGTGATCCTGGTGATCGCAAACGCACGCGAGAACCGCCAGGAGAGCGAGTTCGAGTCCACCCTGACCGCCGTCTGGAACACCAGCGCGGCCACCCAGACGGCGGTGGCGGATCTGACCGGGTCGGCGCTCAGTGGACCGTTCGCCCTGCCCTTCGCGTTGGCGCCCGGCTCCCTGATGCTCGGGGCGGACGGAACCTGCGCGAGTCAGACCGTGTCCGGCCAGGTGCTCGATCAGGAGGGCCAGCCGTATCCCGGTCTCAGCCTTATGATCTGGGGCAGCGCGCTCCCTCCGGCCGTCGTCGAGACGGCTGGCGCGGATGCCGAACAGCCCGGCGCCTGGACGTTTACGCTGGACGGCGCGATCAGCCGCCACGTGTGGGTCCAGTTGGTCGATGGCGACGAGCCCCTCTCGCCGCCGGTTGCGATCGTCTTTGCGGAGAACGACTGCGAGCGCAACTCCGCCGCCCTCATCTGGCGCCAGACTGGCCCCATCGAGCCTGGCGGCTGATCAAAAACGCCGGAGCGTCGAACTGCCCCAGCGTCTGAACAGACCCTCTGTTGGCTAACAGGCCGGTTACTTGACCTTGTACCCGTAGCGGGCGCCGGACGGCATCACGCCTTCAGGGTATTCGCCGGAAATCTCCTCCGGTCGCAGATCGGTGCCCAGCACGGCATCGCGCTTGACGACAAACCCCGGCGGCACCGTCGAATTCTTACCCACGCACGCAATGCCCAGATCGCCCATGTCCGTGCGCTCGCCCACGCGCGCGCCCTGCCCCACGATCACGCCCTTGTCGATGATGGCGCGCTCGATGGACGCGTCCTTCTCGATGTAGCTGTCGGTCAAGACCACGCTCTCGTAGACCAAGGCATTCGGTCCCACGTACACGCCGGGCGACAGCACGCTGCGCACCACGCGCGCGCCCGCGCAGATGATGCTGCCATCTGTGATCATGCTGTCCTCGACGATGGCCCCCCGGTCGATCCGGACCGGCGGGCGCTCCTCGCTGCGGGTATGGATGATCCACGAGCGATCATTGAGATCCAGCGAGGGCGGCGAGGCCAGCAGGTCCATATGCGCTTCCCAGTACGCGTCGATGGTCCCCACGTCGATCCAGTACCCACCAAACGGATACGCCATGACCTTCATGCCCATTTCCATCATGCGCGGGATGATGTTGTAGCCGAAGTCGTGCCGCGAATCGATGCGGGCGGCATCCTCGCGCAGCAGTTCCTCGAGCACGTCCAGCTTGAAGACATAGACGCCCATGTTGGCGAGATCGCCGGGCGGGTTGGCCGGCTTTTCGACGAAGTCCACGATGTGATTGCGGTCGTCCACGGCCATGATGCCATACCGCGAGGCTTCGTCCAGCGGCACGCGGATCACGCACACTGTCGCGTCGGCGTTTTGATCCTCGTGAAAATCCACGAGCATGTCGTATTCCATCTCGTAGATGTGATCACCAGAAAGAAGTAAGATATTCCTCGGTTGATTGCGCCGGATGAAGTTGATATTCTGAGTCACGGCGTCAGCGGTGCCGGCATACCAATCGGTGTCCTGGCGCCCCTGGTACGGCTGCAGCAGCCGGACGCCCCCCGTGAAAGTGCGGTCCAGGTCCCACGGGCGCCCCAAACCGATATGGTCGTTCAGGCTGTGGGGCCGGTACTGGGTCAGCACGAGCACGTCGAAAATGCCCGAATTGACGCAGTTACTCAGCGCAAAATCGATGATGCGATATTTTCCGGCAAAGGGCACCGCTGGCTTGGCACGCTTGGATGTCAATACGCCCAACCGGCTCCCCTCACCGCCGGCTAGAATGACGGCTCTGGTGCGCATAATGTCTCCTCGTTGGCAGAAAAGAAACCGTATTCCCGCTCAAATCACCCGAAATAGTCTTGACACCTGATGTGTGCATACCCAAAGTATAACACGGCTGGGCCACCAGCAGATCGGCTCGCGGATGTCAATCACCGGATCTGGTCGGCCGTCACGTACAACCGGCGGCGCAGCCAGCGGGTCAGGTCGAGCGTTTGGGCTCGCAGCGCCCGCCAGCGGATCGAGAGCACCAGCAGGACCGCCAGTAGCATGGGCACGGTGATCGCCAGGCCGCGCGTCTTGAGGCGCAAAAACAGCAGCGCCGTCATCACAAAGAACGCGACGAACACAATCAAGCCTTCCACCAGCACCTGGTTGTACGTGTCGTGCGTGATGGCACCGTTGACCCAGGTGCCACCGTCCTCGTGATCTTCGAGATTGCCCTCCAACCGGATCGGGTGCAGCGCCGCCGGAAACCCGCGCTCCACGATGAACTGCCCGCTGTCCCGCACGAACGTGTGCTGGGTCATGGGCGCCAGCCACGCCCCGAGACTGCGCGCCGGCAGGATGACCGGGCGGTCCAGCCGGTCGATACAGTCGCTCTTGGACAGCGCCGTCACGAAGTCAATCGTATAATGCGCCGGCTTGCCCTTGGCTTTCTCCTCCATCGTGTCAATCACCTTTAGTGCGGCAGCCAGCGCCCCATCGTCGCCAGCTCCGCTTCCGAGCGCCCGGCCTTGGCCAGCGCGCCCTCGTACAGCGCCAGATACTGCTTCACCGCGCGATCCCAGCCCAGGTCCAGGCGCATTCCCCGCTCCTGCATCCGCTCGAACGCGGTGCGCCGGTGGCGGTACGTATCGATCGCCCAGCGCAAGGTCAGCCGGACAGCGTCGGGATCCTCGAACAGAAAGACAAACCCGGTCCCTTGATCGCCGTCCGCGTTGTCGAAGTTGGTGACCGTATCGGCCAGCCCGCCCGTCTCACGGACGACCGGCAGCGCGCCGTAGCGCATGGCGATCATCTGGGTGAGGCCGCAGGGCTCGTAGCGGCTCGGGACCAGCAGCAAGTCCGCCCCGGCGTAAATCCGTTGGGCGAGGTCAGCCCGGTAATCGATCACGATGCGCGCCTTCCAGCCAAAATCCCATTCCAGCGTGCGCATCTGCTGCTCGATCTCCGGCTCGCCTGTGCCGACCACGACGAGCTGCGCGTCCGTCTCGGCCAGCAAGCGGCGCAGCCCGGACGCGGCGAAATCCATCCCTTTCTGCGCTACTAACCGGCTGACAATGCCGATCAGGGGCGTGTTCGGGTTCTGTTCCAGGTACAATTCCGCCTGCAACGCCAGCTTGTTCTTCACGCGCTCGGTCCGGAAATTCGACACGTCGTAGCGGTAGGGAAGATGGGGATCGCTGGCGGGGTTGACGTGGTCCATATCCAGGCCGTTGAGAATACCTGTGAAATCCCCGTCGCGCGCCCAGATCAAGCCCTCCAGCCCTTCGCCAAAGCGAGGATAATGCAGCTCGATGGCGTGGCGGTGGCTGACGGTGTTGATTTTGTGCGCGTAGGCGATCCCGATGCCGAGCAGGTTGTCAGTTTTGTCCTGGTACACCAGGTCAGGCTGGTGGCGCCCCGGCACCCCGGCCAGCCACAGCCAGCCGCCCGCCTCCCAGCCCTGGTACGCCATGTTGTGGATGGTGAGCACGCTGGCGTCGTCCTCCCAGCCCGGCGAGAAGCGCGCCTCGTGCAGCAGGAACGGGACCAGCCCGGTATGCCAGTCGTGGGCGTGCAGCACGTCCGGGAACCACGGCTCGCCGCGATGCTTCCCCTGGCCCAGCTCCCAGGCCACCGCCAGCGAGGCCTGGCTGAAGAAGATGAACCGCTCGCGATCCCAGTTCAGGTCGGTATACAGGTAATTCCCGCCGCTGAAGAACGGCCAGCTTTCCAGGAAGTAGACCGGCACGCCGTCCTGCTCGGTGGTGTGGATGTACACATCAGCGGCGCCCGGCTGGCGGTGGAACTGGAACGCGAACGAATACTCGATCTGGCGGTAGAATTTGTCCTTAACCGGCCCGTAGAGCGGCATCAACACCCGCGCGTCGACGCCATGCGCTCGCAGCGCGCGCGGCAGGCTCCCCACGACGTCGCCCAGCCCGCCCGCTTTGGCGAACGGCGCCATTTCCGATGCAATGAACAGCACGCGCATGTCGTCCGCTCTCCTTCAGTGTGCTGTAGAGCACCAACGAACCCGTCACCCAGCGGTTGTACCTGGCTGCTAGGCGCTGCACCACCAGCGAAAATCGATGTTCGGGAACAGCCGGTCTTTCTCCCACAGGCTGGCTGCCAGCGCCCCGTCCGGCGCGCCGCCCTCCACGCTGTCGGCCAGCGACAGGAAGCGCTCCAGATGCTGGCTGAAGCGCTGGATGGCGTACTGCCGCGCCTGCCCGGTCGTGACCAGGAACGGCCAGTCCGAGCTTTCGAGCAGCACCAACTCGCGCGCCGCCTGGTTGAGCACCCCGCGCAGATGATCGTCGTCGTAGCGATCCCGGTAGGTATCCGCCAGCCGCTGCATCTGCTCCTCGGCCTCATGGATCGGCGCCCACATCCAGTGCGTGTCGTTGTTGTCCCAGGTGAAGTGCGTGCCGCCTGCGCCCCAACTGCCCTCTGGCAGGTGGATCACCTGCTGCGGCGGGTGCTGCTCGATGAAATCGCTGGCCGTCGTCAGCTCCACCTTTGGATTCTCGGCCAGCAGCCGCAGCACCTGCTTGAGCCAGTCCACGCCCTCGAACCACCAGTGGCCGAACAACTCAGTGTCGTAATTCGACGCGATAATCCCGTAGCCCAGCCCGTGAGCGTGCTGCGCCTCCAGGATGCGCTCGACCAGCCCAGCGAAATCCTGGGCGTGCATCCGGACCTTGTGCTCGGCCCAGTCCGGGTGGTAGAAATCCTTGCTGCCCAGATCGACCTTGGCCCCGGTCACGCGCCAGTATTGCAGGCCGCTTACGCCGTCCTTGCGATGGAACTCGCGGTAGTCGAAATCGCCCGGATAACCCCAATCCGCCGACCAGACCCGCTGGCCCGTTTCGTTGTTGCGCCCGATGACCGCCACACCACTGTGCTGGTCCGCCTGCGGGCCATGCGTGGTGTCGCTGACGTAATAGGCGCGGAAGGTCGTCATCGGCTCGCGCGGGGTGGGCGCGGCTGACATCGGGATCAGGTAGCGCCGCTTGATCTCGCCGTAGGGTCCGATCGCCTCGCCCGCCGCAACACCCACCGGCGCCCCGCCGGTGATCAGGTGCGTCTCGCTGAAGAAGACCTTCAGCCCTTGCTGCGCCACGAAATGCTCGATGCCGGGCCGGACCTTGCCGCGCTCGTCGTAGTAAGCCGGGCGATAGGCACACTCCGGCAGCCAGATACCGCGCGGCGCGCGCTTGAAGAACCGGCGGTAGCTCTCCACGCCCGCGCGGAGCTGGCCGCGAATGGCGCTGTCGGTGCCCAGCAGCGGCAGATAGCCGTGCGTGGCTGCGCTGGTCGTGACCTCGATGTAGCCTTCGTCTTGAAGCTGTTTGAACGCGCCCAACAGGTCCCGGTTGTAGCGCCGGTCAAACGAATCCTTGATGTGCTCGTAATAGCGCTGGTAGAAACCGGCCAGGAATTCCAGATGCTTGTGACCTACCCACCAGGGCTTTTCCTGCGGCAGCGCGGGTTCTTCCGGCAGGTCAGCCGCTTCCAGGGCGGCGCTCACCGCCGCGCGGTCTACGGGCGGCAGTTCGCCTTCCTCGGCTTCCTCGCGCGGGACGCCCGCCGGTTCTTCTTCGCCGCGAAAGCGCAGCACATCCTGCTTGGCGCGCGCGATCTTGTCCGCGAGGTACTCGTCGAGGTGATCGAGCACGTCCGGATCGGCCAACTGCTCGGCCAGCACAGGCGTGATTCCCACCGTGATCTTGTACCGTACGCCTTCATCACGCAGCTCGTACAGCGCATTCAGGAGAGGAATGTAGGTTTCGCTGGCCGCCTCGTGAATCCACTCCTCACCGTGCGGCCAACGCCCCGCCAACCGGGCGTACGGCAAATGACTGTGCAGGACAAACGTAAACGCGCCAAGTGCACTCATTGCTAACCCCTTGTCCTCATGGCTGTGCCCCGATCAAATCGAGTGGTCCAGTCAACCCCATCCTTCATTGTAGCCATAGGGCCTGTGAAAACACAAACGTCCCGGCAGGTGCCCGATCAGCCGGCTGGCTGACAGCGCCCTGAAAGTCACCTGACACCTTTAACGGACACTGACAGTCTGGTATAATCAACGAGACTACTTGCCGTATCATCCGTATAATCTGTTAGAGATCTTTTTCCGAGCACCGCGCACGTCATCCTTTTCCTCGAAAGAAAGTCAAAAGGAGCAGTCACCCATGACCCCCTCTGCGCTCGACCATGCCATATCGGTCCAGAACGTCACGAAGCGCTATGGCAGTTTCGTCGCTGTGGACGATTTCACCTTCGACGTGAGACCAGGTGAGATCTTCGCCATGTTGGGCCCCAACGGCGCCGGAAAAACCACCACCCTCCGGATGATCCTCGACATCCTCAAGCCCGATTCGGGCGCGATCTCCGTGCTCGGCGGGCCCATCACGGATTCCGCCAAGGATCGCATTGGTTACCTGCCGGAGGAGCGCGGGCTGTACCGTGACGTCCCTGTGCTCCAGGTCCTGACGTACCTCGGCCAGCTCAAGGGCATGTCGCAGGGCGAAGCCGAACGTCGCGCAACTGAGCTGCTGCACCATGTGGATCTCGGCGACAACGTCAAGAGCAAGGTCAGCGAGCTGTCCAAAGGTATGCAGCAAAAGGTCCAGATCGTCGCCACGATCCTGCACCATCCCGACCTGATCATCGTCGACGAGCCCTTCGCCGGCCTGGACCCGGTGAACACGCAGGTTATCAAGGACCTGCTGTACGAAATGAACCGGGACGGAATGACGATTGTCATGTCCACGCACCAGATGCACCAGATCGAGGAGATGGCCGATCGCCTGGTGATGATCGATCACGGGCACCGCGTCCTGTACGGCAGCGTGCAAGAAGTGCGCGACCGGTTCGCCCAGAACGCCGTCATCGTCGAAGGCCAGGGCGACTGGGCCGCGCTGAGCGGCGTCACAGCGGTGGAGGTTCACGATAACGGGCGCGAGTTCCTGCTGCGCCTGGCCGAAGGCACGACGCCCGACCAGATCATGCACGCCGCGGCTGTCGGCAAGGACTACCACGTCCGGCGCTTCGAGCTGGCAGTGCCCAGTCTCAACGAGATCTTCATTCAGGTGGCCGGTGGCAACGGCACGAATGGAGGCCGGTAACCATGTCCTGGCGCAAAATCTGGGTCGTGCTCCGGCGCGAGTTCCAGTTCAATTTCAAGCGACCGAGCTTCCTGTTCACGGCGCTCGGCTTGCCGGTGCTCATGGTCGCGGCGATGTTCCTCACCGTCAAGATCACGTCCGGCCGCGAAACGGACTTGAGCAAATTCCAGACGGTGGGGTACATCGACCGGGCGGATATCATCACGCAAAACGATCCCGGCGACTCGGAAATCACCTATCAGCCGGTAACTGCCCCGGATCTCACGCCGCTCGCGGATGATGCGGACCCCGATGCACGCGCTGCCTATTTCGCCGCCCTGGAAGAGGCCGCCGCGCAGCAGGTCGTCGACGGCGCCCTCGACGGCTACTTCGTCGTCAGCGACCAGTACGTGCTGACTGGCCAGATCGATCTCTTCGCGCAGGGTAATATCCCCCAGGCGTTGTACGAGGAGGTCGAGGACTTCATGCGGGCTCAGATCGCGGCCCTGGCGCCGGCTGACCTGCCCGTGTCCCAAGACCGGCTCCGCGAGGACCCGTCCATCACAATCCGCGACATCGACAGCAACGACGAGCTCAGCGAAGCAGCGCTGATTGGCCGGTTCCTCCTGCCATTCATCTTCGTGCTCGTCTATGTCATGGCAGTCAACACCACCGCGCAGTTTCTGATGAACGGCGTGGTCGAGGAAAAAGAGAACCGGCTGATGGAGATCCTGGCGACCAGCCTGCGCCCCCTGGATCTGCTGTGGGGAAAGCTGCTCGGGCTGGGAGCGCTGTCGCTCACCCAGGTCGTTCTATGGCTGGGGGCGGGCCTGATCATCATGCAGGTCAACGACGACGCCCGTGAGTTCATCAGCGGCGTCACCTTCCGCGCCGGCGACCTGGTCCTGATCGCGGTCCTGTTCCTGATCAACTTCATGCTGTATGCGGCCATCATGCTGGGCATCGGCGCGTCAGTGACCGCCGAAGCCGAGGGCCGGCAGTTCGCCGGGATCTTCACCTTCATCACCGTCACGCCCATGATGCTGCTCGTCACCTTCTTCGAGAATCCGAATGGCCTTTTGCCGCAGATCTTCACTTTCTTCCCGCTCACGGCTGCCACCGGCCTGATCTTGCGCATGGGGCTGACGACCCTCCCCACCTGGCAGATTCTCCTGAGCGTGGGCATCCAGATCGTATCGGTGCTGGTGGTGATGTGGCTGGCGGCCAAAGTGTTCCGGCTGGGGATGCTGATGTATGGCAAGCCTCTCACGCCGCGCGCGCTCTGGCAAGCGCTGCGCGAGGGCCACGTAACACTCACGACCGCCACCGCCGAGGCTGCCCCACAACGCTCCCGAAAAAGGAAAGGATTGTGGCGATGACCAACATGTGGACCGTGTTCAAGTACGAACTGCGGCAGAAGCTGCGCAGCAAAAGCTACCTGCTGATTACGTTCGGCGTGCCGCTGTTGGCAATCGTCGCCTTCTATGGCTATCGGGCCTACCAGGACTCACGCGAGAGCAAGGACGAGCCGGCCCGCCCGTTCACCGAAGTCAACGAACAGTCTATGGTCATAGGCTATGTGGACCAGACCGAGGCGGGGCTGTTCCCGGCGCCGGACACCTATCCGCCGGCAGTCTGCCAGCCCACCGAGGATGAGACGGTCGCCCTACTCGCCAGTGACGGCTCAGCCGATGTGCGCCAGGACCTGATCAAACGCATCAGCTCGCCGTATTGCATGCGGCAGGGCGTCCGCCACATCGACTCACTCGAGACGGGCCTGCAGGCGCTGGAAGATGAGGCGATCGAAGTGCTATACGTCGTGGAGGAGGACTTCCCCGAAACCGGCGAGCTATCGGTGTACTCGGACAGCTTCAGCCTCGAGACCGCATCGAATGACGACGTGTTCAAGGACTACCTGTTCCGCAGCTTGCTGGTCAACGTGGGGCCGGACGCTTACGAGTTGCTCTATCTGCGGCTGCGCGACCCCGGGAACGTCGTCGAGCATCGCATCGCCGACAGCGGCGAGACCGAACAAGGCAATGAGGATCAGAATTTCATCCTGACGTATGGTTTCGGCCTGGCGATGATGCTGGCCCTCTTCTGGGGCGGCGGCTATTTGATGCAGAGCGTCGTGCAGGAGAAAGAATCGCGCATCATCGAGATCATCCTGTCGTCGGTACGGCCTGAGCCCTTGCTGGCGGGTAAAATCCTGGCGATGGGCGTGGTCGCCCTGATCCAGGTCGTGGCCATCGTGGGCACGTTCGTCTTCCTGATTTCGCAGGCCGACACGATTGTCGACTCGCTGGGCAAGGTCGAGATCGCGCCCGAGCGCCTCGCGATCATGGGCGTGTATTTCGTGTTGGGCTTCCTGCTGTTCGGCAGCCTGATGGCCGCCATCGGCGCGCTCGTCAACAATTCGCGCGAGAGCCAGAATTACGTCACCTTCGTCACGCTTCCGGCGGTGGTGCCGTTCTTCTTCATCTCGATTTTCGCCGAGGAACCGAACAGCACGCTGGCGGTGATCTTCAGCCTGATCCCGCTCACCGCGCCGCTGTCGATGAGCATGCGCGTGTCCGTGACCGATGTGCCGCTGCCCCAACTCGCCGCCAGTCTGGCGCTGCTGGTGGTGGCAGTGATCCTGGCTGTCTGGCTGGCCGCGCGGCTGTTCCGCGTCAACATGCTGATGACCGGCAACATTCCAAAACTGCGCGACATCCCCAAGCTGCTGCTGAAAGCCTGACCTCAGAATCCGACAGGGGCGCGCGCTGCGCCCCTGTCCTGTGTGGTTGTCCTCAATCACCCGATGTGCCCCAGATCGTTGCGCGCTACGCGTCTTGCGATCGCACCCCCCCCAAGACCAAGGCTTGTATTCTCACTCGATGGTGATGTCCGTCAGGAAGATCGCCCCCTCCGCCGCCCACGGACGTTCGCCGGACACACCCAGGCGCGTCCCCGGTTCGGGCAGGAACCAGCCGACGCTGATTGCGTAAATTCCACCGGGCAGACCGTCGGGCAGCGCGACCCGTACCTCGGACTGCCAGCGCGTGGCCTCGTCCCACTGGCGCGTGCTCACCACCGGATACTCGTCGGCCTGGGCGCGCGGCTCCCCGGTGGCCGGATCGGCCACATGGACGAACAGCGCATAATCGTCTGCCAGCGGGCCGCTCGCCTCCCAGAAAAGGCGCACATCAACCGCCCGCTCATCTTGATCCACGCGGACGTCATAGGCGGCCAGCCGCAAGCCCTGGTCCGATTCGACCGGCAACGCCTGCACCTCACGCCCCGCGGGCTCCCAGGTGGGCCGCTCCAGCCCCACGCTGTAACAGGCTGGTTGCTCGACGGGCGGGCAGTGGATCGCGGCGAACAGGGGCAGGTCCCAGCACGCTGGCTCAAACGGGTACGGCGTGCAGCCTTCCAACGCTTCGAAGCGGATGGTGTGGAAGCCGGGCGACAGCCGCAATGGCAGCCGCAGCACTCCATTCCCCACCGCCCAGCCGGTCACGAGCTGATCGTCCACCCAGGCGGCGACCCGCCGCGGGCTACCATAGGCCCAGCCGCGAAAGACCAGATCGCCGTACTGCTCGCCCGCCGCGTAGACGTACCAGCGCCCGGCGTCGCCCATCAGCGCGGCGGCGAAAGACCAGGTGCTCACGGTGGGCGACCAGTCCTCGGCGTCCGCCGCAACCAGCACCATGTCTGCCAGAGACCCCTCCTCCGCGCGCGGCACGGCAAAAACGGCCAGGCGCTCGTCCTCGTAGTCCGGCTCGCCCAGAATCTCGCGCAACCGCCCCACGACCGCGCCCGGATCGGACACGAACGGCTTGTGCACGATCACCCGGTCCGCTCCCGCCGCGAAGAACAGGGCCGGGACCATGCCGGGCGGGACTGGTTGGCCCTCGTCGCCGCCGAGCGCCGCCCGGTTGAGCAGACCCAACACGGCGGGGTCTTGCGGCGTCCGGCGCAGCGCGTGCCCGGCGATCAGCGGCTTGTGGTGCAGCGTTTGCTGGTAGAGGCCGATCTTGCCCACCAGGGGGTTGTCGGCTGGCACGTCCAGCACAGCGCGCACGTCGTCACGCGCCGCCAGCTCGCGGAAGACATCCGGCTGGCGCGCGTCCCCGGTCGGAAACGGCGCGAACAACTGGTATTCGACCAGAATGGCTCCGCTCAACAGAACCGCCAACGCGGCCCGAAGCTCGCGCCGCCGGATCCGCTCGAGCAAGACGGTCGCGCCCAGGCACGCCAGAGCGCTCATCGCCAGTCCGGTGGTCAGGTTGAAGCGCCCCGGCGTGCGCGTGGCATCGATGAAGGGCAGGTTCTGGAACGCTGTCCAGGGTAGTGTAACATAAGAATCGAACGTCTCGATGTGAATCACCACCGGATCGTCGCGCCACTTGAGCAGCGGGCCTAGCGAGAACAGCATCGCGCCCAGCGCGATCACCAGCCACACCCGCGCCGCCGGACGCCGCCACAGCGCCAGCGCGGCCAGCCCTACCGCCACCAGTCCCAGATAGGCCGATCCTTCGGCCGAGTTGGTGCCGAGCACGTCCCAGGCGTAGTCAGGGACCACATCGCCCAGCGGTCCGAACGGCGACGGGCTGGCGAAGCTCAGCAGATCGGCGCTGAAGGTGACGCGCCCCGTCTCGGCGACGTCGCCCAGCTCGTCCCGCCCGGCGGCAGTCAGCAGCGGCGCGTAGAACGGGACCAGGAGCGCCCCTCCGAACGCAACCATCGCCACCAGCTTCACCCAGGGACGGCAGTGCCAGGGCGCGCCCTCACCGGTCAGGCGGCGCCGGTCCCAGACCAGGAAGTACAGCCCGCCAAACAGCAGCAGCGGGAACAACACATACGTGATCTGCGAGACGTAGGCCAGCGCCGTCAGGGCGAACCACACCCCGCCCCACAGCGCCGTCCGCCAACCGGCGCCTTCCAACACCCGCCACGCGCACAGGGCGAACAGCGGCAGCGGGAACAACGTCAGGATGCCCAGGTGCCCCACGCTCAGGTGACCCTGCATGGCCGGATAGGCCAGAAAGACTAGCCCGCCCACCAGCGCCGGGAGCGCGCGCCGCCCCGTGAGAGTCATGCCGAGCCAGTAGGCCGCCATCCCGTTGAGCGCCAGCACGATCAGTAGCATGACATTGAACGCCGCCAGCGGAGTGAGTGCCAGCGTCAGCAGCGCCGGTGGGAGATACTGCAGGGGGTGAGTCCACTGGACCCAGCTCGTGAACCCGTCCGGGTAGGCCAGCAGCGGCTGGTCGAAGGGATTCTGCCCGTCGAGCAGCGCCTCGCGCGCCCACCAGACGTGGCGAATCACCTCGTAGCTGTCGCTGTAGCCGGTGCCGGCGGCGTGGGTGGTGATTTGCCGTGCCAGCGGCCAGGTCAGCCACAGCGCCGCCGCCAGATAGACCGCCGCCGGAAGGCCCACCCAGGTCCAGACTCGCCGTGCCCGGTCCGCACGTGTGGCCGCGATCATGCCTTCCCCATCATGATTCTGCCGGAGCCAGCCTTGGCTCCGCATCGCTGCGCGAAAACGCCGCCGAGTGTACCACAGCTTTGCGCACCCGCGGTACACCTCGTATAATGGCACCAGAGTGCCGCTCGCCCAATGACCTGGGGAGGATGGGAGATGAGTTTCAGCGATATAGCCGGCCGGCTGCGCCAGCACACCGACAGCGCGGGCCAGACCGGCAGCAGCCCCCGCAACTTCGACGAGCTGTATCTGCTGCGGGCGCGCATCCTCGGCGTGTTGATCCGCGACGCGCGTGAAGCGGCCGAGCTGAGCCAGGCGGAATGCGCCTCCCGGGTTGGCGTGGCCCCGGAGCAGCTCGAGCAGTGGGAGCTCGGCCAGGCGATGCCCAGCCTGCCCCAGCTTGAGTTGCTTGCCTTCGCGTTGAACCTGCCGATCAGCCATTTCTGGGGCACGCAGACTCTCCAGCGCCGTGCCGAGCAGAAGCACATCGACGCCGCCGAATACACGACCCTGCGCGGCAAGCTGCTGGGCGGCCTGCTGCGCGCCGCGCGCGAGCGGCTGAACATGACGCCGGAACAGCTCGGCGAGGCGGCGGGCGTGTCGGCCAGCCAGATCCTGTCATTCGAGCTGGGCCGCCAGCCGATCCCGGTGCCGGTTCTGGTCACGCTGGCGCAAGCCTGCGAGGTCAATCTCGCCTATTTCCTGGATGATGGCAACCGGGTCAGCCGCTTTCTCGACCTGCAAGAGGATCTGAAAAACTTCGCCGAGCTGCCGGAAGACGTGCGCCGGTTCGTGGCCTCGCCCGTCAACCAGTCGTATATAGAGCTGGCGATGCGCCTGTCGAAGATGTCCACTGGCGAGCTTCGCGGCATCGCCGAGGCCATTCTGAGCATCACGCTTTAGGAAATTGCCTGAAACTGGCTATTGACGCCCGATTATTTCCGTCGTAGAATGAGTGGCGTAGTGGAGATGGTTGTTCGCAGTACCGGACAAGATAGCACCCGGCGCGATAACACGAGCCCGGGTGTATTGTTTTGGAAAAGCAGCTCCTCCCCACACAAAAACACGTACCTCAATTCAATGTGGGAAGGAGTCTCCCAAAATGTCACAACGTGTAAATGGCACCGTCAAATGGTTCAACTCGCAGAAGGGCTTCGGCTTCATTCAGCCTGAGAACGGCCCCGACGTCTTCGTGCATCACACCGCGATCCAGTCGGAAGGCTACCGCGAGCTGAACGAGGGCGAGCGCGTCGAGTTCGAAATCACCCAGGGCCCCAAGGGTCCGCAGGCCAGCAACGTCGTCCGTCTGGGCAACTAAGCTCAACTTCGGTTAAGGCCACTGGCGCCCTGCACACGAATGTGCAGGGCGCTTTTGATTCGCCGCGTCTTTTTCCCTTCACCGCAACGCGGTACAATCTCCGCCATGCACACACGCACACGCTCCACCCCTACCTGGGTTCTGCCCGCCATGGTCGCCATATTGCTGCTGGCGGCGGCTCTGCGCATCCACGATCTGGACGCCCAGGGGCTGTGGGGCGATGAGGGTTGGTCGATCTGGCTGGCCCGCGGCGATTCCCTGCGCGACCTGACGATGACCATGGTGGTCGACCATCACGGGCCTGTATTCTCGGCGCTGCTCCGCGCCTGGGACGTCGTCGCCGGGTGGACGGTCTTTACCCTGCGCTACCTCACCGTGCTGTTCTCCGTCGCCAGCATCGCCCTGCTCTACCGGCTGGGCTGCGCGCTATTCAGCCCCGCGGCGGGCGTGTTCGCCGCGCTGGCCTTCACCCTGATGGACAAGCATGTGGTGCTGACCCAGGAAGTCCGCGACTACCCGATGGTGTTCTTCGTCATGATCGGGATCGCGTATTTCTACGCCCGCTGGCTGCGCCGCCCGCAAGGTGGGAGCGCCTTCGGTTTCGTCTTGCTGAGCGTGACCGGCCTTTACCTGCACTATTACTGCTACATGGTCAACCTGGCGATCCTCGCCCACGGCCTGATCACGCTGCGGGGACGCGACCGGTGGAGGCACTTCCTCACGCTCAATGCGCTGGTGGCGGTGGCCTTCCTGCCCTGGGTGCCCATCGTGATTCACCAGTTCATCAACACGCCGGTCGATGACGCGGTTCTGACCATCCACGGCATGCCGTTCAACCGCGCCACGCTCGAATACCTGGCCTCGGAGTCGCTGGGCGATCCGCTGGCGC
Source organism: Aggregatilineaceae bacterium (assembly GCA_040767355.1). Taxonomy (GTDB): domain Bacteria; phylum Chloroflexota; class Anaerolineae; order Aggregatilineales; family Aggregatilineaceae; genus LM3-B42. The sequence goes on along the minus strand of JAXGOS010000012.1, from coordinate 79,297 downwards.
TCTACGGCCTGCTCATGCTCGCCGGGTGGCTGGTCCCGCTGGCCAAGCGCCCGCCCGGCCCCATGGGCGGCACCGCGCGCGATCGGCGGCTGTCGGGTACGCTGCTGGCGGCCCTGTGGTTCGGCCTGCCGGTCATCATCACGGCGGCGCTGCACAGTCGCTACCCGTTGCTCACCGACCGCAACATCTCGGTGATCATGCCCGCGATCGCACTGCTGGTAGGGCACGGCATGACGGCCTTCGAGAAATTTGGCCGGGCGTGGGTGGTGGCGCTGGTCGTCGTCAACGGGCTGCTGGTCACCAGCTCGTTCTACGTCAAGCCGCCCTGGCGCCAGATGGCCAACGACATCGCCGCCCGGCACGTGGCCAGCGAGCCTGTACTGGTCGAGGTCGGCGGCGCCCATGCCGCGCTATGGTACCACCTGATCCAGGCCATTCCCGAGCTGTCGGAAGATGAGATCGTCGCGCTGCTGCCCGCCGAGGAGGCCCAGCCGGTCGTCGTCTCGCTCTACGACTACCGCAAGCGCTACCGCGAGCTGTTCATGCCCAGCGTGAAGGCCATTCTCGACCAGACCCCGGGCCTGTGGATTGCCTACTGGGGCAGCGAATCGATCAACAACGACACGCTGGACCTGATCGAGGCCGAGGGATTCATTCGCACCGGGCGCCTTGCCTACGCGCATCACGGCTCGCCGATCTTCGCGTTCCGGTACGACCGCGCCGCGATCCAGGACGAGGTCATCGCCGCATACGGCGACGGAATCGCGCTGCACAAAGCCGACCTGCCCGCCCGCGCCCGGCCCGGCGATACGGTCCCGGTCCGGCTGTGGTGGAGCGCCAGCGCGCCGCCCGCCGTCGATTACAGCGTGTCGGTGTTCCTGCTCGATTCATTGGGCGCGCTACAGGCTCAGCACGACGGCTACCCCGCCAGCGGCGCCGCGCCCACCAGCGGGTGGACGCCCGCCGCGTTGGTCTTCGACGGGCACAGCCTGGTGCTGCCGGAGCACCTGCCGCCCGGGAACTATGCGGTTGGCGTGAAACTATACACCTATTGGGATGGCGCGATCCTGCCCACGGGCAGCGACGACTACGCGATCGTCGGACACCTGACCGTGGAATGAGAGGCGCAGCGGGCAAGGCGGGCGCGCTTTTTCGAACGCAGGCTTGACAAAATGCCCCGACGGACTACCATAACAGGCCCGGACGCCAGTATTCACACCAGGATGAAGTGAGGCTGCTGTGGTATCCAACAAGCCACCCATCGATCTCAAGAACCGGAAGTTTTTGCTCCAACTGGGGCTGGTCCCTGTGATCATGCTCGCCATGTCGCTCAACGGCACGTTTCCGTCCACGGAACGGATCGCCGTGGCGTTCATTTTCGCCTTCATCTGGACGGCCAACGGGCGCGCCTTCCTGGTCGAGTTCGCGCCGTTTCTGATGCTGCTGGTGGCCTACAAACAGGCTCGCAACTTCGCCGACGATTTCTCGCGGTCGGAGATCAACGTCGAGAACCTGATCGAGTGGGAAAGAGCCCTGTTCGGCGGCACGCTGCCCAGCGTGGTCGTCCAGGAACAAATGTGGGATCGCTGGTACACGCCCATCCTTGACGTGATCACCAACGCGCTGTATCTGTCCCATTTCCTCTCGCCGCTGGTGCTGGCGGTCTTCCTCTGGCAGCGGGCCCGGCGCTTGTACTGGAGCTACGCGGTTGGCCTGGTCGTGCTATCGTATGTGGCGTTCGCGGTGTATGTCCTGTTCCCGGCGGCGCCGCCCTGGTGGGCCACCATGTACGGCTACCTGCCCGACGACCCGATCCTGCTCGATCACTTTGCCGTCTCGGCAGACACCGTCGCCAAAGGCGCCAACCCGGTGGCCGCCATGCCCTCGCTGCACGCCGCCTACCCGACCTATATCGCGCTGGTCGCGATCGCGGTCTGGGGACGCAAGGCGCTGCCGGTGATCGCGCTGCCGCTGGCCGTCGTCTTCGCCACGGTCTACCTGGGCCACCATTACCTCATCGACGCGCTGGCCGGAGCGCTGCTGTCTCTCGCCGCGTTCGCCGTCATCTTCCTGCCCCTCGACAGGTGGATCAACGCCCGGCGCGCAGTGCCGGCAGCCGTCGCCGCTGAACCGGCACCCGCCACGGCGGACAAACGGCCCTCGGCGCAGCCCCGCACATGAGTCGCGCTGCCCGGTTGCGCTTCTGCCATGATGCACCCACAATAGGGGCGGACTCGGCCCTCGTTGTTCGAAGGAGTGAGGCATGGCAACGGCAGACGCACTCAAGGATCAGGGCATTCAGCAGTTCAGGCAGCAGGATTACGAACAGGCAGCGGACACGTTCCGGCAGGCCATCGCCCAGTATGAAGCGGATGGCGTGGGGGATATGGCCGCCGAGATGCAGGTGAATCTGGGGCTGGCCCTGCATATGCTCTCCCAGCACGAGGCCGCGCTGGAGCAGATGAACATGGCGCACGCGGTCTTCGCCCAGCTCAACGACACCAGCCGCACAGCCCAGGTGCTGGGCAATATGGCCCGCGTATACGCCAAAATGGGCAATACCGAGCAGGCCATCACCAACTATCGCGAGGCCTCGGCCAGGTTCATGGAGCTGGGCGACGAGGAAAACTACGGCCAAACCGTGATGGCGATTGCTGACTTGCAGCTCCGCAGCGGCAAGGCCATGCAGGCCGCTGCGACGTATGAGGTCGGGCTGGAGTACGTCAAGCAGCCCAACGCGCGCCAGCGCCTGATGAAGAGGCTGCTCTCCATGCGCGACAAGATCAGCGGCACCGGCATCGGTCAGGCAGACGACGAGTCATGACCGAAACTTGCCTTTATGTCGAGATCCCCGGCCCGCTGGGAACGCTGCGCGGCTTTTTGCACCGGCCTGCCATCAGTGAGCCCGCGCCAGCCGTTGTCCTGCTACACGGCTTCACCGGCCACCACATCGAAGATCACCGGCTGTACGTGCAGATGGGGCGGCACCTCGCCGCCGCCGGATATGCGGCCCTCCGCGTGGACTTCTACGGCTCCGGCGACAGCGATGGTACGTTCGACGATTTCACGATCCACAGCGAAGTCAATGATGCCGCCGCCATGCTGAGCTGGCTGGGCGAGCAGCCCGGCATCCACGCGGGTCGGATCGCGGTACTCGGCCTCAGCCTGGGCGGCGCGGTCACCGCGCTGCTGGCGGGACGCGATCCGCGTGTGCGGGCGGCCATCTTCTGGAACGCCGCCAGCCAGCCCCGCGACCACTTCAACGACATTCCCCAAACGGGCATCCACCGCGGCATCACCGGCGGCCTGACGGTGGGCGAGCAGTTCGTCGCGTCCTTCCAGGAGGCGGACATCGTTGGCGCGCTGGGCCAGTTTGCCGGACCCGGCCTGGTCATCCAGGCGACCAGCGATGAGGTCGTGTCCGTACGCGAAGCGGAGGCGCTGAACAAGGCGCTGGGCGAGCGCGGGACGCTGCATCTCGTCCTGGGGGCGGACCACACGTTCCGCCATCCGGACTGGCGGCGCGACGTCTTCGCGACGACGACCGCCTGGCTGGACGGACACCTTCCGCAGCGCTAGGCCGGGTGAACGAGTTTTTTACAAGACCTTGCAGGTCATTGACAGTTTCGTTTGACCGGCTGTGATACACTGGCAGTAGGTGGCGCTGGCAGTCACGCACAAGTGAATCTGATGAACAACACTTTGATCGGCACGACTTTCGGCAGCTATTTCGTGATCGAGCACCTGGGCGCGGGTGGCATGGCCAGTGTCTACCGCGCGCGACGGCTGCCCGACAACTTCCAGGTTGCTCTCAAGATCCTGCCCCTGCATCTGGCCGCCAACGACACCTTACGCCAGCGATTCCTGCGCGAAGCGTCGACCGCCGCCCACCTGGAGCACCCGCATGTTCTGCCGCTCGTCGATTTTGGCGAAGAAGCCGGCATGCCGTATCTCGTGATGCAGTACGCGGACGGCGGCACGCTCGAAGACGCGATCCGGGCCGGCCCGCTGCCCGTTGCCGACGTGGCGCGGATTCTGGCCGAGGTGGCCGAGGCGCTCGATCACGCCCACGCGCGAGGCATCATCCACCGCGACATCAAGCCCGGCAACATCCTGTTCGATGAGCAGGGCCGCGCCTTGTTGGCTGACTTCGGCATCGCCCACCTGATGGACGCTGACGCGGACCTGACCTCGGCGGGCGGCTTCCTGGGCACCGCGGCCTACGCGTCACCTGAGCAGTGTCGCGGCGAAGAGCTCACACCCGCTTCCGACATCTACTCGCTGGGCGTCGTGCTGTTCGAGATGCTGACCGGCGCCCTGCCGTTCGACGGCTCCACCCCGCTGGCGATCATCCACCAGCACATCAGCGAGCCGGTCCCCAACCCGCTCAAGTACCAGCCCCAGTTGCCGCTGGAAATCACCGAGGTCATGCGTAAGGCGCTCGCCAAGCTGCCGGGCGTCCGCTACCGGTCAGCGGGCGCCATGAGCCAGGCGGTCAATCGTGCCCTGCGCGATCTGCTGGGCACGCAGCCGCTGGCCGAAGTGGCTCCGCCGATCGGTCCAGACCCGGTATTCGACAAGCCGCCGGACAGCTACCCGACGCCGCCGCCCATCCCGGACAAGCTCCTGCGCGGGCTGGCGCCCGAGCCACCCGCGCACGATTCCGCGCACCTGAACGATCAGGCCATCGCGCCGCTGTTCCTCGACGTGACCGGCTCACCAGATCGGCGCGCCTGGCTGGTCATGTGGCTGGCCGTCGCAATCACGTTGGTGGCGGTGGTGGCCCTGATCGTGGTCGCCATCGCGCGCTGAGCGGCCCCGACCATGCTGCCCAAATGGCTCCGCTACACGATCGAGACGCTGCTGGTCAATTCGCTCGTCGTGTCCACGCTGTACCAGTTGATCGTCTACCTGGCTAATCGCCGCTTCTGGCGCCAGCCGCCGCCCGCCCCTGCCGAGGGTGTCCCTTCGATCAGCGTCGTCGTGCCCCTGCACGAAAAGACGCTCGATACGCTCGCCCTGCTACACGTCATGGCGATCACCGGCCCCACCAATGAGTACGAGCTGATCATGGTACTCGAGGACGCCGGGGCGCCCGCCTTCCCCGCCGCCACTGCCATCGCCGAGAGCTATCCGGCGGTCGCGCGGGTCGTCATCAGCGGGCCGCCCGGCGCGCATGCCAGCCCCATGTACGATCTCAACGCGGGTTATGAGGCCGCGCGCGGGGACCTGATCGCCTTCGTGGAGCCGAATCTACACATGAAAGCCGAGCTGTGGAATGCGGCCCTGGCGCTGCTGGCCGACCCATCCGTCGGTGCGGCCTTCGCCCCACCCCTGTACCTGGAACCGGAGCGCTCCAGCACGTCGCTGGTCCATACCGGTGGCGACATGATCACTGCGCTGCACGTCAACCATGCCCGTACTGCCGGCCTGCCGTTCGCGGCGTTGAGCAGCCGGGTGAAGTCGATGAGCGCAGGCTTCATGCTTGTGCGCCGGTCGGTGATCCAGCAGGCGGGTGGCCTGCTGTACCTGCTGGACAGCGCCGCCGAAGATGTCGCCCTGGGTCATCTCGTGCGCGAGAATGGCTACCAGATCGCGATTGTGCCCGTTCCCGCGCTGATTGTGCCGGCGCCCCAGTCGTTCAACGAGGCGACCGCCGGTTTGCTGCGCCGGCTGATCATCAGCCGCGCCACTGCCCTGCCGGACTTCCTCGCGTGGCCGTTCACCAACCCGCTGACGGTCGGGTTCATGCTCGGCCTGATTACGGAGCGCGAGGGCCGCTGGTGGGGCCGCCGGACGTGGTGGGGTTTCGTGGCGGTGCGCATGATCGTGGCGCACCAGCTCGACCGGCTGCGCTTTGGGCGGGCCTTCACCTGGACGGCCTACGCGCAGTTGTTCATGCTGGATACGTTCGTCGCGCCGACTCTCTGGGCACGCGCCCTGATCGAGCGGGTCTTCACCTGGCGCGGGCGCACCTACGAGATCGAGCAGGACGGCAAAGCCCGCCGCATCGAGTGACCTTCCCCACGCCGGCTGGTCCACCCCAATGCAGAGGCACCCTGAGTCCAACAAAAAAACGGGACTGCCCCGCAGAGCAGCCCCGTCCGTGTCGCGTCCCGCTATTCCCGGCGCTAGTCTTCTTCCTCTTTGGCCTTCTCCGCCTTGGCGATGATCTCCGCCTGGATGTGGGCCGGGACCCGCTCGTAGCGCAGGAATTCCATCTTGTACACGCCGCGCCCGCCGGTCATTGAGCGCAGATCGTTGCTGTAGCGCTGGATCTCGGCCAGCGGCACTTCCGCCGTGACGATGCTGCGCCCGGCCTCGGTTTCCATGCCCAGCACGCGCCCGCGGCGGGTGTTCATATCGCCCATGATGTCGCCCATCGCGTCTTCGGGCACGGTGATATCGATGCGCATGATCGGCTCGAGTAGGACCGGCCCAGCGTTTTCGAAGGCCTCGCGGAAAGCGCCGCGCCCGGCGATCTGGAACGCGATATCCTTCGAGTCGACCGGGTGCATCTTGCCGTCGAACACGGTGGCCTTGACGAACTTGACCGGATAGCCGGCGATCACGCCGCCGTCCAACACCTGGCGCACGCCTTTTTCGGTCGAGCCGATGAACGCGCCGCTGATCGCGCCGCCGAACACTTCGTTGCCGAACTCGAACTCGGGCACTTCCTCCTCGTCCCCGGTCGGCGACGGCAGCGGCTCGACGCGCAAATGCACCTCGGCGAACTGGCCCGCGCCGCCGGTCTGCTTCTTGTGGCGGTACACCGCGGTCGCCGACTTGGTGACCGTTTCCTGGTAGGGCACCTTCGGCACGCTGGTGTCCAGCCCGACGCCCATGCGCTCCGCGCGGCTGATCGCGATGTCAATGTGCGTTCCGCCCATGCCTTCCAGAATCGTCTGCTTGAGCACGCCGTCCTGGTACCAGTGCAGCGTCGGATCGGCATTGGACAGGCCGGTGAGCACTTCGCCCATCTTGGCGCTGTCGCTCTGGGTACGCGGGTGCAGGGCCACGGCGTAGATGGGCATCGAGAACTTGGGCCGGGTGATGAACTTCTTGAACGCCTTGGCCGCCAGGGTGTGGCCCGTGTTGGTGTCGCGCAGCTTCGCCACCACGCCGATATCGCCCGCGTGCAACACGTCGAGCGGAAGCTGGGTCTCCCCGCGCATGGTCATCAGGCTGCCAATGCGCTCCTCGTGGCCGCGATCCAGGTTGAACAGCGTGTCGTTCGGTTTGAGCATGCCATTGAACAGACGGAAATAGGTCAGCGTGCCGTACTTGTCGGTGTGGCTGTGAAAGACGTACGCCACGGTGGGGCCGCTGTCACTCAATGGCCCTTCCAGGAATTCGATCTCGCCGCCACGCTCAGCCTCAACGGACACGCGGCGCTCGCTGGGCGGCGCCACGTAGACGATCAGCGCCTCCAGTAGCGGCACGATGCCGATGCTGTGCGTCGAGCTGGTCACGAAGACGGGCACCACGTTCAGGTCCGGATTCTTGGCCGCGGCGCGCATGCCCTCTTTGATCTCATCGTCCGACAGCGTTTCCGTTTCGAAGTATTTTTCCATCAGCGCGTCGTCGGACTCAGCAGCGGCCTCGATCAGCTCCAGGCGGGCCATTTCCAACTCGTCGGCCATGTCGCCCGGCAGATCGCTGGCATCCTTGCCCGCGCCCTTGTACGCCTTTTGCGTCAGGACGTTGACCACGCCAGAGAAATCCGCCTGCGCCCCGATCGGCAGCATGACCGGGACGAAGCGATAATTGGGAAAACGCTGGCGCATGGCGCTGAGCGCCTGATTGAAGTTGGCGTTCTCGCGATCCATCTTGTTGATGACGACCATCGCCGGCAGATGGAACTCGCGAGCGAAATCGAATGCCAGCTCGGTTCCGACTTCCGGCCCAGCCACGGCGTCGACCACGACGACTGCAGCGTCGGCGACGCGCACCGCATTCTTGGCCTCGCCCTGGAAATCCACGAAGCCCGGCGCGTCGATGATATTGATCTTGTGACCGTCGAATTCGATGGGAAGCAGTGAGGAGTAAATCGACAGCGTGCGCGAGCGCTCGTCCTCGTCGAAATCGGCCACGGTGTTGCCTTCTTCAACTTTGCCCATGCGGGTGACGGCGCCGGTGTTGAAAAGCAGGCTTTCGGCCAGGCTAGTCTTGCCGGCGCCCTGGTGTCCGACCAGGGCAACATTCCTCAAGAGATCAGTTGTATATTCCTTCATTGAGTTGGAGCCTCCAAACGGTGAGTTTCGCACAGTTCAAACGAGACCAGCAGCGCCCGGCGCCACCGCCCGTGTAAGACATGTTCCCCGTGATTGAGAATTCAGTGATTGTACGGGGTGCTCGGGCAAAAGTCAAAGGTTTTTCGATAGATGATGCACTTGGTTCGTATTATTCGCGTCAAGAAAGCGGTGGGCAGGCGAGATGCGTTTTTGCGCGGCCTGTGTCATACTCTGGTTTGGGAAAATCCTGGCGAAGTCACCCCACATGCGCTATAGTGCCTGCCGGTTCGTGCACCGCGCCAGCGCACATTCGACGTAGTAGGATGCGAGTAACGAGACGTAATTGGAAGATACGACATGGCACCACACAATACAGGCAAGCACGCAACGTCCGAATCGCGGCGCGTCCCCTCGCAGGTTCGCAACGACTACAATCATCTCGGCGTTCCGGGATCGCTGGATTTGCCGCTGAATGACGCGCGTCGCGGGCGCGCCCGGCGCCGCGTGCAGGCCCGGCGTCGCGGTGGAATCCCCGCATGGGGCAAAGCGCTGCTGGCCCTGGGCGGCGGAGCACTGGCGTTTGGCATCGTGGCGCTGGTCATCGGGATCATCGCGTTCCCCCCGTTTTTCCGCAATCTCGAACCGCGCTACCAGCAGCGGCTGATCGACATGTTCCCACCGCTGGATGCGCTGCGGCCCACCGTGCCGTTCGAGGTGCTCCCGACGCTCGGCGGCGCCAATGACAACCTGGACGCGCAGCAGCTTTTGCTGACCCAGGACACAACGCCGCTGGCCGAGACGCCCGATCCCAACGCGCCGCTGGCTTCCGACGACATCGCCACCGACAGCCCGACCATAACGCCCACGGGTGACGGTGGCATCCCCGTCGGCGCGGTGAGCACCCCGGAGCCGACGATGCTGCCAACTTACGTGGCACCCACGCAGGCGATCGTCGATGCAGGGCCAGGGCCCACCTGGACGCCCAACTCGGCGCCGACGTCCGTCCCGCTGCCGGCGGCGTTCAAGCTCGACGGCTTCCGCTACGAGCAGCAAGGCTGGAACAACTGCGGTCCCACCACCATGACCATGGCGCTCAGCCATTTCGGCTGGTCGGAGAACCAGTACACCGCGGCGGCCTGGATGAAGCCGCACAGCGAAGACAAGAACGTGAGCCCGTGGCAAATGGTGCGCTTCGTCAACGAGAACAGCGGCGTCAAGGCGTTGTATCGCTACGGCGGCAACACAACCCTGCTCAAGCGCCTGATTGCGGCCCGCTTCCCGGTCGTCATCGAAGAAAGCATCCAACCCGCCGAGGAAGGCTGGATGGGCCACTACACGCTGCTGATCGGCTACGATGACTCCCAGCAGCATTTCCTGCTGTATGATAGCTATCTGGGCAGCGGCCAGGGCCAGGGCAAACCGCACCCGTACAGCATCTTCGACGAGAACTGGCGCCATTTCAACCGCGTGTTCATGGTGATTTACGAGCCATCCCGCGAGATGGAGCTGCGCGAAGTGCTGGGCGACTACGTCGATCCGGAATTCGGCTATCGTGTGGCGCTCGAGACATCCCGCGCTGAGGCGGCCAAGAACAGCGCCGACAAGTGGGCCTGGTTCAACATGGGCACCTCGCTGGTCGGTCTGGGCGATTTCGACAACGCCGCCATCGCGTTCGACCAGGCGCTGGACCTGGGGCTGCCGTTCCGCATGTTGTGGTACCAGTTCGGCCCCTACGAAGCCTACTTCAAGACCGGGCGCTTCAACGACGTGATGGCCTACACCAACGCCACGCTCGGCACGACCAAATACGTCGAGGAAACCTACTACTGGCAGGGGATGGTGCTGGCTGCCCAGGGCGAGAGGTCCCAGGCGCTGAGCAAGTTCGACGAAGCGCTGCGCTACAACAAAAACTTCTACCCCGCCCAGGAGGCCAAAGCCCAGGTCGAAAACGGGACATTCCAGGTCGCCAGCGCCAGCCGTTAGCGGGATCGCTGGCCGGAACGCGCGCACGCATCACGCCGGGTCGCCAGCGGCCCGGCGGCTTGTTGTCACCAACCGAGCGGACACGGACGGCAGCCAATGACATCCGATGTGCAGCATTCTCCTTCCGCGGCCAGCACGCAGAGCATGGCCCGCAACACGATCATCCTGATGGTCGCGTTCGCCACCGCCAAAGCGATCAGCCTGGTCCAGACGTTCATCATCGCCAGCGTGTTTGGCGTCGGCGATGAGTGGGATGCCTTCGTGACCGCCAACCGGATCCCCGAGCAGATCGTCCTGTTGATCGGCGGTGGCGCGCTGAGCTATGCCTTCATCCCGGTCTTCAGCGGCTTCCTCGCCCGCAGCGATCGCGATCACGCGTGGCGGCTGGCGAGCAGCGTGATCAACACCGTCTTCACCGTCACGCTGCTGCTGAGCATCCTCGGCTTTGTCCTGGCGCCGTGGTTGGTCGAGACGCTCGTCGCGCCTGGCTTCGACGCCGGCAAGGTCGCGCAGACTGCCCGGCTGATGCGCATCCTGCTGATCAGCACGCTGGTCTTCAGCATCAGCGGCATCTTCCAGGGAATCCTGCACAGCCACAACCACTTCCTGCTGCCGGCCCTGGCGCCGATCCTGTTCGATGTGGGCATCCTGTTCGGCGCGGCGTTCCTGATCGGTCCGTTCGGCGTCTACGGGATCGCCTGGGGCGCGGTGCTCGGCTCGCTGATGCATCTCGGCATTCAGGTACCCGGCCTGATCCGGTACCGGATGCGCTGGTCGCCGCGGCTGGGCTGGGGCGATCCGGCCCTGCGCCGGGTGATCGTCCTGATGATCCCGCGCGTGGCAGGCCTGGGCGTCCTGACCTTCAACACGCTGGTCTTCAACAACATCGCCTCGCGCATGGGCAGCGGCGCGGTGAGCGCCTCGACTGGGGCTACCGGCTGATGAACATCCCCGAGACGCTGATCGGCGAGCGCGATGGGTTCGTCGTGTTCCCCACGCTGGCGGCGTTCAGCGAGCTTGGCGCGGGCGACAGCAAACGCCATGCGATGTCCGGCGCGGTGCGCTTCATCCTCATCGCGACCATCCCCGCCGCCGCCGGGCTGATCTTGATCGGCAAGCCCATGATCAGCCTGCTTGAGCGCGGCGTTCGACGCCGAAGACAGCGTCCTGGTCTACGGCGCCGCGCTTCTTCGCATTGGGGCTCATCTTCCAGCATTCACGAGGTCATCGCGCGCAGCTCTTACGCCGACAAAGACACCCTCACCCCTCTGGACGTCGATCATCGCTGCCGTCGCCAACGTGGTAATCGTTGGTGGGCTGTACCTGGCCTACGTCTACCAGTTCGATGACACGGTTCGCGCGGCCCTGACCGCCTGGGGTGAGCAGTACGCCGGTGGCGACTACTCCGCCGCGCAGCAGGCCCTGGCCGCTGCCAGTGTCGAGCTCAACGACCTGTTGGCGGGCGTGACCGGCGTCGGCGGGCTGGCGCTCGGTTATTCCGCGACGTTCCTGATCGAGCTTGTGCTGCTGTTGGTCATCCTGCGGCGGCGCTGGAACGGTATCGACGAGCGGGCGCTCGGCGTGACGGCGCTGCGTGCGGTGGCCGCCACTGCCGTCATGGCGGCGGCGGGTTTGGCCGCCGATGCCGTGATGGGCGCGCTGGGCTGGCACGATGCCGGCGTGCTCCTGACCGCGCTGCGCGTGCTGGGGCTGGCGGGCGTGGGGGCGGTTGCCTTCACCGTAGCGGGGATCGTGGTTGGGCTGCGCGATATCCGCGCCCTGCCGGGGATGGTGCTGCGGCGTAGCGCGACCGCGCCGTGAGGAAAGAGTCTCCAAGTGATCCCAGAGGGCTGCAGGTCAGTGGCCGAAACAGATGCTGCCCCGGACAGGATCACAACCCCATCCAGGGCAGCAGCCGGAGAATCGCGGAACGAACTCAGTACACGAACTGCGTGACGGCGCGCTCGACGTCGGTGAACAGGCGGCCCGAGACCGAGAAGACCCACGGGCCGCGCGACCACGTGAACGATACCATGCGGTTGATCGAGCTGTGGAAATAGTCGATTGCGCCGACACCTTCGATGACAAAGTTGCCCACCTGCCCCGTCCTGCGGGCAAAGCGCAGCAAATCGGTCATGGTCGAGCGGGCGGCCTCGTCATCGACGAACTGCGCCACGGCGATATCGACGCGCATATTGTTGTAGACATAGCGCCCGAAGGCTGTGTCCACCGTGCCAAACCGGCGGTCGCAGGCGTCTTGCTGAGTCTCACCTGCCTCGGCCAGAGGGATGCCGAGCAGGCAATGGTTGAGCCAGCTAGACGGGACATCTTCCGAGACCACTTTCGACAGCAGTGTGTGCGTGCCAAAGCGCTCCGGCCGCGCGGAATCGGGACCCAGGCTGTAGACCGGCAAGGGCCGCTTGTCGATTCCAAACGGCGCGTAAAGCGCGTCTTCCAGCACGGGCGCCGAGTTCACGACGATAGCGTCATCCACCTGCTGGGAGAAGAAGATACCCACCGGCGTCAGAATGAGCAGCGACAGGACGATAAGGATAATGCCACGCCGGCGCGCAGGAAGTTTCTCGAACCGGTTGTTGATCCGGTCAACGCGTGCGGTCAGCCATTCGAAGTTGATCCCCAGCCCGGCCACAACCACGCCGATCGCGCCGCGAATGCCGCCCGCCTCAGGATCGAACAGCGATTTGCGGCCCTTCTTGCCACCCGACAACCCCAACTCGTCACGAATGTCTTTCGACTTCGCATCCGGATAGGGGCTGTCGAGCCGTATGGAGTCCAGGAGAGGTTTGCGAGTGCCCATCTGATGTCCCCTCAGCAGGGCGAGCCCACCGCTCGCCCAGTTGTCATTACCTGTTAAGACTTCCCCGCGCAGTCGTTGGGCCGGGCAGCATTACCCGGCCCCCAGATAGTTGAGTGGACAGCTTAGGGTTGCTCGACCCCGCACTCCTCGTCGGTGCCCTGGTAGATCGCCACCGGCGCCGAGATCGTGCTGTGATAGACTTCCCTACCGGCCTTGATCGTGACCTGCGTCAGCGACCAGTCGTAGTGTCCGGCGAGCGTCAGCAGGATAGTCCGCGAGTCCGCCGCCGACGGGCTCAGGCTGCGGCTGGCCAGCATCAGGCCGTCAAGGCTTTCAGACTTTTTGGGCTTCTTGCCTTTCCCGCCGCCATCATCAGCGTCGTCTTCATCGCCACCGCCACCGCCGCCACCGTACTCGGTGTCGAACTTAATGCCAGCCGTGCCGGTCGTCGGATCTGTTTGCCACTGTTCGTAGGCTTCGCTGGATGCAATGATCTTGTCGGCCACACCCTTGGGAATACCAAGGATCCAGTGGCTGATGTCCGGGTCGCACCCGTTCGTCACCTTGTAGGCCACCGTCGTCTGGTCGTTGACCTTGTCGTAGCTGTTGCTCAGTAGCTGGATCGTATGGCAGTCCAGATAGGCTACGTCCGGCCCTTCCTCTTCGTCCACTTGTTCTTCGCAGCGCAGGTCGGTGGGGCTGAGGTAGTCTACCGTCTGCAGGATGGCCTTGTTGAACCAGGTCGCAATGCCGCTCGCCATCAACATGATGATGATCGACGCGGGAATCGTCGGCCAGTACTCGGTCAGAGCCTGGCCCCGTTGCCATGTGATCCACCGCGATTCTCTCGGCTTCATCGTCTTTTCCCCCTGATATTGGCTAGTTGGATAATTGCTTGTTGTGTCTGGATCATCTATCTCGATGATACTGTACAACCACTCGAAATTCCGTCCCGTTTATGAATCTTTTCGAAATTTCTTAATCATCGACAATGATTATTCACATTCTACGACGTTGGCCCGCCAAACCCATAAAAGCGGCATAAAAAGATGTCAATATCTGGTGATTTCTTGCGTGCAGACCCGCATGTAGTTGGCGGTGCGCGCCCATCAGGCTAGTATTGACTACAGGGTCACCTGTCACCAGCAAGTAAGGTTATGCAGCATGGCAATTGAGATCAGGCGGCTTGTCCTGGGTTCTATCCAGACCAATTGCTACCTGGTTGGCGATGGCGCCAGCGGCCAGGCCGTGGTGATCGACCCGGTCGATAGCGCCGATCTGATCCTCCGGACGGCTCAGGCTGCGGGCTGGACCATCCGCGAGATCCTGGCCACGCACGCGCATTTCGATCACGTCATGGCGAGCGCCCGGCTCAAAGAGCTGACCGGGGCGCCCTTCCGGCTCCACGAGCGCGATCTGGCGCTACTGCGCGCCATGCCCGACAGCGTCCGGCTGTGGACCGGGATCGACGTGCCGCCCGCCGCGGAGCCGGACGGATTCGTGGCCGAAGGTGACGCGATCACCGTTGGCGCGATGACCTTCGATGTCCTGTTCACACCGGGACACTCGCCGGGTCACGTGAGCTACGTGCTGCGCGGCGAGGATGTCGTGTTCAGCGGCGATGTCCTGTTCCGCGGCAGCATCGGGCGCACCGACCCGCCCGGCGGTGACTACGCCACGCTGATGGACTCGATCGTGACGCGCCTGCTGTCTCTGGGCGATGCGATGACCGTCGCGCCCGGGCACATGGAAACGACGACCATCGGCTTCGAACGGCAGAACAACCCGTTCGTCATCGATTACCTGAGCCAGCGCTCAGGCGGGTGACGATGCGTGTCACCCGGCGACGCCTCCGCTTTGTCTGGCGCTACCTGCGCGGGAATGTCCCGTGGGACTCTGGCATGGTTCCGCCGGAGATCGTCGCCTGGACCGAAGCGCACGCGGCGAGTGGCGCGGCGCCCGGTCGCGCGCTGGACATCGGCTGCGGGACCGGCACGACCTCGCTCTACCTGGCTGAGCGGGGATGGACGGTCGTGGGCGCCGATTTCGTGCCGAATGCCATCTGGCGGGCGCGACGCAACGCGCGGCAGCGCCAACTGGCTCGCCGGGCCGCGTTTCACGTGGCGGACGTGTCAGGGCCGAATTTCCTCGCGGGTGAAGAGGCGTTCGATCTGGTCATCGACGTGGGCTGCCTGCACGGCCTGGCACCCGAGCAGCGGGAGATGGTCGCGGCGCACCTGCTGCGCCTGACGCGCCCCGGCGCGGTGTACCTGTTGTACGCCTTCATGCCGCGTCCCAGCCAGGATGGTTCGCGCCAGATCGGGATCGACCAGGCGGGGCTGCGCGCGCTGCTCGGCCCGGCGTTCGCGGTTGTCGATGTCGCGCTGGGCGAAGAAGTCACGACGCCGGTGCCCAGCGGCTGGTACACCCTGCGTCGCGTGGACGGTTCCCCATGACACATGTTCTGTTGATCTTCCTCGACGGGATCGGGCTGGGCGACGACGATCCGGCCACCAATCCGTTCGCCGCCGCCCACACGCCCACGCTCGACGCGCTGGCGGGCGGGCACAAATGGCTGCGCACCACGCCGCGCATCGATACCGGTCGCGCCCTGTTCATCCCCACTGATCCGCGCCTGGTGGTGCCCGGTCGCCCGCAGAGCGCCACCGGGCAGGCGGCCATTCTGACCGGGCGCAATGTGCCCCGCGAGATCGGCGAGCATTACGGCCCGCGGCCCAATGCTGCCGTGCGCGCTATCCTCGACCAGTACAATCTGTTCAAACGCGCTGTCGCTACGGGACTCAAGGCCGCCGCAGTCGATGCCTACCCGCCGCGCTTCTTCGAGGCCATCCAGCGCGGCAAGCGCCTGCCATCCTCCCTGCAGCACGCCGTGCTGTCGGCGGGCCTGCGCCTGTTCGATGAAGCGGACATCTACGCGGGGACGGGCCTCAGCGCCGATTGGACCGGCGAAGGCTGGCGCGAGGATCTGGGATACACCGATACGCCCATTTACGGGCGAGCGGAGGCCGGCACGCTGCTGGCGGGCCTCGCGCAACGGCGCGACCTCACCCTGTACTCGACCTGGATCACAGACGTCGTGGGCCATCGCGGGCCGCTGGAGCGTGGCGTGGCGCTGCTCGAGTTGTTTGACGCCGTCATGGCGGGCCTGCTCGATGCCTGGGATGATCGGCGCGGGCTCGTGATCATCACCAGCGACCACGGCAACCTGGAAGACTTGAGCACGCGCCACCACACCGAGAACGACGTGCCCACCGTCGTGATCGGTGCCGAGCGGCACCGCTTCGCGGAGGGCTTCCACGACCTCACCGGCATCACGCCAGGGATTCTGCGCGTGCTTAACGGCGCGTAGGCGCCGCCCCCTCACATCTAGCACGGACTCATCCACATCGCGGGTGATCTCGGTTATACTTGGATGTAGACATGCTGCCGTCCCGGACAGGAGACAAGCGAGGTAAGCCTATGACTCCAGTTTACACGCCGGACGAAGAACGCATTCTGCTCGGACTGGCCCGCGATACCCTGCGCGCTGTCACGCGGAACCAAACGCCACCGCCGGTCGATCTGGACAAGCTTCCAGCGGCCCTGCTCGAGCCGCGCGCCTGTTTCGTCACGCTGCGCCGCCGGTCCGATGGCGCGCTGCGCGGCTGCACCGGCACGCTCGTCGCGCGGCGCCAACTGGCCCTCGAAGTGATCGAGATGACGGGGCAAACCGCGCTCAACGACCCGCGCTTCATGCCGGTGACGGCATCGGAAGTCCCCGGCCTGCACATCGAGATCAGCGTGCTCAGCCCCCCTCAGGCGCTCCAGTTCGACAGCCCGGACGATCTGCTGCACAAGCTGCGCCCCGGAATCGACGGGGTGACGCTGCTGCTCGACGATCGCCGCGCCACCTTTCTGCCTCAGGTTTGGGAGAGCTACCCCGACCCGCGCCTGTTCCTGAGCCTGCTCTCCGAGAAAATGGGGCGGTCACCGGACGCCTGGCGCGACCCGCGACTGCACGTCGAAACCTACCAGGCCACTGTCATCGAGGAAGCCGCTTAGCTTTGCAGGCCATGCAGCCTCTGTTACAATGGCGCTCAGTTTGGGCGGGGAGGGATTCGACGCGCACGAGTGGAGCGTTCAATGCAGAAACGTGTCATCTTCTTAGTACTCCTGGCGCTGGCCCTGGGCGCGTGCAGCGACAGCCCGCCACCCACCCAGATCTACGTGGTCTTTTCGCCCACACCGCAACTGCAAACAACCGACACGCCGCCTGCCTCGGGGGAGACGATCGCGCCGCCGCCCACGACCTCGCCCATGCCGACGGCGCAGCCCACCAGCACCGATCCGCCCGCCCCAACGTCCGCCCCCGCGCCAAGCGCGACGCCCGCGCCCGAAGCCTTTCCCACCAACGTGGTGGCGCAGGTGCAGATCGCGGAGCAGGTCTACCAGCGCGGGCGCATGTTCTGGATTCGCCCCACGCGCCAGATCTGGGTAATGCAGGCCAGCGCCGGCGATCCCAACAGCGGCGATTGGTTCTGCTACAACGATTCGTTCGAGGAAGGCGAGATGGAGATCGACCCAGATCTGTTCCCGCCGGAGAATGCTGAAACGGAGCTCTACCAGCCCCGGCGCGGCTTTGGCAAGTTGTGGCGCAACAACGACGATATTCGCAATGGCCTGGGATGGGCCACCACGCCGGAATTCGAGCTGACCAGCAGTTACGTCTACATCCCAGGCGGCTACGTCGAGGAAGGGCAGTACTATCCCGGCCCCGGCGAGCACCGCCTGACCACCCTGTACAACGAGAGCATTTCGTTCTACGAAGATCAAATCCGCGGGGACTGCCAGGGCGGAACCTGGCGCATGACGCCCGCCCAATAGCTCACCAGCGAGGGTATTATGCGTGAATGGAAGATGACCGCAGCCGATCCGATGGCCCCCCGAATCTCGGCGGATGCGCGCGCCGGGCGGACGAATATCGCTGACGACCAGACCTGGCAGCTCCGGCTGGGCAAGCCGGAAGAACCCGCCGTCAGCCTGGAGACGCGCTATGGCGGGCGTGTGGGGCTGGTCCGCCTGATCCCGATGTGGACCATCGACGCGCGCGAGGTGTACCAGACACAGGGCTACCACCAGCCGCCCGTGCTCAAGGCCTTCGCGCCCGACTTCCTGCGGCTGGACGCGGCCGTCACGCACAGTCTGCCGGTGACGATCGAGTTCTGGACCATGGAATCGCAGGCCGTCGGCGGGCGGCTCATCTGCCAGAACACCGGCGACCTGCCGCGCACGTTCCAGGTGGGGATGAGCGCCGGGGCTGCCCGTGAGACGCAGGCGCTGAAGATGTTCTTCCTTTCGCTGGAAAACGGCGAGGCTGCGCTGCAGCTCGCCCGCCTGCCCAACCTACAGCCCGTGCTGCTCGTCGAAGGCGCGACCGGTAGTGGGTCGAACTCACGGCTGAGCCGGACACTCACGCTCGCGCCGGGTGAGCGGGCCGTGATCCGCTGGGCGCTGGGCGGCCTGCCCGAGCGCGACGCCAGCCTCGGCCTGGCTTACAAGTGGCTCACCGATCCGGACTGGAATACGCAGATTGCCGCCATTGAGGCGCGCGCCAGCGCCCAGGCCCAGATCGAGACCGGGCGCCCGGATTGGGACGCAGCCCTGGCCTGGAGCCAGCAACTGATCCTGCGCAGCTTCCTCGGCCCGACCGGCAACCTGCCCCATGCCTCGTTCGTCACGTCGCGCAAGATCAATCAGGGATTCGCCGTGGGAGGCGCCCATGCGGGCGGGTTCAGCGCGGCCTGGGGCGGCCAGACCGTGCCCGACGCGCTGCTGATCGCGCCGGAAGTGGCCCGTAGCGCGCCCGAGCTGGCCAAAGGGATCGTGCTCAATTTCCTGGCTGTGCAGCGCGATGATGGCTGGATCGACGCCTGCCCTGGTCTGGACGGACAGCGCGCCAATGTGCTCGCGCCGCCGCTGCTGGCCTCGCTGGCCTATACCGTCTACCACATCACGCGGGACCGGGACTTCCTGGCAAGTTGCGCGGACCGGCTGGTGAGCTTCTTCCAGCGCTGGTTCAAGCCCGACATGGATCGCGATGGCGACGGCCTGCCGGAATGGAGCCATCTCGGCCAGGGCGCTTTCGCGGGCAGTCCAACGCTCGGCCAGAACGATCGCTGGGCGCAGGGCCTCGACGTGACGACAGTGGAAGCGCCCAATCTGGCCGCGTACCTGATCCGCGAGGGGCACACCCTGCTGCGCATCGCCGAGCTGGTCGACCGTCCGGGCATCGCCCAGGCGATCCAGCCGCGCCTGGACACGCTGCAGAGCCATCTCGAGCAGATGTGGGATGCCGAGTCCGGCGCCTTCCACTACCGCGACCGCGACAGCCATGCATCTCCGCGCGGCGAGCTGATCTACCAGGGCAAGGGCGACCAGCCGCTGCACGACCGGACGGCGCTCCCCGCGCCGGGTCGGCTGATCCTGCGCGCCGCCGGCGGGCTGAGCCACAAGCCGCGCCTCGGCTGCACGGTCGAGGGCATCGACGCGGCGGGCAAACCGGCCAACGAATCGGTCCCCGGCGAGGCCTTCACGTGGTACCGGGGCAGCGGCGCAGCCACGACCCGCACCGTCTGGCGCGAGATCACCTATCTCAAATTCGATGGCCTCAGCCGCGTGTATTCGGTTGAGGTGCGGACCGTGAACCTGTCCGCCCATGACCAGTCGCTGTTCATGCCGCTGTGGACCGGGACGCTGGCCGATGAACAGGCCGAGCGGCTGGTCGCCGCGCTCACCGATCCGGAGCGCTACTGGCGGGCGTACGGCATATCCGGCTGCCCGGCGGACAGCCCGGTCTACGATCCCGCGCATCAGAACGGCTGCGGCGGGATGTGGCCCGAATGGAACGCGCGCATCGCAGGGGCGCTGCTCGACCGGGGCTATGTGCGCGAGGCGGTCGAGTTGTTCGAGCGCGTGATCGGCGCCCAGATCGCCAGCCTGCGCCGCGACCACGTCTTCCGGGCGCTGTACAACGCGGACACCGGCGAGGGCTTGGGCGACTCGGACGTGATCACCGGCGTCGTCCCGCTGGGCTGGTTCGGGCGGTTGTTCGGAGCGCACGCCCTGGACCCCGGCGCGGTGGCGATAACGGGGGCGCTCGCGTTCGAAGGCGAGCCCATGCGCTGGACGCAGCACGGCGTGGTGATCGAGCGCGGCGCCACTGGGACGACTATCACATTCCCGACCGGGCACCAGGTGACGCTGGAGCCGGATGCGCCGGCGCAGATCGTACGCGATCCGAATGCGAAGGCCCGTCCCGCGCCCGAGCCGCCATCACCACCGCCTGCGTCGCGCCGGCCCGGCGAAGGACTGCTGCCCGCCCCAGATTAGCCGCCGGGACGCAAGGCCAGTACAATCAATGATTTGAACGTCTATCCCATTCCCTTCAAAGGAGCGCGGCGTTGAAGATCTTTGTTCCAGGGCGCATTTGCCTGCTTGGCGAACATTCAGACTGGGCCGGGGGGTACCGGCGCATCAATGCGGACATCGAACGAGGCTACGCGCTGATCACCGGCACGAACCAGGGAATATATGCCGAGGTGGAGCCTCACCCCACCTCGCTGGTGCTCACCTCGACCAGCTACGATGGGACGCGGCACGGCCCGGTCGAAATCCCGATGGAGCCCAACGCCCTGTTGGCCGAAGCGGAGCGGGGTGGCTTTTGGAGCTACATGGCCGGTGTCGCCTACCAGGTACTCACCCATTACCACGTGCGCGGGCTGGTCATCGACAACTACAAGACCGATCTGCCGGTCAAGAAGGGCCTGTCGTCCAGCGCGGCGATCAGCGTGCTCACGGCGCGCGCCTTCAACCGCGTTTACGACCTGAAGTTGACCACGCGCGGCGAGATGGAGATCGCCTACCAGGGCGAGATCACGACCCCGTCGCGCTGCGGGCGCATGGACCAGGGCTGTGCCTTCGGCAGCCGCCCCGTCTTGATGACGTTCGACGGCGAGCGGCTAGACACCACCGAGCTGCGCGTCGAGCAGGATCTGCATTTCGTGATCGTTGACCTCCAGGCGCACAAAGACACCATGGAGATCCTCGCCCGGCTCAACCGCTCGTTCCCGTTCGCCGACAACGATATCGAGCGCGGCGTGCAGGAGCTGCTGGGATCGATCAACAAGCGTATCGTTCACCAGGCTGTCGATGCCCTGCGCGCGTCCGACGCCCAGCGGCTCGGCGCGCTGATGGTCGAAGCGCAGGAATTCTTCGACCGCTACGCCATCCCGGCCTGTCCAGAGGAGCTCACCGCGCCCGTGCTGCATCGCGTCCTGAACTACGAGCCGCTCAAGCCCCACATCTGGGGCGGCAAGGGTGTCGGCTCGCAGGGCGACGGCACCGCGCAGTTCATCGCCCGCAGTGAGGCCGACCAGCAGGCAGTCATCGAGATCATCGAGCGTGACCTGAAAATGCCCTGCCTGAAGCTGACGCTCACCAGCGGCCCGAAGGTGCGCAAAGCTCTCATCCCAGCGGCAGGCTTCGGCACGCGGCTGTTCCCCGCGTCGAAAGCAACCAAGAAGGAGCTGTTCCCGATTGTGGACCGTGACGGCATCGCCAAACCGGCCATCCTGTTGATCGTCGAAGAAGCGCTCAACGCCGGACTGGACGAGGTGATCATCATCGTCCAGGAGCAGGATCTATCCGATTTCGAGGCGTTCTTCAACGTCCAGGTGTCGATCGAGAACTACAACAAGCTGCCGCGCCACTTCCAGGACTACGCCCGCCACCTGCTGGACATCGGCCAGAAGGTCAAGTTCAGCATCCAGCGCACCCAGGAAGGGCTGGGCCACGCCGTCTATTCCGCCCGCGAGATGATCGGGGACGAACCGTTCTTGCTCATGTTGGGCGATCACCTGTACCGCTCCGATACCGATCGCTCGTGCGCCCAGCAGCTGCTCGACGCGTTCAACCAGCACAGCATCAGCGTGCTGGGTCTGCGCCGTACGCCGGAAGACCAGCTCGCCAGTTTCGGCACGGCAGTAAGCTGGTCCGAACAGGGTGACCTGCTCAACATCACCGAGTTTGCTGAAAAACCGACTGTGGATTATGCGCGCGAGCATCTGCGCGTGAAGCCGTACCTCCCAAACTGGCGAATACCTGACAGTCTTTGGGCAGTACATCATCAAGCCACAGTTGTTCGCCTACCTGGACGAGCACATCCGCAACAACGTCCGCGAGCGCGGCGAGTTCCAGCTCCGTCGGCGCTAGACCGCCTGCGCCAGGAAGACGGGTTCCTGGGTGTGATTGTGGAGGGGGCCGCCGCTACGACATCGGCCTGCCAGATATTACCTGGAGACGCTGCGGACCTTCCACGAGCCGTAGTTGCGCCAGCCGCCAGCAGGGGCGCGCCGCGAGCAGCGCCACCGCTGCGCGGGTCCTACCGCCGGGATATCCCGGCAGGCCGAGACGAAGTGAACCATGCTCGCCTCTCGCCGTCCGCGCAGCGCGCTCGAAACCGCGCTGGGTTGCGTCGATGCGTTCTACGCGGTGATGTTCCGCGACTGGCCCGGCGCTGTGACGCGCGACGTAGGCGACTGCACGCTTCGAGGCTACGGCGGCGGCGCTACCTGACCGGCGCAGATCAGGTCTGGCCGCACGCCGGACGCGCTCACACCCGCCGTGCTGGACGAGGCGACGCGGTTTTCGCGCCCTTCCGCGCGGCATGGGCGTGATCCTGGCGGACACCACCATGCCGCTCGCGGCGGACTTCTTGGCCGGGCGCGGCTACACCCTGCGCTGGAGCTCGCCGCTGATGGCCCTCGACGGCCCGGCGCAGAGCGTGCCCGTCCGCGCCGACAGCCGCGCCATCCGGGCCACCACGCTCGAGCACCTGCGCGACATGGGCGTGATCATGGCCGAGGCGTTCGGCACGGAGGATGCCGTCAACCGGCGCATCACGCGCCCGGAGCACTTGACCAGCGTGAGTGTGGCCCACTACCTCGTTTACGCTGGCGGAGCACCAGCCTCATGCGCCACGGTGACGCTCTGCGGCGAGACGGCCGGGATCTGGAACGTGGGCACCCGCCACTTGTTTCGCCGCCAGCGTTACGCCTCGACGATCATGCAGGCGATCCTCGACGACCTGGCCGCCAGCGATGTCGCGACCTCGGTCCTGATGGCGTCGCCCAGCGGCCAGCCGCTCTACGAGCGCTTGGGCTACCAGTCGATCGGCACGATGGCCTACTGGGCGCCGCCGGCGAGCCGGGTTGGCCGGGCCTGATGCCGGTCTGTTGCCGGAAAGCGCCGAGCGGACTAGACTTGTGAGTACCCACTGGAACCATCCGCATCGAGTGATAGCGCCGTGCGCCAGGCGACTCCGCACACGTTGGGGCATGGACGCAGTTTGCACGAACGATAGGACGGCGCGTGGCAGAGGCTGCCGCAGAGAAAGGAACGCGTGCTATGCGCATATTGATGATCGGTGGCACACGCTTCATCGGCCCCCCGGTGGTCCGGCTGTTGGCTGAGCTTGGCCACCACGTCGCCCTGTTCCACCGCCGCCCGCCCGAGGTCAAGCTTCCGCTGGATGTCCAGCATATCCTGGGCGACCGGCGCGACCATCTGGCCGATCACGCTGAGACGTTTCGTCGTTTCGAGCCGGATGTCGTCGTGGACATGATCCCCATCACCGAGCGCGACGCGCAGATGGTCGTCGGGACGTTCAAAGGAATGACCTATCGCGTGGTCGCCATCAGCAGCCAGGACGTCTACCGGGCCTACGGGCGCGTGAACGGCACCGAGCCCGGCCCGGCCGATCCGACTCCACTCACCGAGGACAGCCCGCTGCGCGAGCGCCTGTATCCCTACCGGGGTGATACCCCACGCGCACCAAACGACCCGACCCGCCTGTTCGACGATTACGAGAAGATCCTTGTCGAGCGCGTGATCATGAGCGATCCGGGCTTGCCCGGCACAGTGCTGCGCCTGCCGATGATCTACGGCCCGCACGACTACCAGCACCGCGTGCACCAGTACCTGCGCCGGATGGACGACGGGCGCCCGGCCATCGTCGTCAGCGATCAGATGGCCCGCTGGCGCTGGACGCGCGACTATGTCGAAAACACCGCCGCGGCGATCGCCCTGGCGATCACCGACGACCGGGCCGCGGGCCAGATCTACAACATCGGCGAGATGCCCGCGCTGACGCTCGCGGAGTGGATCGAGCGCATCGGCCTGATTGCCGGATGGGATGGGGAAGTGGTCGTCGCGCCCGACTACCAGCTTCCCGAAGACATGCGCGCCCAGGCCGGTTTCGACCAGGATCTGGTTGCCGACAGCAGCCGCATCCGCGACGAATTGGGCTACCAGCAGCCGGTGCCGCTGGACGAAGCGCTCCGTGAGACCATCGTCTGGGAGCGCGCGAACCCGCCTGCCCACGCCGATCCGCCCCAACCCGACTACAACACCGAGGACGCGATCCTGGCCCGGCTGTGATTACTCACAGCGGGCCGGGCAGGTTCCCCAGAGAGCTCGCCACGGAGCGTACCATGAGCCCATCCCATTACATCTACGTCAACCGCGTCGTCCGGCCCGCGATGGTGACCGACCCCACGCCCGACGAGCAGCGCATCATGGCCGATCACTTTGATTACCTCAAGGCGAAGCTGAACGAGGGTCAGCTGGTGCTGGCGGGCCCCTGCCTGGATGCGTCGTTCGGCGTCGTGATCTTCTCCGCCCACGATGACGACGCTGCGCGCCGGTTCATGGAGGCCGATCCGGCCATCGCCCAGGGGGTGATGACCGCGGACCTGCGCCCCTTCAAGCTCTCCCTGTGCCGCGTGCCGGACAGCTAGCGCGGCGCTTGCCATCCAGCGAGCGGGCCGCTACTATATGCCCATGCGCCTCTGCCGGGGCGTCCCGGCTCTCCGAATCAGGCGGCATGCCCTATGCACAAAGTGAACGTGTCCGTCCCCGCCGTCAGCACGAATATCGGTCCCGGCCTGGATGTCCTGGGGCTGGCGCTGAATCTGCGCAACGTGGTCGAGATGAGCCTGACCAACGACGACCGGCTGCGCGTCGAAGTGCGCGGCGAGGGCACGGGCGTCCTGCCGGAGAACGTCCACAACCCGGTGATGGCCGCGGCCATCCGTCTCTTCCAGGCGCTGGAGCAGGCCCCTCCCGGACTGAATGTGGTGTGCGCCAACGCGATCCCGCTCGACGCGGGACTCGGCGCGCGAACCGCCCTGATCGTGGGTGGCCTGGTGGGTGCCAATAACCTGCTGGGCGGCCCATTCCAGCGCGAGGAGCTGATCCAGCTCGCCGCTGAGCTATCCGAGGAGCCTGCCGCCGTCGTGACCGCCATGCGCGGCGGGCTCGGCGTGTGCGCCGAAGGGCCGGACGCGCTGCTTTACCGGTCGGTCGAGATCACGCCACTCCGTGTGGTGGTGGCGCTGCCGCTGTTGCCCGACTACCAGCCACGGCTGCGCGACGCTCTGCCGCGCCAGGTGCCGCTGCGCGATGCCGTGCACAACACCGGCCACGCCACGCTGCTGATCGAAGCCCTGCGCAGTGGCGATTTCCGCCTGCTGCGTCATGCCGTCATCGATCGCCTGCACGAGCCCTACCGCCGCCACTTCATCCCTGGCTACGATGCCGTGGTCGCCGCCGCTGCGGAAGCCGGCGCGGTCGCCGTGACGCTGTGTGGAGCTGGTCCGGCGCTAATGGCGTTCGCCACCTTCAACCACCAAAGCATCGAGAGCGCCATGCACGGGGCGTTCCGCTCGGTGGGCGTCGAGGCGCGAACGTGGTCGCTGAGCGTTGACCAGCAGGGCGTCGTGATCAGTGTCGTCGAATAGGCGCGCAGCACCGAAAAGGAACCTTCATCGATGGCTGGCAACCCTTTCTCGAACCTGGACGGGCATTCGTACATGCGCCTGACCACCTTCCGCAAAGACGGCACGCCGGTATCGGTGCCGGTCTGGTTTGTGCGGCAAGGAGACCGGATCTATTTCACGACGCATCCCAACACCTGGAAGGTGAAACGCATCGCCAACAACCCTCGCGTCGAGATCGGCCCGTGCACCGCGACCGGAAAACCGCGCGGCCCTGCCGTGCCCGGCTATGCGCGCCGCCTGGACGATCCCGCCGAGGCCGCCGTCGCGAAGCAGATTCTGTACCGGAAATACCGCCCGCTCACGTACCTCCTCGGAGCCGTCGAAGGTCTGCAAAAGCGGGTCGGACGCCATGCTGAGCGCTTCATGTACGAAATCGAGCCAGCCTGAGGGAATGCCCAATGCGACGCCCCTTCTATTGAACTGCTGTCCGCCACCTGGACCGTTTCGTCATCGTCCTGCTCTGTATCGAGTTTCTGGATGAGTTCGTCTTCAGCGCGCGGGAAGCCGCCTGGCCGCTAATCCGCGATGATTTCGCCCTATCCTACGCCCAGATTGGCCTGCTGCTCGCCGTGCCGGGTTTGGTCAGCGCCGTGGTCGAGCCGATCCTGGGCGTGTTGGCCGACGTGTGGCGGCGGCGCGCCCTGATCGTCGGCGGCGGCATCGTCTTCGGGCTGACGCTGCTGCTGATCGCCCTGGGCCACCACTTCTGGGCGCTCATGGTGGCGTTCGTCGTGCAGTACCCCGCGTCCGGGGCCTTCGTGAGCCTGTCGCAAGCCGCGTTGATGGATCACGACCCGGCCCGCCGCGAGCACAACATGGCCCGCTGGACGTTCGCCGGGTCAGTGGGCGTGGTTGGCGGCCCGCTCATTCTGGGAGCGGCCAAGGTCGTGGGCGGCACCTGGCGTGAGCTGTTCGCCGCCTTCGGCGCGGTCTCATTCCTGCTGGCGGGCGCGGCGCTCCGGCACCGTTTCCCAAATCACCGCCACCCGTCGGATGAGCGCAGCGCGAGCGCCGGTCCGGAGGATGACCCCACCCCGCTGACGTTCGCGGAGGGGCTGCGCAATGCGATCCGGGCGCTGCGCCGGCGCGACGTGCTGCGCTGGATCGCCCTGCTCCAGTTCTCGGACCTGATGCTGGATGTGCTCTATGGTTTCCTGGCGCTGTATTTTGTGGACGTGGCCGGCCTGGATGCGTCGCAGGCCGGGCTGGCGGTGCTCGTCTGGACGGGCGTTGGCCTGGTGGGCGACTTCCTGATCATTCCCCTTCTCGAGCGCATCCCCGGGGTGGCCTACCTGCGCGCCAGCGCCGCACTGGTGCTGGTGATCTTCCCGGCGTTCCTGCTCGCGCCGTGGCTCGGCGTCAAGCTGGCGCTGCTGGGGACGCTGGGCCTGCTCAACGCGGGCTGGTACGCGATCCTGATGGCCCAGCTCTACGCGGCCATGCCCGGCCAGAGCGGCACGGCGCTGGCCGTCAACAACGTGGGCGGGCTGGCAGGCAGCCTGATCCCGTTGGGCCTGGGCGCGGTAGCGCAGGTCGCCGGTTTGGGCGCGGCCCTGTGGCTGTTGCTCGCCGGCCCGATCGCGCTGCTGGTGGGGCTGCCCCGCCGCGCCGAATAAGTATTATCTTCATCGTCTAAATTGACTCTTTTGGACAGCCTTGCTAAACTATGCCATAATAGACCCGGTTCGCAGGAGCACCCCTATTTTAGGAGAACATGATGGCTGACGTTACCCACACCGACTTGCAGGAGACCCCGGCAGGTGTCGAGGCTCCCATCCTGACGATGACGGCCACGGCCGCGGACAAGGTGCGCGCGCTGCTCACCGAGCGCAACCTGCCCAATCACGGGTTACGCGTGTTCGTGCAGGGCGGCGGCTGCTCGGGCCTGTCGTATGGCATGGCATTCGAGGAGAACATCTACCCGCAGGATAACATCGTTGAGACAGACGGCATCCGCCTGATCATCGATCCGACCAGCCTGATGTACATGCAGGGCTCCGAGATTGACTTCGTGGACAGCCTGATGGGCGGCGGGTTCGCTATCAACAATCCCAACGCGATCTCGTCCTGCGGGTGCGGCCATTCGTTCCGGACCGGCGACGACGCCGCTGCCGACGCGGGCGGCGGTTGTGGCTGCGGCAGCGGTGGCTGCCACTAATCCGCTTTTTTCGAAGAATTCCCTTGAGGCCGCGCGTGTGCGCGGTCTTTTTCTTTTCAGGCGTGAGAGCTCGCCCCGAACGGCAGCGCGACGGTCGCCCCGCCGATGGGCTGTCCCTGCTGGATCACCGTGACGGGCGTGCCGGGCTGGTTGTGCGGGCGCTTGAGCACGGCCAGGGCGATCGGTCCCAGGCGCGGCGATTCGACTGCCGAGGTAATCGCCCCGGCGCTCCGGCCCTCGACCTCCACGCTGTCACCCGGCGCGACGGGGCCGTCCAGGCGCAGGCCGACCAGCCCGCGCGTGATCTTATCGTAGGTAATCTGGCGGGCGATGATCTCCTGGCCGGTGTAGCAGCCCTTTTCGCCTGATACCGCCTCACCCAAGGCGACTTCCAGCGGCGTGAAGTCGCCGGTGAGCTCGCCCTGCGGGCCCGGCAGCCCCTGCTCGACGCGCCAGACCTCGTAATCGCTCGGCGTCAGCACGTGCGCGCCAGCAGCGCTGAGCTGATCCGCCAGGTAATCACCAGCGCCCGCCTCGGCCAACAGCAGAGCGCCCCCGCCCAGCGCCGGGGATATGCCGATGGCCCGCACCGGCACACCGCTGATCTCCCCCTCGGTGATCTCGCCCGCCGCCGGCATGGCCGACAAACCGGGAATGGAGGCTTCCCCGGCGATCCGGAACTGGGCGATCTGGCTCGACACGTCCGCCAACGTGACTTTGTCCATGAAGAAGATCCGCGACTGGAGATAGCGCGCCGTGCTGCCGCCGCGCGCGGGCAGCGTGACGACGCCGATCGCGTCCGACTCGGGCACCAGCTGCCATCCGTCCAGAATGCGCGCGGTGGCCGAGGTGAGTACCGTCAGCAGCGACCTGCCCAATCCCAGACGCCGGATGTCGTTGGTTGTTTGTCGCTGGATGAAGTCCGCCTGATCCGCGCCTTCGATGCGCAGGTAACCCGGATCGGGCACGCGGTAGGCTAGCAAGGTCTCGGTCTGTTGCACGGTATCACCCTCCGTCGGTCGATCGGCTGATCTGTTTTTAGCAGGGCGGCGGCCATCTGCCAAGGCGGGGGATCCTGCTATAATAGTCGCTGATGGATCGCAGACAGCCCGGCGGCGAACCGGCTGGCAGCGAGTCGCTAGCCCCATCGTGAAGCCGTGCGCGGAGGAGAGACTCCCATGCAAGATACGCCCAGTCGTTCTGCTCAATGGTTGGTCGCTCTGGCCGCGCTGATGCTCGCCGCGCTCGCGTGCAACCTGGCCGGGGGCGGCGCTGCAACGCCCGTCCCAACGCCATTTCCCACCGCCACCCTGCCCGCCCTGACGCCCAGCCCGCAGGTTACCGCCACCCCGCAGTTCGTTATCGTCACCGCTACGCCCACGCCCACCGGCGCCGCGGTGATCAACCGGACCCTGGCCGCCCCTACCCTGGCCAACTGCACGCCGCAGACCACCTGGCCCGCGTACACGGTCGTCGCGGGCGACACGCTCAGCCGCATCGCGGAACGCGTCGGCTCGACCGTCGCCCAGCTTGCCACTGCCAACTGCCTGTCCAACACGGGCTTGATCTTCGTCGGCCAGCGGCTCTACGTCCCGGCGCTCCCGGCCACCCAGGCCCCGGTCGCCACTCAGGATCCCAACCAACCGACCTTCCGCGAGAATCTGGCGGTCCAACCTTTCTGGCTGGATTCCGCCAGCCGCGCCGTGACCTATTCCGAGACGGTGCGCGTCAACGCCGGGGAAGTCCTCAACGCGGACGTGGTCGATTTCTACGTCAACGATCCGGCGGGTGGCCCGGCTGTCTTCATGGGTCAGGATGTTGACCCGTGGGATGGCGCGTTCATCGACTACAGCTTCCCGGCGGCTGGCAGTTACGTCTTCCAGGCCATGGCGCGCAACGACCGCGCCCAGCGCCCTAGCACAACGTTCTCCGTCCGCTACGATCCCAACTTCGTCCCGCCGGGCGGCCAGCGCAACCAGCTCACCATCGCGCCGGTGTTGGGCCTGGATGGCAGCTTCCACCGGCTGGCCGCGGGCAGCACGGTCACCATCACCTGGCCGGATGCGCCCGTTGGAGCGCTGCGTGTGGATTTCACGCTGGCGCCGACCGGCACCGGGACCGGCCAACAGGCGCAGACCATTGGTTCCGACCTGAGTCCCGCTGACGGATCCGCGATCACCTGGGGCGTCACAGTCAGCGGCTCGGGGCACATCCAGGGTGTCGCGCAGATGCCGGACGGATCGACGCAGTCCAGCGAGCTGCTGGGCATCGTGGTCGGCTGATGGCCTGGTGGATCGCGCTCGGTGTTGGGCTGGCGCTGGCGGCGGGTCTGGCCTGGCTCCTGCTGGTCCGCACCGAAGGCGTGTTTCTGGGTCGCAAGACGGTGATCTGGCTGTATGACGTCTACGCCGGGCGCTACGACGATATCAAGCAATTCGACCCCGAAACCGAGCATTACTACCTGGCGGAGCCTATCCTGCAGCGACTGTCCCACGTCCCCGCGCCGCTGGTGTTAGACGTCGCCACCGGGACCGGCCGGCTGCCGCTGGCCCTGCTCGAGCAGCCAACCTTTCAGGGGCGCGTCGTCGGGCTGGACCTCAGCCGCAAGATGCTGGCGGTCGCTGCCGAGAAGCTGGCCCCGTTCGGACAGCGCGCCGCCCTGCTGCACCATCCCGCCGAAAGCGTGCCCTTTCCCGACAATGCCTTCGATCTGGTCACCTGCCTCGAAGCGCTGGAGTTCACGATGGACCCCCTCGCCGTGCTGCGCGAGCAGGTGCGCGTGCTTCGTCCGGGAGGGCTGTTGGTGCTCACCAACCGCCAGGGGCTGGATGCCCGCCTGATGCCCGGCCACACGTTCGCTCACGACCGGTTCGAGCACCTGCTGCGCGAGGATCTTGGCCTGGAGCACGTCGCGATCGATCCGTGGCAGGTCGACTACCGGATCGTGTGGGCGACCAAGCCCGGCTCAGCCCCGCCGGCTGGCGCGTTGTCCCTGGCCGAGATCTGGCGCTGCCCGCGCTGCAGCCAGATCGAGATGGTGCCGGTCGCGGGCGGCTGGCGCTGCCTGGGTTGTGAGACGCTGGTCCGGGCCGGGCCAGACGGTGTGATCGAGGTCGCAGCGCGGTGATTCTTCACCTGAGCATCGCGGTCGAAATGTGCTACAATGGCGCGATGTTTTCGCATCCAACTGCCTGTCCTGCCGAGGAGTGTTGTTCGTGAACCTGATACCGCCGCACCTCGCCACCCTGCTGCGCGACGCCATTCAGCGCGCCCAGGCAGCCGGTGATCTGCCCGCGTTCGACCCGCCCGAATCCATTCCGGTCCAGCGCAGCGCCAAACCGGAGTTGGGCGACTTCGCCAGCCCGGTCGCCATGCAGCTTGCCAAGGTTGCCCACCGCAAACCGCTGGACATCGCGCAAGCCATCGCGCGCCACGCCGCCGCGCCCGGGTTCATCGACCGCATCGAGGCCGCCCCGCCCGGCTTCATCAACATTCGCCTGTCCGATGCGTGGGTCCTGGACCAGATCGAGACGATCATCGCTGCCGGGGACGCCGTGTTTGCGCTGGACATCGGGCGCGGCAAGAGGGCCCAGGTCGAATGTGTGAGCGCCAACCCCACCGGCCCGCTGACGGTCGGCCACACGCGCAACGGGATTATCGGCAGCACCATGGCGAACCTGCTGAGCGCTCTCGGGTATGAGGTCCAGCTCGAGTACTACTTCAACAACGCCGGTCGCCAGATGCGCGTGCTCGGCCATAGCTTGCGGGCGCGCTATTTGCAGGCGCTGGGCCGCGACGTCCCGCTGCCCGAAGACGGGTACCAGGGCGGGTATTTGGTCGATGTGGCACGCCAACTGGTGGCGGATCACGGCGACGCGCTGCAGGACGAGCCCTGGGAGCGCTTCAAG
Source organism: Aggregatilineaceae bacterium (assembly GCA_040767355.1). Taxonomy (GTDB): domain Bacteria; phylum Chloroflexota; class Anaerolineae; order Aggregatilineales; family Aggregatilineaceae; genus LM3-B42. The sequence goes on along the minus strand of JAXGOS010000012.1, from coordinate 47,300 downwards.
GTCGAGGCGGAAAAAGCGATGTTCGCCTGGATCGAGCGCAGCCTCGAGCGGATCAACATCCGGTTCGACACATTCTTCAACGAAAACAGCCTGTACGAGGACGGCAGCGTGTGGCGCGCCCTGGACCGGCTCGAGGAGCGCGGCCACATCTACAGGTCGATCACCCGCGAGGGCGCCAGCGAGGAAGAGCGCGCCAAGCTGCCAGCCGACGCCAAAGAGGCCATCTGGTTCCGCTCGACAGCGCTCGGCGACGAGGAAGACCGCGTGCTGGTCAAGTCCAGCGGCGAGCCCACCTACGCGCTACCCGACATCGCCTATCACATCAACAAGCTCGAGCGCGGCTTCGACTACTTGATCAACGTCCTGGGCACCGACCACATCATCGAGGCACAGACCGTCGCCCGCGGCTTGCAGGCGCTCGGGTACGATCCGGAGCCGGTACACGTGGTCCTCTACCAGTTCGTGACTCTGATCGAGGGCGGCGAGCAGCGCAAAATGAGCACCCGGCGCGGCGAATTCGTCACGCAGGATGAGCTGGTCGACGATGTGGGCGCCGATGTCGTGCGCTATTTTATCCTGGCACGCAACCCGAACAGCCACCTGGAATTCGACCTCGACCTGGCCCGCCAGCACGCCAACGAAAACCCGGTCTACTACATCCAGAACGCGCACGTGCGCTGCGCGGGCATCTTCCGCCAGGCAGCCGAGCGCGGCCTGACCGACGATGGCGCCGACCTGAGCCTGCTCGGCGAGCGCGAGCGCGCCTTCGTGCGTAAGATGCTCGAAACGCCGGAAGCGCTGCTCCAGGCGTATGAGGAGCTGGCGCCGCACAAGCTCGCGTTCTTCGCGCTGGAGCTGGCCCGCCTGTTCCACCCGATGTACGACGAGGTGCGCGTGCTGCACGGCGACGTGCCTGAAGATCTGGCCCGCGCCCGCCTGCGGATGTACCGGGCCGCGCAGATTGTCTTTCGCCGCCTGCTGACTCTGATGGGCATGTCGGCTCCCGAGGTCATGTGACCGCTATGCGCCAAGGCACCCGTCTCGATACGGAGAAGCGAGGAGAAACATCGTGGGCCTGAAACCCGACCACTGGATCAAGAAAATGGCGCTCGAACAGGGCATGATCGAGCCGTTCGTTGAGTCGCAGGTGCGCAACGGTGTGATCAGTTATGGGGTGTCGTCGTACGGCTACGACATCCGCATCGCCGACGAGTTCAAGATCTTCACCAACGTGTTCAGCGCCATCGTCGATCCCAAGAATTTCGATCCGCAATCGATGGTCGATTTCAGGGGAGATATATGCGTCATTCCGCCCAACTCGTTCGTGCTGGGCCGGACTATCGAATATTTCCGCATCCCGCGAAACGTGCTCACCGTGTGCCTGGGAAAAAGCACGTACGCGCGCTGTGGGTTGATCGTCAACGTAACGCCCTTCGAGCCGGAGTGGGAAGGTTACGTCACGATGGAAATCAGCAACACCACGCCCCTGCCCGCGAAAATCTACGCCAACGAGGGCATCGCCCAGGTGCTCTTCTTCGAGGCCGACGAGGAGTGTACCATGTCGTATGCCGACAAGAAGGGCAAATACCAGGGCCAGCAGACGATCGTCCTGCCAAAGCTCTAGGCTGTGCCGCAGCCGATACGCGAGGGGGCCGCTCGGCCCCTTCGCTGTGCCTCCCCCCGCTCATGCTGCTATACTCTAAAAGCATCCAGCAAAGCAGGATCCTATGAGTTTACCCGAGACATTTTCTGAACTCACCGGTTCACAAGCGCCGTCACCGCCCGACTCCGATGAGTCTCCGCCCCCCATCGACCCGAAACTACTTCGCCTTCGGGAAGCGCTGGACGGCGTGATGGACGTCGCCGGCGAGCAGCACAGCTTCCAGCGCGGCGTGGGCAAGGTCTACATCTTCCGCGGCAAGCTCACCCGCCCCTCCGAGGATGCCTTCGCCACCCTGCGCAGGCGGTTCGAGCGGCTTGGCTTCACACCCATGCTCCAGCGCGATCAAGACGAGGAAGCCGTGCTGGCCGTCGAGGGGAAGATCCCCGAGCGCGGGCTCAAAACCCGCTGGTGGCTGCACCTGGCGCTGCTGCTGATCACGATGGTGACGACGACGGTGATGGGCGCGGCCCTGACCGGCATTCCCCCGCGCGAAACGTGGCAGGCGCTGCGTGACTGGAATACGCCGGTGCTGTGGCCGGCGATCCGCGACGGGCTGCCCTTCTCACTGACTCTGCTAACCATTCTCGGCGTGCACGAAATGGGACACTATGTCGCCGCCAGGATGCACGGTGTTAAGGTCACGCCGCCGTTCTTTATCCCCCTTCCGATTTCCAACTCGCTGGGCACGATGGGCGCCGTGATCTTCATCAAGAGCCCCTTGATGAATCGTCGCGCCCTGTTCGATGTGGGGGTGGCCGGCCCGTTGGCCGGGCTGGTGATCGCGCTGCCCCTCTTCGTGCTCGGCCTGCAGACCGAACCGACGGCGGGCATCCCTCAGGCATGGATCGAGGCCGGCATCCGGCGCGTGGCGAATCCGCCTCTGCTCGAGGCGATTGGGTCGCTCGCCGTGGATGCCGCCGATCTCGACCGAGTGGTGTTCTACCGCCACCCGATGGCGCTGGCGGCGTGGTTTGGCGTCCTGCTGACCTCGCTCAACCTGCTGCCGCTCGGCCAGTTCGACGGCGGGCACGTGGCGTACGCGCTGCTAGGGCGCCGGGCGTGGCCGGTGGCGCAGATCACGTTCACCATCCTGCTGTTCATGGGCCTGTTCGGCGCGTGGTTCGCGTGGCTGATCTGGGCGTTCATGGGCATGTTGACCGGCCTGCGGCATCCCCCGCCCTTCGACGATCTCACGCCGCTGGGGCGCGCCCGGACCATCATCGGCCTGGTGACGGTGGTGTTGTTCGCGCTGACTATCGTGCCCGTTCCCTTCTATTCGCCCTGAACGCGCTCCCAACTATCGCTCCCACGCTAATCGACTATAATGATAGTCAGGTGGGGGCGTGGGCCGTTTGTAGATCGGGACCATCATGCGCGGGGAGCAGCATGTGAGCCGTGAGGTTGTAGCGCACCATCGATTCGGCCGGATTGCCGCGGCCTTGCGCCCGTCGCGGGTGGCTCTTGCCGGGCTTCTGATACTGGTGATCGCCCTGGCGATTGTCGCGTGTGGCGGACCGGCAGCCTCCTCGCTGCTTTGGACGGCGCTGGTAGTGGCTGCTCTGGGCGTGGGCTATTCCTGGCGCGCCCGATCGCCGGCAGCGCCTGCCCAGTCGCCGGACATGGCGAGCGAGCTACAGGCGGCGAACGACGCGCTGCGCCACCAGGTTGACGACGTCTTCAAGCTGCGCGACCTGATGCTGGCGATCGGCGCCACCTTCGACCGTGACGCTATCCTCGACGAAATCACCAACGCGATCATGCAACTGCTCAACTTCGACCGCGGGCTGGTGCTATTGATCGATGAAGCTGAAAACGCGCTGACGTTCGGCGCCTTCAGTCACGCCGCGCCCGATCCCGAGACTCAATTCCTGCTCGAACAACTCCAGGTCGATCTGGCGAACCCTGGCGGCGACTCGCTGCTGAGCCGGTGGCTGCGTGGCGAATCGGTGCTCGTCACCGATCCCGCGCCGCATTTCCAGTCCCGGCTCGGGTGGATCCTCGCCGCGCTCGATCTGCGCTTGTTCTACAGCGTGCCGCTGCGCATCGGCGACCGCCTGAAAGGCGTGATCCTGGCCGACAACACACCGACCGGCTTGCCCGTGACCGAGGAACAGCGCTCGCTGCTCGACGCGCTGGCGGCCAACATCGCCATCACGCTTGAAAACGCCTACCTGTACCAGCTCACCGACGAACAGCTCAACACGCGCGTCCAGGAGCTGCGCATCCTCAGCCAGATCGACCGCGAACTGAATTACACGCTCAGCGTGGACCGGGTGTTGAACCTCACACTCGACTGGGTGCTGCGCTTCACGGGCAGCCATGCGGCAGGGGTGGCTCTGATCGATCAGGATCGTGGAACCATGCAGTTTGTCTCCGGCTACGGGTATGATCCAGACCGCTGGGACGCCGTCCAGGGGAAAGTCTGGCCGCTCGACCGGGGCATCGCGGGGCGCGTAGCGCGAACCGGAGAGGCGGAAATCGTCCCCGATATCTCGCGCGACCCGCAGTACGTCGAGATCCTGACCGGCACCCAGTCGCAGTTATCGGTGCCGGTAACGCGGGAAGACCGGGTGATCGCGGTCATCTCGCTGGAGAGCCGGACCCCCAACGCCTTCACCCAGGAAAACCTGGACTTCGTCAAACGCCTGGCCGCGCGGGCCGCCATCGCCATTGACAACGCGCGGTTGTTCGACGCAACCGCACGCGAGCGCCAGAAGCTCGAGGTCATCCTGGGCAGCACCGCCGATGCGGTTGTGGTGGTCGACCATGATGGTATTCTGATCCTGATCAACCAGGCGGCGCTGGCCGCATTCCAGCTTTCGCCCCGCGAGGACTACGTGGGCCGGCCCATCGCCGAGGTTTTCGAGAACTCGCCTCTCCTGCGCTTCTACGAGCGAGCCCGGTCGATGGACCAGGGGTTGATCGAGGAGCTGGTGCTCCACGACAAGCGGACTTTCCACGCCAGCATCGTATCCGCGCCACAGGTGGGCTGGTCGATCGTCATGCACGACGTCACGCCGTTCAAGAAGACCGAGCAACTCAAGACCGAGCTGGTCGCCACGACGTCGCACGACCTCAAGAACCCGCTGGGCGCCATCCTGGGCTACATCGACCTAATCAAGATGACCAACCCGCTCAACGCGCAGGGCGAAGAATACATCAAACGCGCCCAGCGCTCGATCGCGCACATGCGCAACCTGATCGACGATCTGCTCGATATGGCCCGCATCGAGAGCGGGATCACCCTGCGCTTCGGCCCGATTCACCTGCGCTCGCTCGTCCAGCACGTGGTGGACGGGCTCGCGGTCCAGGCGCAGGAAAAAGGGCACACCATCAGCGTCGAAGTTCCACTGGACCTGCCCGTGGTCTGCGCTGACGAGGGCCGCCTCAGCCAGATCATCTCCAACCTGCTGGGCAACGCAGTCAAATACACCCCCGAAAAGGGCCACATCCAGATCCGGGCCGAAGTGCACGGTCAATATGTGCAGATCGCCGTGCAAGACAACGGGATCGGGATCGCGCCGGAGGATCAGGCGCAAGTCTTCACGCGCTTCTACCGCGTGCGGACTCCGGTCACCGATTACGTAGATGGGACGGGGCTGGGGCTGGCGATTGTGAAGAGCCTGGTCGAAGCGCACGGTGGCCAAATCGGCCTGGAAAGCCGCCTGGGCGAAGGCTCGACATTCTCGTTCACGCTGCCGCTGGCGCAGGACTGCTCGATGAGCGACATCGTCCAGGGCGAAACCGAGCCGGAAGCCACCCAACAGCGCGCCTAACGGCCGCTGTCAAACTGCGGTTCCCACTGCGCGGCATCGGGCGCATCGAGCGCCGCGATGCTCAGCAGCACCCGGCTCTGCGCCGCGTAATAGACGATATAGGGCGCGCCGGGCCGCATTTCAACATCCGGCGGCGCGACATACGGCGCGAAGCTGTAATCCCCGACGATGTACGAAAACGGCAGTTCAGGCCGGTTTTTTTCCGTCAGGCGGACCTCCAGCGGTCCGCGCGCAAAGCGCACCGGGCGCGCGCCGAGCGCGTCGGGGATGAACATGCGCGCGTTGACGAAGATCAACCCGGCGAACAACAGCAAGAAGAGAACGCCGACGACGGTGAAGATCACGCCGGCGGTCGTCACCGCAGGCACATCGCTGGTCGCGATCAACGCGACAAGCTGGATCACCATCGCCAGCGGACACAGCAGCAGGGCAGACGCCACCACGCCGGCAACCATCACGGTGCGCCGCTGCGACGGCGCGAGGCGGCGCAGGCGGTTGACCGCCAGCTTGGCCGCCATCTCTGGTGAGGCAGGCTCGGGGGTGGCGTTGGAATTGGGCATAGTGGAAGCTCCGGCCAGATAGAGGGCATCAACTCGAGGCCGAGTATACCATGCCCGGCAGGCAGATCACTACGCATTCGCGCGTTTTTTGGTGCCGCCTACCCGCGCGGCTATAATGCTCCCCGTCGAGGCTCGGATTTCGGGGAGTAGCCGTTGGTGTCCACGTCCAATCGCCGCCTGCTGTTGTTGGCCGTTTTCGCGCTGGCAGTCGCTGTGCGACTTGCCCTGATCGCCATCCAATACACGGACGATCTCGCCCACTTCCAGAGCGGGGATTACACGCTGTACCGGATTGGCGGCGAGCACATCTGCGCGCAGGGCGACACGAGCAACAGCCTGTTTTTGCTGCGCCCGCCCCTCTTCCCGCTGGCGGTCTGCGCGTTGGGCGTGGACGACCGCGCCGTGCTGCTCGCCAACGCGATCATTGGCGCGGCGCTCGCCCCACTGACCGTCATTCTCGCGCGCCAATTGCGCATGGGCCCGCGCCCCGCCCTGGCCGCGGGGCTAGTCGTCGCCCTGGACCCGGCCAGCGTTGCCTACTCGGCCTGGCTGGGCGCCGAGCCTCTGGCCAACGTGACGCTGATGGTGATGGTCGTCGCCCTGCTGCACGGCGCGCTGTCCGCGCATGGCTGGCGCGCGCCGGCCTGGGGCGCGGTGGCCGGGATCGCGCTGGTGCTGTCCGTTCTGGCGCGCCCGGCGCCCTACTTGATTTGGACGTGCCTGTCCGTCTGGCTGATGGTGGCCTACCGACGCTGGGCGGTCGTGGCCGCGTACGCGCTGGTGAGCATCGCGGGCATCGGCGGGTGGATCGCTCATAACGCTGTCGAGTTCGATAACCCGACCGTGTCCAGCGTGAGCGCCTACAGCATGCTGTATTATCGCGCGGCATCGGTGGAAAACTGGGCAACTGACGACGATATGGCCACGATTTACACCAACCTGGCGCGGCGCGTCGAAGAGCGGCTGGGCCATGACACGTCGCGCGTCGACTGGATGACCCGCCACACACATTACTCCGGCCCGGCGACGCTGACCAACGCCATGACGGCGACCGCGCTCGAGACCTTCACCAATCATCCCGCCCAATACATCCTGACGATCCCGATCGGCCTGGGCCGCATGTACGGCTATTCCAACATCCTGCCAGGGTGGCTGGTCGCCTTCGAGATTCCCTGGAACGGCCTGCTGCTGGTCGGGACGGCTGGCGGCCTGTGGCTGGCCTTCCGGCGGCGCGATTGGCTGCTGTTTTGGGTAGTGTTGCTCTTCGTCGGGTATTTCACGGTGGGGACGATCGTGGCCCAGACATCCGGGCTGGATACGCGCATGCGGACCATGCTGGCGCCGTTCATGGCCGCGGCGGCGGTCTACGCGATCGACCGGTGGCTGGCCCGCCGCCGCTCGCGGGGCGCGGAGGGGCCGTGAAACGGCTCAGTCCGGCGGACGAGGACGCAAGCGCAGGATGCGCCCTTCCTGCAGCGACACATACAGCCAACCCTCCTGACTCACCACCACATCGACCGGGTGGTACGGGTAGAAACCCCGGCCGAGCAGCGAGTATTCTGGGACCGAGATCGTCTCGCCGTGCGTGCCCGCGGGCGCGATCTGGTCGACTGTGCCAGCCGGCTGGCCCTCCGCAAACTCGACCGCGACTAGCGCGTAGCCTGCCGGCTCGGGCCGATCCGAGGAACCGTTCAGCGCCGTGATCAGGTCGCCTTCCCAGAACGGGAACGCGTCGTACGGGTAGAACGCGATGCCCGACGGGCTGCTCTGGTGGGGGAACGTCAGGCGCGGCGGCTCGGTGGACTGGCACGCGTCTGCATCGCCGCTGAAGCGGGGGTCCGGCTCGCGATCGCCCACACACGCCGGGAAGCCGTAATCCGCCCCAGCAGTCCAGCGATTGAGCTCATCCGGCGCCCCCAGCGCCGCCGGGCGCGCGCGATCCACGATCCACAGCTCGCCGGTGGCCGGGTGCCATGCAAAATCCGCCGGATACGCCAGGCCGGCGGCCTCCACGCGCGCGCCTGACCCGTCGAGCTCGTAGCTCACCAACCGCCCCGCCCTCGGATCCGTCCCCGGTTCGCAGGTGACGCAGTCCGCGCCCAGGGCCACGTACAGCCGCCCATCTGGCCCAACCGCCACACTTCCCGGCCAGTAACCGGTCGCGGCGGATTGATCGGCCACCAGCACCGTCTGGTCTTCGAACACGCCATCGCCGTCGCCATCGTCCAGCCGCACCAGGCCGCCCACCGACGACACATACAGCGATTCCCCGTGGACCGCCAGCGCCACCGGTAGATCGAGACCCTGCGCCGCCCGGAACGAATCGTCCATGAACTGGTCGCCATCCTCGTCGCGCACCGCCCAGATCTCGCCGCGAGCGGTCCGCGCGATGTAGAGCGTGCCATCCGGACCAAAGGCCAGCCCCATGAGCTCTGGCGCGGCTTCGGGCGGCGCGATGCTGTCGTAAACGATCTCGATGCAGGTCTTGAAAATGTTGTGGTAGGGAACGTCGTACACGACGCGGCACGGCGGGCCTTCGCCTTGCCTGAGGAGCGACTCCGCTGGGATGGTCGGCGGCTTGGCGGGCGAGCCACTCTCGCCGCATGCCGCCAGGAGCGTCCCAAGAATCAGCGCCACAGCCGCCCACCTTCGTCCGACACGCAGAATCACACCGCCGCTCCTCGCCAAGTCCACCGCAAGCCGCGCGCGATCATAGCCCGCCCGGGGCGATCGCGCCAGCGCGGGCGCGTTTATCGCCCGGTACTGGCGCGGGGCGCGGCGGGTCTGTTACAATGCAGCCTGTCTTGCGGAGGTGTCATGCAACGCTATCGAAACCAGATCCTGGCCGGTCTGTTGTTCATGTCCATGGTGCTGATCGCCGTGATCGCGATCACCGGCGCAGGCGAGCTGGCGAGCCAGCTTCAAGATTTTCCGCTGTGGATCTTCATTCCGGTTTTCTTGCTGAAATGCGTGAACTGGGCGCTGCGCTATATCGAGTGGCGCTACTTCCTGGGCGTCATCGGCGTGCGGACCGTGCGCCGCGGTCCATCGAGCCCGGGCGACCCGCCGACCATCCGCGAGCGTGACAGTGTCGTGTTGTGGCTGGCGGGGCTCACCCTATCGATCAGCCCTGGCAAGCTGGCCGAAGTGCTCAAGGCGCTGGTACTCAAGAACCTGACGGGTATGGAGTTCTCGCGCGGGGCACCGGTGGTCTTCCTGGAGCGGCTGGTGGACGGGCTGGCGGTGATTCCCCTGACGACCGCCGCGCTGCTGACCGTGGCCGGTTCGTTCGACCGTGCCAGCGACCTGTCGATCACCACCGTGACGGCGATCCTGCTCGGCACGACCATCGCGCTCGGCGTCGGAATGGCAGTCATCCAATACCGCCCGCTGGCGCTGGGCATGCTCGACCAGGTGAAGAAGCTGCCCATCCTGCGGCGCTTTGAAGGCGCGATCCGCAACCTGTACGAGTCCAGTTACGATCTGGTCAAACTCCGCCACCTGCTGCCGACGATCCTGCTCGGCCTGGGCGCGTACACTACGGACTGCATCGGTTTCTACCTGATTCTGCGCGGCCTGGGGATGGACGGGACCTGGACGCTGTTCGGACAGGCGACCTTCATCCTGGGCTTCTCGGTGATCGTCGCCTCGCTCTCGACGCTGCCGGGCGGCGCGGGCGGGCGCGAGCTGACCATCGGAGCCATGCTCACCAGCATGGTCGGGCTGTCCAAAACCGATGCCGGAACGGCCACGTTTCTGATCTCGATCTTCCAGTTGTGGGTGGGCGTGCTGCTGGGCCTGATCGTGATCGCGCTGTTCCGCCATATTTTGTTCCCGCCGTCGCTCGAAGCGGACGTCGCCGCTTATGAGGCGGCCCACCAAACCCGTTAAGCAGGCGATAGATGACGTCCTGGAAACGCACACTGACCATATCGGTCCTCGTCCAGTTGATATCCGCCATCGGGATGTCGAGTATTTTCCCGTTCTTGCCGCTGTACATCGAAGACCTTGGCTCACGGTGGGACATGAGCATCGAGCTTTTGGCCGGGCTGGTCTTCTCCGTGCAGGCGTTCACCATGATGCTCGCCGCGCCGGTGTGGGGCGCGCTGGCGGATCGCAAAGGGCGCAAGGTCATGGTCGAGCGGGCCACTATCGGCGGCGCGATCCTGATCACGCTCATGGGGTTTGTCCGCTCGGCGGAAGAGCTGGTTCTGCTGCGCGGTGTGCAGGGTCTAGTGACCGGCGTGCTGTCCGCGCTCACCGCCCTGGTCGCGGCCAACGTCCCGCGCGAGCGGACCGGCTACGCGCTGGGGCTGCTGCAGGTCGGCCTGTGGACCGGCATGTCGATCGGCCCGCTACTGGGGGGCGCTGTGGCCGACCTGTTAGGATATCGCGCCGCTTTCATCGCCACGGCGAGCCTGCTGGCTCTGGCGGGGGTACTCGTGGTGTGGGGAATCGACGAGAAGTTCGAGCCGGTCCCCAAACCTGATGGCGGCCCCAACGGCTTTCTGAGTGCCTGGCGGCACGTGGTTCAGATGCCGGGCGTGCCGCTCACCTACGCCAGCCGGTTTCTCAGCAACCTGGGCCGGTCGATGGTCATGCCGTTCGTCCCGCTGTTCGTCCAGGTTCTCATGCCCGAATCCGCTAGAATCGCGACGATCACCGGCGTGGTGACGGGCCTGTCTGCTGGCGCCGGGGCGCTCAGCGCGGTGTATCTGGGGCGGCTGGGCGACCGGATCGGCCACCGGCGCGTCGTGGTTGGGGCCTCGTTGTTCGCGGCGCTATTCTACTTCCCGCAGACGTTCGTCACGGAGGTCTGGCAGCTTCTCATCCTGCAGGGGCTGACCGGCTTCGCCGCCGGAGGCCTGATGCCCGCGCTGAGCGCCCTGCTGGCTGGCTACACCGATCCCGGTGAGGAAGGCGCCGTCTACGGCCTGGAAAGCTCGATCATGTCCGCCGCGCGCGCCATCGCGCCCATGTTGGGCGCAGGGCTGGCGGGCTGGTTCGGCCTGCGCAGTATGTTCCTGGCATCCGGGTTCATCTTCCTGGCCCTGGCGATGCTGCCGGGCCGCGCGCTGCCGGAGCCGCGCACCGTGCCCCGGCGCGCGATCCGCGAGCCATCAGATCAGCCGGCGAAGTAAGTAGCGGATTTTCCGGAGCGGCGGCTTCAGCGGCGGCGGGATGTGGGACAGAAGTCGCTGGTGCGGCACATCATAGCCTACACCTGATAGCCGTTCGATCAGGTACGTTTGGTAGAACGTGGCCGGGTCGAATTCGGTCAATTCCTTGCGTGCCCACTCGCAAAGATTTTCGAACAACTGAGCATCTGTCAGATCGTATCTGTCGTATTGAGTGTGCCATCCCAGCAGTCGAGCCAGTTTGGGGACGTGATACCGGCGTTGGCTGATCTTGGAAAAAGCCTGCACTGCCGTGCGCAGCGGGTAATGGCGGATCAGAAAACGAAAAGGATACACGCGCTGGCCAGGGAATAGAACCCGGTGCCCGCCGGTCGAGACAAGCTGGATTTTCTTCCCCAAGTGTTTCCACGCTTTTATCTGTAACAAAGAAGCGGATGTCCCCGTGAGTGTGTACTGCCGTAGATGATCAGTCACGTTTTTTCCAGGGGCATACGCCATATCGGAGGGGTAGAAATTGACTGTCAAGTGATTGATGCTGTTGTAACCAGACTGGTCGGCATGGTAGATCGCGTCGCGCAGGGTCACATCCGGCCAGGGCGACTCCCGCAATTCGTCCATGTCGTAATGAATGCACCAGCTTGCGTCCAACGTGCTGCTCACCGTTTCGATACGCTGCAGCAGTCGCTTATGATCGAAGATTTCAGCGCGCCCATCCGGTGGGTACCGTTCGACTCCGATCACCCCCTGCCCCTGCAATGCCCCAGCGATCTCGTAGGTGCCATCGTCTGACCAGTTGTCGATGATGTACACCTCCAGGCCCTGAGCCACGGCATGACGAACTGACTGCTCGATGATGTCGGCTTCGTTGTAGGCGCGCATGATCGCCACTACGCGGAAATCGTCCGGTGCGGGCTCCAACCGGGGGCTGGCATTGTTCGCGATCACAGCCAGCACGCGATCGCGCGGGCCGCCGCTTTGCGCCGACGCGAGCCCGCAGAAATCCACGCGCAGCCCTGCTTCGCGCAGCCGGTCCGCCAGCGAGTCGGGCGTCCAGCGGCTGGCCGGCGCTGCCAGCACGGCCAGCGGGGCGTGGTCCATCCAGCTGCGCAGCCCGTCCAACGACTCCAGCCACCGGTCGCCATCCGCCGCGTCATGCAGCAGGACAACCGACTTCCGCAGCAGCGCGGGCGTCACCTGGGGCGCGTCCTGCGGGCCAGGCTCGACCTGCACGGCGATCAAACCGGTCTTCTTGATGTCCGCCACATCGCTGCGCGACGCCAGTTGGCGGGAGCACCACAGCAGGTGGGTGCAATCGAAGTGCCCCGCCAACACGCCGGCAAATGCGACAATCGGAGACGTTACCGCGTGGTTTGCCAATCCATCCTCGCCTTCATCATGCACACTGTAATCTAGTCGCCCGTCACGCACCACTGGCTGAGATCGCGCCCCAACAGTTCGCCCAGGCGGGCAACTTCCGGCGAGAACTCGCGGCGCAGCCGGTCTCGCAGATCCGGATCGAGCGGCGGGCGCGGGGCGTAGGCCGTGTTGAGCGAGCGCAGAACGGAGACCCCCTTGCGTGTGAGGTACCACGCTGGTCCCCGCAGGTGATCCATGCCCCGGCGGAAAACGTATGAATACACGAAATGCAGCCGCCGGCTGCGGATACGCCGGCTCTCGTTGACGCGCCTGAAGTCGGGCTGAAAGCCGGAGTCGATGTCCAGGAACGCCAGCACATCCCGGTACAGCGCGGCGGTGTCGCGCTTCAGATCGTCGAACAGGATCACATGCACGGCATCGCGCCCAAAGGCGTTGAAATAGCGCTCGACCTGTGCCGCATAGGCCACGATTTCACGGTAATACAGCGATTGCCGCCGCCGCATGGTGGGGGGGAGCCTGCGCCCGGCCCGCCGGTCGGGTTCGGCTGCCAGCGCCGCCTCGAATGTCGCCTCGGTCTCGGAGCCGGAATAGAGCAGGTGATGGTACAGAGAGTGCAGCATATCGACCGGCTCGCGCAGCATGATGATAATGTGCGCCGCCGGGTTGAACGCGGCGATTTCTTGGGCGGCGGTGTGCGAGATCATGTAGTAGACCGACGCCTCACCGATGCGCTTTTTATCGCCAGCCGGGGCAAATAGCCCCAAATACTCATCGAGCGAGCGCGCATCGATGGGCAGGTGTTCGAGATCGCTGCCAAAGAAATGCGGCTCTTTGCGGTCCGGCATGAAGACATCCGGATGGGCGCTCAGGTAGGTATACAGCGCCGTCGTCCCGCACTTGGGCGCGCCCACAATGAAGAAATTCGGTTTCACCATAATTGCCACCTCAGCCTGGGCAGCGGCCAAAGCGCCGTCGTATGGATGCGATGCCAGCGCCACGCCAGCCACACGAGCGCGATGTTCCGGGCGGCCAGGCTCACGCCGGACCCGATCGCCGCGCCATCGATGCCCATCGACGGGATCAGCAGCACATCCACGACCACGTTCAAGACGACACTCAGGCCGATCAGAGCGGTGGTCTGTCGCTCGAAACCGGTCATCATCAACAGTAACCCCACCGAGCCCGTAGCGGCATTCACCAACTGGCCCAGGCTCAACAGGGCCAGGGCAGTCTCCGCGCCCGTAAAATCCGTGCCGTACAATCTCAGAAACTCCCCACCCAGCACGATAAACCCTAGCGCCAGCGGCAGCGCGCCCGCCAGGCTGACGCGCGCCCCCTGCGTCATGACCCGCTGAAGATTCTGCCGGTCGCCCTGGGCGTACAGGTGCGCGATATTGGGCGCCAGTGCCACATTGACCGAGATCAGCAGAATCGAGACGAGCTGCGTGCCGCGCAGCGCGACAGTGAACAGGGCCACGGCTTCGGTCCCGCTCAGCGCGCCGAGCAGCAGCGTGTCGATCTGCCCGCCGAGCGTTTGCAGTCCGCGGCTGATCGCGAACGGCACCGCCGCCGCCAGCCACAGCCGCGTCTCGTAGGTGGGCGCCGCCGACCGCACGTCCGGCGGGACGGCCCGCTTCATCAGGGATGAGCTGTACCCCAGCGCGACCACCGTCGTCAGCAAGGTGAGCGCCATGGCCAGCAGCGGCGAGGCGAGCCCCTTCCCGACCACGTACAGCAGCGCGACCACCACGAAAAACAGCAGCGGCTGGACCACCTGCTCCGGCAGTTGGCCGAACACCACGTGGCGCAGTCCTTGCATGGCCGACTGCTGCACGAGCAGTTTGGTGCGCAGCGGCAGCAGCAACAGGCCGAGCAGCAAGGTGAGCAACGCGACTTCGGCCATGTCGGTCTGGTTCGCGTTCAACAGCGCGGGGCGACCGGTCAGCTCATACGTCAGCCAGGCAAGGCCAGCCGCAGCCAGCGCCAGGCCCAGCGACAGCCAGAGCGTCACGCGCGGCACGAGGTCCAGCAGGCCGCGCATCATCGACCAGGCCGCTCGAGCCTGATAGGCCGCCATATCCCGGATGAGCAGCCGGTCCAGCCCGGAGATCGAGGGGACGATCAGCAGCGTGATCCAGGCGATGGCGAAATTGTACGCGCCATAATTGTCGGTGCCGAGCCAGCGCGCCAGCACGAAGCTGGTCAGGAACTTCAACCCGGTATTGCCCAGGCGCAGTACGAACGTCCCGCCGGTGCCGCGAATCAGCCGCGCCTTCAGCGAGCGCCCGGTGAGCTGCCGTCCCAATGGCGACAGCAGAATCCGGTCGCGCCACCGGCCCTGGTCCTGCCCATCACGCCCCATGATCCGCGATCCGACCTTTTGCGCGCCCTGCGGTATAATCATTGCACGAAAACGCGCCCGATGTTACCGCTTATCCCAGAGGCCTGCCATGTCCGATCTCTTTGATTACGCCCGCGAACAGCGCCAGTTTAGCTACGCGCCGCTGGCCGTGCGGATGCGCCCCAAGTCGCTGGATGAATTCATCGGGCAAGAGCACATCATCGGGCCGGGGCGCCTGCTCCGCCGCGCCATCGAGGCCGACCAGCTCTCGTCTATCATCCTGTGGGGGCCGCCCGGCACCGGCAAGACCACCCTGGCGAACATCATCGCGCACCACACCAAGCGCCATTTCAGCCGGCTCAACGCTGTGACTTCCGGCGTGAAGGACCTGCGCGAGTTGATCGCCGCCGCCCAGGACCGGATGGGCATGTACGGCCAGGGCACCGTCCTGTTCATCGACGAGATCCACCGCTGGAACCGTGCCCAGCAGGACGGCCTGCTGCCCTTCGTCGAGGATGGCACCGTGGTACTGGTCGGCTCGACCACCGAGAACCCCTTCTTCGAGCTGGTGAACCCGCTGCTCAGCCGGAGCCGCGTCTTCCAGCTTCGCCCGCTGAGCGACGCCGACGTGATCGAGATCATGCGGCGGGCGCTGGACGACACCAAGCGCGGCCTGGGCCAGCTCCCGATCCGGCTGACTGACGATGCCGCCGCCCACCTGGCGAACGTGGCCGGGGGCGATGCCCGCAGCGCGCTCAACGCGCTGGAACTGGCCTCGCGCACCACCGCGCCCGGCCCTGGCGGCGCGATCCTGATCGATCTGGACGTGGCGCAGGAGAGCATCCAGCAGCGCGCCCTGCGCTACGACAAGAGCGGCGACGAGCATTACGACACGGTGAGCGCGTTCATCAAGAGCGTGCGCGGATCGGACCCGGATGCCGCGCTGTACTGGATGGCGAAGATGCTCCACGCTGGCGAGGACCCGCGCTTCATCCTGCGCCGCCTGTTCATCCTCGCCAGCGAAGATATCGGCATGGCCGACCCGAACGGGCTGGTCGTGGTGTCGGCGGCGGCCCAGGCGTTCGAGTGGGTGGGGATGCCGGAGGGGCAGTATTTCCTGTCGCACGCGTGCCTGTACCTGGCGACCGCGCCCAAGAGCAACAGCGCCGGGGCGCTCTGGAAAGCGCTGGCGCACATGGAAGAACACGGCGCGGGCGATGTGCCATCCTACCTGCGCGACAAGACGACGAACATCTACGGCGACGCGCGAGAGAATTACCGCCAGGCTATGGAGACGGCCTTCGGCGACATGGGCGAATACCGCTATCCGCACGACTATCCCGGTGGTTGGGTCGAGCAGCAGTACCTGCCGGAAGGCATGGCACCGCCCGGCTGGTACCGGCCGAAAGACATCGGCTACGAGAGCGAGATCAAGGCGAGGCTGGCTCGCCTGGGGAAAGACGTCTAGCCCCTCACAGGGCGGCGAGCAGCTTGGCGCCGAATTCATCCGGCGTGCTGCGCTCGATCACGAGATCGGCCGCGTTGTGCCACGTCATGAAGTCGCGCATGGCGCCCGCCACACCGGCGATCAGGTCCTCCTCCGGCGCGATGCCCGGCTCCAGGTAGAGCGCCTTCAAGCGCAGCGTGCCGTTGCCCCGTTCCAGCTTGGGATCGAAGCGCCCCACCAGCCGCTCGCGGTGCAGGATGGGCAGGCAGAAATAACCCCAGATGCGATCGCGCGCCGGTTTGTAGGCCTCCAGCGCCTGCCGGAATCCCCATAGCAACTGGTCGCGGTTGCGCGGCCAGAACAGGCTGTCGAACGGGCTGAGGAACGTCGTGCGCTCAGCCTGCAAGGCGCCGTCGGCGGCGGGCTCGACCAGGGGCAGCAGGCCGCGGTGGACCAGCAGCGTGGCGACCTCCCCACTGGCGGTTTCGACATCAACTTCGACCAGCTCCCCGCCCTCCACGAGATCCGCCACGAAGGGGGCAGCCGGTCCGCGTTTCATATACGCGTAATCCGCGATGTGCCCGGCGGTGCCAATGCCAAGCGCCCGCGCCGCCCGCGCGACGTGATGGCGGTGTTCCTCGTCCGGCGACGGCTCGGACGTATCGACCCAGCCGGGCAGCACCCGCTCGCGCAGATCGTACACCCGCTGGAAGTTGACCCGGTCCGCGATCATGAACTCGCCGGCGTTGTACAGGTACTCGAGCGCGTGTTTGGCCGGCTTCCAATCCCACCATGTGCCGCGTTTGGAGCGGGTATCCTCGAAATCGGCAGCCCGCAGCGGGCCTTCCGCGCGCACGCGCTCGCGCACCGCCTCGATCACCGCGCGGTTGTCCGGGTCTTCGCTCCACTTGGGCCACCACCCCCCGCCCTGCTGGTAGTGGCGCATCTCGTGCAGCCGGTAGCGGTACTCCGCCAGCGGGATGATGGAGGCCGCGTGCTGCCAGTATTCGAACAGGCGGCGGTTCTCCGGATCGTATAGCAGGCGGTCGAAATCGGCGGGGTCGTACTGCCCGGCGCGGCTCCACAGCACGAGATAGTGGCTGCGCCGGACCATGTGCAGCGTGTCGATCTGGACGCAGCCTAGCTGGTCGACGATCTGGTAGAGCGCATCGGGTACCGCCAGAGGCTCGGACCCGCGCGGGGTTGTGAGGGCCTGGGCGTGCAGGGCCAGCCTGCGCACCATGCTCAAGGACAGCGGGGAAGACGGGGTCAGCTTCATGGCGACACCATTCGTAGTTAGGCACACATCGCGCGCGGTACTCTAGCACACGCGTTCTGTCCTGTCAAGCTGGATCAAATGCCCGCGGGGCGTTATGATCAGCCTGCTGGTTTCGCGCTGCTCAAGAAAGCATGGGTTATGAATACCAGGCCCGCGTGGGGCGCTCTGTTCGTGGGGGCGCTGGTGGTTGCCATCTTGTTCTTCTCGCCCCTGTGGCTCAAGGAGTTTTCGGGGTATATCGAGGAAGAGGCCGAGCAAGCCATCTTCCCCGAGGACTTTTACCTGCTCTCCGCTGAAGAGCAGGACCTGTACAACGCGATGTACGACAGTGACCGCCAGATGGCGATCGATTTCGTCGGCGCGCGGCTGGCTGAGGGTACGAGCATCGAAGAACCGAACCTGCCCGCGATCGATCCGAGCCCGGGCGACGTGCAGCTCCTGCTGACGGGCGACTTCGCGCCGATCACACCGATCCGCATGGCGAGCGGCACGGCCAACATCTATCGCCTGTCGGATGGGCGGCGCGTGCTGCGGCTTGAAAATCTCGAAGCCATCAACGGGCCGGAGCTGCACGTGCTGCTGAGCGCCTACGCCAACCCGACCACCCAGGAGCATCTCGACCAGGTGGCGAATCTGCAGATCGATCTGGGGCCGATTAAGGGCAACGGAGGTAACCAGAATTACATCATCGAAGACCCGGCGTTTAACCCCGAGAATTTTGCCAACGGCAGCGTCGTGCTCTACTCGATGCCGTATGAGACGATCTTCAGCTATGCCTCGCTCCGCCAGCCGGCGGCCGGCCCCTAGCGCTCGGCGTTGGCGCGAGCCAGGCCAGGGGTGTATAAACAGCTAGACGCAATCCGTACCAGAGGCGACGACCGATGACCCGACAATCACCCTTTCTCGTGGCGCCTTATGCTGCGCTCGCCGATGTCTATGACCGGGCCGGACTGGCCGATTTTGCCGCCCAGGCGACTCCGCATTACCTGGCTTTCGTCCAATCGTTGGACTGGGCCGGGCGCCGGGTGCTGGATCTCGGCTGCGGCACCGGGACCAGCGCGGCCTGGCTCGCGCAGAACGGCTATCGCGTCGTGGGCATCGACAACAACCCCTATATGCTGGCTCAGGCACAGGCCCGCGCTACAACGTCCGCGTTCGACACGCTCGACTTCGTGCAGGCGGATATGCGCCAGTTTGACTCGCCGGTTGGCCCGGTCGATCTTGTGATGGCCATCAACGGCGTCCTGAACGCCGTGACCAGTCTGCGCGAGCTAGAGCAGACCTTTGCCAGCGTCAATCGGGCGCTGGACCCCGAGCGCTTTTTCATCTTCGACGTGCACACGATTCAAGGGCTGGCCGAGAACGCGGGGAACACCGATCGGGTCGCCTTCGACAACCATGATGATCTGGTGATCACAGTGCAGAGCCGCTTCAGCTTCGAAACGCTGAGCACGACGCGCCATCACACCATCTGGCGGCGCGCAGGTGACACCTGGGGGCGCCAGGACGAAATCCACATTGACCGTGGTTACCCGGTGCAGGGCATCGTTGCCATGCTGGACCGCACCGGCTTCGACGTCCAGGCGACGCTGACCGGCGCGCTGGAACCGTTCGACGCGGGCACTTCTACGCCGGACCGGGCGGTGATCGTCGCGCAGAAACGCGTGTGAGTGCCCGGCTTGCCAGCGCTCTGGCGAGACCAGATCACGTCGCCCGCCGCCGTGGCTGGATGCCCAGGCGCGCCATTTCGGCCTCTGCCGTCGCGCGCAGCCCCTCCGCCAGCGGGCGCGGCTCGAACCCCAGCTCGCGGCGCGCTTTGGCGTTCGAGCCATAGTAGGTCACCCCGGCCACCGTGCGCAGACCTTCCGCCGAATAGGCGCCGCGCAGAGGGACGACCCGCTCGACGACGCCCAACACACGCGCCAGCGCCCGCGCGACGCCCGGCGCGATCGTGATCCGTGGCGCGGGTATGCCGAACATCTCCTCGCCCAGCTTGAGGGCCTCGGCGAACGTGGCTGGCTCTCCGGCGATGATGTAACTCTCGCCCAGAACGCCGCGCTCCATCGCCAGGATGTGCCCGCGCGCGGTATCCTCGACATGCGCCCAGCAGTACGCCGCCCCGCCCGGGGCCACCCACAGCCGGCGCTTCGCCCACTGGACAAGCATCTCGCCCACCAGGCTGGTGTCGCCCGGCCCATAGACTATGCCCGGCATGACGATCACCAGCGGCAGACCGTCGCGGATCATCGGCTCGGCGACCTGATAATGGGCCAGCCATTTGGTCCGCTCGTAGGTGTTGGTGAAACCGTCCGTGTGCCGGTAGGATTCGTCCACGAGTTGGCCGCACGTGTTCGAGAACACACCGACGGTGCTGGTGTAAACGCCTTTGGGGATCTCCAGCTCGCGCATCAGCTCGAGCACGTTGCGCGTGCCTTCGACGTTGATCCGCTCCATCTTCGCGGTGTCGCGGATGCCGATCTCGTACCATCCCGCCACGTGGAAGACGCCGTCCGCGCATGCCATCGGACCGCGCATGCTCTCTTTGTCGGTGATGTCGCCCCGGTGCACGCGGACGCCCAGCTCGGCGAGCGCGCCTGCCCGCTCGGGCGACCGCGCGATCGCCACCAGCTCATGGCCCGCCGCGGCCAGTTGCCGGGCAAGCTCCCCGCCGATGAAACCCGTCGCGCCGGTGATGAAATAGCGCATGATACTCCTCGCGATCGTGGAACCCTGTGGTCCGTAGACCTTCAGGGAGATGATAGCAAAGGCCGGCTGGCTCTGGCCGATGAGCGAATCGCGTCCGGCACAAATAAAGCGGCGGGCCACCCTCGACCCGCCGCCCTGTCAAACTGGTGTGTCTCGCGATCTAGTCCGCCGCTTCGCCTTCCCAGTCGGGAATGACGCGGCAGCACAGGATCAGGTCTTTGGCCGCGCGCACATCGTCCACGCGTTTGACCGGCGTGATGTGCGGGGCTTCGTGCAGGAGATCGGGTGTGTCCTTCGCCTCTTGCGCGATCGCCAGCATAGCCTCGATGAACGCGTCACAGGCTTCCTTCGTCTCCGTTTCGGTCGGCTCGATGAGCAGCGCCTCCGGCACGATCAGCGGGAAGTAGTTCGTCGGCGGGTGGAAGCCGTAGTCCATCAGGCGCTTGGATATATCCAGCGCGTGAATCCCTTCGGCGTCCTTGAAGTGGCCCTCGCACACGAACTCGTGCCCGCAGATCCGCTCGAACGGCATCGGGTACGTGCCCTGGAGTTTGCTGCGGATGTAGTTCGCGTTGAGCACGGCGTGATCGGTGACGGCGCGCAGCCCTTCGGCCCCGTGGATCGAGATATAGGCGAACGCGCGCACCAGCATGCCGAAGTTGCCCCAGAACGCTTTGATCGACCCGATGCTCTGCTCTGACATGGTCAGACCGTACAGCGGCGGCTCGCCTTCGTCACCCTCATCCACGATGCTCACGATCGGCCCTGGCAGGAACGGCAGCAGTTTGTCGCCCACGGCCACCGGCCCGCTGCCCGGCCCGCCGCCGCCGTGTGGCGTGCTGAAGGTCTTGTGCAGGTTGTAGTGCATCACATCGAAGCCCAGATCGCCCGGTTTGGCGATGCCGAGCATGGCGTTCATGTTCGCGCCGTCCATATACATCAGGCCGCCGCAGCCATGAATGATGTCCACGATATCCTGGATATGGCGCTCGAACACGCCCAGCGTGTTGGGCACCGTGATCATCATGCCGGCCACGTCCTCGCCGCACACCTCGCGCAGCTTGTCGAGGTCCACATCGCCGTTGTCGTCGGACGTCACCTCGACGACCTGTAACCCGGCCATCGCCGTCGTGGCGGGATTGGTGCCGTGAGCGCTGTCGGGCACGATGATCTTGGTACGGTGCGGCTCGCCGTTCGCATGGTGATAGGCGCGGATCATCAGGATCCCCGCGAATTCGCCCTGCGCTCCGGCGGCGGGCTGCAGGCTGGCGCCTTTCATCCCGCTGATCGCGGCCAGCCATTCCTGAAGCTGGTACATCAGCGCCAGCGCACCTTGCACGGTCGACGGATCCTGCAGCGGGTGGACCAGCGCGAAACCGGGCAGCCGGGCCATGTCCTCGTTGAGCTTGGGATTGTACTTCATGGTGCACGAGCCGAGCGGGTAGAAACCTTTGTCGATAGCGTAATTGAACTGGCTCAGGCGCAGGAAATGCCGGACCACGTCCATCTCGCTGACTTCCGGCAGATCGAGATCGTCGCGCAGCAGGTCGCCCGGCAGCTCGGCTTCGGGCACGTCTGGCTTGGGCAGGATCGCGCCGGTGCGCCCGGGCGCGCCCAGGTCGTAAATCAGCGGCTCCAACGCGGGAGGCGCGCCGTTCTTTTTAACCTTGAGTTCGTCGGTCATCGCATTAATCCTATTTCGCAGCCCTACGAATGGTGGTGATGGTGCGCGTGGTTCTGGATATCGTCCGGGGCCGAGCGCAGGGCTTCGACCAGGGTATCGATCTCGTCCTTGGTGTTCATCTCGGTCACGGCCAGCAGCATCTGGTTCTCGCGCGCGGAATAGTCCCTAGACAGGTCGTAGCCGCCGATGATGCCCCAGTGCTCCAGCAGCACATCGTTAATCGCGGCGACCGGCTCCGGGCAGGTCACGACGAATTCCTTGAAGAACGGCTTGCTCATGTCCACGCTGTAGCCTTCCAGCGCATCGATCTGCCGGGCCGCATAATGTGCCTTGTGATAGCACAACTCCGCGGCGCGGCGCAGGCCGTGCTTGCCCATCACGCTCATGTAGACGCACGCTGCCAGCGCCATCAGGCCCTGGTTGGTACAGATGTTGCTGGTCGCCTTCTCGCGGCGGATGTCCTGCTCGCGCGGGCGGAGCGTCATCACGTACGCCCGGCGCCCATCGGCATCGACCGTCTCGCCCACGATGCGCCCCGCGATCTTGCGGACGAACTTCTCGCGCGTGGCGAAAAAGCCCAAGTAGGGGCCGCCGAAGCTCATTGGAATGCCCAACGGCTGGCCTTCGCCGACCACGATATCGGCGCCGAGCTCGCCCGGCGATTTGAACAGACCCAGTGCGATCGGATCGACCACCATGCACAGCAGCGCGCCCGCGTCGTGGACGGACTTGGCCAGTTCTCCCAGATCGTCGATCTGGCCGAAAAAGTTGGGATAGCTGACGACCAGCAGCGCCGTGTCGTCGTCGAGCATATCCACCAGGTCGGGCACGGTGGCGCTGCCCTTGTCTCCGACGAATTTCAGCTCGTTGCCCTGGTGATAGGTCCGGACCACGGCGCGATACTGCGGGTTGATGCCAGGGCTGAGGATGATCTTGGTGCGCTTGCCGCGGAAGTGCGCGTTCGCGACGATCACCGCTTCGGCCAGCGAAGTCGCGCCATCGTAGTGGCTCGCGTTGGCGGCTTCCATGCCGGTGAGGGCGCACATCATGCTCTGGTATTCGAAGATCGCCTGCAGCGTGCCCTGGCTCAGCTCCGGCTGGTAGGGCGTGTAGGCGGTGTAGAACTCGCCGCGCAGCAAAATATGGTTGACAACGCTCGGAATGAAATGATTATAGGCTCCGGCGCCCAGGAAGATCGCGAAATCGTTCGCGGCAGCATTAGCGCTCGCCAGGCCCCCCAGCTCCCAGGCCGTCTCCATCTCGCTGAGTCCCGCCGGCAGGTCCAACGTGGGGAAGCGCAGGTCGGCGGGCACGGCGTCGAACAGATCGTCGAGTGAGGCCACGCCAATCGCCTTGAGCATGGCTTCCCGGTCTGCGTCCGTGTGGGGAATGTAGGTCATGTGGCAAAATACTCCTCAAGAAATGATGACGATGAGGGGACCGTCATGCTTCATCCGGTCCCCTGAACAGGTCAATCGACCTAGCCTTCGCGCTGTTCGCAGTGCTTGGCGTAGGCAGCAGCATCGAGCAGGCTGCCCAACTCGCCCGCGTCGCTGAGCTTGATCTCGATCATCCAGCCCGCGCCGAACGGATCGCTGTTGATCGTCTCCGGCGTGTCGTCCAGCGCCGCGTTGACGGCGACGACTTCGCCGCTGGCCGGTGCGTAGACGTCGGAAGCGGCCTTCACGCTCTCGACCGTGGCGAACGAATCGCCCGCCGAGACGGTATCGCCCACTTCCACCTGCATATCGACAAACACGATGTCCGACAGCTGATCCTGAGCGTAATCGGTCAGGCCAATCTTGGCGGTGTCGCCATCAACAATGATCCATTCGTCGTTTTCGGTGTATTTCGCGTTGTCAGGAGTTTTCCAATCAGCCATCTTGTGAAGTCCTTTCCATTTAGAATGTCTCTCGCCAGGGACGCTGGCCCACAGTGTAGCATAAAAAACGGGCAGACAGCATCAATTGACTGCCTGCCCCCTGTCGTGTCTGCCTGAGAGATTCCCCCACCCCTTGTAGATGGGATTGCCCCTTCGGCGCGTGCCCGTCACGCTTTCCAGAGGAGATCCTGGCCACGGGTGTTGTGACCTGAGAGTTTCGCGAGAACCCCAGTCGTGAGTTCGCCTCGCTTGCCCCTTCGGTGGCCTGCCGTCCGGCAATCCGGCGCGGCGCGGCGCTCTCCCCGCAGCCGGGTTAGTTCCGTAGCACTACGCGATCGCTTCGTTCTCCACGTCCAGCCACTCAAACAGCTTGCGGCGCACATCCGGCTTGGCGATCATGTTGATGGCGAAGTGCCCGGTCGCGTCAGCGACGATCGTGGCGCGCAGCAGCAGATCGCCCTCGGTCGTCAAGCCCAACTCCAGGTGCGCCTGCCCGGTCCCGACCATGCGCATGACCGCTAGCCGCTCGGTCGGCTTGAGCTGCGACAGGCTGGCGACGAGATCGCGGTGGCGGGGTCGCAGCGCAATCTCGAGCGGGCCGTAATTGGCCGAGATGCTCAGGTACATGCCCTCGCGGCCAAACCACAACGACACCAGACGGGCGTCGGGATCCGTGCACCCGAGCCTGAGCGTGTCGTGAGCCTCATCGTAAGTTACGCTATCAAGCTTTTGATAGTGACGCATCGCCTTTTGTGCTCCATGTGGGCTCAGATAGTGGCACCGATTCCGGGGTGTGCCAGCGACATTATATCACAGGTGATGGTCCAGGTAAACGTGACTGCGCCACACAACGCACAAGGCGATTGGCTGTCTTTTTGACCTGACGGCGCGCCCGGTATACTCTCGTGACAGGGGGGCATTGACGACAATGCCAGGAGGACTCTTATGCTCGGGAAGCGACAGATCACACACGGAATACCCGCCATCGCGGCCATCGCGCTGCTGCTCGGCCTGACTGTGTTGGGGCTGCCCAGCACGTTGGCTCAGCAGAATACGCCCACGTCCACCGTGCCGGTCCAGACCCAGGTCTGGCTCGACCTCACCGCGACAGCGGGGGCACCGCCGCCCGCCGCCAACGCATTCACCGCCACCTATGAGGCTGAGTTCGCCAATGCGGTCCTGACCGTCACTGCGGCCAGCCAGTCGACGCCCGTCACCGCACCACTGGAGCCAACGGACAGCCCCACACCCATGCCCGCAGGGTCCGAGAGCGCGCTGCGTGCGTCCGCCAGCGAGCTGGTGCCCGTTACCGGTGGCGTGTTCCTGATGGGCACCACCCTGGAAGAAGCATCGCAGGCCGTGGATGAGTGCGCCCTGTACGGCAGCACCTGCGACATCGCCTGGACCGCGGACTCGATGCCCGCGCACCCGGTCACCGTGGACAGCTTCCAGATCGAGGTGCTCGAGGTGTCTGCCCAGCAGTTCGTGCAGTTCCTCAACGAGATGGGGCCCAACAGCCACCTCACCGGCTGCGAAGGCCAGCGCTGCGCGGCGACCGCTGCCGAAGTCGAGAGCAGCTTCATCACGTTCGACGGCCAGGAGTATGGGCTGACCAACGAGGACATCCTGGCCGACAAGCCTATCACCTCGGTGACATGGTACGGCGCGCAGGCCTACTGCCAGGCGATTGGCCGCCGCCTGCCGACCGAGGCCGAATGGGAGCGCGCCGCGCGCGGCCCGGAGAACTACATCTACCCGTGGGGCTTCACCTTCGATCCGGCGCGGGCCAATTCGTCGCAGTCCGGCACTGATGGGACCACTAACGTGTACGAATACCAGGTGAGCGCCGGCCCTTACGGTGCCGTGAACCAGGCCGGCAACGTGCAGGAATGGGTCGCCGACTGGTACCGCTCGGACTACTACGCGCAGCAAGCGGATAACCCGACTGCCAACCCCCAAGGCCCACCGACCGGCACTGAGAAAGTGCTGCGCGGCGGCAGTTGGGATACCGGGCCACTGTTCCTGCGCACCGTTCACCGCCGCAGCGCACAGCCCTTCGAGACCTCTCCGGCAGTGGGCTTCCGCTGTGCGGCGGATGCTCTTCCACAGCCCGCCGGCACGCCCACCAGCGCCCCGGCAAACGGCTGATCCCCAGCGTGAAACGAGCGCCGGGCGGGTGTCTCCATCCGCCCGGCAGTCCTCTTGCCAGCAGCGCACGAAAATCCTCCTAGCGTGGTCTTGCACCAGTACCCATGGACCATTTACAATTCGTGAAGGTCTAAGGTATAAATCATTTCAGATCATCATTATCTTAACGATGTCGGTTACACCCCCGGAGATAGTCGCACATGGCAATCACGGTCCGTTGGGACAATGAAGAAAAGACGATCGTCCGCTGGAACTTCTCTGGCCGGTGGACGGCTGAGGATCTCTACGGAGCACACGCACGGACGCTGGCGCTGGCGAAGTCCGTCGACCATACGGTGTACGGACTGGGCGCCGTGCACAGCCCGTCGCCACTGCCCTTCTCGACGATCAATGAGCAGTTGATGGCTCGCTGGCCCGCCAACATGCATCACTTCGTTTTCGTGGGTGCCGGCGGCCTGGTGGAGAGCATGTTCTCGCTGCTGTCCCGGACCTCGCCGCATGTGCCGCGCATGATCTTCGTGAACACGTGCGCCGAAGCGTACGAGATCATCACCCAACTGCACCTCAAGGAAATCTACGTCAGCCTCTGACACGCCACGGGCACGCGCCTGCTGCGACCTGGCCGGGACTCTCATCCCGGCCATTTTTGTGTTGGAGCGGTTTTCGCCAAATCCAAGCCACCTGATATAATGGTGCCCTGATATTGAACCGGCAGACGCATGTCAGCGGGTTATAAATAGAATAGCCCGGCAGCAGATAACCTATGACGTTCACGTTCACGCTGGAAGCAGAGCACGGTATGGCGCGCGCCGGGGTGCTGGATACGCCCCACGGCCCTATCCAGACGCCCGTCTTCGCGCCCGTCGGCACACAAGCCGCCGTCAAGGCAGTCGAGCCGCGCGAGCTGCGCGAGCTGGGCGCCACGCTCGTTCTGGCGAACACGTATCATCTCCACTTGCGCCCCGGCGATGAGTTGATCGCCGACTTGGGCGGGCTGCACCGTTTCATGGCCTGGGACGGCCCCATCCTGACCGATTCGGGCGGCTTCCAGGTCTTCAGCATGGGAGAATTACGCTCACTCGATTCTGACGGGGCGACGTTCCGCAGTCACCTCGATGGTTCGCTATACCGCTTCACGCCCGAAACGTCCATTCGCATCCAGCACAACCTGGGGGCCGACATTATCATGGCCTTCGACGAATGCCCGGTGCCCAACGACCGCGCGGCCGTTCGCGCCGCCCTGGATCGCACGCACCCGTGGCTCGCGCGCTGCGCCGAGGAACATCACCGCAGCGGCGATCCGGCGCGTCAGGCCCTGTTCGGCATCGTGCAAGGTGGCATTTTCTCCGACCTGCGCGAAGAATCGGCCCAGTTTGCCAGCGCAATGGATCTGCCCGGCTACGCCATTGGGGGGCTGGCCGTGGGCGAAACCAAAGCGGACATGCTGGCTACCCTCGAATACACCACGCCCCATCTTCCCGCTCACAATCCGCGCTACCTCATGGGCGTCGGCAGTCCTGAAGACCTGGTGCATGGCGTGGCACGCGGCGTCGATATCTTCGACTGCGTGCTGCCAACCCGCGTGGCCCGCAACGGCGCGGCCCTCACCCGCGAGGGCCGGATCAACATGCGCAACCGCCAGTACGCCACCGACCCGGATCCCCTGGAGCCGGGCTGCACGTGCTACACGTGCCGGACGTTCTCGCGGGCATACATCCGCCACCTGGTCAAAGCCTCTGAGATCCTGGCGCACCAACTGCTAAGCCTTCACAATTTGCATCTTCTGCTCACGCTCATGCGTGAGATGCGCGCCGCCATTTTGGACGGCACCTTTACCGACTACGCGACCTCGTTCCTGGCAGCCTACCAGCCTGTCGGGGCACAGAAAGGGGCACTGAGCATCCCTGTCGGTTAGTCGGTAAACTGGCGTGGTCAATTTGTGTTCTTAGCAAGCGAGCCACCGAAAGGATCGCTTCCTTGGAGTTGTGGAAAGCCATCATCCTGGGCATCTTGCAAGGTGCTACTGAGTTTCTGCCTGTTTCCAGCTCCGGCCATCTCGTTCTGATTCCCTGGCTTTTTGGCTGGGACGAATCGCCACTCATCTTCGATGTGGTGGTTCATCTTGGGACCCTGGTGGCCGTGCTGTTGTATTTCTGGCGCGACTGGCTGACATTGTTACGTGCCGGCTGGACTGCGCTGCGCACTCGCTCAACCCAAGATCCTGATGCACGTCTCCTGCTGTTAATTGGCTTGGGGACAGTTCCTGCTGCTCTGGCAGGGGCTTTGCTCGAAGACATCTTTGAGTCCGCCTTCTCTGAACCCGCGCTTGTGGCCGCGTTCCTGTTGGTGACGGCCCTTCTGCTCACGGTGTCGGAAAGGCTCAGTACCGCCAACCAGTCTTTGAGCGGCCTGACGGTCCGCGATGCCCTGACGGTGGGTATCGCCCAGGCGTTCGCGATCCTTCCCGGTATTTCCCGATCCGGTAGCACTATCGCCGCGGGACTCTGGCGAGGATTGCCGCGCGCCACGGCTGCACGCTTCAGTTTCCTGTTGGCCACCCCGATCATTTTGGGGGCTGGCGGCAAACAGGCGCTGGACGTCGTCACTGGCGATGCGATCGTTGGGCAGGACATGGCGCTTCCAATGGTTGCCGGTTTCCTGTCGGCGGCGTTGGTGGGCTACGCGTGTGTCTGGTTCTTGATGCGTCTGCTCAAAGAGCGGAGCCTGTACGGTTTTGCGGCGTATTGCGCAGCGTTCGGCACACTGTCATTGCTGGTGGCCCTCTTGACCTGAGAGGGAGGCATGAAGCGGGCCAAACGCACAATTGTCATCATAGGCCTGGCGCTGGCGAGTTGCAGCGGCCCGGTCTATGTCCCGACCAATACACCCACCATGCTGAGCGTGCGTGTCCTGGCAACGACGACGACCTATCCGCTGCTCCAGGATCTGGCCGCCGGCTACAAGCGCCCGGACGTCCTGCTGGCTGTTCAGAGCGCGGCCCTCAACTGGGAAGTCGTTTACAACCAGTTGGTGACGGGCCAGTATCCGTTCGCTCTGACGGCTTTCCTGCCCGCTGATGCCCGGCTGTGGGCCGCGCCTCTGGGCTACGACGGCATCGCCATCATCGTCAACGCGGCCAACACCGTGCCCGCCCTGACGGTGGATCAGTTGCGGGCGCTCTTTCAGGGACACATCACGCGCTGGATCGAAGTCGGCGGGCCTGATCTGCCGGTCACGGTGGTCAGCCGCGAGCCGGGCGCCGATATCTACCTGGCGTTCGACGCGCTGGTCATGCAGGGGCGGCCCGTTCGCCTGTCGAGCCAGCTCGGCCTGTCGAGCCAGGCGGTCATCAGCCTGGTCAACAGCACGCCGGGCGCTGTGGGCTATGTCAGCCTGTCCCAGCTCGAACCGCACCTCCGAGCCGTGCCGCTGCGGACGGCGCCGGACGAACAGCCGGTGGCCATCTCCGTCGACGCGATCGGTGACGGGACGTATCCATTACGCACGCCGCTGTACATCGCCGGCGCGGCCGCGCCCGCGGACGACAGCCCGTACCGGGACTGGTTCGCCTGGATGCAGCATGGCGAAGGTCAGGCCATCATCGAGCGCTGGCAGCTCGGCCTTTCCGATCCGGCGGCCCCCGCTCCAACCGGCTTCTGAAGCGGCACGAAGCCGGAGGGACCCTGCCAGTCTTTCTATGCATAGCTGCCCGTCTTGACGTATAATAGGGGGCGGTCGCAGCAAACTGCTGTTTTTATGCCATTGCGCTTACCTCAAGTCAGATAGATTGGAGAGAGTCATGAAGAATCGCGTGCTAATTTTGCTGATCGTCATCGCCATGTTGGCAGTCAGTGGGCTGACGACGGCTGCAGCGGCGGGCAATACGGACCTGATGGCCTTGACCACCGGACCGGTCACGCTCTACGCTTCTCCCAGCGAATCAGCCGAAGTCGTGGCCGAACTCGCCCCCTACACCACCGTTGCCGTGCTCGCCTCCGACCCCGGCGGGCAGTGGCTGGAGGTGGAGGCCGCCGACGGGACCGGCTTTGTCCTGGCCGACGCCGTGATCATTCTCAACATTCCACTGCTTGCCCCGCAGGTTCTCGTCTCCACAAACCGGACTGGCTCGGTGGGCCTCTTTGCTGAGCCCGATTTCGGCGCCGAGATCGTCGCCATGCTGCCCGATGGCACCCTGGCGAGTGTCCTGGGCGCGGATGGCGAGTGGGCGTATGTGATGACTGGCGACGGCCAGACCGGCTGGTCGGTCGCGTCCGCGTGGGCACCCGCCGCTGAGGATCTCCAGGCGGCCACAATCGCGCTCGGTCGGACTGACCAGGTCGGTGTCTTCGCTGAGGCCGACGTGTTTGCGGACGTCGTAACCACCCTGACCGAGGGCGATGCGGTGCACTTCTTCGGCGTCGAGGGCGACTGGGCGCAGGTCATCACGGCGGACAATGCGACCGGCTTCATGAACGTGGACTATCTCAACCCGCTGCCGAACGTCAAGCTGGACGCCGCCAGCGGCCGGAACTCGAACACCGCCGTGTACGCCGAGGCTGACTTCAGCGCGGACATCGTCGCCAACCTCGACGATGGCACCTCGGTCACCCTGCTGAGCAAGGTGGACGATTTCTGGGTAGAGGTCTACCACCCCTCGTTCGGCACGGGTTATGGGTTGGCTGACAACTTCGGTCCCGCCTATACCACCGGCACTGTGCAGGTGCAGGGCGCGATCGTGCGGGCTGGCCCCAACGACAACCTGTATAAAGCCATCGGCACGCTGCCCGCGGGCGCCAAGGTCGTGGTCAAGGGCACCAACGACGAAGGCGGCTGGCTGGCTGTGTCCGTTCCGTACGACGAACTTGAGTATCCGTTCAATGGCGTGAATGGCTGGATGGCCGACTTCCTGTTCGAGGATCCCCAGGGCGCTACCGATTTCGACGCTTCGTTACTCTCGCCGGTTGAGTAGCCCGTCACGGCGCCGCTGGTGCCCTCCGATCGAGCGCAAGCCCGGCGATCACATGCCGGGCTTGTTCGTCACCCTCAGGAAAGCTCCATGAACGCGATCCGCGTGATGCTGGTATGCGCCCTGATCGGGCTGGCGGCCCTGCCGGGGATCGCTGCCCGCGCGCAGGACGCCACGCCGGAACCCTTCCCGCGCCGGCTGGCCGATCACAGCGGCGCGCTCGTCGTGATCCCCGAGCGCCCGCTGCAGGTCGCCGTGTTGAGCCAGGTGCCGCCCTTGCTGGCGCTGCTGGCGCCTCGCGAAATCGCCTCCCTCGAGCCGGACACTCCCGCCGACTCCCCGCACTGGGAAGCGATCGGGCTGCTGGTGATTCCCGAGGCGAGCGCCGCGCTTCACGCCGGGCTGGTCGCTCGTGCCCGCGCTGCGGAGATTCCCATCTTCCAGACCGGCCCGATCGCCAGCCTGGCGGACTGGCGGGAGGCGCTCACCACCCTGGGACGCGCAACCGGGCGCGATGACCGGGCCGCCGCCATGCTCGCGCGTCTAGACGAGAACCTTGACGCCGTGAGGCGCCTGGTGAGCGGGCGCGAGGTGGCGCGGGTTCTGGTACTGACGCCGGAAGGGTACACCTTCGGACAGAACACGCTGCTCACCGACCTGATCGCGCTGGCAGGTGGGGTGAACGTCGCGGCCCAGGCCGGTTTCGATGACTACCGGCAGATCGACGACACCGCGATCCTCGAGCTAGCCCCGGACGTGATCCTGCTCACCTCAGCCTGGAGCGCCGATGAGGCCGCCGATTTCGCCGCAAGCCGGGCCTATGCCAGCGTCCCGGCCAGCATCAGGGGGCGCATCGTGCGGCTGCCGTTTTCCCCCACCCTCGTGCGCGATCCGGCGGCTGCGGTCGCGGCGCTGGCCCTGGTGTTGCACCCCGCGGTCCTGCTTTTCCCCTGACGCGCCACAATAGGACCAAAGTACTACGCAACTCATCGAAACTTTTTTGGCTTTCGCCAGTCGGTACAGGTAGACAGCACGATTGAATGCGCGTCTGCAAGCATAACCGGTAACGAAAAAAGGAGTAGACGATGTATCGCACAAAACGCCTGTACGCTGGTCTTCTAGCGTCACTCATTCTGACCATCGCCATGGCAGCGCTGGCCCCCCACGCGCTCGCCCAGGGAACGAGCCAGCGGCTCGAGCTGGTCGGCAGCATCGAGGCGGTGGGCCCTGGCACGATCACGGTCAACGGGTTGGTTATCGACGTGTCCGGCGCCGAAGTGGAAACCGCGCTCACTGTGGGCCGGCTGGTCAAGGTCGAAGGCTTCCTGTTCGAGGACGGCGCCCTCCGCGCCTACGAGGTTGAGGCCGCCGACCGGGACGACGACCGCGACCAGTTCGAGATGGTGGGCGTGGTGGAAGCTGTCGCGCCCGGCCAGATGACGATAGCCGGCATCATCTTCAACCTCGCCAACGCCGAAGTGACGCCCGGCCTGGTTGTTGGGGATCAGGTCAAGGTACACGCCAACCGCTCCACGACGGGCGAATGGCTGGCCCGCGAAGTGAAACGCTTCGTCCCTGGCGGCGATGACAGCGACGATTTCGACGACGATAGGGACGATCGCGATGATGATCAGACCAGTGTCTCGCCTGTGACAGGCGCGTGTATGTTCGAGATCGAAGTCAGCTCGGCCAACCTGCACACCGGTCCCGGCACGGGCTACGATGTCCAGGGATACGTGCTCGACGACGAGAAGTATCCGGTGACCGGCGTGCACAGCAGCGGCGCGTGGCTGCAGATCACCACAGCGGACAGCACCCAGGCCTGGGTTGCCGCCAGCGTGGGCGAGCTGGAAGGCCTCTGCGCCGGCCTGGCTGTTTCGACCGTGCGCTTCCGCGGCGATGACGATGGAGACGATGATCGCGACGAGGTCCAGGATGATGATCGCGGTGACGACCGCGACGACGACCGGGATGATGACAGCGATGATGACTGGGACGACGACCACGACGATGATCGCGACGACGATGATGACTGGGACGACGACGACGACGACGATGATGATGATGATGACGACTAAGGGTTAGGTGCCTGTGGCGAAGCAATCCAGCGGCGGGAGGGCGACTTCCCGCCGATGGTCAATCCCTCCGGTCAGCGTCTATAATGGGCACCATCATTCCTCAGTCCTCGGTGGTGCGTGAGACATGCTGCTGCTGTTGTTGGCGCTGCCGGACCTGCCCGACGAAGACCGGCTGTTGGCGCGGGCACGGCGCGGCGACCGCCGGGCAATCGGCGAGATCTACGAACGGTATTTCGACGCCATCTACCAGTTCATCCGGTGGCGCGTCGATGATCCGGCGGTGGCCGAAGACCTGACCAGCGAGGTGTTCATCAAACTTCTGAGCGCGCTGCAGAGCTCCGCTGCTCCGGCAGACAGTCTGCGCGGCTGGTTATTCCGGGTGGCGCGCAACAGCCTGTACGACCATTACCAGCGACCCGTTCCCACCGCTTCGCTGGATGAGGCCCTGCCCCTGGCAACGGATGCCGACACGGAAGCCCAGTTCATCCGCGCGACGGAGGTGGAGCGCGTCCAGCACGCGCTCCGTACTCTCGCCGTCGACCAACAGGAAGTGCTCATTCTGCGCTTCGGACAAATGTTAAATCTGGAAGCGACAGCCGACAGCATGGGAAAGAGCGTGGGCGCGATCAAATCGCTGCAGTTTCGGGCCATCAACTCGCTCCGCCGGGCGTTACATATCGCCGAGGGAGAAGCCGTACATGGCGAATCCTGGATTGACTGAGGCGTTCAGCGACTGCGTCGACCGGCTGCTCGCCGGGCAGAGCGTCGACGAGTGCCTGGCGGCGTATTCGCAGTATGCCGCCGAGCTGCGCGCCCTGCTGGAGACGAGCACGGCTGTCCGCCGGGCCGCCCCGCCGGTCCCGCCAGAGGCCAAAGCCCGCGTCTACGCCCGGGTCATGCAGGCTGCGTCGCACGTGGAAACGCCGCGCCGGCCGTTCCTGCCGGTGTCCCGGCTGGCCGCAGCAGCCGTTCTGGCAGTGGTGATACTCGTCATCGCTCTGATCGCGGGTCTGTTCGAAGACGATGACGAGCGCCTGCGGACAGAGCCCATTCCCAGCGCGACGGCCACGATCACGGCTACGCTCACAGCGAGCAGCACCCCGACCCATACGCCACAGGCCACGCGAACGCCCTTACCGACGTACACGGCGACTCCCTCGCCATCGCCCACCCGCACGCCGACGATCACCGCGAGCCCGTCTCCCACGCCGACCGCCTGCGTAGTCTCTGCACCCGGCGGCTGGGTGGTCTACACCATCCAGCCCGGCGACAACCTCTCGACGATCGCGGCTGCGCGCGGTATCGCCGCCGAAGAACTCCAGCGCGCCAACTGCCTGTTCGATCCCGCTCTGATCGTGGCGGGCCGGACCATCCTGGCGCCGTCGCTACCGGCCCCGGCTACCACCAGCCCCCCGCCCCCGGCGCAGCCGGCCCCATCCGCCCCTGGGCCAATGCCCGGGCCAGGTGCGGACGTTTCCGGCGATGACAGTGACGAGGATGACGACGAGGATGACGATGAGGGCGACGACGATGATGAACACGATGATCGTGGGGAAGACGACGACGATTAGCCCGGCGGCGGCCAGCCGCTTGCTGTATAATCTGGTACAACGGCTGGCCAAGACCCAGGACTGACCATGCGATTTGCCCTCGCGATCGGGCTGGCGCTGGCGCTCGTCACCGGACCGCTGTGCGCCCACGCCCAGGATGATCCCACTCCCGACACCCAGGCCGCGCTGGATACCGTGCGCGCGGCGCTGGACGACTTCGCCCAGGCAGAGACCTACAGCGGCCAGATTACCCAGACCATCGAGCAGGTCGTCACGATCACGTATCTGGGCGAGACGGTCGCCCTGACGCAGCACATGAAGCTCGAAGGCACAGCGATCGTCCAGCAAGGACCAGGGCAAAGCGCCGCCAACCGCCAGATCGATTTCGTGCAGTCAATCGCACAGACGATGGAGGGAGGCGGTCTCGACGAAGCCACCGAGATCGGTCCGGTCGCATTCCACGTGCGGGTCGTGGACAACCGGTATTACCTGCACGTGGAGGCCGATGATCCGGCAGTCGCGGCCCAAGTCCCGGCCGGGTGGCGCGACGTGACAGACGGCGCGGGCGCTTTCCCTGGCATGAGCCTGTTCGACATCGAAGGCGTGCTCGCGATCGATGGCAACGCGGCGACAGGTCTGGCTGGGGGGCTGCTCGACGCGGTGATCGACATCAGCCAGGACCCGGGCGCGGACCCGGCAGGAGAGGCGCCGGATCGCTACCGCCTGGAGCTCGACCCGGCCCGGACACTGGACCTGATCGGCCTGCCGGCGATGAGCGGGGTTTTCGAGGAGGGGCGCGTTCCGTTCGACGTGCCGGCGCTCATCGAGCGGCTGTTCTATGACGACGCGACCCGCTATACCGTCCATGTAGCGATTGACCCGCGCACGAACGCGCTGGTGGAATATGTCGACGAATGGCAGATGGATGTTGCGATCACGCCGGACCTGATGACCGATCCGGCGCTGGAGGGCGCGACGATGACGATCGAGCAGCACTCGGTCCAGGCATTCCGACCGGCTGCTCTGAACGAGGCAGTGACCATCACCGCACCTGAGATCGCCGAATGAGAGGAAATGGTTTTATGCGACGCTGGCTTTTGCCCATCGTGATCCTGATCGGGCTGGCGACCGCGCCGGCCCCACTGGCCGCACAAGATGATCCCCGCGACCAGATCGCCGCCGCGTACGAAGAGGCGGCAACGTGGGAGACTTTTCAGGCCGAGCTTGAGGAATCGTTCAGCTACGTGGCAACCGCCCAGGGTTATAACACGCTCTACTGGCAGCGCCACAACCAGGTTATGAGCCTGCTGGGGCACTATGACCGGTCGAATGAAGCCGGGTCCATCGGCCAACTGTCGGTCACGAGCCAGGGAGACACCGCCATCGACAACAACGGCGACGCATCTGAGATAAGCTGGGAGTTGGAGCTCGACGCGGCGGCGATTGGCGGCGATACCTTCTGGCAGGGGACGATCACGGCGATCCCTGACGATGGTTTTGCCCTTCCCGCCGAGTGGGAAGCCTTCGACGCGGATAGCGCGGCGCAGAGCCAGCCCGTGGCCGCCCTGCGCCTGATCGAAAGTCTCCAGCCGGGCGCGCTGGCGGTCGAGGCGGAAGCCTGGCTCGAGGGTGCCACGTCCGTCGAGGGGCCGGAGCCGGTGTACCTCGACCGGCGCACGCAAGCCGCGCTGTTCACTATCGAGATTGCGCTGGCTGATCTACCCGACGCGCTGCGCGCCTCGTTTTGGCCGCTGACCGGCAGCGAAACGCCGGTCGTGACGGCGGAGGCCCTACGCGAGGCCCTGCTCGAAAATAGCACGCTGACATGGCGCGTGGCGCTCGATCCACGAACGGGCCAACTGCTGCTTCAGACGGTGGACGTGCAGTTGTCGGCGGAGTTGGGCGCGGACGCCATCGCCGAAGGGTTCCGGTCGCTGTCGGTGGAAGCCACCCAGAGCCAGACGGTCGTCTTCAGCGAGATCAACCAGCCTCTGGGCGAGATCGAGCTGCCGGGTTAGATCAGGCCGAGTCCCAACGCCAGCAGCGCGGCAGCGACGAACACTACCGCCATCAGGAGCACGAGCAGCAAGAGCAGCACCCCTCGCCCGGCGCAACCTGCCGCCTTGGGAGCCGAGGACGTCTCTTTCAAAACCTCGCGCATCAACTGATCCAGGGCTTCATCGCGCTCCGGCTCGCCCGGAATGACCGGGGCCGGAGGCGAACCTGTTTGCGGCGGGACGCTTGGGGCCGCGGGGGCCACCGGAGCTGCCGGGACCGGCATGTCCACTGGCCCGAGGGGCGCCGGCTCCGGCACCGTCTCGACCCAGTCGTCCTCCGGCCAGAGGCCGCCAGGCGCGACGGGCACCGGCATCTCGACGGGCTCCGGCGCGGCGGGCATAGCGGGTGGCGGGCCGGACGGTTCCTCGCGCGGCTGATCCTGGCCCAGCGCTGGCTCCGGCTCGGGCTGCTCCGGCTCGGCGCCTTCGCCATGCGACACGACCGACGCCACCGGCGAGCCCTCCACGCCCGGCGTCACCCGGATCGTGTGGGCCAGCGAGGCGACCAGCACGTCATCCTGCGACAGCTCCACGATGAGTTCCAGCCGCCCGGACCGGCGCGGGGTGAGCGCGAACCACAGCGGCGGTGTATCGAAGTCGGGCATCACCGACACGCGCTTGACGGCGGTTGTGTGAATGTCGCAGTCGGGCGCAACGACCCGTACATCCACCAGGCCGGGCCGGATCTGCCCCATGTCGACCGGGAAACGCAGCGCAGCCGGGCTGGACTCTCGGCTGACTTCGTCCCCCCGCTCTAACCCGAGCAGGCGGCGCAGTTCGTCCTCGCCCGGCTGAGGCGTGTCCGGGCGGCGAATCCAGACGCCAAACCGCAGCGGAAGATTGACGGGGGTCGCGCGCGGGGCCGCGGTATCAACCCGGCGCTGCAGAAACGCCTGGCGGATCTCCGGCGTGCGGTGCGTGCGCAGATACAGCGTCGGAACGTACCAATACGTCGTGCGGACGAGCTGCTTGCGCCCGGCAACCATCGCCGCCTCGATGTCCTTACCGGCCAGCAGCGCCGTGTAGAACCCGCG
Organism: Aggregatilineaceae bacterium; assembly: GCA_040767355.1. Lineage (GTDB taxonomy): Bacteria > Chloroflexota > Anaerolineae > Aggregatilineales > Aggregatilineaceae > LM3-B42. The sequence goes on along the minus strand of JAXGOS010000012.1, from coordinate 9,614 downwards.
CGAGAAGCGGACGGCGTCCTCGTCCGGCAGGCGCTGCTGCATGGCGACGACGGCCGGAATGCCCGCCTGGACCAGCGTCGGCGCGACACTGCCCAGCAGCGATTCCTCGCCCGCCGTGGCCGATTCACAGGCGCTGAGCACCGCCAGCCGCAGGTCGGTGCCGTAAAAGGCCGCGCCCAGCGTCTGCGCGTCGACCGGATCGGACTCGCCATCCGGCGACTCGAACACGAGCATCCCCGTGCGCGAGAACGCGCCGTGTCCCTCGAAGTGCAGCACGCTCGGCGCGCCCGCCAGCAGCCAGTCCATCATCGACTCCCAGGTGGGCGGGATCAGGTAGGCCAGGTCGAGCTGGTCGCTCTGGATGAACGACTCGAAGGCGCTCTGCAGCCCGGCGAATTCGGACATCAGGGGCGGCTGGTCAGCGGGATTGGACGCGATCACGAGGATATCCATCGGGCGGCGCGGCGTCAGCGGGCGCGGCGGCTCAGGGAAGCTCACATAGCGGGCCAGATTCACCGCGCCGGACTGCAGCAGGAATCGCGTCCCATCGTGGAGCAGCTCCCATGGGTAGCGCGCCGCGCGCACCAGGTTGCGGTCGAAGCGCAGCTCGAGGGTCAACGGCTGCCCGGCGAGCGTGGCCTGGGCCAGCGCCGCGCGGTAGATCTCGCCGAGCGGTCCCGGCAGCAGCGCGCGAAACAGCCCGCGCCCGACGTCCTCGTGGAACGTCGGCTGGCTGACCATGCGCAGCACGTCATCGATGCGCTGCAGCACGATGCGCTCGGCCTCCGCCTCGCCCACCGGCGACTCGACGATGCTTACCGCCAGCCCTTCGTCGCGCCCGCTCAACTGCAGCGCCAGCCGCGGACCCTGTCCGAGCCGTAAATCGACCATAGTCTGCCCTCCTGATACCAGTCGGATTGTAATCCGCAAAAGGCCGGGCGCCAATCGTGCAATTCGCTCAACTACCCAGCGGTTGCCAGCCGAGCAGCAGGAACGAGAGCGCCCACAGGACCGGCCCCATGCCCAGCCAAACCCACCGCACCAGCCCAGGGAGGGTCGTCAGTCGCCAGCCACCGGCCGCTTCCCCCGTTCCGAAGACGAGGCGATGCCACGCCAGCACGACGAACACATTCGAAACCGTGTAACGCTCGATGCTGTGCGACTGGCCGCTGAGGAACATGAGCAGTAGCATGCTCAGGATGCCGGCCCGCCAGTGGAGCGGGATGGCGTTTGTCCGGCCCCCGGCCCAACAGGGCGGCAGGCGCGCGGCGCTCAGCGCCAGCGCGAACACGATCGCCGCCAGCTCCACCAGCCGCTGCAGTTCGTTCATGTTGATCAGCCCGGCACGGGCGTATTCGACCGCGCCGCGAAACACCCGGGCGAACGAGGCCGCGTCACCCGGATCGAACTCGCGCCACCAAAGCGCCCGCTGCATCATCAACACGAAAAACGGGTAGTAGCCACTCGTCTGGTACAGCCACCACGCGTTCGCCAGCCCGATCCCCAGCGCGCCCAGCAGCGGTGCCCAGCCGGGATTCGCGTTGTCGAGCGCGCGCCGCCAGCGCGGCTGGCCCGCCTCGGGCGCGGCGCGGACGTGCCGGATCGCCAGGGCCACCGCCCAGGCGGCCAGCGCCGGCACCAGCGCCAGGGCGTTCGGCTTGGCGAGCCCAACCGGCACGCCACCCGCCAGAGCCGCCAACCCGGCCCCCAGCGGCCAGCGCTTCCCCTGGCGGCAGATCCACACCAGCGCCGCCGACAGCGCCAGGAAGAACGTATCCGCCTCGCCCACGTACAACCACGCGCCGAATGGCAGCGCCGCCAGGACCGCCAGCCGCCACCACCGCCGCTCGCCGGTCAGCGCCTGGAACAGCGGCACCAACGCCAGGTAGGCGATCCCGTTGACTGTCCGCGAGCTGCACATCCCGCCGCCCAACCGGATCACCCGATCGACGGCGTTGGGGAACAACGGCCACCAACTGCGATCATTCAGGTAGGTGAAGTGAAACGGACCGAGCCACGGCGTGTAATCCGTGTAGCCGTCGATGGCGATGCGCATGTAATTGCGCGCATCACCGGACCAGTAGCACGTGCCCGGAAAGCGCGCGTAGCGAGGATCTTCCTGGTCCGTGCGCCACTCCCAGGCGGCATCAATCGCCAGCGTACCGGCGAACAGCATCGCCCATACCGCCACCAGCGCCACCAGCACCGCGCGCCACGGATAGCCGGACGGCGAATCGGCGAACCATTGGCGGGCGTTCACGCGTCCACCCTACCCCGCGTCCGGCAGCGGGCGCAACGGCTTGAGCTGGTGCGCCCCGGTGAAGAAAGCGCGGTAGGTCAGGTAGGCGGCGATCAGTCCGGTGAAGGTGACCGCGCCGACCAGCATGTACATGACGATCAGTTGGAGCTGCACCGCCTCCAGCGGCGACGCCCCGGCCAGGATCATGCCGGTCATGGCGCCGGGCAGCTTGATCAGCCCGACGGTTTTGGTCGTGTCGATGTGCGGGATCATCGCGTTGCGCAGCGCCCGCCGGAACTGGATCAGCGAAGCCTGCCGGCTGGTTGCCCCCAACGCCAGCATGGACTCGATCTGGTTGCGGCCCTCGAGCAGATCGTCGGACATGCGGTTCATCACCTGCGAGGCGGTGGTCATCGCGTTGCCGATGATCATGCCGCCGATCGGGATGATTGCGTCGGGCACGTAGTCGAACACGCCCGCGATCACCAGGATCGCCAGCGTCAGCACCGATCCTACGCCGATCGACGCCAGCGCGATCCACGTCGCGCGGGGCGTCTGCTTGCCGCGCCGCCCGGACGTCCGCGCCGCAATGACGATCATGACCAGCAGCAGGACGGTCGTCCACAGGGGGCTGTCCTGGTTGAAAACCAGTTCCAGCATATAGCCAACTGCGATCAACTGGACGAACCCCCGCACCGACGCAGTGAGCAGGTCTGTCTCCAGATCGGCCTGCTGCCAGCGCGAGATCAGCGCCGCAATCGCCACCAGCGCCAACGCCAGCCCGATGCGCGGCAGATCGTCCAGATTCGCCAGGGCATCGCCCAGCTCATTCAGCACGTCCATGGTCGCCCCCTCTCTGGTCGCCGTTCAGCCCGGCTTCATCCCCGTTGGCAAAGGCCAGCGCGCGTTCGTCGCCCAGCTCCGGATCGAGCATCTCACCGGCGCTGGCGATGCGGACCACGCGCCCCTCGTTCAAAAGCAGCACCCGGTCGCCAACCCGCCGCGCCTGGTCCACCAGGTGCGACACCCAGACCAGGGTCAGGCCGATGCGATCCCGCAGGCCGAGCAGCGTCTCTTCGATGGCGCGCGTGGCGATCGGGTCGAGCGCCGAGGTCGGCTCGTCGAGCAGCAGCACGGCGGGATCGTTCGCCAGCGCGCGGGCGATGGTGACGCGCTGCGCCTGCCCGCCCGACAGCTCGGCGGTGGATTTCTCCGCTATGCCAGGATCATCCAGCGCCACCATGTCCAGTAGCTCGCGGACGCGCTCCGGCGGCAGCGTCTCCCCCCGTATGGCGGGCCCATAGGCCACATTATCGCCCACCGCGCCGGGGAACATCGCCGCCTGCTGGAAGACCATCCCCACCCGGCAGCGTATCTCCGTGACCGGGCGCGTCGTGATGTCGGTCCCGTTGAAAAACACGCTGCCCGGCGGCGGTTCCTCCAGCCGGTTCAGGCAGCGCAGCAGCGAGCTTTTGCCGCTACCGCTGGGGCCGATCAGCATGAAGACCTCGCCCTTCTCGATGGCGAGCGACACATCGCGCAGCACGGGACTGCCCCCGCGCGACAGGGTCAGATGGCGGACCTCCACCACGGACATCACCCGCTCCTCGCTCGACGAGTTCGCACGACAGAACGAACACGCGCGCCCTAACGGGCTGGGCTAGGGCCGCTTGCCTACCGTCCCCAGGTAGATCACGAACTGCGTCTCGCCGTCCAATGCCAGCGCAGCGTTAAGCGCGTCATCGGAATAGGCGGCGATGGCGCACGTGCCGCAGCCCAATGCCCACGCTGCCAGATACAGATTCTGGCAGACGTGCCCGGCGTCCAGCAGCATGTAGCGATAGCCGCGCTCGTTGTAGCGCCACGTCATCCGCTCGGGCACCGCCACCCAGATGAACGTCACCGCGCTGCGCCCGACCTGCAGTTGGTTGTTGCACGCCGCCATGATCTGCGCGCCGATGTCCTGCCCGGCGGACAGCCGCACCAGCTTGTGCAGGCTCGCCACGAAGCGGTACAGCCCTGGCTCCAGGCCCTCTACGTTGTTGACCAGCAGCAGCGTTTCGAACGCGTGGCGCGCCCCGGCAGAAGGCACCGTCCGGCGGGTCACGTTTTTCACGTCGGACGGCTTCACGCCCTGGGTGCACCACAACAGGTAAGACAGCTCTGCGAGCGTCAGCGGCTGGCTGGTGTACTGCCGGATGGTGATCCGGTCCTCGATCAGGGTGCGCAGGTCAACCGGGGGAACAGCCAGCGCGTCTGGCGCGGGCAGGTCCACCAGGCGCTGCGTGACGTCGTAGGGCAGTTCCAGCGGCGGCTGGGGCTCGCCGCGCGACTGGGCCGACTCGCCCATATACTGATACTGTGTCTTCCGCATGAACTCGCGGCCAATGCTATCGGCCATGGTGTGCTCCTCTCCTGAGCGACCTGATACGCAACCAAACGCCCCCGACCACAGCGAGGCGACCGGGGGCGAGCATGTTCATCACAGTGCGGCGCGGCGAGGGCTATTTCTTGCGCTTGGGAAAGCGGCTGAGCACCGTCGCCGGGCCGGGGACTACCGTCTTGTCACCCATCGCCAGCTCACCCAACGGCTTGCCGGGTTTGATGCTGTCGACACCCGCATACACCCACAGCGGCGTGCCTTCGAGAGCGTGCGACAGGCGGAGGTAGGCCTGCCCCAGCGAGTAGCCTTCCTCGTCGATGCTGCACGAGGTCACCGTGCCCACAACGCGCCCGCGCGCGTCCACCAGCGGATCGCCGGGGTGCGGCGCGCGCACGCCCTTGCTGTCCATTCGGAAACGCGTCACGACGGCGTCGCGTTCGCGCTCGTGGGCCATGAAGGCTCTTTTGCCGATGAAAAACGGCTTCCACAGCTTGACGTAGCTACCAAAGCCCGCGTCCGCCGGATTGAGACTCATGGCACCGGCCAGCTCGTGGCCATACAACGGCAGGCCCGCCTCGGTCCGCAGGCTGTCGCGCGCCGCCAGGCCGACCGGCGTCGCGCCGCTTTCGGCCAGGTCCTTGAACAGCGCTGGCGCTTTGTCCGGATGCACGAACAACTCATAGGCCACCCGCTCGCCGGTGTAGCCAGTGCGGGCCACGATCAGGTCGTAGCCGCCTAGCGTCGCGCGCGTGACGCTCGCCCAGGGCAGCGCCTTAACGCGGGCCTTGTCCTCGGCGCTGCCGTGCAGGCCGAGCAGGATGTCGCGGCTCTTGGGTCCCTGCAGCGCAATGTCCACGCGACGCTCGTCGCCGGTTTCGGGCGCGCGCAGATCGCGCACCGTGAACCGGTCGCGCGCCGGGAGCAGCACGTCCTCGCGCTCCGCGTCGGCCATGAACCGCCCGTCCTTCAGGCCGGTGATCCACGCCCAGTCCTTGTCGTTATTGGACGCGTTCACCACCATCAGAAAGTAGTCGGGCGCCAGCCGGTAGATGAAAATGTCATCAATCGGGATGCCATCCACGCCCAGCAGGTAGTTGTAATGGGCCTTCCCTACCTCGAGCGCCGTCACATCGTTGCTCGTCAGCGCGTTGAGGAAGTCCTCCGCCCCCTCGCCCTGAAAATCGAACACGCCCATGTGCGACACGTCGAACAGCCCGGCGCCGGTGCGTGTGGCACTGTGCTCGGCGCTCACCGAGGTATACCACACGGGCATATCCCACCCGGCGAACGGCACCATCTTGGCGCCCAGCTCTTTGTGCAGCGCGTGCAGCGTGGTCGTCTTGAGCGCTCCGTCTTCCGGCTCGATCCACTGGAAGGCAGGCAGCGCGCCGCCCACCGGTCCGCGCGCCCGGCAGCCGACGTAGTACGGCTTGCTGGAGTCGATCCCCACAGCGTCCGCGTCCCAGTCGATGCCATACTGGCTGATGTCCGGTTCGTCGGTCAGCACGCTGACGCTCACCGGGCCAGGGATTTTGGCGTAGATGTCGTGCGGATCGAAGGCGATGAAACCATCCGACAGATCGCGCAGCCACACCGCAACGAGATCGGGATTCTGCTCGACATGCAGCAAGTACGCGCCGTGGTGGAGGCGGTGCAGCACGCCCCGCGCCAGGAGCTCCCCGGCAGGATTGAGCAGTCGGGTGGGCTGGAAATCGCCATCACCCAGCGCCAGCACGTCGCTGGTCACCGCTGCATCCAGGAAACGGGTTGGGTCCGGCCCGTAGACATTCAATGTGGTCCAGCCGCTCCGCTCCGGCGGTGTCTCAGGCAGGACACCGAAATGCTCCTGGACCACGTCGTGCTCTTTGGGATAACCAGCCAGGTCCGGCACGGGGACATCGATGCCTGCGCTGCGCCCCAGCCGCTCCACTTCGCGCCGGGCCGCGTTCAGCACGTCGAAATCGATCTTGGCGCGCCACGACTGCCGCGTGCCGCTGCCGCTGTAACTGAACGGCTGGCAGCCGAACAACACATCGGCCATGATATCCGCCAGCCGGTCGATCTCCGGCTCGCGGAAGCCGCGCTGCGTGACCCACGGCGTGCCCAGCCGGATGCCCGTGACGCGGAAGGCCGATTCATCGCCCGGAATCGTGTTCCGGTTGCAGACGATCCCAGCCAGGTCGAGGATGCGCGCGGCCGCATCGCCGCTGAGCGGGGTGCCGTCCTTGCCGGTCACGGCCTTACAATCGACCAGCAGCATATGGCTTTCGGTGCCGCCATGAGGGATGCGCAGCCCGCGCGCAGCCAACCGGTCCGCCAGCCGCTGGGCATTGGCCACGATCTGGAGCTGCAGCGCTCTGAACTGATCGGTGCCAGCCAGCTTGAACGCCACCGCCATCGCGGCGATCGCGTTCATGTGAGGTCCGCCCTGCTCGCCGGGGAACACCGCGCGGTCGAGCTTGCGCCCCAGCTTCGGATCGGTGGTCATCAGCACCGCGCCGCGCGGCCCGGCCATCGTCTTGTGCGTGGTGAAGCTGATGATGTGAGCATACCCCACGGGAGTCGGGAAGACGCCCGCCGCCACCAGGCCGGACACGTGCGAGATATCGGCCAGCAGATACGCGCCCACCTCGTCGGCGATGGCGCGGAATTTCGCCCAGTCGGGCGCATAGGGGTAGGACGTGAACCCGGCAACGATGACCTTGGGCCGGGTGTCGAGCGCCTGCTGCCGGATCGTGTCGTAGTTCAGGTGATCGGTCTCTTCGTCGACGTTGTAGCTGGCAACGTTGTAGACCAACCCGCTCCGGTTAACCGGGCTGCCATGCGTCAGATGGCCGCCGTGCAGCAGGTTGAGTCCCATGATGGTGTCGCCCGGCTGGAGCAGCGCGCTATACACGGCGTTATTGGCCGGGGCGCCGCTTAGCGGCTGGACGTTGACCCACAGTTGATCAGCCGGGATAGTCTCGGTGGCGAACAGCTCAGCCGCCCGCCGCCGAGCGAGGCTCTCGATGGCGTCGGCGAATTCGGTACCTTTGTAGTACCGCGCATCCGAGTAGCGCCTGTATTCTGCCAGGCGAATGTCGAGGGCCAGAATCTCGGCCTGGGTCAGGCTGCGTGACTCGTCGGTGGGATACCCTTCCGCATAAATATTATGGAAGACCGATCCCACCGCCTCGCGAACACTCACTGGCACACTGGATTCCGAGGGAATCATGATCAGGCGGCGCGTCTGGCGAATGGTCTCCAAATCAACTAACGCGGCGACATCGGGATCGACGTCGGCCAGACGGCCACGGAAGAGAAAGTCGTCCATACCAACTCCTTATAAGGAAGAAAAGGGTCTTAATTTTCCCTTGCATTCTAACATGCGGCAGAGTGAATAGCCACTGCCGAAATACGCGCATCCGCGTGCAAAAAGCAACGCCCCGCCGGTGATGACGGGGCTGAGAAGTGTGGGTGACAAGGGACTCGAACCCCTGGCCTCTTCCTTGTAAGGGAAGCGCTCTAACCAACTGAGCTAGTCACCCGGCCCACATGCCCGAATTATAGCCGCGCCGGATGCCGAGCGTCAAGTGCGGGCTGGCAGGCGAAGAATCGGGTGCAAAACCCGGTTTTTCGTAGCGCTAGCGGCAGTTCCAGGTGGTGTGGACGAATGGGCGGCCAACCGCGTTTCTAACCATTTTGACGACAATCTGACGACAATCTTGACGACAATGTGCTTCGCCAGGGCTCTCTAGCAGGAGGATGTATCATGTCCAAGAGACGTCATGGCGAAGGTAATTTGTACCAACGTTCCGACGGGCGCTGGCAGGCTTCGATTCAAATCAATGGCAAACGTCGCACCGTTTACGCCAAGACAGAACGGGAGGCCCGTGCAAAACTGCGCGACCTCCAAAAGGAGGCTGACACGGTTGGCGGCTTGGCCGACCCTGGACGGCGCACTGTTGGCGATTTGTTCGATACCTGGCTCGACAGTGCTCCCGACCTGAAACCATCGACCGTGTCCAATTACCGTTGTTTTCTGGACACCTATGTCCGCCCCACCCTGGGCGATGTGCGCCTGGACCGGGTTACGCCGAACCACTTTCAGCGCCTTTACACGAGTCTCACGCCATCGGTCGCGGAGAAGGTTCACCGGATTCTTCACCGGGCATTTGCGGTGGCTGTGATGTGGCGCTGGTTGGCCTCGAATCCGTGCGACCATGTGCTCAAGCCGGTCTACAAGGCGCAGCAGAAAACGTTGTGGAACCATGCCGAACTGGAGACCTTCCTGGAAAGCGCGACCGACCACTGGCAGCATCCGCTGTGGGTGCTGCTGATTGGCACGGGCTGTCGTGTGGGCGAGGCGCTGGCTCTGGGTTGGAATGACGTGGGTCAGGACGGCGCATCCGTGACCATAACCCGCACCCTGCACCGCATCGATGGCGAATGGGTCCTCGACCGCGCCAAGACGGATAGCTCGGCCCGGACGATTGTGCTGCCCGCCGTCGCCAGTGCCGCCCTACAGCGGCAGAAGCAACAACAGACCGCCTGGAGAGAGGCCGCTGGGCCAGTGTGGGAAGAGTGGGGACTGGTGTTCACCGGCGAAACGGGCAAGCCGCTGTTCGCCAGCACGATTCAACATGCGCTCAAGCGAGAATGCGAGCGCCTGGGTCTGCCCGCGGTCACGCCGCATGGCCTGCGCCACCTGCACGTCAGCCTGCTGCTCGACGAAGGGGTGCCCGTGACAGCCGTCAGTGCTCGTCTGGGGCATTCCAACCCGCAGGTGACCATGAAAATCTACGCCCACGCCCTGCCCGGCCAGGACAGCCGCGCAGCCCAGGCGATTGGTAAGGTCCTGGAGCGAAGTGGTGGACAAGAGCCTGATACGGACCCGGAGGAATAGCGCGAGGGGTACACCACGCGGCTCGTCGGTACATACGCCTGGCGAGCCGGTGGTGCACCTGGAACCGTAGGGCTACTGTATTTCGCGTCCGGAGAAGCCACAGATGT
>JAXGOS010000011.1:0-152544 GCA_040767355.1 Aggregatilineaceae bacterium | reverse complement strand
GCTCGATGTCGCTGAATACGCCGCCGCTGATCAACAGCGCAGCCAGCACGATCGCGGCGAGGATGGCAGCGCCCACGATTGCCAGGTTGCGCCGTCGGGTTCTGGCCTGTTTGGCCTCCACGACCCGAGTCGCCGCGCCAGAAACCCGGTCGCGCGTCCGGCGCAGCTCAGCCTCGCGCTCCTCGATGACAGGCACCAGGTGCGGGGGCACGGGCCCGCCCATGATCATGCTCGAGATCTCTTCGGGGCTGACCTCGCCCTTCATGAAATCGCCGACCTTCTGGCCGTGGCTGATGATCGTGAAGCGGTCGGCCACCTGATACACATGGCCGATATTGTGGGTGATGACGATCACACCCAGCCCGGCCCTCTTGGCTTCGAGCGTATAGCTCAGCACCTTCTTGGTCTCGCCGACCGACAGCGCCGAGGTGGGCTCGTCAAGGATCAGGACTTTCTGCCCGAAGTGGGCCGCGCGGCCAATCGCGATCGACTGGCGCTCGCCACCGGACAGGCGCAACACTTCTTCCTCCGGGCGGCGGATTTCGATGCCAATATCGCCCAGCGCCTCAACCGTCCGCGTATTCATCGTCGGTTTGTCGAGCAGTTGGACCGGTCCCACGCCCTGGGTTGGCTCGCGCCCCAGAAAGAAGTTGCGCGAGATGCTCATCAAGTTGACCAGGGCGAGGTCCTGGTAGACAGTTTCGATGCCCAGCGCGCGCGCCACCTTGGGCGACGAAATATCGACGAGCTGGCCCTGAAAGTAGATTCGCCCGCGGGTGGGAGGGTGGACGCCGGTCAGCACCTTGATCAGGGTGGACTTGCCCGCGCCGTTGTCGCCCAGCAGCCCGACGATCTCTCCCGAATTGATCGCGAAATCGACATTCTCCAGCGCCGCGATCAGGCCGAAGCGCCGCGTGATGTTCTCCATGAAAACCAGCGGAATGTGATTCCCGTTGCCCGCCGTGGTATCCCCGTTTTCGGCCATTGCTATCTCTGCCTTCTAACGTTCGTGTTGATGATCACAGCCCCGATCATGATCATGCCCAGCACGCCGCGGAACCAGTCGGCTTGTACTCCGATCAGCACCAGGCCGGTTTTCAGCATGAACGCGATCAAGATGCCCAACACCGAGCCGAAAATGCTCCCGTAGCCGCCTGTGAGCAGCGTCCCGCCGATCACGGTGGCGGCGATCACGTCCAGTTCGTAGCCCTGGCCGCGCAACGGCTCGACCACGCTGAAGCGCGCCGCCTCCATGATCCCGGCCACCGCCGCCAGTGTGCCCGAGATGACGAAGTTGGTCACCTTGACGCGGTTCACATTAATGCCCTGCGCGCGCGCCGCCTGGGCGTTGCCGCCGACGGCGAAGACGGCGTTGCCATACGACGTATGGTTCAGGATGATCGTGAAGATAATGGCGAGAAGCCCCCACCAGATAATCGATGACCGGAAGTTCTCTTTGACGAAGCCCAGCTTACCGTTGAGGATCTCGAAGAGCGGCGCCGAAACGGTTGTATCGAGGTCGCCGGCAAACCCGATGATGACCAGCACGCCGGCCACCACGGCCGCAATGAGGGCCAGACCCGCCAGGCTGAGGCGAAAGAGTGGGCCAAACCGGCCGTTGTTGGTCTTTTGAAGCCCCCGCCAGTTCAGCCGCATCGAATACCCCAGCAGCGCGACCCCAATAGCGCGACCGATCACCACCGCCATCACGATCAGCACGATCGGGCTGAACTCCAGATTGATTGGCTCGCGCAGGTACCGTGCAATTGTCCGCCGGGGATGATGTTGAGCACGATCGAGCGGTAGATATACAGCGTTCCCAGCGTCACGATGAACGAGGGGATGCGCGTCCACACCAGCAGCAACCCGTTGATGAGGCCGAGCGGCGCCCCGGTTGCCAGGGAGACGGCCATCGCGGCCAGGCCCCCATCCCCGCGCCGTCTCCCAGTCCAGAACCCGCTCTTCGCGTGCCTGGGATCGAAACCAGCCAGGCCGCCCGGCCCCCTGTTCTGCCGCCAGAATGAACATCAGCGCGCTCAGGCCGAGAGTCGAGCCAACCGACAAGTCGAATTCGCCGGAGATCATCAGCATCGTGACGCCCACAGCGATGATGCCCTGTGACGTGGCGTTGGTAATGATCGAGGCAATCGAGCGCCCGTCGAGGATCTGGGCCGGGGGCCAACCACCGCCGGACCACGTGGTTATGATGAAGAAGATCATCACCGACAAAAAGCCAACAATCGCGCCCGATTCCGCGGACCGCCCGAACAATTCGCGCGCGTGTTCGATATAGGTCACCAGGCGACTGCGGCCTTCATCCTGTCCAAATGCAACTTCTCTAGCCAACTTTCATCCTTTGTCCTGGAAAAATACCAATTGAGGATGAGGTAACAGAAACCTGGGAGGACCGGCCCGATCCTCCCAGGTTGCGCAAAGCCGTATCAGTTTACCGGTAACCGGCGTTGTTCAGCTCGATTACGCGGTCGACATTGCTGGCGTCCACGACGTTCGGGCCGGTGAAGATATCATTGGCGGGCTTGAGCAGGTACTGGCTGTTCAGGAACAGCCACACCACAGTGTCGAAGCCCTGAACGTACGGCTGCTGATCGATGCACAGCAGGGTGGTGCCAGCCTGGATGGCGCCGAAGATCGCCGGGCTGGTGTCGAAGGTCGCATGCACGACAGCTTCCGGTGTCACGCCATTCTCGCTGGCATACTGGTAGTACGATTCCGCCGGGCCAGGGCCGAGCGTCACGATGGCATTGAAGTCCGGATTGGCCGCGAACGCGTCGCCGATCAGGCCAGCCGACCCCGACACGTTGTAGTCAATCGTGAACCGGACCACAGGAATGCCTTCTTCGGCCATCACGCTCTCAACGCCGTTGCAGCGCGCTTCGAGTCCGGTATGGCCCACTTCCTGGATGGGGCACAGCACGCCGGTGATCTCGCGGTCCGCCAACAGGCGACGGGCCACTTCCTGGCCGCCCAGGAACTCGCTGGAGCCGATGTAGAACAGGTGAGGCAGGCGCTCGCCTTCGGGCCGCGTGTCCTGCGTGTTGAACGCAATGACCGGGATGCCCGCGGCGGCAGCGCGCGTCACGGCGTCTTCGATCAGCGCCGGGACGGGTTCGGTGGTGCCGATGCCGGCCGGATCAGCCGCCAGCGCGTCATCCCAGAAGCCAACCATCGCTTCGTTGGACGCCGTATCGGCTCCCAGCCAGGTGGCCTCGACATCCAGGAACGCCGCCGCATCTTCCATACCCTTCATCACGGTTACCCAGAACACATTGCCGGGCCCACCGTGGGCGATGAGGAAGAACTTCGGCTTTTCCTGGCGGGCCAGAGCGCCGCCGACCAGAGTCAGCAGCAGGCCAACAACCAACAACATGATGACAATCGTTCTTTTCTTTGACATATCTCGCTCCTAATAACCGCAATCGAACAGAAAGTACTCTCATGCGACAGACGGGTCCGTCGCATCAAGAGTATGATACGCTAATATTTGCATGGATACAAGTGCATCCGATAACTCCAGTGCTGCCCGATCACGCGATCGGATAGCGGCGGTACTCATTCGCCGCTTCGAACAGCGCGACCAGGTTCTCGACCGGCACGCGCGACTGGATGTTGTGGATCGCGTTGAACACGAACCCGCCACCCGGCCCAAAGATCTGCATCCGCTCGTGGACCTGGCGGCGCACGTCGTCCGGCGTGCCGAACGGCAGCGTTTTCTGCGTGTCGATCCCGCCGCCCCAGAACACGAGCCGGTCGCCATATTTGTCCTTGAGCGCCCGTGGATCCATTTCGGCGGCCCCCGTCTGGACCGGGTTGAGCACGTCGAAGCCGGCATCCACGAAATCGTCCAACAGCCGCCAGATCGAGCCGCACGAGTGGATCATCGTCTTCCAGCCAGTGTTCTCGTGAATCCACTTGTTGACCGTCACGTGGAACGGCTTGAACAGGTCGCGGTAAGCTCTGGGCGAGATAAACGGGCCGTTCTGGGAGCCAAAGTCGGTGCCGGTCACGAACGCGACGGATACCCGTTCCCCGACGACCTCGTAGATCCTCGCCAGGTTTTCCAGCGCGATCTCGCACTGGCGCTCGAAAATGGCGTAGACGAAATCGCGGCGGGATGCCGTGCTGACATACCACTCCTCGATGTCGCGGATGCCCTTGGGATACTTCAGCCATGGAGCGGGCACGAGGGCGATGTCGCCGAAGCCCGTGCCGCCGAAGTTCGCCAGAATCGCCTTGTCGGTGCCCTCGTACAGCTCTTTGGCCCGCCGCTCGAAATAGGCCAGCTCGCGCTCAGTAATCGGGCCGAATTCCTCCAGGTTATCCTCGAGGCGCAGGTTCTCGTCGTCCAGGGGCGGCTGGCGCACGATGGTATCGAAGTAGTAGCCGTTCTTCGGCATGCGGCCGCTGGGCGGCGCCGACCGGTCGCCTTCCGGATACTGCAGAATATCGCCGTTCGGCTCTGGCTCGGTATTGAACCCGCCGGGGACGAGCATCGGCGTGCCGTCGTGCAGGGTCCAGGGCTTCCAGCCTTCGGTGTGGTAGCCAAAGAACGTGCGGGTTGATTCGAGCGGGACGACATCGCCCCCGATGGCTTCGAGCAGGTCCATCTTGATTTCGCCGAGCATCTGGTAGGGCTCGATGAGCTTGACCGGCGTGCCGGGTTCGTCGAGGCCCAGCGCCTGCCGCAGCAGATAGACCGAGCTGATCTGCATGCCGGTGACGACGCAGCCCCCCAGGTCAATAGGAACGCAGTCGGCTTCCTGGTGGTTGAGTGCGAGGTTGACTCGTTCGCGTGAAGTGGGCATAATTTTTCTCCTCAATTATTCGCGTCTCAGGATATCCAATCCTGAGTGTATAGTGTATTCCGTCTGGCCCGTGCGCGACAGCGCACAGCGATCGCCAGGCTATGCTACGCCGCCCGCCAGCCGCAGCGCGCGCTGCGGCGCCAGCAGGTAGGGCGGCAGATACGCCGGGATGTTCGAAAACGGCAGCACCTCGGGTTTCAGGCGGATGCCCAGCGCGTCCCGCATGAACGCGCGCCGCGCCTGGATGCGCTGCCAGGCTTCCGGGTAGCGATGCATGAATTCGTCGCGCAGGGCCTCGTCAGCCAGGGCGATGCCATCCTCGACGTTCGCGGTGAAGTAGGGCGATCCCGTCGCGGGGATAACGTCGACCTGCAGCGCCATGCCCGACCCCAGCACTTCCATCGAGCCCGCGTAGATGGGCGAGTTCACCCACTCGTCCAGGTGGATCAGGTGGCCCGGGTTGAGGCCAAGGCCGAAGAACGGATCGCCCAGGCGCTCGTGAATGGCCGCGTACAGGTCGCCGCCGGGCACTCCGATCCCGACCTGCTCGTACCACGCGGCGATCGCCGCGAAGTAGGGGCGCACCAGCCGATCGACGTAGTCCCGTGCCGCGCCCGGCAGGTCAGCCTCGCTCTCGGCCACGAAACCGGCCCGGCAGTTGAGCGCGCCCCACACGCCATACGCCACGGTGAACGGGTCGCCGCGCTGGATCACGCGGGATGACGGGCTGGGCAGCCCCGTAGACGCGCGCGGGCCGGACGATAGCATCAGGTGGCAAGACAGCGGCAGCCCGGTCAGGCGCATCGCCTGCACCACCTCGAATTCGGTCATGCCGGGGCGCAGGCCGAAGATGGCATCCCGCACCGCCTGCGAAGTGAGGGTGGCGGCGAATTCGAACCGGGCGAGCTGGTCCACGTCATTGATCGCGCGCAGACCCCGGCTGGCGTCCATGAAGATCGCGTTCGCATTCCGCACGAGGTCCATCCGGCCCGCGATGGCGCGCAGCGTGTCGACGATGTAGGCGGGGATTTCCAGCCAGGTGTCCGGCGTGGGGCTTTCCGCCGGGCCGAAGTGCTTCCAGCCCGCCACGCCGATGCGCGCCCCGGCGGCGATGCCTGCCGCGCCCAGCAGATCGGCGAGAGGGCTGCTCCGGCTCCGATCCTGCCCCAGCAGGCTGAAGCTCTGGTACAGGGCGATGTCAAGCTCGTCCTTGATCGGGCTGATGTCCGTGTAGCCCAGCCCTTCGTTCCCGACCAACAGCAGCGGCTTCTGCCGTCCCTGGGCGCCGATGTTGAGCACCAGCAGCGCCTCTTCGAAGCGCGGGTCGTAGCCCGTGAGGTAGGCCAGATTCGCGACGTGCTCGCGGTCGCCATACACCACGAACGCGCTGTACCCGGCCTCTCGCGCCCGCTGGTAAAGCTGGTCGAGGCGCTGGCGATACGTCGCGGCGGGGATGGCCGGCTCGACCGTGGGGAGTCCGAAGTCGGGCAGGTCTAGCTGGGCAAGTTCGGCGCGGTTTGGCATGTTACCGGCTCCTGGGTGGATGCTGAAATAAGGCTGGCGCAGCGGTGCGAGCGGCTGCGCCATGGTTGTGTCGACAGGTCAGTGCCCCGCGCCCGGCTCAGAGTGACGGCGCGGGCGGGCTTTCGTCCGGGGCGCCGGGCTCGGCGGCGTCCGGCGCGGGCTGGGCTTTGTTCTCGGGCTTGAAGAAATAGGCCAGGGCCAGCACGATGACGCCGTACCCGATGAACCGGACGCCCTGGCGGCGCTCGTTGTCGGCGTCGATCTGCTCGCGCTGCGCGATGTTCTCGTCGCGCCGGAGCATGGCGATGAACATCAGGTCGGACTGGCTGGCCTCGCTCAGATCGGGCACCATCTCGCCATCGACCTCGGTCAGCGGAAAGAGCTGGTCGAACGCGGTGCGGCGGGTCTCGATATCGTCCAGCTTGTCGGACAGCCGGGCGTACTCACGCTGCCCGCTGATGATCAGATACGCCCCGACGGCCATCACCGCCACCGCGATCGCCGCCAGAACCCAGACCACGCGCCGCCGCTGGTGGGCGCTGGTCCAGAAGGTGCGAAGCGAGCGGGTCAAAGAATGGATCTGCTGCATGTGCCTCACCACCACTTCCTGCATTGGCTGATGAACTCGTGGCGCGATTCGCCTGCGACCATAGCATTCTTTTCGAGTTTTGTCATCCGGGCGGTTGCCTATTCAGCCCGTGATACCCATGGCGCGGACGCGGCTCTCGGCGCGATCGAGCGCCGCCTGCGCCGTCTGCTCGCCAGCCAGGGCGCGCGCGCATTCTTCGCCCAGGATGTCGCCGAACGCGAACGACTCGGCGATCACCGGACGCTCGCCGCGCGCGAAGGCCCGCGTGGCCCGCGTGCTCTCCACCAGATCGGGCCGGAAGCGTGCCACGAAGCGCGGATCGGACAGGACCGAGCGGCGCGAGACTTCGACAAACCCGCTGCGCTGCGCGTCGTCGATCAACTGCTCGGGGGCGCACAGGAACTTGGCAAGCTCCCAGGCCGCCGCTTTGACTCGCGACTGCGCCGGGATGGCGTACGGCGGGCAGTACAGCCCCGCGTGGCGCGTCCCCTTCGGCCCGGCAGGGACCAGCGCCGTCTGGGTGGCGTCGGCCACCGGCCCGCCCAGGTCATACACGATCGAGGCCTCGTTGGCCGGTTCGATGACCATCGCCGCGCGGCCAGCCCGGTACAGGGCCATGCATTCCTCGAAGCCCATTGTCGGCGATTCGGGCGGCCCGGCGCGGCGCAGCAGGTCGATGTAGTGATCGAGCGCAGCCCGGTGCTCCGGCGCATTGAACGCCGGTTGGCCGTCCGCGTCGAACCACTGGACGCCCCACGAGGGCGCCCAGGTGGAGCCGAGCGTCCAGAAATTCAGGCCGCAGCTCGGCGCGCCGCGCAGCGTGATACCGTAGAAATCCTCGTTGCCATCGGCCCGCACGGCTGTCTGGATGGCCAGCGCGGCCTGGGTGAGCGCGTCCATCGTCTGCGGGACGGGAATGCCGTACCGGTCGAACAGATCGCGCCGGTAGATCAACACGCTCGACACGTCGCAGTACGGGAGGCCGTACAGCGTGCCGCCCAGGCTCACGGCGTCCAGCGCCGCCGGCTCGAAATCGCTCAGGTCATAGCCTTCGGTCCCGACGTGCGGATCCAGCGGCTCGACGCGGCCAGCCCGCGCGTACTGGAGCAGCAGTAGCTCATCGCAGCCCACCAGGTCGAACGGCGGATCCTCGTCGTTGAACGCGCGGTCCATCAAGGTCCAGAACTCGGGGATGTGGCTCAAGGAGACTTCGACCGTGATGCCGGTCAAATCTTTGAAACGTTGTGCCGTGCGGTGCAGGTTGTGGAACGGGACCCAGTCTTCCTGCAGCACGCGGACGGTCGTGCCAGAAGGGAAAGATGCCATCGTAATCTGCTCCTCGAAAGCAATATTTGACCCAAATAATGCAACAGACACACCTCGCACAGTGTACCGCTTGCCGGGCTGTAAAGCCATATCGCCGCGGCGAGGTGGGCCGCGCGCGTCCTGCCGGCGCGGGACAGGGCGAAGGCGTCCCCGGGTCTGCCGCGATCGGGCTGTTCTGCGGTATGATCAGAGCGCAGGCAACGCTGGATCCGGAACCAGGAGGGTATCACCCCATGAACGTCCCCGAGTCGTTGAGTGCGTGGGAAGCGCAGCGCCCCGCCATCCGCGCGACGCTGTGGCGGCTGTTGGGCGACCTGCCGCCCCTCTTCACGCCCGATGTGCAGATCGTCACCACCCTGGAGCGCGAGCATTTCACAATCGAGAAGATCGCGTTCGAGAATGGGGCAGGGGCGACCGTCTTGGGCTATGTGCTGGTGCCACGCCAGGGGCAGCGGCCCGCTCCAGCGGTGCTGTACAGCCACTTCCACGGCGGGCATTACCACGTCGGCAAAGACGAGGTGTTCCTGGACCGGGTCAGCGTGCCGCCGCTGGGACCCGCGCTGGCCGAAGCGGGCTTCATCGTGCTCGCCATCGACGCCTATTCATTCGGCGAGCGCCAGACGCAGGGACCTGCCGGGAGCCGTGAGGTGGGCGCCGATACCGAAATGGCGCTGTACAAGAAGCTCCTGTGGGCAGGCAGCACGCTGTGGGGCATGACGGCGCGACGATCTGCTGGCGCTCAACTACCTGTGCGCGCGGCCCGACGTCGACCCGGCGCGGCTGGTGGCGACCGGGATCTCGCTCGGCGGGTCCCGCACGACGTGGGTCAGCGCCCTGGACGACCGGATCGCGCTCACCGTGCCCGTCGCGCAGATGACGCGCTACCGCGATTTCGTCGAGGCGGGCAGCCTGAACGGGCACCGAATCTATTTCTACGTGCCGGGAGTGCTCACCGCAGGGATCGATATGGAGCATCTCGTCAGCCTGGTGGCCCCGCGCGCGCAGATCATCCTGATCGGGGATTCCGACCCGCTCTCGCCAGTCGGCGGCGTGCGGAAGGTGGAAGCGTTCGCGCGTCAGGTTTACACGCTCTACGGAGCCGCGGACCGGTTCCAGGCGGCCATCTACGAAGGGGTCGGGCATACCTACACGCCCGCGATGTTCGCCGCCCTGATGGATGGCCTGCGGCGTTATGTGTAGCGATGATTCATACCGGCTGCCCGTTTTTCCTACCGGGCCGTAGGGCCGTGGGGTGGCGGGTCACAGGTTACATTAATTTAGTCATGGGATTATTTAATTCCCCCCTGGACGAAACTGGTGTATCATACAGGTTAGAATGATCGTTCTCGATCGTCTCCGCGCCGGAACGGCACCTACCACGCCTGTCTGGGCGTTCGAGAAAGGAGGCCCGCCCAAGGCACGATATTCGAACCGAGCCTGTGTCAAGTGAACCGCCATACGAAAAGTGCAGCAATTCTGTTTAAGGAGCCAACCGTGAAACTACGAACCCTTTCGTTCTTGTTGTTAATCGTCGTCCTGGCCGTGCCTGCCGCCAGCCTCAATCAGGCGGCCGCCCAGGACGTGGTCGAATTGCGCATGACCTGGTACAGCGACGGTAACGAAGGCGAAGTCATGCGCGACCTGCTCGATCGTTTCGAGGCCGACAACCCGGACATCAAAGTGGTGATGGATCAGGTGGCCTACCAGGTGATCCTCGAAAACCTGCCGCTGCAACTCGAAGCGGGCGAAGGTCCCGACATCGCGCGCGTGACCGACCTCGGCGGGCTGTCGCCGTACTACCTCGACCTGACGCCGTACATCGCCGACCCGGCCTACTGGGAAGAAAACTACGGTCCTTACCTGACGTGGCTGCGCCAGGAAGGCGATACGACCGGCATCTATGGCGTCCAGAACCAGGTGACGGTGACGGGTCCCTTCATCAACCGCACGCTGTTCGAGCAGGCGGGTGTGCCTGTTCCCAGCGATGAAAAAGAACAGGTGACGTGGGAAGAATGGGCCGAAGCTTCCCGGCAGGTCGCCGAAGCGACGGGCGTGCCCTTCGCGATGGCGATGGACCGTACCGGCCACCGTTTCGCCGGGCCGGCCATCGGCCAGGGCGCGAAGTACTTTGATGAAGAAGGCCACCCTGTCGTGACGGATGAGGGCTTCCGCAAGATGTCAGAACTGCTGATCGGCTGGCACGCCGACGGCACGATGCCCCTCGAAGTGTGGGCGGGCGGCAGCGCGGGCTATGTGGCCGCCAACACCTACTTCGTCAGCGGCGAGTTGGTGTTCTACATGTCCGGCAACTGGCAGATCAGCCAGTTCGATGCCAACATCGGCGATGCCTTCGATTGGGAAGCGGTGCCGAATCCGTGCGGCCCGGTGACCTGCACCGGCATGCCGGGCGGCGCGGCGGTCGTGGCGATCAAGGATACGGAGTATCCCGAGCAGGTGGGCCGCGTCATGGACTACCTGGCGAGCGAAGAGGTTGCCAGGGAGTTCGCCGAGCGCACGCTGTATCTGCCCGGGCACCTGGGTGTGGCGGCGCAGGGCGTCGAGTTCCAGACCGAGCTGCCACAGACCCTCAAGTCGCTGCAGGTCTTCACCGCCCAACTGCCGAGCCTCGACCCCATCGGGTTCCAGCTGCAGGGGTATCTCTATAACCGCGTGATCTTCGATGCCACGCGCGACCGCCTGTCGCAGGTGATCGTTGGCGAGCTGACGCTCGACGAGGCGATTGCCCGCATCCAGGAAGATATCGATACGCGTCTGGCTGAGGTCACGCAGCAGTAGTCTCGCTCGTCCCGATCGAGCGCTCCGAGAATCCTTGGCGACTGGCAGTCTCGCCTGATGGGGAGAAGGCCAGTCGCCTTCAAATCACCTGTGGGAGGGCGTGATGACCGTTCGCGCAGACCGCGGTCCGGTGTGGTCATATCTCTCGCCTAACAAGCTAAAAGCTTTTGTTGAAGTCCTGTTTGGCACCCTCTTCGGCTGGATCATGCGCCTGATCGAATTCATCATCGACCCGATCCAGCGCGTGTTGGGCATCAAGCGCATGCCCTGGTTCTTTTTGCTGCCCAATCTGGCAATCTTCGGCATCTTCGTGCTGTTCCCCATGTTGCTCAACTTCTATTACTCGGGCACCGGCGGCACCCGGCTTTTCCCCGAAGATCGCGAATGGATTGGCACGGGAAACTACGAGACGATCTTCGACTGCCAGGACTTTGGCGATCCCAACACGTGCAGCCAGGATCACTTCTGGAAAGCCGTGCGCAATACCATCACGTTCGTCGTGTTTCAGGTCGCCGGTATGGTCGTGCTCTCGCTGATCACGGCCCTGGTGCTCAACCAGCAGATCGTGGCGCGCGGATTCTTCCGCAGCGTATTTTTCTACCCGGTGCTGCTCTCGCCCGTGGTGGTGGGCATCATCTGGAAATGGATCCTCCAACGGTTCGGCGTGCTGAACGCCCTGCTCGACCAGCTCGGCAGCGAGCCCGTGCTGTTCCTGCTGGACCGCAACTGGGCGATGTTCTGGGTGATCGCCGTCAGCATCTGGGCGCAGATGGGCTTTTTCGCGCTGATCCTGCTGGCTGGCCTGCAGGCAATCCCAGGGGTGCTGTACGAAGCAGCGCAGATGGACGGCGCGAATCGCTGGCAGAGCTTCCGCAATATCACGTTCCCGCTGCTGATGCCCACCATGGTCGTGGTGACGGTGTTGAGCTTGATCCGCGCCGTGCAGGTCTTCGACCAGCCGTATGTGCTCACCGGCGGCGGGCCGGGCACCGCGACCAAGTACATGGTGCAGTACATCTACGAAGTTGGCTTCGCGAACCAGATCCCGCTGCGCGGGCTGGCCGCCGCGGCATCGGTGCTGCTGGGCATCGTGCTGCTCATCCTGACCCTGGTGCAGCTCTGGCTCGGGCGCAACTCCGACGTGGCGTGAGGGAGACAAGACGATGACCACTGTTCGCAATTTCCTGATCCGCAAACGAGGTGGTGCCCGGGTAGACTGGGCCGACGCGATCACGTACCTGTATCTGGTGGCGGCGGTGATCGTCATGTTCGGCCCGGTGCTGTGGGTCGTGCTGTCGTCGTTCAAGACGGAGACCCAGCTTTTGGAGTTTCCGCCGCGTTTTATGCCCTATGCCCAGGAGACCGTGACGATCCCTGGCTACGACGAGCCGCTGCTGCTGTTCAGCACGACGCTCGACGGCGAGCAGCGGACGCTGGCGCAGATCCGGCGCGTCGGCCTGGAAGTCCAGCTGATCGATCCCGACAATCCCCCCCAGGATCCACAGCATCCCGGCGAAGGGGAGGTGATCAGGCTGAACAAAGACCTGCTGGAGCCGATCGAAACGGTGGAGATGGCCTGGGACAACTACCGCGAGCCGATGGCCGATCAGGTCGGCCAGTTTCGCTTTGCGACGTACCTGAAAAACAGCGTGATCGTCACCATCGTCGCGACGATCATCACGCTGGTGATCAACAGTATGGCGGCGTTTGCGCTGAGCAAATACCGGTTCCGGGGCCGTGAGATGGTGCTGGCGATTATCGTCAGCACGCTGATGATTCCCATCTCCGTGATCCTGGTGCCCGTGTTCCTGGTGATCGCCAAGCTCAACATGATCAACAGCCTGTGGGGGGTCATCATCCCCGGCGCCGCGACGCCCACGGGGGTGTTCCTGCTGCGCCAGTACATGCTCACCATTCCGGACGAATTGCTCGAATCGGCGCGCATCGACGGCGCGACCGAGTGGCGAATCTACTGGCAGATCGTCCTGCCGCTGGCCCGCCCGGCGCTGGCCGTGCTGGCGATCTTCTCGGTGATGTGGCGCTGGAATGATTTCTTGTGGCCGCTGATCGTGCTGACCCGCAACGAGATGTTCACGCTCCAGGTGGGGCTGCGCGCCTTTCAGGGCGAGCTGCAGGTGCAGTGGCATTACGTGCTGGCGATGACGGTGCTCAGCCTGCTGCCGATCACGGTCGTGTTCGCCTTTCTGCAGCGGTTCATCACGTCGGGCATCGCCACGACCGGCATGAAAGGGTGAGCCAGCGGGGCGCGCTTCCTCGGCTGGAACGCCGCACAACCCGGCGACCTGCGCGCGGCTTTCGCGAGTGTAATGGCCGCACGCCCTGCCCACGGATTGCCGGTCCGCTGCCCTTTTCGCTCGACTGCCTACCTTGTTGTCAAAACACACGTCCTGTCCTACAATGGGCGTTAGTACCAAGCCACTCTTACCCGGGGGGAAGAGCGGGCCGTAGATCGCTGCCATATATCGTCCCGTTGGATTAGTAAGTGTCTGTCCCATGCGGCTACCGGTGGCCATCACCGGCGATTGTTGGTCAACTGGATTTCTTATTCAAAAGGAGCTCCCTATGTCCCACAAAATCAACCGCCGTGATTTTCTTCGAGGCAGCATGACGCTCAGCTCCGGTTTCGCGCTGGCGCAGTTTCTGCCGTTCATCGAGTACCGCCGCGCCCACGCGCAAGACCAACCGCTGAAGGCGGCCATGTCGAGCGCGGGCCTGGCTGGCACATGGAACGCCCAGGGCGAAGAGGCTGCACGCTGGATGGCTGGCCTGCTCGGGGTCGAGATCACCTGGTTCGATGGTGAGTTTGATCCTCAGGCGCAGCGCGCCAAGTTCGACCAGCTCTCCACCCAGGAGTGGGATTTCGTCGCCGTGCAGCCCAACTCGATCGGCACGCTGATCGAGCCGATCCTCACCCTGGTGGAAGCCGGCACTCCGGTCATCGACATGGACACGCTCATCGCTCCGCTGCAGGATCTGCCCGACCTGGGCGTGCTGACCTTTATCGCGCCCGACAACGTCTTTATGGCCGAATCCGTGGTCCAGAAACTGATCGACATCATGGGCGGCCAGGGCAAGATCTCGCACATCGGCGGCCAGCCGGGCCACACCGGCGCGCAGGCGCGCGGGCAAGGTTTCTTGAACCTGGTCAGCAAGTATCCGGATATCGAAGTGGTCGACGATCAGCCCGCCGACTGGGATGTGACCACGGCGGCCAACCTGACGGAGACCGTCCTCAACCGCCATCCCGATCTCAAGGCCATCTTCGCCGACAACGACGACATGGCACTGGCCGCGCGGCAGATCGTCGAGAACGCGGGCCTGGGCGATCAGGTCCTGGTCGGTGGTGTGGACGCGATGCCGCCGGCGATTGAAGCCGTGCGTGATGGCCGCCTGGTGGCCACCGCGCGCAACTCGGCCTGCCGCATCCACAGCTGGGCAGTCCTGGCCGGCGCGTACGCGGCCTCGATCGGCCTGGAGCAGGCGCGCCAGGAGATCCCGTTCTACGTCTTGGCGGATGGTCCGGCCATCTTCGCCGATATCGACAGCAACCCCGCCCTGGCCGAGGAGCCGTGGAAGCTACGCAACTACGGTATGTCGGCGGCGGATGGCTTGCTGTGGGCATCGTCCCAGTACCTCTTCTAGTCCTTGTTGAACGAACGAGGCGGTGGTTAGCTGACCGCCGCCTCTGTTTTCTCAAAATGGGAAGACCATCATCCCTACTCTTCCCCGCCAACGGGTGGCCTTCCCGGTTCGACAGAACAGGCCTGCTTGCCTGTTCGTGGCAAAATGATAGTGTGAACGTCGCCAGGGCGGCGAGGTTCGCGCGCGTGTTTGAAAGGGCGCACTTGTGAGCACTGTGCCTATTGTTGAACTCAGGGACGTCTCCAAAAATTTTCGCTCAATCCAGGCCCTCGACCACGTCGATTTCGACTTGCGCGAAGGGGAAGTGCACGCCCTGGTTGGTGAAAATGGCGCGGGCAAAAGCACCCTGATGCGCATCCTGGCCGGTATCTACACCGACTACGAGGGAACTTACTTTCTGGATGGCAAGGAAACGCGGCTCAATTCGCCGCACGACGCGCTCGCCCACGGGATCGGCATGATCCACCAGGAGCTCAGCGTCATCCCGGAGCTGTCGGTGGCCGAGAACCTGTACCTGGGCCGCCAGCCAGTCACCCGTTGGGGCGCGATTGACTGGAAGAAGATGTATCGCAACGCGGAAGAAGAGCTGGCCAAGCTGGGATTCACACTGGATGCCCGGCTCGACCTCGAGCAATACCCGCTCGGCACGCAGCAGGTGGTCGAGGTGCTGCGCACCATCGTCTCCGGCGCGCGCGTGTTGATCATGGACGAACCCACCTCCGCGCTGTCGCCGGCTGAGGTCGAACAACTGATGGCTCTGGTGGATACACTCCGCCAGCAGAAGCGGAGCATCATCTACATCTCCCACTTCCTCGAAGAAGTGCTCCACGTGGCGGATCGCATCACGGTGCTGCGTAACGGGCGTAGCGTGGCGACGCTCACCCGGGCCGAGGCCTCGCTCGATCGGCTCATCGAGCTGATGTTGGGGCGCGAGGTGGACCACACAGTTCGACCCATCACGGCCGAGAGCGAGCACGAACAAACCTTGTTGGAGGTGAAAGACCTGACCTCTGACAAATTCAGGGATATCAACTTCCGGGTGGGCAGGGGGGAAATCCTGGGAATCTACGGCGCCATCGGTGCCGGGCATTTCGACGTGGCCCGCGCCTTGTTCGGCCTGTATAAGCTGGACAGCGGCACGATCATCCTGGAGGGCGAAACGTTCCCGCCCAACCATTCGGCCCGTTACGCGATCCGGCACGGTCTGGCCTACGCGATCGAGGCACGCCGCAAGAGCCTTCTGCTGGATCAGCCCATTTACCAGAACATCACGATGCCGCACCTGGAGAGAATCGGGCGGTTCGTCCCCCAACAGGCCCAGGAGCTGGCGGCGGCAAATCCCACCATCGCGCAGGTCAATGTGATCCCGCCCGATCCGCTCAATCCGGTCGGCAAGCTCAGTGGGGGCAACCAGCAAAAAGTCGCCATTGCGCGCTGGTTGACGTTCCCGCCCAAGGTATTCATCATGAGCGAGCCGACGCGCGGCATGGATGTGGGGGCGAAATCCGAAGTGCTGGCGCTGCTGCGGCGGTTTGGCGAACAGGGATACGGCATCATCGTCGTTTCGTCCGAGCCGGAGACGATCCTCGCCGTCTCCAACCGGGTCATCGTGATGGCCCGTGGTGAAATCGTGGGCCGCATGGTTAACAAGAACCTTGATAAAGATGCACTGATGAGGCTGATATGAATTCCGCCATCAAACAGAGACTTGACACATTCGTTGACCGTTTCAGGAGCCTGCAGGAGTCGTCGCCCTGGATGCGCCGTTTTAGCATGTTGGCACAGCTCTGGACGCTGATCGCGCTGTTCGTGTTCTTCAGCCTCGCTTCCGACAGCTTCTCGCGGCCTATCAATCTGCGCAACATTCTGACGCAGGTTTCCACGCTGGCCATTTTCGCCAGCGGCATGACCTTCGTGCTCCTGCTCGGCCAGATCGACCTGAGCATCGCCACCCTGGCTGGCCTCTCGGCGATGATCTCGGCGCACCTGTATTCCAAGCTGGGTTACGCCGAGCCGATTCCGAGCCTGGCCGGCATCGGGGCCGCCACTGGGCTGGGCCTGATCAGCGGCATTGCCAGCGCGCGCTTCCGAATACCGACCTTCATGTCCACACTCGCCATGTCGCTGATCGCGGGTGGCCTTACCACGTACATCAGTAAAGGGCGCGTCATCACCAAGGTTTCGGAGCTATCCATGACGCTGGGCAGCAAGCGCATCGGCGGGGCGGATGGTCTCCCGGTGATCGTCATCGTGGCAATCGTCACGCTGGCGATCGGCTACGTCGTCCTGCGCTATACGCGTTTTGGGCGCTACACGTACATGACCGGCGCCAGCAAATCCGCCGCCCGGCTGGCCGGTGTGAACACCGACCGGATCCTGGTCGTCGTGATGACCATTTCGGGGTTCTGCGCGGGGCTGGCCGGGATCATCAGCATGGGACGCCTGCACAGCGCGCAGCCGGACGCCACCGACAGCTTCCTGATCGACACGATTGGCGCGGTGGTGCTGGGCGGCACCTCGTTGATGGGCGGGCGTGGTGGCATGCCTCAGACCGTCATCGGCCTGTTGATTTACGGCACGCTGCGCAACGGTCTGGACAACATTCCCAGCATCGATATCTATCTGAAAGAATTCATTACCGGGACAGTCCTGCTGGTTGCGCTGCTCATCAATACGGTCTTTGCCGGTCGGGCGGAGCGGGATCAGACGATCTAGCAGTCATGCCTCGGGCGGTCCCTACAGTGTTGTGAACGGGTGGCAACTTCCCGCCGGTGGGTGAGAAGTTGCCATGCTCTTTTAGGAGACAAACGCATGAACGACGATATTTCCCCGAACTACCGGCCACTGGACCCCTCGACCATTGTCGAGTATGTGCGGTCGCGCCCCGAGTTGCGCGAGGTATTCCGTCCCGGCGAAGACTTGACCGCCCAAGAGGTCGGCGATGGAAACCTGAACCTCGTGTTCAAAATCTGGGCGACGGATGATCCGGACCGGACCGTTGTGATCAAGCAGGCGCTGCCCTACCTGCGTCTGGTGGGTGGCGACTGGCCGCTGCCGGTAGACCGGGCCCGTATCGAGGCCGAAGCGCTGGGCATCGAGTACAGGCTGGTGCCCCAACACACGCCGCGCGTGTATCTCTACGATCCGGACATGTACCTCTTCGCCATGCAGAATCTCAACCGGCATGTCATCATGCGCAAGGGGTTGATCCAGGGGATCAAGTACCCGCATTTTGCCGAGCATATCGGGCTGTTCATGGCCAAGACGCTCGGCGAGACGTCGGATCTGGTGCTCGACTATCGCACCAAGAAGGAGATGGTGGGCCAGTTCATCAACCCGGAGCTGTGCAAGATCACTGAGGACCTGATCTTCACCGAGCCGTACCGTCCGACGGAGCGCAACCTCTTCCACAAGGAGCTGGAGCCTCAGGTGCTGGCGCTGCAAGCCGACGAGGCGCTGCGCGTTGAAGTCGCCAAGATGAAGGAAAAGTTCATGACGCACGCCCAGGCGCTGGTCCATGGCGACCTGCACACGGGCAGTATCATGATCAACCAGACGGAGACCTTCGTCATCGACCCGGAATTTGCCTTCTACGGCCCGATGGGCTTCGACATCGGCGCGGTGATCGGTAACCTGCTCCTGAACTACGCCGCGCACGAGGTGCGCATGCCCGATCCGGACAAACGCGCCGATTTCCGGCAATACCTGGTGGGCACGGTCATCGACGTGTGGCACGTCTTCGTGCGCGAGTTCCAGCGCCACGTGTGGGATCACGTCGACACGATCAACATGCCGCAGGGCTATCAGGACGACTACATGCTGCGCTTGCTGCAGGACTCGGCAGGGCTGGGCGCCTGCAAGATGATGCGCCGCGTGATCGGCCTGGCGGGTGTCGAGGATATTCGCGGCATTCAAGACCCGGACGAGAAGGCCATCGCCGGCAGTCTGGCTCTGAACATCGCGGGGGCGCTGCTCATGAACCGCGCGCAGATCACGACCATCGAGGAGCTGGTCGACGTGGCGACCGCCTGCAAGCCCACCTATCCCTGGAAAGGATAAGTCACCTCATGCTTGTCAACGGCATCCATTACCGCACGATCTGGATCAAGCCCGACAATCCGCGCGTGGTCCAGATCATCAACCAGCACGTGCTGCCGCACCGGTTCGAGATCGTGGACCTGGCCACCGTGGACGAGATGGCTGACGCCATCCGCGAGATGCTGCTGCGCGGCGCGGGGTTGATCGGCGCGGCGGCGGGCTACGGGATGTATCTGTCCGCGCTCAACGCGCCGGCCGGGGGCCGTGAGGCGTTCCTGGCGGCGCTGGAAGCGGACGGCGAAACCCTCAAGGCCACGCGCCCCACGGCCATTAACCTGGAGTGGGCGGTCCAGCGCCAGCTCGCCGCGATCCAGGCTGGCGGCACCATCCAGGAGATGATCGGCATCGCGCGCCAGACGGCCACCGCGATCGCGGATGAGGACGCGGAGTTTTGCCGCCGCATCGGCGAGCACGGTGTCGCGTTGATCGAAGAAATCAGCGCGCGCAAAGGCGGCGCGCCGGTGAATATCCTGACGCACTGCAACGCCGGCTGGCTGGCGTTCGTGGACTATGGCACCGCGACGGCGCCCATCTACGCCGCCCACGACCGGGGCATCCCCGTGCACGTCTGGGTCGACGAGACGCGCCCGCGCAACCAGGGCGCGCAGCTCACCGCCTGGGAGCTGGGCCAGCACGGGGTCCCGCACGCCGTCGTCGCCGATAACGTGGGCGGCCACCTGATGCAGCACGGCATGGTCGATCTGGTGATCACGGGCACCGACCGCACGACCTACACGGGCGACGTGGCGAACAAGATCGGCACCTATCTTAAGGCGCTGGCGGCCAAGGACAACCGGGTGCCGTTCTACGTAGCGCTGCCGTCCTCCACCTTCGACTGGGTGACGCGCGACGGGCTGATGGAAATTCCGATCGAGGAGCGCAACCCGGACGAGGTCACCCACATCCAGGGGCTGTACCAGGGCGAGGTGGTCCAGGTACGGCTCACGCCGCAGGACAGCCCGGCGCGCAACTATGCGTTCGATGTCACGCCCGCCCGGCTAGTGACCGGTCTGATCACGGAGCGGGGCATCTGCGAGGCGAACGAGGCGAGCGTCCTCGCGCTGTATCCGGAGCACCGGCAGGGGGCAGGAGGGCGATCGTGAGCAGGCGCATTCTGGTCACGGGCGCGACCGGCAAAGTCGGGCGCGTGTTCATCCGGCGTATGTTGGAGGACCCGGCCTTCGCCGATTTCACGGTGCGCGCGCTGTGCCACAACCGCGTGCTGCCGCCGCAGGACCGGCTGGAGATCGTGCGCGGCGCGATCGAGGATCGCGAGGTGGTCGATCGCGCGCTGCACAATGTGACGCACGTGCTGCACCTGGCGACCGTCAAAGAGACGCCCGACACGGTGATCGACGTCTCGACCAAGGGGATGTTCTGGCTGCTGGAGAACTGCCGCGAGAACCCGACGTTCCAGCAGTTCATCCTGCTCGGCGGCGATAACACCGTCGGGCACATGTATTACCCGAAGCCGATCCCGGTCACCGAGGAGCACCCGCACACGCCCTATCCCGGCTGCTACGCGCTCGCCAAGGTGCTGGAAGAGGTCATGCTGGAGCAGTACTACATCCAGTACGATCTCAACGGCTGCTGTCTGCGTGCGCCCTGGATCATGGAGAAGGACGATTTCAAGTACCAGCTCTCCTTTGGCGAGGACGTCTTCGGCGGGCCGCGCTGGCGCGACCTCGTGGGGCCGCAGCAGGCCGACGAATACGTGCGCAGTGGGGCCATCCCCGTGATGCTGGACGCTGAGGGCGTGCCCGTCAAGCGCAATTTCGTGCACGTCGAGGACCTGGTCAGCGCGATCCTAATCGCGATCGATCACCCAGAGGCCCGCCAGCAGACGTTCAATATCTGCATGAACGAGCCGGTTGATTACGGGGAAATGGGCGCTTACCTGGCGGAGACGCGCGGGCTGCCAACCGTGCCCATCCGCACGGCGTTCCATTCGACGTGGCTGGACAACACGAAGGCTCGCTTCTTGCTCGGCTGGCGGCCTGAAGTGGATCTCAAGAAGATGATCGATCTCGCCTGGGATTACCAGCGCGCCGACGACGATCCGCGCGTCGTGTGGTATCCGGGCTGACGGGCTGAGCCAGTTCAGGGCAGCCAGAAGAAATGCTCGCCGCTGCCCTCCAGCACGGTGCGCGCGCCCGGCCGGCGACCAGACCGGCCGGGCCTGAATCGAAAACGTCTTGTGTGACATCCCGGCTGAGCGGGTGCGTGGCGCGCCTTACAGGTCGGAGAGCTTGAACAGGCGCGGCGTCGTCAGGTCCACCTTGAGCTCGCGCTGGACCAGGCCGTCGGCGCGTTGTTCGAGCGTGCTCGTGGAGATCCCGATCTCGACGTCTAGCTTCTTCAGCGCGCGGATCTGGCTCACGTGAAATTCCAGGTAACCGTGCTGCTGGTCGACCTGGAAATCGCGAGGATTCTGTTGTTCCAGCGCGCGCAGCACGGGCGGGATATCGTCACCGAACACTTTGGCTGACTTGAGCATGAAATCGCGCTGCGAGAGCAGGGCGGTGGCGGGCGGCTTGACGCCGGTGTTCTGCTGGTAGTTCTGCCCAGTGAACTTGTTCTCCAGCGAGCAGTAGTGCACGCCCATGCTCAGGCCCTGGTCGATGGCAAAGTCGAGCAGGTCCAGGCACACCAGCTCGCTGCCCGAAACCGGCACTCCGCCGGCATACCAGTAATCGTAGAGCGTCTCGAACGGGCGATGCTTCACCCGGAACTCGCGGGCGTTGAATTCCTCGGCGTTGATCAGCGGGTAGCACAGCTCCAACAGGTTGATCCCGAATATCCCGATGCGGTCCAGCTCGGTGAGGATGGTCTGCATCTCGCCCAGCGTGCCTGGCAGAACGGGCATTTCGACCATCACGGCCGGGATGGTCTGCGTGGCGAGGGCGATGCGTTCGAGGATGTGGCGGCGCGCGGCCTGTGGGTCGTGCATGCGTATGCTGAACCGGATTTCCTCGAGACCCGCGGCTTGCAGCTCGCGCAGGGCAGGCTCATCGACGTAGTCGCCGCAGGTGTACAGCCGTTTGTGGGTATGCGGAAACTGCTCGCTGGCCCGCTTGAAGAAGGCGATGGCCTCGTCCTTGTGCAGCAGCGGCTCGCCGCCGGTCAGGGCGAGATAGTCCATCTTCTGGCCCTGCGCGTGGATCGCGTCCAGCTCACCGACCAGATCGCGCTGGTGCGTGGTGAAATGCTCGTAATCCACCTGGTTCGGGTTGAAGCAGTAATAGCAGTCGCGGTGGCAGCGCAGCGATACGAAAAAGGTGGCGCTGCCGATCCCCTTGCGGCAGGCGACGCAGGCCGGGGAGATCGCGTTGATGTAGATGCTGCGGTCGCTGTTGCGGACCGTCGCGCCTTTCGCTTGCAGTTGGCGGCGCTTTTCCGCGGCCAGCTCGCTGAGATCGTCCGGGTCGATGGCGATGCCCGTCGCGCGGAGCTGGTCCATGAACTGCTCGTAAATGCGCAGATAAAGCGCGGCATACGCCGAGAAAACCGGGTTTTTGATCTGGGGATGAGTGTCGGGTGTAATGGCGATGATCACGTGTCGTTCTTTCGGCTATCGGCTGGCGGCCAAACCGGGGTAGCGGAGGTCGTGAGGAATGTCCAGCCCGAAGATAAGCGCCATTTCCTTCAGCGCGCCGCGCGTCAGCAGGGCGAGCCCGCGGTAGAAGTCGGTGCGCGCGTGCTCATCGATCAGCTCGGCCCATTTGGGGCCCCAGCGCAGCAGGTGCTGCTCCAGGAATTCGCGCTGCGCTGCCAGCAGCCGGGCGAACGCGCCGGTGTCGCCCTCCTCGGCGGCCTGGAGCGCCTGTTCCGCGCAGTGAGCGACAAAACTCAGCTCAAACGCGATGTGGTCGTCGGGCTCCTTGCTGCCGCTGTTGACGTGAAGGCCCAGCCGGGCGAACCACCGCCGCACGTCCGTCGTTTCTTCCTGGAACAACAGACGCTCCTCGCTGAAATAGACCGATTCCCACGGCGGGGCGGGCATCGTCCCGCTGCCTGCGAAAAGCCGCGTGAAATCCGCACGCAGATCGGCCAGACCGGCCTCGGTCAGCCCGTCGCTGGCCGCGGCGCTCCATTCCGCCAGCAGGGCCAGACCGTGGATTACGTCGTCTTGAGTCTCGGCGAAGGGCGCGCCCTCGAACAGACCATCGCCGACCAGCGGCTCGATCCACTCACGGCTGGGATTCGCGTACAGCATGCGCCCCAGCAGCCCAAACAACAGGGCTTCTCCCATCAGAAGCGTCGACCATTCTTCGGCGGTGAAGTGCTCCGTCTGTCCAGCCAAACAAAACCTCCAGAACTTGGACGACCGGCCAGGGTCGCTCATGCCGTGAGCCCGTGATTATAGGCCAAAAGTGGGCGGTTCCCAACTCAATCCCCCCGCCAGCCAAAAATGACGGGGGGATTGTCGTACCGATGTGACCGGCCAGGCTCCGCCCGGCGGCTACAGACCGATGCTGGTGTGCGTGGCGTAAAACAGGTAGCGACCCACCACCTCGCCGATGAGAACCAGGACGAAAGCCCCGTAGACCAGGGTCGCCAGGATCTCTTCCTTGCCCGCACTGGCCGCGTTTTTGTACAGGAAGAACGCGAAGATGCCCGCGCCGATGAACACCAGGGCCATCCGCAGCACGAACAGCGTGCCGTATTCCTCGCTCAGCTTGGTGACGCTGGCCGCCGCATCCCCGGCGCTCCGGTCGACCAGATCGGCGGAGATGATGAGCAACTGGATGCCGAGTAATACGATCGACGCCAGGGCGATCCAGCGCAGCGCGTCGCGCAGCAGCTCGGATTGAACGGACAGCTTCGGCCCGCGGCGCGTCTTCAGGAAGGTGTAGTTGACGCTGAACGCCGCGCCCATCGCCAGAGCGCCCAGCAGCAGTGTGGTGGTGAAGAACGATAAGGGCGTCGCGTTGGTGTTCCAGCTCGGCTGGGTGTCAATCATATATACGCGCGCCATGCTGTAGACTAGCGCCACGCCGATGATCGCGGCTACGGCGGCGATGGCCGTGCGCAGGCCGGGCGTGCCCAGCTTGCGCCACTGCATGATTGCGAACAGGAAGCCCGCGGCAGCGAACAGCACGCCGAACAGAATCTCGCGGCTGAGCCACGACGTGCCGACATTGGTGACGGCGCGGTAAGCGCTGAACGGGGTGCCCAGGTGGAGTAGCGACGCGATCATGCCCAGCACGAGCACCGGACCAATCGCCAGGAGTGCGCGGTCGCTCAGACGGTCGGCCTCAGCCTCGCCCGCTTTGCGCTGAGCCAGGAAGTGCACCACGCCGAGCACCAGGAACGAACCGACGGCCATTTGAGCCAGGATGGTAAAGGCGACGAGCGCCCATTCACGCATGTCCATGGTTACACCTCGAAATCGTAGATACGACCGCTGCCCTGGCCGACAGGCTGCGCATCCCGGTGGGGCGTCAGCACAAAGGCCGGCTTGGTCAGGTCCGCAGAGGGTAGGGGCGCGACGGCGCTCGAGTTGCCGTACTTGGCACGCAGTTCGTCCAGCTCGCCGAAATCGAGCGCGCGCATCGGGCACGCAGCCACGCAGTACGGGGCCTCGCCCTGTTCGACGACATCCACGCAGAAGTCGCACTTCATCATCAAGCCGTCATCGCTGTCGAACTGGGGCGCGCCGTAGGGGCAGGCCCACTCGCAGTAACGACAGCCGATACACTTGTCCCTATCGACCAGGACAATGCCGTCGTCCCGTTTTTCGATCGCTTTGGTTGGGCAGCCGTCGGCGCACGGCGGCTCTTCGCAATGCATGCACGCGACTGACAGCGAATACGCGAAGAGCCCGGTGGGCTGCAGGAGGTCCGGGTAATCGGGATCAGGGACCCACGACCCGCCACCATATTGGACCACCCGGCGGTAGTTGATACCGACCGGGAGCGCGTTCTTGGATTTGCAGGCGATGACGCACGCCTTGCAGCCGTTGCACGCGCTCGCATCAAAATAGAAGGCTTTTTGAGTCGCCATGGTTGGTTACGCTTCCTTTATCGGGATACGCTGGTCCCACTTGTAGTCCTGCTTCAGGGCATCAGGACCGCCATACCGTTCGACCTTGACATTGCACGAGTTCCAGCCGCTATGCCCCTGTCCAGAGGGGTAGGCGCCGCACAGGGTGTTGGTCGCGCCGGCGATATCGATGCCCGTGTCCTCATCGACCTCGGCCCACGCGCCTTCACCGATCATCACGACGCCGGGGCGGAGACGCTCGCTGATGAAGACCGGACGGAGAACGACACCATGCCGGCTGCTGATCTTGGCCGTGTCGCCATGCTTGAGGCCCAGCGCTTCGGCATCGAGCGGGTTGATGATGAACTCCTGCGGGAACGCCTCGCGCAGCCACGGCAGGTTATCGAGAATGGAATGCGAGCGCCGCCGGTAGTGTATCGTGACGAGCTGGAACGGATACTCACCCTTGACCTGGTTCTCCCAGTCGTCGAAGGTATCTTCGTAGCCTTCGTGCGGCGGGTTGTAGGTCGGGATCGCCTGGATTTCGGTGAAGCCGAAGTCGCGGATGAACTTCGCGTGATCGGGCGAGTAGATCTCCATCTTGCCCGAAGCGGTCGTCCGTGGGTTGGCTTCGGGATCGTCGCGGAATTCCTTCAGGGCGACAAATCCCAGCTTGTCGTCGGCCTTACGCGGGACCGTGTAGACGCCCTTCTCTTTGAACTCCTGGAGCGTGATGCGGCCTTCCTGCGGCTCGCCCTCGACGCCCATCTCGGCGATGTCTTCCGCCGTAATGGTCAGCAGGGGCTCCTTATCGACGCCGTTGTCGGCGATGACCCACGCACCCGCCAGTTGGTTGAAGAT
This sequence comes from Aggregatilineaceae bacterium, assembly GCA_040767355.1. Lineage (GTDB taxonomy): Bacteria > Chloroflexota > Anaerolineae > Aggregatilineales > Aggregatilineaceae > LM3-B42. The sequence continues at coordinate 126,879 of JAXGOS010000011.1, read as the reverse complement.
CTGCTGCGGGAGCGGCAGGCCGGCAACGGCTTCGGCGTCCAGACCCATGCGCTTGGCCAGCTCGGTGGCGACCCAGATGTCATCTTGGGTCTCGAAGAGCGGCTCGGTGACCTGGCGCGCCCAGATCAGGTGGTCGCGGTTGCCCGCAATGTAGCCGTAACGCTCCCACTGGGTGGTGACGGGTAGCACGATGTCGGAGTATTTGGCGCAGGTGCTCACGAAGTGGCCGAGCGTCAGCACGAACTCGACCTTGCGGTGCGCCTCGATGCCCTGGGTCATGCCCGCTTTCTGGTTGAGGGCGTTCCCAGCGTCGTGGATGATGGCCTGGATGTTGATGTCGCGCTCGTCCTGGTACCCGGCGATGTATTTGCCTTCGAGGATGGCGCTCCACATCTGGTTGGTGTTCACCGTGGTCGTGATCGCGTTTTCGTTCTCGACCGGCGGATTGCCGTTGCCGCCCGCGCCGATCAGGAAAGGGCCACCGTCGGCGGTGCGTTCCCAGCAGCTCACGCCGGTGCAACTGCCGGACTTGCCGATGTGGCCGGTCATGGCGCCCAGCGTCATGAACATGTGCGGCCAGGAGTCGCTGTTGTTGGTACGGGCCGGCGCCCAGGCCGTCAGCAGCGAGACTTTGGGCGTCGAGCCGATGGCGCGCGCCAGGTGTCGGATCTGCGTGGGAGAGACGCCGCAAATGCGGGAAGCCCATTCGGGTGTCTTGGGCTGGTCGTCATAGGTGCCCAGGACGTAGTCCTTGAAGTTGTCCTTCGGGTCGGCGTCTTCGGGCATGTGGTCTTCGTCGAAGCCAATGGTGCAGCGGTCGAGGAAGTCCCAGTCGATCAGTGGGTTGGTCTCGGGATCGTCTTCGGTGATCAGGGTGTACGCAACGCCGAGCGCCAGCGCGTGATCGGTGCCTGGACGAACAGGGATCCACTCATCCGCCAGGACCATCGCGGAGTCGTTATAAATCGGGTCGATGAAGATGTACTTGGCCCCGGCCCGCTTGGCGTCGATGTAATACTTCATGTTGTTGCCCTGCGAGCTCCAGGCCGGGTTGCCGCCCCAGATCACGATCAGGTCCGACTTCCGCATTTCGAGGCGATCGTTGTGGGTCGTCACCATGAGGCCGTCACCCAGGCCGACCTTGGTCCCGGAAAAATACCAGGTGCCCCACGACGGGTTGCCCCACGGCTTCACCGCGCCACCGGCAGCGGTCATCAGGCGATTCAGGGTGAAACCGCCCCAGTCGCCGGCCTCCAAAATGCCCTCGTTGCCATATGTGTCGATGATGCGCTGCAGTTCGGTCGCTACCAGGTCGAGCGCCTCGTCCCACGAGATGCGCTCCCACTCGTCGCGCCCGCGCAGCTCTTTTTTACCGCCACCGCCGGGTTCCCAGTTCTTGCGCTTCATCGGGTACTTGAGCCGATCGGCGCCGAAACACTGCTGCTGCTGAGCGCGCCCGCGCGCGCGGCCGCGAATCTGAGGTTGTTCGTCTGTATCTGGAACGGTATCGTCGGTTTTCACTTTCTTGACGACACCGTCAACGACCTGCGCCTTAAGGACGCAGCGCTGGCCGCCGCAGTTGTGCCAGCAGGCGGCCGTGATCCATTCGCCTTCGTTGGCCGCCGCTCGCGCGGTGGGCAAAGGCCCTGAATCAAGGATCTTGTCGAGTCCACCGCTCAAGACTGCCGTGCTGCTCAGCGCCGAGCTCCATTTGAGGAAACTTCGGCGGTTGAGCACGACCTTGGAGATCGTCTCGGCGAGGAAGGTGGTATCACTCACTTGATTGCTCCTCCTGATAACCCATTAGTTGGCGCACAAAACCGACTGGATGAATGCCCTGGGTCCCACTGTGTCCTACGCGCACCCACATTTTACGCTGGCGGGAACCTCACCGGCATCACCCGATCGGGTGATTTTTTGCACAATCCGGCATCCGGAGACGTGGCGAAGGACCTGTCCACGCGGAGAGGCGCGCTCACTCGGCGGGCGGGAGCGGCCAGGAGGAGAGGTTGAGCGATCGCACGCAGGGCGCAAACCGGCGTGCGGCTGGATGGGTGGGGTTGTCGTGTTGGCCGGGCGCGCGGGGGAACGTCGCCCGATGGGGGGCGCTATGCGCGTTCGGCCTGTCCCAGCACAAGCCGGGCGAACGCCTCTGCGCCATGGCTGGGGCGGCGCCGGTGAATGGCCTGCTGGCCCACGATGGTGGCGCCGCGCGCCTCGAGCATGGCGCTCAGGGCCCGCAGGCTGCCGCGCGGGCTGACGGCATACGTGCAGAAGGTGCCAACCGGCTTGCCCTCCAGGGATGGCAGCGCCGGCACCCAAAGGTCCGCCCCGGCGGGCTTGACGCCAAACAGGATGAACCCCTGGACCCACGTGCCCACGAACAGCACATCGGCCCTGGCGATGTCGGCGGCGCTCACCTGGATCACGGACTGGACGCTGGCGTCGTGGCTCAGGCCCCGCGCGGCCTGGGCGATGGCTTCGGCGGCGGCACGCGTGTGGCCGTGCCGGCTCTGGTACAGCACGAGTACGTTCATCGTTGATCTCCTCCTCAGGGAACACACTTGCACCAGGACGACTGGACAGTTGTGGACCACGCCAGCCACCGCCAGGCAGCGGGGCGAGGCACCGGGCAAGCGGCGGCGAAGGCTGTTGATATTGTAATCCCGTTTTTCTCCGGCGTTGCCAACGCCAGGACGGATGGCGCCCGAAATGGGGTATCCGCCGGACCTTGTGACAAGACTCCAGCGGGGCTGTGAGATTTGGCACTGCCTATGAACGGCGCGAAGCGTTGATGCTCGAATCTCAGACAAGACCACTAGAGAATCGAGGAAGACAATGGCCACCGCCACTCCGACTCATCAGGAGATGGTTCAGGATTTTCTCGCCCAGAAGCGGATCGCCGTGTCCGGCCTGTCGCGCACGAAAGACAGCGGCGCCGGCGCGATCTACCTCAAACTGCGCAAACAAGGCTATCAGGTGTTCGCAGTGCATCCCGAAGCTGAAACGCTGCATGGGGATGCCTGCTATCCCAACCTCGGCGCGATTCCCGATGGCGTGGACGCGGTGTTCATCATGAACAGCCCGGACGTATCCGAGGCGCTCGTCGACGAGGCGCTGCGCCTGGGGATCAAGCGCATCTGGATGCACAACAACACCTTCATGGGGTCCAGCGTGTCGCAGGTGGCCGTCGAGCGCTGCCGTGAGGCCGGCGCCAACGTGATCGCGGTGGGGTGCCCGATGATGTACCTGGAGCCGGACCTCTTCCACGCCTGCATGCGCTGGGTCCTGCGCGCGACGCGGCGCATGCAGTAGCGCTCGCGCCCGCTCACCCGACATCAGAAAGCCGATCCGCACGCGGGCGCGATCGGCTTTCTCTTTGCCACGTTACGGCCAGCGCGCCTGGTCCACCCTGGCGAGCACGCGATAGCGGGCAGGACTCGCAAGCCCTGCCCGCTGGTGTCCGTCTATTGGTAGCTCATATGAGCCACGAGCGTGCAGCTTCCGGTCGCCGTGAACGAGACCGAGCTGCCGCCGCCCGATACGCCGCAGCCAGACCAGGAGCTGACGGCGCACTTGGGATCGACTCCGACGCCATGAGCGCTGATCGTGGTGCCCGGCGCGTAACCGCCATCGCAGTTGGGCGCGACATCGATCATGGCTGAGGCAGCCGAGTATTGACATTGGTTATCAACCGTCACAGTGATGTGGTAGCATTGAGGTGGTGGCTCGCCACCGTCCTCAGGCGGCGGCACTTCCTCCAGCCCCAGGCAGGTCGTCGGGTCCCACAGGCATGCCCCTTCGGGTGACGTCACGCACTCGTTGGCCGGGTGCCCACAGGTGTCGCACGAGCCGCATGGCAGCCATCCACCGGGCGGCGGCTCGTCGGGGATTTCCGGCTCTACAGGCTCCGGCTCCCACGGGATGACCGGGGGCACATCGCTCTGAGGCACGTTGTTGCAGTCGCCGATAGCGATCACCTCGCTGGCATCCACCCACAGGCTGAGGGCAGCTTCGTGGCCAGGGATCAACGTCTTGTCGATCTGCCACCACAGGTTGCCGAATCCATCCAGCGCCTGCCCGATGACCGGGTACTCGATCCCCGGAGTCAGGAAGGCGAAGGCGGCGCGTTCCATGCCCGGCCCGATGCGCGCCCGCACGTCCGCCCGGTCGGCCCGGATCAAGCATGGCGCCTGCTGCTGTCCGGGGACTTCCTGGATCCCGATCAGCGCCTCGCTGGGGCAGTACATCCCGCCCGGATCGGCCCACGGGCCGACCACGATGGTATAGGCGCCGGCCCCCAACCCCTCCACGACCAGGCTGTGCTGGTCGGCGGGGAGGATCACCGGATAGCCCGGCACGAGCGTGCTGGTGGCATCCAGAATGCTGAACGAGTAGTGCTCCGCGTCGGGGTAGTCGCTCCATTCCACCGTGAATGAGGTGTCGGTGCGCGCCGTGATCAGGACCTCGAAGAACGCGCAGACTGGCCATCTTTCATCGGGCGGCGGCTCGAACTCGAGACTGGCCTCGGTCGTGCAGACCATGTCCTCCCCGATGTACACGCGCAGCACGAAGCGGAAGCCGCTGACGGTGTCGGGCAGCGGCCAGGTGAACGCGGTCGGGTCACCCGGTACCCACTCGCCGTGGGTCAGGTAGACCTCGCCGCCGTCGGGATAGCGGCCATACACGTAGACCGCGTAGCCGGTCGCGCCGGGAACGCCCTCCCACGACGCCGTGATCCGGAAGGGATCGTCGGGCGCCTGCTCCAGCGTGAAGCGGAGATCGGGGCAGCCGCCGCCACCGGTCAGCTCACCCGGGCCGGGGCAAGGCTCGCATTCGGCCGGCGCGGTGGTGACCACGCCGGGGATACCCGGGATGCCCGGCTGGCCCTCGGCGCAGCCCGGCGCGCCCCCGGAGCACGTCACCAGCAGGCGGATCGATCCGGCCAGCGCCGGGTCGGCGGCCAGGACCTCGACCTCGTAGCGCCCGCTGCGCGGCGCGACCGTCACCCAGTCCTCCACCTGCTCGCCGCCGGTCAGCAGCGCGACAGGCTGGCCGCGCTGGTCGTGGACCTTGACCACGAACGGGAAGGCGAACGGCTGGCCCTCGCTCGGCTCGCTGACGAGCAGGGTAGTCGGGCAGTCTTCCGCCTCGAACGAGTAGAACTGCGGCGGCGCGTCCAGCGGGATGATCACATTCACCGCCTGCCCGAAGATCAGCGGCGTGCTGGTGACCGCGCCGCGTCCCAGCAGCGTGAGCGCGAAGTCGCCAGTGGTTCCGTTCTCCCCGGTGATCCACAGCAGGTAGATCCCTTCGCCGGGCAGGATGGCCGACACCGTCGCGCCCTGCGGGCTGTCGTCGAGCGTGTTCTGAACGCTGCTGTCGAGCACCAGGCCGTTCGGCGCAACCAGCTCGGCGCGCAGGTCCAGATTACCCGACCAGCTCTCGACCATGATGTTCACCATGTCGCCCGCCGCCCCGGTAAAGCTGTAGGTGGCGCGCGGCAGGTCCTCCGAGATAGTGCCGAATACCTTCGAGCCGTAGGTGAGCGTGCCGCCGCCCTGAGCCTGGGTGGGGATCGGTGAGGTCTGGAGCAGCCCGGCCGCGATGACCAGCGCCACCAGCAGCCCCCATCGTAACCATTTTGCAGGTTGGTGTTTCATTGCATACTCCTCCATTGCCCAGGGCTAGACGCCCGGCCCCCATTCCACTGGACCGGTCTTAGGGAACTCGACATCGGTCCCCCCGGAGCACAGGTAGCCAGTTGGCATGTCGCCAAAGGCGCCGCCACCGCTGGCTACCTCGTAGGCGTCCACGACCAAATGGAAGTTGTAGTAATCAGCCGGGAAGACATCCTCGAGGTGATAAGTTCTGGCGTCGCCGGGCACTACCAGGACGCGAATCCCGATCAGACCGCCGTCCTCGCTGTAGGCGTACACGTGGATCAGATACGCCGCCGCGCCGGGCGCCTCGGTCCAGCTCAGCACAACGCGCCGGTCGTCGCCGGGCACGATATCCGCGCCAACGGCGATCCCGCTGCACATCTCGGTGATCTCGCCCTCGAACGAGACTTCCACCGTGTCGACGCAGAGGCTGGTCGCGATCTCAGTGCCGCTCCCCGCATGGATGAAGGCCGTGAACGGCCCCCGGCTCAGATCAGCCGGATCGAAGATGTAGGTGTGCGAGGTGCTGCCTTCGAGCAGGATCGGCGAGTCGGCGAGCAGCGTTCCCATGGCGTCGACGATCGAGAAGATGTACCACTCGGCCCCCTCGACCGCCGGCCAGCTAAACAGGACGGCGCCGTCCCCTTCGTGCGTGGCCGTCAGCTCGAAGGTATCGCATAGCTCGCCGCCGAAGGTCTCGTCGAAGCACGGCGGGCAGTCTGTCGGCGCGCCCGTCACCACGTCCGCCGGGCCACCAGGAACTCCACTCGCGACGCAGCCGGGCCCCAGGCCGGAGCAGTTCACGAGCAGGTGAATCGTACCCGCCACTTCGGGATCCTCGGAGAGGACCTCGACTTCATAGCGTCCGCTCTGCGGGGGCACGACCAGGCGATCCTCCACGGCGTCGCCGCCATAGAGCACCGCGATCAGGCCGCCTTGCGGGTTGCGCACCTTGACCGCAAACGGGAAGGTGAACGGCTCGCCCTCGCTCAAGTTGGCGACGGTGAGCACGGTGGGACAGTCGGCAGCGTCGAAGGCGAAATACTGCGGCGATGGATTCTGCGGGATGGCGACATCGAGGCCCTGTCCGGGCAGCAGTGGAATGATGGAGACCTGGCCGCGCCCCTGCAGCGTGAGCAGGAACTGGCCCGACGTCCCATCTTCCCCGGCGATGACCAGCATATACACGCCGGTCTGGGGCAGCCAGAGCGACAGGTAGGCGTCCCGGTTCTCTGCGGCCAGGGGGCTGCGCGTGCTGGTGCCGAGCGTCTGCCCGTCAGGGGCCAGGAGGGTGATCTGCGGGTCCAGCGTCCCGACCCAGTTCCTGGCTTGCACCTGGATCAAGTCGCCGGCTGTCCCGTTGAAACTGTACAGCACTTCGGGCATTTCAGCGGATACGCGCCCGGACACTTTCGCGCCGTATCCAAGTGTGCCGCCTCCCTGCGCGTGCACAGGGGGGCGGGTAGGGCTGGCGACCGATGCGATCCCGATCGCCAGCAGCAGGATCAAGCCCGCACGAATCCAACGTGACCTTTCATGCATGAGGTCTCCTCCTCAAGCGCTAACCTGGCACTTCCCAAGTCCGCAAGCATGACCGGACAACGGTTGTTTGTAAGATTGTGCACAATCTCATCATAAGCCCGAAAACTAGATGCGATCAATGAGGATGTTTGTACTGGTTGGTCGCTTGTGATGCTGCGCTGGGGGCAAGGCGGGGCGAGCGTCCGCGCGTCGAGCCGATTGCTGGCCCGTCCCTTGCCGTCTATAATGCGGCTGGGCGGCGGGTGTTTGTGCCGCCCCGGCACTTTGGCGATCAACGGGGCACGCGCCCGGAAATGAGGCTTAGCACGGTGGGAAAGGTGATGGTTCTGAACGCGCCGCGCCAGATCGGGTACGAGGACTGTCCCGACGATCCGCTCCCGCCGGACGGCGTGCGGATCAAGACGCTGTATTCCGGCATCAGCGCCGGCACCGAGATGACGCAGTATCGCGGCACGAGCCCCCATCTGCACAAAGAGTGGGACGTCGACGCGCGGCTGTTCCGGGCCGGGCGCGAGGCCTCGCTCAGCTACCCGGTGCGCACCTGGGGCTACGAGCAGGTTGGCGAGGTGATCGAGGTGGGCGAGGCCGTCACCGGGGTCGCGCCCGGCGCCCACGTGTTCGGCACCTGGGGGCACCGCACGCACCACCTCGCTAACGTTGAGTATGCACTGCCGCGCCTGATGCCGCCCGGCCTGGACCCGGTCCTGGGCATTTATTCGCACATCGGCGCGATCGCGCTCAACGGCGTGCACGATGGGCGCGTCCGCATCGGGGAGACGGTGGCGGTGTTTGGCCTGGGCGTGCTGGGCCAGATCGTGGCGCAGGCGGCGCGGCGGTCCGGCGCGCGCGTGATCGCGATCGACCTGCATGACTCCCGGCTGGACATGGCCCGCAGGCTGGGCGCGGGCACGACCCTGAACGCGGCCCAGGTGAGCGTCGCCGAAGCGATCAGGGACCTGACCGGCGGGCGCGGCGCGGATGTGTGTTTCGAGGTGACGGGCTCCACCCGGGCGCTCAACGAGGCGATCCGCGCGGCGGCCTATTCGGCGCGCGTGGTGGCGATGGGCTTCTTCCAGGGGGAGGCGCAGGGCCTGTTCCTCGGCGAGGAGTTCCACCACAACCGGATCAACGTGGTATGCTCGCAGATCAGCGGCACCGACCCGGAGCTCAAATATCGCTGGGACAAGCTGCGCCTGTGGCAGAGCGCGATCCGGCTCCAGGCCGATGGCCTGCTGGACCTGCGCCCGCTGATCAGCCATACGGCGCCGTTCGAGCGCGCTGCCGAGCTCTACGCCCTGCTGGACCAGGCGCCGGAGCAGGTCATGCAAGGCGTGCTCGAGTTCAGCTAAAGGAGAGCCAACCCATGTCCACGTTACGCGCTGGCATACTCGGCTGCGGCGGTTTCGCCCACCGCCACGCGCAGATTCTCGCCGCGCTGGGCGATCAGGTCGAGATGGTCGCGTTCTGCAGCCGCAATCCGGCCAACGCCCAGGCGTTCGCCGACCAATACACCGGCGGTCAGGGCGCCGTGTTCACCGATCACCACGCCATGTTCGAGCGGGCCGGGCTGGATCTGGTGATCATTTGCCTGCCGCCGCATGGGCACACCGACGAAGTCGAGCGCGCGGCGGAACGCGGCATCCACCTGCTGATCGAAAAACCGATTGCCCTGACCTCTGAGCAGGGTTGGCGCATGGTCGAGGCAGCAGAGCGCGCCGGGATCAAGACGCAGGTCGGGTTCATGTATCGCTTCGGGGACGCTGTCGAGCGGCTGAGAGCCATGCTGGACTCCGGCGAGGCGGGCATGGCGGGCCTGATGAGCGCGCGCTACTTCTGCAACGCGCTGCACGCCGGCTGGTGGCGCGCCCGTGACAAATCGGGCGGGCAGGTCGTCGAGCAGGCGATTCACATGTTCGACCTGCTGCGCTACCTGCTGGGCGACGCGGTGAGCGTCTACAGCCGCCAGGAGAACCTGTTCCACCGCGAGGTGCCCGGCTATACGATCGAGGACGTGAGCGCGACGGTCGTCGGCTTTGCGAGCGGGGCGATTGGCGTGGTCTACGCGACGAATGCCGCCATTCCCGGCAAGTGGATCAACGATTACCGCGTCGTGGCGCACCGGCTGACGGCGGAGTTCGCCAGCGCGAACCAGGCGACGTTCGTCTTCACGGACGATCCCGAGCGCCCGCCGCTGGTGATCGACTCCGACCGGGATTTCCGTACGGCCCAGACGCAGGATCTGCTGGACACGATCCGGACCGGCGGCAGCACGCGCACCCCGCTGCGCGAAGGCGCGCTGACCCTGGACCTGGTGCTGGGGGCGGTCCGTTCGGCGGAAACCCGCGCGGAGGTCAGGCTGTGAAGCTCTCGCTCGCGCCCGATGGGTCGATCGCGCTCGAGTCCGCGCTGGTCAGCCTGCGCGGCCTGCGTCCCGTCCTCGACGGCGAGTTCCTGCCCGACGATCCCGTAACCCTGCGCGCCGAGCCAGCCGGAGAGCCGAAGTCGATCCTGGCGCAGTATGCCGTGCCAGCGGGCGGGACGTTCACCATCGAGATCGCGCTGGTGGGCACCGGGCGCTGCGATCTGCGCTGCCGGGTGGAGGACCTGCCGGAGACCGTGGCGCTGGACGTATTCGGGCTGCGCTTTGGCGCGGTGGAGAATCTGCGCGCGTTCCTGCGCAGCGGCTACACCAGTTGGGATGGCAGCCAGTTTATCGAGACGCCCGGCGGGGGTGGGGAAGAGACCACCGGCTACGCGCTGACCCAACTGCTGCCGCGCTATGGGACCGGCAGCGTGATTGTCGGGTTCGACCGGCACGACCGTTTCCAGCAGACGTTCACCGTGGATGCGCGGACGGCGCCGCCATCGCTCACCATCCTGACCCACTGGGACCGCAAGGCGCGCGGCGCGGGGACGCCCGAGTCCGAGCGGCTGGTGATCTTCGAGTGCGGGGAGGTCGAAGAGGCCCTGCGCGAGTGGGCGCGCATCGTCGCGGCAGCGGCGCCGGTCCCGCCCCGTTTCCCCGCCGCGCCGATCACCGGCTGGTGCTCGTGGTATAACCTGTACGCCGCCATCACCGAGGAGAACGTCCTCGAGCACCTGCGCGGCACCGTCGAGGTAGCCCGCCGCGAAGGGCTCCCGATGCGCGTGTTCCAGCTCGACGACGGCTTCACGCCGGAGATGGGCGACTGGCTGGACGTCAGGCCGCAGTTCCCGCGCGGCATCAAACCGCTGCTGGACGATATTCGCGCCGCCGGGTTCGTGCCGGGCTTGTGGATCGCGCCGTTCCTGGTTGGCAACCGCAGCCGGCTCTACCGAGAGCATCCCGACTGGGTGGTGCACGACCGGCAGACGGGCGGCCCGCTGGCGGTGATGACCTTCTACGGCGAGTTCCGCTGGCACAAGCGCAGCGAAGAATACTACACCCTCGACGCCACGCACCCGGACGCACTCGACTATCTGCGGCGCGTGTTCCATACCTGGCGGCACGAATGGGGCTGCGAATACTTCAAAACCGATTTCATGCACTTCCCCACCGTGTTCGGGCCGGATCGTGCCGCCTGGCACGCGCCGGGCCGGACCCGTATCGCGATCTGGCGGGGAGCCGCCGAGATGATCCGCGAGGCCATCGGCGATGCGACCTGGCTGGGTTGCGGCTGCCCGCTCTGGGCGTCGGTCGGGCTGGTGGATGCGATCCGGATCGGGCGCGACGTGGGCGTGCAGTGGGCGGGCGAGCGGTGGGCGCTGTCGCTTCTGCGCGACCAGGAGCTGCGCGGTTTCGCCAACCACATCCTCTGGGAGAGCGATCCGGACTGCATCCTGCTGCGCGAGCAGTTCCACCACCTGACGGACGCCGAGCTTCGCTCGCTGGCGATCTACGCGGGCATGGCGGCGGGCGTGGTGATGACCAGCGACGCGCTGCATCACCTGTCCGCAGACCGCCTGCGCCTGTGGAAGCTGGTGCTGAGTCCCCGGGCTGCGGTCTGCCGGTTCCCACTGCTGGGGCAGGTGGACGATCCGGTGCGCGTCCAGGTGCGGACGGCGCGCGCAACCGCGCCCGATTTGCCGGCGGCGCTGTTCTTCTTCAACACCGGCGATCACCCGGTCCAGCGCACGTACTCCCTCGCCGCGCTGTGCCTGCCGGAGCCGCTATACCTGTACGACTGGACGGCGCGCCAGCCGTGGCCCGGCCCGGCCAGCCAGATCGCGCTGACCATCGCCCCGCATGACGGCACCCTGCTCTTTGCCGGACCGGACCCGATCACCAGCGCGCCCGACCGGCTTCCGTGACGTGCACGGCTGTCGATCGGGCGAGTGAGGCGCGTTTGCGCGATAATATCGGCGCTGGATCGCGGTGTCGGTGATGGTTACCAGGCGGGCCGGGTGTCGATGCCCAGCATTCTGCACAGCTTGATCACGGTGAACCGGTTGCGGAGATAGTGCCCGTACAGCAACGCCGGCTCGACCATGTGCTCTTCCAGGCCCAACGTGCGCCAGTCGGTTGGCCCGCCCACCGTGTTGAGCAGCGCCGCCACCGTCGAGGCGGGCAGCACGGTGTCCGCGATCTCGCGGATGGTCGGCCAGTTCTCGACGATGCGCTGCTGCAACTGCCGGTAGTCCGCCTCGGTCAGCGCCAGGAACGGCTCCTGGATCTTCCGCACCGCGTCCGCGCCCGATCCATAGGCGCGCTGGATGTCCGCGATCTCGGCCTCGTGGCCCGCAAACGGGGCGTTGGCGGCCAGCCGCCGGGCGTCATCCTGACTCAGCGCGCGGATTTTGTCGTACAGTTGGGCGATCAGCATCGACGCATAGCCAACCTTCGCGCCGTGCAGAATGGCTGGCTTGTTCTCTCTCAAGAGCTGCATTTCCCAGTTGTGCGAGCAGTGATGCTCCGATCCGGACGCTGGCCGCGAGTCCCCGAAGTCCAGCATGCACAGGCCGGTCTCGATCAGCGCATCGAACAGGTAGCGAATGCCCGCCTCGGACCCGCTGGCGATGTCGTCCACTGCTTCGCAGCAGCTCGCCATGGCGCCCCGGACCCGGCGATCGATGGCCGGATCGTGCGGCTCGCCCCACAGCAAATGCCCGAGCCGCCAGTCCGCCAGGGCTGTCGTCTTGCCGATGACGTCGCCAAAGCCCGCCGCGCGGAGCTCGGGCGGGGCGTCCATCAGGGTCGGGAGATCGGCGAAGACGCCGATCGGCCCCTGGGCTTTGAAGGTGTCCTTCACGCCACCGACCACCAACGGGGCGCCCGTCGAGAGGAACCCATCGACTGAGGCGGCGGTTGGCGCCGAGATGAACGGGTTGCGGGTGCGGAAGCTCACGTAGCGCGCGATGTCGGTGATCGTCCCGCTGCCGATGGCGACAAACACCTGGTCGACCGGCGGCGTCTTGACCATCACCTCTATGAGACGCTTCTCATCAGCGATGACCTCATCGCCTTCCAGCACTAGCGAGAGGACCGGCAGGCCGGCCTGTATGAGCGCCGCCTCGATGCGCTGCCCCAGCGCGCGGTAAGTGTTCGTGTCCGACACCAGCGTGAAGGGCTGCGCGGGTAGGCGCCGGCAGAACGCGACCAGCTCGGGGACGGCGTCTGGGCCAATGTAGATCGGGACATCTTGAGACATGCGATTATTCCTTGCTAGGTGTGCGGACGATCAACTCCCCCTCAGGCAGGGGTGCGTCGAGGGGGAGTTGGGTCGGACAAAACAGCGTGATTAAGCGAGACCGTATTCCGCCGATTTCTCGCGCATGAAGCGCAAGCCCTCTGCCGCCAGCACATCCGGCGGGCGGTTCGGCGGGCGCCACAGACACGTGGCCGCGATCAGGTCGTCGTTGATGGCCGCGAACGATTCGAGCGCCAGCGGTCCCTTGAAGTTGGCGTCAACCAGCGCGCGGAAGACTTCGTCCCAGTTGACGGTGCCGGTGCCGGGCAGCCCGCGATGGCTCTCGCTGATGTGCATGTAGCCCAGCGTATCGGCGCAGGCCACAATCGGCTTGTAGAAACCCTCTTCCTCGACGGTCATCTGGTAGGTGTCGCCGTGCACGTCGATGTTGGGGAACCCCATCGCGCGCACCCCGTTGACCACCTTCTGCGCATCTTCCAGGGTGTTGAATACATACGTCTCGTACCGGTTGCATACTTCCAGGCCGAGCCTCATACCGCGCCGCTGCGCTTCGGCGGCAACTTCGGCCAGCGTTTCAGTGATCACCTGGATTTCTTCGTCGGTCGGCGGCGCGCCCGTCATGAAGCCGTGCGCGAAACCGATGCACCCGCACAGATAGTTGCCACCGACGGCTTCGAGCTTGTCCATCGCCAGATATAGGAAGCGTTTGGCCTTCTCTGGCTCGTGTGGCATGTGCGAATCGCGCGGCAGCACCAGCGACGCACAGACTTCGATCCCGGCATCGGCAATCGCATGCTTGTGATCCATCGGGTTGAACTGGGCTGGTTTCAGCAGGGGAATCTCCAGGAAGTCGTAGCCCACCTTCCCGGCCTGGGCGATCGCGTAGTTACCCGCCTCGGGTGTCCAATCGGGTATCCAGACAAAAGCATGTGCACCGAATTTCGGCATTTTCTCCTCCTGACGCAAGAATCACAACAGGTCGTGCAATACGCGCGGTATCTCCCCGATATTCTCCAATACAAAGTCCGGCGGGCGCTCCATGCGGGCGACGTCGGCGCGGGTGGACGCGCCGCTGAGGACGGCGGCGGTTTTCATGCCCGCCTGCTGGCCCATGAACATATCCGTTTCCAGGCGGTCGCCGACCATCATGCAGCGTTCCGGCGGCAGATCCAGCCGGCTCAGCGCCACGTCCATGATGAGCCGGGAGGGCTTGCCGGCGAGCAGCTCCAGCTTGCGGCCCGTGATGTGTTCGAGAGCCGCGATGGTCGCGCCCGCATCCGGGATGCCGCCGCCGGGCATGGGGCACATCTTGTCCGCGTTGGTGGCGAAGAAGCGTGCCCCCTGCACCAGCGCCTGATAGGCGGTGTTCAACTTGCGATAGTCCAGCGTGCGGTCGAAAGCGACCACCACGGCGTCTACCCCCTCAGGCCGGATGACCTCTTTCGGGTCTTGATCGCTGAACTCGCCGACGATGCGCAGGCCGTGCCCACGCAGCTCGTCGAGCAGGGCCTGCTCGCCGAGCACATAGTACGCCAGATCGGGAAAGTGACGCGACAGGTGATAGCCGAGCACGTAGCCCGACGTGATCACGTCATCTGGCCCGGCGGGGATGCCCAGCCGGGCCAGTTTCTCCGCATACGCCTGTCGTGGCTGCAGAGGCTTGTTGCTGACAAAGAGCACGCGCTTGGCGCGCGCTCGCAGGTGATCGATCGTATCGACCGCGCCCGGCAGGGCCTTCTCCCCCAGATAGACGGTGCCATCCAGGTCGAACACGAACCCATCTAACGACACGACTTCCATCCTCAGGGTTTAGTAGAAAATGATTCCCCCGCACACGTTCAGCGACTGGCCGGTGATATAGGCCGAATCGTCACCTGCGAAGAACGCGACCGAACCCACCACGTCCTCCGGCTCGCCGAGGCGCTTCAGGCAGGTCTTTTGCGTCCAGGCGTCGATTTCCGCCTGCGTACCCAGGTTGTTCCGGCCCATTTCGGTCAGGATGATGCCCGGGCAGACCGCGTTGACGGTGATGCCGTACTCGCCCAGCTCCATCGCCAGCACGCGCGTGAACTCGATGACAGCGCCCTTCGACGAGCAATAGTGCGCCTGGCCCGGCCCGCCCTGCTTGCCGCCGATGGAGGCCATGTGGATGATCCGGCCCGAGCGGCGCGCCTTCATGTGCGGGATCGCGGCCTTGGTGACCAGGAACGTGCCCTTGGCATTCACGTCAAAGACCTTGTCCCAGGCTTCTTCTGCAAGATCTTCGACCCGGCTCACGGTCAGGATGCCCGCGTTGTTGACCAGCACATCGAGCACTTCCCACTCGCTGAAGATCTTCTGGAACATGGCGTCAACTTGCTCGTGGTTGCTGATGTCCGCCACAACGGGCAGGGCGCGCTGGCCTTTCTTCTGGATCTCCGCCGCTAAGGAGTCCAGTCCTGCTTTTTCCGAAGCGATGTCGTTAATGGCTACATCATACCCGCGATCGGCCAGGCCCAGCGCAACGGCGCGGCCAATGCCCTTTGAAGCACCCGTTACCAATACCGTCTTACTCATGAATATCCTCCACACGTGCTGAACCAAAGAAACCCAACAACTTACCACCGGCCCGCAGCCTCGCGGCTAACGGGCCGGATAGTCGCAAATGTGTTTCCCGGCGACCGGCTTATTCTTTGACGGCGCCCATGGTCAGACCAGACACAATGTAGCGCTGCGTCAGGAATGTCAGAATCACGATCGGCACGATCTGGATGACCGCGCCCGCCGCCATCTGTTCCCAGACGATATTGGTCTGGCCGACGAATTCCGTCAGGACGACGGTGAACGTCTTGGCGTTGCTGCTGGTCAGGAAAACGGCCAACAAGAGCTCGTTCCAACAGAACAGCGCCACGAAGATGGCGACCGTCGACAGGCCGCCGATCGACAGCGGCACAGCGATTCGGAGCAGCACCTGGGGCCACGAACAGCCATCCACCAGGGCTGCTTCGAAAACCTCCCCGGGAAGCTGCCTCATGAACGTGATGGCCATCCAGATCGCAAACGGCAGGTTGAAACCGATGTAGATGAGCATGACGCCCCACCGCGTGTCGTACAGCCCGATCTCCTTGATGCCAAGATAGAGCGGGATGGCCGCGGCAATGGGGGGCATCATACGCGTGCTCAAAATCCAGAACTCGAGATGCTGCTTGTTTTTCATGGCGAACACGGTCAGGGCGAACGCCGCCGGGACCGCGATGAGCAGAACGCCCAGCGTGCTGCCGACCGTAATCGCCACCGAGTTCTCGAGGTTGTGCATGCGCTTGTCGAAGATCGTCTCGTAGTTCGCCAGGTTCAGGCTCGCCGGTATCCAGACGGGCGGAATGGTGAAGATCTCCAGCCGTGTCTTGAAGCCGGACATGAAAGTCCAGATCAGCGGCGTGATGTTGAGCAGGGTCAGCACCAGGGCCAGCACAACGAGGACGGCCTTCTTCAGCTTTTTGCTAACGTACATTGCCTTCCTCCCCCCGGATGAAGCGGTTCAGGGCCATGGTCACGATATTGGCCATGATCAAAATGATGACCGCTGCGGCTGATCCGTAACCCACATTGAAGAACCCGAACATCTCGCGGTAGGCGTACATGGTGACCACCTCAGTGGCGCTGCCAGGGCCCCCGCGCGTCGTCACGTAGATTATGTCGAACAGCCTGAAGTTGTCGATGACGCGGAAGATGATGCCGATGAGCACCACGTTGCGCAGAAACGGCATTTCGATGTGGCGCACGACCTGAAGGATATTGGCCCCGTCCATGGCGGCCGCCTCATACTGCTCCCTCGGGATCGACATCAGCCCCGCCAGAATCAGCAGCATGAGGAACGGGCTCCACTGCCAGACATTGACCATGATAACGGATTTGAGCGCCGTATCGGACGAGGCGAACCACGGGTAGGGGGCCTGGCCTAGCTCCCGCAGAATATGGTTGGCGATCCCCAGGGAGGGGCTCAAAATATACGACCACAGCAAGCCCGAGACCACCGGCGTGAGCATCATCGGGAGTATGAAGACGGTACGGATGACGGAGCTTCCCGGCACATCCGCGATGGCGACAAACAGCCGGGCAATGAAGAAGGCGATGATCAACTCGATCGCGATCGACGCGATAGTGAGCACAATGGTGTTCTCGATGGCAGTTCGAAACAAGTCGTTGTTGATCAGGGTTGAGTAGTTCTCAAGGCCAACGAAGCCTTTTTGGTAAGGTCGTGACAGGTTCTTGCGCGTTGTGCTCAGATAGAGTGAATAGATGAGCGGATAGATCGACATGAATAACAGGTAAATTATGGCTGGGGCCAAAAAGAAATTTCGCACTCGCCGGTTTGCAGCCATCGCATCAACCCTCAATCGCCCGCGAAAATGAAAGTGGGTAGCTGGAACGATCTCCAGCTACCCGAATTGATTTGCTGCGCTTACTGATTTACGACGTAGCCCGCGTTCTTGAGCAGCGTGGCGACATCTTCATCCGCCGCTTTCATCGCGTCTTCTACCGACATCTCACCGACGACAGCCTGCGAGATGTAGTTGCCGATCGTGGTGATGATCTCGCTTGATTCAGGGATGCGCGGACGGCAGTCAGCATAGGTGTACGGGTGCGATTCCGCAACCGTCTCGATCCAGTGCTGGGCAGCGAGAATCTCAGGATCCGCCAGGTGGGACAGGCGGGCGGGCGGGCCGCCGGCCAGGACGAACTTCTTCAGGGTCTCCTGGCTGGTGAACCACTTGATGTAGGACCAGGCCAGGTCTTTCTGTTCTGAGAACTTGTTGATGCCCATGGCCCAGCCACCCAGCGGTGGTCCAGGCTCAGCGCCTTCCGCGTGCGGGAACATCGCCGTGTCGAACTTGTCCACGACGACCGACTGCTCCGGATTGGCGAAGCCAGGGGTGCGGACGGTCCACGCGTTCACGGCGGCAACCTGGCCGGTGGCGAACAGGGTCGCGCGCTCATCCCAGGCCACGTTCTCGGCGCCCACGGGCACGTACTGCAGCATGTCCTTGAAGAACTGGACAACCGCGATGCTCTCAGGCGAGTCCAGCAGCGGGGTCATGTCCGCGTACGCATCGGGCGAGCCAGGATACTCGCTCTCGAAGGGCTTGCCACCAAAGGCATAGATGTACTCGAAGTAGGCCTGGCCGATGGCTGAGCCGCGCTGGTAGTTCATGGCGGCACCGTACATGCCGTCCTTGGTCAGGGCCTGAGCATTCGCGATGAATTCGGGAATGGTCTTGGCCGGCTCAAGGCCAGCTTCTTCGTACAGGTCGGCCCGGTAGTGCTGCAGGGCGATATAGGGGCCGAAGGGAATGCCGGTGATCGCGTCTTTCCAGGTCACCACATCGATGAAGGAGGGCATGAAGTCGTCCCAGGCGATGATCGCAGGATCAGTCGCCTCGAGATAGGGGGTCAGGTCCTCGACAAACCCGCCCTCAGCGAATTCACCCACCCAGGGGGCGTCGAACACGATCACGTCGTAGTCGCTGGCTTCAGACGTCCCGACCAGGACTTCCTTCTCATGGGTCTGATCGTACCCATAGGAATCCATCACAATTTCGGCGCCGGTGAGCTCTTCGAACATCGGGTTGATGTCATCGAAAGCCGTTACCCATGGATCACCAACCATGATGATCTTCAGAGTCTTACCGGACAAGTCACCTAGCTCAGCTTCCCAGTCGATGCCATCCTGCGCTTGCGCCATGGAAATCGGCAGCAAGACACAGGACAAAACCACGGTCAAGCTAATGAGCCGTTTCAACATGATACAGCCTCCTAATGCGTGCATTTCCATATTCAATGTACCAATACAGTGAGCGATCTCTGTTACCTGATGGAATTTCTGTAGGCACCTTCCTTTTCGCGTAGCGCATAGACTGGAGGAGAAACCGGACGCGCAAGAACAGTGAGGGCTGCCATGAAAAGGTTTACGAAAACCTTTTCTTAGCATATGATAGGTTTAAGCGGCTGTCAAGCAGGTCGCCAAAGATCGCAGTCCAGCATCGTAGTATAATGCTCAAGGGTGTGGGGCGAGCCGCACCGGTGGAGCTTGAAGAGGGCGTATGGCAACCATCAAGGACGTCGCAGAGCTGGCTAGTGTATCGATCGCTACTGTCTCCAGGGTGTTGAACAGCAGCGCCTACGTCAGCCCTGAGCTTGAGATACGGGTTCATCAGGCCATCGAACAACTGGGCTATCGCCCGAATGCGCTGGCGCGCCACCTGCGGCGCAGCGAGAACCCAACGATCGGCATCCTGATCCCCGATTCCAAGAATCCCTTCTTTGCGGAGATGGCGAAGGGAGCCGAAGACGTCTGCTTTCCGCAAGGGTTCGTGGCCGTGTTGTGCGACACGGACGAACAGCCCTCGAAAGCGATCGGCCACCTCGATCTGCTGTACCAGCAGCGTGCCGCCGGGTTCATGGTCGTCAGTCCCGGCCAGATCACCCCGCATCTGCAGCAACTGCTCGACGATGGGTATCGCATTGTGATCGTCGACCGGGCGCTCTCGTCCCTCGAAACAGATTCCGTCGTCTCGGACAACTACGGGGGCGCCAGGCAAGCGGTGGAGCACCTGCTAGCCTTGGGCCACCGTCGCATCGGCTTCATCGTCTCCAACCTGGAACACGAGACCATCCAGGGCCGTTGGGCTGGCGTGAAGGACGCCATGCTCTGTGCAGGCATCAAGATCGATCCGGATCTGGTCTACACTGAGGGCGACGAGCTGCCCGCCACCGGCTATGAAGGGGCCGAGTTCATTCTGGAGCACAAGAATCCCCCCACGGCGATTTTCGCATTCAACGACATGATGGCGCTCGGCGTGCTCCGCTACGCGCAGCAGCACAAGATCGACGTGCCCAAAGACCTGTCGGTCGTCGGCTTCGACGACATGCTGCTGGCGAGTTATTCCACGCCCAGCCTCACGACTATCCTTCAGCCCAAATACGAGCTGGGGCAGAAGGCCGCCCGGCTCCTCCTGCGGCGCCTCCGGGGTGACGAATCGCAGTTCGTCCGGATGACGCTCCCCACCAGGTTGATCGTGCGGGAATCCACCGCGCCCCCTCCGGCGCGTTAGTAGGCCGCGGCTGCCCGACCACGCAGCGAGCCAGGGGTGCGTTGCCGTGGCCCCCCTGGCTCGCCCTGTGCCGGACCTCATACTCCCCGGCGGTTGCGCTTGAGAATCTCGCTCGTCCCCTGGGACGTGCGCGGCTTATAGCCCGGCAGCGGCAGGATTCGCTCGTGGATCGTGTCGATGATCCACTCCTCCTGCGGGAAGAACGCCTCTTCCAGTTCCGCCGCGGGCGTGATCCAGTTGCGCGCCCCCACGACGGCCACCGGCCCGTCCAGGTAATCGAAGGCGAGCTGGCTGATGTTGGACGCCATGGTGTGCAGGAACGATCCGCGCTCGCTGGCGTCCGACGCCAGGACGATCTTGCCGGTCTTCTTGACCGAGGCGATGATCTTCTCGTAGTTCAGCGGGTTGAGGAAGCGGGTATCGATGACCTCGGCGGAGATGTGGTGCTCGCTTTCGAGCTCCTGGGCGGCGGCCAGCGCCCGGTAGAGCGTGGCGCCAATCGTGACGATCGTGATGTCGCCGCCTTCGCGCCGGATGGCGGGCTCGCCCATCTCGACCTCGTAATACTCGATGGGCACGCCCCCCTCGTGAAAGATCTCCGGCTCCGAATACAGCCGCTGGCTCTCGAAGAACACCACCGGGTCCGTGCCGCGCAGGGCCAGGTTCATCATCCCCTTGGCGTCGTAGGGCGTCGCCGGGAACATCACCTTCAACCCGGGGATGTGCGCGGTGAGCGCCGACCAGTCCTGCGAGTGCTGGGCGCCGTATTTCGAGCCGACGGAGACGCGCAGCACCAGCGGCATGGTCAGGATATTGGCCGACATCGCCTGCCACTTGGCCATCTGGTTGAAGATCTCGTCGCCCGCCCGGCCCATGAAATCGCAGTACATCAGCTCGGCCACGACGCGCCCGCCGGAGAGCGCATAGCCCACCGCCGAGCCGACGATGGCCCCTTCCGAGATCGGCGTGTTGAACAGCCGGTGGTACGGGAGGCTCTCGGTCATCCCGCGATAGACGCCGAACGCGCCGCCCCAGTCGCGGTTCTCCTCGCCATAGGCCACCATCGTCGGATCTTCATAGAAGCGGTGCATGATCGCCTCGAAAATGGCCTCGGCGAACGTCAGCGTCTTCGCGCGGGGCAGGGGCGCGCCGTCCTGCAGGCCGAAGCGGGCCTTCCCATATGTCACTTTCAGGCGGCTTTCTTCCTTGGGCTGCAGGACCTCCGGCTCCCCGTCGGCCATGCGATCTTTGAACCCGTTGGAGAACATCATATCGCCGATGATATCCGTCGTGGTGTCGACGCGCGGGGAGATCTCCAGCGACACAGCCGCCTTCAGGACCTTCACCAACTGGCCGACAATCGATTCGCGCAGATCGTCGATCTGCGCCTGGCTGGCGTGGCCGTTCTCGACCAGATAGCGCCCATAGCTCGCCAGCGAATCGTGCTCGCGCCACATGTCGACTTCGGACTTTTCGCGGTAGGTGGACGCGTCTGACGGCGAGTGGCCGCTGAACCGGTAGGTGATGGTATCGAGCAGAACCGGCCCGCGCCCCGCCTCGAGGATTTCCTTTTTGCGCGCGATGGCATCGGCGACGGCCAGCGGGTTGTAGCCATCGATGCGCTCGGCGTGCATCGCTTCGGGATTGACCCCCAGGCCGACGCGCGCCAGGACTCCAAAGCCCATCGTCTCGCCCATCGGCTGCCCGCCCATGCCGTAGAAGTTGTCCATGAAGTTGAACAGAATCGGCGGGTTGCCCCCGATCTCTTTGTCCCACAGTGTGCGGTACTGGTCCATCGCCGCCAGCGTGATCCCTTCCCAGACGGGGCCGCAGGCCATCGAGGCGTCGCCCAGGTTGGCGATGACGATTCCCGGCTTGCGGTTGATGCGCTTGAAGAGCGCCGCGCCCGTCGCGATGTCGCCCGAGCCGCCCACGATCGCGTTGTTGGGCATGATGCCGAAGGGCGGGAAGAAGGCGTGCATCGATCCGCCCATGCCTTTGTTGAACCCGTATTGGCGCCCAAAGATCTCGGCCAGCGTGCCGTACAGCAGGTAATCGATGGCCAGCGCCTTGACATCGCTGCTGCCGCTGAAGCGCTCCACTACGCGCAGGATGGCGGCATCCATATAGGATTCCATGATCCCCATCAAGGCATCGTCGTCAAGCTGGTGAATGGCCGACAGGCCCTTGGCGAGAATCTCGCCGTGACTGCGGTGCGAGCCGAAGATGAGGTCGTCGGTCGTCAGGTGGAAGCTCTGGCCGACCGCGGCTGCCTCCTGCCCGATCGACAGGTGCGCCGGGCCCATGTGGTTGTACTCAATCCCCTCGTACGCCCCCTCTTTCTTGATGCGGTCGAGTAGCGTCTCGAACTCGCGAATGTACGCCATGTCGCGATAGATGCGGACCAGGTTGGGCGTGCCGTACAGCCGCGCCTCGGCCTCGGGATCGGGCACATACGCATTGATCATGATCTCTTTGCTGCGCAGCACCGATGGTTTCCGCATCTCCACGGGATCAATTGGAATCGCCTTGGGCACGGTCTTCTCTCCGTTATTTCCTCATGCTGAAGGTCGCTTGCCAGTTCACATTGCCAGCAGCAGTTCCAGGTTGCCGATATTCTGAGCCAGGGCCTGCAAGAAGCGCGCGCCGGGCGCGCCGTCTACCACCTGATGGTTGATGGTCAGCGACAGCCCCAGGTGCGGGATGAATTCCACATCCGCGCCAACCTGGACCGGTTTCAGGTTGACATTGCTGACGCCCAGGATGCCCACCTGGGGCGCGTTGAGGACCGGCGTGAAGCTCTCGATCCCCAGGCTGCCCAGGTTGGTCACGGTGAAGGTGCCGCCTTGCAGATTGTCCGGATTCACAGTGCCATCCAGGCAGGCGGCGGCCAGGCTGCGCGCCTGGGCGGCCAGGTCGCGCAGGCTCAGGCGGTGCGCATTCCGGATGACTGGCACGATCAGCCCGCGCGGCGTATCGACCGCCATCGCCAGATGGACGTTCTTGAATCGGGTCACCGCGTCGCCGTGAAACAGCGCGTTCAGCTCCGGGTAGTGCGGCAGAGTCCTGGACACGGCGAACAGGACGAGATCGTTGATCGTTACCTGCCGCAGTCCGAGCTCCTCGGGGCTGTTCTTGAGCCGCAGGCGGTAGGCCAGCAGCGCGCGCGCGTCCGCTGACGCGTTGAGCGTGAGCTGGGCCGTCGTCTGCAGCGAGGCGAGCATGCGCTCTGCGATGATCTTGCGCGGGCCGCGCAGCGTGATCGTCTCGGCCTCGTCCTCGCCCGCTTCCGGCATGGCGGCAGGGGCGGGGGAGGGCGCTACGGGCAGCAGGTCGTGCGCCGTGACGCGGCGTCCGGCGCTCTCTTCGGAGGGAGGAGCCTGATAGTCACCCGCTTCGACCATGCGCTTCGCCAGGGGCGTCATGCCGCGCTGCGACTTGAGCGCCGCCTGGATATCGCGCTCGATGATGCGCCCGCCCGGACCCGTGCCGGGAATTGCCGCGACGTCGAGGCTTTTGCGCTCGGCCAGATGCCGGGCGCGCGGGGAAATCCTCGTGTCCGCGCCGGCCTCAGCCTGGCTGGGCTCGCCTTGCGGCTGCGCGCGCTCCGCGGCGCTGTCGAGCTTGGCGGCTGCCGGTGACGGCTCGGCGGGCGCTGGCTCGAGCCCGCTCTGATCGGGCCGGAACGCCTCGACGTCTTCGCCGGGGGCGCCCACGACCGCGATGTTGGTCAGGACCGGAATGTCGTCGCCTTCCTGGAAGAACAGCGCCAGCACCGTTCCCGACACCGTGCTCTCGACGTCGAGCGTGGCTTTGTCGGTCTCCACTTCGCAGAGGGTCTCCCCTTCGGCGATGGTGTCACCGACGGCTTTCTTCCACGCGACGAGGAGACAACTCTCTACGGTGTTCCCAAGCTTGGGCATTACAACGGCGGTCGCCATAAGGTCATTCCTGCTATGTGATCCGGTGGTAAGCGATTGTATCGGGCGCGCGTCAAGGGGGAGTACGCGGGTGGCCTTTGGCCTAAAAACCTCGTGCACGGTCTTCCGACGATCGACCATGTTGTGCGTTTCGACGCTGCGTGTAACACCTGCACACAGAATATCAAACAAGCCATCCGTTGTCAAAAAAAGGGATACAACCAGGCACCAGATGTGGCGCCATTTCGACCCGCGCGGGGCGTATCTGGGGGCCGCCGGTCACGTCGTGAGCCTCCTGCTTGACACGCACTCCCGAGCAATGATATGCTTTTAGAAAGCGTTTTATAAAAACGTTGTTCTAACTGTGATTCCTAGCGACTGGATTACGGGCATGTTCCAGCTTCACGCCACCCTCATCCAGCTTCTACAAGCGCAACCGATGTCCCTCGCCGCGCTCGCCGAGGCCGCTTCTGTCAGCCTGCCCACGCTGCGGCGAGCCGTCAAAGACCTGGCCGACCACGGCTGGATCGCGCTCCGCGGCCAGAGCACGCTCACCGGCGGGCGCCCGGCCGCGCTGTACGGGCTGGCCGATTCCGCCCACATGGTTCTCGGCGTCCATCTCCAACTGCCCGGCATGCAGCTCGCCGCCGTCGATCTGGCGGGCAGCGTGCTCAGCGCGCGCGCCGTCGCCGGCACCGATCCCCTCCTGCCCGACGATGCCCTGCGCGAGATCACGGCTTATGTCCAGACCATCCGCGCCGGCTTTCCGGAGCGGCGGCTGCTCGGTATCGGGATCGCGACGCCGGGCTTCACGGACCCTGCCACCGGCGAAATTCTGGCGATTGGGCGCGCGCCGCAGTGGCACCATTTCCCGATCAAGGCGCGTCTCGAAGGCGGCCTCGGCCTGCCCGTCGTGGTCGACAACAACGTGGACAGCATGGCTATCGCCGAGCTGCGCCACCATGATCTATCTAGCCAGCAGGATATCATTTACCTGGGCTTCGACGAGGGCTTCAAGGTCAGCATCTTCCTGGGGGGGAAGCGCTACCGCGGCCCGTTCGGCAACGCCGGTAACATCGGCAACAGCGTGATCTGCGTCAGCCCGCTGACGAACGGCAACGAGACCCGCCGGGCGCAAATACTCGTCTCGGTCAGCGCGGTGTGCCAGGCATTCGACGCCGGGCTGGCCCAGCGCGATGCTGTCTCGCCGGAGCAGGCCGCCATCCAGACCCTCCGGGATCTCCCGGCGAAATTCCGGGCCATCTTGAACGCTGCCGAAGCGGGCGACGATCTCTGTGCGGACATTGTCACTGACATGCTCGACATCCTGGCGATCGTCGTGGCGAACCTGCTCAACGCGATTCAGCCCAACGTTTTCATCGTGGGCGGCGCCTTGAGCGATCTCCCGCCCGACTTGTTCGCGCACTTCGAGGCCGGAGTCCGGCGCTATCTCCCATCGATTGTCAGCCACCACCTTGATTTTCAGCGCGCGCAGGTGCGCTCACCGCACCTCGTACCGGTAGGCATTGCGCACGCCTTTCTCGACCAGTACATCCAGGCCCACGATTTTTACCGGGTGTAGCCGCTCGGGCTCAGGAGTCGGTGCAGTATGGGCAAGCCTATCGCAATCGACCATGTCACCAAGCGTTTCAAAACCAACACCGAGGCCGACCAGGGCGTGGCGCTCGAGGACGTCTCGCTCCGGATCGAGCCAAATGAATTCGTCGCGATTGTCGGGCGCAGCGGGTGCGGCAAGACGACGCTGCTGAACATGATCGCCGGCTTTCTGCAGCCGACCAGCGGCAGCATCCGCGTCGGCGATGAAGCCGTGAGCGCCCCAAGCCCTGAGCGCGGCATGGTCTTCCAGCAGGCGGCGTTGTTCCCCTGGCTGACGGCCGTGGAGAACATCGAGTTCGGGCCGCGCAACCAAGGCGTCCCCAAAGCGCAGCGACGCGAGCAGGCCAGGGCGCTGATCGAGCTGGTGCACCTGACCGGCTCGGAGAAGAAATACCCGCGCGAGCTGTCCGGCGGGATGCAGCAGCGCGTGGCGATCGCGCGGGCGTTGGCGATGGACCCCGATATTCTGCTGATGGACGAGCCTTTTGGCGCGCTGGACGAGCTGACGCGCTCCGAGATGCAGCAGGAGTTGCTGCGCATCTGGGAGGCGGAGAAGAAGACCGTGGTCTTCGTCACGCACAGCATCAGCGAGGCGCTGTTTTTGTCGGACCGGATCGTCGTGCTCAGCCCGCACCCGGGGCGTCTGCGCGCCGAGTTTCGGGTAGCCATGCCGCGCCCCCGGGCCCGCGCTTCTCAGGAATTCATGAGCCTGTACGAGGAGATTCACAGTGCCATCTTCTAGCGATGTGCCGCGCCCGACCTTCGGACAGCGCCTGGCGCGCCGGGCACGCTCGTTCAGGGTGCCGGATTGGGTCTATGGACTGGCCGCGGTGCTGTTCCTGCTGGGGCTGTGGGAATTCGCGGTGGCGCAAGAATGGATCAGCGCGTTCCGCTTCCCGCCGCCCTCCAAGCTCGCGCGGACCTTCGAGGCGCTGCTCGAACGCGGATTCCCCAGGGGGATCACGACCGACGTCCACCTGAAAGCCACCCTCCAGCGGATCCTGCAAGGCTACAGCGCAGCGGCCGTCCTGGCGATTCCGCTGGGCCTGTTCATTGGCTCCAGTCCCTACCTGGACCGGGCCTCGATGCCGGTCATCACCTTCGCGCGCTCGGTGGCGACGATCAGCCTGCTGCCGCTGGCGGTGGCCTGGTTCGGCGTGGGTGAGTTCACGCGCATCTTTCTGATCGCATACGGCTGTTTCTGGATCATCCTGACCAACGCGGTGGAAGCCGTCAAAGGGGTGCCCCGGCAGTATCTTTTCGCCGCGCAGTCGCTGGGCGCTTCGCCGGCGCAGATCTTCTTCCGCGTCATGCTGCCGGCCAGCCTGCCGCGCATTTTCTCCGGGATGCGCGTAGCGCTGGGCATGGCCTTCCTTGTGATCATCGCCGCGGAGATGGTCGGCACGATCACCGGGCTGGGCGCGCTCATCATGGAGGCGCGCAACTTCTACCGCACGGATGTCACGATGGTCGGCATGCTATTCATCGCCATCATCGGCTTTCTGCTGGCCCACATCCTGGGCTGGCTCGAGCGTATCCTGCTCCCGTGGGTATCCGACCTGGAGGAAGTCCAGCGATGAACGAGCCGCGGCTGTTCCAGCGCAACCTGATCGCCTCCTGGGCGGGCGTGATCATCGTGCTGCTGGTCTGGCAGGTGATCAACACGCTGGAACTGGTCAACCCGGGCATCTTCCCCGGCCCGCTCCAGATCGCGGACACGGCGCTCCACCGCTTCCCGCTGGCGGACGTTCTCGGACACGTGCGGGCGAGCATGCAGCGCGTCATCTTCGGTTTCCTGATCGGCGGCTCGCTCGGTATGGTGTTGGGTATTGCGTCGGGCTGGTACCGCCTGTTGGGGAAGTTCCTATGGGGCCCGATCGAGATTCTGCGCCCCATCCCGCCGCTGGCCTGGATTCCCATCGCGCTGATGTGGTTCGGGCTGGGCGAGCAGTCGAAGGTGTTCATCATCTCGCTGGGCGCTTTTTTCCCGGTCATCACCAGCACCTACAGCGGCATGCGCCGGATCGATCCCATGCTGTTCCGCGCCGCGCAGAGCGTCGGGCTGAAGGGGCCCAGGCTGCTGCTCAAGATCGCGATCCCGGCGGCGCTGCCCGACATCGCGGTGGGCATTCGCGTCGGGTGGAGCCTGAGCTTCGGCTCGCTCGTCGCTGCGGAAGTCCTGGCCGCGAACAAAGGGCTGGGCTACATGGTGATGTATGGCCGCGAGGTGGGCGAGGTCGAGGTGATCGTGTACGGCATCATCCTGATCGGCCTGCTCAATCTGCTGACCGACTATCTGTTGTACAACGTTCTGTTCAAACGCCAACTCAAGTGGCACTTCGGATGACCCGTCCGAGCCGTGTCGTGAGAAAAGGAGGCACGCTGGAACGATACTCATGCCAGGACCTGAACGCAAACCACCGGTTGTAAACCCTGTTCAATCGAGGAGACGTGACCTATGAATCGCCTGAAAATTGCTGTGTTTGTCGCACTGCTGGTTGCCCTTGTCGTTCCTGTCTCCGCCCTTGCGCAAGATGGGGGCGAGCTCGAGAAGACGACCCTCCACCTGGGGTTCGGCCTGGACCCTGTCTACGCCCCGCACATCGTGGCGATTGAGAAGGGCTGGCTGGAGGAAGCCGGCTTCACCGAGATCGAAACCGCTACCTTCACCTCCGGCGCGGCCGCTGGCGAAGCCCTGATCGCGGGCGAAATCGACCTGTGGACGCCCGGCACGGTGCCGCCCATCAGCATGCGGCACAACGGCATGCCGATCGTGATCGTGGCCACCGGCACGCCTGCCTATGTCGAGAAGTTCGTGGCGCGAACCGATGCCGGGATTGAGGAGCCTGAAGACCTGCTCGATATCAAGATCGGCCTCCTGGAAGGCTCGACGGCCTCCGCTGTTGTCGAGAATCTCGCGACGCTCTACGGTCTCGATCCACTCGAAATGCAAGTCGTCAACCTCGCCCCGCCCGAAGAGATGACCGCGCTGATCAACAACGACATTCAGGCGTTCATCACCTGGAACCCGTGGCCCTATCTCGCCGAGACGAGCGAGGATGTCGATGCGGAAATCCTGCACAACGGCACCATCAGCAATTTCCCGTGGGATGCAGGTGAGGAAGCCCAGATCTCGTTCACGCGGTCGGTATGGGTGCTGTCCGAAGACTTCATCCGCGATTATCCGAACACGGCCCGCGCCCTGATGCTCACGCTGTACCGGGCGCAGGATTACGTGGCCGATCCGGCGAACCGCGAAGAAGTCGTGGCGCTGATTTCGGAATACCTCGACCAGCCGGTCGAGCAGAACGAAGCGCTGTGGGACGACTATTCGTTCGAGAACATCTTCGACGAGGCCTACGTGCGCGACCTGGAGAGCTACACTGAGTTCCTTTACAACTCGGGTCGCATCGAGGAAAAACTGGACCCGATGGACTATACGTACACCGGCTACATGGCCGAGTACGACCCGGAGCGGGTCGTCATCGAGGGCAACTGGGAGCCGTAATCGTCCGGGCCGGCCGGCGCACCTGATCACGCGCGGCTGGCAAATATCGCCCTCAGGGGCAGGCTGCCTGCCCCTGAGGTTTATCTGACCCCATCAGGAGCACGCTATGGACGAGACGCGCCTGACCATCGGCATGATTGGCGCAGGCTTCATTAGCCACTATCACATCCAGGGGCTGCAAGAAGCCGGGGCGACCGTCGGGGTAATCTACGGCACTGATACCGAGGCGCTCCGGCAGCGCGCGGAGACGTACCACATTCCGCGCACGACCACCGAGATCGGCGAGCTATTGGCTGACCCGGCGATCGATGCGGTGGTCATCGCCACGCCCGATTTCCTGCACATGGAACACGCCATCGCCGCCCTGCAGGCGGGCAAGCCGGCGCTGCTGCAAAAGCCCATGGCCCGGAGCGCCGCGGAGTGTGCCCAGATCCTCGCGGTCGCCCGCGCGACCGGCGTGCCCCTGTTCGTCAGCTTCATGCACCGCTACCTGGAAGAAGTCGAACATCTGCAGGGCCTGCTGGCGGACGGGGTGCTGGGGGTAGTGCACTCCGTCCGCCAGCGCAACGCTACGCCCGGCGCGGACTGGGCGGGGTGGTTCTACCGGAAAGAGAACGTGGGCGGCGGGGTGCTGATGCAGTTAGGTGTGCACGGCATCGACCTGCTGCGCCACCTGTTCGGCGAGATCGTCCGCGTGCGCGCCACGACGGCCCTGTTGGTCAAGGAGCGCGCGCTGGCCGATGGGACCGTCGTACGCCCTGACTCCGAGGATTTCGTCGCCGCCACCTACGAGTTCGCATCGGGGATGATGGCGGTCCACGAGTGCTCATATGCCGAGGTCGCCGGGACCGATCGCTTCCGCATGGAGGTCTACGGGTCGGAGGGCACCGCCTGGCTGCGGTCCGAGCGCGGGCGCCTGGCCGTGTACGCGCCGTCGCATTGGGGCGGACCGGGCTGGTTCGCCCCGGATATCCGCACCGAGCGCATCGGCTATCGCCAGCACCGGCACTGGCTGGACATGCTGGCCGGGCGCGCGCCGCACGACGACTCGGCCCGGGCCGGGCTGGTGAGCATCGCCGTCGCCGAGGCGATCTATCGCGCCGCCGAATCGGGACAATGGGAGGACATCGCGCTGCCATGAGCGCCAGAATCCGGTTTGCGATCCTGAGTTTTGCGCACTACCACGCCACCTTGTGGGCGGACGCAATCAACCACGCGCCGGACGCCGAGTTGGTGGGCATCTGGGACGACGATCCGGGTCGTGGGGAGGAGGCTGCGGCGGCCTACGGGGCGCGCTTCGAGCCCCACCTGGACAGGCTACTCGCTGCGTGCGACGCGGTCGGCATCACGTCGGAGACGTCCAAACATGCGGATCTGGTGGAGGCCGCGGCAGCGGCGGGGAAGCACATCCTGCTCGAAAAACCGATGGCGACCTCGGTGGCCGAGTGCGACCGCATCCGGGCCGCCGTGCAGGGTGCAGGCGTCATCTTCATGCAGAACTTCCCCAAGCGCTACGATCCGGTCAACCACGAGCTGGTGAGGCGCGTTCGCGCCGGGGAGCTGGGCGACGTATCTCTGGTGCGGGTGCGGCACGGGAACTATCACCTGCTCCAACTGGCCGAGCGGGCGCACACGGCGTGGTTTGCCAACCCGGCACTGTCGGGCGGCGGCGCGCTGATCGATGAGGGCATCCACGCCATCGATTTCCTATTGTGGCTGCTGGGCGAGCCGGAGCGCGTCTTCGCGCAGATCTCCAACCAGACGCTGAAGCTGGGCATCGAAGACACCGCGCTGATCGTGCTGACGTTCCCGAATGGCGCGCTGGCCGAGATCTCGACGGGCAACGTGATGGTCGCGGCCGAGTCGTCGATCGAGATCTTCGGCAGCGAAGGTAGCGCCGCTCTGGCGGGCGTGGACCTGGCCTCGCGCGAGTTCGTCCGCGCGCCTTATCTCAAGTTCTTCCGCTATGGCGAGGAGCGCGGGGCGTGGAATGGGTCGGAGGCCGTGCCGTACTTCCGGCAGGGGAATTTCCACCAGCAGGGACCGCTGCATTTCCTGGACTGCATCCGCGGGGGCGCCGCCCCGGTGGTGAGCCTCGAAGAAGGGCGAAAATCCCTCGTCATCGTGGAAGCCGCGTACCGCGCCGCGCGCACCGGCCAGAGCCAGTTGTTGGACTTCGGGCAAGACGCAGCAAGAAGGCAGGCAGACGCATGAGCACTCCCTACGACGGCTTGCGCCCGTACGTCGGCGATCTCCACAACCACTGCGCGGTGGGCTACGGGCACGGGTCGATCGAAGACGCCTTCTGCAACGCGCAATTACAACTCGATTTCCTGTGCGTGACGCCGCATGCCTGCTGGCACGACCTGCCCACCGAGCCCCGCCTGGCGGCAGTGGTGGACTATCACCGGCGAGGGTTCGCCCGGACCGCCGAACAATGGGAGCACGTCAAGGCACTGGCCCGCGAGCAGTACCGCCCCGGCCAGTTCGCGACGTTTCTGGGCTACGAGTGGCACTCGAATCGTTATGGCGATCACACCGTGTATTACAGCGGCACGGAGGGCGAGATCATCTGCGCGGGCGACATGCCGGAGATGCGCGCTGCCCTGCGCCAAATCCGGGAGGGCGGCACCGATGCTATGCTCATGCCGCACCACATCGGGTACAAGTCCGGCTACCGGGGCGTCAACTGGGACGAGGTCGATCCTGAGTTCATCCACGTGGTCGAGATCATGTCGATGCACGGCGCGTCCGAGAGCCCGACGATCCCCTACCGCTATCTCCATACGATGGGCCCGCTCGACTGGCGCAGCTCGCTGCAGTACGGGCTCGCGCAGGGCCATGTCGTCGGGGTGGTGGGTGGCACGGATCACCACAGCGCGCACCCGGGCAGCTACGGCCACGGGCGCGCGGGCGTCTGGGCTAGCGACCTGACGCGCGAGGCCATCTGGCAGGCGCTGGTGGCGCGCCGCACCTATGCTCTCACCGGCGACCGGATCGCGCTCGAGTTCGCGCTGAACGGCCAGCCGATGGGCGCCATCGCGCCCGCCAGCCGCTGCCGCGCCGTGGAGGTCGCGGTGATAGGCGGTGACGCGCTCGACATGATCGAGATCCTGCACAACAACCGGCCCATCCACCGCTGGAACCCGGCCCCGGTCCCGCCGGTCACGTGGCCGAGCACGGTCAAGGTGTATCTGGAGCTGGGATGGGGCGAGCGCGGGGTGACGGTCGACTGGGGGGCGGAGCTGGAGGTGCGCGACGGGGAGCTGCTATCCGTCGAGCCGCGTTTTCGCGGGCACGAAATCGTCGAGCCGCAGGCCAGCGAGCAGGACGTCTATGCTTTCAGCCAGTGGGAGCGGGCGGGGGAGTCGGGCGTCGCCTTCACGACGCGCACCTGGGGCAACCCGACCACCACCACGCCCAACACGCAGGGCATGTGCTTCGAGATTCGGGCCGACGCCCACACGCGGATCGCGGGCCGGATCAACGGGCGGCCGGTGGATGTGCCCATCCGTGATCTGCTGGCGGGCCCGCGCGCCGAGTACCTGGGCGGCTTCCTGACGCCGGCCTTCTGTTTTCACCGGGCGGTTGCCGAGCCGGAATACACCGCACACTTCAGCCTCGACCACGAAGCCAGCGGCGCGGAGCGCGACTGGTACCACGTGCGCGTGCGGCAGGCGAACGGCCACTGGGCGTGGAGCTCACCGATCTGGGTCGAGCCGGGCGCGTGACCCGGCGCGCGTGATCGATCCTGGGATTTCCCGCGATCCCGCGGACCAGCAACCGAGGGCGAGCATCGGCCAGCGGCGCCCGGCGCCGTGTGTTCTGCGGATGCGAGACTCTGTCACCGAAGGCTGTCGTTCTGCGCGTTAATCGTGGAGAGCGTGGCAATCTGCCTCGGCGCTCTCCCCAGCAGTCTCAGCAGAGAGCCCAGGCGCGGGAGGTGAGGTTCTGCTGTCCGGGACGCCCTCGCCTGGCGCGCCTGTTCGCCCGCCAGGATCGCCGCCACCGCCCGCTCGTGTTCGCGCACCTTCTCGTGTGCGATCTCGATAGTCAGGTGTCCGCCATACATCTTTCCACCTCCTGCTCCGGCTGTTGGCCGTTGTCTTCAGCCTAAGACCCGGTTGGGGAGGTTGTCTCCTCCCCAATGGGGGGAATCATTACCCGGCAGGGGCAGCCCCTTGAACACGACAACGGGACCGGACTATACTTTAATTAGCATGGTAATATGGGTGATTGGGTACAGGTCCTATGAACGCCCCTGCGGAACTGCCGGTTACCGACGCGCTGACGGCGCGCGAGCTAGGGATTCTGCGGCTCGTGCGGGACGGATTCTCAAATCAGGAGATCGCCGAGGCGCTCGCCCTCACGCCCGGCACAGTCAAATGGTATACCAAGCAGATCTACAGCAAGTTGGGGGTACACAGCCGTACCCAGGCCGTCGCCCGCGCGCACGCCTTGGGTCTGTTCGATATCGAGCAGCCGCCCGGCCCGGTAGCTCTGCCGTCTCTCGAGATCCGCCACAATCTCCCGGCTCAGCTCACCTCATTTGTCGGACGCGCGCACGAGATCGCTGAAGTGGCACGGTTGCTCGACACCGCGCGCCTCCTGACTCTCACCGGGATGCCCGGCACCGGCAAGACGCGCCTGGCGCTGCAGGTGGCGGCAGACGTCGTTGGCCATTTTCGGGATGGTGCGTATTTTGTGGAGCTCGCCCCCATCAACGATCCTGTGCTGGTGGCACACACCGTCGCCAACGTTCTGACTGTGCCCGAGAGGGCGGATAAACCACTGGCGGCCGTGCTGGCGACCTTCCTGCGCGCCAGGGACCTCCTGCTGGTTCTCGATAACTTCGAGCACGTGCTGCCCGCCGCCTCGCTGATCTCCGAGCTGCTGGCGGCGGCCCCTCAGTTGACGGTGATGGTGACCAGCCGGGAAGTTCTGCGCATCTACGGTGAGCAGGTATACACTGTCCCGCCCCTCACGCTGCCCGATCTGGGGGGCGCTGCGTCGCTGAGCGACCTCGCGCAGGTTGAGTCTGTCGCGCTCTTTTGCCAGCGGTCGCGGGCGGCCAACCCGGCGTTCATTCTCGACGACGAAACGGCTGCCCCCGTGGCGGAAATCTGTGTGCGCCTGGATGGGCTGCCCCTGGCGCTGGAACTGGCCGCCGCGCGCAGCAGGCTGTATTCACCACAGGCCATGCTCGACCGCTTCGGGAGCCGGCTCGACGTGTTACGCGGTGGCGCGCGCGATCTACCCGACCGCCAGCAGACGTTGCGCGGCGCTCTCGACTGGAGTTACGACCTGCTCGACGCCCAGGAGCAGGTGCTGTTCGCCCGGCTGGGAACCTTCCAGGGCGGACGCACCGTAGAAGCGGTCGAAACGGTCTGCGGGCCCGATCTCAACCTGGATGTCCTCGATGGCCTGGAGGCTTTGCTGAACAAGAGCCTGATCCAGCAGGAAGGGCTGGACGGCGAGCCGCGCATGATGCTGGAGACGATCCACGAATACGCGCGCGAGCGGCTGGATCAGAGCGGCGAGGCCGAGGCCATGCGGCAGCGGCACGCCGCATACTTTGTTGCCCTGGCTGAGCGCGCCGAGCCGGAGCTGCGCGGGGCGGGACAGGAATACTGGCTGGCGCGGCTGCGAGCGGAACACAACAATCTGCGGACGGCGCTGGCCTGGGCGTTAGGAGGAGGCGACGTCGAGTTGGGACTGCGGCTGGTGGGCGCGCTGCATGATTTCTGGTATTTCGAAGGCCTGTTTGTCGAAGGCTGGCGGTGGATCGAACAGGCGCTCGCGGGCGCCGGCGCGGCGCCAACAGCCGTGCGGGCCAAAGTGCTCAAAGCGGCGGGCCATCTGTCGGTGTTTCTCGGCTTGCATGAACGCGGCCGGGTTCTGGAGAGCGAAGCGCTGGCGCTCTATCATGAGCTGGGCGACACCAGCAACGCGGCCTGGGCGCGCGTGATGCTGGGCGCTCAGTCGGTGGGCGTTCCCGCGGAGTACCGCGAAGGTATCGCACAGTGCGAAGAAGGACTGGCGCAGTTCCGGCAGTTGGACAACCGGCCCGGGATCGATCAGGCGCTCAGTGTGCTGGGGGAACTGGCACGCCTGGTGGGGGACTACCGGCGCGCGGGAGCAGCCTATGAGGAATGCCTCACCATCAGCCGCGACATTGGCGACAAGCGGCGCGAAGCGGTCGCCCTCGGCAATCTGGCCTATGTCGCCTACCACCACGGCGACCATGAGCGCGCCGAAGCGCTCATCAGGGAGAGCCTGAGCCAGTGGCAGGAGCTCGGCATCCAATACCACATTGCCCTGTCATTGTCGGAGTTAGCGGGGCCCGTTGCCGCACGCGGCCAGCCGGAGCGCGCGGCGCGTTTGCTGGGAGCCTCGGACGCCTGCCTCGATGCGATGGGCATTGGCCGCCAGTTTGCCGATCAGTTCGAGATTGACCGTTACCTGGCTGCCGTGCGCGAACAGCTTGGTGAGGCGCTATTCAAGGCGGCGTTGGCCGAGGGCCGCGCCATGCCGCTCGCGGAAGCGGTCCGCTATGCGTGGGATGAGCCACCCTTGAGGTAAGCTCCAGTTCTATCACCGGGCTCGGAGCCGGTATCTCGGGGGGGGATGATCAGCCCGCGCTGACCGTCCGGAAGGACTGGCGCTCGACCAGCTCGACCGGCAGCACCACGTGCTCGGCCTGGAGCGATGCCACCTCGATGCGCTGTAGCAGAAGTCGCGCCGCCACGTGCCCTTTTTCCAGGGTCGGCTGGTGGACGGTCGTCAGGGCGGGGCAGGTGAGGCTGCTCGCCTCGATGTCGTCGTACCCGATCACGGACAGGTCGTCGGGGATGCGCAGTCCCAGCGCGTTCGCGGCCTGCATCACGCCGATCGCGATCACGTCGGCCATGGCGACGATCGCCGTGGGCTGCCAGCGCGACTGCCACAGCGCCTGCAGCCCTTCGCGGCCGCCCTCCGCGTCGCATTCGCACTCGAATAGACGCACGTTCGAGTCGCTCAGGGACAGCCCGTAGTCCGCCAGGGCGCGCGCGTAGCCCGCGATGCGCCGCTGCAGCGTGCCGGCGTATTTGTGATAGTCGCCATGATGGCCGGAGCGGATGCCGAAGATCGCGATCTGGCGGTGCCCTCGCCCCAACGCGTACGTCATGGCCGCATACGCGCCCGC
Source organism: Aggregatilineaceae bacterium (assembly GCA_040767355.1). Lineage (GTDB taxonomy): Bacteria > Chloroflexota > Anaerolineae > Aggregatilineales > Aggregatilineaceae > LM3-B42. Next base: position 90,725 of record JAXGOS010000011.1, on the reverse strand, counting down.
CTCGTCGTCGATATTCACACAGGGGATGCCGGGCGTCGGGTCGCTGTCCACCATGACGAACGGCACGCCGCGCTGCTGCAGCACGACCATTGTCCCGCGGAAGGTTTCCAGCCCCAGCGTCAGGAACCCATCGACCGCCGCGCGCACGATAGCGCGGCGCAGGCTGCCTTTGAGCGGCGGGACGAGCATGAGCGACATCTCGCTCTCGTGGCAGACATCCCCGACCCCTTCGATGAGCGTCAGCAGGTACGGGTTGCGCGTCATCATCGGAATCGGCTGCGGCACCAGGATGCCGATGCAGCCGGTGCGCCGTGTCTTGAGGTTGCTGGCAACCGGGTCCGGCGCGTAACCCGCCTCCTCGGCGACGGCGAGAATGTGGCGCAGCGTGCTCTCCGACAGGCGTTCGGGGTAGTTGAAGGCGAACGAGACAGCCGTCTTCGACACGCCAGCGCGGCGGGCGATCTCCGAGATCGTGACCTTAGTCATGGGGACCTCCCAAGGGGAGCAGGACGCAGCCGGCCCGCGCCGGCAGAGTCTCGAGCACGAGCCGCCCATCCTCCACGGGGAAACACTCCCCGCTCAAGACGTCTCGCCACGCGCCCGCCCGTCCAGCCGCGCTCCCCAGGGGGATGCGCACGTTCTGGCGCGCTTCCCGCGGATTGAGGACGACCACCACGCTGTCGGCGTCCAGGCAGCGATGGTACGCGTAAATAGCGTTGAAGACCGTCAGGGTCTCGAAATCGCCCCGCGCCAGGGCGGGGTGCTCGCGGCGCAGCGCGATCAGCCGGCGATAGGTCTCGTGCAGCGGCCCGTTCCAGCGGCGCTCGTCCCAGATCATGCCAGCGCGGCACAGCGGGTCGTTCTCCCCCTCCATGCCGATTTCGTCTCCGTAATAGACCATTGGAGCACCAATATACGTGAATTGAATGATCGCGGCGAGCCGGGCGCGCTGGACGTCGCCGCCGCAGACAGTCAGGATGCGCGCCGTGTCGTGGCTGCCCAGCAGGGTCAGGTGGTAGGGTGCCGATGCCCCATGCTCCTCGCGCAGTTGCGCCAGCTCGTAGTCGAAGTCTTCCGCGTCCATGTGATCCCACGCGCAATAGTCGAGGATGGCGGCGCGCAGCCGGTAGTTCATCACGCCGTGGACGGTGTCGCCGCCCAGCCAGGGGATCGCACCGCGCCACACTTCGGCCACGATGTACGCGTCCGGCCGGGTTCGGAGCACGTCCGCGCGGAAGTCGCGCCAGAAGTCCAGCGGCACTTTCCACGGCACGTCGAGCCGCCACCCGTCGGCGCCCTGTTCCAGCCAGTAACGCGCCACCCGCAGCAGGTATTCGCGCACCGCGGGATGGGCGTGATTGAGTTTGGGCAGAAACGCCGCGCCTCCGCACGTCTGGTAAGAAGGCGGCGCCATGCTCACGGGATACGAGTCGATGCAGAACCAATCCGCATACGCGGATGCCGCGCCATGCCGGACGACGTCTTCGAACGCCCAGAATCCGTCGCCACAGTGATTGAAGACCGCGTCCAGAATCAGGCGCATGCCGCGCTGGTGAGCATCGGCCGCCAGCCCTCGGAACTCGTCCAGCGTGCCGGCGGCGGGATCGACTTCGAGGTAATCGGACGTATCGTAGCGGTGGTTGGTGCGCGCGCGGAAGAACGGCGTCAGGTAAAGCGCGCCGACCCCGAGCCGCTGCAGGTAATCGAGCCGGGCGCGGATGCCCGCCAGGTCGCCGCCCAGGAAGTTCTCGCGCGTCGGAGGGCTGTCCCAGGGCGCGGTGCCGGGCGGATCGTTGGCCGGATCGCCGTTGAAGAAGCGCTCCGGGAAGATCTGGTAGAAGACCGCGTCGCGCGCCCAGGCGGGCGCCGGCCAGTGCTCGATCATTACGTCAGCCTTTCACGCCCGACTGGGCCACGCTTTGAATAAACCACCTCTGCCCGATCAGGAACACGATCAGCGTGGGCAGGGTCGCGGTGACGGTGCCCGCCATGAGCAGCGTCCACTGCGTCCCGTAGCGGCCCTGGAACATGGCCAGGCCGAGCTGCACGGTGCGCATATCCGGATCGTTGATCACGACCAGCGGCCACAGGAAATCGTTCCAGGCGAACATGAAGGCGAAGATGCCGAGCGTGGCCAGCCCGGGGCCGGACAGCGGCAGGATGATCCGCCACCAGATGCCCAGGCGGCTCGCGCCGTCGATCATCGCCGCTTCGTCCAGCTCGCGCGGGATGCCCTGGTAGTACTGCCGCAGCAGGAAAATGCCAAAGGCACTCACCATGCGCGGCACAATCAGCGCCGCGTACGAATCGATCCAGCCGAGCCGGTCGATGATCAGATACGAGGGAATCAGGATGACGTGGAACGGGACCATCATCGTCGCCAGGAAGACCAGGAACAACGCCTCGCGCCCGGGGAACTTCAGCCGGGCGAAGGCGTAAGCCGCCAGCGAGGACAGGATCACCTGGCCGACCACGATCCCGGCGGTCATCACGATCGAGTTGAGGTAGTAGCGCCCGAATGGCGCGGCCTGCCAGGCTTTGTCGTAGTTGGCGAGCTCGAAACGGGTCGGGATCAGATACGGTGCCTGGTGGGTGAGCTCGGCCGGTTTGAGCGACAGGGTGAACATCCACAGGAACGGGACGACCATCGCCACGGCGCCCGCGATCAGCACGGCGTGGATCAGCAGCCTGTCCCATTTCGGGCGCGCCACACGCAGCCGCAGCGCGCCAGCGGATGACACCGTTTCCGCGCTCATAGACCCGACTCCCGCGCGCCAAAGAACTTCCATTGCACCAACGTGGCCGTGAACACGATCGCGAAGATGACCCATCCCATGGCGGACGCATCGCCGAGGTTGAAATAGCGGAACGCCTGCCGATACAGCAGCAGGCCAACGACCTCGGTCGTCTTGATCGGTCCGCCATCCGTCATCACGTACACCACGTCGAAAATCAGGAAGGCGTCGATGACGGACATGATCACCAGCAGCAGCGTGATCGGCGCGATCAGCGGGACGGTGATGTGCCGGAAGCGGCCCCAGATGCCGGCCCCGTCGACGGTGGCGGCCTCGTAGTAGTCCTTAGGGATGTTCTGCAGCCCGGCCAGAAAAACGACGATGTTGAACCCCAGGCGCTTCCAGATGCCGACCAGGATCACGATGCGCAGCGCCCAGGCCGGATTGCGCAGCCAGGCGGGGGAGGGCGGCGTCAGGCCGAGATTGCGCAGGAACACGTCGGCGTAGCCCGTGCCCGGCGTCATCAGGTAGCGCCAGACCACCGCTGCGGCGACAGTCGAGGTGACTACCGGCAGGAAGTAGATCAGGCGGTAGATATTCTGCCCGCGGATGTCGGAATTGAGCAGCACGGCGATCACCAGTCCGGCTGCCACGCTCAGCGCCGTGACGCCGACCGCGTATTTCAGCGTGACGCCCAGCGCGTTGCGAAAGTCCGCCGACTCGTAGATGGCCCGGTAGTTCGCCAGCCCGACGTAGGTGCGCTGCGGGCTGAAACCGTCCCACTCCATCAGGCTCAGGAAACCCGAATAGGCCAGAGGATAGAGGTTGAAGACGGCGAACAGCAGCACCGCCGGGGCCAGGGCCAGCGCCGCGGCAGACAGATCGCCCTGCCGGTTGGCCTGGCGCCAGCGCGCGCGCAGCGGAGTGAGTGCGGTCATCGCGGAACCTCAACGAGTGGCATGGGTTGGAAAAAAGGCTGGGAGCAGGGTATGCGCTCCCAGCCAGCAGGTGGTGCTACTCGAGCAGGCCGTTCACGGCGGCCTCGGCCTCGGCCAGGGCGTCTTCAGGGCTCACCTGCCCGTAGAGCGCGCGCTCGATGGCCGCCGAGAAGGCGTCCGACAGCTCGGCGTACTGCTCGACGGGAGGACGGTTGTGGGCGTGCTGCTGCATCTCGACGAACGACAGCAGGCGCGGCTCGGTCTCGTCGATCCAGGCACGGTATGCTTCGTCCGTGGCGACCGAGTCCCGGACGGGCATGAAGCCAGTTTCCTGATCCCACTCAAGCTGGATCTCGGTGCTGGTGAACCAGTTGATGAAGTCCCAGGCGGCCTGCTGCTTGGCCTCGTCAGCCGCCATGATGAAGATATGCTCGCCGCCCATGTTGGTGGCCGGCTGGCCATCTTCGGGGTAGGGCATGGGAGCCGTCGTCCACGCGAACGGGGCGGTCTCCGCCCAGATGCCGACCATCCACGAGCCATCCATCACCATGCACGCCTGACCCTGGCCGAACAGCCCCCACTCGGCGAGCGTGTACGCGCCCGAGTCGATCAGGCCCAGCCAGTAGTTGAGCGCCTTCAGCCCGGCCTCGGAGTTGAACGCAGCGGCGGTCAGGTCTTCGGTCAGGAAATCGCCGCCGGCCTGCCACAGATACACCTGGAACTGCCAGGTCAGGCCCTCGCCGGGCTGGGTGTACAGCTCGATGCCGACGATGCCCTGCTCAGGATTGGCGCACTGCGCGGCCATGTCCTGAAGCTCGGCCCAGGTCGTCGGCGGGGCAGCGGGATCGAGCCCGGCCGCCTCGAACAGGTCGCTGTTGATGAACAGCTCCAGGTTGTTGGTGCTGACCGGCAGCCCATAATACTGGTCGCCGTAGGTGTTCACCGCGAGCAGCGCCGGGTAGAAGTCCGCGATGTCGGTGCCGGACGCCTCGACGAAGCTGTTGAGTGGGACCAGCGCGCCGGAATTGGCCAGGTAGGGCATCCAGACCATGTCGGCGGCGGCGAGATCGGGCGTGTCGCCGCCGGCGACGGCCAGTTGCAGCTTGGGCAGCAATTCGCCCCAGCCGACGAACACGTTCTCGATCTCGACGTCGGGATGCTCGGCGTTGTAGCGATCCACGAGGGCCTGCATGACCTCGCCGTTCTTGCCATCCCAGTAGTTCCAGAAGGTCAGCTTGATCGGCTCCTGGGCACGGACCACGCCCAGCAAGCCGGCGCCCTGCAGCGCGAAAGCGGCTGCAAGCAGGGCAACCATCAGGGGAAATGCATTGCGTTTCATGGTTTTCTCGTTCTCCTCATCTTTATCATAAGCGGAAAATCTAAGTGACACACGGTGGGACTCATCAGGCTGCGTAGGCCAACCCCTTTCGATCGGTCGGGAACTAAACCGGTTTACTAAACCGATTTAAGCACAGATCGAGGCGGTCTGTCAAGCCCTGGACCGATTCCCTGAACATCACCTGTGGTATGCGGCCTCGCCGGTGTTATCATACTCACTGACCAGCGTGGGTTCTGGCCCGTCAGGGCGAGCTGGTCTATATTTGGGAGTGGTTGCTGCGGCGGGTCTGGAGCGCAGCAGGGTTCGCATCATCTAGTAGAGGTGAGAATAAAATGGATCTCGGTCTCAAGGACAAAGTAGCGGTCATTAGCGGCGGTAGTGTTGGCATTGGCCTGGCAGTCGCGGAGGGACTTGCCCAGGAGGGCGTGCATCTCGCCCTGTGCGCCAGGAACGAGGAGCGCCTCAAGACAAGGGCGCAGGAAATCAGCAGCAAGTTCGGCGTGAAGGCGCTAGGGGTCCGCGCCGATGTCTCCAAAGCGGACGACATCGACCACTTCATCCGAGAAGTCGAGCGCGAGTTTGGTGGCGCCGATATTCTCATCCACAATGCCGGCACCGGCAGCAACGAGACGATCATGGAGGCGCCGGACGAAAAATGGCAGTTCTTCTGGGATCTGCACGTGATGGCCTCGGTCCGGCTGGCACGCGGCCTGGTGCCGTTCATGCGCCAGCGGGGCGGTGGGGTGATCCTCAACAATGCGTCGATTTGCTCCGCCCAGCCGCTGTGGTACGAACCCATTTACAACGTGTCCAAGGCAGCGCTGGTTATGCTCTCCAAGACCATGGCGAACGAGTTCATCCCGTACAACATCCGGGTGAATGTGGTCAACGCGGGCCTCGTCCTGACGCCTGACTGGGTGAAATCTGCCACGGAGCTGACCGCGGGGACGGACATGACGCCGCAGCAGTATCTGGATCAGGTCGCCGAAGAACACACGCCCATGAAGCGCTTTGCATCGCCCGAAGAAATCGCCAACTATTTCGTCTTTCTGTGCTCGCCGCGGGCCAGCTACATCGTGGGATCGAGCTGCTATATCGATGGCGGGATGCTGAAGGTCACCAAATAGCGCCCGCAAGACCTGTTGGGCCCGGCGGATGCCTGGTTGGACTGCGCGCGGCGTTCGCCCAGGTGATGCGGCAGGCTGTCACTGCGCGTCCAGGGCGAGCGCCGCTTGTTGTTGCAGGCGCTCGAACGAGGGGATGAACAGGTCGTGCAGGCGCGTGAATTCTTCGTATAGCGCGTCATAGCCCGCCGCGCGACCGGCATCGGGCTCGTATTCCGTGTCGATCGACGTCAGTGCGTTGACCGCTGCCTGGGCATCCGGCCAGAAGCCGACCGCCAGCCCGGCGAGCATGACTGTCCCCAGGATGCCGCCCTCGTTGGCTGCGTACTGGACGACCGTCTTGCCGTAGATGTCGGCGCGAATCTGGTTCCACACCGCGTTCGCCGCGCCGCCGCCGATCACCCGCACTTTGCCGACAGGGGCCCCGGCTCGCTCGGCGGTCCGCAGCACGCGGCGCAGCTCGAATGTGATGCCTTCCAGGATGGCGCGCGTCATGGTCGGGCGATCGCTGTTGGGCGTTAGCCCGAAGAACACGCCGCGCGAGTGCGGGCTGCCCATCGTGCGCTCGCCGAGCAGATACGGAAAGAACAGCAGACCTCCGGCGCCCGGCGCCACCCGGCCCGCCGGCTCGGTCAGCACGTCATAGACGTTGCGCCCCGCTTCTCGCGCTTCGGCGATCTCCTGGCCGCAGCACAGATCGCGGAACCAGCGCAGCGATCCCCCGCCCGCTTCGACCACGCCATAGGAAACCCAGCCATCGGTCTCGTGCCGCAGGTTCATCAACCGCGGATCGGTCGCTGGCTGGGACGCGAGCAGGGCCATCAGGCACGACGTCCCGGAGATATCGACCGCATCCCCGGGCGCGATCACGCCCGCTGCCAGCAGCGTGGTCGGGAAATCAGCCGCGCCGACCGCCACGGGAGTCCCGGCGGCCAGCCCAGTGAGCCGGGCGGCTTCGGGCGTGACGTGTCCCGCTAGCGACGTAGCGGGCGCGATCGGGGGCAGCTTGGCCAGGTCCAGCCCCAGGCGCTCGATCAAGCCCGGCGACCAATCGCCGCTGCGGGTATCCATGCAGAACGAGCCAGACGCTTCCGACCGGCTCATGACCAGCGCGCCCGTCAGCCGGTGAACGGCGAACGCCGCCCCTGTGGTGAATTTCCATGTCCTGGCATAGACGTCAGGGTGCTGCTCCTGCAGCCACTTGATCTTGAAGCCCCACCATGAGGTTGTCGGGGGATTGGCGGCCTGCGCGCTCCACTTGGGCGCGTCCGGCGCGCTCCGGAAGGTCTCCACGATGCCTGCCGCGCGTTTGTCGCACCAGATCTGGACCGCTGGGACGAGCACGTCGCCGCTGGCATCGAGCGGGATGGTCGCGTGCATCTGCGAGTCGATGCCCACGCACGCGATGCGCCTCGGTGTGATCTCCGACTCATCCAGCACGCGGCGGATAGTCTCGACCGTGCAGCGCCACCAGATGCGCGGATCCTGTTCGGCCCAGCCGGGCGCCGGGGTGTCGAGCGGGTACTCCTGCGAAGCCTGCGCCAGCAGCCGTCCTTCCCCGGTGATGAGCGCCGCCCGCGTGCTCCCCGTGCCAATATCGACTGCCATGAAACAATCAGCGATCATGATCCACATCCCAGTGAGCTGGAAAACGAAAACGCCATCCGTCCGCGGTTGACTCAGGTCAGCGGGGCGGGCGGACGGCGTTCGATTCGATCGGTTGCGGTCAGGCTACCCGTAGCGCAGCAGGGTCTTGACCGGCTTGCCGGTCTTCGACTGCTCGAAGGCCTGCGCGATATCCTGGACCGGATACTCCGCCGACACGAACTCGCGGAAGCTCAGCTTGCCGGCCTCGATCCACTCCACCAGCGGCTCCTGGGCGGCCCGCTCGCGGGCGCGCGTCGGCCACTGGTGAATGAACAGGTTGAAGTTATAGGGTCCGAGGTCCTTGTCGAGCCGGATGGATGGCGTATCGATCACGCCGTACACGCAGATCGAGCCGCCGAGCTTGACCATCGGCAGCGCCCCGTTGATGATCGCTTCCTTGCCGACCGCGTCGATGAGCGCGTCAAACGGCTTGCCCCGCCGCTCGACCAGACCGGCCAGCTCGGCGCTGTCGGGCGCGAACGCGGCGGTGGCGCCCATTTCGAGCGCTTTCTGCCGCTTGGCTTCCACCAGGTCGACTGAGTAGATCTCGTTCAGGCCCAACAGCCGCGCGAACTTGACGAAGCTCAGCCCGACCGGTCCCGCGCCGAACACGACGATGTCATCGCCCGGTCGCAGGTTGAAGTCGTCGAAGGCACCGTAGACCTCGCGCCACGTGCACAGCAGCACGGCATCTTCGAGAGGGACCGTCCGCGGCACGGTGCGCATGATCTCGTGCACCTCGACCCAGCCGTGCGCCGCCAACGCGCCGCCCACATAGCACCAGGCCACCTGATCACGGGACCCCGGGTATTAAGAGAAACCGCCCCAGCCGCTGGCGTAGTCCGGATGGGTCGAGTTGAGCAGCAGGCCGCCGATGACGCGGTCGCCCACCTGGAAGCTGCGCGCCTTCTCGCCGACGGCGACGACTGTGCCCACCGTCTCATGGCCCAGCAGCAGGGGATACTGCTCGACGCCGGGGAAATGCGCCTCGATCAGCTTGCGATCGGTGGAGTTGCACAGCGCGGCAATCTCCGTTTTGATCAGCGCTTCGTAGGGGCCTGGGACCGGGTCGGGAACCTCCACGATTTCGACCTTGCCCGGTTCTGTGACAGCTACCGCAAACATAGCATCCCTTTCCCTGCCTGCGCAGGCAGGACACAGGCATCAGAACAAAGAAAACGGTCGCGCGTGGCTGGACTAATCCAGCTCGATCATGACCTTCAGGTAGTTGCCGCCCGATGCTTCGATGGCGTGGTACGCGTCGAGATACCGGTCGAATGGGAAGCGGTGGGTGATCATCTTATCCAGCGCCAGTTTGCCACCGGCGGCCAGCTCTACGGCCAGCTCGTAATCGGGCTGCTGGTACATGAGCGTGCCCACCAGGCTCAGCTCGCGATCCTGCACCAGACCCAGATCGACCTTCGGCTTCGCGCCGAACACGCCCACAATGACGATCGTCGAGCCTTTGCGCGCGTATTGGATGGCATCGGTCACCGTCGGCTCGACGCCCACGCACTCCAGGATGAGATCGGCCCTCTCCGGCCCGAAATGCTTCGCGATGGCGTCTCCCAGATTCTCCTGGGCGGTGTTCACGGCGATCTCGATGCCGCATTCGCGCGCCTTGTCCAGTTTGTACGGACTCACATCGGTGATCATGACCGCTTTGGCGCCAGTTGCCCGTGCCACCTGGGCGGTCAGGTTGCCGATCGGCCCGGCGCCCAACACGACGACGCGCTTGTCTTTGGCGCCGCCGCCGCGGGCCAGGGCGTGCACCGCGACCGACACGGGCTCGATCATGGCGGCCTGGTCGAGTGACATGGTGTCCGGCAGTTTGATCACGGCCCATTCGGGGAGCGCGAAGTACTCCTGCCCCGCGCCGTCGGTCTGGAAGCCCATGACCTTGAGCGATTCGCAGATATGGTACATCCCGTGCGTGCAGGGATAACACTCGCCACACGTGACCTGCGGCATGAAGGTCATCCTGTCGCCGACCTTGACTTTCGTCACATTCTTGCCGACCGCCGCCACCACGCCGCCCACTTCGTGTCCCTGGACGACGGGATAGCCCGTATACGGATGGAGACCGTGATACACATGGATATCGGAGCCGCAGACGCCGATGCGCTTCGTCTGCATGAGCACCTCGTCGTCGTTCGGGACGGGTGCGTCCACATCGAAATACTCAATCTGTCCTGGTGCCGTCATAACAGCTTGTTTCATAGATCATCGGTGCCGCCCCGTTGAGCGCGGGAAGCGAGCACCTTTCCTCCTCTCTGAGATAACCTGCACGAAGAACGATAAAATCCCGCTTGCCCGTCCAATTCTACCGCGAACGTCCCAACTCCACGCCCTGCAGCAGGACCGCGGCGACGATGATCAGCCCTTGAATCACTTGCTGCGGATAGCTTGGGACGTTCATCAGGTTCATGATGTTGCCGATCATGCCAAGCACCAACACGCCCAGCAGCGTGTTGATCGCATTGCCGCGCCCACCGCTCAGACTGGCGCCACCAATGACCACGGCAGCGATGGCATCCAGCTCCATACCGGTCCCCACGATAGGCGAGCCCACACCCGTACGGGAGGTTGAGATGATGCCCGCGATCGCGCAGAGGACACCTGTGATGGCGTAGACCGCAAACTTGTAGTAACCCACCCGGATACCCGCCAGTCGCACGGCACTCTCGTTGCTGCCAATCGCCATGACGATGCGGCCAAAAGCTGTGAAGCGCAGGACCAGCAGGGTAATGACGAAAATGGCGAACATCAGGAACACCGGCAGAGGGATACGTATCCAGTAGGAGGACCCAAAATCGCTGAGGAGATCATTGTTCGTGATGATCGGGGAACCCTTGGACACCATGTAGGCGAAGCCGCGCGCGACAGTCATCAACGCCAGCGTAGCGACAAACGGCGCCATGTTCCGGTTCGCCACCAGGATCCCGGAGGCCGCGCCGATCAGAAAACCGCCGCCAAGCGCCAGGAACAGCGAGGGTCCGAGAGGCTGTTCGCGAAGAAAATGGGCGACGAGCACGCTTCCCAGTGCGGCAATCGAACCGACGGACAGGTCGATGCCCCCGGTCAGAATGACCAGCAGCATGCCCATGCTGACGATTCCCAGGCCGGACACCTGCCGGAGCAAATTGAAGATGTTGCGCTCGGTCAGAAAGACGTCCGACAACATGGTCGATACGATGACCATCACCAAGAAGACGAAAATGGTGTTGTAACGGAGTATGAACGAAATCACTTTCTTGGCATTCAGCCAGATCGTTTGGATGGCACGCTCCTCCGCCGTTGCCTGTGACATTCGCGCCTTGTCCAAGGGGAAATACCTCCGACTTCAATGAAGTCCAAACTCTTGAGCTAGTGAATCGTTTCTGATGTTATCGACCTGCCATCCGTTCGCGTGTCATTGGCCCGCTGCGATGGCTTCCCGGTGCACGGTCGAAAGTCTAGACGGCTTCCTGGTAAACTCGATTGGTGCCGGGCATCGACAGGCGGAGGATGTTCTCCTCAGTGACTTCCTCGCCTTCCAAGAACCCCGTAACCTTACCTTCACTCATGACCATGACGCGGTCCGCCATGCCGATCATCTCCATCATTTCCGACGAAATCATGATGATGGCGATGCCCTGTGCCGCCAGGTCGTTGATGAGGTTGTAGATTTCGACTTTGGCGCCCACGTCCACGCCGCGCGTGGGCTCATCCAGGATCAACAGGTCGCAGGTCTTGGACAGCCATTTTGCCAGCGCGACTTTCTGCTGGTTGCCGCCGCTGAGGTCGGCGACCGCTGCGTCCATGCCGCTCGTCTTGATGCTGAGCTTATCAATCAGGTCGGCTACTATCCCGCGCTCGGTCCGTGCGCGAATGACACCCAGCAGCGTTGTCACTTTGCTGATGCTCGGCATGGTGACATTCTCGCGCACCTTCATGCCAAGAATCACGCCGTGATTCTTGCGGTCTTCCGGCACCAATCCGATGCCCGACGACACTGCGGCCCGCGACGACGGAATCGATTTCTGCTTGCCGCTCAGGATGAGCTTGCCTGACGTCATGCGATCGGCGCCAAAGATCGCGCGCGCCAGCTCGGTCCGCCCGCTGCCAACGAGTCCGGCGATGCCCAACACCTCGCCGGCCCGCACGGAAAAGGAGACATCCTCGACACCGGTGGCCGATGACAGGCCGGACACCTGGAGCACTTCCGGACCTTTTTCGACGTTCCGCCGGGGATACATCGTGGAGAGCTGGCGGCCAATCATCATGCGGATGATATCATCCCGGTTGACGTCCTGGATGTTGACCGTGCCGACGACCTCGCCGTCCTTCAACACCGTCGTCCGGTCGGCGATCTCGAACAGCTCATCGAGGCGGTGGGTGATCAGAACGAAACTAATCCCTTTGTCTTTCAGGCTGCGCATCACGGTGAAGAGGCGCTCGACTTCGCGGGGAGCGAGCACAGCAGTCGGCTCGTCAAGAACGAGGATCTTGACGTTTTGAGAGATTTCTTTGGTGATTTCAACCATCTGCTGGTAGGCCACGCTCAGATCTCTGACGGTGCGCCGTGGATCGATGTCGAAGCCGACGTTGTGCAGCAGCTCCTCGGCGCGGCGGTTGAGCACGGACCAGTTGATGAGGCCGCCCCGCGTCCCCAAATGCTTGATGAACAGGTTTTCGGCGACCGTGAGATCGGTTGCCAGCGCGAACTCCTGGTAGATAATCCCGACTCCGTGCTTGCGCCCCTCGTGCGGGTTCCGGATCTCGACCTCACGCCCATCGATCTTGATCGTGCCCGAATCGCGTTGGTACGCGCCGGATAGAATCTTCATCAAGGTCGACTTGCCCGCACCATTTTCTCCTACCAGCGCGTGAATCTCGCCCGGGGCTACGGCAAAGGAGACGTTCTTGAGGGCCTGGATGGCACGGAAAGATTTGCTGATATCAATAAGCTCTACTCTGTATTGTTCTTGTGACATGTGGTTTTCCGCCGTACTCACCGCAGCCATCGAACAGACTGGCGCGGCAGTCTATTTTCGCGACACACAGCGAGCATCGACAGCCCCATCGCACTATACAACGAACCGGGTTTCCGGGCGAGCAACCTTCGCTCAACCCGGAAACCCGAAGGTGCCAGGCCGGGTCGGCCTGTGCACCCTGGCTCACTCGGACGAATCAGGCCCGGGCTGACTAGAAGATCGAGTCCGGGTCATAGTACTCATCGACATTTTCCTGGACGATCGCGGCCGGTGGCGTATAGGTGAGTTTTGCGAAGTCACGACGCCCCTGGATCCATTCGACAGCCAGATCGACAGCAGTGGTCGCCACGAGCGCAGGGTCATTCAGGCCGGTGGCGCCGTACTGACCCGTCTTGATGAGCTCTAGAGCTTCCTTCTGGCCGTCTGCAGCCGCCAGCACCAGAATCTGCTCGGTCTTGCCGGCCTCTTCAATGGCCTTCAGCGCGCCAAGGCACATGCTGTCATTTTCGCAGAGCAGGACATTGATGTCGGGGAACGCCACGAGGATATCTTCCATCGCGTTCAGGCCACCCTCGTGCGCCCACTCACCCCAACCCTGGGCGACGATTTCGAACGAAACACTGTTGCGATCGCGGAGTTGTTCCTCGATAAGGCCACGGAACACGCCCTGACGGCGTTCTTCACCGACCGGATTGCCCGGCGAGCCACTGATGAGCGCCATGCTGATGAATTCGTCGCCCATCTTGTTGGCCAGCCAGATGCCCACTTCCACGCCGTTGGCCATGTTGTTTGACTGGACGGTCGTCACATAGTCAGCCGACGCATCGATCGAGCTGTCGATGATGAACACCGGCACGCCCGCTGCAGTTGCCATCTTGGTCGCTGGCACAGCGCCGAGCGGGTCCTTGGGGTTGAAGATCAGGAGATCGATTCCGCGCGCGAGCAGGTCTTCAACATCGGCGAGCTGTTTGTTCAGATCGTTGTTGGCCTCGATGGCGATGACTTCCATGCCATATTCGGCAGCGCGCTTCTTAACGGATTCCATCTGCGCGGCGAAATAGGGCGCATTCACAGTATACATGGAAAGGCCAATAGTGACTTCCGACAGATCAACCTCGTCGCCGTCCTGGGCAAGGACGCCCTGGCCGGAGCCAAAGACCATCGTCGCGACGAGCACGACCGACAAGAGGAAAAACATATGGCGTTTACGATTATTCATGCTGTGCCTCCCAGCACATGTTCCAAAGAGTCAGTCACAGGACGATTGGGTTACGCATATCCCGTCAGTCCATCACACCTCCTCAATCTAATAGTTCGAGTGTGGGCCAGCCTCCTTTAGTGAAGGACTGGCGATGCAAGATACCGATAGCCATTCTGATCCCAGGACACCATACCAACTGACAGACCTACTCAATTCACGTTACGCCAGGCTTGTAATCATGTAGTGTTGTAATGACAAGATGATCGCATTATAGCGAAATCTGATCTCCATGTCAAAATCTGACAACACGTGTTCATAGCGACTAAGGCGGTAATCCCGCCGTCACAGGGGCCCTGCGCATCGTTTGCGCTGGCGCACGCACTTGCTATGATTCGAGCACAGCTTCGACCCGTTCACTGCGATGCGACTATGAAACGTATGGCCCTGACTCGCTTCCGGTTACTCGCGGCAGCCTCGGCTGCTGGCCTGGCATGGCGCGCCTACTTGAAGCGCCTAACCGAGCTGCGGCGCGCCAAAGCGTGGTACGAGCGCTTGACCGAGTCCATCGCCGAGGGGTTGGTCGTCGTCGACGCGGCGGGCCGGATCACGTTCTTCAACCAGGGCGCCGAGCGCATCACCGGCTGGCGGCGTGGCAAGGCGCTGGGCAGGGGAATCCGCGACGTGCTCAACCTGTCCGAAAGCGACCAGGATCGCCTGAGCGACTTCCTGGCGGCGCCGAACGCCAGACGCCGGCTGAGGTTCAAGACGCGCGGCGCGCGGTCTGTCTCGCTCGCGGTGACCGGCGCGCGGCTGGTGCCGCCGGATGGCGGGCCGCCACAGACGGCGCTCGTGCTGCGCGATGTAAGCGACGAGGAAGAGGGTCATCATCTACACTCGTACTTCCTGGCCAATATCACCCACGAGTTCCGCACGCCCCTGGCCGGTCTCAACGCGTCGATCGAGCTGCTGATGGACGAGGGCGCCTACCTGTCGCCCGACGAGATGGACGAGCTGATCGCCTCGATTCACCTGAGCGCGTCCGGCCTGCAGGCGCTGGTCGATAACCTGCTGGAAAGCGTGACCATCGAGGCGGGACATTTCGCGATCCACCGCCGCCCGGTCGCGATCAACGCGGTGCTGGCCGAGGCGATCCGCCTGATGCAGCCGCTGCTGGACCGGCGGCGGCAGACGCTGGCGCTCACCGAGCCGTTGAGCGTGCCCCAGGTGGCCGCCGATCCGACCCGGCTAACCCAGGTGCTGATCAACCTGCTGTCCAACGCCAGCAAGTACAGCCCGCAGGCCGAGACCATCGATCTCGCCCTGGCGCTGGACGCGGACCGGCTGCGCGTGGCCGTCGCCGATCGCGGGCCGGGTATTCCCCCCGCCGAGCGCCAGGCGCTGTTTCAGCGCTTCGTGCGCGTGGGCGCGCGCGATGATGATCGGATGGGCATTGGCCTGGGGCTGTCGGTGGTGAAGGCGATCATCGAAGGGCATCACGGTGAAGTAGGCGTCGAGGAGAATCCCGGCGGCGGCTCCGTGTTCTGGTTTTCACTCCCCCTGACCGGAGAAGCGGCATGAAAGCGCTGATCGTAGACGATGATCTGGTGCTGGCGGATGTCCTGTCGTTCACACTGCGGCGGGCCGGTTTCCAGGTGGTGCTGGCTCACGACGGCCAGGCCGCGCTGAATGCCTGGCAGGCCGAAGCGCCCGACCTGATCATCCTGGATCTGAACCTGCCCCGGCTGGACGGCCTGACCGTCTGCCAGCGCATTCGCGAGCGGGCCGAGACGCCGATCATCATCCTGAGCGTGCGCGGTGAGGACGACGACGTCGTGCGCGGTCTGGAGCTGGGCGCGGACGACTATATCACCAAGCCGTTCAGCCCGCGCCAACTGGTCGCTCGCGCCCAGGCGGTGCTGCGCCGGGCAGGGGGATCGGCGCCGGTCAGCGGGCCGCTGATGGCCGGCGACCTCACGCTGGACCTGGAGCGACGCGAGCTGCACCGGTCCGGGCATCCGCTGGGCCAGCTCACGCCGCTGGAATGCCGCCTGATGGAAGTGCTGATGCTCAACAGCGGGCACGTCCTGCCCGCCGACACGCTGATCGCGCACGTCTGGGGCCCGGCGGGCGGCGACCGGACGATGCTCAAGCAGTTGGTCCACCGCCTGCGGGCCAAGGTCGAGCCGGATCCCGCCGCGCCGACCACGCTCGAGACGGTGCCCGGCGTGGGCTACGCGCTGCTCCAGCGCTCCTCGAATTCCTGATCGCCCTGTCGCTCCGCCTGAAAAATTGTCACCAGTTTATCACCGCTTTGTATCCCGGTCTGTTACCCCTGGCAGTTACACTATGCGCGAGGTGTGATGATGAGCGAATACCCTTACCTGTCCCTGAGCGCGGTCACCATCGACCCGGCGCTGGCCCGCCAGCTTCCGCGGCGGCTGGCGTATTACTACCTGGCGATCCCGCTGGCGCGTGACGACGACCAGCTCGCCGTGGTGATGGCCTATCCCGACAACCAGGCGTCGGTGGCTATGCTCCAGGCGCTGCTGGGTATGTCGATCGTGCCGGTGCAAGGCTCGGCGGGCGAGATCCGCGCGGCGCTCAACCGCCTGTGGGCCGGAGAGGATGACTCTGGGGCGGTGCGCGTTCTGTGCTGGACCGCCGCCGGAGATACGTCCAGCCAGGCCGCGGCGATCGCGGATCTGGTGGCCCGGGCGCTCGCCGCCGAAACGACCGTTCTCGACGCGGGCCAGACCAGCCTGGAGACGGCGCAAACGGTGGCGCGCGAGGGACAATACAGCCTGACGGTGATCGACGCGCCGCAAGGGGAAACGCTCTCGCGCTTTCTGCGGGGATCGTCCACCCCGGTGCTCTTGGCGCGCGGCGCGCCGCCCGTGCTGGATCATATCCTGCTGGTGCTGCGCGGTCATTCGCCCGATGAGAGCGTGCTGGACTGGGTGATCCCGCTGGCGCAGGCCGGGGGCGCGCGCGTCACGCTGCTGACGGTCGCACCGGCCGCTGCCCAGGGTCGCCGCCGGTCGCGTTTCCCGGGCGGCCTGGCCGGGCTGCTCACGCAGGACAGCGCGCCGGGCGAGCACATCTGGGCGTGCGCGCACCGCCTGACCGAGGCGGGCGTGCCGGGCGACCTGAAGCTGTGCCAGGGCGAGCCGGAAGCGCAAATCGCGGCGGAGGTGGCGCGCGGCAGCTATGACCTGATCACCATCGCCGCCGAAGCGCATGGCGATTTCGTGCAGCGCGTCCTCCAGCAGATCGAGATCCAGGCGCCGGACAACCGGCAGCCGGTGCTGGTCATCAAGCCGATCACAGAATAGGTTTTCTAGGGATCGCCCGCCCACGCAAAAAGGAGACTCACTATGCACATTCCACGCTCGTTCTCCCGGCTCCTGCTCGCTGCGCTGCTGAGCGTACCGCTGGTCCTCAGCGCGTGCGGCGGCGACGATGACGGCGGCGGCGAATCCCAGACCACGATCACCGTGTCCGGCGCGTTCGCGCTCTACCCGCTGGTGGTCCTGTGGGCCGAGGAATATCACGCGCTGCACGCGGATGTGGTGTTCGACGTGTCGGCGGGGGGCGCGGGCAAGGGGATGAGCGATGTGCTGTCCGGAGCGGCGGATGTGGCGATGGTGTCGCGCGAGGTGCGCGCCGAGGAAGCCGACCAGGGCGCGGCGGCGGTGGCCGTTGCCAAAGACGCGGTCGTGGCGGTGATCAACGCGGATAACCCGATGCGCGATCAGGTGCTGGCGACCGGCCTCACGCCGGAATCCGGCGCGCAGATCTGGCTGTCTGGCGAGCTGGCGACGTGGGGCGCGCTGGTGGGGACGGACGACGCATCCGAGATCCACGTCTACACCCGCGCCGATGCCGCCGGAGCCGCCGAGATGTGGGCGCTGTTCCTCGGCGGGACGGCACAGGAAGACTTGCAAGGCATCGCCGTGCAGGGCGATCCGGGCCTGGCCGAAGCCGTGCGCCAGGATGCCCTGGGCATCGGCTTCAACAACATCGGCTTCGCCTACGATCCGGAGACCGGCGCGCCGGTGGACGGCTTGCGCGTGGTGCCGGTCGATCTCGACGGGGACGGGACCATCGCCGCTGATGAGGACTTCTACGCGGACAAGGCGGCCATCACCGCCGCTATCGCCAGCGGGCAGTATCCATCGCCGCCCGCGCGCCCGCTCTACCTGGTGACGAAGGGCACGCCGGACGAGGCGGTGCGCGACTTTTTCCATTGGGTGCTGACCGATGGGCAGGCATTTGTCACTGACGCCGGTTACGTGCAGTTGGCCGCGGACCAGCTTGAGGCCGGGCTGGCGAGCCTGGCAGGTGAATAGAGCGGGCGCGGCGAGCATGGAGAAGACGAGCATGGAAATCACCCGACCCCGTACCCTGACTGACGCGCGGCGCCCGGTCCTGTGGTGGGACCGGGGGCGCTGGCGGCGCTCGGTGGACGCGCTGGCGGGCCGCGGCATGGCGGCGGTCACGCTGGCGGCGTGCGCGCTGGTGATCGTGATCGGCGCGGCGCTGCTGGTCCGGGCATGGCCGGTGCTATCCACGCGGTCGCCGGGCGCGCTGATCCTGTCGCAGACGTGGCATCCCACGCAGGGCGCCTTCGGGTTCGCCCCGTTCATTGCCGGGAGCCTGATCGTCACGCTGCTGGCGATGGTCCTGGCCGTCCCGGCGGCGCTGTTCAGCGCGCTGTACCTGGCCGAATACGCCCGCATGCGAAGCGCGATCAAGCCGCTGATCGATCTGCTGGCGAGCATCCCGTCGGTCGTTTACGGCCTGTGGGGCGTGCTGTTCATCGTGCCGCTGATCCGCACCACGATTGGCCCCTGGGCGGACCGAACGCTCGGGCACGCCCTGCCGCTGTTCGCCAACCACAACCCGACCGGCTACGGCGTGCTGGCGGGTGGCATCGTGCTGGCGATCATGGTGTACCCGATCATCGTGGCGGTGACCGACGAAGTGCTGCGCAGCGTCCCGCAGGGGATGCGCGAGGCGTCGCTGGCGCTGGGCGCGACCGAGTGGGAGACGACCAAATATGTCACCGTGCGCAAGGCCCTGCCGGGGATCGTCGCGGCGGTGGTGCTGGGCTTTTCGCGCGCGTTCGGCGAGACGCTGGCCGTGCTGATGGTGGTCGGCAACGTCGCGCAGATGCCCGGCTCGCTGTTCGACGCGGCCACGCCGCTGCCCGCGCTGATCGCCAACAACTACGGCGAGATGATGTCGATCCCCATGTTCGACGCGGCGCTGATGGCGGCGGCGCTGATGCTGCTGGTCGTCGTGCTGCTGTTCAACGCGGCGGCGCGGCTGATGTTGGCGCGGCTTCAAACGGAGAGCGCGGCGTGAACCGGCAGCGGCGTCGCCATCTGGAACAGCGCGTCTTCACGACCATCATGCGCCTGTCGCTTTTCCTGGCGCTGGGCGTGTTGGGCCTGATCCTGGTGACCGTGGTCCGCAAGGGGCTGGGTGCGCTGAGCTGGAACATGCTCACCCAGTCCTCGACCGGCGGCTATTACCTGGGCAGCGATGAAGGCGGCATTCTCAATGCGATCCTCGGCTCGCTCTATCTGGCGGCGGGCGCGACGGCCCTGGCGCTGGCCGCCGGCGTGCCGGTGGTCATTTACCTGCACGCGTACCTGGGCCGGTCGCGGCTGGCGGATCTGATCCGGCTGGCGTTCGATGTGCTGTGGGGCATCCCCAGCATCGTCTACGGCGCGTTCGCCTTCACGCTCATGCTGCTGGCGGGCATGCGCGCCTCGCTGTTGGGCGGCATCCTGACCCTGGCGCTGGTCGTGCTGCCGATCCTGGTGCGCGCGATGGATGAAGTGGTCCGCCTGGTGCCGTCCGAACTGCGCGAATCAACCCTCGCCCTGGGCACGACCCGCCTGGAGATGGCCCGCATCTTGCTGCGGCAGACGCTGCCCGGACTGGCGACGGCGGCGCTGCTGGCCTTTGGACGCGCCATCGGCGACGCGGCGGCGGTGCTGTTCACGGCGGGCTATACCGATCACATGCCGGACTCGCTGGGGCGCCCGGTGGCGTCGCTGCCGCTGGCGATCTTCTTTCAGCTCAGCTCGCCGTTCCCGGCGGTCCAGGCGCGGGCCTACGCGTCGGCGCTGGTGCTGACCGCGCTCATCCTGGCGATCAGCCTGCTGGCGCGGCTGTCGATGCGTGCGCTGAGCAAGCACGTGGTCCGGTAAAGGGGGCGAAACACAATGGCGCAGCGATCCGCGCACATGGTCGTGTCCGATCTGAACGTGTGGTATGGCGACCAGCACGCGCTGAAAAACATCTCGGTGGATATCCCGCGCCGCCAGATCACGGCCATCGTCGGGCCATCCGGGTGCGGCAAATCGACGCTGCTCAAGAGCCTGAACCGGCTGGCGGAGATCGGTGGGGCGCGCATCGACGGGCGCGTGCTGCTCGATGGCGTCGACATCTACGATCCGGCCATCGATGTAACGAGCATCCGCGCGCGGGTGGGGCTGCTGGCGCAGAAGCCTTGCCCGCTGCCGCTGTCGATCTACGATAACGTGGCGTACGGCCCGCGTATCCACGGGCTAGGCGCCGGGCGCCTGGACGATCTCGTGCGGGCGTATCTCCAGGCGGCGGAGTTGTGGGACGAGGTCAAGGACCGGCTCAAGGCGCCGGCGACCGGGCTCTCGCTGGGGCAGCAGCAGCGGCTGTGCCTGGCGCGCGCGCTGGCCGTCCAGCCGGAGATCCTGCTGTGCGACGAATCGACCTCGGCGCTCGACCCTATCTCGGCCCGCGCCATCGAGGACCTGCTGAGCGGCCTCAAGCGCGACTATACCGTGGTGGTCGTGACTCACGATCTGGCGCAGGCGCGGCGCCTGGCCGACCACGTGATCTTCCTGTGGCTGGGCGAGCTGGTCGAGCAGGGCCCTGCCGCGCGCGTGTTCGCGCAGCCCGCCCAGGCGCGCACGCAGGCGTACCTGGCGGGTGAGATCGGGTAGGGCAGGGCACCCGCATGTAGGCGGGCGCGGCGGACTGAGGCTGTCCGCGGCCAGCGCGTCGCTCCGGCGGCGCCGTCCACTCTCCTCCCGCCTAAGACGCCAGCAGCAGTTGGTCCGTGTCTTTGAACTGGCTGGTATACAGGTGGTGATAGAACCCGCCCTGGTCGAGAAGCTCCTCGTGGGAGCCGCGCTCGACGATTTCGCCGTCGCGAATGACGAGAATCAGGTCCGCGTTGCGAATGGTGCTCAGCCGGTGCGCAATCACAAAACTGGTGCGCCCGCTCATCAAGCGCAGCATGGCTTCTTGAATCTGCACTTCCGTCCGGGTGTCGATGCTGCTGGTCGCTTCATCCAGGATCAGGATGCCCGGATTGGCCAGGATGGCCCGCGCGATAGCCAGCATCTGGCGCTGGCCCTGGCTCAGGTTCCCGGCGCGCTCGGAGAGCACCGTCTGGTACCCCTTCGGCAGGTGGCGGATGAACGCATCGGCATTCGCCATTCTGGCGGCGGCAATCACTTCCTCGTCGGTCGCATCCAGGCGCCCGTAGCGGATATTGTCCATGACGGTTTCGGAGAACAGGTACGTATCCTGCAGCACGATCCCCAACTGGCGCCGCAGATCGGATCGTCTGACATCGCGAATGTCGACACCGTCAATCGTGATGCGGCCCGCATCCACATCGTAGAAACGTGACAGTACGTTGATGATGGTTGTCTTACCGGCTCCGGTCGGCCCGACCAGCGCGATCGTCTGCCCCGGCTGCGCGACCAGGTTGACGCCCTTGAGCACGGGCACGTCGGGGACGTAGCTAAACGACACATCTTCGAACTCGACCCGGCCCGCTACCGTCTCGAGCGGCAGCGCGTCCGGAACGTCGTTCAGCTCCGGCACTTCGTCCAGGATCTCGAAGACGCGCTCGGCTCCGGCCAGTGCTGACTGAACGGTGCTGAACAGGGTGGAAACCTCGTTGATGGGGCGGCGCAGTTGCTGGGCGTAGGTCAGGAAACTGGCGATGAGTCCGACGGTCGCCATGTCCTCGATCGCCATCCAGCTACCCACGCCCGCCACCAGGGCAAAGCCGAGGTTATTGATCAAATTGCCGCCGGGACCCAGCAGGCCGGCATAGGTCTGAGCCTGTATCGAAGCCGAGCGCAGGCGCCGGTTGGTGTGGTCGAACGTCTCGATGACCTTTTGCTCGCGCCCATAGGCGCGCAGAGTCTTCCCGCCGCTGATCGTCTCCTCCACCAGCCCATCCAGATCGCCTAGAGCGTCTTGCTGCTCGCGGAATCCCTGGCGGGTGTTGCGGGCGACGTAGCGCGTCAGCGCCGCGACGCCGGGCAGCACGATCAGGCTGAGCAGCGCCAGCGGCACGTTGAGCGCCAGCATCATCGTGACAACGCCGGTCAGGGTCAGCACGCTGGAGAGAAAACCCGTGACGTTCTCGCTGAGCACCGCGTTCACGTTTTCGACGTCGTTAGTCAGCCGGCTCATCAGGTCGCCGTGGGCATGCTGGTCGAAGTAATGGAGCGACAACGTCTGCAGCTTGTTGAACACATCCTGGCGCAGCTCGCGCACCGTGTGCTGCGCGACCTGGACCATCAGCATGGCCTGGCCCCACACGCTCACCGTCAGCCCCACGTAGATGGCGATCATGTAGCTGGCTATGCGGGCCAACCCGTCTCGGTCCCCGGCCAGAATGTAGTCGTCGATGGCTACGCCCAGCAGATACGGGCCCAGCAGGTTGAGCAGAGTCGACGTGACCACCATGCCGATCGCCGCTACCAGGACCCAACGCTGGCGCTGGAGACAGCGCCACAAGCGCACTAACGTGCCCCTGGCGTCGTTCGCGGCGGCCCCGGACAGGCCAGGCACCCCGGGCCGGCCCGGACCGATCCGCATCATCGGGGTTTCGCGCCGCCGGGAAGTCTCACTGGTTGACATCGGTCACTCCCTGCAAGGCCAACACGCCGCTGCCCAATTGCGACTCGTAGATTTCCCGGTAAACCGGGCTGGACGCCATCAGTTCCTGGTGCGTCCCTTCGGCGGCAATCCGGCCGTCGTCCAGCACCAGGATTTTGTCCGCCTTGAGCACCGTGCTGATGCGCTGCGCGACGATGAAACTGGTCCGGTCGCGCATGATCTCGCCTAGAGCTGCCTGGATCTTGCTCTCGGTCTCCACATCGACCGCGCTGGTGCTGTCGTCCAGGATCAGGATCACCGGCTGGCGGACGAGCGCCCGCGCGATGGCCAGCCGCTGTTTCTGCCCGCCGGACAGGTTGACGCCGCGCTGGCCGAGCTGGGTGTCGTAGCCGTCGGGCAGGGCGGTGATGAAATCGTGCGCCTGGGCCGCCCTGGCCGCCGCCGTGATCTCGGCCTCGGTAGCGCCGTCGCGCCCCTGGCGAATGTTGTCGTAGATGGTGCCGGAGAACAGGACCGTATCCTGCAGCGCAACGCCGATGGCCGCGCGCAGGTCCGCCTGGGGGATATCGCGCACGTCGATGCCGTCGATAGTCACGCGCCCGCTGTCGACATCGTAAAAGCGGGGGATGAGGTTGATCAGGCTCGACTTGCCGGAGCCTGTCGCGCCCAGCAGGGCCACGGTCTGGCCCGGTTCGGCCACAAAGCTGATATCCTGCAGGACGGGCTCGCCGCCGTTGTAGCCAAAGGTGACATGCTCGAATGCCACGCGCCCCTGAGGCGAGAAGCGCCCCAGCGCGCCCGGACGATCCTGCACTTCGGCCTCGCTGGCCAGCACGTCGACCACGCGCCTCCCCGAAGCCTGCGCCCGCGAAATGCGGATCATCAACATGCTGACCATCATCAGCGACATCAGCGCCTGGCGGAGGTAGTTGACGAACGCAATGATGGTCCCGGCCGTCATGGTGCCGCCGATGGCCTTGATGCCGCCAAACCAGACGACCGCCACCACGCCCAGGTTGATGGCCAGCATCATGAACGGGCCGGTGACCACGCTGATCCGCATCGCCTGGATCGACGTGTCGGTCAGGCCTTCGTTGGCGCTCCTAAACCGCCGCTTTTCGTGGTCGCTGCGCACGAACGCCTTGACGACGCGCACCCCGGAGAGATTCTCCTGAATGACCTCGTTGACCCGGTCGAGCTTCTTCTGGATGAGCTGGTATAGCGGAAACGCGCGCCGGATCACGATCGCCAGCATGAGGATCAACAGCGGCATGAGCACCGCCAGCAGCAGCGCCAGCCGGGGACTGGTCACGACCGCCATGATCAGGCTGCCCACCATGAGCAGCGGCGAGCGCACCAGAATGCGCAGCGCCATCAACAGCAGCTCCTGGACCTGGTTCACGTCATTGGTCAGGCGCGTGACAAGCTCGGCTGTGCCAATCCGGTCCAGGTTGCCGAACGACAGCGTCTGAACCTTGCGGTACACCGCGCTGCGCAGATCGGCCCCGAAGTTCATCGAGGCCCGCACCGCGAAGACGGTGCAGCCGATGCCGCCCACTGCTCCCACGGCGGTCACGATGACCATCAGCACGCCGGTGCGCCACACCAGCTCCATGTCGCTCTGGGCGATGCCCTCGTCGACGATCGTCTGGAGCAGCCGGGGCAGCATCAGATCGCAGATGACTTCCACGACCATCAGCAGCGGAGCAATAACCGCCTGTTTCCAGTACGGCTTGAGATAAACCCTCAGATGTCTCACTACATCCATTGCGAACTTGTGCTCACTTGGGTGGCAAACGTATCCGATAGCAAGGCCAATGATCAGTCGTCATTCGCCCGCACCAGATTGTCGCGCATCTGGACGAGAAACCGGCGCAGCAGGGCGATCTCCTCCGGCGTGAACCCGCGCAGGGTCTCTTCGCCCAGGGTACGCGTCACCTGCGCGATCCTGGTATGCACGGATCGCGCGGCGGCGGTCAGATACACCCGCGAGATGCGCTGGTCATCCGGATCGGGCTGGCGCGTCACGAAGCCGGCCTGTTCGAGCCGCCGGACCATCTTGGTCACCGTCGCTGGCTGGATGCGCAGCATCGCCGCCAGCTCGGAATGGGTGCGCCCATCCTGCTCCGCGAGTGCGACCAGAATCGCGGGCTGCCCGCGGTAGAGGCCCAGCGCGCGAAACAGCGTATGAGCGCGCAGACGGTGCTCGCGGCAGACTTCTACGAGCAGGTAATCCAGGTCGTCCGGCCCGTCACCGTCCATGCTTCGTGTCCTCGCCAATTATTTAGCCGGCTAATTATTACACGAGCCGGGTCGTGCGTCAAGAGCGCTTCAGGTTCGGTGCCTTGTCGATCCTTTGTGGTTTTCGAAAGGTGGATCGGCTTGTGCAATTTGGGAGGTCCAATTCCAGCTTCACCAGAGGAAGCCAGGGGTTTACGAGGGAAAGGGGGAATCCATGCCGGACCGGCTGATTCCCCCCAGGTGTCGTGTTTTGGCTGCAGTTCTCCGGCTGAGCCGCTCAGCCCATCAGCGCGCGCACCGACTCAGGGCTGATCGCGCCCTCCATCGGGCCAAACGCCTGGGCATTCAGCGCCCCGGCGGCGGCGGCCATTTGCCCGCATTCCAGCAGCGATCTGCCTTCCAGCAGTCCGCACAGGAAGCCGGCGTCAAAACAGTCGCCCGCCCCGGTGGGATCGACCTCCTCGACGGCGTAGGCCGGGATGGGCAGCTCCTCCTCGCGCGTGTAGACGGTGCAGCCCGCCTTGCCGCGCTTGAGCACGATCGTCTGCAGGATCGGGTTGGCGAACGCGTGTTTGACCGCCCCGGCCAGATCGTCCTGCCCGGTGACCAGTTTCAGCTCGCTGATGCCCGGCAGCAGGATCGAGCTTTTCTCGAGGATCGGCCCCACCACATCCAGGATGTCACGTCCGGCCAGCAGTTCGGGGCGCACGTTGGGATCGAAGCTGATCTGCGCGCCGTGACGGTAGAAGTGCTCGGCCACCTCGAAGATCTGCGCGCGGAACGTGTCGTTGATCATCAGCGAGCAGCCCATGATGTGCAGAAAGCGGGCGTCTTGGATCCGGTCCAGCCCGTCCAGGTTCACCTGCACTGCCGGGGTGCCGTCGATGTGATAGATGAACCTGCGCGATCCGTCCCCGAAGTAGGCGACGAACGCCACCGCAGTCGACCGGTTGGGCACGACGTTCACGAAGTCGCAGTTCACACCGTCCCGGCGCAGGCGGGTCAGGCAGTTGTCACCAAATCCATCCTGGCCCACGCCGCCGATGATGCCCGCCGAGTGCCCCAAGCGGGCCGCGGCGTCGATGAAGATGGCCGGCGCGCCGCTGGGGAACGGCCCCAGGAACTGCCCGGCGCGGTCCAGCGGCATGTCGACCTCTGGCCGCATGATCTCGACCAGGATTTCACCCATCGTCCAGATTTCGCTCATGGTTCGTGTCCTTGTTGCACTTGGCTGGCGGCGTGTTCGCTGAGGGATCTCACCGAGATCCCCCAGCAGCGCCTTAACGGGTCAATGCGGCCTCACTGGCCGTCAGGATCTCCGCCTCGCGCTCGTAGAAGGTGCCGGGCGTTTGCTGTACCACCTCGTCCAGAGCGGCGGGATCCGGCGTGCCCCACCGGGCCGGATACGGATCGCCGCCCGGCCCGAGAGATTCGGGCGTGCAGAAATGATCGTCTTCATTATACCCAATTGTGACCAGCGCCATAGCGGGCGATAGTTCGTGCGCCAAGTTGACATGGGGCTCGGAATGCAGTATTCTACTAGTGAGAAATAGAACATGCGGTCTATTTCTCGTCTATCACTGATCCAAGGAGGAGGTATTGTGATGTATCCGTGCGAAATTCGGGAACAGGCCGCGCAACACGTCTTATCCATCCGCTTCCGGGCTCCGGTCCAGGACCTGCCCACTCACTTCGGGCGTATCTACGGCAGCATCATGCAGTACATGGGGACGCTCGGCGGACAAGACACAGGTGCCGCGTTTGCGGCCTATTACAACATGGACATGCAGGATATGGACGTGGAAGCGGGCTTTCCGGTCACCAAGCCGCTGCCGGGAAAGGGCGACATCCAGGCCCGCGAAATCCCCGCTGGCACGGTTGCCATCTGCCACTACACGGGCCCCTACGAGAATCTGCGCCCGGCGTACGATCAACTCACGCAATTCGCGCAGAACGAGGGATATACGATCGGCGGCCCCATCTACGAATTCTACCTGAATGGGCCAGATGAAGTGCCCCCAGAGGAGTTAAAGACGGATATCGTCTTTCCGGTTTCCGCGTCATAGCAGCACCAGGGTCGGCGGCGCGACACGTCACTCGCCTGCCGGCGATCTGGGGGAATGGGCAGCCCTGCCGGGAAGCATTCCGACAGGGCTGGTTATGCCTTCCATTCGGCTCCTATAGCGCGCACGAATCGTTCCGGATGCGCCGGCTGCGAGCCTGGCGCGCTAGACCTGCGCGGTGAGTTCTGCCCGGAACCCGTCCCGCCAGCTCGCGTATTGCGGGCGCCAGTCGAGCTGCTGCTTGGCGCGGGTGTTGGATGCCCCGCGCTGCTCCGTCATGAAGTAGTATCCCCAACGGCCCGCCGCCAGACGCCCGATGATGGCCGGTAGCGGCATAGGGCGGGGCGCTCCGCACAACGCCGCAACGACCGGAAGCCACACTCGAATCGGTGCCGGATCGTCGTCGACGATGTTGTAGATGCCGGGCCTGCCCGCGTTCATTGCCAGGACGGTAGCCGCCGCCGCATCCGCCACGTGAATGAACGACGTGACCCCATTTCCGCTGCCGATGATCGGCACGCGCCGCTTGCGCACATCTGCGACGAAGCTCCCATCCGCCGCGTAGATCGTGCCCGGCCCGTAGAAGTAGCCGTAACGCAGGACGATGCCATCGATGCCGGTCGTGTTCAGGACGGTGTGCTCCAACGCGTCGAGATTTCCGGACCGCATCCCGGCAAAGCCGGGCGGCGCATCTTTGTGAAACAGGCCGTCTTCCGTGGCGGGTTGTGCTGTCGGGCGCGTAGAGTCGCGATGTAAACCTGGGCGATGAAGAGGCGCGCGCCGGCGGCTCTGGCGGCTTGCATCGGCGAGATTGCCCTCGCTGCGCAGCCTGTTCGTCTGGGCAAAATCCCGGTCAGCGCGCGTGTCGAGGTGCTGCGGGATGTTGGTCAACTGGTGGATGACCACTTCTGGCTTCGCATCGCGCACGGCTCGAGCTGGCGTGCGCTGGTCTGAATACGTCACAGATGACCGGCTGCGCGCCGGCGGCGCAGGTTGAGCAACACGATCCGGCGAGCGCGTGATGGCTGTGACCGTGCGCTTCGATCAGGCGCGGCAGGAGTTGGCGTCCGATGACGCCCGTTGCGCCAGCGAAGAAGATGTTCATGGATGACCTCCCTGGTATGTGATGGGACCTCAATGGTGTGTTGGTCAGTGTTACCACTTCTGGCGAGAATTTATACGCGCAATTGGCGGCCGCGTTGCACATGCTGCGCGCTCAGCCTGTCGCGAGAGATATCTGCGGCGAGCGATCATCCGTCGGGGAGGAGGGCGCAATCGACAGCACGACGGCACGGCGGGGCATGGGCCAACGCGGGGCTACAGGCTTCAGTCAGGGCGGACCCGTTTGACCGCGGCGGGTGGCCGCGTAGTCGCTGAAACGATCGCGGTGTGGGTGCGCGGCCAGAGGGGCGTTATCTCGATCCAGGTAGCTCGCCCGCCCGATCATGTGCTGATCACCAGAACGTTAGCGTAATGGCATCGCCAGGGCGAATATGGACAACGTTCTCAGGAATTTGTGAGATCTCATCATTTCACCACTCATGATTGCGCACACGCCAGATTAAATAGATGGTACGAATAATTTCATTCTCGCCCGGTACTTGATCCCAGACATCTTACAAGCAGCGAGCGATTTTGAGAACATCCGTTGTGCGATGGGCACAGACTCCGGTTAGATTAGGTCAGGCTGGGGTGCCTCGTGGATCTGATCCACCGTGGACGTCAGGCGTGCGCGGCCTCGGCGGGATCACCGTGTCGGGAACCCGGCAGGGGAAGACGTGAGCTTAGAGCGGACAAGGTTGGACACATGAAGGAGGGGACATGTGCCGGGAAATTGAGGCGCTTGCTGTAGATGGCGTTTAGGAGCGCCGGCGGACTTAGTACACTTCGATGATATCGGGTGACACGGTGGGCGGCGGCTCGGGGGTTGGAATGTCGGCCAGATCGAAACCGTCTTCGTATTCGGTGCAGCGCGCCATCCCATCCAGGATCGCGCGCCTCTGGTCCGCCTCGGGATTCATCGTCAGCGCGCCCGACAACAGCGCCCACGCTTCTTCGCATTCTCCCAGATAGACCAGCGCCAGCCCGCGAATGTACGCGCACTCGACTTCACGGGCGGCGAGGGCGATGCCCTGGGCGGCTTCCAGCTCCGCGCATGTCGCCAGCGTCTGGGCCGCCCCTTCGTAATTGCGGCGCTTGTACTGGATTTTGCCCAACTGCTGGTAGGCGTCGATGTAGTCCGGATCGAGCAGGATGGCCTGCTCGCAGGCTTCCTGGGCGTGAGTCCATTTCCCAAGCGTATACTGCGTCTCGCACAGGCGGGTATAGGCTTTGGCGTTGTCCGGGTTCGACGCCAGGACCCGGTCGTAGACCGCCACCGCGGCCGCGTAGTTCTGTTGGGCTTTGTAGCTGACGGCCAACTCAAAGTAGAGCGCGTCGAGCCGGGGATGAAGCTGGAGCGCGACTTCGTATTGCTGGATTGCCGCATCGACCGCACCCTGCGTCTGCAACGCCAACGCCAACGCTCGCCGCGCATCGACCGAGTCCGGGTTGAGTGTCACGGCGCGCTGCGCTGCGTCGAGCATGAAGGTCGGCCGCTCGTCCTGGAGGTAAGCCAGCGACAGATACCCGTGGGCCTCGGCAAAATCGGGCGCGGCCTCAATCGCGCGCAGTCCCGCCCCGATCGCCTCCTGGGTGCGATCGGCCTCGACCAGCGCCCAGCAGAGCAGCGCCTGCGCGCGCCCGTCGTCTGGTGCGCGCGCGACCATCCCCTCAGCCAGGGCGAGCGCGTCACCGGCAAGGAACGCGGACGAGCGCCCCGCATAGCTCTGGTAGATCAGCATGCGGCCGTACTCGAACGCGATGCCCATGTGGTGAGGCTCCAACGCGTGCGCCTGTCCGTACCAGTCGATGGCGCCAGTCAGGTCGCCGTTCAGGTAGGCGCGCTCGCCTTGCTCGGCCAGGCTGGCGGCGCTGGGGGTGGGGGTTGTGCCGCCCTGAACCTGGGACAGGACCCACGACTGGACGCTCTCGAAACGCAGCACGATCGCCAGGAGGCTGCCGATCGCGATGATCCACAGGGCGAACAACAGGGGCTGGCCACGGCGCGTATAGCGCCCAAATCGTAGGCTGGACCGGTCTCGCTGGATGCGCATGGTGTTTCTCGGAACGCCCCAGTGCGGTGTGCCAATCACCCGCGCTGGATGTAAACGGCTGTTGAGCGCGAATCGCTCACCGTACCCGCGGCGCAGGACCGGACAAGTGATCGCACTGCCAGTCTACCACAGCCGATCCCGCGCTGCCGAACACCTGGCGACGGACATGGAAGATACCGCCCGGATCGGTCCCGTGCCCCCGCGCTGGCAGGTGCCTACAGATTGCCGGAAGCCTGGAGCGCGTCGTAGATGGACTGCGCCCACGCTTTCACACGCTCGACGTAGCGATCCGCGCCAGCGTCGACGACGTCGCGGGCGGTCATCGTCCACTGCACCGGATGGGTGTAGGCTCCGTGCGCGTCAGCCGTGCCGGTGATCTTCCACGTGCGCTGGCCGGAGTCGACTGCGGCGTGCATGCGATGGCGCATCTCGGAGGGTGGCGTGCCAGCCAGAAAGTCCGCCAGCATCCGCTTGCCCATGTCCAGCGTCTCCGGCGAATACAGGCTTGGGTGCTGCATGTGATAGCACAGCACCAGGAAATGATGCACGACGCCGTACTCGGGAAACTCCGCTTCCCAGAACAGCATCCGGTGAAAATCATCCTGGCATGTTCGCCCGTCGTGCCAGGCGGCGCCACACTCGGGACAGGACTGTAATGTGTTCATAGCCCTATTATAGCCGACCCGCGCCCAGCGGCTGACGCTCCGGACCGGATCGTGACGATCTAAGCCGTATCGGGGGCCATGGGCGGAGTGGAGCGGATACCACTATCACACACCGGACTGACTTTGTGGTACGCTATTGAGTGACCCGAACGTCATCTATCCGGCGGTTGAGCCGGAAAGGGGAGTCGCACATGTCCGGAACACAGCTCACTTACGGTCTGATCCTGGTCGGCGTCGTGGTGGTGCTCGCCGCGCTGTTGGTCGATGCGGTGGGCATTGGTACGGAAGGCTTCGGCACGCTGCAAATCATCGGCGTGGTCGTCGGGGCTGTCCTGGCGGCTGTTGGGCTATACCGGGCTTTCGTTCGCCGGACGCCGCTAGCCTAGCCTCCTGTGTCCGGCAGAGCCGGGCCTCTGGTAGCGATCCCGGTACTGTTCACGTCCCTGCTGTTCGAGAAGTGGTTCGTCCAGGATGTGCGCAGCAGCGGCGTGAAACGCTGAGGTCGCGCGCGATTGGCGGCAGGTGGGGCGCGCAGTTGCGGTCGAGAAGCGGGCCGGTATGTGCCGGGGCGGGGAAGATACGTCATAGCGGAACGCGGTTGGGGCCACCTTCCGCTATGATAGGACACGCGTGCGCGTACGAGCCGCGCTATTGGCTGCCGCGCCCTCCGCCAGACCACAGCGGGCGACCGTTCGCGTCGCGCACCGCGATCTGCTGGCCCGTCACCAGGTTTTGGAGTGACCCCACCTTGAACTCGCCGTCTTCGACAAAACCCGTGGCGATCACAGCCTGGCCGACTTGCACGTCAGCCCCTTGCTGGAGCGCATAGGACCAGGCGCGCCCTTCGACCAGCACCAGCTCGCTTGCGCTGACTTCGATCAGCAGTTCGCTGTCGTTCACTCTGATGGCAACGCCTTCATATCTCAACCAGTCCGCCGGTTGGCCCTCAGCGCTTGCCTGTCGCCCAGCCGCATTACCTTGCCCGCTGCCGCCATTGCCGCGTCCCTGGGCGCTGGTCGCGACCTCAGCGTCCGCTGCGGCGGTGGCCCGTCCACGGCCCAGCCCGGCTCCCGAACCATGCTCTTGGCCGCCACTAGATGAGGTTTTCGCATTCGTGCGCAGGACAGCCCCGTAGATCAGAACTCCGATCAACCCAACGAACGCGATTCCAAGCACGATCTTCTTGAACATCGTCACATCTCCTCAGATTGATAGCAGTCTCACTGCGTTGTCATCGTGGAACGGCTGGATCCTGGCTGGGGGACCGGCGCCGCGAAGAACCTGGTTGTCACCTTAGTGACCCAGCCCCAGTGAATATAGAAATGCACCAGCGCAGCCGCGATCATGGCGACCCCCGCCCAGGTGTGGATCAGGTCCCAGGTCGTAGGGCTGAATATGACGGTCGGCCGGGCGGAGCCGCCCGGCACGAACAGAAAGTAGATGCCGCTGATCGCCGTGAGCAGGAATGTCACCGCGATGGCAGCATTTACCGCGATGTTGACCTTCGCACCCCTGGACATGGGTGCCCTGCCTTGGCGGCGGATGTTGAGGGCGCGCTTGCTCATCGTCTTGATCCATTGGGTGTGAATGGCCAGGTGGATCGCCACCGCCACGATCATCAGCACGCCGTCCCAGGTGTGGATATCGCTCCAGGCGGCCCGGTCAAACACAATCCGCACGTCGTACCACGGGTTGCGACCGCCCTGGTAGCCGTTTGGGAAGTACAGAAAGTAAATGCCCGACAGGCTCACGATAATCGCGGCCAGAAACAGCCC
The DNA here is from genome assembly GCA_040767355.1 of Aggregatilineaceae bacterium. Taxonomy (GTDB): domain Bacteria; phylum Chloroflexota; class Anaerolineae; order Aggregatilineales; family Aggregatilineaceae; genus LM3-B42. The sequence goes on along the minus strand of JAXGOS010000011.1, from coordinate 57,950 downwards.
GGCGTCGATCAGCCAGTTCAGCCGAGTTTTGCGTGAGAGTGTCGAGCGCATGATCAACCGATCCTTTGTTGGATAACGAATAGCCCACATGATAAGGCTAGATTGTGTGGAAACAGTGAAGAAGCCGCGTGATTCTTGTGAAAATTGGCACAGCTTGCGGCGCACCGACGCGCTAAGCCACGATGGGAGGGTCAGATCGGGCGCGCAGTTGCCGGGGGCGCGGGGGAATTAGCCGTTGTCGCCCGCCAGTCGGGCAATCTGGAGGATGCAGTGGCGAAACAGGTCCTGTTTTTCAGGGGGGAGCGCGGTCTCTTCGATATGGGCGATGCGCTCGACGCCGTTCATCGCCCGGATGATGCTGACCGGCATCTCGACGCTGCCTTCGGTGACCGAGCTCAGATATTCGATGGCACCGATCAGGAAATCGCGCATCTCGTCATCCGCGCGGGCGGTGCGGAAAAAGCCTGTCAGGACGGGCGACAGCTTGGCGCCGCGCAGGGGAGGCGGCGTCGCGCTGAACGAGCGCGTGGCAGCGAAGGCGTACAGCGCGGTGGCAAGCTCGGAGAAACTCTGCACGCGCTGGTAGATCGAATCGCCGATCACGTCCCAGATGATCGAGCGCCAGTGGTGAATCTGGCGGGGCACCTGCAGCAGCCGGTTGACCTCGGCATACCACTCATCCGATACCTTGCCTGAAACGTGTTCCAGCATGGCTTCGATATCGGTGTTGAACAGGTTCTGCTGCAGCAGCACGGCGAGATCGGGCCGCAGGGTGGGCAGCAGGTCGGGAATGAAGACTCCGCTGGCGAAGAACTCGCTGACGTTCACGCCGTGGCAGCGCAACAGCTCTTGCTGGAACAAAGGCAGATAGCGCTGCAACGCGTCGTTGTCTTCGCGCAGAGCCACAAAGGCCGAATTGCCAGCCGGGAACGCCGTCTCGATGGCCTGCAGGAACTCGCCGTGGGGGTCGTGGTAGACGCGCAGGCTGCTCAGAATCTCGTAGACGGGCAAATGGGGCAGCAGGCGTTCCGCGATCATACGCTCGTGCTCGGCCTCCACGAACGCTTTTTGTGAGAAGCGTTCCAGGGCGCGGAACAACCCGGTGGTGAGCTGGTTGACACCCAGCACCGCCGTCTGGGCCTGGTTGTGCGAGATCGCCCGCAGCAGGCTGCCTTGCTTGGCCAGGGGGATGATCTCGGCGATATTGGCCAGGATGCGCTGCCCGCGCTCGGCACCTGTCCCCAGCGTGCGCCGGCTGGTGGGGCGGTCCCGCAGTTGGGGGACGGATCGCCCGATGAAATACGAGATGATGTGCAGGCCGATCACGTCCTCTTCCCGGCCGTAGAGAATGTGCCGGAAGCAGTCGGTCAATTCGTCCAGGAACTGCTCGTACAGCTCCTCGCTGGACCCGATCGTCAGGCGTTCCAGTTCCTGCAGGCCCAGGGTCGGCGCGACGAGGCGGCTCTCGGCAGCGGTCTCGACGGCGCGGATCAGATCGCGGCGGTGGATCGCCTGCGATTCGCGCACGTGATACAGCAGGCTGACGAAATCGCGCACCGGCAGGAAGCGCAGTTGTTCCGATAGATTGCTCTGGAACGTCCTCAGATCGCCGCCCAGGAAGACGCCTTGCAGGGGCGTCACGGCGTAGCCCGTGCTTTTCCGCGCGGCAGGCAGCAGGTGCTGGGCGAAGCGCTGCCTGTTGGCCGTGGAATTCTGGAAGGCCGGGGCGCCCGCCACGCGCGAGTAATAGCCCCCCTGGCGCTGCATCGGCTCGCCGCTGCCCATCTTGACGCGCACGGCCTCGGCGGCGCCGTGTTCGGCCAGCCACGACTGGACATCGTACTTCGCCTTCTGGAACAGGTAAGCGCCCGCCGCCTGGCTGACCTGCTGGCTCAGGTCGGAACCGGCAATGAACACCTCGGCGATGATCTCGGCGAAACGGTTTTGCGGCGATTGGGCGGTGTGGCGGCTCTGCGTCGCGTAATCCCAGACCTGATCGAGGTAGGCGCCGATATTTTGGATAGGCTCGATTCCTTCGAACAGCGGGATCAGCCAGATCGAGGGAATGTCGGTCGATGGGTTGTCGCGCCGCGCCTGCTCGAGCTGGGTGCGCATCTTCCGGTCGAGCGAGATCAGCGCCTCGGGCCTGGTCGACAGGCTGATCTGCAGCGCCAGGGTCATGCCGGGATTGCCATAGCGTCCGGCGATAGTGTTGATTTCGTGCATGTTGTAGACGGTCGTGTCGACCGCGAACGGGTCCCGCGCGGTGATCAGCGCCTGCTGAATGCGCGGGGTGATCACCATGCGTTGGAGAATGTCCTGATAGCGCACGACCTCCTGCAGCAGGCGCTCGGACGTGCGGTTTGCCTGGATGTCCGGAATCAGCGCGTGCAGTTGTTTGCGCAGTTGTTTGTTCAGCGAAAAGTAATACTCGAGCGTTTTGCGCCGTTCCTGGCGCAGCTCGAGCATTTTCTGCTCGTAACGGTCATTGTGCTGCCACAGCACCTTCGCCGGGTCGCGGCGCAGATGCCAGCGTGTGGCGAACCGCTGCGCGCGCGTGGTGTCGAGCGAGAAGGGCAGAATGCCGCGATAACGCCGCTCCAACTGGTCGGTGAGCCGCGTGATGGCGGCCAGCAACTCCGTGAAGCGCTGGTTCCGCTGAGAGAGCCGGTCGAGTTCCGACAGCAACTCGGGGCTAACCTCGATATCCGGGTCGACCTGCCGCAGCAGGCCGAGAATGCGCGCCATCCGCCGCACATTCTCCATGACGACCGCCGCGACCAGCTGGTGGCCCTGGCCCGACGGCCGGTTGCTGCCGTCCCAGTCGCTCCAGAACGACAGGAAGGTCGTCAGGGTGGTGTCGGTGAACAGCGCGGTGTGCTGTTCGCCCGCCGTCAGCGCCGCCAGGTCTAGCAGGATTTCGTCGGCCTCCTCCTGGGATGTGATGCTGACATTCAGCCCCAGGTACTCCTTGAGCAGTTCCTGCGCGGCCCTGTCGATGAGTGCCGGCGCCACCGGCTCGCCCGCGATCAAGACGGTCAGGATGGCCTCGAAGGCTAATTCTGCTTGCAACGAATACATCTGCGTGGGGTGTACGGTCCGGTCGTAGCAGCGCAGCCGGAACAACTCCTGGCGCCGCTGCAGCGAATCCTTCATGAATTCGCCCTGCAGACGGTCGGCCAGTTGTTTGCCGCCGTCGGCCAGCGCCTGCCGCATCATCTCGTCGGTGATGAGCGCGCGCTCGAGCAGCCGCGTGCGGAACAGCTCCAGCCGTTCCGGGGCGTACCGCTCCACGAACTCGCGCCGCACCTGCTCGCTGTCCAGCAGGGGCATGGTCATCAGGCGGCGGCAGGCCCGGCTGTCCGCGCACTGTTGCAGGATGCGCTTCATCACGGCGTCTACCGCGTGAGCGAGCTCGGTCGACCGGCCCCCAGCGCCATTTGCCGCCCGGAACGACAGATGCCGGCGGTTATAGCGCGCGTCCTCCTCGGCGATCAGCCGGTTCAGGTCGATCAGCAGGCGGCGGGTTTTCGCCAGGAGCACCTCGGCGTTGTCCGCGCCACCCAGCGTCAGGCGGAACGTCGTCCTGCCGGTTTCGAACCCCTTTTCGGTGCGCGCGAATGTCGCCAGCGGCAACAGACCAATCCCGCGCCGCGCTAGCGAGGAGGACAGCCAGTCCAGTGACAGGCCCGGCGGCAGGAATTCGATGTGCAGCAGCGGGTACATGCTGCCCGTCGGGGGGATGATCTCCAGCCGGAACGGGTTGCGGTCCGGCGGGAGGTTCTGCACGGCGGTTAGCAAGGCGTCCGTTCGCTCGCGGTAGATGGCGTTGCGCAGGTGCCAGTAGGTTCGCGCCGCCTCGACCGGGCCGCGGTAGAACAGGTAGCAGATCAGGACGGCGGCGATGTTCGGCTGGATGTGGTCGTTGAGCGCCGCAAAGCGCTCGCGCAGCCGCTCGTCTCGAATCTCCACCACGGCGAGCCGGGCGCCCGCCAGGCAGTCCGCCTTCGACATCGAGTGGACGGTGACTACCCGATCCGCCCGGTGCTCGTCGATGAGCCCCAGCCGCATCAGTTCCGAGGCAATCTGGCGGGCGGTCTTGATCTCGGGCAGATCGTCGACCGGCGCCACGTTCTGGTAGGCCAGATCGTCGATGACGTGAATGTCGCGCTCCAGGCAGTAAATGATCAGCTTCCGGATGGCGTCCTCGCTGAAGACGCGCCCCGTAGCATTGTGCGGGTTGTTGATCGCCACGGCGCCGCGTCTGGGCCACGACGGATCGCGCCAGCAGAGGTCCTCGAGCCTTTCGATCATGGCGTCGGCGTCGAGCTCGAGGGACTCGGTCAGGGGCACGGCGTGCACCAGCGGGAAGCATTGTTCGTACGACCAGCTCAGATCCGGGATCACGACCTCGGTGATCCCGCAGTGAAAGCCCAGGATGCCGAGCGCCGTGCGCGAGGAGCCGCTCGCCACCAGACACGCGTCCGGCTCGTATTGGGGCATGTGCTTCACGAAGGCGCTCAGGAAGCTTCGCCGCAGCGCCTGGCTCGTCTCCGGCTCGTGGACCGTCTCAACGAGCAGGTCGAGCAGTTCCCGGACCTCCATGCCCGCGAACTCGTCGGCGATATGCTGCTTCCAGGTGTTCTCCACGCGCCGGGTGAACCAGGCGGCTTTTTCCTCCAGTACCGTCAAGGAGCGCTCCAGCATTTCCGCGTGCGTGTCCAGCAGCTCTTCCAGGTACTGCCCAGTGTGTTCTGCCAGGTGCGGCAGCGCGATCTCGGCGGTGTCGCCCAGCTGCAGCCCCTCGAAGGAAGGGCGGGTCTGAGGGAGCCCGGCATGGGAGTTGGCCGGCGGGCTGGCAGCCCCTTGCTCGAGCAGAAACGACAGCAGCTCGATTTCCGAGGCGGAGGGCGTGCCCTTGAGGTTGAAGTGCACGTTCTCGATGGCGCTCAGGAAATCGGCGTTGCCGGCGATGAACACGGTCGAGAGGCTACGAAAGCGCTCCGAAAAAATCGCGGGCGAGAGCAGCCGGATGACGCGCTGCACCAGCTTGGCTTCGCGCGCCAGCGACAAATGGTTGGGCGCGTCGTTCGCCTCGATGAAGAATAACGGCTGCTCGAGGCTCATCAAGCGCAGCTTGCGGCGCGTCACTTCGCCCAGCACGCTGCCGAACACGAGAAAGGTTGGGGTCCGGGGCGCATCCGCCGTGATCTGGTCGATCTGCTCAAGCGCGCGCTGCTCGTCCGCCGCCAGGTCCGTGAATAGCAGGTTGGGGATGGCTCTCAGGGGCGGCAGAATGTCACAGTCATAGCACAGGATGCGGGCGGGCAGGGCCTCCAGCGACGACGACAGCGTGAACAGGATCACGCGCAGCGTTTCCTGGATCCCGCCCGAGGCCAGGATGATCTCCCGCCTGCCAGATTGCGCGCCCGAGTCGTAGTGCAGCGATTCCTGCTGGTGCTCCAGCCACGCGTGAAAGGCCTGGTAGAGAGCGTGCGGCGCCTTGGTCGAATAGCCGCCGCGGGGCATGTAAGGCGCGCTCCGGCGGATCACGCGGATCAGGAATTCGAGCTTGGGCTTGTCGGCGGCATCCCAGCCCAGATAATCGAGGATCGCGTCGGGGTCCGCGTCGTTCAATTCCTCCCGCCGGATATCCAGGCCCAGCGCCATGCGCAGAAAAGCCGACGAGAGCCTCGGATCCTGCAGTGGGTTGCCGATGTGAAAGTTGATGCGCTCCTCCGCCGGGACCGGGGACGCGGCGGTCGTCTCGCTGACTTCGGACACGCGCGCGGCGCGGATCGGTTTCAGGCGGAACAGAGCGGTTGGATCGGACGCATGGGGCATGGTCTGGCACTCGCTTGAGCGGCGTCTGCGGCACGGGCGGGCGGCTGTGGCTGCCGGCTCTGCTTAGTCTTTCTTGGCTTCCAGCTCTTTCTGAAGCAGTCGCCGGAACAGGGCGAAAAGCTCCGAGCCGTTCGCGATTTCCTGCGGCGTCCACGAGATGACCGTTCGCGCGTTCTTCAGGCTCTGGCTCGCTTCGGCCAGCCGGGCGGCCTGCGGCGTCAGCAGCAGCAGTTCCGGGCTCTGGCGGAGGACGTCCAGCTCTTCCTTTTCGAACGCCAGGCGCAGGCGGCTGCGCGCCAGCTCGTCTTCGATGCGCTGGCGGGCCAGTCCCGCGTCGCTTTCGAATTGGATCTTCTTTAGCTCGGCTCGCTTCAGTTCGAGGGCGTGCTCCATCTCCGCGATTTCTTCGTCGGCCCGGTACCTGGCTCGGGCCGCCACCACGCGCGCCTGGTGATTCAACTGCTCGGTCTGTTCGAGCAAACGAGCCTCTTCCTGCTGACTCAGCGCCTCCGCGATTTTCGGATCGACCGGGTCCAGCGACTGCACTGCCAGCGAAATCAGCTCGACGCCGAATCGCTCCTCGATGAGGCCCAGGTTAGCGTTCAAATGGCTCAGGATGGCGGGCGAGGAAATCGCGGAGATTTCGGAGCGCTCCGTGAATTCCTTGACGAGCCCCTGCAGCAGAATTCTGACCTGATCGACGGCGCGAGCCACGGCCTCGCTGTCCCAGCCCCCAACCCGGATCAGCGACTGGATGTGCTCGATGGACGGCGCGGCGGAGCCGACCAGCTTGACACGAACCAGCAGATTCCCCAGGGCCGCCGCTTCGACCGTCAACTGCAGGGGGCTGGTGGTGCGCTTCAGTGGCAGGCTGAAGTGGCGCGGGTAGAGCAGGCCGCGCCGGACCCCGATCTGGCCGTTCGACTCGTAGAGCACAATCGCGTCGGGCTGGCGGATGCGAAACTCAAACAGCGCGACCAGCGCGCAACCCACCAGCACAATCCCGATAATCACACCCGGAATGATTCCCATTTCTCTACCTCCGGCAGTGGCGTTCCTGGTGCCATCTGCTGTATCGAACCAACTGGAAGCTTGTAGCGAGGACCAGGAGCTGGCAAGCGCGCTCCGGTAAAGTCAGCAACTCGGCCGGAATGGATAGCGACTAGTCCGGCGGCCGGACGGCCAGAGATCCCCATCTCCGCGCATCCGACTCAGTGGCTTCATTATACCCAAAGTCGGGACAATCCGGCAGGATGGGTTTGCCTCCGGTCAAGCTGGCGTTGTGTGGGAGGCGGGGCGGGCATGCTCCAAACCCGGCCGGGTTTGGTGGAATTGCCCAAAAAGAATGCAGGCGCTTTTGCCTCGTTGGGTATAATCCACGCTCGTCGGCTGGATCGTCGCGCGGCCGATCGTTCGTGCAAGATCAACAACGCCTGAAGAAACATTGTGTGAGCCGTTTGGGAGAATAGACATGAAGCAGAACGCCAAACACTTGCTGGTTTTGCTCCTGGTTGCCCTGTTGGCCGCGATGGCAGTTCCCGTGCAGGGGCAGGACAATCCTGAGGTCAAGTTGGGCGTGCAGCCCTGGCTTGGCTATGGCCCCTGGTGGATCGCTGAGGAGCAGGGCTATTTCGCCGATCATGGTCTCGACGTTGAGATCATCGATTTCACCTGGGATCAAGACATGAACGCGGCGCTCGCCAGCGGGCAGTTGGATGTAGAAGCCGTGGCCACGAATACGATGATCGCTATGATCAACCAGGGCGTGGACGCCCAGGCGTTCTTGCTGCTCGACGCGTCGTTCGAGGCGGATGCGATCATCGCGCACAAGGACATCCAGAGCATCGAAGACCTGGCCGGGCGCGAAGTGGCGTACGAACCGGGCAGCACCAGCGATCTGCTGTTGAACTATGCGCTCAGTGAAGCCGGCCTGTCCATCGACGATGTCGAGCCGGTGCCCATCGCTGCTGCCGACGTGGGCGTGGCGCTCATCGCGGGGCAGGTGGATGTCGCCGTCAGCTACGAGCCCTATATCTCGGCGGCGCTGCGGGAGCGTGATGAGTACGGCGTGCTCTACACGGCTGCCGAGCGGCCCGGCCTGATCAGCGATGTGATGATCGCGCAGCGCGAGTACATCGAGGAGAATCCGGAGATCATCGCCAACCTGGCGCTGGCCTGGAACGATGCCATCACCTATCTGCGCGAAAACCCCGACGAAGGTGGGCAGATCATCGCCGATGCCGTGGGCAGCCCGCTGGACGAGTTCCAGATCGCCTTCGAGGGCGTGCAGGTATTTGACCTCGAGGAGATTGCCGTCCAGTTCTCGGGCGATTTCCTGGAGACGTATGTGACCGTGGGCGAGATCATGCAGACGCTCAATCCCGACCAGATCACGGAGATCCCCGATCCAGCGGAAACCCTGGTCACTGACCACCTGGAAGCACATATGCCCGCGGAGTAGATACGCGGCCCCGCCGGGTATGGCGCCGGTGCCATACCCGGCCCGTTTTGATTCTGAGCTTCATTCTGAGTAGTAGCGTCCTGGAGTGGATCATGGTTCTTGGAAGTGCTCATGGCATAGACGATGCCCTGTCGGTCGTGATCGTGCAGATGCGCCCGATCAGCGCGGCGGATATGGGCGAAGTGCGGCAGAACATTGACTCGCTGTGCGCCTGGATGGACCGGGCTATGGCGGGCTATCCAGGGGCGGATCTGGTTGTCTTTCCCGAGGGATCGCTGCAGGGCTACCACGTCACCAACTGGCTGGAAACCGTGGTGGATCTCGCCGGCCCGGAGGTGGCCGCCCTGGCCGCGCACTGCAAGCAGTTGGGCGTGTGGGCGCATTTCTCCCTGCTGGAACGCCATCCGGGCGGCGAAAAACCGTTCAATACATCGATCCTGGTCAACAGCGAGGGGGACATCGCGCTGCGTTACGTCAAGGTGAACCCGTGGGCGCCGTTGGAAGAATGCACGCCCGGCGAGGAGTTCTGCGTGGTCGATGGGCCGAAGGGCGCGCGCCTGGGCGTGATCACCTGTTACGATGGCGATCTGCCCGAAAGCGCGCGCGAAGTCGCCATGATGGGCGCCAATGTGCTCATCCGCGGGGCGGCTTATATGGAGCCGTACAGCGACCCCTGGGTCTTCACCAACCAGGCGCGCGCCTGGGAAAACCTGATGTACGTGGTCGCCGTGAATCAGGTGGGCAGCGATCCCATGTACACCTACACTGGGCGCAGCATGATCGTCAATTTCGATGGCCGCATCATCACTGAGCTCTCGCGCGATGCGGAGGGCATGACGAAAGCGGACCTGTACCCGGGCCTCGTGGACCAGGCGCGCCAGCAGTATGCCGAGCAGAACCACCTGTATAATCTGACCCACCGCGGCCGCTCGGCCCGGCCTCCCCATGGGCTGACGAACAATCCATACAGCTTCTATCGCAACTGGAAATAACCTGACATGGAGACACCGTCCGCGCGCGAACTGGAGAAACCTACCGCCCCCATCAACAGGCGAAACCGGGTCAAACTGCTGGCGCTGCGCGAGGATATTCCGCGCAGCGTGTATCTGCTGGCGGGCAGCGGTTTCATCGCCCTCGTCTTGATCGCATGGGCGATCGTCACCTACGGCGGCTTCATCTCCGACCTGTTCCTGCCGACGCCCACCGCCATCATCGACGAGGGCGTGCGCCAGTACGAGCGCGGCATTCTGGTGCAGGACGCGCGCGCCAGCATCTATCGCATCGTGGTGGGCTGGTTCATCGCGACGGCGTGCGCCGTGCCGATCGGCGTGTTGATGGGCAACTTCAAGCTGATCGAGGGGTTGCTCGAGCCGTTCATTGATCTGGTGCGCTATATGCCTGTCGTCGCCCTGGTGCCGCTGACGATTCTGTGGGCTGGCATCGGTGACCAGCAGAAGTTCTTGATTTTGTTCATCGGCACGTTCTTTCAGGAAGTGCTCCTGATCATGGACAACGTCAAGACGGTCCCGCACGACCTGATCCGCGTCGGGTATACCCTGGGCATGAACCGCTTTGAGATTCTGCGCGACATCATCCTGCCCGCCTCGTTTCCCGGCGTGTGGGATACATTCCGCATCACACTGGGCTGGACGTGGACCTACCTGGTCGTGGCGGAGCTGGTCGCGGCGCGGGATGGTCTCGGGCGGCGCATCATGGAAGCGCAGCGCTACCTGGCTACCGAGCAGATCATCTTCGGCATCATCTTCATCGGCATCCTGGGGCTGGTGACCGACTACTTCTTCAAGATCACCGGCGCCTACTTCTTCAAGTGGACCAAGGAGCGCTGATCGTGGAGCATCCCAAAGTCGCGGTCAGGCACATCTCGCATTGGTTTGGATCGTCCCAAAACGGCCTTTTTGTGCTGGATGATGTTTCGCTCTCCCTGGCCCCCAACGAGTTCGTTTCAGTCGTCGGCACGTCCGGCTGTGGCAAATCGACCTTGCTCAACATCATCGCCGGTTTGATCGATCCCAGCGAAGGTGATGTCCTGGTCGACGGCAGCCCGGTCACCGGGCCGGGCCGCGACCGGGGCGTCGTCTTCCAGACCTACACGCTGTTCCCCTGGATGCCGGTCTGGAAAAACGTCGATTTTGCGCTGAAGAAAAGCGGCTTCTCGAAAGAAGAAAAGCAGGCCCTGGTCGCCCACTACATTGAGACGGTCGGCCTGAAAGGTTTCGAAAACGCGTATCCCAACCAGCTTTCGGGCGGGATGCGCCAGCGGGTGGCGATCGCGCGCGCGCTCGTGTACAAACCAGCAGTGCTGCTGATGGACGAACCGTTCGGAGCGCTGGACGCGCAGACGCGCGGCATGATGCAGGAGTTGCTGCTGAGCGTCTGGGAGGAGCATCGCATCACGGTGATGTTCATCACGCACGACGTCGACGAGGCGATCTTCATGTCCGACCGCGTGCTCGTGATGACGGCGCGCCCCGGCGAGATCAAACAGGAGTTCAGGGTCGATCTGTCCCGCCCGCGGCGTTACGAGATCATGACGTCGCCCGAGTTTGTGGCCCTTAAACACGCCATCGTCGAGACGATCCGCGAGGAAACGCTCAAGTCCATGGTGAACGTGAGCCCGGTGACTCGCGCGGGCCGTTAGCCGCGCCCGCGGCTCCATTCCCCGTCCCGCAACCGAGCTCGCCTAGCCCTTCACCGCGCCGCCCGCCAGCCCGCGCACCAGATAGCGCTGGGTGAGCATGGCGAACGCCAGCACGGGAATCAGCACGATCGAGCCGGCGGCGGCGATGCGCCCCCACAGGATCGCCTTGTTGGTCATGTAGCTGGTGATGGTCACCGGCAGCGTGCGCGATTCACGCCCGGTGAGAATGACGGCGTACAGGAACTCGTTCCAGGAATAGATGAACGCCAACACGGCGGTCGCGGCCAGCCCCGGCGCGACGATCGGCAGGCTCACGCGCAGCAGCGCGCCCAGCCGGCTCGCGCCGTCGACCATCGCCGATTCTTCCAACTCGACCGGCACGTCTTCGAAGAAACCCGTCATCATCCACGTCGCCAGCGGCAGAGTGAACGTCAGGTAGGCGATGACCATCCCGTGGCGCGTGTCCAGAAAGTCCAGGTTCATGAACAGCACGTACAGCGGGACGATGATCGTGATCGGCGGCAGCATCTGCGGGATCAGCATGCTCATCCGCAGCCAGAAACGGCCCCGGAACTTGAACCGCGCGAACCCGTAGGCCGCCAGGGTGCCCAGCGCCAGCGCGACCAGCATCGTCGCGAAGCTGATGGTCAGGCTGTTGATCATGTATTTGACGAAATCGCCCCCCTCGAGCACGGCCTCGTAATTCGCGAGGGTCGGCTCGAAGATCCAGGTGCCGGGATCGAACGTCAGGTGGGCGGGCTTGATCGACAGCAGGAGCAGATAGAAGATCGGGAAGACCGACATGATGACGGCCATGAGCGTCAGCACGTACAGCGCGCTCCGGGATAGTCTGTGCAACGTTGGTGTGTGCATGACAGCTCTCAGTCTGAACTCGTGCGCCCAATCATAGTGGTCAGGAGAATCGCCATAATCAGCATAATCAGGATCATGAGGTACGACGCCGCGGCGGCGAATCCCAGATCGAACAGCTTGAAGCCATAGCGGTAGACGTAGATGCTGACCGTCTCCGTCTTGCGGGCGGGTCCTCCGGCGGTCAGCAGGTAGATCACGTCGAAGATGCGGAACGTATCGATGACGCGCCACAGCAGTGCCACCAGAATCGCGGGCCGCAGCAGCGGCAGCGTGAGATGGACGAATCGCTGCCAGGCCGACGCGCCATCGATGCGGGCGGCCTCGAACGGCTCCTCCGGCAGGGCCTGGAGTCCCGCCAGCAGCAGCAGCGCCACAAACGATGTCGTGTTCCACACGTCGACCAGGATCACGGACAGCATCACGACGGAAATGTCGCTGACCCAGGCCACCGAATCGATGCCGACCATGTTCAAGAAGTAATTGACCACGCCGTATTCATAGTTGTACATCAGCCGCCACGTCAACCCGATCACCACATTCGTGCACATCATGGGCAGCAGGATCAACGAGCGAAACAGGCGCTGGCCTTTGAGATTCTGATCGAGGAGCAGGGCCAGTCCCATCCCCAGCACGAACTCGAGCACGATGGCGAAGAACATGAAGGTGCCGGTGGTGGCCAGCGCGCCGGTGAAATCCTCACCCTGAATCAGATCGGTGAAGTTGTCCAACCCCACATACGGCACGCCCTGCCGGAACGTGCGTAAAGTCCATTGGTGAAAGGCAAGCCACAGTGAATATCCGAGGGGATAAATCAGGATGAGGACCAGCCCGATCATGGCCGGTCCGATGTATAACGCTGGCTCGATCTGGCGTAAGATCCGATGGCGCATGGGCTAATCTGTCCAGAGTACGCGGCGCACCTACTCGACTACGCAAGCTGGCGGGCAGCGCAACTCGCCGCGACACCCGCCAGCCTCGAGCGTGAACACGACGACTTACTCGATGTAACCGGCTTCTCGCAATGCTTCCGTCATCGTCGCGGCGGCTTCGTCGAGCGCCTCCTGGGGCGTCTTCTCGCCCGCGACAGCAGCGTTTACGGCGTCATTGAAGGCCGTAACCATCACCGGGGACACCGTCGTGATCGGGAACAGGTTGCGGAACTGCATGGCTTCGGCCAGCAGCTCGAACTGCGGTACCATGGCAACGACTTCCGGATCGGACAGGGCTTCGCTGTTCGACGGGATGCCGCCATTCAGCGCCCAGAGCTTGGCGCCTTCTTTGCTCGTCAGCCACTCGATGAACCGGTAGCCATCAACGCCATTCTCAGCGGCGGTCGGAATGACCCACGCCCACTGGCTGCCGCCGTGGCGGCGCGCGATGGTGCCGTCAGCCTGCCGGATGCCGGGCAGGAGCGTGTACTGGAGCTGCGTCTCGCCATCGATGCACACCTTCGGGCTTTGCTCGCAGTCCTGCAGGGTTTGCGTCGCGGCCATCCACTCGACGCCCATGGCGACTTTGCCCTCCTGAAGGGAGGTCAGGATCTCGTTGTAACCGTAGGTCACCACGTCCGGGGGCACGACGCCGTGCTCATTCAACAGCCCGGCGTAGAACTCCAGCGCGGCCACGGCGGTCTCGTCGTTTACCACGACGTTGTAGTTCTCGTCGATGAAGTTGCCGCCCATGCTAAAGAGAAAATGCTGGAAATCCCAGACAGCCTCGTCCGGCTTGGCGCCGAGCACGGTACCGTACAGCTCAGGCGGGTTATTGAGCGCCTGGGCAACCGCCAGGAACTCGTCCCAGGTCTGCGGCACTTCCAGCCCGGCGGCTTCGAGTAGATCCTTGCGATAGAACAGCCACGCCGTATCACCTTCCGACGGGAAGCCGTAGACCGAGCCTTCGAAGCTCAACACGTCGACCGTCGGCGAGAGCGCCTCCAGGCTGAAGTAGTCGGCCACGATCGCCGGGTCCTCGAAGAAGGTATTCAGCGGTTGGAGCGTGCCAGCCTGAATCCACTCCGGCAGCCAGTCGCTCGACGCGTAGATCGCGTCATAGTCACTGGCTCCGGCCAGCAGGGTGGTGGTCAACTTCTCGTAGTAGGCCTCGCGGGCGATCTCTTCGATGATCACCTCACAGCCGGTCTGTTCCATATAGACTTCCGAGACTTTGACCAGATTTTCGTGCTCGGGACTGCTCCACATGGCCACTACGATCGACTCGCACTCGGCGTCCTGCGCCAGAGCGAGACCGCTGGCGCCAGAACCAGCCACCATCATGAAGACCAGCGCCATGACCAACAACCTAATTCTATTGTCGCGCATGAGAAAATCCTCCTTGTCGTTCAAGTCCTCGGGCGACGCTTGAAACGATTTGCCACGCGTGATTATGCAGAGTCTCGCTCCTTTCCGCTAACCATGAAGATCCCGCCAGGTGTCGAGTAGCACTTCGACTTTGTGCCAGGGCTGCGTGTTGAACACTGCGTCCACGGGAAAGGCGATGAAGCCGCTGCCGGGAGACATGATCCTGAACGCCCGCTCGGCAGCTTCCCGAATCTGCGCGTCATTCCACTGCGAGAACATCACCGCCGAGTTCATTCCCCCCATCAGGCAGATCCGGTCGCCGGGCCGCCGCTTGACCTGCGCCAGGTCGATCCGGTCCTGCACCGGGTCCACGCCGGTCAGGCAGTCGATGCCCATGTCCAGAAAGTCCTGGATGTAGGGCATCCAGGCTTTTGTCATTATATACCGGAAACGCTTACCCGCGCGGTGCACGCGTTCGATCTCGCGCAGCAGGCGCGGCTTGAGCAGCCTGCGATAGTTGGCCGGCGTCCAGAAATCGGTCGTTTCGTACCAGGCCATGTGCACGATGACATCCACATCTTCCGCCAGCAGCAGATCGATGCGGGCCAGTTCCCATTCAACGATCACGTCCAGCAGCCTGTCCAGAAACTCGGGCTGATCCATCTGGCCGTACAGAATCCGCTCGATCCCGCACAGCCACATGGCTGCGTCACCCAGCGCGACCCAGCCGCCATCCACCGCGACGCCCAGGCGCGCGGCCTCCGCTCGCAGGGCGGACGCCCCCTGGCGGAAGCTGGCGATCTGCGCCGGAGCAGGGGGCGCCAGCAGGTGCCGCAGGCGGGCCAGGTCATCCACCGATTTGACCAGGGGCTCCCTCAGCCGCGACAGGTTGAAGTCGTCGAATAGCCGGATGTCCTTGCCATGCGGCCAGTCCTCGGTGATGGCGACGATCGTCTGCAACGGACCATCCGGCGTTTCGTACACTTTCTTGAGCAGCGGATAACGCTCGCTATCGGTCGGGGGGAGCCATTCGGTATGGCTCGTAACCCGCTCGAGCGCCTCCGGCACATACTCTTCCACGTAGCCCAGCGGCGGCTGCAGCGTCAGGGTGTCGTCCAGGCCGAGCGCCAACGTGTGCTCGGCGCGCTGGATTGGGTCGCGCCAGTTGAACGGGATGTGATCGACCTCGCCACCCAGCGACCAGAAGCGGAGCACCAGGGGCACGCGGTCCGTTGGCTCGAACGCCATGGCACTTAAGATACGGTCCCGTGATGACATTCCTGCTCCTGGCATGTCCCTGCCTCACCCCGCGGTCAGATCGGGAAAGACGCCCTGGATCCCGACCAGCCGGCAGAATTCGTCCAGCTCGGGCGCGACGTGCGCGTAGACGGTCATCCAGTGGTGCCCAAAACCGCCGCGCGCCACGTCCCGCCAGATGCGGTGGAACGGCGTCTGCATCACGAACTTGAGCGGGTTGCCCTCGAACACCATGCCCGTGCGCACCGCTTCGCCTTGAAAGGCGCACATCCGGTAAGTGCCCTTGCGGCCCACCAGGTTGACGAACGTCACCGGGCCGGGCCGGGCGCTGTAGCGGATGCACACGCCATCATGGGCCAGGCGCACCGGATGCAGGATGAAGCCGTTCTCGTCGGCCAGCGAAGGGGAGCCGCAGCCGCAGTGCGACGTCACGATCGTATTTTCCGCCTCGTCGATGGCGAGCATCTCCCCGAAATGCACCGGCGCGTCGCTCAACATGCTCAAGATCAGCATGCTCAACGACGCGTTCACGTCGCCCTCACAGCCGGTGGGGATGCCCTCCTCGTTCAGCCACGCGATCGGGATGCACATGGTGCCCTGGCATTTCGGGTACGAGCCAATCGAGATCGCGTCCAGCCCCAGCCGCGCCACCATGTCCTTGAAGACGAGGTAATTCCGCGCCGAGTTGATGCCGTGTTCCGTACGGGACATGACCGCCGACGCGCCCGCCGCGATGCGTTCCCAGACGGCCGCGGCCGCTGCCGGCTCGATCTGGGCCGCCATCTCCAGAATCTCGTCGAGCCCGTAGTTCAGCAGGCGGGTGCCGAACACCCGCAGGATCTCCACCTCGTCCACGGCGGTGGGCGTCATGCCCTCTGTCCGGCGGCCAACGACCGCCATGCGAGCGCCGCGCAGCCTGCGCCGGATCGCGCAGGCCCTGGCGTAGATCGCCGCCTCTTCGGTCGCCTCAGCGCTGGTGAGGGCGCCGTAGACCAGCTTGCACGTCACATCCAGGTCGAACAGGACGGAGTTCAACTGCTGCGCGCCCACCAGCGACCCGGTACGAATGCCCGGAATGGCGCGGATGACCAGCGGGAGCGCCACCCGCTGCAGGATCTCGATCGTGTAATGGTCGAACGACCAGGTGATGATCAGCGCGTGGAGCAAGTCGATCGCCTGCCCGGCGAAGAACGCCGCGACGCGCTCCATCGAGGCGGTGTCTTTGACAGGCTCCGGAGCCGCCACGACGGTCAGCCCCGCGGCGCGCAGAGCGGCGTTGATCTGCTCAAACTGGTCTTCCCAGCTTTCCCAACCTTCCTCGTCAGGCTCGTAAACGGCATAGGATCCGATTGAGGGCGAAAGCATGCGCATCCACTCCAGTTATGTAACACATTCGGCCGGATAATAAGGGTCACGTGACCTGCCGCGGCCAGCGCCACCCACCGCGGCGCAGCCGTCTGTCCCGCTGCGCACGCGCGGCGCCCCTGCTCTGGCTGCCGTGTGAGCCGGGCGATCCTTCCCTAGTGTACACCACCTTTTGGCCCGCGGGCTTTGAATCGGCGCGATCGCTTGTCTGCGCTCACGGGAGTGTGTGGGCGCGCCCTGCGTGTTTCCACGCGCTCGGTCATAGTCCCATTGTCATGCTTGAGCTTGTCCCATATTTTGTTGTATGCTTATTGCAGTGCCTACAGAGATGCCGGAGGTCGGATGTTTTCAGACACACCTGCGGGCCCCCCGGACATTCAGGAAGGAATCTGGAAAGGGCGTCCGGTACGTTATCGTGCTGATCGGATCATTGTCGCGTTCAACCCTGCTGCCCTGAGTACGTATGGCACCCTTGAGCAACTGGCCGAGTCCATCATCGCCGTCATTCCTGATGGCAACCTGATCCGCCTGTCTCCCAGGTCGGGTCGTGCCATCTTCGGCGTGGCGCCGACCACCGATATCCTCGAACTGGCTGATGCGCTGTCGGCGAGGGATGAGGTGGATTATGCGGAGCCCGATCTCGTCGACTCGACCGCCTAGAGTTACCTTTTGTCGATTTTTCACCGGCGCCTGACTTCTGCTGCTTTTTGACGCCGCTCGGTAAACCAGTCAGGCGGTGCTGATTTTTGGTCCGCGGCATAATTGTCGCGGCTTCTCTCGCTCCTGCGCTGATTCACGCCAGATCGGGCCGCCGCGAGCGCCCAACTGGCGATCCCCGTCTACGGCACAATATCGCACCGCATCAGGTCATCTAGCAGGCACTCCCGTTTCACCTCGTACGGTCAAGACTTTTGAAGGAGCGGTTCAGATGATTCCCAAGAAGCGAGATGAAGAAGACCGGCACATCCGGACGCGGCGCTGGCAGAAGCAGGACATCCGGTACCACGAGCGCCGTATTATCGTGAAATTCAAAGCTCCACCGGCCGATTCGGATGTGAAGCTGGACGATATGCTCCAGTCAGTCGCTGAGCAAATCCCAGGTGGGCGCGTGTTGCGCCGCCCGAAAGCATCGGGACGCGCGCTGTTCTACGTGGGTCCCGAAGGAGATGTTCTCAAACTGGCCACGGAGCTTTCCAAGCGAGACGACGTCGAGTATGCCGAGCCGGACGTGATGGACCGCGAAGCGGTGGTGCCGAGCGATACTCGCTTTGTCGATCAGTGGGCGCTCGCCACAGTCGGCGCCGAGGATGCCTGGAACCTGGAAACGGGGTCCAGCACGAATGTGTTGATCGGGATTATCGACAGCGGCATCTCGATGACCGGCAACAACCTGGATCACCCGGACCTCAACGATGCTGGGCGTTATATTCTGGGAACGGATTATGTGGACGGGGGCGTCCCGCGCGATCTGCGGGGGCATGGCACGCACGTCACCGGGATTGCGGCGGCGGAAACGAACAACGCGACTGGTGTCGCCGGGATGAACTGGAACACCCCGGTGTACGTCTGCCGGACACTGGATGCCAATGGCAACGGCAGCTCGGCGGACTTCGCCGATGCGGTGGAAGAGATCGTTGATTTTGCGATCGCCAACGGCTACCACGCCGTGATCAATTACAGCGCTGGCGGTGGCGCCAACCTGACCAAACAGAACGCCTGCCAGTATGCCGACACCAACGGCATGATCCTCTGTGCGGCGACCGGCAACGACAACGCGGGACCGGTGATCTTCCCCGCTGCGTACTCCACCATGTTCAACGGCGTCATTGCCGTGGGTTCTACCGACGACACCGATACGGTCTCCTCGTTTTCCAACGTAGGGCCGGAGGTGACGGTGGTCGCGCCGGGGCGCAACATCCTGTCGACGATGCCCACCTACGCGGTGACCATCCCCGCCGCGCTCAACTATGATGAGCTGGATGGCACGTCCATGGCGACTCCTCTGGTCACCGGTCTTGTCGCGCTGATGTGGAGCCGCCATCCCGGCTTCACCAACACCGCCATCCGGAACTGCCTGACGAGCACGGCCGTGAAGCTGGGCCCTGGGAACTTCGACAACGCGTGGGGCTTCGGGCGGGTGGATGCTGAAGCGGCGCTGCGCTGTGGTGACTTGCCGTTCTTCACAGGGTTCACCATCTTCACGCGCTGGACGTTGTTCACCCGGTTCACCCGGTTCACGTTCCTGACCCGGTTCACCCGGTTCACGTTCTTCACACGGCTGACGCGCTTCACGCCCATCATCCGCTTCACGCCGTTCACGTTCTTCACGCGCTTCAAGCCATACACGCGCTTCTTCGGGTTCGACAAGCCAGTCGAGCCGCTGGCTTTCGTTCGAGTCGGCAAGAATGTCTTCGATCTGCGCGAGATCGAGCTGTCGCGCTTCAAGGACTTCCAGGCGGTACTCCCCGGCCTGCGCGCGGCGAAGATCGACTACCTGCACCAGTTGGCAGCATGCGATGTCGACGTGTTGAGCAAGGATCTGCAGTGCCGCCGGGAGGACGCGGCCACGCTGGTGGCTATGGCTCAGCAGTTGTTGACCCAGATCGCGGGAGACTGAAGGTTGGCGGCTCAAGCAGGCTTGTTCAGCGTGGTAATCCCGACCTGCAACGAGGGGGATATGCTGCACATGACGGTTGACAGCATCCTGCAGCAGACCGCCTATCCCGCGTTCGAGGTCATCGTGGTCGACGACGGATCGACGGACGGCAGTTGTGACCGGTATCGAGACACCACCGACCCCGTAACCGTCGTCGCAGGCGAGAACCTGGGCGTGCCGCGCGCGCGCAACCTGGGGGCGAAACACGCCCAGGGCGACTACGTGGTGTTTCTCGATGCCCACTGCACCGTCTCAGCCAACTGGCTGGACCTGTTTGCAGATGCGCTCGAGCAGCCCTCGGTGGCGATCGTCGGCCCGTCATTCTCCCGCCTGGGCGAAGACGAGCCGCGCGGCTGTGGCATGACCTGGGTCAACGACAAGCTCCACACAGCCTGGTTCGAACCGCAGGACATCAAGCCGCCCTATGAGGTGCCGTTCACACCAGGGGGCTGCCAGGCATTCCGGCTGGCGACCTTCAACGAGCTCGGGCGCTTCGACGAAGGGCTCACCAAATGGGGCTATCAGGACATCGAGATCTGCCTGCGGGCGTGGCTGCTCGGTTACCGCGTCATGGTGAATCCGGACAGCCGGGTGGCCCATCACTTTCGCGATAAACGCAATTTCGACGTGCCGGACGAAGGGGTGCTCTACAACTACCTGTGGATCATCCACAAGCACTTCTCCAGCAGACGGATCCGCCGCTGCATTCGCGCGATCGAGGAGTACCCAAATCTGGAGAAGACCATCGACCGGCTCTATGAGAGCGATCTTTTCGCAGTTCGCGCCGAAATGGAGGCCGCCCGCGTGCACGACGACGACTGGTTTTTCCGCGCCTTCATCCCCGATCTCAGGTGACGGGTGCCCGGCCTGTTACCTTCACGTCATACGCAACCCCGCGAGTGCCCTCAACTTGCGGGGTTGTCCTGCCAGTCCTGCCGGCTCCCTTGATCGGCGGCGCGGGAACTGCGCGCCGGGGCTCACGCTGGAGGTTGATCCGTGCACTGTCCGGATCGGGAGCCTGGTCCCGGTGCGACAGGACACCTGGGTCAGACGCGCTGGGACATCAGCACGCTAACGGGGGATGCCCGGGAGACAGACCATGGCCGAGAATGCGACCCTATCGATCAGAGCGGCGCACCGGGCGGATGCGCCCGCCATCTACGCCATCCACCGGGCGTCATTCCTGACCCTCTGCGCCACCCACTATGAGCCCTCCATCCTGGAGCGCATGTTTGCGAGCAAGACCGTCGAAGGTTACTACGAGGCCATCGACCAGGGGGAAATGTTCGTGTGCGAGCGGGGTGGGCGGGCGGCGGGATTTGGACATGCTGTTCCCGGCGAAGTGGTGGCGGTTTTCGTGCATCCGGACGCCATCCGGCAAGGCGTTGGCACCAGCCTGCTGCAGCACGCCCTGACGTGTGCTCAACGCGAGCACCCAGGTCCGGTCAAGGTCATCGCGACCCTCAACGCGCAACCCTTCTATGCGCGCCACGGCTTCACCGAAACCCAGCGCTATACCCTGGGGCGCGGCGATGTGGCGTTTCCAGTCGTCGAGATGGAGTTTTCTCCGGCCACTGAGTGATCGGCGCGGGACCGGCCCTGTGGGATGTTGGCCGCGTGCTTGCCGGTTTTCTCACCCGGTCGTCTTCGGATGCAGCGTCCCAAGAGCCGAGTTGCTTGACAATTCCACAAGATTGCCATTAAATGGAAGAAGTTGAGAGATCGATTTCTCATTTTGGAGAGATCGCGCGCAGCTCTCAGGGTGGTTTGCGTCGTCGAGTCAGTCGGTGTTTCACATTTTGAGCGAAACTTATGCTCATGGGCGAGGGCGCTCTCAGGTCGTTCCGCAAAGGTGTTTGAGAAACCGATTACTTGGCAGGCGAAGACGGATTAAGGCCTTGTGATGGCTACTCCTACCCTCAAAGATGTTGCCAGCCACGCCGGCGTCTCACGAGCGACCGTTTCACGGGTCCTGAATCATAACCCGAGGGTGGCCGGGGATCTGCGCGACCGCGTTCTGGACGCGATTCAGGAGCTGGGCTACCAGCCAAACCGTGCCGCGCGGCGGCTCAGGGCCAGTTCCAGCGATGTGTTGGGCCTCATCATCTCGGATATCGAAAACCCGTTCTTCACCTCTGTGGTGCGCGGCGTTGAGGATGCCGCCTATGCGTACCAGATGAGCATCGTGCTGTGCAACACCGACGAAGATCCAGAGAAACAGAAGATGTACCTCCGGGTCATGCAGGCCGAGCGCGTCGCTGGGTTGATCATCTCGCCCACCAACGTCGAGGAAGATTTCACCGAGCTTGAGCGGGCGGGCATCCCGGTCATTCTGCTGGACCGCCGCACCGATCCGTATGAGACGGATGCGGTCACCATCGACAACGTGGCGGGCGCGTATCTGGCCGTCAAGCACCTGATCGACCTGGGTTACGAGCGCATCGGGATGATCGGCGGCTCGCCGCACCTGACGACCGGGCGCGAGCGTTACGAGGGCTATCGCAAGGCGCTCAGCACCGCTGGGCTCAAGGTGGACGAGCGGTTGATCAAGGTCGGTGATTTCAAGAGCGACAGCGGCTATCACCTGATGCTGGAGTTGATCGCCGCGCCACAGCCACCGCGCGCCGTGTTCGTCGCCAACAACCTGATGACCCTCGGGGCGTTGCGGGCCCTGCGCGAGCGCGCCGTCCGGGTACCCGATACAATGGCGCTGGTTGGCTTCGACGATATGCCCTGGGCGAGCGAGCTATGTCCTCCGCTCACGACGATCTCGCAGCCGACGTATGAGCTTGGTCAAGAGACGGTCCAGCTGCTGGTGCGCCGTCTGGCGAACCCCGACGCGCCCGTGCGGACAGTCACTTTGCAGCCCCGCCTGGTCATCCGGGAATCATGTGGGGTAACGTTGCAGCCCGGGAGGACGTAGTCAATGACAGTAAGCCAATTTGACCGTGAACCCTCAGCCGGGCCGACGGCTGAGCCGCAGGTTATCCTGCACATGCAGAACATCACCAAGCGTTTCCCTGGCGTGGTCGCGCTGGACGACGTCACCTTCGATGTGCGGCAGGGCGAGGTGCATTGCCTGGTGGGGGAGAACGGCGCGGGCAAGTCGACGCTGATGAACATCATGAGCGGCGTCTACACCGGGTACGACGGCGAGATCGTGCTCAATGGGCGCCCGGTCACCTTTCACAACACGCGCGACGCGCAGCACGCCGGCATCGCGATGATCCACCAGGAGCTCAATCTGGTGCCCGAGCTGACGGTCTATGAGAATATCTTTCTGGGGCGCGAGCACCGCACGGGCCGGGTCGTGCTCAACCGGCGCAGCATGCGCCGCGCGGCCCAGCGCCTCATGGCCGACCTCGGTCTCGACATCGACACCAACCGTCCCATCAGCCGCCTCAGGGTTGGGCAGCGCCAGCTGGTAGAGATCGCGAAGGCGCTCAGCCTGAACGCGCGCATCATCATCATGGACGAGCCGACCTCCGCGCTGAGTGAATCCGAGGTGGAATACCTGTTTGGCGTCATCCGCCGCTTGCGAGCGCACGACGTGGCCATGATCTATATCTCGCACCGGCTGGATGAGATCTTCGCGATAGCCGATCGCGTCACGGTTCTGCGTGATGGGCGCGTCGCTGGCACCACGCTCGCTGAAGGCCTCACGCGCCGCCACCTGATCAACATGATGGTCGGACGCGATCTCGATGTGCTGTACCCCAAACAGCAGGTCGAGCTGGGCGAGCCTGTGCTCAAGGTGGAGAACCTCAGTCTGCGGCAGGGGCGCAACCAACTGCTCAAAGACGTCTCACTTCGTGTGAAGCGCGGTGAAATCGTAGGCGTGGCCGGGTTGATGGGCGCGGGACGAACCCAACTGCTCGAGTCCATTTTCGGCGTCTACCCCGCCCAGTTTCTGAGCGGCACGATCTGGCTGGAAGGGCGCCCGGTCAAGATCCGATCTCCTAAAGCCGCCATTCAGCGCGGCATTGGCCTGATCGCGGAGGATCGCAAGGGGCAGAGTCTGGTCCTGGAACGGCCCGTCTCCGAAAATGCGACGTTGGCCGCGCTGCGCCATTTCACGCAGATGTCCATGGTGGTGAACCGGCGCGCCGAAAGCCGCGCCGTAGGGCGCGTGGTGAACGACCTGAATATCAAGACGCCGAGCATCCGGACTCTGGTGGGGAATTTGAGCGGCGGCAACCAGCAGAAGGTGGTTGTGGCGAAGTTCCTGCTGGCGGATATCAGGCTGTTCCTGCTGGACGAGCCTACCCGTGGCATTGACGTTGGGGCCAAAGCGGAGGTCTACCACCTGGTCGGCGAGCTGGCCCAACGGGGAACGGCCTTCTTGCTGGTATCCAGCGAGCTGCCGGAGCTGCTGGCCGTGTGCGATCGAATCTATACGTTGTGTGATGGGCGGCTGACGGGCGAATTCACGCGGGATGAATTCGATCAGGCCGCTATCATGGAAGCCGCGACGCGGTTTGCCGACAAACTCAATAATGGGAAGCAGGAACCTGCTGTGGGACAGGATACAGCTTAAACATGGAAACGACACCGGTTACTCCGATCCAGTCAACGTCCGCTCAACGCGGCCGATCGATTGCGCGGCAGGCCCTTGCCCTCGTGTTTCGTTTTCAGAGCCTCTTCGGTCTTATCATTGTCATTTTGCTCGCCATCTATTTCTCACCGATCCGTGACGGCAACAGAATCTTCGTGAGCCAGCGCAACCTGAGCAACGTCTCGCGCGATGTGGCCGAGACGGGCATCCTCGCCACCGGCATGCTCTTCGTCATTTTGGTCGGGGGGATTGACCTGTCGGTTGGCTCGGTCGTGGCGCTGACCGCCACAACGACCGGGTTGCTGTTGATGCGTTCCCAGACGATCTCGATCCCTCTGCTGGGAGATATCGAGCTGACCCGGTTGCCCGCCGAACAGACCATACTCCTCGTCTTGGGCCTGGGGCTGGTCATCGGCTGGTGGAACGGCTGGACCGCGGAACGATTCCGGATACCGTCGTTCGTCACGACGCTGGCGATGCTGAGCATCGCGCGCGGCATTGCGCACATCTGGTCGGACAACATCGCGGTGCCGATCTCTTACAAGGCCGGTGGGGCCGATCCGTCTTTCGAGATCTTGCGCACGCGAATTTACAACGAGATCATACCGGTCCCCGCGCTGATCATGTTTGGGTCGGCCATTGTGATGGCCCTGGTGCTCCATTACACGCCGTTCGGGCGCTACATCTACGCCATTGGCGGCAACCAGACGGCGTCCCGCATGTCTGGTCTGGCCGTCACCCGCATCAAGATCGCCGCCTTCATGATATGCGGGTTCTTCGCTTCCATGGCGGGCATTGTCCATGCCGCGCAGCTCAACCAGGGCAGCCCGAATGAGGGCATGAACTACGAGTTGAACGCTATCGCCGCAGTGGTCATTGGAGGTGCCAGCCTGGCGGGCGGCAAAGGCACCATCGTCGGGGCCATCGCCGGCGCATTCATTCTCAGCATTATCAGCAACATGCTCAGCCTGAACAACGTCGAGAGCAACACACAGCTCGTGGTCAAAGGTCTGATAACCGTGGGTGCTGTTGCTTTGCAGCAATTCCGTCCTCCGGAGGTTGAATAGTACGGGAGAGAGGGGGAGCGTGCGGCCTATACGACAGGCATGGGTTAGAACCACCCGCTTCGGCCATTTGCAGATTTCTGAGGAGATGTATCCCATGAACAAGAGAGCCTTTTTCAGCATATTGACCGTGTTGGTCGTCATGATTGCGCTGGTTCCAGCGATGTCGCAGAAGACGGCGGCCCAGGACGATGGAGGCTGGAAGCCGTATACTGAGGACATGCTGGCTGGCGGTACGGTGCAGGTAGATGCGCGGGCTGAGGGTCCACTGCCCGCGGGATGCCCCCTCCCGGAGGCGAAAGACAAGTACGTGATCGGCATGTCGCAGGCGAACAAGGCGGAGCCCTGGCGCGAGGCGATGGACAGCCAGATCGCGGCGGCTGCGGCGGCATATCCTGAGTTCGAGGTCCTGTTCCAGGACGCGGCACAGGACAACGCCAAGCAGGTGAGCGATGTGGAGAACCTGCTCACGCAGGGGATCGACCTGCTGATCATCTCGCCGAACGAAGCGGCGCCGCTGAACGAGATCGTCAAGCAAGCGTGGGAGAGCTGCGTGCCGGTGATCGTGCTGGACCGCAACCTGGTGGACCCGAACTACTCGATGTTCATCGGGGCGGACAATGTGGCGATCGGGCGTGGGGCCGGGCAGTACGCGGCCAAGTGGTGCGCCGAGAACGGGCGGACGGAGTGCCGGATCGCGGAGATCCGCGGTCTGGAGGGCGCTCCGCCGGCCAAGGACCGGGGCGATGGCTTCCGGATGGGTCTGGCCGACGAAGGCTTGAGCGAGGACAACATCATCTTCTCGCAGAATGCGGACTGGCTGCGGGAGCGGGCGGTGCCGGCTGCGGCTGCGGCGTTCCAATCGAATCCAGACATCGATGTGCTGTACGGGCACAATGACCCGATGGCCGAAGGGGCGTACATTGCCGCCCAGGACGCGGGCATTGACGCGAGCCAGGTGCTGTTCATCGGCATCGACTCGCTGCCCACGCCGGATGGTGGCATCATGTCCGTGCTGGAAGGCCGTCTCGGCGTGACCTTCGTCTATCCGACTGGTGGCAAGCAGGCGATCGACTGGGCGCACCTGATCTTGACCCAGGCTGTCGTGCCGCCGCGTTGGGTGGTGCTGCCGTTCGATACGGTCTCGCCGGAGAACGCACAAGAAGTGTGCAACACGTTCGCCTGCCCGAACGCGCAGTAGACTAGCGTTTTCGCAGGTCACTATCACGAGGGAGAAGATGTCTTCTCCCTCATTTGTTACCTGCCGTGGGCTGGTGCCGGCACGGCGCGCCGCCCTCGCCTCGGGATAGATCAGCGTCAGTCGCTGCGAGCGCGCACGGCCTGACACGTGACAGGCTGCTAGGCCAACGGTTCCCTTTCCCGGAACGAATAGGCGATCGTGTGATGGCCCGCGCCAAGCGTCAGCTCCACGCTCTCCCCGATCTGCTCGCCTTCGATGAGCGGGCGGCCGTTGAGCGCGATGTTGTCCAGCCGCGCATCCGGGAGCACGACCCGGGCCGACGCGTTGAACGGAATCGTGATGTCGATGGTGAGTCCCGCGTCGTCGATGCGCCAGCCACTTTCGTAAAGGCCGGCTGCCGAGCGGTAGCGCGCCCTGGCCCATTCGAGCGACCGGTCCGGCTTGGGCGCGATCAGCGCATGGCGGAAGCCGGTCACGCCATCGTCGCCCGCGGACGGGTTCAGCCCGCACATATCGCGGTACATCCACTCCACGATGGAGCCGTACGCATAGTGGTTGAGCGAGTTCATACCTGTCGAGCTGATCGAGCCATCCGGGTTGAGCGAGTTCCATCGCTCCCAGATGGTCGTCGCGCCCAGGTTCACGGCGTACAGCCACGAAGGAAAATCCTCATTGAGCAGCAGCCGGTAGGCCAGGTCGTTGGCGCCGTTATTCGACAGCACCCGGCAGATATAGGGTGTGCCGACAAAGCCGGTCTTCAGATGAACGTTGTCGTTGATGAGCCTGGCGATCAGATCGTCCTTCACCCGCTCGCGGTGCGCATCCGGCGCCAGGTCCATGAACAGCGCCAGCACGTAGCCCGTCTGGGTGGGAACAGCCAGCCGCCCGGTCGCCGTGAAGTATTCCTGCTGGATCGCCGCCTTAACCTCGGCTGCAAGGCGCCCGTAAGCCTCGGCATGGTCCGGCTTGCCGAGGGCGGCAGCGGCCCGCGCCACCAGCCGCACCGAATAGTAGTAGAAGGCTGACGCGATGAAATCGTGAGCCGTGCCGCCCCGGCGGAATGTCGGGTCGGACACATCCAGCGACAGCCAGTCGCCGAAGTGGACGCCTTCCGTCCACAGCCGCCGGCCGCCGGATGCGTCATCGACGTTCTTGATGTAATCCACCCAGGCGCGCATGCTCTCGAACTGCTGCTCCAGAATGCCCGCGTCGCCGTAAAACTCGTAGACGTTCCACGGCATGATGGTCGCTACGTCGCCCCAGGCAGCAGAGCCACCCTTGTTCAGATTGGCCATCGGCACGATGTGCGGCACCATGCCGCCGGTCTTGGTCTGTTCTTTGGCCAGGTCGTAAGCGTATTTGGCGAAGAAAGCGGCGACATCCATATTGAAGCAGGCCGTGCCAGAGAAGATCTGCGCGTCGCCGGTCCAGCCCAGCCGCTCGTCGCGCTGCGGGCAGTCGGTCGGGATGTCGAGAAAGTTGCCTTTCTGCCCCCACAGCGCGTTCCGGAAGAGCTGGTTGACCTTCTCGTGCGATGTCTCGATGGCGCCGGTCGTGTCCATCCGCGAGTAGATCACGCAGCCGGTAAAATCGTCGACGCTGAGCTCGCCCACCCAGCCGGAGACTTTGACGTAGCGGAAGCCGAAAAAGGTGAAATACGGCTGGACAACCGCCTCGCTGCCATCTGCGATGTAGGTATATTCCGCTTTGGCCGTGCGCAGGTTGTCGCGGAAGAAATTGCCCCCTTGCAGCACCTCGCCGAACTGGAGGTGGATCCGGTTGCCTGCCGGCGCGCTTGTTCTGAAGCGGACCCAGCCGGTCATGTTCTGCCCCATGTCCAGCACCGTCTCACCGGCGGGCGTGTGGATCACCGCCACGGGCTTGATCTCTTCGTTGATACACACCGGGAGCGACCGTCTGGCCTCCAGCCGCGCCAGGTCGATCGCGATCGGTTTCACGCCGAAGGTCGCGCTGTCGTCGCGGACGTCCTTTGCAATCCGGGCATCCACCATCTCACCGTCGAAGATGTCGCTCTCGATGACCGGGGAGGGCTGGGCGCTCCACGAGCGATCGGTGACGACAACCCGCTCATCCCCGTTTTCCAGCGTGATGTGTAGCTCGCAGATCAGCGCGAACCGGTCGCCATAGCATCCCACGACGCCCTTGTCGGCGCCATAGCGGCCCTTGTACCACCCGTTGCCCAGCATGACGGAGACCAGATTCGCGCCGGCCCTGAGCTGTTCCGTAATGTCGAACGTCTGGTACTGGATCCACTGGTCATAGGCATTGCAGTAAGGCGTGAAGTATTCGTCCCCGACCCGCTGCCCGTTCAGCTCGAAGTGATACAGACCCAGCCCGCAGATGTACGCGCGCGCCGCGATCGGCCGCGCAGGCAGGTCGAACTGCCGGAACAGAATCGGGTGCAGCCGGTTGTCGTCGACATCCGGCGTGATCCATGCCGCCTGCCACGGCTCGTCCATCTTCGCCGTCTCGAACCAGGCCGTGTCGCTCTCGGCGCTCTCCGTCTCTCCCCAGACCCGGACCTTCCAGAAGTAGCGGGTGCGCGGCGCAAGCTGGATCGGCGGGCGGTAGGCCAGGCTATCGATGCCGGAGCCTTCAACCCTGCCGCTGTCGAAGATGATGCGCTCGAAGGCGGCGTCTCGGCTGACCAGCACTTGAGCGGCCCTCTGGACCGTGTCGGGGGTATCCTCGACGACCCAGGAAAGAGCCGGTTGTCCGAGGGCGAAGCCCAGGGGGTTGGCGATGCGATTGGTCTTGAGATGGGTTATTCTCATGATCTCCCTCGCGGCTAGGGTGCGGTTATCCTGGCAAGTCTATCCTGGCTTTCCCTCTGGCACCACGCGGGGCATCTGGGGCACGTCACGGGCCAGCGCGGGCAGGTCGGGTTGACGCCGAGGCGTGAATATCCGGTATACTGTCTGCTCTGAACGCCTGACCGTCACGTGCGACTTTCCTCGGGAGCGCTCCATGCTGAAGACCAGCGACATCCACATACGCGACCCTTTCGTGCTGCCGGTTGAAGCGGAGCGGCAGTACTACCTGTACGGCACCACCGGCGCGCATGCCTGGACAGAGTCTGCAGCGGGCTTCGACTATTACACCAGCCCCGATCTGGAGCGCTGGCAGGGCCCGTTCCCGGCCTTCCGGCCTCCGGCGGGCTTCTGGGCGGACCGCAACTTCTGGGCGCCGGAAGTCCACGTCTACCGTGGCGCCTGGTACCTGTTCGCCAGTCTCAAGACCGAGGGTGTCCGCCGCGGGACGCAGATCCTGGCCGCTGACAGCCCCCAGGGCCCCTTTGTACCGATCAGCGACGGGCCGGTGACGCCCCGCGAGTGGGAGTGCCTGGATGGTACCCTGTTCGTGGATGCGCATGGCGGCCCCTGGATGGTCTTCTGCCACGAGTGGGTGCAGGTGGGCGACGGTGAGATCTGCGCCCTGCGCCTGAGCGACGACCTGGCATCGGCCAGCGAGGAGCCGCGCCTGCTCTTCCGCGCCTCCGAAGCGCCCTGGGCGCAACCGATCAGCTCGAAGGGTAGGCACGGCTACGTGACCGATGGCCCCTGGTTGCACCGTCTGGCGAGCGGCGCGCTGATCCTGCTGTGGTCCAGCTTTGGGGCGGGCGGCTATACCATTGGGCAGGCGCGTTCGGCTTCCGGTGACATCTCCGGCCCGTGGCAGCAGCTACCCGAGCCGTTGTATGCCGGAGATGGCGGCCACTGCATGGTGTTCCGCGCCTTTGACGGGGGGCTCTGGCTCGCGTTCCACCGGCCCAACCAGTCCCCCCACGAGCGCCCGCAGTTCGTCCTCCTGCGGGAGACCGCCTCCTCGCTGGAGATCGCCTAGGACGGCGGCGTACCGCGCGGACTCACGCGCCGGCGGGGCGTTTCAGGAAGGCCAGCGTTCGCTCCCAGGCCAGGCTGGCTGCTGCATGGTCGTAGGCCTGCGGGCGGTCGGGCTCGAAGAACCAGTGCCCCGTGCCGCTGTAGCGATAGAACGTCACCGGGCGGCCTGCCTGCTTGAGGGCTTCCTCCAGGGCATCGACCTCGGACTGCGGCTCGAACTCATCCGTCTCCGCGAAATGACCGAGGTAGGCGGCTTTCGACCCGCTGTAGTCGCCGGGCCGGGTCCCGTAGAAGGCCACGACCGATCGGATATGTTCGGGCGCGGTGACGGACAGATCCAGCGCGAAAAACGCGCCCAGGGAGAAGCCGATGGCTGCCAGGCCGCCGTCGGGCTGGCCTGCGCGATCGTGGAGAAACGCTGTCGCAGCGGCGAGGTCGGCTCTGGTCCGGTCGAGGTTTTCGAAGATCGGGCCGCTCAGGGCTTCAGCCTCAGTAATGGAGTCGGTGACCTTGCCGTGATAGAGGTCTGGGGCGAAAGCCATGAAACCGGCTTCAGCCAGCCGCGTGCACAAAGCCTTGATGGTATCGTTCAGCCCCCACCAGGCGTGGAGGACCAACACGGCGCTGCCGCTGCCAGTGGCGGGAAGCGTGAGGTAGCCGTCGGGCTGGGTGTGGGACATTGGGTAACTCCTCAGATGGCGCTGGTACGCGGGCGGGATGAGTCTTGAATGACGATCGTGAGCGCGGTTCTGCTGTCTGAGGTCGTCGAGTGTGGGTCCCTCCTTTTCACATGGATCGAGGGGCAGATCGTAGCGCGGATGACGCGGATCGGCGAAATAGCTGGGCCATGCTGCCGGTAGTGTCCTGTCCAACCCCTCGACAGCAGCATGACCCAGCGAATCGCGCTGTCAGGGAGTCCCCCAGCCAGACTCGGCTGTGGGCTCGCGGCGTTATTCTCGGCCCCGCTGGAAGCCAATTTCCTGCGTTTTGCGCAGCACCGTCTCCAGATCCGGCATGTTCTGCGTCCCGCCGGCGCCGGTCACCGTGTAGCCCGCGGCCACACTGGCGAATAACAGGCTTCGCTCCCAGTCCCAGTCGTGCAGCCAGCCGTAAAGGGCGCCCGCGTCGAACGTGTCGCCCGCGCCGATGCTGTCCACCAGGGCGCCCAGCACGATGGCCTCTTGATGGTGCCGCCACCCGTTTTGATAGGCCGTTGACCCGCTCGCTCCTTGCTTGATGACGACGGTCTGCACACCCGCATCCAACAGGGCGCGTGCGGCGCTGTCCAGGTCGCTGAATGTGGTGATGTGCTGCGCCTCCGTCTCGTCGCAGAACAGCAGATCCACGTAGGGGAGCACGTCTTCCAGCGCGCTGATCCAGGGCGGCTCCATGGCGTGCAGCGGGAACTGCGGATCCATCGACGTCCTCAGCCCGCGCTGCCTGGCTGCTTTGAACAGGTCCCGCAGGTCGCCATGCCACGCGCGGTCGTGGTGGAGGTACCCGCCGTTGTGCAGCAGGCGCGCATCGAGCAGGATCTCAGCTTCTTGCGCGCTGAAGCGCGAGGGCCACAACTCGTGCGTGGGCAGTTGGTAGGCGAGCGGGCGCTTGCGGCTGCCGAATAGCAGGATATACGCGCCGATCCCGCCGCTCGTGCCGGGGACGGTCAGCACCGATCCCGTGTCGACCTGGGCGCGCTGCAGCGTGTCCAGGATGAAGCTCCCCAGCGGATCATCGGGCAGGCACGAGCTCACGCGAACCGATAGCCCGAGCCTGGCTAGGTTCTGAACCGTGTAGCCCACCGAGCCGGCGGCGGCCATCTCGATCTGGGCGGGACCATCCCATGTGGTGATCGCCTCCCAGCTCGTCGGGCCGTCACCGGCGATCAGCAGATCGATATTCAAGGGTCCGATAACAGAGACATCGCGTGGCATCGCATTTTCCCAGATAAGCTATGGCCCGGATTGCCGCTAGTGCGTGTCTTTCGGGAACAGCCAGTTCCACACTTTGGCATGGCGAGCGATATTGGCGCGCTGGGTATCCGGGTTGATGTCGCCCTGTGCCACGGCGCCCCAATAGGGCAGGAGCTGGCCCGGTAGAATCGCCAGGATGGAGAACAGGTGCGGGTCCGTCTCCGGCAGGCGGAACACATCGTCGACCTGCTCGGCCACCGCTTCGTCATCCTCGCTGATCAGGGCGATGGAGGGCGATTTGAGCATGTACGTGACCTGGGCGATATCGCGCAGGGCGTCGTAGGCGGGTTCTTCGAGCGGCGCGATGATGATCGTCAGGATGTTGGGCTGGGTCAGTCCCAGCGCGCCGTGAATATGGCGGCCCGCGCACATTCCTTTGGCCGGGATGTGGCTCATCTCGTCGTACTTCAGCGCGATTTCCTCCGCCGTCCCTTCGTTCGACCCGCTGCCTACGATCAGGACGCTGCGCGCGTCGCGATAGCGTCTGGCCAGCAGTTCCGCGCGGTGGCTCACCCAGTCGAACATGCCATCCATCTTGTCGGCGGTGGCGAACAACCGCGCCCGCAGGTCATCCCAATCGCGCGCGCCTGGGCGGGTCAGCGCGCCGATCTCGAGCGCCAGCCAAATCGAGACGGCGAGCCGCGTCGTATAGTGGAAGGTATCGGACCCGCCGGTGTCGAAGCCGCCCGCACAGACGATCGTCTCGTCACACTTCTGCGTGATCGGGCTGCCCGCAATGCTGGTGAACGCGACCTGGTACGCGCCGAGTTCTTTGGCTCTGGCCGCCGCCCGGTTGCTGTCGACGGTGCTGCCGCTCCCGGAATAGGAGAAGAAGACGGTTTTGGAGAACTCGATCGGGTGACCGTATTTGACGTACTCTAGCGAATCCAGGTCGCGCGCATTCCAGCGCGCGAAATCCCAGAACGCACCGGACGCCGTTTGAGCCACGAATTGCGACGTTCCCAGGCCGTGCCCCGCCATGCCGGTGAAGCCTTTCTCGACCAGCTTGCGCGCGATGCGCGGCACGACATCCCGATTCAACTCGAAGGTGCCGCGCAACGCAGCGCCCTGGCTCCTGATGTCACCATACAGATTGAACGGGTGGGCGGTCTGCGGTTGGGTCCCCAGGGCGCGGTACATGATGGGATGCTCCGCCGTGCCCTCGATCAAGGGCCGGATGTCGCCTTCGATGCCCCACTGTTTGATGCGCTTGCCCGCTGCGCGTTCGGTCTCGGTCATGCTCTTCTCCTCTGTGGTCAACTGGTCTGTGAATGTGTTGCTACCCCAACTGCGTGGCGCAGGATTTCTTCCTGGCTGGTCGCTGCGGTTTCTAGCGTGGCGGCGATGCGCCCGTCCCGCATGACCAGCACCCGGTGCGAGAGCCCGAGCAGCTCCGGGATCTCCGACGAGATCAGCAAGACCGCCCGCCCGCGCGCCACTTGATCGGCAATGAACTGGTACACCTCGAACTTCACCCCCACATCAATGCCCTGGGTGGGCTCGACGAAGACCAGAATCTCGGGGTCGATCACCAGGCATCGAGCGAGCGCCACCTTCTGCTGGTTGCCGCCGCTCAGGTTCAGGACCTGCTGTTCCATCGTCGGGGTCTTGATGGCCAGCGAGTCCGATCTGCTGGGTCGCCAGCTCCCGCTCGCGCTTGAGACGGGAACCCCAGTAAGCTCGTAATCGCCGGAAGCACGGTCGAGCTGATGTTACCGCACGGACAGCTCCTGGAAGATGCCTTCCGCTTTGCGATCTTCCGGCAGGTAGCCCACCAGTTGTAAATCGCCTTCCAGAACTGAGGCGGTAAGTAAACCCATCGACCGTGATCGTGCCCTGGCTGGTCCGAAGATCGCCAAACGGGCTTTGCCCAGCTCGGTCTGCCGCTGCCGGACAACCCTGCCACGGCCAGCGCTTCGCCCCGGTGCAGCGTGAAGCTGATATCATGCAGCAGCCCTTCACCGCGATCCACTTTGACATCCATCACCGACGTCCTGCGCCGGCGTGCCGCGCTGGGGATACCGATGAGCTTGCGCCCGATCTGGCTTCCACCAGCGAGTCGTAGGTGACGCTCGCCAGCGGGTTCGTGCTGATATGGGCGCCGTCGCGCAGGACCGTGACCGTGTCGGCCAGTTGGAAGATCTCGTTGAGACGGTGCGAGACATATAGGAACGTCGCCCTGCGCCTTCGGACTCAGGATGATATCGAACAGCGCCTCGGTCTCCACCCGGTTGAGGGCGAAGTGAGCTCATCAGGATCAACCAGGCGGCTGTCGTTGACCAGCGCCTTGCCGATCTCCACGTCTGCTTCTCGCCAACCTTCAGGCTCCCCACGGGCTGCCTGGGCGACAGGTGCCCGGCTTGCAGCCGCTGCAGAATCCGCGCCGTTTCCGCTTCCATCGCGCCGAGATCGAGCAGCCCCAGGGAGGACCGGATTTCGCGGCCCAACAACATGTTGTGGGCAATACTGCGATCCGGCAGCAGGTTGAACAACTGGTAGATGGTCGTCACGCCACTCTGGAGGGCATCTCGCGGGGTCTGCGGATTATAAGGCTGCCCGTCCAGTGTGATGTTCCCCGCGTCGCGGCGCACGGCTCCAGCGAGGATGTTGATCAGCGTGCTCTTGCCCGCGCCGTTCTCGCCGACCAGGGCGTGCACCTGGCCGCGCTGAATCTCGAACGACACGCCGGCCAGCGCCTGGACGCCCGGATAGGCTTTGCTGAGGTGCTCGATCGTGACGAAGCTCATAGCCGTAGCGTTCGCAGTCGATCCATTGACAGCGCCACGACCAGGATCACGCCCGACACGATGTTCTGGGTGTAGATGTCGATGCCGAGCAGGACCATGCCGTTGTTGATCGAGGTCAGAAAGATGGCGGCGATCAACGTGCTGAACACCTTGCCCCGCCCGCCTCTCAGGCTGGCGCCGCCCAGCACGACCGCCGTCAGGATCGGGAACAGGAAATCGGCTCCCATGCCGGCGGTGGCGGTGCCCTGCCGCGCGACCTGCATGATCCCCGCGAAACCAGCCAGGGCACCGGCCACGACGAACGTCACGATGCGGACGCGATCGACCTTGATGCCCGACAGCCACGCCGCGCGCTCATTGTTGCCAACGGCATACACGCGCGCGCCATAGGCGGTGTAGCGCAGCACGATGAAGGCGACGATATAGCACGCGAACAGAATGATGACCGGAACGGGCACCCAATCCCACAGCACGCGATTGCGCGACAGAAACTCGATCTTGTCGATGGGATCGTTGCCGCGTTCCCCGTAGATCGTCTTGCCCTGTGTGATCGTGAAGGCGATGCCGCTGAGGATGCTCGAGGTGCCGAGCGTGGTGATGATGGCGTTGATCCGGAGCTGGGTGACGATCAGGCCGTTGGCCAATCCCACGAGGGCCCCTACGACCAGCGCGGCGAGCGCCGCCGGGATGGGCGCGAAACCCTGGTTGACCATGGCCTCGCCCATGACCACGCCCGACAGGCTGATCACTGCCGCGGCGGACAAATCCATATCGCCCATCAGGATCACGAAGTGAGCGCCAATCGCCGTGATGCCGATGATGGCAGCCTGCCTGAGAATCGTGAAGATGTTGTCGGTCGTGGCGAAATTATCCGTCGCCAGTGTCAGGTACACGGCCCACAAAAAGAACATGACCACAAAGCCATATTCGGCCAGAGAATGCATAATCCGGCGCTGCCCGGAGCCGGACATCGTAGTCGATAAGCCCGTCAAGCTCGTCCTCCTTCACAAGCCGATACACGATAAGGGAGCGATCCGGTGCTTCAGACCGCTCCCTGCCAGACGGCGGCGCTTATTCTTCGGCTGCCAGCGTCTCGGCCGTGATCAGGTTCACCGGCACCGCGATGTTCTGCGGAATTTCCGCTTGCGCCAACAGCTTGACCGCCGCGTCGATGGTCATCTCACCGGTACGGGCGGGGGCGGTATCGACCGTGCCCTTGTACATCGTGTCTTCTGCGATGAGGTCAATCGCCTGTTGCTCGGCGTCGATACCCACGATGATCACGTCGTCACGCCCGGCGTTCTCGAGGGCCTGCAGCGCGCCCAGCGCGCCCGCGTCATTGATGCTGACGACGACATTGATATCGGGATGCTCGATCAGCGCGGTTTCCATCGAGGTCAGCCCATTGTCAGCCGTGCCGCCCAGGTAGTTGCCCACGATTTCCGCGTCCGGCGCGATCTCCTCAATCGCGGCCCGGATGGCATCCGCCCGGATGACCACATTCGCGATGTCCGGATAGTCGAGGATGGCGACCTGCGCCTCGCCCTCGAGTTCTTCGTTGATCAGCTCGGCCGCGTACTGGCCCGCGGCGTAGCCCATGTCGGCGTCTTCAACGCTGATCGTGACGCCGCCCAGGTCGGCCATATCGCGACCCGCGTACTGCACGATCATCACGCCCGCCTCGGCCGCTTCTTCCAGCGCCGACTGCACGCTGGGCGGATCGAACAGGCAGACCACGATCACCTGCGCGCCATCGCTGACGAAGTTCTCGATCCCGGAAATCTGGGTTTCCACGTTGATCTCGGAATCGAACGTGCGCACATTCAATCCCTTCTCCGTGGCGTAGGCTTCCGCGCTCTCGGCAACCGTCGAGTGATATTCCGTCGAATAAGTGCAGGCCACGACGCCGATGAAGCGATCCTCACCGAGCGCTTCGAGAGCCGCCTCTAGCTCTTCCTCGGTCACTTCCAGGTCTTCTGCAGTGCCAAGCTCCGGTGGTTCCTCTTCGTCGCCATCGTCCTGGGCCATCGCCACAATGGACGCCATCGAAAGCAGGGCGATCAACAAGATGCTAACCAGCAGTTTCAGGTGTTTCACGGTAACCCTCCTCAAATTACATTCATCCGGATGGGAAAAACAGCAGGCAATGGTTGGTTAGTTTTCCTCCTCTGCTGACTCGCTTTCCACAATGCCGATCAGTTCCTTGACCGTGATTTCGTCGCTAATGAGGACATTGACGTACCGGCCGCGCAGCGCCCCCAGCAGCGGCGCGATCTTGTCGCTGCCCCCGGCGATGCCGATACGCAGCCGGCTCTGAGCAGCTCGCCCAGGTCAATCCCAATCGCAGGATCGGCAAACGGCGCGATGACTTCCGCGCCCGCCTGGTCGAAGAACCGCCCGCAGATGTCGCTGACAGCGCGCCCCTGCAGA
This sequence comes from Aggregatilineaceae bacterium, assembly GCA_040767355.1. GTDB lineage: Bacteria > Chloroflexota > Anaerolineae > Aggregatilineales > Aggregatilineaceae > LM3-B42. Next base: position 20,708 of record JAXGOS010000011.1, on the reverse strand, counting down.
GAGAGGCAAGCTCATCCAGCCTGATCAAGCCCGCCTTCGCGCATAGAGCAGGTCGCTCTCCAACGATCCTAACCCGATGACGACCACATCCGCCCCTTGCAAGAGCGAAGGAAGCGTGCATGCTCAACACCGCGTTGGCCTCGATGGAATCACGCGCCAGCGCGCTTGCCCAGGATGGCTGGCGCGCTGACGTAATACACCCGCCCGCCCAGCGCGTCGGCGGCCTGCGGGCGATCTCGTTGTAATCGATGCCGTGCGCTTCGTGGCCGATGCGCCCATCGCCTGCACGATCTCCAGTCCTGAACGGGTTTTGGCAGGGTATCGACCAGTTCGCGCAAGGTGCGCCCGCAGCCTGCTACCCAGCCGCTGCCCCGGTTGCAGGTGCCCGCCGCCTGTGCGGTATGCGCCGCGGCGCGCCCGGATGCTGGCTCCGATCGCGTCGGCTGGTCGCTATTGGGGTAATGACCACGTCGAGCAGGTGAGGAAAATGGTCGCGCAGCCGCTGGGCGAACGCCCTGGTCACCCGCGGATCGGATTTCCCGATAACGCCCAGACTGCGCGCCAGCCAGATCGCGCGAGACCATGCTGCGCGAATGCCGATGCCGCGGGCGATCTCGCGCCTGCGTCCGGTTTTGCAGGTAGGCGCGCGCCACTGATCAGTTGCGCCAGGTGATCATCGGCGTTGTTCACAAATGTTTCGGCAAATGCCCGTTTTGAGTGATATGATTTACGTGGGCTACATTTGTCAAGCGATTGGGTCATACTCGCCGCGAAGCCACTCATTCTGATCACGAACGACGACGGCGTTTTCGCCGGGGCTGGTGGCCGCCGCCGAGGCAGTGCTGGGCTGGGGAGCGATCATCGCGGCGCCGCGCTACCAGCAAACTGGGATGAGCCGGGCGCTGCATGGTGGACACCGGCGAGATCCTATTGAACAGGCGACTATTCAGGTGGAATTGGCGCGCCTATCCGCGGCGCGGAATCTACGCTACGCCCGCCCTGGTGGTGGTCTACGCGGCGGTTGCGCTCGCGCCTCGCCCGCCGGACCTGTGTATCAGCGGGATCAATTACGGCGAGAATATCGGCATGACAATATCGGCCAGCGGCACGGTCGGCGCGGCATTGGAAGCTGCCGTGATCGGCATCCCCGCGCTGGCCGTGTCGCGCGGCGCGCCGATCGAGCTCCACGGGGCGCCTGACTACCGCGACCTGGATTGGTCGGCAGCGCGCAGGGTGACTCGCCTGCTGGCCGAACGGATACTGCGTCTGGGACTGCCGCCGGGCACGGATGTGCTGAACGTGAATGTACCCGCCGGCGCGACCGAGCACACCGAAATCCGCCCAACGGTGCAGGGCCGCCAGCGGCACGTCTACTTCACGCGGCCCCAGCAGCAGGATGCCGCGCAAGGTCCCGCGCTGTCCCTGGCTAACCTCGTCGATCGGGCGACTCTGGAACCCGACAGCGACATCCAGGCGTTTCTGATCGACAACGTCGTGTCGGTATCGCCCCTCACGGCCCGGTCCGCCGCGCCGGCCACCCCACACGATCTGCTGCGCTACGTCAGCCAGGAGTAGACCGTCGCCCGCCAGCGACCGGCAGCCCGCTGCGTTGAATCGTCCCGGTGCGCGGGCCAGGATCGCCCTGGATGAGCGGTCCCCGGCATTCCGGCGGGTTATTTGCCCGAGCCGAGCGTCAGACCCTGGATGAAATAGCGCTGCAGGAAAACGAAGACCAGCACGGTCGGCAGGGTCGCCAGCAGCGCGCCCGCTGTGATCAACGGCCAGTCGGTGACGTATTGGCCCTGGAGTGTCGCCAGCCCCGCCGTGACCGGCCGCAGCGAATCCGATTGCAGCAGGATCAGCGCCCAGAGGAAGTCGTTGAACACCCAGGTGAATTCGAGCGTCGCCAGCGCCGCCAGCGAGGGCAGGCTCAGCGGCAGCATGATCTGCCAGTAGATGCGGAACTCGCCACAGCCGTCCACGCGCGCCGCGTCGAGGATCTCGCCCGGCACGGTCCGCATGAAGTTGCGCATCACGAAGGTGCAGAACCCAAGCTGGAACGCGATGTGAATCAGGATCAACGCCCCGTAGGTGTCGTACAGGCCGAGCGTGTTCGTCAGCCGGAACACCGGCAGCAGCAGGATCTGGAACGGCAGCATCGTGCCGCCTACATACATGAAGTAGATCAGCAGGTTGCCCTTGAATTTGAAGCGGGCGAGGGCGTACGCGCTCAACGACGACAGGAACAGCATGCCCAACAGCGAGGGGATCGTGATGATGAAGCTGTTGAGCAAATACTGGCGGACGCGCGCAGCGACCCACGCCTTGCTGAAATTCTGGTAGACGAACTCCTCAGGGATGCTCCAAAAGCCGTTGAGCGTGATGTCGTCCATGGTGCGAAAAGACGTCAGGATGGTTGCGAGCAGCGGCAGAAGCCAGGTGAGCGTGAACAGCGTCAGCAGGACGTACTTGGCAGCCGTTTCGATCGTCCTGCGCCGCATGGCCGCGTCGGCGGGTCGGACAGCGGTTCCGGGTCGGGTGATGGTCGCCATCGCAGCCTCCTAGTACTCCAGCTCGTCTTTCAGCGAGCGCCACAGGTAGATGCCCACAAAGACGATGCTGATCGAGAACAGCACCACCGCAATGGCGGCGCCATAGCCCATGCGGTAGTTGTTGAACGCCTCGATATACATGAAGTTCGCTAACACCCGGGTACCCTGGCCGCCGCGCGTCATCACCTGCACTAGGTCGAACGAGCGCAGCGAGTCGATCACCGAGATCACGAAGACGATGGTCGTCACGGGCGCCAGCAGCGGGAAGATCACGTGCCGGAACAACTGCCAGCGGTTGGCCCCATCGACCAGGCCAGCGTCGATCAGCGTGGGATCGACATTTTTGAGCCCGGCCAAGTACAGCACCATCACATAGCCGACCTGCCGCCAGGTGGCCGCCGCGATGATGCAGTAGATCGCCAGATCGCGATCGGCCAGCCAGCCGGGTGGGTCGGAGGTGATCCCGCCTTCGATCACCAGCGAGTTGATCAACCCCTTCGTCGGGTGGTACACCCACGCCCACACCAGGGCGATCACCGGCCACGACAGCACCAGCGGGGAATAGAAGCTGACTTTGTACCAGCGGCCGCCGCGCATGTCCGTGTTGAAGATCAGCGCCAGGCCCAGGCCCAGGGTCGTCGGCACGGTGACGAATGCAATCAGCCAGCGCAGGTTGTTGACCAGTGATTCAGTCAGAGCGTTTTGCTTGAAGAGAACGCGATAATTCCTCAGACCGATATACTGGGGAGTGCTCACACCGTCCCAGTTCGTCAGGCTCAGATAAAACGTGTAAATCGTGGGGGCAATGATCCAGACCAGATAAACGGCCAGGGGCACCGCCAGGAACAGGTAAGGGACCAGCTTCTGCGGCACAGCCGGTCTCCGCGCCGCGAGGCGCCGGCTGATCCGCTGCGCCCCGATGTTCACGTCTGGATGGAGCAAGACAATCTGGAGGATCAGACCCACCAGCGCGATCAGCGTCACGTCCGCCCCGACGCCCGTATTCGCCCGCACGTACTCCGCGACTTCGCCTTCACGCACGAAGTACAGGTCGGCGTAGTAGACCAGCCCCAGCAGGCCGAGCCCCGAGGTCAGGACAGAGGCCAGCGCGCCCCGGTGCGGAGCCAGCAGTCCCCACAATCCCACGCCCATGGCCAGCAGTGCCGTCGCCGGAATCAGGACGATTTGCCAGGTATTGTAGTTCTTCAGGCTGCCCCCGGTCAGCACATCGGACATCAGGCGCGCGCCGTTGTACTTCATCTCCGTCCACATCCAGGGCATGAAGATGAACGCGACCAGGATGACGATCCCCAAAAACACGGCCAGGAAGTTCGCGCTGGCCAGGTCGATTGGCTCTCGCATGCGCTGTGATTTGACTGCTGTAGCCATGTTCCGCTCCTTGTGATGAGTTGGAGCGGCACGGCCACCCTCGCGGATGGCCGTGCCCAGAGTCAGGTGTCGGGCCCGACCGGATAGCGGGAGATGTTACTCGGCGGTCTCCTCGAGAATGCGCAGGCGCTCCGCTTCAAGATCTTCGAGGATCTGGTCGATCGATGACGGATCGCTCCAGAACTGGGCGAAGCCGTTCAGGCCCGCTTCAGCCATCGGCGCGGTCGTGTCGCGGTCGTAGAACTGCGCGACGTAGTCCGCCTCCTGGATCAGCGCGATGCCCTTCTGGGTGGCAGGTGACGCGCCGCTTACATCGACGTCAACGCGGGTCGGGAGGCGACCCAGCTCGTCAAACGCCTTCTGCTGCATCTCCTGCGAGCCGATGAACGCCAGGAACTCCTTCCCGCCTTCCAGGTTGCGCGCACCGGCGGCCATGAAGTAGCCATCCGTCGGGGCGTCCTCACCGACCGGCACCGCCGGGTCGATGATCGGGAAGCGGAAGAAGTCGAGGTCTTCCTCCAGCTCGTCCGGGTACGAGTCCAGGATGAACTGACCCATCAGGTACATCGCCGCCGTGCCCTCCGTCATCGGCGTAAGGGCTTCCTGCCAGGCGTAGGCCGCGGCGTCTTCGATGAAGCAGTTGTGGTCAAAGAGCTGCTGCCAGTACTCGAACACCGCCTTGACACGCTCGTCGGTGTACGACTCCTTGAGCAGCATCAGGTTGATGTGGAACTCCGGGCCGTTGATCCGCATGTTGAGGTAGTCGAACCAGGCGGCCGCGGTCCAGGGGTAGCGGGTGCCGATGGTAATGGGCGTGATGCCCGCCGCGTTGAGGGTGTCGCACGCGCCCAGGAATTCATCCCAGGTCTGGGGGACTTGGGTGATCCCAGCCTTCTCGAACACTGAGGGCACGTAGTAGACGGCCCACCAGTAGTACGAGGTCGGCAGGAAGTACTGCTTGCCCTCGACTGAGGCCAGCGCCACGAAGCCGGGCGCGTACGCCTCGTTGAAGCCCTTCTCCTCGAACACGTCGGAGATGTCGGCGATCAGCCCCTTGTCGATGAAGAAGCGGGCGCGCTCACCGGCGAACCAGGTCAGCACGTCCGGCGCGGGCTCAGCGGTCAGGTAGGCGCGAATCGCCTGCTTGAAGTCCTCGTGCGCGATGATCGAGTGCTCGACTGGCATCAGCGGGTTGGCTTCGTTCCACATCGCGACGGTTTCCTGGTCGAAGGCGCGCGGGATGGGGTCGCCGTGCATCGAGTTGTACGTGATGTACTCGGGTCCCTGGGCGATAGCCGAGGGCGCTGCCAGAACGACGACGACCAACAGGGTGAGAAGAAGACCGAACTTAGAAAACTTTGATTTGGACACGGTATCTCTCCTTAAAAGACTTGATCGTTTCTTATGTGTGCCACCGGTGCGCCAGCGGCGCAGGGATGGTTCTGTCTGGGTGACAGCAGTGTTTGAGAGTTCGTCAGGGGGATGGGTCCTCCTTCCTCGTGCTAGGTGAGATCGAAGCAGGGTCATGATCGGGAACAGGGCAAGGTCGTGCGGTTGTTTCGCCGTGAATGAGGCTCACCGGGACCACCAGGCTGTCCGGCGTCGCGCCTTCGAGGATGTCAAACAACATGCGCGCGGCGGTCTGCCCGATATCGGGCGCGCCCTGGTCGATGGTCGTCAGGGGGGGCGCGAAGCTGGCCGCGGCGGGGATGCCGTCATAGCCGGTTACGGTCAGGTCGCGCGGGATGTGCCGCCCCATCAAGCGCGCCTGCTGGATCGCGCCCATCGCCATGCGGTCGTTGAGGCAGAGCAGGGCGGTCAGCTCGCGATGTCGGGCCAACAGGTCGGCGGCGCAGCTCGCGCCACTCTCGGTCGAGAAATCGCCATGAGCGCGCGGCAGCCGCTCGAAGTCGATGCCCCGCGCCTCACAGACGCTCTGCATCCCTTCGAGGCGATATTCGAGCGCCATGTTGATGTTCTCCGGCACCGCGATCAAGCCGATCTCGCGGTGGCCCAGCTCGAGCACATGCGTCATGATCTGCTCGCCGCCGGAAAAATCGTCGCTGCGCACCCAGTAATCCCCTTCGCGCGTGCCGTAGCCAATGACGACCGCGGGCAGCGCCTTCTCGCGCGCGGGCTGGACGGCGGATACGCCCGGCACGTTATCGATTGCGATCATGCCGTCCAGATAGCCGCTGCGGATCAGTTGCAGATAGTGTTCGTCTGGCGCGTCGGGAGCGAGGCGCGGCGTGCTGAGCAGCATGTTATAGCCATGCTGCGTAATCACGGACTCGATGCCGCCCAGTATGCGGAGCGTCAAGGGGTCGCTGAAGATCGGCTCGTAGACATAGGGGAACACGACAGCCACGATGTGCGTCTTGCCGGCAGCCAGGGCGCGCGCCGCCAGATTGGGCACATAGCCAAGCTCGTCGACTGCGGCCATAACCTTGCGGCGCGTCTCTTCGGTGAAGTAAGGCGTGTTAGAGAGGACTTTGGAGACAGTGGCGGTCGACACGCCGGCACGCTGTGCGACATCCTGCAAAGTGGGCATGCTACAGCCCTTGCCACTCTAGAAAAGCGGTTAATGCTCGGACTGCGAAGCGAAACAGGCAGTAGTTAAGCTCTTAACTACAGCATACGACTGATTCTGCTGGCTGTCAATTGCCCGGTTTAAGGGCAGGGGATCGTCCTACATGTCGAGCGTTTCTAGCCGGAAATTCTCGTTCGTGGCCTTGCGTTTCCAGACCACTGAAACGCTCTGATTCAGCGGATGAAGCATGGTAATTGCCCCAGGCCGGTTGCATTCCAGCACGCAGCACCCGCAATACCAGCACTCATCGGGGTACAGGACGATCGGCGGTTTCTTGTCTTCCGGGTTCGGAATCAACACATCCGACCGGCAGATCTCCACGCACTGGTTGCAGCCGGTACACAGCCCAGGGTCAAAATCAATCGCCCGGTTAGGCGTCGGAGGGTTGGGAACCGCGTATGTCTTGGAGGTCATGATACGACAGGTCTCCTCAGTGCCGCGCGCGCAGGTTTCTTCACGCTCGCTGCCGTCCTAATGTTCCTGGTGCAGCGCATAGTTCTCCTCAAAGGTGGGCGCAAACGGCGGGCGCAGGTAATAATCGAGCGGCAGCTCCCCAATTGATGCCTTACCATCCACCGATTTGACCGAGAGCAGCTTGTGCCATTCGGCCGGGTCAACGTCGGGATAATCCAGCCGGGAGAAGCTCAGCAGGGCGCTGCTGGCCTTGCGCGCCAGCGATGCCTGGATGACGGCCTCGCCCGCCGTGATGATCGACAGGCACTCAACCACATGCGCCAGATCGTGGGGATTGGCCGCATAGGTCGCTGCCGCCTCGGTCTCCCGGATCTCGCCCAGAATTCTCAGCCCTTCCTGCAGTGCTGCCCCGGATTTGAACTCGCCGCAGTAGGTTTGCATCACTCGGGCGACGCCCGCGTTCAGCTCTTTCCAACCGATGCTGCGCTGCTGTGTTTCCAATGGCGCATAGACGCGCGCTTTTTCGCGCTGGACCTGCCTGGAATCGACGCGAACCTCAGGGGCCGCGAGGGCATGGGCCGCCGCTTTTCGCCCCGCGTAGCGCCCGCTCGCCGCCGCGCTGGAGTGTGCGCCGGCGCCATAGATCGCCCCACCGGCCGCGTATAATCCCTCGAGGCTCGTCCGGAGGTCCCAATCGACAATCACGCCGCCACAGCCCCATTGGCGCCAGTACGGCACGTGCGAACCGGCCCAGGCGTTGGCATGGCGGTACGAATCAGGCTCCAACACGGGGACCTGCAGCAGATCGCGATTGGGATCGAAGCCGGCCCTGGTCAGGGTTTCGTACACCGGCACGCGCGTGCGCCCTTCGTTGCCGACCATCAGCCCGAAAATGGCCCGCCGCTCGGTGTCTGGCAGGCGCGAGAGATCCGCGTACAGGGGCAGGGTGAATTCACCCCGCCTGATCCGCTCCGGCAGATCGGGGGCCAGTTGCTTGACATGAGTCTCATACGAAGGCGGGATGCGCTGCCCGTGCCCCACCATGTAGCGCTGTCCAGGGGAAGGCCGGAACCGTTCCTGCCACGAGCTCAGCTCGTTCCCGTCTCGATCCACCCAGGGCACCTCTTTGCCGTTCGCATCCACGATCGGGCAGCCGTGCCAGGTGTTGTGGGCATTGCCCACGCCATAGGCGATGAACGACAGCGGGCTGCCGTCGGGATACGTCTCTTCGAGACGGGTGAATTCAGCGCCGGCATTCCAGACGGTGGCCATGCCATCACACGCCAGATTGGGGTCGCGGAAGGTGGGGCGGTGTTCGGTTGAGAACACCCAGATTCTGCCCGGAAGCCCGGTGGCATATATCGTCGCCCGGGCTTGAACGATGATGAACTCACCCGTGCGGGTGTGCAGCCCCATGGCCCCAACCACGCGCTTGCCCTGGTCGTTCTCCTCCGTCAACAGCGCGGTGACCATCACGCGGTCAAGAATCTGCACGCGCAGCCGTTTCATTTCCTTGTGCAGCGACGGCTTCATGTTCCAACCGTAGACACGCAGATCCATTTTGGCCTGGTAGTCGTAGGCGAACAGGAGCCGGCTATCATCATCGCGAAACGCGGCGCCTTTGAATTCATCGTGAACGTCGCGAATCTGGACCCCCATCTGCTCACAGTCCAGCAGGGTATCCCAGCCGTCTTTGGCGTTGATATACCGCAGCGGCCCGCAATCGTAGCCGCCGCTATCCCGGATGGCCTGGGCGGTGAATTCTTCCGGCGATACCTCAGAGGACGGGTTGGTGCAGGCGGCGAGCCAGTGATCCACGCCCGCGCCGCCGTTGCCGCTCCATTTCGTCGCTGCTTTCTCGAGCACAACCACCCGTGCGCCGCTGCGGCGCGCGTTTAGCGCCGCGTGGCAGCCCGCGATGCCCCCACCGAGCACCAGCACATCGGTCTGGACGACCCGCTCCTCGCCGTACCGGATTGGATAGGGCCATTCAGGCAGCGAGCCGTTGCGTTGGGCATACTCATGCCAGGTCGTCATCACGCTCTCCCAAGTGAAATGGGTGACAACAGGCCGCTCATGGTTACGAACGCGAGTATAGCCTGCCACGTTACCGCTCACAACTCGACCGTGAAAAACCCTCTCAGGAGGGCTGATTCCTCATCGCGGCCGGGTGTTCGACCGCCATCCGCCGCTTCAGGCGATAGCGCGCGCCGGGCACATGCTAAGACAAAACGCCCGATCGCCTTGCCCCTGCATCCAAGGCGGCATCAGGACTATAATGGGATAAAAAAAGGAGAGGTGAATGCCATCCTACAAAGACCTGAGCCCGGACACAGTAGAAGGGCGGCGCACTCTGGAGCGCTTGCTCGTGCTGCGGCGCCAGCTCGACCGCGACGTGCCCGCGCGCACCTTTCAAGACACGCTGCTGCTGGCGACCTGGAATATTCGAGAATTCGACTCGCCCGCCTACGGCCCCCGCATCGAGGAGGCGTATTACTACATTGCGGAAATCATCGCGCGGTTCGACCTGATCGCCATTCAGGAGGTGCGGCGCGACCTGCAGGCGTTGTACCGGGTGTGCGACCTCCTCGGCCCGAATTGGGATTACATCGTCACCGACGTGACCGAGGGCAGCCGGGGCAACGACGAGCGCATGGCGTTTCTCTACGACACGCGCAAAGTGCAGTTCGGGGGCCTTGCCGGCCAGCTCGTGCTGCCCCCCATCGAGCTGAAAGGCGCAGACGGCAAGACGATCTACCAGCCCGCGTCGCAGCTGGCGCGGACGCCGTTTCTCGGGGGGTTCATCTCGGGGTGGACCCGGTTCAATCTGGCGACCGTCCACATCATCTATGGCAAAGAAGCCAGCAACGATCCCAATCGCCTCGAAGAAATCCGGCAGATCACGCTGTTCCTGCGCGACCGCACCCTCGACGAGCAGAACTGGGCGCGCAACCTGATCCTGCTCGGTGATTTCAACATTTTCTCGCCCGAAGACGACACCATGCGCGCCCTCCTGGATGCGGAGTTCGTCGTGCCGCAGGAGTTGCAGCGCCTGCCGTCTAACGCCCCGCGCACGAAACACTACGATCAGATCGCGTTTCGCGTTCGCCCCGGCAGCCTGGATATGACGGGCAAGGCGGGCGTGTTCAACTACTATGAAACCATCTTTCGCGTGGAAGATGAAATGATCTACGCGCCCTACATGGGCGAAGCCTATGAACTAACCTCTAAGGGGAAACTGCGCAAGGACAAAACGGCCTACTACACGACATACTGGCGTACATATCAGATGTCCGATCACCTGCCCATGTGGGTGGAACTCAAGATCGACTATTCAGACCAGTTCCTGCAGGATAAGCTGAGCGGGCTTCAGCCCTGACGAGTGCGTGCTATCCCGATCCCGATGCCCCCGGCTTCGGGCCAGATGAATCAGCGGCGCGTGGTCTCCAAATGACGCACCGATGGCGAGTCTTCGCTGGAGATCGGCTAGGGCCGGGCTAGACTGGCTTCTGCTGCTGGTTTCTCCGGCAGGTGGAAGAGATCGTCGATGCGGACCGGGCGGTTGGTCTCCATCGCGCGATTCGCGGCAATCCCCAGCATGATCGACGCTGCCCCATCGATGTGAGAGGCGGCCCGATTGAACGGATCGCGCGGCGGGTTGGGTGAAAACAGGTGCTCCAGCATGACCGGATCCGCGCCGCCGTGGCTGCCCTCGTCACCCAGCGGAAGATCGACGTCGTAGCCTTCCCCAAACATAGGGAACACGCGAATTGCCGCCCGTTTGAATGGCCCCTTGCTGGCCTGGAGATTGTGCGCCTCGCCCTGGCCCGACACGAGACTCACGTTCTCGACCACGTTTAGCTCGACGCGCCCCTTCGTGCCCGTGATCGCGACGTTCAGCCCTTCCCACGGGCTGTAGGCGATCAGGCTGTAGGACAGAATCGCGCCGCTGCGGTAGCGGGCTGTGACGGCCATGGTGTCTTCAATCGTGATCGGCTCGCCAAACACATTGCGATCCCGGATGTAGCCGTCTTCGGTCTCTGCTTCCAGGTACAGGCCGCGCAGGGCTGCATCTTGATCCAGGAACAGCGCGAAGGGATCTCCCGCTGCTTCCGGCACCCCGGTGTAGCGCTGGTAAGGATACGTTTCACCGCGCGCGGCCGCGTTCTGCTTGCCGTAGAACAGCAGGCCGCCGAACGCGAACACCTCGGCGGGATAGGAATCGATCCACCAGTTGACCAGATCGAAATGGTGCGTGGCCTTGTGCACCAGCAGCCCGCCGGAATTGTGTTTTTCGCGATGCCAGCGCCTGAAGTAATCCGCGCCGTGATAGGTATCCAGCAGCCAGGAAAAATCCACGTTCAGAGGCCGGCCCACCGCGCCTTGCATCAGCAGCTCGCGGAGCTTCGTGAAGGCGGGTGCGTAGCGGTAGTTGAAGGTGACTCTCAGCTTTTTGCCGGTGCGCTCGATCGTCTCGAAGATGGACCGTGCCTTGTCCGCGTCGGTTGTCATCGGTTTTTCGGTGATGACATCACAGCCCAGTTCCATCGCCCGGTTGATATACCGGTGATGGGTGGCATCCACGGTGGCGACGATCACCGTGTCGGGGTGGGTGGCGGCGATCATGTCGTCGAACTGGCTGGCGTGGTAGGTCGGCAGCGGGGCGGCGCCGGTCTGCATCTGGATCTGTCGGTTGTGCCAGTTCATCCGGGTCTGGCTCAGATCACAGAGTGCCACCAGCTCGCACGAATCGCGATACGTGTCCGCAATTGCCTCGATGAACATGCCCGCGCGGCCACCTGTACCGACCACTGCAAAGCGCCTTTTCCTGTTCATGGGTGCTCCTTATGAGCAATCCTTCCTTCAGTTCACCCGGCACGTCATTGCGGTGGCTGCGTACTCTGGCGGATGACCAGATCGGGGATCAGCACGTGCTGGTGATGTCTGTAGTCCGGGTCGCTAATCTGCTCCAGTAAAAACTGAGATGCCAGCCTGTTCTGTATGTCGAAGTCGAAGTGCACGGTGGTGAGCGGCGGGATGAGGTAGGCGGCGATGGCGTCATCGTCGAAGCTGGCAATCGACACATCGTCGGGAACGCGCAAGCCATGCTCGTGCAGTGCATACAGCGCGCCCGCCGCCGCATGGTCGTTCACGGTCATGATGGCCGTGAATTCCGCGCCCCGTCTCAGAAATTCACACACACCCTCATAGCCGGTTTTCATGGCATTCGCGAACGAGGAGTAGTCTCCGGCATAACTCGGCCCAGGCTCCAGGCCCTGCGCGGTCAGCAGGGCGAGCCGCGTCTCGTGGCGCAGCCGCGGATTGATGAAATCGAGCGACCCGGTGATCTCCGCGATCTGCCGGTGCCCCAGATCCACCAGATGCTGCACGACCAGGCGGGTGGCGTGCTCCTGGCTGTAGCCCACCCATGTCAGCCGCGAATCCAGCACGTAGTCCCGCCGCACGACCGGGATGCCGTGGGACATCTCTAGAAGTTCGTCATCGGAGATCCGCAGTTTGGGCGCGTAGAGCAGGATGCCATCCACCAGCCGCGCCGCCGCGGTGTCGAGCGCGTCGGCGAAATTCTCCTGCGTGCATTCCGAATAGAGCGTGGAGTAGCCAGCCGCGTTAATGTATTGTGACATTTTCGGCAGCACGATTCCGAAGTGCACATCCATCACCATGAACTCGATGATGTTCGACCGGTGCGTCGTGAGCATCCGCGCGCCGAGGTTGCGATGGTACCCCATCTTCTCCATGACGCGCTGGACGTGCAGGCGGGTATCCGTTGCCACGTCCGGATGGCTGTTCAACACGCGGGACACCGTGCCGTACGACACGCCGGCCTCGCGTGCCACATCCCGGATCGTTGGGCGTCTGCTTTTTGGCTTGGGCATGAATTCGCTCCGCTGCGTCCTGGCTTGCTCCCAAAGTCAAAGGCTTTTTCTGCATACCATCATGAGTTGGGACGCCGTAACCAGTCACGAAAACTATAGCATGATTTTGAAGAATTGTCGATATCCCCTGGCTTATTTTGCTTGACAGTGGGAGAAACATCTTATATTATGAGGCTGTAACCAGTCACGGAAAATTTGAATAATTGGCCGGCCCAAGAAAGCGAACAGGATGCGATCCGGCTGCATCTCAGACACCTTGCGGAACTGATTTTCAGCAGAACATGACAGCCGGGGCGCGGCCCAACTGACGGCCTTTGAATGCCTGCATAAAAGTAAAGGAAGCCTCTTTGTGCGCATAACGTCCGGTGTCGTCAGGTTGTTCAGGCGCAACGCCATTGCCTATATGTTCCTCACGCCGTGGCTCGTGGGCTTCCTCGTCCTAACGCTCTACCCAATGGTTTATTCGCTGGGACTCAGCTTCACGGATTACGACTTCACCAAGCCCGATTCGACGCAATGGATCGCGCTAGACAACTATCGGAAGATGTTCGGGTCAGTGGTTGGGCAGTCCGAGTTCACCGCGTCCACGGGCGAGGCCATGCGCGTGGACCCGTACTACAAAAAGTCGCTGTCCGTGACGTTTACCTATGTGTTCGTGTCCGTGCCGCTGAAGCTGATAGTCGCCCTCGGTGTGGCGGTGCTGATGAACCAGAGACTGCGGGGGGTGTCGTTCTACCGCACCGTGTACTACATCCCCACGCTCCTCGGCGGATCGGTGGCTATCGCGGTGCTGTGGAGGAAGCTGTTCGAGAAAGACGGTCTGGTGAACGACATGCTGGGCACCCTCGGCTTCACCAACCTCCCCAGTTGGATCACCAACCCTGAGTACTCGCTCTGGACGCTCATTCTGCTGACGGTGTGGCAGTTCGGCTCCTCGATGATCATTTTCCTGGCGGGGCTCAAGCAAATCCCTCAGGAGTATTACGAGGCGGCCAGCGTGGACGGCGCGAACAAAGTGCGGCAGTTTGTCTCCATCACCATACCCTTGCTCTCGCCGGTGATCCTGTTCAATCTGGTCATGCAGATGATCTACGCGTTCCAGGCGTTCACCCAGGCCTATATCATCGGCGGTGGCCGGGGAGGTGTGCTCAACTCCACCTTGTTCTACACCCTTCACCTGTATATCCAGGGCTGGACCTACCACGAGATGGGCTATGCCTCCGCTATGGCGTGGGTGCTGCTGCTCATCATCGGGGCGATCACGGCGGTTATCTTCCTCTCATCGAAGTGGTGGGTGTCATACGGGGTCGGGGAATGACATGAAAACCAGCACAGTGGTACGCCACACCTTGACACATCTCTTCATCATCGCCCTCGGGCTGCTCATGATCTACCCGATCGTCTGGATGATTGTGAGCTCGTTCAAGCCCAACAATCTGATCTTCAGCGATCCGGGACTCATACCAAAAGCCGTGACCACTGAAAACTACATCACCGGCTGGAAAGGCTACGCGGGGACGACCTTCGGCAAGTTCTTCGCAAACTCGCTCACCATCTGCGCATTGGCCATCGTCGGAAATCTGATCTCCTGCACCATGGCGGCGTACGCGTTCGCGCGGCTCAAATTCGTGGGCAGGAGCTTCTGGTTCGCGGTAATGATGGCCACCCTGATGCTGCCGGGTCACGTTACGCTCGTGCCGCGCTATATCCTGTTCAACACCTTCGGGTGGGTGGGTTCGATACTCCCGTTAGTGGTGCCGAAATTCCTCGCGACGGACGCATTTTTCGTGTTTCTGCTCGTGCAGTTCATACGCGGTCTGCCGGTAGAAATCGAGGAGGCAGCGATCATCGATGGGTGCGGGAAAGTCGGAGTATTCCTGCGCATCATCATACCGCTGGCGTTCCCCGCCATGGTGACCACGGCGCTGTTCACGTTCCTGTGGACGTGGGACGACTTTTTCAACCACCTGCTGTACCTCACCAGGCCGGATACGTTCACTGTGTCGAGGGCGTTGCGCACATTCGTCGGCGACGCTGGCGCGGTATCCAACTGGGGCGGCGCGCTGGCGATGGGCACGCTCTCGATCATTCCCGCCTTCATCCTGTTCTTCACCTTGCAGAAGTACTTCGTTCAGGGTATCTCGACAACGGGCCTGAAAGGTTAGTCCGACAACAGGAGATAATGCATATGAAATGACGATCGGGACGTGTTTCGGATTTGTCCGCTGAGACTGTTATACAGAAACAGGAGAATTCTACGATGAGGAAAATTAGCGCAATCACGATCATCGCCCTGCTCGCGGTGATGCTTGGCGCGTTCGCCCAGCCGATCGCGGCACAGACCGATGGTGGATTCCCTGAGTACACGGGCGGCCCCGCCGAGCTTCGCATGGGTTGGTGGGGCAACGACGACCGCGCCGCCAGAACGCTGCAGGTGATCGAGCTGTTCCAGGCGGCGTATCCCGACATCAAAGTGATCGGCGAGCCCAATGGCGGCACGGCTGATCACTTCCAGATTCTCGACACACAGCTGGCGGCCAACGATGCCCCCGACATCATCCAGTTCGGCGGCAACTGGCCCGACTACAAGCAGTACCTCGAACCGCTCAATGACTATCTCGGCAAACAGCTCATGATCGATACCCCCGAGACGTTTGACCAGAGCGCCCTCGTCCCCGCGACGGACGCCGAAGGCGACCTCTATGTCGTCAGCCTCGGCACGAACACGCTCGTTCTCGCCTACAACAAGACGATGATCGAGGCGGCGGGAGTCGAACTCCCCGCGGACAACATGACCTGGGACGAGCTTCTCGACTACGGCCGGGAACTGAAGGCAGCGCTCCCTGAAGGAGTCGCGCCCTTCGTGGACAATGCCACGAACCAGGCGAACTACCTCAGCTACTTCTATACGCAACAGGGTACCGATCTCTGGACCTACGATGAAGGCGGCAAATCCTACGCGACGGTTGAGTCCGCCAGGGCATGGCTTCAGATGTGGGCGGATATGCGCGCCGAAGGACTGATCCCCGACCCGGACACCACCTACACCTACACCGAAGACGGGCCGGACAGCTCGGCGCTGGTGGCGGGTAAGGCGGCCATCGGGTTGCTGTGGAGCAACCAGGTGGCATCCTATCAGGCGGCCATGACCGATGAGGTCGGCATGACAACGCTCCCGGTGGGCGGCGAAGATTCGTACGTCATCCAGATGAGCCAGTATCTGGGCATCAACAAGGACAGCGAGAATAAGGAAGCGGCGGCGCTGTTCGTCAACTTCTTCGTCACCAGCCCCGAGGCGGGCGCGATACTCGAGACCAACCGAGGGGTGCCTTCCTCGCCGGTCGTGCGCCAGGCCATCGCCGAAAAGGCGACCGCCCTTGACGCGGCGGTTTACCGGATTTACGAGGCGATAGCCGATCGCATGATCCCGCAGGGCCCGAACCTCCCGAACGACCAGGAGTTCGTGAACGAGCTTGAGCTGATCGGCCAGCAGGTCGCCTATGGGGAGTCCTCAGTTGACCAGGCGGCCGAGGACCTGCAGGCGCTGATCGAGCGCCTGGCGGTCAAGTAACTTCCAGCAACGGTAACGGTTTCCCAAGGCGCGGGATCGAATGACCCCGCGCCTGTTTTATCCCCCGCGATGACGACTTCTGCTGCCGTGCGCCCCGATTCGCTGCCGCTCTGGATAGCAGCCGCACTACACCGGCTCTACATCCTGCCAAACTCCTCCATGATCGTCGCGGCGTATTTGATGCCCTGGATATAGTGATCGATGCGGATGTTCTCGTCCGGCGCGTGCAGATTGGCGCCCGGCGAGGCGAACCCCGTCAGCACGCACGGGATCCAGACGTGCCTGAGGATCGTTCCCTCAGCCGACACGCCGTTGACGATGGGCGGCTGTCCGTACAACTTGGTGGCTGCCGCGATGATCGCCTGTGCCATCGATTCCTTGACCGAGATCTTGTAGGGGGGCTCGGCGCTGGCCTCGAAGCGCACCTCGATATGCCCAAAGCCGTGTCGCTCCAGGTGCCGCTGCAGCTTCTGGATGGCCTGCTGGGGATCGAGGTGGGGCGGCAGGCGGAAGTCCATCTTGGCGCGCGCTTCGTTGGGCACGATGGTCTTGGAGCCTGGGCCGGTGTAGCCGCCGACAATCCCCGCGATGTTGGCCGTTGGCTCGTAAGCGCGCGCTTTCAGCGCGTCGATGCCGTCACGTCCCAACGCGAACTGGTCGATGCCCCATTCGCGCTTTAGATCGTCCAGATCCACCCGGCGCAGTTTGTCCTCGAGCTGGGCGTAATCTTCGTCCTGCAGCGCGTACAGGTCGTCGTACCAGCCCTCGATCAGGATGCGGCGGTTCTCGTCCATGATCGTGTTCAGCGCGCGGACGAGATCCCACACCGGCGCCGGCAGCAGCGGGAAGTAGAGCGAATGTACATCGGTGTTCGCGCCGCGAGCGATCAGCTCGACGAACAACACCGACTTGAGCCCCAGGTCCACGTCGGGCAAGCCGGTGCTGGCATCGACCGGACCATCCAGGCAGTGCATGCCATCCGCCCGCAGGAGCTCGGTGTGCTGTTCGACCCACGGTCCCAGGTGAACGCTGCCGATTTCCTCCTCGCCTTCGATGATGAACTTCAGGTTGACCGGCAGTTCGCCGCGCACCTGCAGCAACGCCTGGGCGGCCATGTTGAACGCCAGGATGCCGCTCTTGTCGTCGCTGCAGCCGCGCCCGTACATCACACCGTCCACGATGTTCGCTGACCACGGCCCCCCGTGCGTCCAGGCGTCGAGCGGCTCAGGCGGCTGGACGTCGTAGTGCGAATAACACAGCATGGTACGCGGCGAACGCGGCGTGGTCATGTGCCCGATGATCACCGGTGGGCCGCCGTCCAGCTCGTAGAACCGCGCGTCCAGGCCGTCGCGGTGCATCATGTCGCGCACCAGCTCGGCACACTCGCGCAGCCCGATCCCCTGCGCCGACACGCTGGGCTGGCGCACGAGCGTCTGCAAGTCGCGGACGTACTCATCGGCATGCGCATCAATATAGTCGTATACCACCTGCATCGAATCAGTCATTGCTCACTTCCCCATTGCGGATGTGTCCTGAGCCTGCGAGAGTTCCCACGCGTTCAGGCGCTGCCCGGTTATGCCTGCTGCGTCCTGGCGCGCCAGCAACACGAACGCCGGAGCCAACAGGATCGGATCAACCCATTTCTGCTTGAGGTCGTCGGTGTAGTTGCGCTCGGACATCGGCGTTTTCATGTACATGCCGGGCGTGATCGTGTTGACGGCGATATTGCGCGGCGCGCCCTCCATCGCCATGCACTTCATGAATCCTTCGAGGCCATGCTTGGCGGTGCAATAGGCGCTCTCGTCCAGGAAGCCCTTGATCCCCGACATGGACGACACATACACGATGCTGCCGCCGCCGGCCTCGGTCATTAGCGGCCAGACGGCCTGCGTCAGCATATACGCGGCCTGGATCGCCACGTTCACCTCGCGCTGCCACGCGTCCAGCGGGATGTCCAGCAGCGGGCGGTTTACCAGGATCGCGGCGTTATGCACGACAACGCGCGGCGTCCCGCAGAACGCCAGCGCCTGAGCGATGGCGCGCTGGGTATCCGCGGCGTCCGACAGGTCCACCGTGACCGGCAGACACTCGCCCCCGGCGCGGCTCAGCTCGCTGCACACTTCAGCCAGCAGCGGCCCGTTGATGTCCATTAGCGCCAGGCGCATCCCTTCGGCGGCGTAGGCTTTGGCAACCGCGTAACCCAGTCCTTGGGCCGCGCCGGTGACGATCGCGCTCGCACCTCGCAAATCGTCCATATCAGAGCAATCCCTTCACAAATGACGCGAACCGGTCCAGCCCCTGCTCGAATTCCGGCGAGCCTATGGTGAGCGCCCCGCGGATGAATCCCTCGCCCGCGCCGCCGCCGATGGTGCCCGGCTGGAAGATCAGGCGGGCTTTGTCCCGCGCGCGCGCCACGAACTCGGCGCTCGACAGCCCGGTGGGCCGGATGTCGATGAAGACGTAGTACGCGCCCTGCGGCTGGCTGTAGGGCAGGGCGATCGCGTCCAGCGCCCCCCTCCACAACTGGCGGCGGCGGTCGTATTCGACCAGGATGTCCGCGAACCAGTCACGCGGGTGAGCCAGCGCCGCCAGCCCGCCGGCCTGGGACACGACGCTGGCGCAGATCATCATAGCGTGGTGGAACGGCAGCATCGCCTCGACCAGCGCCGCCGGAGCCGCGATATAGCCCAGGCGCAGGCCGGTCATGCCGAAGCTCTTGGAAAAGCTGTTGATCGTGATGGTGCGCTCGCGCATTCCGGGCAGCGAGGCCATGCTCACGTGCCGGTGGTCGTCGAACACGTAGTATTCGTAGATCTCGTCGGACACGACGAGCAGATCGCGCGCCTGGGCCAGCGCCGCGATCTCGCGCAGCGTCGCTTCGGGCAGCACGGTACCGGTGGGATTGTTCGGCGACACGATGACCAGCGCCTTGGTGCGCGGCGTGATCGCCCGCTCCAGGTCCGCCGCGCGGATCGTGAAGTTAGTGTCGAGCGTCGTGGTGACCGGCAGCAGCGCCCCGCCCAGGATAGTCGCGTCGCGCGTGTATTCGTCGTAGTGGGGAGATGGAGTCAGCGCGTTGTCGCCCGGATCGAGCAGGGTCATCAGCGTCACCATCAGCGCTTCTTGAGCACCTGCCGTCACGATGATCTCCGAGTCCGGATCGACGCTCACGCCGTTCTCCGCCTGCAGCTTGGCCGCGATGGCGGCGCGCAACTCGGGGGTGCCCGTCCAGGCAGTGTACTGCGCGCGACCTTCGGCCAGCGCGCGCTGCATGGCCTCGAAGACAGGCGGCGGCGGCAGAAAGTCGGGCGTGCCGCTGCCCAGGTTGATCAGGCCGGGAATCGGTACGGAAGTTTGCTTGCCCAGCGATCCGCGCACGCGCAGCGCGCGCTGCGAGAGGTGTTTGTCGATGTCCATGGTCTTTTGTCCTGAGTGTGCGATGCGAATCGACTAATCCAGCGCGATCCAGCGGCGCTCCGCCGACGACCGGCGCACCGCGTCCATTGCCTGCTGGCACTTCAGACCATCGGCGAAGGTCGCCCCTTCGCGCGGCGCGCGTCCCTCGCGGATGGCCGCTGCCGCCTCGCGTATCAGGCCAACGAAGGACACATTCCAGATCCCTTTCCCGATGCCCGGCAAATTCGCGTTCGGGTCCGGCTCGCTCATGTCCTCGAACGCTTCACCGGCGCGAGCGACCATCAGCTTTTCGTCGGCGTCGGCCAGGGTGATCGTGCCCTCGCTGCCGAAGATCTGGACGTGGTTACCGGTCGAGTGGCGCGCCGCCCCGCTCAGGAACACGGACACCAGCGCGCCGCTCCGCATCTCGGCGGTGAAGCTCACCTGGTCGTCCGCGGTGGCGGTCCAGGGACGGCCCGTATCCTTGCCGATGCGGTCCGGCACCAGCGTCGCCAACTGGCCGCTGATCGCCCCGACGTCGCCCAACCAGAAGCGCAGCAGGTCGATCTGGTGCGAGCCGTTGGCCCCCAGGCGCCCGCCGCCCATCTCGGCCAGCGACCACCAGTCGCCTTCCGAGCGCGAGGCCGGATCGCCCCAGGCGGACGTGATGTTCACGATGTTCACATGCCGCACCTGGCCGATGGCGCCGCTGGCGATCAGGTCCCGGATCTTGCGGCGGTTCGGGTTGAAGCGCAGCTCGTGGCCGACGAGGTGCACGCGGCCCAGCGACTCGGCTTTGTCCAGCATCTGCTGGGCTTCGTCGCTGTTCATCGCCATCGGTTTCTCGCAGATCACGTGTGCCCCGGCTTCCAGCGCGGCCAGCGCCATCGGCGCGTGGT
>JAXGOS010000010.1:0-173554 GCA_040767355.1 Aggregatilineaceae bacterium | reverse complement strand
TGCTCCACCGCGCGCTTGCGCGTTCGGACGTTCTCACCCGCCGACACGATCCCGTCATCCAGCTCCAGAATCGGCTTGATGTGCAACGCCGACCCAAGCAGCCTGCGCGCGTTGCCAATTCGACCGCCTTTGTGGAGGTATTCGAGGCTGTCGATCGTGAAAATCAGGCGCTGCCGTACCATGGCTGACCGGATGGCCTGCTCGATACTGTCTGCGTCTTTGCCCGCATCGCGCGCGTCAGCGCCCGCCAGCACTGGAAACCCCAGCGCCCACGACACCTGCAGGGTATCGATCAGCCGCACCGGAAAATCCACCTGAGTGGCGGCCTGCAACGCCGATGAATACGTCCCGCTGATCCCGCTGGATACCACCGCGCAGATCACTTCGTCCGCCTGTTCGGCTTCGCGCGCCCGCTGGAACATCTCCACAAAATCCTTGACCGAAACCTGGGATGTCGTGGGCAGGGTATCTGAGGTGGCCAGCCGGGTATAGAACGCCTCAGTGGTGATATCAAGCCCGTCGCGATACGAGTCGTCATTCCACAGAATGTACAGCGGCGCCACGTAGATGTGACGTTCGGCCGCCAGATCCGCCGGGAGATTACACGTGCTGTCGGTTACTAACGCGATCCTTGTGCTCACAACGGGCCTCCACGATGCTAATCAGGACTCTGCGCCGGGTCCTACCCAGCCAAGCAAACGGATGTCGCCTCGCAAGCTGCCGGTGACGTTACGCGCGCCATACCCACTGGGCTGGGCGATATACAGGTCGAGGCGTCCATCATCGACGCCGGGCCGCGTCAGAATACCGGCATACGCCAGCCAGCGGCCATCCGGCGAATAGCTCGGATCGCACGCCTGCGGAGACGCCGGGGGCCCATAGGCAATCGCCAGATCGCTGCGCGCCACGATCAGCCCATATGGACACTGATTGTTTCTGCCCGCAAACGCGACCCACTCGCCGCCGGGCGACCATGCAGCGGTAAACCCGAACCGCGAAAACAGGTGTCGATCCGTTGCGGTGATCACGTTTCCAATAGAGTCTTTGAGAATCAGGCTTGCCGGTTCCGAAGCCCGGTGATACAGCGCACGCTGCCCGTCGGGCGACCACGCCACGCCCAGGTTCAATGAGTTATCCGGATCGGAGACCTGCCGCACTGTCCCTGATTGGATGTTCGCCAGCCAGATCTGCGATTCGGCGGAGAACGGATCGGAAAGCCCCGTTGTGAACGACACCTGCAGGTTGGTGACCCATTTGGGCGCGCCGTCTACCCACATGTCGGAGACCTGCTGCACCTCGCCCGTTTCGACATCCAGCACGAACAGGTTGCCGCCAGGGAAAGCCTTGCCATCGACCGGTTCGTCGCCGGGCAGCACTTGCTCGCGCCCGGCGCAGCTACCAGCCTCGCCCGGTGCGTACGTCGGGCACTCGCTGCGATCCGACACAAACGCGAGCCGGCGGCCATCCGGCGACCACGCCGGCCACAGATCATACGCGCCATGCGACGTCACGTTCGTGAAGCGCGAGCCGTCGGCCGACACGGTGAAGATATCCACGTCGTAGGCGGTCGGCAGCGCCACCGCGAACTGCGAGCTGTCGGGCGACCATACCGGACGGTGATTGGCAATGCCGCGCGGATCGAGTGAGGGCAGATCGAACACACGCAGGCTGATCTGCACGCTGAGGTTCAGCAGATAGAGCCCGCCGGTCTGCACGCCGCTTTCCACGAAGGTCGGTTCCAAGAAGTAGAGCAGCTTGTTGCCGTCCGGCGCCCAGTAAACCCGGTCCTGCACGCTGGCCGGGAGATCCAGGATCGCGACCTTCTCCGCCGTCGACGGATCCACCAGATAAAGCGTCTGCTCCTCCGACTCGGGGATCGGCGTCTCGGGATTGGTGCTGCCGCCGGTGCGCTCGTTGACGCTCAGGATCGCGTACCATGGCCGGTCCAACCCGTCCTGCAAGTTTTCCGGGATACCCACTGTTGTCCACTGGTCGTTGGAATAGGCAATCGCGGGGTGCGGCGTGGCCGAAGGCAGCGGCGTCATGCTCGGTGTCAGCGTGATCGTGGGCGTCGCGGTCGGTGTCGCCGTCCAGTCCGGGGTCGGCGACAGGGTAATACTCGGTGTGACCGTCGGGCTTGGCGTCGGTGATGGCGACGGCGTCAGCGTGGGCTCCGGTGTGGGCGTTGGTGTGGGCGAATCGACGGCGAAATTACAGGCCGAGAGCAGCACAAGCAGGCTGATCACAACTGCATACGGACGAATTCGTTTTGCCATGCGCTCCATTCCAACCCAGATGTCTGCACGGGTACCGCTTGAGAATTGACTGCACGACCGTGTCTTAGCATGTATCAGGTGGTTCAGGATTGCTTCTTCAACACGTAGTATGAACCACGTTTCTCGCCCATTTTGATTAGAATCCCGCGGCTCACCAGGTCGGCGAAATCGCGCCGGATCGTCTCCGAATGCACATCCGGACACAGCTCTTGGAGGTCCTTATTGGTGATGCGCGCATTCTTGCGATTGATCAAAAAATCGAGCGCATATTCCTGCCGCCGGTTGACCGGCTCACCTCGGAAGACACCGCCGAACAGGACCGGTTCTTCGTCCGTCTCATCCACCACCGGCTTGTTATAGAGGGTCACGCGAAATCCGCCAGCCGTCTCGGCAAACTTCGGCTCCGGCAGGCTGACCTCGCGCATCAGCGCCAGCACGCGATCGACCCCGTAGCCCAGGCGCTCGATGAACCCCATATCCGACAGAATCTGGACGATGGCTGAGTTCCGCGAGAATCGCTCGTCGACAATGTTATCGACGGTGACCGGACCCGGCAACCCGCCCGGACTGGTGATCTCCAGACGATCGCTGAACAGATACAGCCGTATGCCGTCGCCCTGGATGCTGTAATCGCGGTGGGCGACCGCGTTTACCACCAGCTCGCGCACGGCTTTCAGCGGATATTCCATTAGCTCGGTACGCGCCATGTACTCGCCCAACTGGACGCCTCGCCGCAGGTTGTCGATCAGAAACGTCTCGACGCGCTGGATCTGCTGGGGAAGTGTACCCACAATATCCTGGCGGGTAAAAACGTCGCCCATCTCTTTGCCGGCAAAACGCGCCGCTGTGATCTCGGAGCCGCGGATGAACTGCTGGGGGTCCTTGCCGAACAGGAGAATTCCCGCGTTTGTCGGCCTCAGCTCCCCGTCGTATCTCACCAGGCACCCGCGCTTGAGCAGCACTTGCTCCGGCGTGGTGCCCCCCATCCCGCCTAGGTTCGTCGCATACGTCTCGACCTGTCCCCAATCCAGATCGTCGCGCGTCGCGTTGCGCGTCGGCTCCGCCTCGAAAGTGACATCGCCCCGCTCCAGCAGCAGGCGCCGCAGCTCATCAGGCGGCAAGGGATGATTTGCGTTGCCCCGGCGCGCCAGATAGCGCCCTCCCAGCGCATAGACATACGGCATGCCGCGCGGCACCTGGACCACCACCATCACCGTCCCGCGAACCCGGACGATTTGCGGGAGTGGGATAATCAACGGAGGATCGATCGACAGTGCCGCCTCCAACACACGGTCGATGGCGTTGGCGGAATCGTCGACGCCCGCGGGCCGGTCGGCGCGAGGCATCACACCCAGCAGCACCATCCCCCCGCGCGAGTTGGCCATGGCCGCCAACGTTTCGGCGATGTCGCTGACTGGTGCGCGTCCAGGCAGCCAATCCAATAGCTCGCTGCGGCCCGTCTCCAGGAAGGTCAGAATTTCTTTCTCTCCGATGGCCTGGGCCGCTTCGGGAAACCGTGAAGGTGTGAAGCGTATGTTCGATGATGACATGCTGTTCCCCCTGGTCAAGCAGAACTGGCGTCCGGATTCGACGAATTCGGTGACGATGTTGACGGTCCCGGCAGCAGCGCCTGCTTGAGAACCTCATCCATATGCGATACCAGCACGATGTTTAAGTCGCGCAGCGTCTTCTTCGGTATTTCCTCGAGGTCTTTCTCGTTGCGCTTGGGCAGCATCACGCTCTTCACGCCGGCGCGATGCGCGGTCAGGAGCTTCTCCCGAATCCCGCCCACCGGCAGCACCCGCCCGCGCAGCGTGATCTCGCCGGTCATGGCGACGTCCCGGCGCACCTTGCGCTGGGTAAAAGCCGACACCATCGCCGTTGCCAGTGTAATCCCCGCCGACGGCCCCTCTTTCGGAATCGCGCCTTCCGGCAGGTGAACGTGAATATCCAGGCGCTCGAACTCCTCGGGATCGATTTTGAGCTGCGCCGCCTGCGAGCGAGTGTAACTCAGTGCGGTCTGGGCCGATTCCTGCATGACCTCGCCCAACTGGCCAGTGAGCATCAGCATGCCTTTGCCCGGCATGAGCGTGACCTCGATCGCCATGATGTCACCGCCCCCCTCCGTCCAGGCCAGGCCGGTTGCCATGCCGATCTCGTCGGTCTCCTCGGCCAGCGGAGAAATGAACTGCGGCGGGCCCAGGAATTTGTGCAGGCTTTCGGCGGTAATGCGTTTCTGAACGCGTTTATTCTCGGCAACTCCGCGCGCGATCTTCCTGCAGATCTTGGCGATCTCGCGCTCGAGATTGCGCACGCCTGCCTCATAGGTGTATTCGCGGCAGATCATCCGGATGGCGTTGTCCTCGAATCGGATTCCCCGCTCTGCCAGCCCGTTCTGCTCCAACTCGCGCGGTATGAGGAACTGCCGGGCAATGTGCAGCTTCTCTTCCTCGACATAGCCCGGAAACTCGATCACCTCCATGCGGTCCAGCAGAGCGGGCGGGATCGGATCGAGATAGTTCGCCGTCGTGATGAACAGCACCTTCGAGAGGTCGTAGTTGACGTCCAGGTAATGGTCCGAGTACGCATAGTTCTGTTCGGGATCGAGCACTTCCAGCAGCGCCGCCGCCGGATCGCCGCGGAAATCCATGCCCAGCTTGTCGATCTCGTCCAACATGAACACCGGGTTGATCGTCCCGGCCCGGCGCATCGTCTGTATGATGCGCCCTGGCAGCGCGCCCACATACGTGCGCCGGTGTCGCGTATCTCGGCTTCATCGCGCACGCCCCCCAGACTCACGCGCACGAACTCGCGGCCCAGCGCTTTCGCGATGCTCTTCCCGAGCGAGGTCTTACCGGTGCCCGGCGGGCCTGCAAAGCACAGGATCGGGCTGCGCATCTTGTCCGCAGCGAGCTTACGCACGGCAATGTATTCGATGATCCGGTCTTTGGCCTTGGGCAGGCCGTAATGCGCCTCATCCAGAACCTGGGCCGCGTGCGCCAGATCCAGGTTGTCTTCGGTGGTTTTGCCCCAAGGCAGGTCCAGCAGCCAGTCGAGATACGTCCGGATGACGCCAACTTCCGGCGCCATGGGCGGGATCATCATCAGCCGCCCCAGCTCTTTCAGCGCCTTGTCCTGGACGTCTTCCGGCATATCGCTGCTACTCAACCGGTCGCGCAGATCGTTCAGCTCTTGCTGGAAGACATCCATCTCCCCCAGCTCGTGCTGGATCACACGCATCTGCTCGCGTAGCAGAATCTCGCGCTGGTTCCGGTCCACCTCCTGCCGCACCTGGGAATGGATGCTCTCCTCCAGTTCCAGCACCTCGAGCTCCCGGCCCAACAGGCTGCTGACGCGCCGCAACCGCTCGACGGGATCGACCATCTCCAACAGATCTTGCTGCTCGTCCATGTTCAGGTTGAGCGTGGACGCGACCAGATCGGCCAGCCATCCCGGTGACTCGACATTCAGCGCGTAGATATAGGCTTCTTCCGGCAACTGCGGGTTGAGCTCGACGCACTTGTGGAACAGAGTCAGCGCCGCGCGCATCAGCGCCGTGACCTCGCGGCTCTCGTCCGCCGCTTCGCTCACCGGGCGCGCCTTGACGCGAATCGACGGCGCCATCTGGACGAATTCGACGATCTCGACGCGCCGCCGCCCCTGGGCCAGCACGCTACTGTCGCCATCCGGCATGTGCATCAATCGCCCCAGTGCCATCTCGGTGCCGAACGTGTAAAAATCCTCAGGCTTGGGCGCGGCAATGCTGCCATCGCGCAGAGCAGCGCCGATCACCGTTTCCTGGTGGATCTGCGCCTCGCCAATCGCCGCGATGTTCTGCTCGCGCTGGATGATCAGGGACGTCACCATGTTGGGGAAGACGACCATATCCGACAGCGCGATCAGCCCAATCTCGATCAGGCCATCGTCATCCAGCTCGGCTTCGCGGATGGTATAAAAATCGTTTATCCCGTGTCCGATCATCAAGGGTCGTCTGCCTAACTGCTTCCCGTTGCGGGCGATGGCGGGGCTGGCTGGTGCATGGCTGGCAGAACGTGCCCAACCGGCAGGCCGCATACCGTCCGCATCTCGCCCACGATGAACAAAGACCCCGTCGTACAGATCAATCCATTCGGCCCCACCAGGTCTGAGGCAACCTCCAGCGCCGCCTGAGCGGCCGGCGCTTTGACAATCGGGCGGGCGTAGCCCTTCGCAAGCGCGCGTGCTGCGATCTCCTCTACGGACAGGGCCCGCGGATGGACCGCCTGGGCCGCCACCAGATAATCAGCCAGCGGCAGTAAGGCGTCGAACATGCCCTCGACGTCTTTATCCGCCGAGGCTCCGAAAACGAGCGCAAACGGCTGCTGCGGGAACAGGTCGTTCAGTGACGCGGCCAGGAACTGCGCCGACGCCCCGTTGTGCGCCGCGTCGAGCACCAGCAGCGGCGACCGGAGGACGACCTCGAGACGTCCCGGCCAGTCAACCGTGCGGAAACCGTCCCGCACTGCCTCGTCCGGCACAACCAGCCCCGCGCGGCGAACCCACTCGAGCGCCGCCAGCGCCACCGTCGCGTTGAGTGCCTGGTGCTCGCCAGTCAGCGCCGTGCGATACACCTCATGCGGGCTACCGGCTGGCCCGGCGATGAACGTCTGCCCGTCACGCGTACTGGTCCCTGGTGTGTACAGCCAGTCCCGCCCCACCAGCGTGAGCGGCGCGCCCACGTCCGCTGCAATTTCCGCCAACACCTCGAGCGCCTCGGGGGGCTGCGGCGCGCTCACAGCGGGCACGCCCGGCTTGATGATTCCCCCCTTTTCGCGCGCGATCGACGCCAGCGAATCGCCCAACAAGTACGTGTGGTCGTAGCTCAGGCTGGTGATCACCGAGACAACCGGCACGACCACATTCGTCGCGTCCAGCCTGCCCCCCAGCCCAACCTCGATCACGGCGGCATCGACTTTCTGCTGGGCGAAGAACAAGAACGCGAGCGCGGTAGTCACCTCGAACCAGGTGATATCCGGAATCGGCTCGATCACCGGGCGTAGCTGGTTCACCAGAGCGATGAAGTCCTCCTCCCCGATCAACCGGTTGTTGATCCGGAAACGCTCGCGAAAGTCCTGAAGATGTGGCGAGGAATACAACCCGACTCGCAGTCCTGCTGCTTGGAGCGCCGCTGCGGACATCGCCCCCACTGAGCCCTTACCTTTCGTCCCGGTAATATGGATGACCGGATACTGGCGGTGTGGATCGCCGAGTGCCGACAGTACTCTCCGCGGTCGCTCGAGGGTCATGACCTCCGGAGAGTAGCGGACGTGGCGTTCAACCTCCCAGTTCACATAGCTGTAAAGATAGTCGATGGCTTCACCAAGCGTGCGCAGCGAGTGGGTTGTCATGAATTCTCCGATCGTGTTTGGGTAAATTATCCCACATATCCCACATATTACCGCTTAAATGACGACCATACAAGGGTTAACTTCCATCAGACGCAGCCCTGTCTCCTGACCGCTGACTTTTCGACGCTCGCCTGACAGGACGCCCACCTCAAGATCCCGGTGGTACAATCGGTGATGCCGTGTCATAATCGCCGTGTCATGCTGGAAGGGGTTGCATGAATACGCCTAAATTGCTCACTCTGATCGCTGCGCTGGCAGCCGTGATCGTCGTCGGCGTGGCTGGGTACGTCATCCTTCGCCCGCCTGTCGCGCTGCTCTCCGGCGCGGGCATCGACGCGACCGAGATCTCCCCCAATGCCGACGGCGTCGATGACATCACGACTATCCGCTATTCGCTGGCGCGCCCGGCACGGGTCAGCGTCTATTTCGACGGGCCGGACGGCGAACGGTTTTTCTTCCGGAAGGATCAGCGGCGCAGCTCTGGCGAGTATGCCGTGTTGTTCAGTGGCATCGTGGACGGGTACCGCCTGCCGGGCGAGGAATTCCCCGGCACGATCGAGCGCCGCCTGATCCCGAACGCGGTCTATCAGTGGACCATCGAGGCCGTGCGTGACGACGAAACCGAACGGGCCACGGGCCAGCTCGCCATTGTCGATGGGGACAGCCAGCTGCCACTCATCTCCGCATTCGAAATCCACCCGCCGGTTTTCACGCCCAACCAGGACGGCATCCGCGACCGGGTCAGCATCAACCTCTACCTCGAAAAACCCGCCAACCTCAGCGTCTATCTGGAGGACGCCGCGGGTGAGCGCTACTACCTGCCCGAGCGTTTCGAGGGGCGCGAGCCGGGCGACATGGGTAACCACGAATTCGACTACGACGGGGGCGTGGACCAGAGCATGGAGCCACCGCCAGACGGTACCTACGACGTAGTTGCCGTCGTTCAGGATGACGAAGGGCAGCGCCTCGTCCGCCACGGCCAGGTCACGCTGCAGGATGGCGGTTTGCCCCAGGTCGAGATTGTGCCCCAGACGTCCGGGGCGGTTGTCTATTTCGGCGCCATGCCCTACGATGACCGCTACCACACCAGCATGACCGCCGAGGGCGAGACGATCCCCAAACCCGAGGGCGTGATCTCGGACCTCACCACGCTCACTATGGTCCAGGGCGACTTGCTGGTGTTCAAACTGACGGTCAGCAACTACGGTGCGACTCCCATTCGGACCGCCGGCCCCTTCCCTGGCACGGTTTACCAGTTCGACCAGCAGGCCAGTAGCCTCGGCGCCTACGAGGAGTCGGGCGCCTGGCGCATTGGGATCAAATGCGACACCGCGCTGAGCGACTTCCCCTGGCGCTGGGCGCTCGCGCCGCGCGACGAAGTCGAGGAGGTCCATGACGAGGAAACAGGCGAGACGTACTACTACCTCCAGCCGGGCCAGCAAGCCGAGGTCTGGGGCGCCATCCGCATGACCGAGCTGATCACCGCGCGCAATCCGCAGGACTGCTGGGCTGGCCTGATTCACGAGGACGTGGGTATTCCCGCGTTCCAGAGCCGGGTGGGTGCGAGAGAGATCGAGCTGGTGCCGCCCCCCGAGAACATCGACTGACGGGCGCTTGCCGCGCACCGACAAGTGCTGTACCATGGTGCTTGCATTAACTATGCGGGAGGTGCACCATTAACCGTCAAGCATCCGTCAAGTCAATCGCCATTCTGCTAATCGCGGCGGCGTTTTTGGCCGGGTGCGGAGGCCAGGAAGACGAGCCCGAGCCTACCTTGCGCCCCACCGCCATCCCGCCGACGTCCACCCCGCGCTCGACAGCCCTGCCAGAGGTTCCCGAAGCGCCTGCCCTCGGCGAACCGGGCCGCCCGATTGAATTGCAGATCGTCATGCCGGGCGGCAGCCCGCGCGGCGACGCCGTCCAAATCAGTACCGACCTCGAAGCAGAACTGCTCGGAACGCTCGACCTGACCGTTGACGTGACCTTCGCGGCTGACGAATCCGATGCGCTGAGCGCGATCTGCAACGGTAGCGCCAACGGCAACCCGTCCGCGGCCTGGATCAGCCCCTTTTCGCTGGTCGTGGCGGAGGACACCTGTGGCGCCGTGCCTGTCCTGGCGCTCGTGCAGGGCACAGCGCCCCGCGCGCGTGTCGGAACCTCGGCCGACATCATCGCCACCGCGCGCGTTCAGAGGCTCGACCAGCTCGCGGGGCAGCCGTTCTGCCGGCTCAGCAGCCAGGATCTGACGAGCTGGCTGTATCCCAGCCTGCTGCTGAGCGCACAGGGCATCAATCCACTGACCGATCTGGGACCCATCACCGATCAGGCTAACGATGTCGCGCTGCTCACAGCGGTGTACGAGGGGGATTGTGCGGCCGCGGCCCTGCCCGCCGGGGAGTTTGACGATCTCGTCGATGACCTTCTAGACGAGCTGGCCGACGCACAGGACGAAGACGCCATCGAGCGCGATGACATTACGGCGGCCGTCAAAGTCCTGATCCCCGCCGGGGACACAGCCGTCCCGGCCGATCTGGACGGCTGGGCAGGGTTCGGTGAACATGTGATTCCGTTCGACGTGCTGGTCTTTCCAGCCGACCACATGATCCCCGCTGAGCTACGCGAAGACATCGCCGGGGCGCTGGAGAGCTTCTTCGGGAGCCGCACGGCAGGCCGCGCCCGGCTGGCCGAGCTGTTCGGTGACGCGTCGCAGGTCATGCCGGTCGATCCTGACGATTACGGCGTGTTTCGCAGCGCGATGGACCAATCCGGCTGGAATATGGCCTTCCTGGAATGAACGCTGGATCGCGTCGATGGCACCCGACCTCGCGATAATCATCGTCTCGTGGAACACGCGTGACCTGACGCTTGACGCATTGCGCACGCTATACGCCGACCTGGACGCTAACGGGCCGGATGCCGCCGTGTGGGTGGTAGACAACGCCTCAACCGATGGCACGCCTGAGTCGATCTGCGAGCAGTTCCCCGTGCCACTCTCATCGCCAGCGACGCTAACCTGGGATTTGCCGGGGCCAACAATCACGCGCTCCGCCTGCTCGGCTTTGGAGAGAGCGCCGCGCCGCCCGGCGGTCCCAACGCGGTCTACCTGCTCAACCCGGACACGCGCACCCAACCCGGCGCAACCCGGGCGCTGTATGGCGCGCTGTTCTCTCTGCCGCGTGCCGGTGTGGTCGGCGCTCAGTTGAGCTATGCCGACGGCTCGTTCCAGCACAGTGCCTTCGGCTTTCCCGGCCTGCGCCAGCTCATCGTCGAATTGTTCCCCCTGCCCGGCCGCTTCTACGAGAGCCGGTTCAACGGGCGTTATCCGCGCGAACTGGTTCAGGCGGGCGCTCCCTTCCCCGTCGATCACACGCTCGGTGCAACGATGATGCTCCGCGCGGAGGTCATCGCGCAGACGGGCCTGTTCGACGAGCAGTTCTTCATGTACTGCGAGGAGATCGACTGGAGCATACGCATTCGCCGCGCAGGTTGGGCGATCTACTGTGTGCCAAAGGCGCATGTTATCCACCTCGCCGGGCAGAGCACGGGACAGGTTCGCCCCCAGAGCGTGGTCAACCTGTGGCGCAGCCGCCTGCTGCTCTTTGACAAGCACGATCCGCCGCTCAAGCGCGCCGTGGCCCGGCAGATTATCCGGCTGGGGATGCGCCGCAAAATCGCTGAGACGCGCCGGGCATTTGCCGCCGGGCAGCTTTCCGCCGCTGAGCGGGACGCGCTGATCGACGCCTATCGTACCGTGCAAACCCTGTGAGGTGCGCGCTATGACCGTCCCCCTGGCCGCCGTGATCCTGGCGAGGAACGAAGAAGACCACATCGTGGACTGCATTTCCAGCGTCCGATGGGCGGACCGGGTCGTGGTCTTCGATTCGTTCAGTACAGATCGGACAGTCACCCTGGCCCAGAGCGCCGGGGCGGACGTGATCCAGCACCCGTTCGAGAACTACGCCCAGCAGCGCAACGCCGCGCTCAACGCCGTCGACGCCAGTTGGATCCTGTTCATCGATGCCGACGAGCGTTCCAGCCCGGAACAGGCCGCCGAGATCCGCGAGCTGGTGTCCCGCGGCGAGCACAACGGCTATTGGATTCCGCGCCACAACTACATCTTCGGCAAGCTCACGCGCCACACGGGCTGGTACCCGGATTTCCAGATGCGGCTGCTACAGCGCGGGCGCGCACATTACGATCCAGAGCGGCACGTTCACGAGCTGGTGATCCTGGACGGCGAGCCCGGCTACCTCACGGTGCCATTTACGCATTACAACTACACGAACTTTCGCCAGTTCAAGGAAAAGCAGAGCCGTTACGTCCGGTACGATGCTCAGATACTGAAGGAACAGGGCATCCGGCCGCTGCCCCACAAGTTTGTCACCCAGCCAGTACGCCAGTTTGTCTGGCGGTTTGTCACGCTGCGCGGCTACCGCGATGGCTGGCACGGTCTGCGCTTGAGTCTGCTGATGGCGTGGTACGAGCTGCAGAAATACGTGCACCTGCGCCGGCTCGATCACGACTCCTGATCCGTCGCCCGCCCGGCCCGGCGCCGCGCCGCGACGATATCCGCCAGTGCGTACAACCCGCCCGCCACGACGCCATGTCCGCCCAATAACACGGGACTCGGCGCCCCGGCAGCCGCGCTCGTCAAAGCTCGCACCCAGGGATCGACAATCTCATCTACCAAATACAGATCCGAGGCAAACCGGTCGGCGTCGCCGGGATAGTGCCCGCTGGCCGCCATCAGCACCCGGCTATCGATGATGGCCGCATCGACGATCTGCCCGAGCTCGTCGAAAAACCGCTCCGGCCCCAGGATCGCCAGCACCCGCTCCACCAGCGAGCGTACCTCGCCCCGCTCGGCGCGTTCGCTGGCGACCATCCCGCGCTCCTCGGAGAACGCCCGGATCCAGCACTGGCTGGACTTGCTCAGAGCCTGCCAGGCCAGCGGCGCCACTCGCCCGATCAAGGCCAGACGGCCCCCGTCGCGGGCTGTAATCGCCGCGATCGAATCGATTGGAATCCGATCGAGCAGCGGATTGGCCAACGCCCGCGCCAGATGCGGCGGGCAATCGGGATGAAGTCGCGCGATGGCCAGATCGGCGGGCGTGTCCAGGTCCAGATTGGCCGCGGGGCGAGTGCCCGTCACCACACGCACGTCGAACATACCGCTTTGCTCGAGCATCCAGGCCAGGCTGTTGTCCCGAACTGCCTGCCGGATGACCGGCAGGGCCTCACGGGCGTAGCTGATCCCGATCCAGTCGCTGGAATGCAGGTTATTCGTCAATGCGACCGGTGCGGGAACGGTCGGTCCAGGCTCCTCGGCGTGCCGGAGCAACTTTGCTATTATCCTCCCCAACTCCTCTCGCGTGAGCAGTGGCGCGCTGCCGGCGCCGAAATACAGCACACGCGCCAGATCGTGGCGCTCGATCAGGCCGGCGAGCCGCTCGCCGAAGTGAAAAGGCCCCCGGTCCACATCCCGGACGACCCCGGTAGCCCTCGGCAGCCAGTCGAGGTCCCGCCCGGCGACTATCACCGGCCGAACGTCCTGGGCGACCAGCATATCCAGTAGATCAAGCACGCTGGCGCGCAGCGCGCGCTCGACCGTCTGCTCCTGTGGGGTTGAGCCCTTCGCCCCAATCATGATGATCGCGCTGACTGTCTCAGCCAGCATGTCCGGACCTCCTTCGCGCCCACAAAAAACCGGAGGAGACTGCGTTCCTCCGGTTCACTCAGATCCCATTCGCGCTCAGCTGACGTCGGGTTCCAACACGCCGTAGTTCCCGTCTTCGCGCCGGTATAGCACACCCAGCTTGGCCGACTCCGCGTTATAGAAGATGAAGAAGCTGTGTCCCAACAACTCCATCTGATCGATCGCCTCTTCTTCGCTCATCGGCACCAGGGTAATCTGTTTGCGGCGGACAATCGCGGTCTTGAGTTCCTCCTCTTCCTGGGGCGTTTCGAGCGGCGCTGACTCCACGGCGGCCAGGTCAGCATCCGCCTCAGCATAGCGCCCACCACCGCGACGTTTCCGCTTGCCTTTGTAGCGTTCGATCTGGCGATACATTTTGTCGAGCGCCACGTCCAGCGCAGCATATATGTCAGGTTGGCGTTTGTCTTCCGCCCGCAGAATCACGCCGCGCGTATTCCGCAGCGTGAGCTGGGCAATAGCCTGATCCGATCCCTGTTTACGGCGCTCAATGGCAAGGTCCACACGGACTTCCTGGATATTGGGCAAATAGCGGTCCAGCTTGCTGACTTTCTTTTCGACATGTTCCTGCAAGCGAGGGTTTACATCGACATTTCGGGTGTGGATCTTCAGTTCCATGGCTTGCTCCTTTTGGCCCGTAGAAATAGATCATGCAGGTGAAGCGGTATCGCCAGAATACACGGCGCCCGCGACTGCCGCGCCGAACACCTGCGCGGCGCCAGCAGTGCGTAATGCCTCGGCACAGGCGCCGAGTGTGGCGCCGGTCGTCAACACATCATCGATCACTAATACACACCTATCACCCACAATCCCCGCGTCGGCCGCGAAGGCGCTTGCTACGTTCTCCTGCCGTTCCCACATGGTCAGACCCACCTGGCTTTCGGTGGCGCGGACCCGGCGAAGTGCAGCCGGTTCGAACCCCCAGCCCATGCCTTGCGCGAGGTAACGTCCCAACAGCCCAGCTTGATTATACCCGCGCTCGCGCAATCGTGTGGAATGAAGGGGCACCGCCGTCACCAGATCGATGGGCCACATGGCGTCCTGGATCATGCTGATCAGCAGGTCTCCCAGCGGACCGGCCAGCCGCACCTGGCGCTCGTACTTCAGCGCGTGGATGGCCGCCCGGATGCCGGCCTCGTATTGAGCGCAGGCGCGAATCTGCTCGAACCCCGGCACGCTCCGCTCTGGCGCCGGCTGGATCGACGACAGGCAGTGAGAACACAAAAAACTCCCTACACGGTCGCAGCCCACACAATGCGGCGGAAAAACCAGATCAACCGCCACGATGGCCACGTGACGCGCCAGGAGTTTGATATTCTGCAGCGGCGACTCGGCCTGGGCAGGCCAGGGTTGTTGGTCGTCGCCGATGCGCAGGTAAGATGCTGAAATCAAGTCGGTTTCATAGTTGTTGTCAGAAATTCCCAATCACGCCCGTTTCGAGCAGGATAATGATCGACGGCCCCAGCAGTACAATCCAGATCGATGGGAAGATCAACAGAACCATCGGGATCATCATCTTCACCGGCGCCTGCTGAGCTTTCTCCTGGGCACGCTGGCGGCGTTTGACGCGCATCTGGTCGGACTGGATGCGCAGGATCTTGGCAACGCTCACACCGAGCTGTTCCGCCTGCACGAGCGCGGCCACGAAACTGGTCACGTCCGGCACATCCATGCGCCGCGACATATCGCGCAGGGCTTCACTGCGCCGCTTCCCAAGCTGGATCTCCTGCAAAACGCGCCCAAACGCAATCGCCAGATCGTTGTCCCACTTCTCGTAGACTTTCCCCATGGCCTGCTCGAAGCCCAGGCCCGCCTCCACACAGATGGTCAGCAGGTCCAGCGCGTCAGGCAGTGCCTTGACGATCGAATCCTGCCGCCGCCGGATCTGGCTTTTGAGCTGAAGCACCGGGAGGAAATACCCCAGCGCGGCCCCAACGATCGTCCCAATCGCGCCCTTGACGGGCCCCCAATCGGTCACGAAGAAGAACAGCACGAACGCGCCAAGGCCCATCGCCAGCGTCAGCGCAACCCGCTGCCCGAAGAATGTCACCGGCTCCATCGTGGCCGATTTCCCGGCCAGCTCGATCTGGCGGCGGATGCTGTCGATCTGGTTCTCGGGCGTGAACGTGACGGCAAAGCGCGCCAGCGCCTTGTACATCGGCACGATGACGCGCTCCCGCGTACTCAGCGAGAGCTCGATTTCCTCCAGGGACGCTGGCGTGTCCCGGTCGCCGTACTCCGCCAATCGCCTTTGCAGCGGATCCTCACCGGTATCCTCGCGCACGCCCACGAGCACAAGCCCGACTAGAAGCACCACAACAACGAGGATGAGAGCGACAAAGACTATCACGGCTGGTTCTCCCGTTCTTCTGGCTGAGGCCTAGTAATCAATCTTCACGATCTTCTGGATGATGGCCGCGCCTGTCCCGATGAGGCCCAACCCACAGCCCAACATCGGCCAGCCACACATGCGGTTTTCGATCATCCCACCCATGTAGCTGGGGCTGACGAAATACAGGAACACGGTCAGCACGATGGGCAACAGCGAAATCACCCAGCCAGTAATGCGCCCTTGCGACGTCAACACTCGGATCTCGCCCTCCAGCTTCACCCGGTCGCGAATGGTATGGCCGATCGACTCGAGGATTTCGGCCAGGTTGCCACCCACCTCGCGCTGGATGTTTACTGCGGTATTGACCAGATCCATGTTGTCATTCGGCACCCGTGCCAGCAGGTGATCCAGCGCGTCCTCCATGGGGATGCCGAGCTGGACTTCCTGCACCACGCGCTTGAACTCGGTCGTGGTCGGCTCTGGCGCTTCCTTGGATATCGCCTCCATGGATTGAAGCACCGAATACCCCGACCGCAGCGCATTAACCCACAGCGACAGGGTGTCCGGCAGCTGGCCTTGAAACGCATGTAGCCGCTGGCTTTGCTTGCGGGCGACGTAGAACCGCGGGATGAAAAGCCCGGCGATCCCAGCAATGCCGCCGCCGATCGGCGTCCCGAACACGAAGGTCCCGACGACGGCCATGCCAATGGCGGTAATGATGTGCAGTGAAAAGTATTCGGCAACTGTGAGCTTGAGGTCGGCGCGGGCAAGCTGCACCCGCCACTTTCTCGCAAATTCGCGGTCGGCCAGCGCCTTGTCAAGCCGCTGTGTGAGGATGCTGGGCTCGTCAGGCTGGACCTGATACTCCTCAAAATCGGTCATCAGGCTGCCGTATTCGGACGTGTACCGCCCCAGGCGATCTTCGATCGCCTCCTGGCGTTCAGAGCGAATACTGATGATCCCCATGATGAGGATGATCACCGCCAAAACACCGGCAGCACCCGCGATTATGAGCTCCATAGCTGGCTGGCCTCCCTACCCGGTTCCTGACTGCCCCTCGTCATCGTCTCAGCACCCTCCAGCGCAGGCGGTTCACGGCGTCCTGCCTGCGCGCGGTTAGTAGCGTGGGATGCCAATGCCAAACACCGATGGCGGCAGGTGAATACCCGCAGCCTCGATCTTGTCGATGAATTTCG
Source organism: Aggregatilineaceae bacterium (assembly GCA_040767355.1). Lineage (GTDB taxonomy): Bacteria > Chloroflexota > Anaerolineae > Aggregatilineales > Aggregatilineaceae > LM3-B42. The sequence goes on along the minus strand of JAXGOS010000010.1, from coordinate 156,650 downwards.
GGCGCAGACCTGTCGGGCGGATCCGTCCGATGACTTTGCCCGCCTCCAAACCGGTCTGCTCGAATTCAAAGATGTCCGACATCGTGATGACGTCGCCTTCCATCCCTTGGATCTCGGTGATCTTGACGATCTTCCGCGTGCCATCCCGCATACGTTCCTCGTGAACGATCATGTCCACCGCCGACGCGATCTGCTCGCGGATCGCGCGGACAGGCAGATCCATGCCCGCCATCAAACACATCACTTCCAATCGGGATAATGTATCGCGCGGGCTGTTCGAGTGTGCCGTCGTCAGCGAGCCATCATGACCCGTGTTCATCGCCTGGAGCATGTCCAGCGCCTCACCCGCACGGCACTCGCCGACCACAATCCGGTCGGGGCGCATACGCAGCGAGTTCACGACGAGATCCTGAATGCTGATCGCGCCGCGCCCTTCAATGTTCGGCGGGCGGCTTTCCAGCGACACGACGTGCTCCTGCCGCAGTTGAAGCTCTGCCGCGTTCTCGATCGTGACAATGCGCTCGTCGTTGGGGATGAAACCGGAAAGCACGTTGAGCAGCGTGGTCTTGCCGGACCCGGTGCCGCCCGATACGATGATGTTCAGCCGCGCGATGACGCACGCGCGCAGAAACTCGGCGATCTCCGGCGTCATCGACCCGAACCGGATCAGATCCTCGACCGTGAATGGGCGCCGAGAGAACTTACGGATGGTGATCGTCGGCCCGCACAGCGCAATCGGGCGGATGACCGCGTTCACGCGCGAGCCATCCGGCAGGCGGGCGTCGACGGTCGGCGAGCTTTCGTCGATACGGCGACCCAACGGTGCCACGATACGGTCCAGCACGCGCAGCACATGATCCTCGTCTTCGAAGGTCACATTCGACCGGATGATGTTGCCCGCGCGCTCCACATAGACATTCTTGGGACCGTTGACCATCACCTCGGTCAAGGTGTCGTCGGCCAGCAGCGGTTCCAGCGGACCATAGCCCAGGATCTCGGCCACGATCGCTTCGAACAGGCGCTGACGCTCTCCGCGCGCCAGGACAATGCTCTCCTCGGCCAGGATTGCCGCGAACAGCTCCTCGATCGCCGTGCGAACCTCTGGCGAATGGGGATCTACGCTCGTGTCAAGCTCGGCCAGCAGCTTGTTCTGGACCCGTACCTTCAAATCCTGGTAGTTGTTGGCAGACGCCGGTGCACCCGGTGCGCCGGGTACCTGCGGCACCTGAGTCCGTTTGCGAATCTGCGCCAGTTTCGACTCGTTTCCCGATTCTTCCTCAGCTTGACCACCGCGTTCAATCCGTCGTAGTAACGACATGGCATGCTCTCCTCAAACCCACTACCCCGCCCCACCGAACAGCGCGCGGATACCACTTTTCGAACGTTCCTCAGTGACCTGTTCGGGCTGTGCATCTTCGCCCTGTTCCACAGACCGGCGTATCAATTCCGCCAGATCGGCCATCTCCTGCCCCGGTGAGCGCGACTTCATTTTGGCCACCAGGGGGACGCCCTGGTTGACCGCCGTGAGCACGGCCCGATCGTCAACCGGGATCGTGGCTTTGACCGGGTGTTTGAGATGGTTCTCGATGGATGCCGTGGGCACGGTGCCGCGCCCGCGTTCCTTTTCGTTGCTGACCCGGTTCAAGACGAAGATGACTTTCTCAGCCAGGCCGGCCGGCTGCGGCAGGCGATCGAAGATGTCGAGGATTTTCCGCGTGTTCCTGATCGCCGGAATGGTCGGGTTACAGACCAGCACAATGCGCTCGGCCAGCTCGAACAGGTTGAGCGTCATATTGTCGTACTGAGGAGATGTGTCCACGATGATGAAGTCGTACCCACCCGCCAGGATCCGCACCAGCTCTTTGACGTCTTCAGGCGAAATGTCGTAGGCGTCCTCTGGCTGCGGCGGCGCGATGAGCACCTTCAGCCCGCTGCCGTGCGTGAGCAGGACATTGTCGATCATCTCCTGGTCGAGATCGTGCACCGCCTTGGTCAGATTGGCGATTGTCGCCGTCGACTGGAGGTTCAGGAAGGCGTCAACGTCACCAAACTGGAGATTACAGTCCACCAGAAGCACGCGCGTATCGGGCCGCATCAACGCCGATGCAATGTTCGTCGCCAGGGTGGTCACCCCGGCGCCAGCCTGAGGGCTGTACACCACGATGATATGGCCCGCGCCTGCGACGGGGGCCAGGCGTTGAGTCTTCGTCGGCTCGCCCCTGGCCTTGACCACCGTGCTCATCTGAGCTTCTTGCAGGCGGACAGGCTCGTTGCGCTCGTACACCCGCCGTATGGTTGCATACAGCTCTTCACTCGAGATCGGCTTGGTCAGAAAATCGCGCGCGCCGGCCAGCATCGCCTGTCGCAAGTACGCCGGTTCGCTCTGCACAGACATGATCACAACGGCGGCGGTGCGCACTGCCGTGCTGATCGCCTTGGTCGCCGTGATGCCGTCCATATCCGGCATGTTGATATCCATCAACACGACATCCGGCCTGACCTGCCCGGCGATCTCTACCGCTTCGCGCCCGGTCCCGGCAGCGCCCACCACTTCGATGTCCGCCTCGAATGCCAGCAGTTTCCGAAGATTCTCACGCGTATCGGCAATATCGTCGACGATCAGGACCTTGATAGTGTTTTTCTGAGGGCCACTACTCATCCGGCCATATCCTTCTGTGATTATCCTACTCGACCCCACACCCGCGTCTTACGATACCCAAGGGGAAGGAAATCCTTCCCCTCGCCCCGTCTGTTGGCCTATTCCTCGGTTTCCAGGTTCGCCGCCAGGAAGCTGTACAGCGAGCCGATGTCAAAGCGGCGCACGCTGGTGATCGGCGGCTCGAGCGCGAACTCGAGCGCATTCGGCGGCGCCGCGTTGAAGTTGCGAATCATGTAGTCCAGCGACACCGGATCCGTGTTCGTCACGGTGCGATCGCCAGCTTGGCGCAGAGCCAATGTGATCGGGATCTGCGAGTCGACCGCCCATGTCAGAACCAGCGCGTCCTGCGGCGATACACCCAGCGTGATGATCAGCGGCGTGTACGGCGTCGCGCTGGCTGCGGGGGTGGGATTGGCGGTGGTTCCTGCCTCTTCACCGGGCGGCGGCGGCAACGTCGCCACTTCGACGGGCGTCGGCGTCAACCCCACGATATGCCCGCTCTCCGGGAAGTAGCCGACATGGAGCACGAATGCATCCGTCACCGTTCGCTGCGTCACCAGGCGCGGGCGCTGCGATGGCTCGCTCGGCCCCAGCAGCACGCCCTCAGGCGACAGCGTGCTCGCCTCAGTCCGGCCCTGGCGCGGCGCGCCAATGCTCAACTCGCCCGTCTCGAGCCGGGTGATCACCGAGTAGTTGTTCGGCAGCCGGGTTTGGAAGTCGGGATCGACATCGACGAACAGGAACGACAGAATGACGTCGACATAGTCCCCATCCTGGATGCCATACGCAACCTGCCCGATTCCCGACGGGTCAAGCGGAATAGACACCGCCACCGCGTTATATGGCAGAGCGGACAACAGCGCTGCCGCGTCCGACCCGGAGGCCGCGATTTCGTACAGGTCATCGACGACCTGCCGGCGCAGCACAGGTGCCCCGCGCGGGATATCGGTGCGCGCGATGCGCCCGACGACGTCGCCCATCTGGTCGGCAGTGAAGTAGTTGCCCGCCTCAGGGAGCGATTGCTCAGGCCATAACTGGGTTCCCACGCCATCGGCAGGGATCTTCAGGCCGCGGCTTAAGTCTTGAATGGCGATTACGATTTCCACCAGGTTCTGTTCGATCAAACCAGAACCAGCCCCGCTCGCCGATGGCCTGCTCTCCTCGCCGGGAACGGGTGTCCCCTGAGCACTGGTACTCTCCCCAGTACCGTCCTCAGTCCCCCCCTCGTCACCACCGGACGTCAAGACGACCACTGCGACCACAGCCAGTAAGATGATTGCACCTATGAGGATGAGTACTCGGCCTCGCATAGATCTTCCTCCCAAAAGGGTTGCGTATCGGCTGTCGATTTAATGCTGCCTCAATATTTCGACGATGCGAATTAAGACTAGTGTATTCTGATGCGCGGAAACTGCAACAGGTCCCTAGTCCTATCGCTTAAGATGCAAGCGAGGGCGACGGCATCTGCCAGCCGGGCGCCCTCAGCTCCATCCACCTGCACATATCATATCCCCCCACCGGTGAGTCTCAGCCGGTACAGGGCAGCATAATCACGAAACGGCTGATATCGTCTTCCGCACTCGTGACATCGATGCTGCCCCCCACTAGCTCGATTCGCTCGCGCAACGTGCGCAGTCCCAGCAGATCCTCATGCGAGTCATCATAGAGGATCTCGTCCGGGTCAAACCCGCGACCGTCATTCTCAATCGTTGCCTTGAGCCATTCCGGCCCCACGTCCAGCACGATGTTCAACACCTTGGCGTTGAGCTTGTCGCGCGCGTTCCCCATAATCTCCTGAATCGACCGGAACATCATCACCTCGATATGCGCCGGAAGCCGCCGCTCGTCGCCCAGGATATTGAGCTGCGTGTCGATACCGGTCTTTTCTTCGTATGCCTCGACATACCGCCGGATGGTCGGCACCAGGCCCAGGTCGTCGAGCATCATCGGGCGCAGGTCGAAGATGAAATCGCGCACCTTCTGGAAGGTTCCGCTCGCCGCGGTCTTGAGGTTGTTCAGCTCCTCGCCGGCCCGATCGGGATTCCGGTCGAACAGGCGCTGGCATATCTCCGCCTGCAGGATGAAATTCGTCAGCGACTGCGCCGGACCATCGTGCATCTGGCGGGCCAGCCGCTGGCGCTCGACTTCCTGCGCCTCGACAATGCGCACAATCGCCTGGGTCGACAGGCTGCTGCCGTCTGTGCTCAACATGTCAGTGGTTCCTGGCACGGACGGCGCGGGCAGCCGGTCCGGCGTGACGCCCTGCACCAGGTTCAGCAGGCGGCCCAGCAAGCGCTCGAAATACTGAAGCTCTTCCTGGTTGCCCTTGAGCTTTTCCAACTGCCCCTGCATCGTCAACAGCCGCGATTTGGCGTCGATCAAGTCGTCGTACGCGGCCTTGATGTCGGAGCGAGGAATTGTGTCAAAGTTGGCCTCAATGCGGCGAAACTGGATGTTGAGCGCCACATTCTTCTCGCGCAGACGATCGACCTCAAGCTGGCTCTGCTCGATAAGCTGCTGGTTTTCGCCGAGCCGTACCTTGAGCTTCTCGTACTCATTGCGAAATTCGAGCAGCAGCTCATCCTTTGGAGTTGACGCACCATGGACCATTTGTCACTGTCCCTCGTTTGTAGCAATCACCGACCTGGCCAGATTACCCGCTATCGTCATCTTCATCGGGCACGGCTTTGTTGGTCCGCACCCAGCCGCGGCGCAGCGCGTAGACTGCCGCCTGGGTACGATCGCGCACATCAAGCTTCTTCAAAATCGATGTCATATGGTTCTTGACGGTCTGGTGGCTGATATCCAGCACCTGAGCGATCTCTTTGTTGCTCTTGCCCTGCGTCACGAACTGCAGAATCTCCATTTCGCGGGGGCTCAGCGGCACGAAGTGCTCGCTGGGATCCACCATGTAGGGCCCGGTAGCCGCCTCGACACCCGCGTCCAACCAGTGCTTCAAGCCGTCCGCATCGAAGACCTTGTCGCCGACCACGTAGTAGCCGTGCGCGGCTTTGCGCACCACGTCAACCAGTATTTCCGGCTCGATATCCTTTGGGCAATACGCCGCCCCGCCGGATCGCATGGCGTGCAGCACCTGCTCCATGTCGTCATAGGCCGTCAGGAGCACGATCGCGGTCGGCGAATGGTCCGCCTTCAGGCGGCTGGTGACTTGCAGGCCGTTGATGCCGGGCAGGTTGATATCGAGCAACAAGACGTCTGGCTGCAAATCATAGACGAGCTGAAGCGCCTGTTCCCCGCTCGCGCCCTCAGCGACGACCTGGATATCCTCTTCCGTGGCGAAAATGTTGCGTAACCCTTGACGAAAAACAGGGTGATCGTCAACGATCAACAATGTGATCTTTCGCAGGGGATACTGCGCCTGGTTTTCGTCCATTTGGGAGACTGACACCTCAGTAAGTGATTGAACGTACTGCTGACCCACACGATATGTTCCCCTGGTGCGAGTATACCATAAGACAGAATCCAGGAGCAAGCAAACGTAAATTAGAATTAACTAAAAATTCACAAACGGGCCATAAACACTCCGTTAATTTCATCACCGCTAATCACAACGTTCCGGCCACTGCAGCGCATAGACTCTCATGTTTCCGCCGCCCGCCGCCGGTGAATAGGGTGCACCGGTGTCAAATAGGGGCTTCCGGATCATCGTACCGGTTTCCGGATCCACCATCGTCTCGGCGCCGAGCCGTGGATCGTCGAGCGCCGCCGGGCGTTGGTCGGGCAGCACCATCAGATAGCGCGCATTGCGCTCGCACATGAATTGCATGAGCGCCTCATGATCCCGGATGATAGGCACCACCTCCGGGCTGACCAGGCCGGCCAGGTCCAGGATGGGCCGCGGCGCGTAGTAGCCCAGCGCGCCGATATCGTGGACGGCCAGCAATTCCTCGGGCGGCAGGTTTTCGCTCACCCACTGGGCGGTGTCCACCATTTCGGTGTCGATGATCCGCACGTCACGGCCATACACCTGCGCGCCGAGCACCCAGAACCCAGCCAGAATGGCGACGGCGGAAAGGCCCAGGCTCCGCGCCAGCACGCGCCGGACAAGGCCCTCCCGGCTGCGTTCGACCAGCAGCACGGTGCCGCCCACCCCGTACAGCAGAATGTGCGGCAGAATGGGGATGACGTAGCGCCCGTGTTGGTACGGCGCCGGCAGCCGCAGCGCATAGGCGGACACCTGGACGACCATCCAGGCCAGGGGTAGAAAAAACAATATAGCTCGTCTGTCGGACCGCACACGCGCCGCCAGCTCGTACAGGGACACACCAAGGCCCGGCAGCAGCATGATCTGGCCACCCGCCACCAGCGGCAGCAACATCCGCGCGTACCGTTCCACCAGCGGAAGCTCCAGCGCGGGCGCATTTTCGGCCTGTTTGGCCGACGCCGTGTTCGGCAGCAGGCTCCCGTCGATGTGCAGGTTGAGGGCCAGATACGGCGCCACACCCGCCAGCCATCCCGCGGCGAACCCCACGCCCCAACCCGTGTACGCCCGCCAGTTCTGACGCCAGTCGCCAAAGGGCCGCGCCAGCAGCAGCATCGCCCCGGCCAGCGCGACCAGCCCGGCGCCCTCCGGACGGGTCAGGGTAAGCGCCGCGCCCGTCCCGCCCAGCAACAAGCCGCGCCCGAACCGCGCCCCGCCGGTGCCCGGCAGGTCACCCAGCTCGCGCCACGTGATCCACACGACGGCCAGGCTTAATGTGCCGAACAGCATCGTCTCCATGCCGGACGCCGCCGCCCAGACCAGGTGCCAGGCCAGCACGATTGCCAGTCCGGTCCATGTCCCTACCCCGGGCAGCGCAGGATGAAGCTGCTCCGCCGCCCTGGCCCCAATCCAGCCCGCCGCCGCGAGCGCCGCCGCACCCAGGGCAAACGTCCACACGAAGAAGCGCACGTTCAGGAAGTACCCGGCGGCCAACAGGACCGTGTACAGCGGGGACGTCGACGCGACGCTCGGTTCGCCCGGCACGAACGCCCACTCGCCCCGCTCGGCCAGATTGCGGGCATACGTCTGGTGAATCCAGGAATCGTCAAGCGGGAACCCCACCTTGTGGATGATCGATGAGGCGGCGACATAGAGCGCGACGCCGGCCAGGGCCAGCAGGCCAATCGCGGCATCGCGCCAGCGGGAGGTGAGCCGGACAGGTGTCATGGCTCGCGCTCCGCCAGATCGATCGCGAACAGCCGCAGTCCCCCCGCCAAGTCGCCCAACGACACCAGGTACGGGCGCGACTCCTCGCCGCGATACAGCCTATCGAACGGCGCCGTCCGGTTCTCGTCGAGCACCAGATGCGTCACACCGAACCGCGTCGCTATCTCAGGCACCACGTCCGGCTCCGAATCCGGCACGACGACGCCGGCGTGGCCGGTGTGGTAGTATAGCGCCGCAGGATCGTTCACCATCAGGACGGCGTCGGGAGGTAGGTCCGCGACGACGCCCTCGTAGAATGCCCCGTTGTCGTTCCATGCCTCCAGCCGCGACGCCAGCACGCCAACGCTGATCGCCGCCGCCAGCACGACCGTCGCCGCGCCGAACACCGACTGCGCCTGCGCCGTGTTCCAGCGCCGCCGCGCCGCCGCCCAGGCAATCGCCTCGTCGAGTCCGGAGACCCCCAGCGCTGCCCAGAACGGGAGCAGCGCTGCCGACGAGTGGAACAGCCCGCCCCGGTAGCCCGGGTACGCGAAGACGAACGTCATCGCCAGATGGAGCGCCACGGCATACAGCGCCACCCCCAGGACCATAGCCCGTCGCCGTTCGCGCCACAGGCCCCACAGCACGAACGGTCCCAACACGACCCACGTTTCCACCGCCACGAACGTCCCCAGGTTGCTGTTCAGCGCTTCGATGCGCGACCGCAGGATATTCTCCAGGCCCCAATCCCAGAAGGTCGCGGCGCTCGCATCGGGCGGATAGCTCACTAACTCGTTGTAGCCGCGCAGCCACATCGCCTGCGTCCCGCCGGTGGGCAGCGGAGAGCCGATTTCCGACACGTTGCGCGCGAACCAGGGCAGCATGACCAGCAGATAGGTGCCCAACAGCGTGGCCCATGCCCTGGCGATTTTCTGCCAAGTCCGGTCCGGCCCAACCGCGACCAGGCCCGCGACCGCCAGCAGCAACACCCCATCCGCCCGCGTCATGTGAGCCAGTCCGGACGCCGCGCCGCTCACCGCGAACCAGCGCCAGGAACCCGTCTCGCGTCCCTTCCCCATCCCGATCAGCGCGGCGGCGCCAGCGCAGCCATACAGCGCGAATGTATCGGTGGTCGTCCAGAATGGCGTGAAAAAGCCGCTGAACAGCACGAGCAGCGCCGCGATCCATGCCCGGCGCCGCGTCTGCCCGATGGCCGCGCCCAGCCAAAACGCCGTGCTCACCAGCATAGGGCAAAAACACACCACCGACGGCACCTGGGCGACGCCGAAATCCGCCCCACCGACTGCCATCGCCGCCGCCGCCACCAACGATTCGAGCGGCATCCAGAACGTGGCTCGGCCCTGGCAGGCCCTCCGGCGCGTGGATGTACGTCCACAGCAGGGCCGATCGGCCGTGCCCTGGGCCTGCGGCCGCTGCCCGGCGTTGTAGTAGTACAGGCGTCCGGGACCCCGGCCGGCGATGGCCACGGCCACCGCCTGCTCCCAGACCAGGGCCAGAGCGAGCACAACCACGTAGGAGCGCTGGCTGATCCGCGTCTTCATGAGGATTCGGCGCCCTTCGTACCGCTCAGAATCGGTCCGGAGCGCCACCAGTCGCCTCGGCGGGTGAGCCACACCACCGCCAGCACCGTGAACGGCACCGGCAGGTACAGCGTCGGGTGTTCGAACTCGCCCTCCACCGTCAGCAGAAAGTGGACCCATGGCACGACAAATAGCATGATCAACAGGATCACGATCCACGCGCCGCCGGACCGGCGCTGGACGGCCCACCGCTTGCAGTAAAAGATCAGCGGCAGGGTAAACACGACATAATGCGGCGTCGCCGTGCGGACCGCGCAAAGATGCGTGATGGTCAGCGTGAGCACCACGGTCCACATCAGCCGCTCCTCGCGCCGCTGGATCAGCACGCCAGCCCACGCCCACAGCATCGCCGCGAAAAGGACCACGTTGACCGCCCACTCGCCGGCATCCCCCGCCCCCAGGTAATGCTGCATCACGATCCACGTCGGCGCGCCAATCGCCGTATAGGACGGGTAGCGCCGGATCTGGTCGATCCAGTCGCCGAACCATGACGGCTCCGCGATGAACGAGAGCGCCATCAGCGCGCCCCACACGATCACAAAACTGGCCACAAACGCGCGGCGGCCGCTGCGCAACCCCCACAGTAGCAAGAACGGCGCGAGCAGGAAGCCCATCTGCGGCTTCAGCGTGGACAGGGCCAGCGCGCCCCCCGCCAGTTGCGAGCGATCCTTGCTCAGCGCCCATAGAGCGAGCACCTCCAGGAACACGACCGCCAGCCCTGGCTGCCCCAGAATCAACCCGCGCGCCGAGAAATAGTTGATCAGCATCAACAGCAGCAGCGCCGCCAGCAGCCACGGGCGCGGCCGCCAGCGGACCAGATCGAGCAACAGCACCAACGTCCCGATCAAGCACGCTTCCAGTACCACCATCCAGATCGCGGACGCCCACGCATAATCGACGTAAGCCAGCGGCCACAACAGGAACACGGTATAGAACGGGTAGGCGAAGTAACCCGGATCCTCATCCTCAGCCGCGGGACGGCCGTAGATGCGATCCTGGATGTTGGCGCTGGCCTGCTCGCCATAAGGATTCAGTCCATCGCGCCAGAAAGAGCGCACGCCCTCCCAGCGAGACATAAAATCGTTGTGGCCCGGGTGCGGCTCGGTCAAATACGCGCGCGTCGCGACGACGTTCCCGATCACCAGCGCGATCATCAGCCCGGCCGCCACGAGGATCGACCGTGTGTGCCGCCCGCCGCTCAGACTGCCCACCATCGCGTTTCCCTACTGTGGCCGTGTGAAAAGCACGATCTGCAAATCATTGAACGCAACCGTCTGCTCCTTGGTGTAGCGCTCGCGCAGCCAGCTCAGCGAATCGTACTGCGCGTTCTCCGGATCATCTTCGACCAGCTCCGCCATCTCGTCCTCGAGCTGCTCGAAGGCAACATACCACACGCGAGCAGTCCCATTCACGGCGTCCCCAACGGAGGGCGCCGCCATCAAGCCCAGCGTCGCCTGAGTCGGCACCGCCAGTGTGTCGGACCCCGATCCGGGGATGTCGCGAACATATTGCTGCGGCAAATCGCGCGCATAGAACACCATGGGCAGCGCCGTGATCTTGTTGCCGTGCACCACCACGTCGCCCGGCTGGACACGGTCGCTCAGGAAGTCCGCCGCCCGGTCAAAAGGTGGATTCGGGAACGTGTCCCAGGTGTAATGCGTCACCAGCCCAAACACCACGATCACCGCCCACCCGGCAAGGAGTAAGCCGCTGATCGGCCTGGGCAGACCGCCGCGCACGAACAACCACGCCAGCGCGGAGTAGAAAATCACCGCGGAAGGAAGCAGCGCGCGGGGCAGGAACACTGGCTGGAAGATGTAGGACGCCACCCACATGAACGCCATCGGCATGAACGCCAGCCACACCGCCCAGCCCAACGGCACGCGGTCGGGATCCGGCGCGCGCGCCCGCAGCACCTGCCCGGCGCGGTACAGCACGAACACGGCGAGAAGCGCCGCCAGCAGAAACGTCGGCAGCCACCACGCCGGCGAAAAATCGAGATTCACCGAGACGAACGACCGCAGCGCCAGCCACAGATGCAGCACGTTCGGCTTCTGCACCCAGTACTGGCGCAGCTTGCCGAGCTGGTCCGGCAGGTTCAGCATCCACGGCAGGTAGATCGCCAGCGCTACGCCCGCGCCCAACGCGGTCCCGATAACGGCCTGGCGGCGGCGATACACGACCGGTAGCAATCCCAGCGCCAGCAGGTAGAACGCGGCCAACTGCTGCGCGTACATGCTGAGCCCAGCCACCATCCCGAAACCCAGCCAGTATCCCACCCCTGGGCGCACCCAGGCGCGCCAGTACAGCCACGTCGCCAACGTCAGCAACAGCGCGAGCAGCGCGTACATGCGCGCTTCCTGCGAGTACTGGACGTGAAACGGCACGACCGCGGTCAGGAAGGCCGCCGCCAGCCCGGTGCGCACATCCGGAAACCAGTCGCGGACCAGCCCAAACACCGCCCCCACCGTCGCCACACCCACCAGCGCGCTGAGCAGGCGCACAGCAAAGACCCCCTGCCCGAACACGTCCATCCACGCGTCGAGCAGAACGTAGTACAGCAGGGTATGCACGTCCGCCGCGCCGCCATCGACCGGAGTCAGCGTGCCATCGACCATGGCATCCCACCCCTTCTCGGCGAACAGCACGGCGAACGCTTCGTCATACCACAGCGTCCGCCCGCCCAGGTTCACCAGCCGCAGGCCCAGCGCCAACAGCAGAATCAACCCCAGCGCGACCCAGGTGCGCCGCGTCATCTCAGCCATGCGGCGCTCTCACCGTCGCGCGCCTGTACAGACCGATCGCGACCCCGATCAGCAACGCTGTCCGGAGCAAAATCGTCAGCGCATAAGGAACCGCAAGTGCTCCGCTGATCGACCCGCCCGTGTCGCCCGTGCGCATGAAAAAGACGGGATACTCGACGAAGCAGATCAGGTTCAACACCAGGCATACCAGCACCCCGTCACGCGTCGGGAAGTTCAGCAAGATCAGCGGCGTCAGCGTGACGATCCATTGCGGACTCCAACCGTGCGCCCACAGGAAAAACAGCACCACTGTGATCGAGAAGAACGCGAGAATGCCGTGATCGTCCTGGCGCAGTCTCCGCGTGAATACGAACAGCCCCGCCAGCGCAAACGGCAGGGTCCGGACCAGCGCCGGAATGACTGGCTCGTTCCCGTACGGCTCGAAGGCGTTATCGGCATCGAAACGGGTCTCCGGCCCGGTGAAGCTGCCAGTCCGCATATTTCCATCCACCAGCGCCCACACGCTCTGGTACGACGCCTTGTTGAACTGCGCGAGCAGCGATGCCCACGCCATCCGCCCGCCCCAGGCCAGCAGTCCGCCCAGCACCACGATGACTACTCCCGCCGAGATCAGGGTATACCTTAAAGCCCGCTGCCGGTCGTAGTAACGCCACACCGCTGGCAGCAGCAGGATCGGCGTGTACTTGGTCAGCGTCCCCAGCGCCGTTAGCAGCGCCGATTCCCGGTCGCGCCCCTCCAGCAGGCATACGAGCGCCGCCAGGATCAGGAACGCAACCATCGTCTCGAAGGTCCACCACGGGAAGATCAGTGGCGCCGCCAGGACCGCGTAAATCCACGCCAGCGCGGTGCCGACCCCCTCCCCGTGCAGGCGCCGGCCAAGCCGCCGCAGCAACAGCAGGTTGCCGATGTCGAAGACTGTCATGATCAGGCCGAGAGCGGTTGCCCAGGCCGTGAAGTCCACCTCGCCCCGCAGCCCCATGACGGCGTAGACTCCACTGAATAGCGTGATCCAGACCGGTGGAAACTCGTGCCAGAAATCACGGTACGGCAGCTTGCCCGCGTCGACTAGCTCGGCAAACTGGTAGTAGTAGCGCAGATCACCGAACGTGCTCAGGCCGCGCTCGAGCGTGGTGGGCACGTACTGGCCCTGATCCAGCTCGTACACCTCGAAGGCATAGGGCTGGTACACCATCGCCATGACCAGCCGGAAGCCTACAAACAGGTACACCAGCAGGCGCGTATCGGCGAGCAAAGGCGGGAGCCGCATCCGGTTCGTCGAGTCAGTCATGCGCGCCTTCTTCCCGCGCCCTGACGAACAGGGCGGATCGCCCCTCGTCGAAACGCAGTTCGCGCCACTGCTCCGGCCTCGCGCGCAACATCGTCGCCAGGAAGCTGTCGGCCTCGATGGCGACGAACCCGATGCCCTGCTCGTCGAGTTGCTGGTCCCAGCCATCCCGCACGAACGCGATATCGAGATAATCGCGCAGGAACGCGTCATCGTACAGGTCGGTCCGCCCATCGACATACACCGGTACATCCGGCGCGGCGAACATCAGATAGCCGCCCCAGTTGTACGAGTTGAACATCAGCCCGTCCGGCGGCGTATCGTCCAGGAAGGCCCCCAGTTCGACCGGCAGGTACCTTTCCTGAGCGTCGCGCACCGTCGTGGCATTCACCGCCGAGACGACCTTAGCGAGCCCGCCGAGCGCAACGAGGGCCAGCAGCAACCAGTTCAGACGTATCATCCCTCGCGACATGTGCGCAGCCGGGCGAATCTGCCAGCCCCGATCGGTGAGCCAGCTATCCACATGGCGCGAGAGCACGGGCGTGGCCGCCATGGCGAACACCGCGATATTGCGTCCCGCCATCAGGCCCATCAACGCCGTCCCGGCAACCAGCGCCAGGTCCGTCCAGTCGATCCGGCGGCTGGACAATCCTGTCGCCGCCAGCACGCCCAGCAGCAGGACGGCGAACGGCCACGTCTGGGGCTGGTGGAAATTGGGCGATGCCCACTCCTGGATGAAATCCTGCAGCACGCCGATGCCCACCGTGCGGAACGGGTATTGCAGCATCTGGATTCCGTAGGGGTTGAGCGCCACCGCGGGGACTGCCAGCGCCGTGATCCAGGCCAGCTTGCGCAGCCTCGGCCACCGGATCACGTGCTCTCCGGCGGAGTTCAGCAGGTTGCCAATCACCTCGCCGGCGATGGTGCCCAGCAGAAAGATGAACCCGATCGCGAAACCGCCGTGCATGTTCACCCAGATGGTGAAAATGGGCGGGATCAGCCATAGCCGGTCGATATGCCTGCGCTTGTAGAGATGAATGAGATACAGGACCAGCGCGCCCAGGGCGAAGGAGACCATCTGCGGTCGCGGTGACCAGAACACCGCCGCCGCCGCCGCGCCCAGCACGACGACGAACGCCCGCACGTAGGCGTTGCCCTCGCACATCAGAAACACGAACAGCATACCCAGCGTCGCCAGCGCCGCGGTGAACAGGGCCAGCCCAATATTCCCGGATGAACCCGGCGCGCGCCCTCCCCCAAACAGCTCGTATGCTCCATACAGCGCGACCTGCGCACCCCAACTGTGATCGATCCAGTCCGCTCCGGCGCGCGTGTGAGAAAAAGAGTCAGAATGGGGAATAGACGCGTTGTCGACGATGGTCTCGCCGCTGCGAATGTGCCACCACGTGTCGGTATCGGTTGGAACGCGCACCGCCATGGCAAACAGGAGAATGAACAGGATGGCGATTGTCAGGCGCTGGATCGTCAGCTGGCCAGTAAACGTCATCGACGCCCCCCGGTGGCAAGAGGTTACTGGTTACATGGTACAGCATTTCGCCAATTTTGTCTTTAGTCTTTCTCAATCTTGACTTGCGGGCGCAGGGGCGACCAGCAACGCCAGGACGTGCCCCTCATCCGGATCGGCCAGGCGGCCCGCCAGCCGGATCAAGTCGCGCGCCGTGTTCGGATTGGCTACGGGCACAAGCACGCGCCGGACGCGGGTCGTTTTTGAGCCTCGTTCGTTTCGGTCAGTCATGGTTTGCCTGCCCGGCGCCCCCCTTGCGCTAAAGAAGCGCTGGCCCATCATTGCGGGTAAGATACAATAGAACTATCAGGCTCAGATTGTCCCATCAGGACACCCACGAGGTCAAACCATGCCCAACAGATTCTCGCTGTCGAACTGGATAGGCCGCCTATTGGGCCTGGCTGAACCCGAGTCAAGCGGTGAACATTCCCGTGCCGTCGATGTCCTCAAATCCACCTACGGTCTGCGGCTGATCGAAACCGATCCCAAAGGCAACGCCCGGCCCTGGCGCTCATCCGAGCTGAGCATGCTCCAGGAAACGCTGCGCCTTCTTGGCCCCGCCTTCTACAGTCCGTTTGTCGATAATCCTATTCATCTTTGGATAGATCGCAATCCTGGCGGCGGCTCGTACGGCGACCACTGGCTGCGCATCGGGGAGCCGGGCCACGATGAATCGGTCCTCTATCGCATTCTGCTCCACGAAGGGACGCACGCCTCCAACGAGTATCGCGGCTGGCCGTATGAGAACGAGTTCTGCACCTGCCCCGGCCTGGACTGGCGCAAGAAGGGCGACACCTGGACCCATCCCCGGCAGCAGGGGCGCCCGCCGGAACCTGGCACCTGGGAGACCCTGCCGGTCGACTCGCGCGATGTCAGCACGGCGCCCGGCGAAGACCTGGCCGAATCGGTGCGCTACTTCGTCCACTCGGTCCGCGACGAGCGCGCCTGGCTGTGGCCGCTCGACCAAAGCCAGCCGCCCCTCTACCTGTGGGATACGTCGCCGACACGCTTCGTGTATGTCCGCGACCACTTCTTACAGCTTCCGGATTCGCACCCCTGGTACCGGCGCCTGGATGCGGTTGTCGAGGCACGCGCCGCCGCGAATCTTGCCCAGCGCTCGCGGAACCAGTCATGAGCAGCACTGCTATCGAACCCATCTCGCCGGATACACTCTCGCCTTCGTTTGCCCGGCAAGGTTTGTCGTCTGCCGAGGCTGAGCGGCGGCGCGCTCAGGGTCTGGGCAACGACATGCCGGTCAAATCCAGCCGGCCCATCACAGCCATCCTGCGCGAGAATGTATTCTCGCTAACCAACCTGATCCTGTTTGGCATCATGATCGCGCTGGTGCTCGTCGGCAAGGCCGAGGATGCCTTCGTCACGGGCGGCGTGGTGCTGCTCAATGTGGCGCTGGGTGTCTTTCAGGAAATTCGCGCCAAGCGCCAGCTTGACCGTATCGCCCTGCTCACCCGCCCGCGCGCGACGGTCATTCGCGACGAGGAGCAGCTCGCCGTCGATCCATCCGCTGTTGTGGCCGGTGACGCCGTGCTGGTTCGCCCCGGCGACCAGATCGTAGTCGATGGCACGCTGCTGACCGATAGCCGCATCGATGTCGACGAATCGCTGCTCACCGGCGAATCCGATCATGTGCCCAAAGAGCGCGGCGCCCCGGTGCTCTCCGGTAGTTTCTGCGTGTCGGGCAGCGGTGTCTATCTCGCGGAAAAGGTCGGCGCCGACAGCCTCGCCAACCAGCTCACTGCCGGCGCGCGAGAATACCGGCGCGTGCTCACTCCGCTCCAGCGCCAGGTGAGCATCCTGGTCCGCCTGCTGGTGATCGTCGCGATCGGCCTGGCCATCCTGCTCATGCTGTCCTTCGCCATCGAAGACAAGCCCTTCGACCAGATCGTACAGGACACGGCGGTGGTCATCTCCCTCGTCCCACAGGGGCTGCTGCTCATGATCACGGTGTCGTACGCCCTGGGCGCCGTCCGGATCGCGCAGAAAGGCGCGCTGGTACAGCAGATCAACGCAGTCGAGTCGCTGAGCAACGTCGATGTCCTCTGCCTGGACAAGACCGGCACGCTGACGACCAACCGCATCCAACTGCGCCAGATCATCCCCATCGACCACGAAGAAGACGAGGTCAGACAGCGCGCCGGAGATTTCGTGGCGAGCACAGGCCGTGTCAACCGCACCGCCGACGCCATCGCGGAAGCCTGCCCCGGCCAGGCCCAGGCCGTCGCTGTGGAGATCCCGTTTTCGTCCGAGTACAAATGGAGCGGCGCCACGTTCGCCAACGGCGCGATGGTTCCGGGCAGCATCGTGTTGGGCGCGCCGGAAGTGCTGCTGCCGTGCGTCGACGACGGGCATCTGCTGCAGCGGCACACCGACACCTGGACCGACCTGGGTCTGCGCGTGCTGCTCCTGGCCGATCACCCCGAGCCGCTACAGCGTCCCGACAATGCCCCGCCGCCCCTGCCCGATCATCTTCGCCCGCTGGGCTGGCTCACCTTCACCGATGAGCTGCGCCCGAACGCCCGCGAGGTCCTCGATCAGTTCAGCCGGGCGGGCGTCGCCATCAAGCTGATCTCCGGCGACAACCCGAAGACGGTCGCCGCCCTGGCCCAGCTCGCCGGACTCAGCCACGATGCCGGCGCCGTCTCCGGGCTGGATCTGGCTGAAATGCCGGAGGCGCAGTTTGCCGAGGCGGTTGAAGCGTCGGCGGTCTTCGGGCGCATCACCCCGCAGCAGAAACAGCGCATCGTCCAGCAACTGCGCTCACAGGGACACTACGTCGCTATGATCGGCGACGGCGTTAACGATGTGCTGTCGCTCAAAGAGGCGCACATGGGCATCGCCATGCAAAGCGGCAGCCAGGCAACCCGCAGCGTGGCCGACATGGTTCTGCTGGGCGACAAGTTTGACGTGCTTCCCGAAGCGATCAAGGAGGGCCAACGCATCCTCAACGGCATGCAGGATGTCATGCGGCTGTTCCTCACCCGGACGCTATACGCGACCCTGCTGATCATCATCGCAGGCTTCATCGGGACCGAGTTCCCTTTCACGCCCAAGCACAACGCCATCTTGACCACACTCCCGGTCGGCCTGCCGGCCTTCGTTCTCGCCATCTGGGCCATGCCAGGGCATCCGAAAAAGAATCTCCTAGTGTCGGTGAGCGAGTTCATCCTGCCCGCCGGTTTCAGCATCATGGTGGTCACGCTGGTCGTGTACCTGCTGTACCAGGACGACCCGCTCCAACTGCAGCGCACGGTCCTCACGACGACGGCCGTGTTGTGCGGCCTGCTACTGATCGTTTTCGCCGAGCACCCGACCGAAGCCTGGGAAAACCGGCAGCCGCTGGCGTACAGCGCGCGCCGTATCGGGCTGGCCGCGGCCATGTTGGTCCTTTACGTCGCGATCTTCCCCCTGCCCGCCGTGCGCGATTTTTTCGAGCTGAGCACCATGGCCTGGGTCGATCTGGGCATCGTTGTGCTGGCAGTTCTTGCCTGGGCGATCGTCGTGCAGGCGTTGTGGCGCTATGATGTATTTAGACGGATGTTGATCCCGCCAGCCAGTTGAGGAGGGACCACGTGCGGGAGCCAGCCTACATCACTATCGCCGAGGACGGGCGCCTGACATTGTTCTGGGGCGACGGCACCGAGCCGGAACGCATCGCCATCCTGCGCGGCCCGCACGTGACAGGCGGACGGGAGCTGATCCAGATCATCGAGGAGATGAAAGCGTGGGCCTACGAAAACGGTTATGATGTCATTGTGCCCGCGCGCGATCTGGTCATTCCGCCGGTCGATCTCTCGATCTCGGACCACGAGCTCCAGAGCTACCGCGACGACGAGATCACCGATCTCCTAGACGATCTCTACGACGCCGGGGGCTATGATGAGCACGATTTCGACGGGCGCTGAACTGGCTGGGGGTTTTGCGGCGTTGGCGCGTACAACAGATTCGATAGGGTTGACCTCAATAGGAAGCTCCTGACGCGATGACTTCTGAACTCGGCACCAAACGGACCGTCTGGGGACGCATCGGTTCCGCGCTCTTTTACCGCAATGGCACCAGCATCTTCTCCGTGCTGGGCAACCGCGATTTCCGCAATCTCTGGACCGGCCAGTTGATCTCGTTTCTGGGCGATTCCCTGGCCTACAACACAATGACGCTGGCGATTATCCGCATGGCGAACGACGCGGACGTCAGCTCGGGCAAGCTGCTGAGCGCCCTGTTCGTCCTCTCCGCCCTGCCCTCGCTGTTTCTGGGGTTGGTGGCGGGGACCATCGTTGATCGCGCCAATCGCAAATACATCATGATCGGCGCCGACCTGATCCGCAGCGTCCTAGCGCTGGGCTTTCTGCTGGTCACCAACGTAGATCAGGTTTGGATCTTCATCGCCGTGTCGGTCTGCCTCAGCACGGTCAGCACGTTCTTCTACCCTGCGCGCACCGCCATGCTGCCAACGATCATGAGCAAGGACGAACTGCTGGCGGCGAATGCGCTGGCCCAACTGACGCATACCTTGTCCGCGGTGGTGGGCGCCGCCCTGGCCGGTGTCATGGTGGGACTTGCCGGAGCGACCGCCCCAGCCTTCATCGCGGACAGCATCACGTTTCTCATCTCCGCGATCTTCATCGCGCGGATCAGCGCGTCCGGCGCGGCGCCCCGCCGGCCCGCGGTCCCGGCGCCCGTGGCCCGATCGGTCTCCCGAATCGCTGGCGCAGCGCGAACGCTGCGCACGATGTTGTCTGAGCTGGTGATCGGCTTGCGGTACGTGGTGACCGACCAGGTGATGCGGGGCGTCTTGATCAGTTTCCTGGCGTTGATGCTCGGCCTCGGAGCCGCCAACGTGACATTCGTCCCCTTGCTGATCGACGAGCTGGGCATGCGCGAGGAAGGCCTGGGGCTCATCCGGTTCTCTCAAACACTGGGGATCGTCCTGGGCAGCGCCCTGGTCACAACCTCCATTGCCCAACGCCACAAAGCGCGCGACATCATCGGCGTGAGCATGCTCGCCTTTGGCGTCACGACCATCATCGTGTCGACGGTCACCAGCTACGCGCTGATGGTCGCGGTCCTGTTCGCGGTGGGGCTAGCGCTGTCGCCGCCGCAGATCGTCGCCTCGACGCTGATGCAGCGGCACGTGCCCAGCGCCAAGCTAGGACGCGCCAGCGGCGCTCAGGGCACCATCGTGAATGTGGCCAACATCGCGTCGATGGGCGCCGCCGGCCTGCTGATGGATGAAATTGGCTCGCGAGCGGTGTTCATGGGATCGGGGCTGCTGATCTTCATGGCCGGGATCGTCTCGTGGCTGGTGCTACGCGGCGTCGAAGACGTTCGCGACGAGGTCGAAATGGACGACCTGCCCCAACCGGCTGAGGCATGGGACGACCAGCCGGCGCCGGTGCCCGACGCGACCGAAGTCCCCATGTGAGCCGGAACGCTCCGCGCGAACAAGCCTGGCGGGACTCGACATTCCAGTCCCGCCGCCCGTTCAATAATCAGTTCCCCTGTAACGCTCGACGATCGTCGGTACCAGGTAATCGTCGAAGGCCTGGTCCGCGTCGTACGTTGGCTGCCAGCCCCAGTCCTCGCGGGCAGCGCTGTCGTCCAGGCCGAGCGGCCAACTGTCGACAATGCCCTGCCGCGCATCCGACGCGCGGAACGTGATCTCGGCCTGTGGAAAGGCGCGCCGGACCATCTCGCCCAGCTCCTCAGCCGACCGGCTGAAGCTGGTCACGTTGTACACGAGACGTCGCAATCCCTCGCGCGGCGCCGCCGCCAGCGTCACCAGTGCGTGGATCGCATCCGGCATCGCCATGAACGGGATCGTGGTGTCCCCACGCACGAAAGCGGCGTAGGGCTTGCCCTGCGCCGCCGCGTGGATCATCTCCGGTGCGTAGTCGCTGGTGCCCCCAGTGGGCATCGTTGTCGCGCTGATCAGCCCGGGGAAGCGCACGCAGCGGAAGTCAACGCCAATTGCGCGCGTGGCGGAGAGCTGCTGGTAGTGGTGGGCATAGTATCGGCCCAGGTGCTCGCAGTAAAGCTTATTACAGCCGTACATGGTGATCGGGTTGAGGTGTTGATCCTCGACGAGCATCCCGGCAGCCTGCTTGGTCGCCACATCCGGCAGACCGTAGACAGCGATCGAGCTCGCGTAGATGAACTTCACCGCCTGCCCGCGCGACTGGCTCTGGTCGAGCGCCAGCTTCAGCAGGTTGATCGTGCCCTGCACGTTCACCCGGTGGGCCGTTTCGGGGTGGAATTCCGAACTGGTCGAGAGCAGCGCCGCGAGGTGGTAAATGGTATCGATCTCGAATTCGGTGGTGAGGGTTTCGAGCAGCTTGGTGTCGAGGATATCCCCGATGATCAACCGTTCCACCCAGGGCCGCAGCGCACGGTCCAGCTTGCGCACATCCAGCGCCACAATGGACGGCCGTTCGGGCTGCGCGGCCAGTCGCTCGATCAGGCCATGCCCGACTTCTCCGTCCGCGCCGGTGATCAGAATCGTTCTTTTTCTAATCAACGTTTTCCTTCCTTACAGAAATATCTAGACATCCATCAAGCAAGATTGTACTTTCATTCTACTGGTATCTTCAGACAGCGAGCAAGTGCCACAGCGCGCCGGACAGCACAGGAGGGCGAGCCATGTTCCGCCCGCCCTCCCTGGCCCTGCCGGATTATTCCGCGGCAGCCTCGGGCATCCACGCGTTCAGCGGGGCGCCCTCCAGCGCCGGGATAACTGCAATCGTCGCCAGCAGATTGGCGTCCGGGAACGCCTCCTGGTAAGCGAACGCCCCGTTGTCAAGCTGCATGCTTGCCAGCCAGTCCTGCGGGTTGTTCCACTCCTCGAGATCCTCGCCCGCCGCGATCAGCGCCTGAATAACCAGCGCCGTGGAGTTCGTATCGCTATCCGTGCCGAAGTCGCTCGGGTTCTGGTAAGGCCAGCCGCCGTCCTCGTTCTGGATGCTCCGGAGATAGGCCAGCCCGCTCTCGACCGCGCTCGCCTCGCCCGCCGGAACAAGCGCCTGGATGCACAGCGCCGTCGTGTTGGTGTCCGGCGCCTCGCCCGCCATGAATCCCCAACCACCTTCGGCATCCTGTTGTCCGAGCAGCACTGCGATGGCGCCATCGGGCAGCGCCGCGCCCGCATTCTGGAGCGCGATCACGGCCAGGCAGTGATCGAACGCCCCCATGCCGAACAGGCCATCTTCGCCCTGCAGCGCGAGCAGATCGGCCGCCAGGTCGTGTCCGGCAAAAGTCGCCGTATCCTTGCCAACCGCCGCCACCGCGATCAGGACCTTGGCGACCGTGCCCGCCCCGGCCACATTGCCGCCGGCCACCTGTGTCCCGAGGAATGTCAGCGGGTTCATCATCTCACCGGTCAGGAATGCGTTGGGATCCTCGCCCGCGGCCACCGCGGCCACCACCGCGTCCGCCGTCGCCGCGATGTCACTCTCCGGCGCGAAACCGTTCGAGAATCCCCCGTCCTCGTTCTGAAGCGACACCAGGAACGCCAGCGCCTGCGCCGAGGGACTGCCGGTGTCCTGGGCCAGTGCCGGGGCACCTATCGCCAGCGCCACGCACAGCGCCGCCGCCAATAGCATGAGCCGTTTCGCCATCTTGTTCTCCTTCATTCGCATTGAATCGCCAACAAAAAAGCCTTCCTTGCAGATCAAGAAAGGCGCCCGGCTAAGCTGTCTCGCACGACATAGCCACCTCCAATCCGCGAGAGATGATCCATCGAGGTCGTTTCAGGCGGGTAATCTGGCTCTGCCGTAAAGGCACTACAGTTGCGGGTCAGCACCGGACTTTGACCGGTTTCCCCCTGTTGAGGCCGCAGCGTCCGAGCTTGCGGCCACCTGAAACAGCTATTCAATTGTGCGCGGAGTATAACGCGGCCCCGCTGGGCTAACCAGTATCTCCACTGGCGTTGAGATCGCTCATCGCCACCACAAACGCGATCGCGTGCGCCTGCGTGTGGCTCAGGCTGACCTCCCACGCCGCAAGTCCCAACTCCTCGGCCAGCCGAGCCGCCGCGCCGTGGAGCACGACCAGCGGGCGCCGCCGCTCATCGGAGCAAATCTCGATATCGAGCCAACTCACATCGCCGATTCCGGTGCCTAGCGCCTTCGCGACCGCTTCCTTGGCAGCAAAGCGAGCCGCCAGCCGTTCCGGCACGTCCCGGCATTGTTCGCGCTCCACCGCCGTGAAGAAGCGCGTGTAGAACCGCTCGCCGTAGCGCTCCACGCCCCGGCGAATTCGCTCCACTTCGATCATGTCCACGCCCACACGCAACATCGGTTGCCCCGTCCCCTCTACCCGGCCGCTGCGCCGTTTGCCGGAAGCTCCGGCCCGGCGACTGCCAGCGCGTAGGCATTCGGATCGAGATAGCGCCGCACCGCCGCCAGGATGTCGTCCGCTGTCACGGCCTGGATGACGCCCGCATACTCGCGCAGGTAATTCAAGCCCAGACCGTAGCGCTCCATCGTCAGGATCGAGGCCGCAACGCCCTCGTTGCTCTCCAATTGGAGCGGCAGCCGGCCTACGAAATTCGCCTTATTGTCCGCCAGCTCCTCATCTGTGACGCGAGTGCTGGTGATGCGTCGCAACTCGTCGACGATGACGCCCACCGCCTGATCGACGTTCTCCGGATTCACCCCGGCCACGACGCGCCACGAGCCTGGCCCCAGCCCGCCATCCAGCCGGCTGAAGCTGTAGTAGGCCAGGCCGCGTTTCTCCCGTACCTCGGCCCCAATCCGCCCGTACATCCCGAACACGCCCAGGATGCTGTTCGCCAAGTTGGCCGCCTGCCAGCCGTCCGTCAGACGTGACGGACCGGGAAACCCCACCACGATGTCCGACTGGCTCTTGCCCGGCATTACCCGCGTCTGCGCGCGCACCTCGTCCGGGGTGGGAACGTCGGGAAGCGCTGGGATCTCCGGCTGATCCGGATTCTCCCAGTCGCCGAATCGCTCCTCGACCCACCGGATCACCTCGGCCGTATCCACCGCTCCCACCACAACGATCAGCATCCCGTGCGGTCCATAGTGGCGTCGATGGAAGTCAGCGAGGTGATCGCGCGCGATTGCCGATATGGTCTCGATCTGCCCATCGGTCTGCCGGCTGTAGGGATGTTCCGGCGGGTAAACCAGTTGGCGAAACATCTGCCCGGCGACATAGCGCGTATCCTGCTCGCGGATCTTGATCCCGGTCACGATCTGGCCGCGCAGCCGTTCGACCTGCTCGTTGGGCAGCGCCGGGTTTCTGAGCGCATCGGCCAGCAGATCGAGCAGCATCGGCAGGTCCTCGGCCAGGCTCTTGCCGCCAAATCCGGCGGTGTGCCGCCCGCCGCTGATCGACAGGCTCGCCCCGTTGCTCTCAAGCATTTCGTGTATGGTCGAAAAATCCCGCGAGTGGGTGCCGCGCAACAGCGCGGATGCCAGGAACGACGCCAGCCCAGCCTGCTCCGGTCGCTCGTACAGGCTGCCCGCATTGATCGAGCCGGTCAGCACCACCGAGCGCGCGTTGTGATTCTCGCGCACCAGCACGACGATGCCGTTCCGGAGCACGGTCCGCGCGATATCATCAGCGCCGGGCAGAGCGTCATGGTTGCGCATGGTTCCCACCTTCACCGTCAGGCACCGGCACAAACCACCCCACCGTCCGCTGCGAGGGTCGCAGGTACTGCCGGGCCGCCGCGTGCACATCGTCGAGGGTCACCGCGTCAAGGTGTTCCAGATAGTTTTCGTACCACGTATAGCTGGAGAAATTCTCCGAGAAAGCCAGCCAGAACGCCTGGCCGGAGATGCTCTCGGTCCCGTAAGCAAACAAAGCTCTGGCCTGCTTCTTGGCCTTGTCGAGCTCTGCCTGCGTGATCCCGGCAGTCAAGAGGCGCTCGAGCTCGGCGTCCAGCGCTTCCTGGACCTCGTCCAGCGTGCGGCCATCGCGCACGGTGACCACGATGCTGAACAGGTATGGATCGACCGATGGGTACAGACCGCCGCCGACGCCGGTCGCCAGCTCGGTCTCGACCAGGGCCTTGTACAGGCGCGACGTGCGGTTGCCCACGCTGCTCCCACCGGGCGCGCTGGCGCCCGCCAACATGCTGTCGAGCAGGGTGAGCTTGAACCAGTCCGGGTGCGTGGCCTCCGGGGCGCGATACGCCGCATACAGGTACGATGCGCTTCCCTCGCGCTCCACGCGCACGCGCCGCTCGCCTTGCTGCGGCGGTTCGGCGCGCGTCACGGGCGGAGGGGTCGCGCCGTCGGGAATGCCCCCGTACAGCGCCTGAACCCGGGCCAGCATGTCGTCCGCCTCGAAATCGCCCACCGCCACCGCGATCGCGTTGTTCGGCACATAGTACGCGCGATAGTGGGCGTAAAGTTCATCGCGCGTCATCGTCCGCAGATCGGCCATATCGCCGATAATCTGGTGGTGGTACGGATGCACGCGGAACGCAGCGGCGCGCGTTTCCTCGTACAACCAGAATGTCGGCGAGTTCTCCGATCCCTGTCGCTCGGAGATGATCACCGTGCGCTCGGACTCGACCTCTTCAGGATCGAACCGGGCGCTCACCATCCGGTCGGCTTCGGCTTCGAGCGCCAATTGGATGCGGCCAGCGGGCAGAGTCTCATAATACGCGGTGTAGTCGAACGACGTTTGCGCATTCCACACCCCACCCTCGCGATCGATCGCTTTGTCGAGCGTCCCGGCGGGAAACCGGTCCGTACCTTTGAACAGCATATGCTCGACCCAATGCGAAATGCCCGTGTGGCCGGTGCGCTCGTTGCGGCTGCCCACACGATACAGCACCCACCAGCTCACCACCGGCGCGGTATGCACTTCTTTCAGCAGTACGATCAGCCCATTGTCCAGGACATGCCGCATCACTGGGCCCGCCAGATCGACCATATCGCTCTCTTCCTGCTCGCTGTTCTGGTGCTGAATAGTTTAGCAGGGATGCCACAGGCCGGCATCCCTGCTCGCTGCGTCTCAAGCCCGCGGTCGGGCGACCGCCACGGCGGGACCGCTCAGCCGGCGCGGCCCATCGCGCTGTAGATGAAGCCCAGCGCCTTCATCTCGGCGGGCTCGTACAGATTCCGCCCGTCAATCATCACCGGCGTGCGCATCGCGCTCTTGATGCGGTCCATATCCAGGTTCTTGAACTCGTTCCACGGCGTCAGGACGATCACGGCATCCGCGTCCTTCACCAGCTCGTACGGGTTGTCAGCCAGCTCGAGATAGGGCATCACGCGCTTGGCCCAGTCCATCGCCGCCGGATCGTAGCCGCGCACGGTCGCCCCGTGCTCGTCTAGGTAATCGCCGATAGTGATCGACGGCGCCTCGCGCATATCGTCCGTATCCTGCTTGAACGCCAGCCCCAGCAGCGCGATCGTCCGGCCTTTCAGCCCGTCCAGGTGCTCGTGCAGCTTCTGGACCACGTGCCGCCGCTGGTATACATTGATGTCCATCACGGCGTGCAGCAGTTGGGGGTGCTTGCCGTGCACCTGGGCCATGTGCGCCAGCGCTTTGACGTCTTTCGGGAAGCACGACCCGCCATAACCGACCCCCGCTTCCAGGAAATGGTGCCCGATGCGCTTGTCATAGCCCATTCCGCGCGCCACTTCCTTCACGTCGGCGCCCAACGCCTCGCAGATGTTCGCGATCTCGTTGATGAAGCTGATACGCGTCGCCAGGAAGGCGTTCGACGCGTACTTGATCATTTCAGCGGTGCGCAGGTCGGTCACCATGATCGGCGCGCGCAGGGGCAGGTGCAGTTGAGCCACCCGCTCCGCCGCCGTGGAGTCTTCCGAGCCCAGCACGGTCCGGTCCGGGTTCATGAAATCGCGAATGGCCGATCCCTCGCGCAGAAACTCCGGGCAGCTCACCACCGCAAAATCGACGGGTGTCGGCTGCGTGTCGCGCACGATGTCCGCCACCCAGTCGCCGGTGCCGACCGGCACAGTCGATTTGTTGATGATGATCAGCGGGTGATCCATGACTCTGGCGATCGATTCGGCGGCCATTCGGACATACTGCAGGTCGGCCTCGCCGTCCACGCCTTCGGGCGTTCCTACCGCAATGAAAACAAATTCCGCGTCCTTGAGAGCTTCCTCGTAGGACGTGGTGAACACAAGGCGCCCTGCCCGCACATTTCGCTCGACCACTTCCGCCAGGCCGGGCTCGTAGATGGGCATGATGCCTTTCTTGAGGTTCTGGATGCGCTCCTCGTTGATGTCCAGGGCCAAAACTCGGTTCCCCAGGTCCGAGAAGCACGCCCCCGTCACCAACCCGACGTATCCCACCCCAATTACGGTGATGTTCTTCATGATCGCATGTTCCTCAAATTCAGTGGCCAGGTACAGTGGATAGTCTACTGCAAAACAACTGCCAGGGAGCAGCTATTTTGTCTGTAAATCGTCAATAACCATCCGCGCGACGTTTCGCCCCATCTCCACGGCGTAATTGGTGCCCCGGTCCCATGGATAGACCTGGCTCATGCTCGCCAGGTACAGCCCCGCGAGCGGGGTGCGTAGATCGGGCAGCGCGGCGGAATGGTTCACGAACGGGATCGGCTGAGCGTACCGCACGCGGTACACCCAACGTTTCCGGATCCAATCGGGGGAGAACGCCGGGTTGAACGTATCGAGCACGCTCACGAACCGCTCAGTCAGCTCATCTTCAGTCAGCGAGAAATAGGCGTGGTCCGGCGGAACGTAGTCGCCGCAGTACACGAGGTGGTCGCCGCCATAGTGCTTTCGGTCCATGTAATTGGTGTGCTCGACCAATGCCAGGAACGGGAACTCCGCCTGGGACTTATCGGGATGGTCCGAGGGCAGGCTGAGCCAGTACGTCCCATCGGTCAGCAACTGCCGCTTGAGGGCGAGAATGACCACCACTGCGCCCATGCTCTTGAGCGCGCCGAGCTGCTGGCTGTAGGCTTCTGGCAGGTCGGGCGCCAGCCGCCGCATGATCTGCGGGGACGACGTGCTGATCACGGCGTCGAAATGCTCCACGCCGGAGCCGGTATGCACGTCCAGGCCGCCGGATTCGCCGGGCGCGACCCGCTCCACCGGCGCGTTGAGATGAATCTCCGCGCCCTGGTCCCGTACCCGGTCCGCCAGCAGTTCCAGAAACACCTGAAACCCGCCGCCGAACGTGCCCAACCGCGGCGTGCGTTTGTACACGCGCGCCCAGAACCACGCCATGTTGACCTGGTCGTAATACGCGCCGAATTTCCCGATCAGCAGCGAGCGCCACAGCTTTTCGTAGGCTTCATCGCCCATGTACTTCCGCAGCCATGCATCGGCGGTGAACCGTTCCATTGGCTGCCAGTTCTTGGTCAGCTTCAGGTAGAGCCCCGCCAGCCCATAGCGCACCTTGGCCGGCCACGAGATCGGCAGCCGCAGATTGGCGACCACGATATTGGGCCGGTCCATCTGGTACACCTTGCCATTCAGCCACAGCGACGTGATGGGCCGCGGCAGCAGCACCCGGTCGGAAGCACCCAGCTCGTCGATCAGGCCCAGCACGGCATCATCGTTGGCGAACCAGTGGTGGTAGAACTTCTCCAGTGTCCAGTCCCACCCCGGGTCCTTGAACCCGGCGGCCAGCCCGCCCACCTCGGCGCCCGCTTCGTAAATTACCACCCGGAAGCCGGCCCGCGTCAGGTCATAGCCGGCGGCCAGCCCGGCCGCGCCGGCGCCGATGATCGCGATGCGCTGCGCTGTCAAGCCGTCACCTCACTTTCGAGCGTCACGCTGTCGTCCAGTGTTGTTTCCTCAGCGACCACTTCACGCGCGCGGCTGAAGTCGCGCCAGCTCAGCCCCTGCCGGTACAGGTAGTAAAAGCCCAGCAGCGTGATGGGGAGCCACAGCGCCGCATGCAGGACCAGCGTGTACGACGCCGCTGTGGTCTCGCGCACGCCGTACGCTTTGAGCGTCTCGATGCCGGGCGTGTCGAACGTGCCGACGTAGCCGGGCGACGAGGGCAGTGTGGTCGCCAGGTTGACGACCGCGGTCATCGTCATGAGCACGAAGAAGCTGACTTCGAAGTCGAAGGCGTGCATCACCAGCCAGTATTTGGTCGTCTCGGTCAGCCAGATGAACACGGACGAAACCAGCGTCATGACCAGATCGCGCGGGCGCCGCAGGTTCTCCAGGCCCAGCATGAAATGATCCGCCAGCCCCTTGGCCCGCGCGCCCAGCCGGTCGGGCAGTAGCCGGTCAATCAGCCACGTGTAGATCTGCCGCATCCGCTCCGGGCGCAGCGCCATCACCACAAAAGCCACAAACGCGCCCCAGAAAAAGAGCGTGGAAAAGAACACGACATCCCGCAGCCAGTCGGCTTTGAAATCGGCGAACGGCAGCGCGACGAACACGAAGAGCAGCATCACCAGCCCGTCGAAGATGCGCTCGACGATGATCGTCGCCAGGCTGGCCGGAATGCTGACGTCCTCGTTCCGCTTCAGCACGTACGCGCGAATTACCTCGCCAGCGCGGAACGGGTAGACGTTGTTCCCCATATAGCCGATCACGACCACCGGAAACAACCGGCGCAGCGGGATCGTCTTCAACGAGCGCAGCAGATAATGCCAGCGCCAGGTCCGTCCCCACACGGCCAGGAAATACACCGCCACCCCCGGCACCAACCAGCCGATACGCGCGCTGCGCATATCGTGCCAGACATCATCAAGGTGGAGTCCCCTCAGCCCGACATACAGGAACACAAGGCTCACCACTACGCCGATGAGGAGTGTTGCCCAGCGCCGGATCGATTGCTTCTGCAATTCACGCACCAAACAGGGGTCGTCCTTTCTGTGCCGTCCCTCCATGTGCCCGCGGCATTCTAACGCAAACCCGGCCCACGCGCACGTCGCACACACATTTTACACGTATATCAGGTCGTTTCCGCATTTGGATGGGGGACAAAGCGAGAGCGGCACTTATCCTCGCGAATAAACGCCGCTCCCATGGTGGGTATGTAATTTGGCGGATCTAGGAATCCGTGCTCACCGTCGTTGGGAGCATTCCGGCAAGAATCTTCTCCAAAGCCATAGTGTGGCTGCACACGGCACGCGACTGGAAGAAGCTGCAATCACAGGTCCAGGTTCCATTCTCGTATGTCACCGAATGTGGGTTGTTATCGCCGTCAAAAGTCACGCTAAACGATACAAACCGAATCCGATCGCGCTCCTCCGCGTAACGCCTGGCTTTCTCGATCTTGCCGATCATCCCGTGATCCATTTGAAGCCTCCTTACCTTAAGTGGACGACTTAGAGACAAAAAAGCACACTGGGGCTAGCCAGCGTGCTTTGCAGGAGCTGATTCAGTTGAAACGGCCAAGAAGCTCATAACGGGTTTTTCCTTGCCTTTAAGTCAGTATAAGAGATGTACGGAGCAAAGTCAACATCCGTCACAATAGCGCGCGAGGCTGGGCCACCGGCGCCAGATCGCGCACGTGAGTGACGCACACGATCCCTTCCACAGCCAGCGCCAGGCGCCCTGCGCTGTCCACATCCAGCGTGTGTGGCGGCATCTGCGGCCAGGGTAAATCTTCCGGCAGTTGCAGCGATGGCGCGCGCAGCAGCACATCCAGCGCCGGTTCCTGGGCCACCAGCCGGAGCGCCCCATCATAGGCGCGCAGCATGCCGGACTCGCCATCTGCGGTCACCAGAATCTCGCCGTCCGGCGAGCAGGCCGCCGCATTGATCCGCGGCAGCTCAGGCAGCCGGAGCCGGACGTACCCGCCGATCGTGATCGCCCGTACCTGGTTCTCTTCAATCACCAGGACGGTGTCGCCACCGTCGGGCACCGCCAGCCGGACCACCGCCTGCGGGTTGATCTCAACTGCGTATGAACCGACATGCACGCCCTGCTGGTACATATGCAGCCGGCCATCGTCGCCCACGGCGGCCACCGTGCCCAGCTCTCGGTCGAAACCGATCGCCACGATCGTCGTCTGCCCATCGGGTGCCAGCGTCATCTGCTGGCCGTCCGCATCCAGCACCAGGTCAACCCCAGGCGTGTGGTACAGGCGCAGCCGCCCGTCATGCGAGGTGTACACACCGACCGGCCCGGCCCACGCCACAGGCAAATAAGCCCCGTTAGGGGCGATCAACTGCTCGAGATAGGAGCGCCAGCCGTTGGTGTCCGGGCGGGACTCGGTCGCCGCGGTCAGCCGCCCGTAATACGCGCCGGTCGGCAGCGCGAAGAAGTCAATGTCGCGATCCGAGAGCCAGACTGCCAGTTGCGGCGGATCATCTCCGACCAGTCTCACGACGTAAGGCCAGTCGCCGCTCAGATCCAGACGCCAATGCACCGGAAGCCCTCACCCCTGGTCGATGACCGTTAGCGCCGCGCCGTTCTTCAACCATACGTCCAGGCTGATCTGAAACGCCTCTGTGTTAGAGCGTTTGAGTTGGCCATCCAGCAGCACGTCATAGCGCAGCCGGTCATATTCGTACGATGGCGTGCCGCTCCCCGGCTGCAGGCCAACGATGAGCGCCACCTGCTCCGGAACGGTCAACCGGATCGCGCCGTCCCGCGCCGTGAGCTTCCCCTGCAGCGTGTCCTGTCCCGGTAGCGCGACGTCTACGTCGCCTTCGACCACCGACACATCGATCTGCTGGACCTGCACCGGCAGGAGATCGATCGTCATGTCGCCGCGCGCCCCCGCGATCACCAGTTGTTGGACCGTCACATCCGGCGGCAGACCAATATCGAGCGAACCACGACCGTAGTCTTCCAGCTTCGGGATGCTGCTCGGGTGTGTTTCGCGGATCGTCAGCGTTCCGATGTCGGCCTCGACAGCCCAATCCATCGTGACCTCGCTCTCGCGGCTGCCTGCGAACTCAGCAGTCAGCTCGCGCCCGCCACCCGCCTCGGCACCGACGGTGATGCCCACGCGGTCGACCTCGACAATCACGAGCACCTGCTCCACGTCGGCGGCAACTGTTTCTTCAAACGCTACGACGTTATCAGTGCGCAGTTCGTCAGCCTGGTTGGCGTACGCCAGCCAGATCACGCCCGCCAGCGCGATGACCAGCACCACCAGGGCTACCAGGCTGATCTCGATTGACCGGCCCAGGATCCGCAGCCGGCGGCGGCCAAACAGCACATCGAAGCCAAACAGGATGACCAGCGCGGGCCACGACCGCAGGAGCAGATCGCCCACGGCTTCGGGAAAGGCACCGGCGGCCTGCAGCAGTAACACGCACCCGATCGCGATGATCAGGATCGGCCACATCAAACTCCGCCGCGTGACCGTCATGCTGGCCTCCATAATTGTTTCACCAACAGCACAAACCCAAAGATGATGATTACCAGCGGTAGAAATGCGTCCCCCTGGTCGCTACTCAGCATGCCCAGGTTGCGCGCCAGCACGATCATGCCCATCCCGATCACCGCCGCTCCAATGACGATCACCGTCTCCGGGCTTGCCTGCGGCGCGCGTCCCCCGCTGCGCGGATCGGGCAAATCAGCCAGCGTTTGCGGAGGCAGAATGAACCACAGGGCGAGGTAAATCAGCACGCCGGTCCCGGCCGTGAAAACGCCTAACACCACGAAGGCAGCGCGCACCCACCACGGATCCACGCCGATAAAAGCGCCCAGTCCTCCGCACACGCCCCCCAATACGCGGTCGGTCAGGTTCCGGGTCAGCCGTCGATAACGTCTCATGGATCAGAATCCTTGCTGACTTGGTAAGCTACTACGACACTATACCCGGTCCAGTCTGGCGCGCAAGTATTGCCCCACGGTTGCATTTGCCGGACCATGGTGCGAGAATGAGGGCACACCGTGTACCCCGCATCCACAGGAACTGCCACCTATGGCGAAAATTGAGTACCGCGCCATCTCTGATGTTGATTTCGACGCGTTTACCGCAGCCTTCAATCGAGCGTACAGCGATTACTTTATGCCCATAGTCATGACCGCGCCAGCCTTTCGCGCGCTGATCGAGCGTGACGATTTGGACCTGGACCGGTCTATCGCCGCCCTGGACGGCGATGCGATCATTGGCACCGGCCTGCTTGGGGTGCGTGACCGCCTGGGATGGATCGGGGGCATGGGCGTGATCCCGGAGCGCCGCCGGCAGGGGATCGGTCGTCAGATGATGCACCACCTCATCGACCGCGCGCGGCAGGCTGGCCTGGAGCATGTCGACCTGGAAGTGCTGGAAGCCAACGAGGGGGCCTATGCCCTCTACCGCGAGATGGGCTTTGAGGATCAGCGCTATCTGCTCACCCTCGATCGCGTGCCGGCGGAAATCGCCGCTGAGCGCTCCGACCAGTTCCAGATCGAGCGGCGCTCGACCAGCACGGTGTTGGAATACTATGCCACCTTCCATGACATCCCCAACTGCTGGCAGCGCGCCTTGCCCTCGCTGCAAGCCCTTGCACCATACGTCCCGAGTTGGGCCGCGCTGGACAACGGCCATATCGCGGGATATGCGATCGGCTGGGCCAACGAGTACAGCGTGCGACTCATCGACTTTGCCGCCAGCCCACACTCGGATCGGGCAGCGGTGGCCCGCGCCCTGCTCGCCCATCTCCACCAACAGAACCCGGACGCCCACGGCAACTCGTACAACATCGCCGAGGATGACCCGGTTTTGCCGGCCTTCCACGCACTCGGCTACACGCGCTCGTTCCGGCAGATCGAGATGCGTCTCCGCGTTGCCGGCGCGTGACCGGTCCGGCGCGCCCATCGGCTTATCGTCCCCGCGCCATCCGAGCAAAGGGCAGGCGTCGGTTTGAATTCGCGTGATTTGCGCTAAAATTGCCCCGTTTTATTGGTGCTGAACCCATATTGTGAGGACAAGATGCATCGTCTGGTGGCGAAATTGCAGCACGCTTTAGGTACGACGCTCGTCATGGTGATTACTGCTGCGGGCCTGGCCGGGCTGGCTCAGGCTCAGGAGCCGGACGCGGCCACCCTGCGGATTGCCATGCCCGCCCCGCAGAATCTCGATCCGGTGCAGGTCTCGCGCTTTGATGCCAACATGCAGGATCTGGTCGAGAATCTGTTCGTCGGACTGGCCCGCTACAACCCAAATACGCGCGAGATCGACCCGGTGCTAGCCGAGAGCTGGACGGTCAGTGATGACGGCCTGCGCTGGACTTTCACGTTGCGCGAGGATATCCAGTGGGTGCGCTATGATCGCGCCAGTGAAGAGATCGTCGCCGTTCGGCCGGTCGTGGCGGGCGACTTCGTGTATGCCATCCAACGAGCGTGCGATCCGCTGCGCCCATCGCCGGTTACGTCCAACCTGATGATCATTCGCGGCTGCCATACGGTAGCCAACGCCTTCCCGGAAGTCATCAACGATCTGTTCATCGCCCGCGAGATCGGCGCCCGTGCCACCGGCCCGCACACGTTGGAGATCGATCTCCTGTTCCCGTCCGCGTATTTCCCGTCCCTGCTCAGCGTGCCCGAACTGCGCCCCCTGCCCCGTGAAGCGGCCTCTCTGTCCGATGACTGGGCGACGCAGCTCTCGACCATCATGACCACCGGCCCCTACGCGATCACCGGCTGGACGGACTCCGCCATGCAGTTGTCGCGCAATCCGTACTGGCCCGATGGGCTCGACGGCAACATCGACCGGGTCGAGATCGCGCTCACCGACGACCCCGCCAGCGCCCAGGCCGCTGTAGCGGGAGGTCGCGCCGACATGGCGCGCGTGGCGCCCGAAAACGCGGAAGCAGCGCGCTCGGCCTATCCCAATCTGTATCATTCGGCTCAAGGAAGCTCGCTCACCGTCATCGGCTTTTCCTACGATCGGGCGCTGGTGAACACCGTCGAGATCCGGCGCGCGCTCGCCCTGGCCATAGACAAAGCTGCCCTGGTCAACCAGTTCCTACCCGACCAGGCGCTGCCCGCAGGTCAGTTCACGCCGTCGTGGGTGGTCGCCGCGCCCAATGCCGAGACCGCAACCACCAGCCCTGCCCAGGCGCAGGCCGCGTATGAAGGCGCGGGCTTTCCGGGTTGTGCGGGCGTCCCCGAGACGCTCATCCTGCTGACTCCCCAGGGCGATCCCCTATGGGAACAACTCGGGCCAGCCATCGTCGAGCAGTGGGCCGCTGTCTTGAACTGCAACCCCGGCCTGTTCGAAATCCGGCCTGTTCCCCGCACGCTGCTGATCGAGCTTGGCCATTCGGCGTACGATCCGGAACGCGTGACTCGCTCGCATATGTGGGTAGCGACGTGGAGCGCCGATTATCTGGACGCGAACGCCTGGATCAACGACGCGCTGCACTGCCGCTATGGCTACATCAAGCCCGCGCGCGAGTGCGAGGCGGCCGATGCGCTGCTCGATCAGGCGGGCGTTACCGACGACCTCGCCCAGCGCGCCGACCTGTACACCCAGGCCGAAGAACGGTTCTTTGGGGCGCAAGGGAACTTCCCGGTTATCCCGCTGTTCTTCTCGACCACGTCCTGGCTCCAACAGCCGTGGTTGAGCGGCGTTAACGCCAACGGCCCGGCCCGCTTCGATCTGTGGACGATCGACACCGGAGCCCAGGCCGGTTGATGGCATCATCGGGGGCGGGCGCCACATCAAAATGAGCGTCCGCCTATGCCGCTCTCAGTTGGCGTTCTGTGTGAAGTTCACCCGGTAGGATGTCAGCGCCGTGACCTGCTCGCCATCGACCGTCGCCTCGCATGGAACCGCCTCGACGCTGCGCGGATCGCCGGTCAGCCCGGGGACCATCACGGTGTAGGTCCGGCCTTCGGTCATCTGGAAATCAGCGTACCCCGCCTCGCGCTCCGGCTTGAGCCCGGTGAAGAACGAATCCCGCTCGTTGCCGCTCCAGGTGACTGACACTCGCACGCCGGGCACGCCCTGCCCCAGACGGTCATAGACGCGGATCTCAATCACCCCGCTCGCCGCCGGGTTGCAGAACGACTCGAGCCGCGAGAGCACGTATCCGCCGGAAGGCGGCGTGCGCGTCGGGATGATAGTACCCATCTGCGGAATGTCCGTTGGCCGCGGCGGCGTGGGCGTCTTGGTGGGCGGCGGCGGCAGCGTCGGTGATGGCGTGGCGGACGCGACCGGCGCGCTGAGCGTCACCGGCGCCGGCGTGGGATACTGTCCGTCCGCGCACCCGCTGGCGCCTTGCGGGCGGTAGAGCCCCTCCAGCGCGCGGATCACGCGGATGTCGTTGTTGGTGACGACCTGGCCCGTCTTGATCCGGTTGCAGGCAATGTCAGCGACCAGGCTCCACACATCCTGACTGGGACGCAGCGCGCGCAGCCGGTCGAAGGCCAGCGCCAGATCCTGGTTGGCCGTGTAGCTCAGCGCCACCGCGATCACGTAGTCCTCGCGATCGGCCTCGCTCAACTGCCAGGGCGCTGTGTTGCGCTCGATAACGGGATCGATCTCCCAGGTATACACCAGCGCCGCGGCGATCCCGAAGGCGAGGCCCAACAGCAGCGCCCACCACGACAGGCCTCTCTCGGCTGGCTGACGATCGTCAGGGTCCATGGCTATCACTGGTTCGCGAATGGAGCGGGCGTAGGGACGGGTGTGGTGCGGTACACTTCCATGATGGGCGTCAGCCGGCCAACCGCCTCGGCCAGCGCCACCATCGGGCTGATCGCGGGCACGTTACTCTGACTGATGTAACGCTCGGTGAGGTCTTGAATGTAGTCGAACACGTTCTCCTTGCCCAGCGGTTGGAGCCTCGTCAGCGCCCCGTTGACGTCGCGATCGGCCTGGTAACCTTCGGCCACCATCACCGTGTATTCTTCCTGATAGTGAGGCGCGAGCGCCGCGATGGAGCTGTTGGTGTATTCGACCGGGAACTGCTCCCACCCAATGAAGACGCCAATGGCAATCCCGGCCAGCACCCCGATCAACAGTGATCCGATATACCGCTTTGTCATGTTCGAGTCCCGTCCGGCTAGACCGTCACAGGTTCCCCTGTTATAATCCGCACGACGTGGATCATACAAGAAAACGCCGTATAAACAAATAGGCACAAAAAAGCCGGCGTATGGGCGCCGGCTCCAGGGTCTTCAGATGGAGTGTGAGTGCCGAAGGTGGGAGTCGAACCCACATGGGTTTTACCCCGCGCGATTTTGAGTCGCGTGCGTCTGCCAATTCCGCCACTTCGGCCGAGTACGGCGTAAGTATATGCCGTTTCAGGTCATCCGTCAATGACTAACATGCCAGGCTGGCTCCACGACTGACACAGGTATGGACGAAGACAAGCTGATTCACGCAGCCCGCCACGGCGACATCGAAGCCTTCAACCGGCTGGTAGTGACCTACCAGGACTCGGCCTACACGGTCGCCTATCGCATCATGGGGGAGCCCGACGCTGCCGCCGATGCCACTCAGGAAGCGTTCATCTCGGCATATTACAAGCTCGACCAGTTCCAGGGCGAGCGGTTCAAGAGTTGGCTGCTGCGCATCGTCACCAACGCGTGCTACGATGAGCTGCGGCGCCGCAAGCGGCGTCCTGCCTCATCCCTTGACGGCCTGGAGAACGTCGCCCCCCAGCCCGACGTGGACCTGAACCCTGCCCCCGAATCCCCAGAACAGCACGCCCAGCGCCGCGAGCTGTACCAGGCCATCCAGGACTGTCTGAACGCGCTGCCCGACGATCAGCGCGTGATCGCCGTCTTGGTGGATGTCGAGGAATACGCGTACCAGGAGATCGTCTCCATCACCGGCCTGCCGCTGGGCACCGTCAAGTCGCGCCTGAGCCGGGCCCGCGCGCGCCTGCGGGACTGCCTGCGGGGGGTGAGGGAACTTTTGCCGTCAGAATACCGTCTTATGGATGAGTGAATCTCGTGCTGGTTGAAGGAAAATGACTCCAAACACCCTGTCCGACCGCGATCTTGAACTGCTCTCCGCCTACCTGGACGGCGAGCTTGACGATCGCGAACGGAGCGATCTGGAGAGCCGGCTGGCTGGTGAGGCTCCGCTGCGCGAGGCGCTGGCCGAGCTGCGCGCGACCGTCGAGCTGGTCCGCGAGTTGCCCCGCTTGAGAGCGCCGCGCAGCTTCGCCCTCGATCCGGCGGCGCACGGGCGCCGGACGCCCTGGTGGCAGAGGGTCCTTGCCAGCGGAGAAGTGCTCCAGCTTGCGGGCGCTCTGGGATCGGCAGCCGCAGTCATGTTGATCGTGGGTGGGCTACTGCTCAATTCGGCGGATACTGAGAGCGACTCCGCCTTGCAGCCCACAGCGGCAGCGCTGCCGACGCAGATCGGGTTTGTGACGGAACCGACCGAAGAACAGGTGGAATCCACATTCAGGTTCGAGCCTACGGCGACTTCGTATGCGCCGATTGCCTCGCCACTCGCGGGAGCAGACACGATCCAGAGCGAGGATGACGGGGCGAGCGTTTTCGAAGGCGAGA
This sequence comes from Aggregatilineaceae bacterium, assembly GCA_040767355.1. Taxonomy (GTDB): domain Bacteria; phylum Chloroflexota; class Anaerolineae; order Aggregatilineales; family Aggregatilineaceae; genus LM3-B42. Next base: position 118,297 of record JAXGOS010000010.1, on the reverse strand, counting down.
TGGCGGCTGACGCGGCGAGCGGGCTGCCGGACGCGGAGATGGCCCCCCCGCCCGGTGTGGTCGAGACCTTTGGCGCAGCCCCGGCCGAGCCCTTGGCGGCGGGCCAGGCTGCCCAGGCCGACGAGGGCGCCCCGATGGAGAGCGCGGCAAACAGCGCCGCCATCGAGGAACAGGCGCCCGCACCGGCGCCCATGCTCCAGGCGGAGCAGGCCGAGCAGCCCGCCCCTTCATCCACCGCTATCATCATCGCGCCGACCGGCACTGCCACGCCTACCGAGCCGGCGCCGACCGCGACGCTTGCCCCGACGGCCGTCGCCGAGAAGAGCCCTTTGGATGAGGAATCCGCGCAAGGCGCCGCCCCCGCCGCTGAAGACCGCGCCGGGGAGAGCGATCGGGGGAACACCGGGCTGGTCGCGCTCGGGATCATCCTTCTGGCAGTCTCGATTGCGCTATTCGTTTTCGGGCGCACAAAGGCACGGCGCGCATGAGTCGTCCCCCTGTGAACTTCTGCCAGGTATGTGGCGCGCCCATGATCGACAAACTGGCGTTCGGCCAAGTCCGGCGCGCGTGCTCGGCCTGTGGATTCGTCCACTTCGATGATCCGAAAGTGGCTGCGGCGGCCTTCATCGAGCGCGGCGATCGGGTGCTGCTGGTGCGGCGCGCGCTGAATCCGGAACGGGGAAAGTGGGCGCTCCCGGCCGGTTACGTCGATTACGGGGAAGACCCGCGCCATGCTGTGGTGCGCGAGGTGTTGGAGGAGACGGGACTGACGATGGAAGTGACCGGCCTGCTCGATGTCCTGGGCGCGCCCGGCACGTTCGGCGCGTCGATCATCATCGTGTATGGTGGCCGCATCGTGGGGGGCACGGCGTCGCCACAGGACGACGTCGACGCCATTCTGTGGTATGCCGCGGGCGATCCACTGCCACCGCTCGCGTTTCACAGCACCCAGAGCCTGCTGGCCGCCTGGATCGCTGGTCAGAATGGTGACAGCTAGTCCTTGATCAGATTGCCCATCCCCGCGCGCCATTCGGGCGTCAGGAACAGCCGCCAATAGAGGCGCAGCAACACCGGCGCGTGCCGCTCCGCGAAGACGCCCGCCTTAGCCTGGATGCCGCCCAACACGACCTCGTTTTCGCCGCGAACCAGCCCGATGATGGCGCGCTCGGCCACGGCATCGGGGTGGTCGACCCGGTAGCCGTAGCGCTCCAGCAGGCCTAACACCTGGGTATTGAGCATATCGGTACTGGTGAAACATGGCTGGACCAGCGTCAGGTGAATGCCGGTGCCGGCGATCTCACGGCGCAGCGCATCGGTGAAGCCCGACACGCCGTACTTGGTCGCCACGTAAGGCGCGAACAGCGGCACGGCGACCCGCCCGCCGCCCGACCCGATATTCATGATGTATCCGCTGCTCTGCTGCAGCATGTACGGCAGCACAAGCTGGGTCAGTCGGATGACGGACCAGAGATTCAGGCGCAGCAGGCGCTCGATACGCTCCGGATCGAGGTCCTGCAGCTGACCGGCCTGCGAAATACCCGCGTCGTTGACGAGCACATCGATCCGGCCAAATGCGTCCACCGTGCGCTGGACGACCTCGCGCAGTTGTCTCTCATCGGTAATGTCCGCGGGAAGTACCAGCACGTCCGACGTGTACGGCTCGATTTCGCGCCGGACCGCTTCGAGCCGATCTTCGCGCCGCGCCACCAGGACCAGCCTCGCGCCGCGCCGGGCAAATGAGTAGGCCAGCGACCGTCCAATCCCCGACGACGCGCCGGTGACCAGCACCACTTTCTCGTTGAGCACCAACGTCGAGTGCTTGGGCCGCAGGTACCGCGCCAGCCAATAGATCGCTCCCGCGCCCAGACCGCTCCACGCCAGGCGCCGCCCAATTCGCATCGCTACACCCCCTGCCCTATGCCTCTGTCACCTTGCGCGCAATCGCCACCTGGTTGACGCCCATCGCGAGCGGCGTGAACGTGGTGCGGGTCACCACCTGGGCCAGAGCGGGCAGGCCGAACACGCCAAACTGCACCACCTTGGGGATCACCGGAAAGTACGGCACATCCCACAGCCCGTCGCCAAAGTGTTTGAGGATAGTGAATCCGCTCCCCTTGCACCAGGCGCGCCACTGCGCGGGCGGCTGCACGTTGATGTGCGTGGGATCCTTGCCGATCGCGTCAGTGCGCGCGTCCTTGAAACGGCGCAGGCTGTAACCGGGGTTCGGCGTCGCAAACAGGAACATCCCACCCGGCTGCAAGATCCGGTTGACCTGGCGGATGGTCCCAGCCGGATCGGGCAGGTGCTCCACCAGATGCAGGCCTACGACCGCGCTGAACTCGCCGTCACCGAACGCCGACAGGTCATCCGCGCTCATCACGATCCCGGTCGCACGCGGGGCATTCCGCTTGAGCTGTTCGATGCTGTATTCGGCGATGTCGATCCCCACACACGCGAAGTCGTCCTGCAACAGGCCGAGTAGATGCCCCAGGCCACAGCCGAGCTCGAGCAGCTTGCCGCCGCTGGGGGGCGCGTAACGCCGCACCAACGCCGCGTAATAGCGCCGGGCGAACCAGTACATACTGAAGCGTCCCAGCGGCCGGTCGGCGTAGTTGTAACGCTCGAAATACTGCTGCCCGTATTCATCCTGCGGCACTTCGGGCCGCGCTGTGACCTGTTGATCCATACTCCACCATCACACCTGACCGGGCACATCGCCCAGCGATTGTAGAGAGTCGTCGCCCAAAAAACAAACCAGGAAGCGCCATCCCACAGGGCGTCTCCTGGTTTATACACCATCAGTGGCGCGAATCACCCACCAAACGCCAGCGTGATCTCGCGCGCCATATCCGACAACAGATACGGCAAAAAGCCGAATACCAGCGTGCCGATCGCCGCGATGCCGATCGCCCATGCCAGCGCCCTGGGCGTCGCGGCTTCGCCTTCGCCGTCCTCGAAGTACATCATCCACACGATGCGTAGGTAGTAATACGCAGAGATGACGCTGGTGATGACGCCGATCACCGCCACCGGGAGCAGGTCCGCCGCAATGGCCGCCTTGAACACGAACCACTTGCCGACGAAACCGGCGGTCAGGGGAATTCCGGTCAGGCTGAGCATGAAGACAGCCATCGACGCGGCGAGCAGCGGTTGGGTTCGGGCCAGCCCGCGCATGCTGGACAGGCCGGTGTTCGTTGCGTCGTCGCGTTCGACGGCGATAATCACCGAGAACGCGCCTACGTTGGTGAAGGCATAAGCCATCAAATAAATCAGCACCGACTGGGTTGCTTCGTCGGCCACGCGGGGCACGCCCGCCGCCGCCACCCCGATCAGAATGTAACCCGCGTGCGCGATGCTCGAATAGGCCAGCAGCCGCTTGAGATCGCTCTGCACAATCGCGATCAGGTTGCCCACGATCATCGTTGCCGCCGCCAGCAGCCAGGTGACATCCATCCAGGCGGCGCTCGTGCCGTTGTCCAGCGCGAAATTGGGCAGCCCGGCCACCAGCACGCGCAGTAGCGCGGCAAAACCGCCCACCTTCGCCGCCACGCTCATATAGGCCACCACCGATGTCGGCGCGCCCTGGTATACGTCTGGCGTCCACATGTGGAAGGGCACCGCCGCGATCTTGAACCCCAGGCCCACCAGCGCCAGCGCGGCGCCCGACAGCAGCAGAAACTGGGCCGACGTGTCGCCTGTGACCACCGTGTCAACCGCTTCCCAGATGCCCCGCAGGTTGCTCGTGCCCGTGGCGCCATAGATCAGCGCGATGCCGTAGACGAGAAACGCCGACGAGAACGCGCCGAGCAGAAAGTACTTCATGGCGCTTTCTTCGGACTGTTCCTGCGGGCGCCGGAAACCGGTCAGAATGTACAGCGGGATGGACAGCAGCTCGAGGGCCACGAATATCACGATCAGGTCCCCTGCCCCGCCCATGAACATCACGCCGACAACCGTGAACAGGAGCAGATAGTAGTATTCGCCGCGCTGCATGTTGGTGCGGTCCAGGTAGTTGTAGGCGACCATCACTCCCAACAGGGCTGTCACCAACACAATCACGTTGACCATGTCGGTGAACTCATCGGCAACATAACTCCCAAAGAAGACTTCGTCCCCGTTGCCGAACGTCACCACATCGGCCAGTGACAGCAGCGCGAGCACCAACGACACGCCGAGTCCCGCGGCAGTGAGCCACGCCGTGATCTGCTTGCGATCCCGCGGCACGAACAGATCGACGATCAGAAATACGCACGCCCCCAATGACAGGATGATGACGGGGAGCGCTGCGGCGGCGTTGAGATCGCTCAAACTAGGCACTTGGAACATGGTCGGTCACCGCCTTATCGTCCAGCCGCCGCCATCGCAGAAGCGCTCACCTGGTCCACCAGTTCTTTGACGGAGCTATCCATAAAGTCGAAGAAGAAGCCGGCCTGCAGCCCGATCACGAACACCATGACCAGGATCGGGATCAGCGTCCACAGCTCGTAGCGGTTCAGGTCGGGCAAGTTCTTGTTCTCTTCTTTGTCCAGCGCGCCCATGAACACGGTGTTGAACATGTACAGCATATAGACCGCCGCCAGGATGATGCCCAGCGCGGCGAACGCCGTGAACCACCAGCTCAGCACGTCCGATCCCGCGGAGCCGAGCAGAATGGTGAACTCGCCCACGAACCCGTTCAGGCCCGGCAGCCCCATGCTCGACAACACGATCACGAGACTGATGCCGCTGTAGATCGGCATCGCTTTCCAGATGCCGCCGAACGCGCTCATCAGCTTGGTGTGGCGCCGCTCGTAGAGCATGCCGACCATCAAGAACAGGCCGCCCGTGCTGATGCCGTGATTGACGCCCTGCAGCAGGGCGCCCTGAATGCCCGCCGGGTTCAGCGCGAAGATGCCCAGCATCACGAAGCCCAGGTGGCTGATCGATGAATACGCGACGAGCTTCTTGACGTCCTTCTGGCCGTAACTCACCCATGCGCCGTAGATGATCCCAATGACCGCCAGCACAGCGATATAGGGGGCGAACGTCTCGCTCGCCTCGGGGAACATGGGCAGGTTGAATCGCACGAAGCCATACGTTCCCATTTTCAGCAGCACGCCCGCCAGGATCACGGAGCCGGCGGTCGGCGCCTGCACGTGCGCATCCGGCAGCCACGAGTGCAGCGGCCACATCGGGACCTTGATGGCAAACGCGATCCCGAACGCCAGGAACAGCCAGCGCCCGGTCGCTGTGCTGAGCGACAGCTCGCCGCTGTTGACCTTCTCGATGATCTCCGGCACGGTGAACGTCCCGGCCTCGTTGCCGAGCCACAGGATCGCCAGCAGCATCAACAGGCTGCCCGCCATCGTGTACAGGAAGAACTTGATCGCCGCGTAGATCCGTTCCTCTGCGCCCCAGATCCCGATCAGGAAGTACATCGGCACCAGGGTGACTTCCCAGAACACGTAAAACAGGAAGAGGTCCTGCGCGACGAACACGCCGATCATGGCCCATTCCATCAGCAGCATCAGGATGTAGTACAGCCGCGTCCGTTCGTGGATCGTCTTCATCGACGTCAGAATGGCGAGCGGCATGATGAACGTCGTCAGCAGTACCATCCAGATGCTGATCCCGTCGACGCCCACGTAGTACCGGATCGTGACGCCGCCCGCCTCGATCCAGTCCCACTGGTGCACCATCTGGAGCCCCGCCACGCTCGTGTCGAAGTTCCGCACCAGCAGCAGAGAGGCACCAAACGTGATCACCGACACGATCAACGTCAGCCAGCGCACGGTATAGTCGGTCAGATTGCGCACGAACAGCAACGCAAGCACCCCGACCATCGGTAACATGAATACCACGGTGACCAGCGAAATATCTTCCATAGGTTATGGTCCCTCTGTGTTACAGCCCCAGCATGCCACGAATCACCGGGAAGAGGATAATGAACATAACAAGCAGCGCGCCCAACAGCACGCTCCACGCATAGGTGCGGATATAGCCGGTCTGAATGACCCGGATGCGCTGCGCAATGATCTGCACTTGCGTTCCCAACCAGTTGAAGCCGCGATCGATGATGCCTTTGTCGACCGGCTGGGTGAGCACGTCCGTCGCAACCTGGAAATTCTTCTGGATGACCGTCTTGTGGACGTAATCGTGCCAGAAGCCCCAGTCGAGCACCTCGGCCAGCCAGTACGCCGCGCGCCGGTACGGGAAGACAATGTATTTGAAATACGCATCATCCCAGTACAGCTTCGCCTTGGCCATGGCAAACAGGCCTTCGGTCCGCTCGTCCAGCTCCAGCGGGTCTTGCTGACCCAACGTCTCCAGCACGCGATCATTGTAAATGGCGCGCGCCACATAGATCGCCACCAGCGCCAGCGCCACCGCAAACAGCGCGAGGAAGAAGTTGAACGACGCAGCGTGGGCATACGTGACCGCGTGCTCGAGCCAACTGGTGAATTCATGCTCGCCGAAAATCGCCCCCAGGATGGGGAAACCGCTCGGCACGTTGATCACGCCAATCACCAGGCTGAAGAACGCCAGGACGATCAGCGGGTACACCATCAGGTTGCCGGACTCTACGGCGTGCTCGGCCGCGGCGTGGCGCGGCTTGCCATAAAACACCAGCGCCATCTGCCGCCACATATAGAAGGCCGTGAACGCCGCCGCCATGATCAGCAGCGCGAAGGCCAGGTAGCCCTCCAGCCGGGCGTTGTCGACGCCCGCCTTCAGCGCATCGAGCAGGATTTCGTCCTTCGACCAGAACCCGGCGAAGGGGATGATGCCTGCCAGCGCGAGTGTGCCGAAGAGGTACGTCCAGTAGGTGCGCGGCATCTTGTGGCGCAGCCCACCCATAGTGCGCATATCCTGGGGATCGAAATCGTCGTCGTGATCGTGGGCGTGTCCTGCATGCGCGAGATGGTGGTGTCCGTGCTCCATGCCGTGGATCACCGAGCCGGAGCCGAGGAACAGCAGCGCCTTGAAGAAGGCGTGCGTCACCAGGTGGAACATCGCTGCCGCGTACGCGCCCACGCCGACCGCCGCCACCATGAATCCAAGCTGGCTGATCGTGCTGTAGGCCAACACGCGTTTGACATCCCATTGCCCAGCCGCGATGAACCCCGCCACGATTGCGGTGGACGCGCCAATTAGCGCCACGACGAAGGATGCCGTGTCTGAGGCATGGTAGAGCACGTTCGAGCGCACCATCATGTAGACGCCCGCCGTGACCATCGTCGCCGCATGAATCAGCGCGCTAACCGGCGTCGGACCGGCCATGGCGTCCGGCAGCCACACGAACAGCGGGATCTGCGCGCTCTTGCCGGTAGCGCCCAGCAGGAACAGCAGCGTGATCACGGTGATCGTGGCCTCGAAGCTCAACGAGAACATGCCGAAGTTGACCTCGTGCCCGCCTTCCGCCAGCCACATTTCGGCCTGGTTGAAGACGCCTATGGGTCCCTCGACGCGGCTCTCTGCTTCGTGCAGAATCTCCGGCGCGAATACCGGCGCCTCGCCTTCTTCAGCGTGGTGCGCCACCACAGGCAGCTCGTCCGGCTTGTAGTAATCTAGCGTGCCGAACGTCCAGAAGGTGATCAAGACGCCGAGCACCAGCCCAAAATCGCCGATCCGGTTGACGATGAACGCCTTGCGCGCTGCGTCACTGTTCTTCCACCCCACCCCGCCCGGCTTGTCGAACCAGAAGCCAATCAGCAGGTAGGAGCACAGCCCCACGCCTTCCCAGCCGACGAACATCATCAGGAAGTTGTTGCCGGTCACCAGGATCAGCATGAAGACGAGGAACAGGTTCATATACACGAAAAACCGCGGGAAGCGCTCGTCACCGTGCATGTAGCCCACCGCGTACAGGTGGATGATTGTGCCCACGCCGGTCACGACGAGCATCATCGTCACGCTGAGGGTATCAATGCGGAACTGCCACAGAATTTCGACGCTGGCCGCCGGGATCGCGATCCATTCCGTGAACAGCGGCAGATCGACGACCACCGGCTTGTAGCCGGTATCGACCTGGGCGATCCACATCAGCACGGCGATCAGGAAGGCGGTGGCACTCGCCCCGACCGCGACGATGCCAACGCCGCGCTCACCGAGCCGCTTGCCCGCGAACAGGTTGATCAACAGTCCCGCCAGAGGGGCAAATACAACCAACGGTACAAGATCAAAGAAGTTTGCCATGGGCGCCCCTTTGGGTCCATGCGTTATCCAACACCGTGCCAGACACTGACATATCGCTCCGCCTAGTTCTTAAACAGGTGCAGGTCGTCAATGTCGATGCTCTTCTTCGTGCGGAATATCGCCACGATCAGCGCCAGGCCCACCGCCACTTCGGCGGCCGCCACGGTCATGACGAAGAACACCATCACGTGCCCGTCGCCGTTCCCCCATTGGCGTGCAAAGGCCGCCAGCGCCAGATTCGCAGCGTTCAGCATCAACTCAACCGACATGAAGATCAGGATCGCGTTGCGGCGTAACAAGACGCCCATCGCACCCATGATGAACAGAATCGCGCTGAGCAGAACGTAGAGCTCGATCGAAACTTCGGATGCTTCCATGATTCCCCCTCAGCCCGCGCCCCTAGTCGCCGGTCTGGCCTGGTGCTGGCTGTTCCAGCGGAGCCGGAACATTCGCCAGACGCCGCACCAACCGGCGGCGTGGGCCGCGTCTATCGTGTGTGAGGACAATCGCGCCAATCATGGCCGCCAGCAGCAGCAGCGACACCATCTCGAAGGGCAGGACGTACCGGCTGAACAAGAGCTGTCCAACATGCTCCGGGCTGCCGAACTTGGGTCGTACATCCGTCTCGAGGTTGATGACAGCGTTTCTGTAAGAGCTGTCCGCCTGGCGCTGCTCGGTGAAAACCCACAGTACCGACGTATCCGCGTCCAGTTCCTCGTCTTCGATGCCCATCAGCCGCGTGCGCGAGCTGCCGGTAGGGTAAACGCCAATAGCGTAGGTGGCCTTTTCAATCTCAATGATCTCGGATGCCGTCCCATACGGCACGTTCTCGGCCAGCACGCGCCGGTTGCCGGCGTCGGTATCGTTCACCACATCGATCGCCATCCGGCCCTGGAGCGCATTGACGGCGAGTACCCGCAGCTCATCCTTATCGTCTATCTGGCCGAGGTCTTCGGTGACGGTCACCAGATCCGGGTCCTGTGCGGTACCGATCGCCGTCAGAGAGAGCGCCACATCCGCCACCAGGTTGACCGGGTATTCAGCGAGTGGCGGGTCAGACTCCGGATCGGCGCCCGCCTCGAATATCCGGGCCTGGTAGCGACCGGTATCCCAGTCCTCGAACGAGCTCGCCTCGCCAAACGCGACCTGATCCGCGACCTGCGTCTCGTCCAGATAGACATCGACCGCTGCCACGCCGTCTAAGGCGTTAACCACGCGCACCATTGGCTCATCCAGTTGCGGCTGGGTCAGGTCGATCTCGCCCTTGATGATCGCAGCGCTGGTCGTCGCCAGGAACACCAGCGCCAGAATGACTGCCGCCGGGGTCAGCCAGCGAAAGCGCGGCTGCGCCTCGGGCAGCACGCGCTCGGCGCCGAGCAGCATGATCACGAACAGGAAGAGCACCATGATCGCCCCGGCGTACACGGCGATCTGCACCATGGCCACAAACGCGGCATTGAGCATGAGAAAGAAGAACGCGATGCACGCGAAATTCAGAATCAGAAACAACGCGCTATAGATGGCGTTCTCGCTGATTAACATCATCGCCGCGGCAAGGATCGCCACTGCCCCTATGATGATGAAAAGCCACAATTCCATTGAACTGCCGTCCTGTGGTTGCAACCCCCAAAAACGATCTGATTGTCGAGCAGTGTAGCGCAAGGCGATTCGGAAGCCAAACAGGTTGTCCGGCTCCGGTCCCCGCGCCTTATTTCGGGTTCTCCATATCCGGGATCGACCGCGTGAACTTGCCCGGCTCAGTGACCTGGGGTGTCCCTTGCACGCCCGGTGGAACCGGGTCGATCAACATGTCTTTGGTATAAATGGCATCAAACCGGTCATTGAAGCTCAGTCGGTATTCGTGCTCTAGCACGATTGCCTCGGTGGGGCATGCGTCTTCGCAATAGCCGCAGAAAATGCAGCGCAGCATGTTGATCTCGTACGTCTTGGCGTAACGCTCGCCGGGGCTGTAGCGCTCTTCGTCGGTGTTCTCGGCGGCCTCGACCCAGATCGCATCCGCCGGGCACGCCGCCGCGCATAACGCGCAGCCGATGCACCGTTCCAGCCCGTTCTCGTACCGTTTCAGCGCGTGGCGCCCTTTGAAACGCTCGCGTACCGGACGTTCCTCCTCCGGGTATTCGATCGTGACCGGCCCTTCGAGGACGTGTTTGATCGTCGTTGCAAAACCTCGTACCATGTTCATACGTCACTCACCTGTCACCGTTACTTTTTCTCATCCAACTCGACTTGTTCCCGCCGGACATCCTGACCGCTTCCGCGTCCTGTCACGGCCCCCGTCACACTGCCGGGCAGTCCAACCACGCGATCCACAGCGTGCAGCGCCGCGCTGCCCACCCCGCCACCGGACAGGTTCACGACCTGCACGCGCGGCGTCTCGAGCGCCACATCTGGTGTGCGACCGAGCCGGCCGAAAAAGATGAAAGCGCCGATGAGGAACAACACCGAGGCCGCAATAGACAGGGCGATGTAAACTCCCTGATTATCGAGCTCCTGGGCCACGATGACCGATACCGAGCTCCAGACCACCGCAACCAGCGCGAGCGGCAGCATGACCTTCCATCCCAGCGACATCAGGCGGTCGTAGCGAATGCGGGGCAGCGTGCCGCGCACCCAGATCATCACCACGAGCATGACGACCACCTTGATGCCGTATACGATCGGTCCCAGCAGCGGGTACTTGTCCACCAGAATGAAGTGATATCCACCGAGGTACATCGCCGCGCCGACCATGCTGACTGCCACCATGCCGATGTATTCGGCCATGTAGAACAGCGCGAATTTCATCCCGCTGTACTCGGTGTGGTAGCCGGCGGTAAGCTCCTGCTCGGCTTCCGGCAAGTCGAAGGGGGCGCGGTTCACCTCGGCCAACAGCGCCACAGCCAGGATCGCCGTCGCCAGCGGATTCTGGAACACAAACCATCCCAGGATCGGCGGATCGTTCTGCGCGTTGATGATATCGGCGACGCTCATCGAACCAGCCAGCATCACCGGCACGACCAGCGTCAGGCCCATGCTCAGCTCGTAACTGATCATCTGCGCCGACGAGCGCAGCGCGCCCAACATCGCGTATTTGTTGTTGCTCGACCACCCCGCCAGCACGATTCCGTAGATGCCAATGCTGGTAATTGACAGCAGCCACAGCACGCCGACGTTGACATCGATGAGCCCCTGGCTTAACCGGTACCATTTCCCGTCGAACCACGGGATCGCCACCTTGGGGCCCAGCGGAATGACCGCCACCACCAGGATTGCCGGTACCACCTTGATCACGGGCGCCAACCAGAAGATGAGTCTGTCGGCCGAGGCGGGCGTCACATCCTCTTTGAAGATCAGCTTGATGCCGTCTGCGACGGGCTGAAGTAAGCCGAACGGACCCGCGCGGTTCGGCCCGACACGCGCCTGTAGCGAAGCCAGGAAGCGCCGCTCCAGCAGTGTGGTGTAGGCGAAGCCGGTGAGCAGAATGATGAACAGCACCAAGCTGGTACCTATCGCGTGGATGACAACGCACGTTCCGTTTCCCGTGCATTCCACCACGACACTCGATTCACCCGGTCCAAACATAGGTCGGCTACTCCTCGATCCTTTGCACGATGCCCACCGCCGGTGCCGTGAGCGTTGGAACGTCACTCAGGCGCATGGGCAGCAGCACATATCCTGCTGGGGCCGTACCGTTCACGCGCGCCTGCACTTCGACTTTGTTCTCACCGAAGATGACGGCGATGCGCTCGCCATTGGAAATGCCCAGTGCGGCAGCGTCCGCCTCGTTCAGCTCGGCATACGGCGCGGGCACGCGCTGGTCCATCACGTCGCTCACTCGGAACCACATCCCCCGGTCGTACAGCGTCTGCACGGGGATGAGCCGCAGCCCGTCCCCTTTGAACCATTCCACGGTCACCGGGCGCACGGTCAGCCGGTGCTGTCCATGCTCGGCATTGGTCTTCCACTGAAGGCCCAGCCCGCCGGTGTTGGTGTACGCGGTGCCGCCGTAGTACAGGTCGTCGCCGCCGACATCAGGAAACTGATCCTCCACCCACGCCAAGTTGGTGTATCCCATCTCAGTGTAGCGGAACACCTTTTCGGTGATCTCGCGCATCACAGACCCGGCCGAGATGCGCGGCTTGTCGCCGCCCAACTGGCTGCCAATGTGCGCGAAGATGGTCCAATCCGGCAGCGAGTCGCCCATCGGTCCCTGCGCCGTGTAGAACCGCTGCACGCGGCGCATCCCGTTGGTGAACGTGCCCTCGCGCTCGGCAAAGCTCTGGCCTGGCAGGATGATGTCGGCCTGCCGGGCTGTCTCGGTCATGAACAGCGACGTCACGACCACGCACTCGGCCTGGCGGATCGCCTCCGCCGCACGAGCATCCTCGCCCGCCGGATCGGCCTGCGCGATGAACCACATCGGCGGCGGGCTGTCCAACAACGCCTGGGTCGTCTCGGCGGAGAAGCCCATATCCAGCGCGCCCTGCACGTTTGCCCCCGGCCACACGGCCACCAGGCCGTTATTCGGGCGCCCGACGTGCCCGGTGATGATCAACAGGTTCGACGCGGCCTGCATCAACTCGCCATGCTGAGCCAGGGTCAGCCCTTCACCGCCCGCGAAGATCAGCAGGTCGTTGGCGTCCATCAGCAGGTCCGCGATGTCCGGGTGAGCAACCTTCACGCCCTTGAGCGACTTGATCAGCGCGTCATATCCGTCGACGCGCGACTCGACCAGCTCGCGTGCGACTGTCTTTCGGCTGCGCGCGCGAGCGGCAAATTCGTTCATCACCTTAACCGCGTCGCCGTACTCATAATGGATGGTCGCAGCCGCGTACCTGTCAAGCTTCGTGGGCCGCGCATTGGCCACCACGACCTTCACGCCGCGGTCAGCAGCCTGTTTCACCTGGAGCCACCAGACCGGCGCCTCCTCTTCGAAATCCGAGGCAATCACCAGGATGGCGCTGCCCGGTCCGATATCCTGAACCCGGGTTCCCACGCCTGCGCCCGCCTGCGCGATCGCCTCGATGCCGGTCATGGTCGCGGGCCACAGCCCGCGCTGCCGTTTTTCACCCACCAGGCGGGTGAGCTTGCGCAGCTCCCACAGGTCTTCATTTGACAGCGCCGGACCCGCCACAAACCCGATCCCGTCGCCGTATTTCTTGAGCTTGGCGGCCACCTCAGCGTAGGCTGTCGCCCAGTCGACCGTCACCAGTTCGTCGCCCTTGCGGATCATCGGGTGCAGGATGCGCTCCGACGACCGGCTGTGGTGGTGTCCGAACCGCCCCTTATCGCAGATCCAGATCTCATTGACCTGTTCATTCTGACGCGGCATGATGCGCTTGATGATCTTCTTGCCGCCGAAATCGCGATCCAGCCGCGTGCTGGCGCTGAGATTGCACCCGACCGGGCAGTACGGGCAGATGGTCGGCACTTCATCCAGCTCCCACGGACGCGCGCCGAACCGGAAATCGGTCGTGGTCAGCGCGCCCACCGGGCAGATGTCGGTCGTGTTACCGCTGAACTTGGTGTCGAATGGCGGGTCGCTGATCGTGACAATCTGCAAGCGCCGCCCGCGCTCGTGAAAGGCCAGCACGTCGTCGCCTACCAACTCATCGCAGAAGCGCACGCAGCGCGCGCACTGGATGCAGCGCTCGCGGTCCAGGTAAATCAGCTCGCCTAGCGGAATGTGCTTGTCGAGATTCAGCTTGTCCGTGTAGACGAACCGCGACTGCCCTGGACCGTAGGCCATGGTCAGGTTCTGCAACGGGCACTCGCCGCCCTTGTCACACACCGGGCAGTCGAGTGGATGGCTGGTCAGGATGAACTCAAGAATGTCGTCCCGCCCGGCAATCACCTTCTCGGTTGTCGTACGGATGACCATGCCGTCATAGGTGGTCTGCGTGCAGGCCGTTTGCAGCTTGGGAAACCACCGCACAACCGGCGCGCCATTTTCGTCCAGCTCTGGCTGGCCGGTCTCGCGGTTCACGGAAACGCTGCCCAGCTCCACCAGGCACATGCGGCACATGCCGACCGGCTTCATTTTGGGATGGTAACAGAAGACCGGGATATCCGTCCCGAGCATCTTGGCCGTGTCGACCAGATTGGCGCCAGCGGGAACCTGGTAATCCTGACCATCGATAGTAATCGTTACGAGTGCCATAGCGCTCCCCAAGTATCAGGGCATGAAAGTGAAATCAATCCAGAACATTCGCGCACTGACGCAACCCTGCATCAGCCCGGTCAACATAAGCCTGGAAGACGTATCCCCAGGCACTGTCTTTTACCGCTTCCACGGCCAACGCGCGCGCCGCCTCGAAATCGGCTTTTGCCTCGTTGAGCCACCCGATCGCTAACCACTCCTCACCGCGCAGCAGATAGTTCACCGGCGCGTCGGGATACGCTTCGACCGCGCGCGTGAGCATCCGCAGATGCGCCGGCAGTCGCGCGCCCTCCTCAACGGAAAGGGTGGTAGGTCCGGTCATAGACCACCTTCGGCCACGGCTTCGGGTATCTCGCCAGTCGTCCCTCGCGTGACCGTGCGCATCGTCTCCGCCAGCTCGGGATGTTCTGCCTCTGCACGCCGGATGTAGCGCTCGTACTCCTCGCGGAACTGCGTCACCGTGCTGAGCACCGGATTCGCCGCGAACTCACCCAATGCGCACAGCGTCACGGGCGCCATCTGCTTCGGCACGACGGTCAACATGTCCAGGTCGTGCTGGGTACCTTCGCCGCGCATCAGCCGCTCGTAGATCCGGTCCAGCCAGTACGTCCCTTCACGGCACGGCGTGCACTTCCCGCAGCTCTCGTGTTTGAAGAAGTGCGTCATCTTGGCCGCGGCCCACACCATGTCCGTGTCTTCGTCGAGCAAGATGATCGAGGCCGAGCCGAGCGTGCTGCCCAGCGCCGCCACGTCCTCATAGGTCAGCGGCGTATCGAGCACTTTATCGGTCGCTACCAACACCGGGCCGCTCGCGCCGGACGGCAGAATGGCCTTCAGCCCCTTGCCGTCGCGGATGCCGCCCGCGTGTTCGTAGATTAACTCGCGAAACGTGGTGCCAAGCGGCAGCTCGTAGTTGCCCGGCCTGGCGACATGGCCGCTCATGCAGAAGATCTTGGGGCCGGGGCTTTGCGGCGTGCCGATCTGCTTGTACGCATCGGCGCCGTTCACCAGGATCCACGGCACGTTGGAGAGCGTCTCGACGTTGTTCACCACCGTGGGGTGATAGTACAGGCCGCCGCCCACTTGGGCCGGAAACGGCGGGCGCACGCGAGGCTGGCCGAGCAGCCCTTGCAGGCTGTTGAGCAGCGCGCTCTCTTCGCCGCAGATATACGCTCCCGCACCGAGGTGAACGTGCATATCGCACGTCCAGCCAGAGCCCAACACATCCTCGCCGACAAGGTTCGCCCGGCGCGCTTCCTCGATGCGTTCCTCGAGCCGGTGCGCCAGATCCCAGAACTCACCGCGGCAGTAGATATAGACTGCCGTGGCCTGGATCGCGTACGCGGCGATCATCGCGCCCTCGATAACCTGGTGCGGATTCTTCTCCAGCAGTTGGCGATCTTTGAACGTGCCCGGCTCGCTCTCGTCGGCGTTCACCGTGACGTATTTGACCGGGACGTCCTGCGGGATGAAGCTCCACTTGCGCCCGGCGGGAAAGCCCGCCCCACCCCGCCCGCGCAGGTTAGAGTCGAGGACGATCTGAATCACCTCTTTGGGTGAATGCTCTTTAATGGCTTTTTTCAAGCCCTCATAGCCACCGTTGGCGATATAGGTGTCGAACTGCCAGATATCAGGAATATCAAGATCGCGCAGCAGAATGTGTTTCATGATCTTCGAATACCGTTCCTGTGTTGTCTATGTAGTCCGCCCGGCTCCGCAACCGTCTAGACGGAACCGCTGTCACGCTTGGTCAGGTAGTGTAGGCTGCGATAATCGCTGTATCCCGCCTGCTCGAACAGGGCCAGGCTGGCATGGTTTTCATCTTCGATCAGGGCCGCGATGATCTGCATCCCCTGCGCGCGCAGCGCCTGCTCCGCCTCGGCGATCAGCCGGCGGGCGATCCCTTGCCGCCGGAACTCAGGGCGGACAGCCAGCCGGTTGATCCAGCCTTTGCGCCCGTCGTGAGTGGTCAGCACCACGCCAACCAGCTCGTCGCCCTGCTTCACCCCGATCGCCCTCTGCAGATCGCCGGCCATCTGCCGTTCAAACTGCTCGCGGCTGTCTCGCCCGCCCGCCCGAACGGGCAGACCTGAAGCCTCCCAGACGGCGCGGATCGCCTCGTAGTCATCCGCCGTCAAATTGACGACAGCCAACTCCTGCGACACCACCTGTTACTCCCCGGTCAGTCGCCCGGCTCCGCGATATCGTGTTGGACCTGGGCGCGCCATTGTTCGATCAGCGCTTTGATGGTGTCCATATCCAGGTTTTCGTGATAGTGAAAATTGCATTGCAGCATCGGCGCCCGATCGCACGCGGCCAGGCACATCACCTGCTCAACCGTGAACAGTCCGTCCTCGGTTGTCCCACCGTCCTCAACGTCCAGATACTCGCACAGGTCGCGGTAGAACTGGTCCGCGCCGCGCAGAGCGCACGGCAAATCGGTGCAGACCTGCAGCCAGTATTTGCCCTTGGGTTTTTCGGAGAACATGGTATAAAAACCGGCAATCGACTGGGCCTGGGTAGGATCCACGTCGCACAACGCGGCCACTTCGCGCAGGGCATCTTCGCTCAACCAACCGTATTCTTCCTGGGCCAGGTACAGCAGGTCCATGATGCCGGAGCGCTTGTCCGGGTATTTGGCGAAGATTTTCTCGATCCGGTCCGCATACTTATCTGCGAGCACAGCCATACTCCATCTCGTGTAAACGATGGGCGCTAACGATCGCAATCGCCCAGAACGATATCGATGCTGCCGATAATACCCACCAGGTCGGCGATCAAATGCCCCTTGGCCATGTGCGGCAGCGCGCTCAGATGCACGAAGCTCGGCGTTCGGAAATGCACGCGCCAGGGCCTCGGGCTGCCATCGCTCGCCAGAAAACACCCCAGCTCTCCGCGTGGGCTCTCGACGCGCACGTAGACCTCGCCCTTAGGCGGCCGGAACCCCTCCGTCCACAGCTTGAAGTGGTGGATCACGGCTTCCATGCTGCGCCCCAACTCGGCGCGCGGCGGCGGCACATACTTGCGGTTATTGGAGCGGAAAGCGCCGCCCGGCAGATTGTCGATGGCCTGCTTGACTATCCGCAGACTCTGGCGCATCTCTTCGACGCGGATGATATAGCGGTCGTAGACGTCCCCGTGCTGGCCCAGCGGCACCTCGAAATCGAACTGTTCGTAACCGCTGTATGGCAGCGCCTTGCGAATATCCCAGTTGACGCCTGAGCCGCGCAGCGTGGGGCCAGTGCAGCCAAGCGCGATCGCATCTTGGGCCGAAATGAAGCCGATATTCTGCGTGCGGTCCAGCCAGAGTGGGTTGTTCGACAACAGCTTTTCGTAGTCGTCGACTTTCGCCGGGAAATAGTCAACAAAGGCGCGCACCGCCGGCTCGAATTCTTCGGGCACATCCCGCCACAAGCCGCCCGGACGGAAGTACGTGCTCATCATGCGCTGGCCGGACACCATCTCGAAGATGTCGAGGATCATCTCGCGCTCGCGGAAGCAGTACAGGAACACGCTCATCGCGCCAATGTCCATCGCGTGCGTGCCCAACCAGACCAGGTGGCTGTTGATGCGCGTGAGCTCGGCCAGCAGCACGCGGATCACCTGCGCGCGCGGCGGCACGTCCAGGTCGATCAACTTCTCCATGGCCAGGCAGTACGCCAGGTTGTTGCCCATCGGGTTGAGGTAGTCCATGCGATCCGTCATCGTGATGGACTGCTCGTACCGCTTGGCTTCCATATTCTTCTCGATACCGGTATGGAGGAACCCGATATCGGGCACACAGCTTATGATATCTTCGCCATCCAGCTCAAGCAGCAAGCGCAGCACGCCATGGGTGCTCGGGTGCTGGGGCCCCATGTTCAAGACCATGGTCTCGCCGGCTAAAGCGCGTTCGGACACCAGCCCCTTGAGCTTTTCGACGTCACCTTGCCAGACGCTTTCTTCCTGTACGCTCATCGTTGTCTCGCTTCCGTCATCGAAGTGCTATTCTTTTGCGTACGGCTTGTGCCGGTCGACTTCGTCGAAATTGAACGAAAACTGCACGGTTTCGTAGCCAAGCGGGTAGTCTTTCCGCAGCGGGTGGCCGTCCCAATCCTCGGGCATGAGAATCCGGCGCATATCGGGATGATCGGTGAACGTCACGCCGAGCAGATCGTAAATCTCCCGCTCGAACCAGTTCGCAGTGGGATACACCGGTGTCACGCTCGGCACGGTAGGATCGTCGCCTGGCAGGTAGACTTTCAGGCGCAGTGACCGGTTGTGGATCAGCGAATAGAGATGGTAAGCGACGGCAAACCGGGGCTCCTGGGGAAAATAGTCGATACCGGTGACATCGGAGAGCAGGTTGTACTCCATTCCCCTGGTCTGCAGGCAGTAGCGGCAGATGTCCGCAATCTGCCCCCCGGAGACGACCACCGTGATCTCGTCGCGGAACGTTACAACGTCTTCAATCGCATCGCCGAAAGCGGCTTGCAGGGCTTCTACTGGGTCAAGTCTCGTCATGCGGCACTCTCTCAAACAAATACCGAACACATCGCGGAACGGCGACTGATGCCTATGCCCAATCGACAATTCGATCCTGCTTGATGCGCTCGTGCAGGGTAAGAATGCCGTGAATCAGTTGTTCCGGACGCGGCGGGCAGCCCGCTACGTAGACATCCACCGGCACGATTTCGTCTACTCCCTGGACGATTGCGTAGTTATTGAACACGCCGCCGCAGGACGCACAATCGCCCATGCTGAGCACCCATTTGGGCTCCGGCATCTGGTCGTACAACTGCCGCAGCACAGGCGCCATCTTGCGCGTCACGCGGCCCGCAACGATCATCAGATCGCTCTGGCGAGGGCTGGGCCGCATCAGTTCCATGCCAAAACGGGACACGTCATAGTTCGATGCCTGCGTGCTCATCATCTCGATCGCACAGCACGCCAGGCCGAACAACATAGGCCACATAGCGCGAGTGCGCGCCCAGTTCACAGCATCTTCCAGGCGCGTCGTTACAACTCCGAGTTCGCCGAGTTTCTGCGTTACTCCCATTCCAGGCCTCCCACTTTCCACTCGTACACAAATCCTATCGTCAACACGAAGAAGAATACGCCCATCACTACCAACCCATACACACGAAGATCGCGGAAAATGACGGCCCAGGGCAAGAAGAAGATGACCTCAATATCGAACAGAATGAACAACACGGCCACGCGGTAGAACTTCACCGGGATTCGCCGGATAGCCTGGCCATAGGGCTGCATGCCGCTCTCGTAGGGAGCCAGCTTGCGCGACGTAGGCCGGTGAGGCCCAAAGATGCGCGACAGAAACAGGATCAGGAAACCGAGGGCGACAGTGAGAATGAACAGGGCCGCAACTGGAGCGAAATCTGACAGCACGGTAAGCATCTCCGTAATACGCAGTTTGTTGGGCGGTAATTGTTCAGATTAGAACAAACATCCAGAGATTATCATAAAGGTAAAAAGGTGTCAAACTTATTTCGTTTGATAAAAATCAGATTTAACGGCTTTAAGATAACACAGGTTATCAGATTTCCCAATTTGGGATTTTGGGGGATTGATCCAAATGTGAGGTCAATATCGGGGAGACACGCGCTGTTCAATCAGGGTATAGGAATGGCGGGAAAAGAGGAGAGGTCGGGAGGGGTTGGCGACGACCTACGCTCCCAGGGGGCTACCCCCCCAGTACCATCGGCGCGGGTGGGCTTAACTGCCGGGTTCGAGAAGGGACCGGGTGTACCCCCACCGCTGGGGTCACCAACCACCTCGCGCGACCTCAGGTCTCACCAAGGCGGTTGTTGTGCATAGGCATCACGCCAGACCATCCACTTCTCCGCACCACCTGGATAAGCCCTCGACCATTAGTACCGGTTGGCTCAACCTGTTGCCAGGCGTACACCCCCGGCCTATTCAGCTCGTCGTCTCCGAGCGGTCTTACCTGGTTACCCAGTGAGGAGGCTCATCTTGAGGCCAGCTTCCCGCTTAGATGCTTTCAGCGGTTATCTGCTCCGAAGGTGGCTACCCGGCACTGCCACGGGCGTGACAACCGGCACACCAGCGCTTCGTCCACCCCGGTCCTCTCGTACTAGGGGCAGCTCCTCGCAACCTCCTTGCGCCCACAGCGGATAGAGACCGACCTGTCTCACGACGGTCTGAACCCAGCTCACGTACCGCTTTAATGGGCGAACAGCCCAACCCTTGGGACCTGATCCAGCCCCAGGATGCGATGAGCCGACATCGAGGTGCCGAGCCTGGTCGTCGATGTGAACTCTTGGACCAGACTAGCCTGTTATCCCCGGGGTAGCTTTTATCCGGTAAGCCACGGCCCTTCCACTCGGTACCGTGGGATCACTAAGCCCGACTTTCGTCTCTGCTCGGCTCGTCGGCCTTGCAGTCAAGCTCCCTTCTGCCTTTACACTCTGCGGTTGGTTTCCATTCAACCTGAGGGAACCTTGGGGCGCCTCCGTTACTCTTTGGGAGGCGACCGCCCCAGTCAAACTACCCACCTGCCACTGTCCCGCTCCCGGTTCACGGCCAGCGGTTAGGGCCAAGACTTCGCCAGGCTGGTATCTCAACGGCGGCTCCACCGACGCTGACGCGCCAGCTTCTCTGCCTCCCAGCTATCCTGCACAAGCCAAGCCCTAACGCAATAGCAAGTTGTAGTAAAGCTCCACGGGGTCTTTTTGTCCTGCTGCGGGTAACGCGCATCTTTACACGTATTTCAATTTCGCCGGGTCCCTCGTTGAGACAGTGCTCCACTCGTTACGCCATTCGTGCGGGTCGGAACTTACCCGACAAGGAATTTCGCTACCTTAGGACCGTTATAGTTACGGCCGCCGTTCACCGGGGCTTCGGTTCAAAGCGTCAGGATCTCTCCTTGACCTCTCCCCTTAACCTTCCGGCACTGGGCAGGCGTCAGCCCCTATACTTCCGCTTGCGCGTTCGCAGAGACCTGTGCTTTTGTTAAACAGTCGGCAGAGCCACTTCACTGCGGCCCCCCTTCCAGGGGGCACCCCTTCTCCCGAAGTTACGGGGTCATTTTGCCTAGTTCCTTAACGAGGGTTCTCCCGTTCGCCTGGGTATGCTCTACCCGTCTACCTGTGTCGGTTTGCGGTACGGGCACCTGGTGCTCGTCGCTTAGAAGCTTTTCTCGGCACGGAGGAGCTGGCCACTTGTGGCCCGGAGGCCCGCCGTCACGCTTTCGTCTCCAGGGCAGCTTTCCTCACCCCTTCCTCGACTATCGCGCTTGGCACCTCAATCCACTCAGAGGCTGGCTCTCCCCCCTGCGTCCCTCCTTCGCTCCCACCAGCTGGTACCGGAATATTAACCGGTTGTCCATCACCTACGCCTTCCGGCCTCGGCTAAGGCCCGACTAACCCGACGCGGACTGACCTTCCGTCGGAAACCTTGGACTTTCGGCGAACATGGTTCTCACATGTTTCTCGCTACTCATGCCAGCATTCTCACTTCTGGCCGCTCCACACGCCCTCACCAGACGTGCTTCCTCGCTCCCAGAACGCTCCCCTACCACGACGCTCAACGCGCCGTCCCAAGCTTCGGTAGCAGGCTTAAGCCCCGTTACATTATCCGCGCAGGAGCGTTTGACCAGTGAGCTATTACGCACTCTTTAAAGGGTGGCTGCTTCTAAGCCAACCTCCTGGCTGTCTGTACACTCCCACCTCGTTTGCCACTGAGCCTGCATTTGAGGACCTTAGCTGTGGGTCTGGGCTGTTTCCCTCTCGACGACGAAACTCATCTCCCGTAGTCCGACTGCCGCGCTCCAGTACGGGCATTCTGAGTTTGGTTGGGTTTGGTAACCTTGCGGCCCCTAGCCCATCCAGTGCTTTACCTCCCGCACAGTCCACGCAACGCTAGCCCTAAAGCTATTTCGGGGAGAACAAGCTATCTCCAGGTTCGTTTGGCATATCACCCCTACCCACAGCTCATCCCTCAACTTTGCAACGTTGAAAGGTTCGGCCCTCCACGACGGGTTAGCGTCGCTTCAGCCTGGCCATGGGTAGCTCACCTGGTTTCGTGTCTAATCCCTGCGACTCCTCGCCCTCTTCAGACTCGCTTTCGCTTCGGCTCCGGGTGTCTCTCCCTTAACCTCGCCACAGAGATTAACTCGCTGGCTCATTCTCCAAGAGGCACGCCATCAGCCCTCACGGGCCTCTGACTGCTTGTAGGCATACGGTTTCAGATTCTCTTTCACTCCCCTCACCGGGGTTCTTTTCACCTTTCCCTCACGGTACTTGTCCGCTATCGGTCACCAGACGTATTTAGCCTTGGAGCGTGGTCGCCCCAGCTTCCCACAGGATTAGCGTGCCCCGTGGTACTCAGGGTCAAAACCAGGACCTCCGCTTGCGTCTACCGGGCTCTCACCGTCTCTGGCCGGCCTTTCCAGAACCGTTCGACTTCCCTTCCGTCCCTTCCGTCTTGCCCTCCAACCCCCACTGGCTTGCCAGCAGGTTTGGGCTCCTTCCCTTTCGCTCGCCACTACTCGGGAAATCCTCTCTTTTCCTCCGGGTACTGAGATGTTTCAGTTCCCCGGGTTCCCCTCGCCAGACTATGTGTTCACCTGGCGATGCGTGGGCATGCCCCCACGCGGGTTTCCCCATTCGGACATCTCCGGCTCTACGGGTGCACACCCCTTACCGGAGCTTCTCGCAGTGTACCGCGTCCTTCATCGGCGTTTGGCGCCAAGGCATCCACCGTGTGCTCTTAGTAGCTTATCCACTTGTGATGCGGAGAAATTGATGTTCTCGCGTTACTGCCTATGCACTTGTTAAGTTGCCCCAGGCTGCTGCCCGGCCACTGCCCGCAAGTCCCCTTGCGTTCACTCGCCGACCACCACCCCATGGAGACGAGGGGACTCGAACCCCTGACCTATGCCTTGCAAAGGCACCGCTCTCCCATCTGAGCTACGTCCCCCACGCCTGTGGGTCTGACCCGACTCGAACAGGTGACCTCTCGCTTATCAGGCGAGTGCTCTAACCAGCTGAGCTACAGACCCCTCGCCCCTTAACCCCAGCTCAGTGACAGAAAACACCCGCAACATGCTTCTCTTCTCAGGCTCGAAGAGGCTCGCGCCTCCCCTTTCCCTTAGAAAGGAGGTGATCCAGCCGCACCTTCCGGTACAGCTACCTTGTTACGACTTCGTCCCAGTCACCAGCCCTGCCCTAGGCGGCTGCCCCCTTGCGGTTAGCCCACCGACTTCAGGCGTGACCAGCTCCCATGACGTGACGGGCGGTGTGTACAAGGCCCGGGAACGTATTCAACGCCGTATGGCTGACCGGCGTTTACTAGCAACTCCGACTTCATGCAGGCGGGTTGCAGCCTGCAATCCGAACTACGACCGGCTTTCCTGGATTGGCTCCCCCTCGCGGGTTGGCGACCCATTGGACCGGCCATTGTAGCGTGTGTGTAGCCCTGGACATTAAGGCCATGCTGACTTGACGTCATCCCCACCTTCCTCCCGCTTTCTACGGGCAGTCCCGCTAGACACTTGTAACTAACGGCAAGGGTTGCGCTCGTTACCGGACTTAACCGAACATCTCACGACACGAGCTGACGACAGCCATGCAGCACCTGTGATGGCTCCCGAAGGTCGGTCCGCTTTCGCTTCCCTACCACCACCATGTCAAGCCCAGGTAAGGTTCTTCGTGTAGCCTCGAATTAAACCACACGCTCCGCTGCTTGTGCGGGCCCCCGTCAATTCCTTTGAGTTTTAACCTTGCGGCCGTAGTCCCCAGGTGGCGGACTTATCACGTTGGCTGCGGCACTGCAGGGGATTCAACCCGCAACACCTAGTCCGCATCGTTTACAGCATGGACTACCGGGGTTTCTAATCCCGTTCGCTCCCCATGCTTTCGCGTCTGAGCGTCAGGCCAGGCCCAGTGTGTCGCCTTCGCCACTGGTGTTCCTCCGGATCTCTACGCATTTCACCACTACACCCGGAATTCCACACACCTCTACCTGCCTCCAGCAAAACAGTCTTAACTGTCCTCGCCCGGTTGAGCCGGGCGCTTTCACAGTTAACTTGTCCCACCGCCTGCACGCGCTTTACACCCAGTAAATCCGGATAACGCTCGCCTCCTACGTTTTACCGCGGCTGCTGGCACGTAGTTAGCCGAGACTTATTCGAAGGGTACCGTCCTTCCTCTTCCCCCTCAAAAGCGGTTTACAACCCGAAGGCCTTCCTCCCGCACGCGGCGTTGCTGCGTCAGGCTCTCGCCCATTGTCGCAATATCCCTTACTGCTGCCTCCCGTAGGAGTCTGGACCGTCTCTCAGTTCCAGTGTGGGGGGTCACCCTCTCAGGCCCCCTACCCGTCCTCGCCTTGGTAGGCCATTACCCTACCAACTAGCTGATGGGCCACAGCCCCCTCCCTCAGCACCTCAGCCTTTCCTCGTGGTCCCCTAACCACCACGAGCGTATGGGGTATTAGCTGCCGTTTCCAGCAGTTGTCCCCCTCTGAAGGGCAGGTCAGCCATGTGTTACTCACCCGTCCGCCACTCTCCACCCAGTCGAAACCAGGCTTCGCGTTCGACTTGCATGTATTAGGCACGCCGCCAGCGTTCATCCTGAGCCAGGATCAAACTCTCCGTCTCTACCACGGTTCTTCTTAACATCGCCCCTCAGAGCGATGCCATTTCCTCTAGCTCGCACGTCGCTGTGCTTTCTGTCACTCTGCTGTTGTTAAGGTGCCTCCCCCTTAGTGACGAAAAACCGACCCTCGCCGGCTCTCCCCTCACCACAGGAGGAAATATGAGTCTACTTATTGTAGCTCAGTCACTTGCCTCTTGTAACCTCATCGTAACATACAATGATTAAGCTGACAAGAGGACTTGGTTAGACTTTCAAGTTGCGCCTCGCCACCTTCGGCGAGGCAGGGAAGCATTATATAGGAGAAAAAAGATCTGTCAAGACCCATCTTGGGAAAACATTCACACTCATTCGCCGTAGAGCACACGCAGCGTCAAGGATGCCGCCTCCGGCAGGCTCTCTTCGACGGCGGGAGTACACTGCTCAGCGAACGTCCACACATCCTGTGCTTCGATGGCGACAATCGCGATTGCGTCCTCGGAGGGCAGTTCCGCGCCAAAGCGGCGCAGAGCGCGCAACGCCGTCACCATGTTCGTGTCATGGGCAGATGCCATATTGAGCGTACCGGGGAGATCGGCCAGCGCCAGCAGGGAGATGGTCCCGGGCGGGTCGTTGCCGGTCATGATCGCGTCTATCACGATCGCGCGGCGAAAGCCCACCAACATTTCTGCGAGCGATAAACCACCCACGCACGCTTCGCGCACGACGACCCGGCGTTCTTCCCCCGCCCCGTTCAATGCCTCCCGAACAAGCTGGACGACGCGCCACCCGGCGCCATCATCAGACAGGATAGGGTTTCCCAATCCGATAATGATCGCGGGATACAGCGCGTCGTCCATATAGTTGACCTTCCTCAGCGATCGAACTGCTCGAGCAGTTCGGATGGCACGTACTGGCTGGCGTGGTGCGTCACCTCGCCGCGGCTGTCGCGCACGACCAGCTCCAGCGGCATCTGTCCCGGCAGCGAATGCGTGGCGCACGACAGGCAGGGATCGTATGACCGGAACGCCATTTCAATCATGTTCAAGATCCCATCGTTGACATTGCCATTCTGGATCAGTGCTTCGGCTGCCTTGCGGATGCTGATATAGATCGGGGCGTTGTTGTTCGTCGTGCCCACGATCATATTGACCTCTGTCAGCACGCCATTGGGATCGGTCTTGTAGTGATGCGTCAGCGTGCCGCGTGGCGCCTCCACGATACCGATTCCCTCGGTCGGCGTGGCGGTTGGGATCGTGCGCACCACCGGGTTGGCCACGTCCGGATCTTCGGCCAACTGCAGCATACGTTCCGCCGCGTACTGCAGCTCGATCACGCGCGCCCAATGGGTTGCCAGCGTATGGTGCACGGGCTTTCCGCCGAGAGTCTGGTACATCCGCTCGTATTCTGCCTGAGCCAACGGAGTCGCCATGCCGTCCGCCGCGTTCAGCCGCGACAGCGGCGTTGCGCAGTAGACTCCGCTGTCTTTGCCGTCGACAAAGCCCTTCCATCCCACGTTCTTCAGATACGGGAACTTGAGATAACTCCACGGCTCGACATGCTCGGCGATGTGCTGCATATACTCGTCGGGCGCATATTTGCAGAATTCTCGCCCTTCTGGATCGACCACGCGGACCTTGCCGTCATAGAAGTTGACGTGATTGTTGTCGTCGACCAGGCCCATGTAGTACGTTCTCTGGGTGTAGCCAGGGCTGGTGATCAGGTTCACGTAATCAGTGTTCGCCAGCACCACATCGTGGAACAACTGGATCGTGAACTGGCCGAACTCGACGTTCTGGCGCGCGATCTCAATGATCCGCTGGCGCTGCTCCTCAGTGATCGCCTGGCTCATGCCGCCCGGCAGAGCCGACACCGGGTGAATGGTACGCCCGCCGATCATCTCGATCACTTCGTGGTTGCGCTTGCGCGTGGCGATCACCTGCCCGCCGATTTCAAGCCCCACCTTGGCGATCACGCCCAGGATGTTCCGTTCCGCCGGCGGCGCGCCTGGCCCGACGACGAAATCCGGGCCACCCAGCGCGTAGAAGTGCGTGGTGTGATCGGTCGTGAAGAACGCCATATAGAACAGCTCGCGCAGCTTCTTACCGGCCAGCGGCGGCTCGACCTTGTACAACGCATCGAGCGCCTTGGCCGCGGCCATATGGTGCGCTTCCGGACACACGCCGCAGATCCGGCTGGTCAGGCGCGGCATCTCTTCGGCGGGCCGCCCCAGGCAGAAGACCTCGAACCCGCGCAGCTCGGGCACTTGAAAGTAGCAGTTTTCGACGTTGCCTTGCTGGTCCAGGAAGATTTCGATCTTTCCATGTCCCTCAAGTCGCGTGATTGGATCGATGGAAATGCGTGTCATCGGTTCCTCCCTGGCTATACCCGCTCGCCAGCGACTTCGCTGACGGCAGGCGCGGCGATCTTCTCACCGTTGGACCGGGCGCGACGGCGCAACAGCGATCCCGGCAGATGGAAGCGATAGAAGTACCCTGCTGGATCAGGCAGCGTATCCAGGATGGCGTCGACTTCCTCTGGCGTTTTGGCATCGAGCACAGACGCGATCCCGGTCAAGATCTTGGCGCCATGATCGACCACGCCCTCGTTAGGCCCGTAACACCCGCGGCAGCCCATGCCAACCTGCGGACAGCGCGCCCCACAACCCGACCGCGTCGCGATCCCCGCGCAGAACAGCCCCTGTTCCAGCAGGCATAGGTTCGGATCAGGGATGATCTCCTGGGGGCGGTAGAAGCGTGTGATCTTCTTCTCATTCTTCTCCCGCGGGCACTCGTCACACACCGTGACATCCGGCCCGATCACCGAGCCGGGCGGTGGAAGCTGGCCCGTCAGGATGGCGTTGATCGCCATCTCGATCGTAGACGCCTCCGGGGGGCATCCAGGCAGGAAGTACTCCACCGGGACGACCTGCGCCAGTGTCTTCACCGTATTCCAGAAGCCGGGCAGTTCCAGCGTTCCCTCCGGCATGTCGGTATGCTTCACGGGCACAATGCCGTCCGGGTTGTCGGTCGTCGGCGAATCCCGGTAGATCCAGTTGAACATGTCGTCGCGGTCGAAGAAGTTCGCCAACCCCGGCATCGATCCGCCGAACGCGCACGCTCCAAACGCAACCATTACCTTCGATTTGCGACGCAGCAGGTGTGCCAGCCGGGCGTTCTCGTCGTTGCGGATCGCGCCATTGAACAGGCAGACGTCGATCGAGCCGTCGTCCATCGCCTCGACATCAGCATACTTGAAGTCCATGACGCACGGCCAAAACACGATGTCGAACGCTTCCGCGACATTCAAGATCTTTTCATGCAAGCCCAGCACGGCGATCTCGCACCCGCCGCACGACGAGGCCCAATACATCGCTAACTTTGGTTTCGCACTCATGAATCGGCCTCCTGCAAAGCATAGGGGTCTTCATTCGGCCAGTTGTGAGGCCAATCGAGTGGGCCCAGCGCTCTGATTTCCTCGGTCACGCGCGCGACGGTCTGCGCAAAGCGCACGCCTTCGGCCGCCGACGCCCAGTGAAGCTGGACGCGGGCATCTTCAATGCCCATCTGGCGCAGCGTCCGCCGCAGCAGGGCAAACCGCCGGATGGCTTTGTAATTGCCCTCCTGGTAGTGGCATTGGCCCGGATGGCAGCCCATGATCAACACGGCGTCGGCGCCCTTTTGCAGCGCGCGCAGCACGAATGTCGGGTCGAGCCGCCCGGTGCACATGATGCGAATATCCCGCAGCGTCGCCGGATACCCCATCCGCGAAGTGCCGGCCAGGTCAGCCGCGCGATACGAGCACCAGTTGCACAGAAAGCCCACAATCACAGGCTGAAACGTTCCATTATCGCTCATCGCATGTCTCCTGACCTCGCCTATACCAGTTCCGTGACCAGGGGCGCCTCGGCTGTCACATCGACCAGGATTCCGTCGATCTCAGCCATGAGCTGGTCAAACGTGAAGTGCGCGCCCGTGATGACCTGACTTGGACAGGCCGCCACACACGTGCCGCAGCCCTTGCACAGCGCCGGGTTCACGCGGGATACACCGTCCGCTTCGATGAAGTCGATCGCGTTGTACGGGCACATGTTGTTGCAGATCCGGCAGCCAGAGCAGCGGCTCTCGTCGATGCTGGCTCGCACCGGTTCGAGCGATACTTCGCGCCGTGAAATCGTCCCCAGCACGCGGGCCGCAGCCGCCGCGCCCTGCGCCACCGAATCCGGGATGTCCTTCGCACCCTGGCAGGCTCCGGCGATGAAGATGCCTTCCGTCATCGTCGCCACCGGATCGAGCTTGGGATGGCGCTCGGTGAAGAAGCCGGTATCGCCGCAGCCGACGCCGAACATGTAACCCACTGCTTGAGCATCGGCGCGCGGTTCCAGCCCGGCGGCCAGGATCACCATGTCCACTGGCACGCGGCGTTGCTGTCCGATGAGGGTATCCTCAGCAATCACGATGAGCTTACCCTCTTCATCAGGCGCATGCGCCGCGTCCGTGACCTCGGACACTTTACCGCGGATGAACGTGGTGCCCTCATCCAGGAGGCGATGATAGAACTCCTCGTACCCTTTGGCGATAGGCCGCATGTCGATGTAGAAGTTGTAGACCTTCGCCCCCGTCTTTTCCATGATCAGGTGGGCGAATTTCAGCGACGCCATACAGCAGATCGCCGAGCAGTGTTCGTTGTAGTTCTTGTCACGGCTGCCCACACAGTGGATGATCGCCACCGTCTCAGGCACGGTTTCGCCGTCGCGCAAGACAATCTTGCCTTCCGTGGGACCGGCCGCATTGGTCAGCCGTTCGAATTCCAGGCTTGAGAAGACGTTCTCCAACCGCCCATAACCGTAATTCGGAACCCGGCGGCAGTCGAACAACTTGAAGCCAGTCGCCAAGATGACATTCCCCACTTCGAGATCGACATACTGATCCTGCATATCGAAGCGAATGGCTTCAGTGGGGCAGACCTTCTCGCACATCCGGCACTTGCCGGACTTGAAGTAGGTGCAATTCTCGACGTCGATCACCGGATATTTGGGCACAGCCTGCGGGAAGGGCCGGTAGATTGCCTTGCGGTAGCCCAGGCCCGCTTCGAACACCGGATCGATGACCTTGATCGGGCATTTTTCCCAGCACGAGCCACAGCCAGTGCACAGGTCTTCATCGACCATCCGCGCCCGTCTGCGAACCCGTACTGTGAAGTTGCCTACGTACCCGTCGACCTTCTCGACTTCGCTGTAAGACAGCAAGGTGATGTTCGGATGCGCCCCCGCGTCGAACATCTTCGGCGTCAGGATGCACGCCGAGCAGTCCAGCGTGGGGAACGTCTTGTCGAACATCGCCATGTGGCCGCCAATGCTCGGCTCGCGCTCGACCAGATAGACGTGATAACCGGCATCGGCGATCTCGAGCGCAGCTTGAATCCCGGCGATTCCGCCGCCCACGACCAGAGTCTCGGGCCGGATCTTGACCTGCATCGGCTCGAGGGGCTCGTGGTGGATGACTCGGCTGACAGCCGCGCTGACCAACGCTTTCGCTTTGTTCGTCGCGCCATCGCGATCGTGGGTGTGCACCCAGGACGCGTGCTCGCGGATGTTCGCCATTTCGAACAGATACGGGTTCATCCCCGCCCGGGCGCACGCGTTGCGGAATGTCTTCTCGTGCATGTGCGGCGAGCACGACGCGACCACCACATGCGTCAGGCCGAATTCCTTGATGTCTTCTTCGATCTGCTCCTGCCCGGTGCTGGCACACATGAACTTGTTGTCACGCGAGACCACCACGTTGGGCAAATGCTGAGACCATTCGGCGACGTGCTCAACGTCCACCGTGCCGGCGATGTTGTGCCCACAGTGGCAAACGTATACGCCTACTCGTTTCTCCTGTTCGCTCATGTGGACCTCCTATTCCGGCATGGCCGGCATCGGCAGCGCTTGTTTGGAACGCCGCTCAGGCTTGGCTCTGGCTGGCGGCACGTCCTGAATCTTCGCCGCTATTCCTGACGCATCGACGAACTCCTGGCCGAAGCCCAGTTCCTTGGGGCCAAGCCCAAGCGCCAGGCCGATCACCTGAGTGAAGTACAAAACAGGCATATGGTAATTGGTGTCGAACAGCCGGTTGGCATAGCCCTGATAGACATCCAGGTTGAGCTGGCACATGGGGCAAATCGTGACCAGCGCATCGGCGCCGCTCTCAATCGCGTTCTTGACGATTTTGTGAATCATCTCCAGCGCGGTCGTCTCGCTGATCTGCGTCATATGCCCGCCGCAGCAGAACGTCTTCAGTCGAAAATCCGTCGCTTCGGCCCCGAGCGCCGTGATCATATCGTCCATGGCGGTTGGCTGTTCGGTGCTTTTGAATACGGCATCGGGCCGGGCGATCAGGCAGCCGTAGTAGGCGGCCAGCTTGAGCCCGTACAAGGGCCGGCGCGCTCGTTCTTTAAGCGTATCCAGGCCAATGTCGGTCAGCACCGCCTCCAGCAAGTGCCGCACGTGGACGGTTCCCGGCTCGTAGTGCAGATTTCCCGCAGCAAGCGCCTTGTTCACCTTCGCGCCCAGCGCCGGGTAGCGTCCCATATTCTTATCGGTCTTGTGCAGGTTCAGAAAGCACGCGCTGCACGGCACTACCAACTGGTCTGCGCCGGCATCGGCTGCCCGCGCGAGGTTGCGCGCCACCAGCGAATACGCCGGAAGGCGATTCACCGAGAAGTACTCGGTCGCGCCGCAGCAGTTCCAGTCGTCCATCTCGACCAGCTCGAAGCCCAACGCGTTGGCAATTGCCTGTGTCGATGCCGCGTATGCGTGGCTGTGATGCTGGAGAGAACAGCCTGGGTAATATGGATAGCTTCGGTTGCTCATACCCTTCTCTCCTTTGCCGCGATGGTCTTGGCCTCAGTCAGGATCGACTGCAGCTGGCCGATCTCACGGATGGACTTGGGGCGCAGCGCCAGACGGTTGCGCCGGAGCATGTTCATGCCCATCAGGCCCAGCTTCACCATCTGCTGGGGATGGTGGAACAGGTGATACCGCGTCGCCAGCCCGGCCTCGAAACTCCGCCCGCGCTGTTCGACAAACCCGATAAAGGTTTCAGAAAACTTGGCGGCCCCCGGGTGTTCGTAGCGTCCCGTTTGGATGGCCATTTCTTTCAGCGTATACATGATGTCAGTAATGGGGATTTGTTGTGGGCATCGCGTGGTACAGGCGTAGCACGAGACACAAAACCAGGGCGTATTGCTGCTCAGGACTTCGTCTTCCATCCCGGCGTTGATCAGCGCGAACAACGCGCGCGGCGTGTGGTCCATATCGGCCCCAGACGGACACGAGCCGCCGCACGAACCACACTGAAGACACTGCTCAAGCAGCTCGCCGCCCGGTGTTGCCTCCACAACCCGCTGAAACAAGGTGGAATTTCCTGCTGCTTTCAAGGGAGGCCTACCTCCTTAGTCCAATAAAGTATGCGCGCAAAAACGAAGAAGAAGCCGGAACATCCCTTTCTGGTTCATTTGAACCATGTTTAGTAGAGTAGAGCCTACCAAGAGCGTCGATCATCGCACTTTGTGAATTTTAGCGCAGTGTCGTTTTGTGAACCCATTCACAGACGCCGCACTCAAACAAATCGGATATTAGTCGCATTATATCCACGGCGGAACTCGCGCCGCTATGCGCCACTTGAACCAGATTCCTCGCAAACTAGCTCAAACGCACTATCTCTCGTCTCGCCTGCTCCAGCCGGATGCGTGCCTCGGTGGCGCGCTCAAGGCACATTCTGGATGTCGATAAGGCCATGCATCACGCTGTACACCGCCACCTGCAGACGATTCTCGAGATTCAATTTCTGGTAGATGTTGCACAGGTGGTTGCGGACAGTGTGTTCCGATATGTCCAGGAGGCTCCCAATGCGCTTGTTGGTCATTCCGCGCGCCACCAGCACCAGCACTTCGGACTCGCGCGGCGTCAGGCTCGGATGCGACTCGGCGCGCAGGCAGAGCGTGCACCGGCTGTGGCTGAGGCGCTGGATCAGCGCGGCGACAGTGGTCAGCGACATGGCGGCCTCGCCGTTGATGAGGCCGCGGAGCCGGCCGAACAACTGGTCCGGCGTGATGTTTTTCTGGAGATAACCGTCCGCGCCCGACAACACGCAGCTCAACACATCGTCCGGATCAATGTGGGTCGCCATCAATACCACCTGCGTGCCAGGGTATTGCCGTTTGATCAGTTTGGTCAGAGTGGGGATTTCGCAGCCGGTGAGCTCATTGTCCAGCAGCACGATGTCCGGTCGCACGTGTTTGAGCAGCTCGATCGCTTCCAGGTAGTCGCCCGCCTCGCCAACAACCTCGATCCCCGCCTGGGCTTCCAGAAGACGTGCGATGCCGCTCCGGAACAGAACATTCGGGTCCGCCAGCATAATTCGGATGACATCGGATAACTCGGCCATCACCGTGCCGCCTATTTGTCTTAATTTGATGATATTTTTATCATATAAGACATATACTGATACAATTCATGGACATATTGAGATTAAGTTGGCTATCTGTCACCATACTACATCAGTTCGTATCTCAAACTCAAGTTTGTGAATTTCTACACAAATAGTACATCGGGATTACGTTCTTTCGAGCCCACGCAATCTCGAGCATAATGTACTACAACAAAAAACGCGCCCCTGATCGGAGCGCGTCATCATGTTCACCAGGTTTGCTGGCCAGTTTTATTCTTTGCCGAGCCAGTCCGTCCGGAAATAAGTCCATTCGAGCGAATCGGTGGATTTGTACTCGTACAACCCCACCCCTTTGACCAGCTCGCCCGACGCCTCCGCGCGTTTGACGCCCTCTTTCACGCCCTTGATCGCGGCCCGCACATTCTCGATCTCGGGATCGCGATCGGGGGCGGCGTCATAGGTTGGCAGCGCGACAATGATGTCGGCCGGGCGGTCCAGCTGGTTGATCGCCGTGGCATAGCTCTCCACCTGATAGGCTACCCACACGGTGTACTGCGCCGCATCCTCCAGGCCGCTGGCGTGCGGCATCACCACGATCTCGTTGACGCGTAGGAGCGCCACGCGCTGCTTGAAGTTCATATCCCACGTGAGATCCGGCTCGGCGGTCGAGCCAATTGGCACATCGGGGTCAGTGGGGATTCGATCTGCCGGCGCCGTGACCGAAAGCAGCGCGTCTGGCCCGATAGCTGTCCGCAGCGCGCGCACCATCTGGATGAACGTCTCGCTGTTGTTGCGCACCGCCCGCCCGTTGAGCTGCACGCCGTCGAGCTTCCACTCGCGAACCGCTTTCTCTGCCAGGCCTATCGCCGCGGCGCGCCGGTCTTCATCGGCGATCTCGTCGCCCGACATGCGCAGCCACGCCAGGATGGTGACGTCTGGATAGGCAGCGCGCAGTTTACTGGCGAACTCGGCGACGTGCTCCCCTTCCAGCAGCGTGCCATCCGCCCGCCAGGCGGCGCACTCCAGGTAAACGCCGCGGATCGCGTGCGATTTCAGGCGCTCGCCAAGCTGTTCGACGGCATCATCATTAACCGGCACCGACGTCCAGGCAAATTCCAGCCAGGTGCGATTGTCGCCGGTCGGTGCATCGTCTTCGAAGGCGGGCAGCACAAACTGCGTGATCAGGGCGACCAGCACGACCGCTATCAGCAGGGCGGATACGGCCACAATGGCCCAACGGAGCCACGCGGGTCCTTCCCCAACCCGAACGTGTCCCCGGCTGGATTTCACATGAGAGCGGCGCGTCATCGACGCTCATCTCCCTTCCCCACAGCGTGCCCCACCTCACTCCGGCTCAGAATCGTGCTCATCATCTCCAAACTCGAATAGAGGAACGGCGATGTCAATCGCCAGCGCTTCCAAAGCCTCGGCCTGCACGGCCCACATGGCAGCCTGGCTCTCAGATGTATCATGATCGTAGCCAAGCAGGTGCAGCGTGCCGTGCACCACCGCCAGGATCAACTCGTCATCCACGTCGTGGTCTTCTGCCACCGCCTGCCGCTGGATATACGGCAGCGCCAGCACCAGATCACCCAAATAGGGCGCCTCTCCATCGGGGAGCGCGTCGCTATCGGCGCGAAAAGACAGCACATCGGTCGGCGCATCAACTGCGCGATACTGCCGATTCAACCGGCGCATTTCCTCATCCGTCACGGTGACGATGCTCATCCCGGTACCGGTCACTACATCGTGGCGGCGCAACACCCACTCGACAGCCTCCTGAATGCGGCGCTCCGGAAGCTCGTAGTCGGTCTCGATTTGAATCTGCGTGTAAAGCTCGTACTCAGCCTGCCTGGGCATGGGTGGAACGTCCTATGTCTGAAAGAAGGTTCCCAGTCAACTCTTGCGTGCCGTCTCCGACGGCTGTGGCACCGCCTGTCCCTTGGAGGGCCGGCCCGTACCATCGCGCGATTTCGCCTTTCGCCCGGACCGGCTGCGCCCTGCTTCGGGCGGGTGGATCTCGGCACCGGGCGGCAGTGACGCCACCTCACCCGCTGCCAGCGCCTCGGCGGCCTCGCCCGGCGTCCCTGGATAGGCGATCCTCGGGTGAAACACGCCCTGCAACGCCGTGAGGAAGGCATCCCGCAGCAGGCGCAAGTCGCTCAGCGTCAGGCCGCTATCATCCAGCTCGTGGCTTTGCAGGCGGGTGTCGAAGATGTAGTCGACCGTCTCCTGAATGTCCTGCTTGCTCTGTGGCCGACGCGACCGGACACTGCTCTCGCAGCCATCCGCCAACATCAGGATCGCCGTCTCGCGCGACTGCGGCCTCGGGCCGGGATACGAGAAATCTGCCGGATCGACTTCCATCCCGGACTCCTGGGCGCGCTGCAGCGCCTTCTGGTAAAAATACGCCACCTGCGTGGTGCCGTGATGCTCCATGATGAAGTCACGGATCCGGTTGGGCAAGCGGTAGCGCCGCGCGAGACGGTCACCCTCGGCCACATGCCCCAGGATAATCCGGACGCTCTTCCACGGATCGTCGAGACCGTCATGCGGATTCACCCCGTCCGCCTGGTTCTCTACAAAGAAATGGGGGTTCAGGATCTTGCCGGCATCGTGGTACATGGCTGCCACGCGCACCAGCGCCGCATTCGCATTGATCTGCTGCGCGCCCAATTCCGCCAGGTTCGCCACCTGAAGGCTGTGCTGGTAGGTGCCAGGCGCCTCGCGCAGCAGGCGCTGCAAGAGCGGATGGTTGGGCTGCATCAGCTCGACGAGCTTGAGACTGGTTGGAATGTTCAGCACGTTGCCGATCACGTACAGCCCCACCAACGCCAGCGCCGCCGACAGCACGCCGTTCGTCAGCGATCCGACGATCTGCGACAGGAGCGTGAAGGCATCGACCGGACCGTCCAGCCCCAGGGAAAATAACAGCGCATTGCCGATGGCCGCCATGGCGACGACTCCGCCGGCCATGAAATAGGCATTGAGACGTTCGGTGCGCCCCAGGCTCATCACCCCCAGCGTCCCGGCGAGCCCGAGCAGCATCGTAAACTCGAGCGAGTTGCCTCCCATGAAACCGGCTAGAGCCGCCAGCGCCATCGTCATGACCATGGCGAGCGGCGCGCCTACCAGCGTCGTCACGAGCAGGGCCAGCGCTGCGCCCGGAAAATAGTACGGTTGCACCCGCCTATCGGCATCGATGAACTGGGCTCCGGCTAGAAACAGCAGGAACAACAGCCCCAACAGGGTCATGAACTGAGGATCGGCTAGCACCCTGGGGTAGAACCGCCAGGTGTAGGCGCCTACCAGAAGGGTAACCAGCGTCATCGCCAGCAGACCCGCCACGAACCGCTCGATCTGCCGCCGGGAGACCTTCAACAATCCGAAGCGGTCCAGGGCCTCGATATGGGCCGGGGTGGCGATTTCCCCGGCGCGAATGATCATCTGGCCGCGCGCGAAGGTACGCACTTCCTCGGGCACACCCCGGCGGGCTTCGTCCTGAGCCTGGCGCGTCAATTCCTCGTTGTAATACGTATTGACGCGGATCAGATTGCCAACGATCCCGGTGATGACATTCACCTCGGACTCGCTGTAGCTCGCGCTGATCAGATTGGGCAGGTTGTCGCGCTTGGCCTGAATCGTGTCCTCGCGCACTTCGCCGCTCATCACGCGCTCGAGCAGCCGCATCACCTGCGCGTCTATGGCGCGCCACGTGGTGTCGTCGTCAATGCTCAATAGCGCTGTGATCACGGACTCGTCGAGGCTCAGCTCGGTAATGGCCTGGATATCGTCCCGTTTTTGCCCAACCGTCGCAAAGGCGTCGTACCGGACGTTCTCGATGTAATCCAGCACCTGCCGCGCTATCTGCGATTGCTGCGCTTCCACGCCGGGATCGGGCGGATCGTACACGGGGCGAACCGCGGCCACTTCGGCATCGCGCTTGGCCTCGGTAAGGATATCACTGGCATACTGGAGGCTGCGCGGCGCCAGGATGTCCTGAGACGCGACGTCTCCTTCTTCTAACGCCACTCGCGCGTTGGATGGTATCAGGACGTCATAAGCGATGATCGACGCCCCGCCGATCACAAACGCGCCCAACAGCACGGCATAAACGGCGGTGTGCAGCCAGCGCTGCGCCCGTTCTTGCCGGGTATCGACCACCGTTTCCGTGGAATTCATGAGTTCCTCAACCAACCAGAGCGGGCAGCAGCGCCTTCGCCCTCTCGCCGCATGATGCTGCGCGGCAGGTGCGGGCGAGTCCGCCAGGCCAGCCTACTACCTGAGCAGATCCTGCACGACCGCGCTCACTAGCTTTCCGTCGGCCTGACCTTTTACCTGCGGCATAAGCGCTTTCATCACCTGGCCGGTGTCTTTGAGCGACGTCGCCCCGACCTGCCGGATGACCTCGCGCGCCAACGCCTCGATCTCCTCGCGGCTGAGCTGCTGCGGCAAATACGTCTCGATGACCCCCAGCTCATACCGTTCCTTGTCGGCCAGGTCGGTTCGCCCGGCGCGATCCATTTCCTCGATGGCCTCACGCCGTTTCTTCGCCTCGCTCATCAGGATGTCGATGGCGTCGCTCTCGGACAGCTCCATCCGCCGGTCGACTTCGACCTGTTTGAACGCGGCCAGCAGCAGGCGCAACACCTCGCGGCGTTGTGTATCGCCCGCCTTCATGGCAGTTTTGAGATCACCGGTAATCGCTTCTTTGGGATGCATGTCAACCTTGCCTGCTCGCGTTGTTTCTAGGGGGAATCAACGCTGGGGCGTGTCGCCCCTCGATCTGACTGCGTGCGCTCCCCCATTCCGGATACCCGAACCAGGCGGCTCGGGAATCCACCGTCAGGCATTATAACGGTGCAGCCTCGTTGGTGCCAACATTCTAGCCGGGCGGCCAGCCCATCCGGCGCCCGCCCAGCAGGTGCAAGTGCAGGTGAAACACCGACTGGCCGCCGTTGCGCCCCTGGTTGAGCACCAGCCGGTACCCCCCGGCAGCGATCCCCTCATCGGCGGCCACCCGCGCCGCGACCACTGCCAGATGCCCGATCACCGCTTCGTTGTCCGCGCTGGCCTCGGCCGGACCGTCGATATGATCGCGCGGGATGATTAGGATATGCGTCGGCGCTTGCGGGTGGATGTCGCGAAATGCGATCGCCCGATCGTCCTCGTAGACGATGTGCGCCCGTCGCTCGCCGGCTGCAATCTGGCAGAAGATACAGGCCATGCTCTACGCTCCTTCCGGACACCCGGTCTCGCGCGCGTGCTCGGCGCGCAGGCCCACATCCGTGACCTGGACCAGCCGCGCGCAGCTGATCGTGTTGGTAAGCGCTTCTGGCGCGATCAGCTCCACGCGCAGGTAATTGCCGGTCAGACCGCTGTTGACGAAACCCGCCTCGGTCGCGCCCGCGACCTGTTCCCACAGCACAGGCAGCGTCCGCCCGACGAATGCTTCGGCAAAGCGCCGGGCGCCTTCGTCCGACAGCGCCAGCAGCCGCGCGCTGCGTTCTTTCTTCACCTCTTCCGGCACCTGGTCGTTGAAGCGAGCCGCCGCTGTTCCGGCCCGCGGCGAATAGCGGAACACGTGCAGCTTCATGAATTCCATCTCGCGCACGAACGCTAGGCTCGTCTCGAACTCAGCATCCGTCTCACCTGGAAACCCGGCAATGATATCCGTGCTGAGGGCCAGCTCGGGGATCTGGCTACGCGCCTCGCGCACCAGCGTGCGAAACGCGGCTTGAGACGTGCGCCGTGCCATACGCCGCAGCGTCGCATCGCAGCCGCTCTGCAGCGGCAGGTGCAGATGGCGGCACAGGCGCGGGTTCGACCACAGCGCGAAAAACGCCGGTGATACGTCCCACGGTTCGAGCGACGACAGGCGCAGGCGCGGCATGTCGGTGTCGGTGAGGATCGCCGCCACCAGCGCCTGAAGCCCGTCTTTTTCGCCCCGGTCGTGCCCGTAAGATCCCAGATGCACGCCGGTCAGGACCGCTTCTCGGTAACCCGCCTCGGCCAGGGCCTGGATTTCGGCCACGATTTCAGCAGTCGCACGGCTGCGGCCCGGTCCGCGCGCGATCGTCGTCACGCAAAACGTGCAGCGGTTGTTGCAGCCGTCCTGGGCTTTGACGAACGCCCGCGTACGTCCCAGCGCGCCCCCGGCCACTTCGCGCTCGACCGGCTCCCGCTCGAACGGCTCGCCGCGCTCGCCGCCCTGGAACAGCAGCGGCACCAGCCGGTCTTTGTCCAGGTTATTGACCACCTGGCTCACCCCTGGCAGCGCCCCGACCACGTCCGGCGACAGGTGCGCGTAGCAGCCGGTCGCCACGATCTGTGCGGCCGCGTTGGCTCGGTTCGCGCGCCGTATCATATTCCGGCTGGAGCGGGCGGCCTCGCGCGTGACGGCGCAGGTATTCACCACCACCAGCTCGGCCTCGTCCGGCCCCATCACCACGGTGTGGCCGGCTTGCCGAAACTGCCGCGCCAGCGTCTCGATCTCGCTCTGATTCAGCCGGCAGCCAGTCGTATCTAGATAGACGCGCATCGCCCTACCCTTCCTCGCTGTCGGCTGGCTCCGGCCCGACGATCACCAGATCGTCGAAGGCGACCGTCACCGCGCTGCCATCGAACGTGCCCACCGCCAGCGCGATCCGGCCCTGCTTGAAGCCATCATCGCGGTATTCGGTCTGGAGATCGCTGGTGAAGCACACGCCCGGCCCTGACCACATGCTGGTGCGGTTGTCGCCACGTAAGCACAAGGGCATGAGTTGCCCGTTGACGTAGAACTGGAAGGTATCGCCGCGCGCCACGATCCGGATCTCGTTCGCCGTCGCGCGGATTGCCCCCGAGACGCCCCAATCGCTGATCATCTCCCTGATCCCATCCTTGACCCGCGCCAGCGAATAATACTGGTCGCTGGTGATCAGGAAGATGTAGAAATTCTCTTTATCATCGCGATACCGGAAGATCACGCCGTACTGGTTCTGATCCACCGGGCCGGCCACCTGCTGAGCCGTCACGCGCAGGTCGAAATCGTTGAACTTGCGGTTCAGCGACGACCACACCACCTCCCCCGGATAAGGAGCGCCGTGGATCACCTGGAGCACCTGCCCGCTGAGCGACTCGCCATCCGGGGCCGTATCCTCGAAGGCAAGATCGGTCACCGTCACGATGGCTGCGGCATCGCGTCCCGGATACAGATCCCATTCTGCCAGATCGGTGTCTGCCTCGAACGTGGTCGCGTACAACAGCTCGCCCGGTTGCGGCGCTGGCACCGGGATTTCGACCAGCCAATCCGTCGCCACGCCCAGCGTGATCCCCAGGCCAGCGACCACTGCCACCCATAGCGCCACCCCGGCAGTGCGCAGACGCCGCACCGGCGAATCGGGCGGCGCATCACCCGCAGCGAGGGCGGCCCGGACCGGCCGCGACGACAGGCGAATGGCGTACAGCACGGCCAGCGCGGCCTGGACCGCCAGCACGAGCGCCATCACGCGCAGCCCATTTCGAACTAAACTCACTGGGGCGCCGGGAATATCGAGCTCGCTATTCCACAACCACCAGCTCAGCGCCCCGCCCGCGATCAGAATGAGCAACGCCAGCCAGACAATACCCATGCCGCCTCGCTGGCTGCGCCTCAGCCGGCGCACCGCCGAAAACTGGACCAGGCTCGCCATGCCCAACCCCAACGCCAGCAGCAGCCTGACCTGGATCCCGGCGTCGTACAGCTTGGAGGTGCGCTCGAACCGCAGGCTCCAATCCACGCCCGTCCTGTCGAACTCGGAATACAGCGATCCGGCCAGGGCCACCCCGGCCACGAACAGGGTCACTCCCGCGAGCGCACAGTGCCATCGCATCAGTCGCAGGGTGCGAGCCGGTCCTTCGGTAGTCTGCGGCGTCTCGCTGAGCCGGTTGAACGATCGAACGATCCCGATCACGGCCGCGAGCTTCCGATCACCATAACGTCATCAAACGACACGTCGAGATACCCCTTGCCAGAATATGCGATCAACCCAAAACTACCCTCAAACTCGTTGTTTTCATACGTAATGGCGCCCAGCAGTAGGCCATCGACCGCGAGCGCGACGGCTGCGCGATTGACATCCACCGTCATTGTCACCGGCGAATCAGCTTGCAACGCTGCGAGCGGCTCGCCGTTACCGTAGGACTCACTCACCCAACTGTCTCCATCGCGGCGCAGCAGCGCCCAGTCGCCACCGGGCCACAATGCCACGCCATAGAATCGCTCGTCGCTGGCGTAGCGCACCACCACGCCCACCCATGCGTCCGGCGCGGCAGCGTGAACCGTCGCCGTCACTTCCAGCCGGTAGTCCGCCAGCGGCGCGCTGAAGTCCGGCACGGACCAGATGGTCACTCCGGGCGAGGAGATTCGGAACCGCAGCGCCCCGTCCTGGTAGGCAACTCCGGCCTTCGGCGTCTCGACCACGCGCCAGCGGTTGCTGTAGGTCTCGAAATCGTCCACGAACAGCTTGAACGGGCTTGCGGTCGGCGTCAGCGCGGCGGGATACGCCCCGGCCAAGTTCGGCGCTACTGCCAGCAGCGCGAACAGCCCAGCCAGCCATCCAAATAGTACCCCAGACCTTGCTTGCCTCAGACTCGCCCTACCTCCATGAGCGCGGAGCGCAACCGCATCCCTTGAAAATCGCTCATCGCCTGCGAAGCGCCCAGCCGTACTCACACCGCAGCCACCCCACGATTCCGATCATACCGCGCGCCATTATACCATGTCACAAACCCATACCGGTCCGCGCGCCGGGCGCGCTGGGAGCAGCGTGGCGGCCCGGGAACATACGGGCTAGAATAAGGCCCTCACTCTTCCCGATACCGATCGATTATGTTATTATGGGCACGTTTTCCGGACACCGAGAGACGTTATTGCATGGATCAAAAAAAGGCTGCCAGTGAGGGCCGCTCGACATCCGATCGCAAGAAATCAGCGAGCCGCCCGACGTCAGCTACCAGCACGAAAAGCGCCTCGACAGCGCGCCAGAGCAAGACGCCCAAGGCGCGCACGCGTGCCTCGCAGCGCCCCCAGATCGCCAGGCGGACCAGCACGGCTCAACGCCTGCGCCAGTGGGGCGCGACTTTCTATGGCGCGCTCAAAAACCCGGAGACATGGCGCACCGCAAGGCAGAAGCTGCCCCCCTGGACCGACGAGGTGGGCGCCATCCTGTTGATCGTGCTGGGCGCCGTCATGCTGACCGCCCTCCTGAATACAACTTCCGAAGCGCGCGCTTCGGTTATGCTCTCCGATGGGCTGCGCCAGCTTTTCGGCTCGATGGCCTATGTCGCCGCGTTGGGCGTGTTGCCCATGCAGGGATCATCATCTGTTGCCCCGGATTACGGCATCATCATTGCGTATCCGGATGGACGCGCGCGATTGCGATCGAGCTGGCCTTCGGCGCGGCCTGTGCCCTGCTGCACCTGGCCGCCGACGATCCACAGCCGCGCATATTGGCCTGGGAAGGCGGTGGCGGCGGCTTCGTGGGCTGGGGACTCACCGAGATCACGAGTGTTCTGGGCCGGTTCCCATCCATCGCGCTACACGCTCTGGTCCTGTGCGCGACCGCCGTGACTATTTCCGGCTTGCGGGTGCGCCATCTCATCGCCGGCGTGAACTGGATGGCTGGCGCGCTACACCAGGGCCTCGTGCGCGTCGAGGCGCTCGAGATCGAGCCGCCGCCCCCGGCGCATCCCCGCCCGGACGCATCCGGTGGATCGCCCCAGGCGTCCGCACCCGATTTGCCGGACCGTGATCTGCCGCGCGCGCCCTACAGCCGACCGTCGATTGTGCCCCGCGCGCCCCGTGCTGAAGTTCCACCAGAAACGTCCCACGCGCCGCGCAACAACCCGGCGCCTCCTCCTGAGCCAGGGCCAGGCGCCAAGGCCAGCGCGGTCGAGGATAACGATCCACCGGCC
Source organism: Aggregatilineaceae bacterium (assembly GCA_040767355.1). Taxonomy (GTDB): domain Bacteria; phylum Chloroflexota; class Anaerolineae; order Aggregatilineales; family Aggregatilineaceae; genus LM3-B42. Next base: position 75,002 of record JAXGOS010000010.1, on the reverse strand, counting down.
GATAAACCACCCAAACCACCCGCGAAACCGCTCACTAAAGCGCAGAAACGCGCGATTGCCGACCAGACGCGGCGACGTCTGGGTGCGTCCAACGGGCGAAGTCTGATCGCGCCCGGCGATCCGGGGGATCGCCCGTCCATCGTGCCGCGCGACCTGCTGCCCGGCGCCGGCTCACCAGCGGCGAGCGCGCGCGCCGGGTCGCTGCCCCGCAACGGCGAGACCATCGATCGCGTGTTCACCGTCGAGGACTTCGCCGAAACGAAGAAGGTCGGCAAACGCGATCCGATTCTGCCGCCGCTGGAGCTGCTGAGCGACGTCGAGCTCAACAAGCCAACCGAAGAGGAAATCAACACCAACGCGCGGATCATCAAGAACACCCTGCTCGAATTCGATGTCGAGACCGAGGTCATCGACGTTAAGGTGGGCCCAACCGTCACGCAGTACGCCGTTTCGCCCTACACCGAAAGCGTGAACGGCGACGGCGAGCGCGTGCTCAACCGGGTTCGCGTCAGCCAAATCGCCAACCTGTCGGGCGATCTGGCGCTGGCGCTCTCCGCCCGGCGGCTGCGCATCCAGGCACCGGTGCCGGGTCATTCCTACGTGGGTGTGGAAGTCCCCAACCGCCATCCCAGCACCGTGGCGCTGCGCCCGGTGCTCGAGTCCGAGCGCTTCTACAACTACCGGGAGCGTCCGCTGGTGCTGCCGCTGGGCCGCGATGTGTCGGGCGATCCGTTCATCACCGACCTGAGCATGATGCCCCACTTGCTGATCGCGGGCACGACCGGGTCCGGTAAATCGATCATGCTGGCGGCGATGACGACCTCGCTCGTCGTGAATAACCCGCCCGACCGCGTCAAGCTGGTGCTGCTCGACCCCAAAATGGTCGAGCTGTCGCGCTTCAACGGCCTGCCGCACCTGCTCGGGCCGGTCGAGACTGAGCTCGACCGCATCATCGGCGTGCTGCGCTGGGCCACGCGCGAGATGGATTTCCGCTACAAGCTGCTCGAAAAAGAGGCCGCCCGCAACATCGAGACATACAACCGGGCGCTTGGCCGCCGCCGCAAAGACGAGCGGCTCCCCTATATCGCCATCATCATCGACGAGATCGGCGACTTGATGATGCAGCGCCCGGACGAGACCGAGCGGGCGCTCACCCGCCTGGCCCAGATGGCCCGCGCCGTGGGCATCCACCTGATGGTCGCCACCCAGCGCCCCAGTGTGGATGTCATCACCGGCCTGATCAAGGCCAACTTCCCCGCGCGCATCTCGTTTGCGGTGGCATCCGGCATCGACTCGCGCGTGATCCTCGACCACACCGGCGCCGAAACGCTGATGGGCCGCGGCGATATGTTGTTCCTGGCACCCGATGCCGCCGGTCCCCAGCGCATCCAGGGCTGTTACATCTCGGATGAAGAGGTCAACGCCGTCGTGACCTACTGGAAAGAGTGGTACGCGGCGGAGGTCGAAGCGGAACGCATCGAGCCCCTCGGCATCGCGCCATGGGAGCGCGGCATGACTCGTCGGGAAGTCCTGGCCGAAACCGACCCCATGCTGGAAGAGGCTATCTCGCTGGTCGTCGCCGAGCGCGAAGCCTCCGCCTCGCTCATCCAGCGGCGGCTGGGCCTCGGCTATCCACGCGCCGCGCGCCTGATCGACCTGATGCACGAGCTTGGCGTGGTCGGCCCGGCCCGTGCCGGCGGGCGCACGCGTGAGGTACTCGTCAAGCCAGGGTCGGACCCCTTTAAGAAACTGATCGACAAGCGCCTCCAGAACAAACAATGACCGCCCGAATACGAGAGCGGCACGCGGGACCAGCTTGAGCTGCGACGGCTGCGATCGTGATGTTTGTATTGATTTTTCGACTCTGAAGCAGTAAGATACGCCTCGCACTCTTAGTGAGGAGAACCTGCGTGACGCATGTACGAATCGCCCCATCGATCCTGGCAGCCGACTTCACCCGGCTGGGCGAGCAGATCATAGAAGCTGACGCTGCCGGAGCCGATTACATTCACATCGACGTCATGGATGGGCGTTTCGTACCGAACATCAGCATGGGACCGATGGTAGTCGAAACGGCCCGGCGCGTCACGCAGCTTCCGCTGGACGTTCATCTCATGATAGTCGAGCCGGAGCAGCACATCGACGCCTTCGCCAGGGCCGGAGCCAACATCATCTCCGTCCAGGTTGAGACCTCCCCACATCTGCACCGTGTCGTGCAGCAGATCCGCGATGCCGGTGTGCGGCCGTCCGTCGTGCTGAATCCGCACACGCCCGCGGTTATGATCGAGGAAATCCTGCCGTTCGTGGACATGGTCCTCGTCATGACGGTCAATCCTGGATTTGGCGGGCAGAGGTTTATCGCGCAGACGCTGTCAAAGATCCGCACCATTCGCGAGATGATCACCCAGCGCGGCCTGGCGGTAGACGTTGAGGTGGACGGCGGCATTGACGAGAACACGGCAGCTCAGGTGGTGGAACACGGCGCTTCGGTTCTGGTAGCGGGCACCGCCGTGTTCAGCCACCCGGATGGTGTGCGCGCCGGTATGTCCGCCTTGCGGGCAGCGGTGTCCTGATGGCAGCCAGAAACAAAAAGCCAGCGATGCGGCTGGCTGTTTGTTATCGGGCAGACGGTGAGACAGGGACTGTCAGACGATGTCCTTGCTCATGGTCCGAATACATCTAGCGCACATGTACTTGCTCACCAGGTGGCCGTTCTCCATTACTTTGACGCGCTGAACATTGGGGCGAAACTGCCGTCTGGTCTTCCGGTTTGAGTGGCTCACGTTGTGCCCGAACTGGGGAGATTTGCCACATACATCACATTTTGCCATTGCCGTACCTCGCCAGGAATTGTTCAAATATGCGAGCGCCATGCTACCATAAAGCGAGGCGTTTCGCAAGGGCTTTGATATCTAGATACGGGAAATCCGATGACTACCAACCAAACGCCACGCGGCACGATTGAGATTTCACCGACCGCCATCGCTACGCTTGCGAGCCATGCGGTCCTGCAAACCTATGGCGTCGTGGGTATGGCATCCCCTAACCTGGCTTCCGACATCGCCGCCAGTCTCACGCGCGACCCCAACCGGGGCATCCAGGTGCGCCAGGAAGGCGGCCAGATCATCATTGATGTGTATGTGATTATCGAACACGGCACGCGGATCGCATCGGTTGCCAACAGCCTGATCAACGCGGTGCGGTATGCACTCGATCAAAGCATTGGCGTACGGGTTAGCCAGGTAAACGTTCACGTACAGGGTCTCCGTGTTAGCCGATCCGAATGAAAGCGCAGCGAAACTCATGGCCGAACAACCTACTCAAACCCATCATCGAGCCTGCACGGGGCGCACTCTGCGAGAGCTTGCCCAGGCAAGCCGCGATTGGCTGGACCAGCACCACGCGCTGGTCAACCAGCTGAACGTGTTCCCCGTTCCTGATGGCGACACGGGCACGAACATGCTTATGACGATGCGCAACGCCATTCAAGAGGCCATCGACAACGACAGCGACGAGGTCGGCCAGGTGGCGAGCGATTTGGCTCACGGCGCCATGATGGGGTCGCGCGGCAACTCGGGAACGATCCTCTCGCAGTTGTGGCAGGGTTTCGCCCACGCCCTGAAAGACCAGCCGACGCTGACCGCGGAACTACTGGTCAAAGGCTTGCGCGAGGCCGCCAACACGGCTTACCGGGGTGTGATTAAGCCCGTCGAGGGGACCATTCTCACCGTTGCGCGCGAGATGGCCGAAGAGGCCGAAGCCGCCCTGCGCGACACGCAAGACATGGAAGTAATCCTCGAGCGGATTGTGCTCCGGGGCAAAGATACGCTCGCCCGCACCCCGCAGATGCTGCCCATTCTGCAGAAAGCGGGCGTCGTCGATTCGGGCGGCAGCGGCCTGGTCTACATCGTCGAGGGCATGCTGCGCTATGTGAAAGGGGAAAGCGTGCTGTCTGAACCACAACACGTGGCCGCCGTTTCCGAGCTAGCCGCGGCGCTGGCCCCTGAGGATGAGCTGGGCTATGGCTACGACGTCCAGTTCATCGTCAAGGGCGACAATTTGAACGTCAACCTCGTCCGCTCCGCGATTGATGCGATGGGCTGGTCGACTGTCGTGGTCGGCGACGAACGCGCCGTGAAGGTCCACGTCCACGTTCACGATCCGGGCATCCCGCTCAGCTATGGCGTCAGCCTGGGCACCATTTCGGATATCGTCGTCGAAAACATGCAAGAGCAGTACCAGGTCTACCTGCGCGAGCGCACCGGCGAGGCAGCGGAAGTGCCCGAGCCTTCGCACGGGGCGGACCTCGACGCGGATGACATCGGGGTCGTTGCCGTCGCGTCAGGCGAAGGGCTGGCGCAGGTATTCCTCCAGTTGGGCGCCGGCGAGCTGGTGATGGGCGGCCAGACAAACAATCCCAGCACGCAGGAGATTCTGGAGGCGATTCAACGCCTGCCTACCCACCGTGTCATTCTCCTACCCAACAACAAGAACATCATCCTGGCCGCCGAACAGGCCGCTCGCCTGGCGACCGACCGCGAGGTGATCGTCGTCCCCACGCGCAGCATGCCGCAGGGAATCAGCGCGCTGCTGCCCTACGATCCGAAGGGAGACTTTCGCGACATCGCGCAGGCGATGCTCCAGACCAAGGATGACGTCACCACCGGTGAGATCACGACGGCGACCCGCAGCGTGGAGCTTAACGGGGTGAACGTGTCGGAGGGCCAGATCATCGGCCTGATCGACGGCGCGCTGTCCGCTGCCGGCGACAGCCTGGATGACGTCCTCAAGCAGGTGCTCGGCCAGGTCTGCACGGTTGACTGCGAGCTGATTACCCTCTACTACGGAAATGGCATCCACGAGGACGAAGCCCGCCAACTGATAGATGAGCTGCGCAAGTTGTTCACCGTGCCGGAGTTTGAGTTGGTGTATGGCGGCCAGCCTCACTATCACTACATCCTGAGCGTCGAATGACAGCGCGCTCTGATCGTCACACTGGGAGGTGAGATAGTATGGCCAGGGTTCGGATCGTGACAGACAGCTCGGCGCATTTTCTCGATCCGGCTTTCGTCAGGCAATATCGAGTCGAAGTTGTGCCGCTTACAATCCAGATCGGCAACAGGGTCTATCGCGAAGGCGTCGATCTGGACTCGGATACGTTCTTCCGCCTGCTCAACGGCACCGACACGCTCGCCACCCTGCTGCCGCCAGCGATGGAAGATTTCGCCGCGCTGTACAGCCGGCTGAACCGCGAAACCGACCAGATTCTGTCGTTGCACATCTCGCGGCAGATGAGCGGCACCTGGGACCAGGCGCGCGCTGCCACCAAGACCCTGCTGGGCCGCTGCGAGATCGCCGTGCTGGACTCGATGACGACGTCCGTGGGCCTCGCCATGCTGGTCGAAGCGGCCGCCCGCCTGGCCGAGGACGGTTTCTCGTTGGATGAAATCGTGCGCGAGGTGCGGGCCCTGGTGCCGCGCGTGTACGCCGTCTTCTACGCCGATTCGCTCGACTACCTGCGTCATAACGGCCTCCTTAGTGAAGCCCAGTCGATCTTGGGGACGATGCTCAACATCAAGCCCTTCCTGACCATCGAGGAGGGCGAGCTCATCCCCATGGAAAAGGTTCGCACCCAGGTCCAGGCGGTAGACAAGCTGGTAGAGTTCATCGCGGAATTCTCAGCCGTGGAGCAGCTCGTCATTCTCCACAGCGCGCCCTACCCCACCGACGATTCCCGGCTGCTCTTGGACCGGCTGGCGATCGAGTTCCCCGAACAGCAGTTCCCCATGCTGGCCTATCGTCCCAGCCTGGCGACCATGATCGGGACCAACGGCATGGGCGTGGTCGTGTTCGAGGGCCTGGATGACGAGGAAGAGCTCTGATGCCCCGGATTCTGATCATGTCCGACAGCACGTGCGATCTGCCCGCGGCCTGGATCCGCCAGCACGACATCCGGATTGTGCCCACCTACGTCCAGTTCGGCCAGGAGAGTCTCGCGGATGACGGCGTTCAACTGCGGCGGACCGAGTTCTACGAACGCCTGGCCGCGTCCAGCACACTGCCCACGACGTCCGCGCCGTCGGTCGGCCAGACGCTCGAGGTCATGTCCCAGGCGCTGGACGATGCCGATCACGTTATTGCATTCACCGCCCCGGCAGAGCTCAGCGCGATTTACAGCATCTTCCATCTGGCAGCCGAGCAGCTCGCTCCCGAACGCGTCACCATCATCGACAGCCGGATGGTCACCATGGGTCTGGGCTGGCAGGTCATCCAGGCTGCGGAGCTGGCCGCCGCGGGGCACCCGCCCGCCGAGATTGAGGCCGCCGTGCGCGCCATGCAGCCGCGCACCGATGTATGGGCGGCCCTGGACACCCTCGAGTATCTGCGCCGCAGCGGGCGCGTGGGCTGGGCTGCCGCCTTTGTCGGCGAGCTATTCCACATCAAGCCCATCGTCCGCCTGCATGATGCCGTCGTCAGCTCGGTGGCCCGTGTGCGCACCAGCCAGAACGCGTTCCGCGCTCTGGTCAATCTAGCGCACGAGGCTGCCCCGCTCGAACGGCTGGCCATACTGCATACCAACAATATCGAACGCGCCCGCGAGCTTGTGGCCGCGCTCACCGACATCCATCCCCAGGGCGACGTGCCCATCGTCGATGTCACACCGGTCATCGGTGTGCATGTCGGCCCGCGCGGCCTCGGCCTGGGACTAGTGCGCAAGCAAGGGTAGGAATAGACGTTATGCCCTCGGCATTGGAAACACTGGTTAAGATCCTGAAACTGGAACAAGACACGTTCTGCAAGAACACCGCAGTGATCGGCGGGCTGGAGTCCTACGCGGACAATTGGGCCCGCGAAGCGCGCCAGCAGGCGCGGCGTCCGGAACACCACCAGTTAATCGATGAGCTGGTCGAGCGGATGCGCGAATACCCTCATCTGGAGGAGACCGAGCCCCGTTACGAGGCCATCAAGTACATGATCGGACGCATCATGGGGCGCATTCCGGCGCCGCCCGACCTGCCCCCCTCACCGCACGCCTCCGAGATCATCGACGTGCCGGCCCAACCGGTTGGCGCGCCTGAGGATGAGGGCGACGAGGACGAAGGGGACGAAGATCTGGACGGCGAGCTATCCGTCGACGATCAGGATGAGGGCGAGGATTACAGCCTGGAAGCTCTGATGGAAACGGCTCAGCCGGCCGTCAAGCCGCCGCCGGCTCCAGCACCGCGCCGCGGACGCCGGCCAAAGCTGTCTCCAGAAGAACTGGACAGCCAGCTTCGCGCGCTCCAGGAGCCGGTGACGGTGTTGCACAAAGTCGGCGACAAGATGGCCGACAAGCTCCAGCGCCTGGGAATATACACGGTCAGCGATATGCTGTTCACCTTCCCCCGGCGCTACGACGACTACACACGGATGCGCACTCTGAACCACCTGAAACCCGGCGAGACCGTCTCCGTCGTCGCCACCGTCCGGTCGGTGGAGAAAAAAGTCGCGCGCGGCAACCGGAAGTTCCTGCTCATCACGGTTGACGATGGCACCGCAGCGATGCAGGTCACCTACTTCGGCCAGCCGTGGCTGCAGCGCCAGTTCAAACGGGGCGGCCAGGTCGTGCTCAGCGGCACGGTTGAGTTGTTCCGCGGTCAGTGCATGATGACCAATCCCGAATGGGAGATGCTCGAGCGCGATAATCTGCACACCAACCGTATCGTGCCGGTGTATCCCCTCACCAAAGGGCTGGCAGCCCGCACAATGCGCCGTTTGATGCGCCAGGTGCTTGAAGATTTCAGGGGCCGGGTGCCCGATTACATGCCGGAAAGCGTGCTGGACCGTACCGGCCTGGTCGATCTGGGCTGGGCGTTAGAGCAGGTCCACTTCCCCGACTCGTTCGACACGCTGGTCCACGCCCAAACTCGCCTGAGCTTCGACGAGTTGTTTCTGTTCCAGATGGGGATGCTCGGCAGCCGGCGCGAGTGGCAGTCCGTGCCGGGCCAACCGCTGCACGTCCCGGACGAGTGGCTGGACCAGTACCTCGCCGCCCTGCCCTACCCGCTCACCGGCGCTCAGCAGCGCGCGTTGGGCGACATCCGCGCCGATCTCGCCCGCGACGTTCCCATGAACCGCCTGCTGCAGGGCGATGTGGGATCGGGCAAGACCGTCGTCGCGACCATCGCCCTGGCGATAGCGGTTCAGCAGGGCAAGCAGGCCGCGCTCATGGCGCCGACCAGCATCCTGGCCGAGCAGCACTTCCGCAGCATCGGCGCGCTGCTGCGCCACGCGCCCGGCGGCGAGCATATGCAGGTCCGCCTGCTGACCGGCAACACCTCCGGACCTGAGCGGGATGAGATATATCGAGGCCTAGCCGAGGGGTGGATTCACGTCGTAATCGGCACGCACGCTCTGATCCAGGAGGGCGTCGCCTTCCACGATCTGGCGGTAGCCGTCATCGACGAGCAGCACCGCTTCGGCGTCGAGCAGCGCGGCGCGCTGCGCGGCAAAGGGACGAATCCCCACATCCTGATCATGACCGCCACGCCCATCCCGCGCACACTGGCGCTCACCATTTATGCGGACCTCGACCTGAGCATCATCGACGAGATGCCGCCGGGTCGCACGCCCGTCGATACGCGCGTCCTGACGATCGCTGAGCGCGAGCGCGCCTACGGCTTCATCCAGTCCCAGATCGCCGCCGGCCGCCAGGCGTTCATCATCTACCCCCTGGTCGAAGCGTCGGAGAAGATCACCGACCTGGGCGCCGCCGTCGACGATTACGAGCGGCTCAAGAATCAGGTGTTCCCGAAGCTGCGCGTCGGGCTGCTGCATGGACGCATGAGCCCCGCCGAAAAGGAGGAAGTGATGGCGGCGTTCGCCGCTGGCACGATCGATATCCTCGCCTCGACGTCGGTGGTCGAAGTGGGGATCGACGTCCCCAACGCCAGCGTGATGCTCATCGAGAATGCCGAGCGCTTCGGTCTGGCGCAGCTTCACCAGTTCCGCGGGCGCGTGGGCCGCGGGCCGCATAAATCGTACTGCCTGCTGGTGGCCGGCACGACGACCAACGAAACCAACGAGCGGCTCAAGGCGATGGAAGAGACGACCGACGGCTTCAAGCTCGCCGAAATCGACTGGAAGCTGCGCGGTGCCGGCGATCTGTTGGGCGTTCGCCAGAGCGGGCTGGCTCAGTTCAGCCTGGCCGAGTTGATGAACCCGAAGCTCGTCGAGCTGGCCCAGCGCGAGGCCCGCACCGTCTACGCCGAAGACCCGGCGCTCGCCCAGCCCGAGCATGGCTTGCTTGTGCGGCGCATCCAGACGCTGCTCGACCGGCGCGCGGACATCAGCTAACCGACCGACCAAGGGGGTATTCAGTGGCTCCAATCTCATCCTGTGCCATCTATCCCGGATCGTTCAATCCCGTCCATTATGGCCATCTAGACATCGCCCGGCGCGCTCTGCGCATGTTCGATCGGGTCGTCGTCGCCATCTACGTCCACCCCGGCAAGCCGGATTTGTTCACTGGCGAGGAACGGTTGGATCTCGTGCGCGAGGCGCTCAAAGACGAGCCGCGCGTGCGGGTTGCGTCATATGACATTTTGACTGTAGACTATGCACGTGAGATAGGTGCACACGCGATCGTGCGTGGTTTGCGCGTATTCTCCGATTTCGAGCTCGAGTTCCGGATGGCGCTGGCCAACCGGCGGCTCGCGCCCGAAATCGAGATCGTCAATTTCATCGCTGCCGAGGAGCACCTGCATATTAGCTCCAGCACGATTCGAGAGATCGCTTCACTGGGCGGAGACGTGTCAAGTATGGCGCCGCCCCACGTGGTTAACGCGCTCAAACGACGGTTCGCCGAGCTCAAGGCGGGGGGGTCGCAGTCGTCCTTCATGGTGAGCCTGGAAGACTAGCGCGTCTGTAAAATGGGAGGGAGTTCACAATGGACATTCAGCATCTGGTCGACCGGCTTGAGGACTTGATCGACGAAGGTCGTCATGTCCCGTTCAGTAAGTTCACGCTCATCGACGAGGAACGCGCTCTGGAAATTATCGATCAGATGCGGATCTCGGTCCCGGAGCAAATCGAAAAGGCATCCCGGCTGATCAATCAGCGTGACCGGTTGCTCGCCCAGGCCAATGAGGAAGCCACGCGCGTCGTCGAGTTGGCGCGCGAGCGCAGCGAAGAGATGATCAAGCGCGACGCCGTCCTTCAGACGGCCCAGCGCCGGGCGGCCAACATCATTGAGCAGGCCCAGCGCGAGGCCGAAGCGATCCGCAGCGACGCCGACTCGTACGTGATGCAGGTCCTGAAAGAGCTCGAGGGCCAGCTCATGCACAACCTGCAAGTCGCGCGCAACGGCATCTCCACCATCATCGAAGAGCGCGAATCGAGCCGCGTGCAGCGTCAGGCTGCCTACCAGCAGGCCACCGCCGACATCGGCGCCGCCTCTGAAGAACTGGTGGACGCAGCGATCGAGGCGGAGCCTAGCGCTCAGCCCGGCGACGACGAGCCGGCCTGATCCCGCTGCCGGCTCCTTCACACTCTTGACAGCGGCTGATGGGCTGCTTTATAATCCTGCCCGTTGTCCGGCGCGTCGCCGCGGCAAGTACTGGTGAAGGAGAAAGCTCTATGGGTCCGCTGCCTAAGCGAAAAGTCTCAAAAACGCGTCGGAATAAACGGCGTTCACACGACCACCTGACTCCCCGGCACCTGGTGCCGTGCGAGGAGTGCGGCGAGTACAAGCCTGCTCACGAGGTTTGCCCGCACTGTGGATCGTACGACGGGCGCGAAGTGATCACGGTTGAGGAAGCCGAAGACTGACAGCCTTTATTGTGATGCAGTTCCTGGGCCGTGCACGCGTGCACGGCTCTTTGTTTTTGCGGCCCCTCATCCGCTACAATAGCCCGGTCTGCCCTCTCCGCGTGAAAGGACATCAAGCATGATCGATTGGACTCGGACCGCGTTGATCTTCCCCGGCCAGGGCTCCCAGCATGTTGGTATGGGCGCCGACCTGGCCGAGCAGTACCCCGAAGCCGCCGCCACGTTTGCGGAGGCCGACTCCGTACTGGCGTGTCCCCTCAGCCGGCTGTGCTTCGAAGGGCCGGAAGCAGACCTTAACAACACGGTGAACACGCAGCCGGCGCTGTTCGTAATGGGCATCGCCATCCTGCGCGTGCTAAACGCCCGCCTGGCGGCAACGCCCAGGCCGCGCTTCGTGGCAGGACACAGCTTGGGCGAGTTCACCGCGCTAGCCGCGGCTGGCGCGCTGGCTTTCGACGATGGCGTGCGCCTGGTCCGCGAGCGCGGGCGTCTGATGCAGCAGGCCGGTGAACACACGCCCGGCGCCATGGCAGCCATGCTTGGGCTGGACGCGGACACCGTGCGCGAGATTTGCGCCGCGGCCAGCCTGCAGACAGGCAAACCGCTCGTCCTGGCCAACGACAACTGCGACGGCCAGCTTGTGATTTCGGGCGACACGACCGCCCTCGAAGCGGCGCTGCCCCTGGCGACCGAGCGCGGCGCCAAGCGAGTGGTACCGCTGGCGGTCAGCGTGGCATCCCATTCGCCGCTGATGGAGAGCATCGCCCCGGCCTTCCGCCAGACGCTGGCCGCCACCGCGTTGGACGCGCCCGCCGTGCCAGTGATCGGCAATGTCACCGCCGCGCCCCTCACCTCCGCCGATGCCATCCGCGACGAGCTGGGCGCCCAGCTCACCTCGACGGTGCGCTGGACCGAGTCGGTTCAGTACATGCGCGGCCAGGGCATCGATACGTTCATCGAGGTGGGTCCGAAGGACGTACTGACCGGCCTGGTCAAGCGGATCGACCGCGCCGCCGAGCGGGTAACGCTCAACAGCGCCGCCAGTGTGGCGGAGTTTCTTGCTGCGCAGATGTCATAATCCTGTAAAAAAAAGGATATAACCCTGTGCAAATTGCACAAAACAATACCTGCTGCCCGGACAACTCGAACGAAAACTGGTTCCGGGCAGATTTCATATTGTTCAAATCATACAAGTCCGCGCTTTGATCCCATCGCAGCACGCACTATAATGTCGAGTGTAGTCATTCACCAGCACAACCAGTCATAGCACACTAAAGGGAGAAATAAACGGCATGGACGACAAATCCCGCGAAATCCTTGAAATCACCAAAGCCGAGGGCGTCCAGTTCATCGACTTGCAGTTTACCGACATCTTTGGGTCGACCAAAAGCGTCACGATCCCTGGCAGCGGCCTCGAAGAAGCGTTGGAGCGCGGCGTCTGGTTCGACGGCTCTTCCATCCAGGGTTTCGCGCGCATTCAGGAATCCGACATGTTCCTGCGGCCTGACCCGATCACCTTCCGGATTCTGCCCTGGACGCGCAACGGGTCCCTGCGCGCGCGCATCATCTGTGATGTGTATGGCCCGGACGGCAACCCCTACGAAGGTGATCCACGCTACGCCTTGAAGCGGGCCATCGCCCACGCCGAAAAACTGGGCTTCGTGTACAATACCGGTCCCGAGCTGGAATTCTTCCTGTTCCGGAACGAAGGCAGCACCGCAGTCCCGCACGATGTCGGCGGCTATTTCGACTTCTCGCCCGAGGACGAAGCGCAGCGGGTTCGCAGCGAAATCGGCAGCAACCTGCTCGATCTCCGCATCCATGTCGAGATGAGCCATCACGAGGTCGCCATCGGCCAGCACGAGATCGACTTCCGCTATTCCGAGGCCCTGCACACCGCCGACAACGCGATCACGTTCAAGTACACGGTCAAAGGCGTCGCGGCCAAGCATGGGCTGTTCGCCACCTTTATGCCCAAGCCCATTTTCGGCCAGAACGGCAGCGGCATGCACGTTCACCAGAGTCTGGTCGACGTCAAGACCGGTGAGAACGTCATGTACGATCCGAAGGGCGAATTCGCGCTCTCGAAGGTCGCGCGCCAGTTCGTCGCCGGACAGCTCGTTCACGCCCGCGCCCTGGCCGCCGTCGTCGCGCCTACGGTCAACAGCTACAAGCGCCTGACCCCTGGCTATGAAGCGCCCGTTTACGTGTGCTGGGCGCAGCGCAACCGCTCGGCCCTGATCCGCGTGCCGCGCTATTCGCCGGGCCGCGAGAACAGCACCCGCGTCGAGCTGCGCTTCCCGGACCCGAGCTGTTGCCCGTACCTGGCCTTCGCCGTCATGCTCGAAGCGGGGCTGGACGGCATCGAGAAGGGCATGGAGCCGCCGGCCCCGGTCACTGACGATGTCTTCCACTGGAGCACGGAAGAGCGCGAGGCGCACGGCGTTGACGTGCTGCCGGGCACGCTGGAGGAGGCCCTCAACGAGCTGGCCTGCAACGACGTGCTGCGCCGCGCAATGGGCGATCACATCTACACGGCCTACGATCGCGCCAAGCGCACGGAATGGGACGATTATCGCATTCACGTCACCGAGTGGGAGATCGATCGCTACCTGCACACTCTGTAGACCGGCGCCATCCTCCAGGCAGGTCACGAGACGGGGCAGTATCCTGGTGAGACTGCCCCGTTCTGTCTTGTGTGGTATGATCCGCGTCCATAGTGTGAGCAACCGCCGAAACGAGGCCCATCATGACGACAGGCAGCAGCGCCCAACACCGGGCCACCGCCGCCCAGCAGGGACCTGTCCGCATCGCACTGGTCACGGTGAGCGATTCGCGCACGCCGGAAACCGACGAGAACGCGGCCTACCTGCGGGCCGAAATCCAGCGCGCCGGGCACGAGGTCGTCGCCTACCGCTTGATCAAGGACGAGGCCGACCAGGTCGAGGCTGTCCTCGACGATCTGGCGACGAGCGCGGCGCGGATCATCCTGTTCAACGGGGGCACTGGCATCTCCCCCCGCGACCGGACATTCGACGTGCTGAGCCGCAAGCTGGAAAAAACGCTGCCCGGCTTCGGCGAACTATTTCGCATGCTCAGTTACGAGCAGATCGGCGCGGCGGCGATGCTCTCCCGCGCCACGGCCGGCGTGTATCGCAATAAGCTGGTCATCTCCACACCGGGCTCGCCCGCGGCGGTCCGTCTGGCCTGGGAGCGCTTGATCGCGCCAGAGCTGGAGCATCTCGCCTGGGAGCTGATCCGCTAGGCGGATCCAGGCTCGAAATGCCCGAAAAAGGCATTGACGCGGGTCGGTCTGCTGGTATAATACAGGCTGTCGGGCGACGTAGCTCAGCGGTAGAGCAGGGGACTCATAAGCCCTTGGTCGTGTGTTCAAATCACACCGTCGCCACCACCAACCTCCGCCAGGCGGGGGTTTTTTGTTTCCCCGGTTTCCTCAAATCCCAACGTGGCGTACACTTACAATAAGACCCTATCCGTATACGAGCATCGGGGAGTAAGAGCGCATGACCAGGCGGCCCAACCCTTTTGACCAGGCTCAGCTCGAACAGGCGTTGCTCGATCTGGGATGTCCGGAATCGTTTGTCTCGACGGCGGTGAGCAATTACCGGCTGTTCGTCCCGCTGGTGCTGGCCGAGCTGGGCGAAGATCGGGTTTACGAACTCATCAACAGCGCCCGCTATGATCTGGGGCTGGGCGAGCAGGAGTCGGCGTGGCGGTCTAGCGTCAAGTACATCGTTGCGTGGGCGCGCGCCACCATCACGGACTACAAGGTGCGCCGCGGCAACGCGCTCGTGCTGGCGCCTCCCATCGAAGAGACCCAGCAGCCCCGGCTGTTGTGATAAGCTCTTGTCCATCCGGCAAGTTCGGGTACAATCCTCGCAGCGTATGTCTTTCCACCATGACGAGGGGAGCACTATGTCAGCCTACATTGTGTTTTTTGGCCCGCCCGGCTGCGGCAAAGGCACCCAGGCCAGCAAAATCAAAGACGAGCTGGGGCTCGCCCAGATTTCGACCGGCGAGCTTTTTCGTAAACACTCGAGCCAACAGACTCCGCTGGGGTTGGAAGCGCAGAAATACATGTCCAAGGGAGCCCTGGTCCCTGACGAGATCACCATTGGCATGGTACGCGAGCGACTCCAGGAGCCGGATGCCCACCAGGGCGCCATCTTCGATGGCTTCCCGCGCACCGGGGCGCAGGCCCAGGCGCTCGACCAACTCCTGGACGAGATGGGCGCCGACCTGTGCATGGTCGTGGATTTCAAGCTGCCGATCGAAGAATCGCGGCGCCGCCTGATGGGGCGCCAGGAAGGTCGGGCCGACGACAAGCCCGAGGTGATCGAAAAGCGCCTGAACGATCATGCCGCCGTCGAGGCCAGTGTGATGCCCCACTACCGAGCGCGCCCCGGCCTGATCAAAGACGTCGACGCCCGCGGCACCATCGACGAGATCTACCAGACGGTGCGGGCCCTGGTCAAAACCTGCCTGGACTGAACCGCCGCAACGCATGATTTGCGAAGAGAGGGCGCCCGCGTGGCACCCTCTCTGGTCATGTTATCTGGCCCGGCAGCCTATTTGCGCAGCCGGGGAAAATCCTGCTCGCCCTCGAAGATGAGCACGTGCCCGTTCCCCAGCTTGGCTTCGACACCCACCGCCCCACGCCCCAGGTGCGCCACATCCGATCCCCACAACGGGGTCAGATCGCACTCGCATACCGGAAAGTAGCCGGTCCCTGTCTCGATGGTGCCCATGCTCGAGCTGGCAACCAACGCCACTGTCTGGCCGTTGTCCTGCCGCGCAAACACGACGAAGTGCGGGTTATCCGAGTAACCAACGAACATCGTGGCGGGATCCGGGTTCGCCAGCAGCCCGGCATATTTGCGGCGCAGGGCCAGCGCATAGCGCACCGACTCCACCAGGTTATCGGGCCGCGTCCAGTCGTACGCCCACTCGCTGAACAGCGGCAGCGTTTCGGCGGGATGCGCCTTGATCATCTCGTCGGTGAAACCCAACCCGGTATTGACCGGCTTAGTCTCCATCAGCTCAAACCCGCTGTAGATGACCGGAATCCCCGGCACCATGACACTCAGCGCCAGCGCATAGTGCGTGTACGATAGGGGATAGTCGCGGCTGGCCGCCCGCGGCGTATTGTGGCTCTCCGCGGTAGCGAAAAACGGCAGGGGCAGCCGCTCGTGCGCCAGGCGACCTAAGAACTCGCGCAGCTTGTCGCCGGTGTTGAAGTCAAAGACCATGTAGCCCAGGACGGCGTTATATCCTTCGTCGACGCTCTTCTGTTCGATCAGGAAGTTCTCGTCCCAGAACGCGAAATCGGGGTTGATGGCCCGCGCCGCCGCGACGACCCGCCGCTTCAACGGCATGGGCAGCGCGTGGCCCATATCCATCATCACCCCATCGATGCCGAAATCATTCTGGTAATGCGGGATGACGCCCACAATGGCATCCCACAGGTCGCTCACCGCGTTCTTGGGCTGGGCCAACCGCGTGTCGTACATGCGGATCGTGTTGTACGCCATGTAATTGAAATCGGGATGATCGTACAGCCTGAGGAAGGTCACATCCGTCCAGGGAGGCTGGTTGTCGTCCGGCGGCCAGTCGGTGAACGCGCCGGGAATCCGGACGCGCCGCCCATCGTCCAACTGCCCCACCCAGCGGCCGTCCTCCATCCACACCCGATCGGGGCGCGGCGGCGGCGCGAACATGGCGCGGTGCGCCTCTGGCGGCGCGGGCAACTGGTCGAACGTGCCGCGCGCTACCCGGTCTTTGACACGGGCCAGCTCATCTGGCGTGAAGATCGGGTTCCCGAACGCGCGCGCATCGTTGCTGCCCGGCTCGCGATCCGGCACATCCTCGTAGATCCAGTAGAACCAGTTCGGGTGATCGCCGATCCAGTCGCCATCCTTCGACGAGGTGCGCAGCACGAATTCCATCACAACGCGCATCCCCAGGCGGTGAGCGGCTTCTACAAACCCGGCAAACAACGTGTCGACGTCCAGACCGAGCGCCGGCTCAGCCAGATTGGCGTCGAGCTTGTACGGGTTGCGGATCCCATAGGGCGACCCGAGTGTGCCTTTCTTGCCATCCTGCCCCACCGAGGTGATGGGTAGCAGATACACCGTGTTGAAGCCCATGTACTGGATGTACGGCAGCAGCGCGATGCTCTTGAGCAGCGATCCCGTATCGCGCCAGCCCTCCGCCGAGGGCTCGATTGCCAACACCCCGTCGTGCGCGTGATCATACGCCGTGGTCGTGCGCGGGAACAGGTTATAGACGAGGGCGTGCCGGGTCCACTCCCCGCCCCCGCTACCCTGCACCAACGGCTGGGAGTCAGCCGCCAGGATCGACTCCAGCCGGGAGGCATAGAATTCGTAGGGATTGACCGGTTGCGGCTCGGTGTGCCGGTGGTCGATCCACAAGCCAGGGACGTGATACGGTTGGCTCACGTCCCGGCGATTGGCATGCAAGGCGGATACGATGCGTTCAAGCGCGGACATACGTCGCTAGGCTCCTGGTATAGGAAGAGTGCAAACGTCGAGATTATAGCAGAAAGTCATTGATTGTAACCGGGGCCGAAGATCTCCAGCATCAACGGGCCGATCTGTTGGCGGTTGGGCACGAGAATCTCCATCCCTTGCCAGTTGACCGGCGAGACGTGCTGCCACCCCAGCACCCCGTTGGTGAAGTTCTCCTTGGGGATGTTCTGCAAATACAGCGCCAGCTCCAGAATCTGATCCAATGCCAGGCCGGTATCGACGCTCTGCGCGTATTCCGCCCACAGCAGCGGCGCTTGCAGCGCCAGTTGGGGGATCATGTCCAGCGATACCAACTTGTCGCGGATCGCGTACAGCACCTGCTGCTGGCGGGCGGCCCGGTCGATATCATCCGAGCCGTGCCGGCTGCGCGCGTACTTGAGCGCCGTGACCCCATCCAGGTGCTGCATACCAGGGTTGAGGTAAAACGGGTCGTAGCCGTAGTTCATGTCCGGATAGGTCGGATCGTAAATCGCGCGCTCGACGTTGACATCAATCCCGCCGATCAGATCCACCAGCCGGATGAACGCGTTGAAATCCACCACCACGTAATCGTTCACCGGAATGCCCAGGTTGTACTGCACCGTCTGCATCGCCAGACGCGGTCCGCCCCCCGCCCCGGCATATTCACCCAGGCCATACGCTGTGTTGATCCGCTGCAGATTGTAACCCGGCACGTCCACATAAAGATCGCGCGGAATGCTGAGCATGCCCACGTGGTTGGTGTCCGGGTCCAGGCTCAACAAGATCATCGTATCGGTGCGGAACGCGGCGCCGCTCTCGCCCGGACGTTTGTCCATGCCCATCAGCAGCACCGTGAAGCGCTCCTGGCCGTTCCAGGGACGGATGATCATGCTTTCGCCATCGCCGAGCATGCCCCCCACCGGAACATCCTCGTCGCCTGTATCGAGAATCCCGCCCGGCCCGTACAGCACGGACGTCGGCTCGACCACCGGCACATTGGCGGCCTCGTCAGGCGGATCGTCGCGAACCAGGTTCAGCAGCACGAACGTCCCCAGGCTCACCAGCACCGTCATGCCCAGCAGCGCCGATCCCACGAATACCCAGATCCAATCGTTCATCGGGCCATTTCGGCGGCGCGGTTTGGGTCGTTGGCGGGGCGGCTGGGGACGGTATGTGCCAGCGGGTCCGTGCAGCGGCGGCTGGGGTCCAGGCGGCGCGACCGTCGCTGGCGCGCGCGCGGGCTCCGCCACGGCAGATCTCAGATGCTGGGTTTGACGGCTTTCATGATGGGTCTGCGTTGTGACCGTCCGGTTTGGCATGGAATGGGTGACCTCTCAAGGTATAGGCCCTATTGTAACTTTAAACAGGTTGCGTCTCAATGTGCTACAATCCCACTGTTTGGCTACGCAAAACCGACACCCGGAGCGGGAAATCATCATGTCTCACGCGATCTGGCGCTTGCTGCTCACCGACCCAACCGACGGACCCATGAACATGGCGGTCGACCAGGCGATCATGGAAGCGGTCGCGGCGGGGCGCGTCCCCCCCACCCTGCGCTTCTTCGCCTGGGAGCCGCCGTGCCTCTCGCTGGGTTATACGCAGCCGGTGAGCGAAGTCGACCGCGCACGTCTCGCCGCGCGCGGCTGGGACCTGGTCCGGCGCATGACCGGCGGGCGCGCGATTTTGCACACCGATGAGCTGACCTACAGCGTCGCGCTCACCGCCGACAATCCTATCGTCACCGCCGACATCGTGGAGAGCTACCGGCGGCTGAGCGGTGCGCTGCTGGCCGGGCTCCAGCGTTTGGGGGCCAATCCGCAGGCCGACAAACGCACCGACGGGCACAGCGGCCCGAGCACCGGCCCTGTCTGCTTCGAGGTGCCCAGCCATTATGAGATCACGATCGATGGGAAGAAGCTGATCGGCAGCGCCCAGGTGCGGAAATTCGGCGCCGTGCTCCAGCACGGATCGCTGCCCCTGGGCGGTGACATCACGCGTATCTGCGATGCCCTGGTCTACGACGACGATTACCGGCGGGAGGTTGTGCGCGAGCGCGTCCGCCGCCGCGCCGCCACCCTGGAAGACGCGCTGCACACGGTCATCCCCTGGGAACGGGCTGCCCGGACGATGGCCGGCAGTTTCGCGGACACGTTCAATCTCGAATTTGACACCACGACCGGCCTGACACCCGACGAGCAGGCACGGGCCGCGGAACTGCGCGAGGAGCAGTACGCGTCAGAGAGCTGGAATGCGCGCTTCTAGGGGAAGCACGTGTCGGCTGCGGGCATCTCCTCCGGACTGCGCTCGAAGCGGAGCGTGTCATAACCCAACTGGCTGAGCAGATCGTAAATCCGGGTTTCTGCTTCGGTGTAGGCCAGCTCGATCAGGTTCATCTCGTACGCGGTTTCGCGCAATTCTTCGAGTGCGCGGTCGTAGGCCTTATCGTGCAGGCCCTGGATTACCCGCCCGCAGTCCTGCACGAACGGAATATCCGTGCAGCTTCGCGCCAGAACGGTCGGCTTGCCGAGAAAACAGCCGGTGAGGTGCGCGGGCGGCAGCGTGACGGTCAGGCTGCCATCACCGGCAACAACGAGATCCTCTTCGCCCACCTCCGCCAGATCGATCCCCGCTGTCACGTAGCCGACATAACTCACCGCCAGCTCGGCATCCGGAGCCGGCCCGGTGTCGACCACTGTCTTGGTGATCTGGATATCGCCGCTGGCGGTTTGCAGCAGCGCCATTTCGCGGATACCCAGCACCACCGTCTGGCTGTCGACCTCCTGGGGCGTGGTGTTGCTCTCGAACCCGAACACGGCCAGAAAGTTGTCCACCGGATCGCGCAGGAACCCGCTCACGTTGACGATCGTCACCACCAGTAGAAACGCGAAAACGAGGACCAGCACCAGCAGCGACGCGCCCGAGAACAACGCGCATGTGCCCCAGCACCCGCGCTGCTGCACTGGCACCGGCGCCGGCGTGCGCTTGGCGGGCGAGGACTTCTTTGCCTTCGCGGGCGCTTCGATCGCTTTGTCCTCTACAGGGACGATCTCCCCGCCGGCTCCCCGCTCATTCCGCTCCAAATCATTCACTGAAGCCATCATTCCTCTCTCAATGTGCGCCCGCGCGTTGTGCCTCAAGCATGCTCCAAAGGCATGGCCGCTGACCGTTACACATCGCGGAACTGGTACAACGCGCCGTCGTAAAAGCCGCGCATCCGGTAATAGGCGCGCGTGCCCACCGACGAGATGACCGCCATCCGCCGGTAGCCCTCGGCAGCCGCGATCGCGGCCGCCCGCTCGATCAACGCCCGGCCCAGGCCCATGTGCTGCGGCTTGCCGGGGGCGTCTTCGCCGATCGCCAGCGCCTGCCCATAGACGTGCACTTCGCGGATCATCGCCGCGCCGTCAAGCTCAGGCAGGATCGGCGCCTCGCGCGGAAGCGACAGCCGCAAGAACCCCGCGATCCGCCGGTCCGGGGTGATGAACTGCAAGAAAACCTCGTCGCCAATGCTCGACGCATACCGCTGCTCGTCGAGGCGAAGCTGATCCGGCGTGACGCGCGTCCGCCGGATCTCGCGGGCGCGAATGTCCGGGCTGCGCTCGCCGCGCTGGCGCAGCGCCTCGTCCACCACCTGCCGGAAGTTGGTCGTCAGGTCGCCCGCCACGATATCCGTCGAGGGAATGTCGCGCACCACGCGCGTCAGGCGGCAGTATTCCGGCGTGTGGCGGAAACAGGCCGTCAGCACGTCGAGCAGCTCAGCGTGCGTGTACGGGCGCCAGCGCCCATCCGCATAGTACTGCATCAACTCGGCGCTGTCGATCAGCGAGCAGGGGTAGATCTTCAGCTCATCGGGCCGGAAAGCCGGATCGGCGAACATCCGCCGGTAATCCTCGACATCGCCCTCCGGCGACGACCCGTACAGGTTGGGCATCCAGTGGGCGTGAATCTTGAAGCCGGCCCCCCGCAGCAGCCGCACTGCCTGGCGCGTCGCCTCCACCGTGTGGCCGCGGTGGTTCAGCCGCAGCACCTCGTCACTCAGATTCTGGAAGCCGATCTGAACTTTGGTCGCGCCCAGCCGCCGGACCCGCAGCACCTCTTCCGCGCTGATGTGATCGGGGCGCGTCTCGATGACCAGCCCCACGCACCGGCAGGCCGCGCTCTCGTTTTCCCAATGGGCGGCTTCCAGCTCGTCCCACGTGGCGTATTCGTCGACCGGGCCGCGCGCGCGCTCGCCGCGCGCGATGGCCCCAGCCTCCTCGCGCGAACGGCGCATCTCGTCGCGGTAGATCGCCTGGACCACCTGGTTGTAGGTGCGCTCCAGCCGCGTCCCATCCACCGACTCCGCCGGGCGTTCGCGCGCCGGGTGGAACTGCGATGACGCGCGCAGCGCCTCCTCAACCTCCGCCGTGCGATCGATGCCGCCGCCGAAGTCGTGCAGCGCGTCGAAGATGCGCTTGACAAACCAGATCTGGTAACTTTCGGGGTAAAATGACCACGTGCCGCCCAGGATGATCACCTCGATCTTGTCCGTCGGGTGACCGGTCTCGTACAGCGCCCGCAGCCGCGAATAGGTCTGCAGGTACGGGTCGAATCCGTTCTGCTCGGCGCGCTGCGCGCCGGGCTCGTTGGAGAGGTAGCTCTTGGGCATCCGGATGTCGTTCGGGCAGAAGATGCACTCGCCCGGACAGGGGAACGGTTTGGTGAGCACGGTCACAGGTGTCACCCCGGACATGGTGCGAATGGGCTTCATGCGCAGCCGCTCGACCACGCCCGGATCGAAGGGCGGCAGACCGCCCGATCCCGCGAACTGCCGATACGCCTGGATCAGCTCGTTCTTGCTGAACAGGCCGCGGCCATCCTTCGGGTATGTTTTGAGCACGTGCAGCAGCCCATCCCGCGACAGGTTGGGATCGCGCACGACAGCGTGTAAGATCGCTAGCAGAGGCTCGCGGTGCTCTTGAAGGTCGAGAACGGTCTTGTAACTCATCACCCTACGTCCAACATGACAACACAGATCGTAACATGAATGACGCGACAATTAAACGCCTGAACCAGATCAACCGGCAATTCTACCAGATCACCGCCGGCAGCTTCGACCAGTCGCGGAGCCAGCCGTGGCCGGGCTGGGAGATCCTGGCCGGGCACCTGTCCGCCCCGCTGACGGTATTGGACGTCGGCTGCGGCAACGGGCGATTTGGCGTCTTCCTGACCCGGCGCTTCGGCACAACCGTAACCTACTCCGGGATCGATAGCAACCCGGCGCTGCTCAGCCGGGCCGAAGACGCGCTGCGCGGGACCGGTGCCCGCCTGATATGCCAGGACGTGATAGAGCAGCCGCCCGAGTCCGGGGAGTACGATCTGGTGGCCCTGTTCGGGATGCTCCACCACATCCCCGGCTATGACCGCCGCCAGGCGTTCCTGCGCGCGCTGGCCGGTCGCGTCGCGCCCGGCGGCCTGCTGGCCTTCGCAGCCTGGCGCTTCTACGACTTCGCCCGCTTCCGCGAGCGCATCGTGCCCTGGCCAGACGACATCCAGGTCGAGCCGCACGATTACCTGCTCGACTGGCGGCGCGAGACCCCCGCGCTCCGCTACTGCCATTACGTGGACGAAGCCGAGCACGCCGCGCTGATCGCGGTGACCGGGCTGGCCGAGGTCGCAGCCTTCCGCGCCGATGGCGAGACGGGCGACATGAACCAATACTCGCTGCTCAGGAAAGAGCGCCCATGATCGACATCCCCGACTCGCTGGCGGACCTGCACGACGCGCTCATCGACTGGTTCGAGCGCAGCAAAGCCGACCTGCCCTGGCGGAACACGCGCGATCCTTACGCCATCTGGCTCTCGGAGATCATGCTCCAGCAAACGCAGGTCGCGACCGTCATCGCGTACTACGAGCGCTTCCTGGCGCGCTTCCCCACCGTGCGCGACCTGGCCGCCGCCCCGCTGGATGACGTGCTCAAGCTGTGGGAGGGGCTGGGCTACTACAGCCGCGCGCGCAACCTGCATCGCGCCGCGCAGGCAGTTGTCCAGCAGCACGGCGGCGACTTCCCGGCCAGCGTCGAGGGGCTGCGCGCCCTGCCGGGCATCGGCGACTACACGGCGGGTGCTGTCGCCAGCCTGGCGTTCGATATCGATACGCCCGTGCTCGACGGCAACGTGATTCGCATCTTCACCCGCCTCTTCGATATCGCCGAGGACGTCACGCAGACCGGCACCAAACGAGCGCTGTGGGATCTCGCTCGCCGGCTGGTGCCGGCGGGGCGTGCAGGCCCGTGGAACGAGGGCCTGATGGAGCTTGGCCGGGTCATCTGCACCCCTCGCTCGCCGTCGTGCGCCGCCTGCCCTATCGCCGCCTTCTGCCTGGCGCGCCAACGCAATACGCAGGAACAGCGCCCGGTCAAAAAGCGGCGCGCCCGCACGCCGCATTTCGACGTGGCGGCAGGCGTGATCCATCGCGACGACGGCCGTTTCCTGATCGCGCAGCGCCGGCCCGACAGCATGTTGGGCGGCTTGTGGGAGTTCCCCGGCGGCAAGCGCGAGCCCGGCGAGTCGCTCCGCGCGTGCCTGCGGCGCGAGATCTGTGAAGAGCTCGGCATCGACATCACCGTCGGTGACCAGATCGGGACCATTCGCCACGGCTACACGCATTTTCGCATCACGCTGTACGCATTCGCCTGCCGCTACGTCAGCGGCGAGCCGCGCGCGATCGAGGTGGCGGACTGGGCCTGGGTCACCCTCGACGATCTGGAGCGCTACGCCTTCCCGGTGACCGACCAGAAGATCATTGCCCTGCTGCGTGACGGCGGCGGCCAACTCGGCATGGACCTGATCTGATTCCTTGACATATCGACAATTGTCGATATAATACAGACATGAGCATCGATCCTGTTCTGTTCGCGAAAGCGATTGCCGACGATACCCGCCAGGTCATCATGCGGCACCTGTGCTGCACCTGGCTGAGCGTCAACGAGCTGGTCGAGCTACTCGGCGGCAGGGTCAACCAGCCGACGGTGAGCCACCATCTCAAGAAGCTGGAAGAGGCCGATCTGGTCCTCGTGCGCCAGGAAGGCCGCCAGCGGTTCTATACGCTCAACCAGCAGCAGATGACGGCGTGCTGCGGCGTCCTGGTCCAGTCGTTCGCGCCCGATTTCGCTCCAGACGAGGATTAGCGCGACGTCGCGCCGCATCAAGCGGCTTGTTTTTCGCCTCAATCTATCGACATTTGTCAATATGTCAGGAATGCACCATGCTCGATCCATCCACCATCCACCAATCCGTCCAGCGGCATTACGGCGCCATCGCCGAACAGGTGCCCGTCATCCAGCCCAGCGCGGCCAGCTGTTGTGGCGACACTTCAGCCGGCGGCGGCTGCGCGTGTAGCGCCGACCTGTACGATCCTTCCCTGCTCGAAGGGCTGCCGGTCGATGTCACCGGCCTGTCGCTGGGCTGCGGCGATCCGGTGACGATCGCGGCGCTGCGTCCCGGTGAGACCGTGCTCGACCTGGGCAGCGGCGGCGGTATCGACTGCTTCCTGGCAGCGCGCCAGGTGGGCGACACCGGCTATGTGATCGGCGTCGACATGACGCCCGCCATGCTCGCCCGGGCCAACGCGAGCAAGGTCCGCATGGGCGTGGCCAACGTCGAATTCCGCGAGGGACACATCGAGAACCTGCCCGTCGAGGACGAGACAGTTGACGTGGTGATGTCCAACTGCGTGATCAACCTCTCGCCCGACAAGCCGGCCGTTTTCCGCGAGGTCTTCCGCGTGCTCAAGCCGGGCGGGCGCGTATCGATCAGCGACATCGTGACCGAGGGCGAGTTCAGCCCCGCCATGCGCGCCAACATGCTGAGCTGGGCGGGCTGTGTGAGCGGTGCGATCGATGCTGAGGAGTACATGGACCTGCTGCGCCGCGCCGGGTTCGAGGATGTCCGTATTGTCGATAAGGTCGGCGCGGACAGCGTCGTGCCGCGCCAGCCGGGGATGCCACGCGTCTTCAGCGCGCGCATCACCGCGACAAAACCGGCTTGAGATGTGGACTACTGGGGGAGGTGTGCAGTCACCTCCCCCTGCCCGCCGCTATTCCGCGGGCGGGATGAAGCCAAACACGCGCGCTGGGCTGCCCGATCCGCCTTCGATCGGCCACCCACCCACGACCAGCGTCGCCCCCGCCGGTGGAAGCTGATCCAGCCCGGCGAGACATTCCAGAATCATGCCGTCCGCGTCGTACATCGCGAAGCTGGCGCCGAATTCCTCATCATTGCCGGGATCCACGCCATGCGTGTCTGTGCCCAGACCCACCGCGCCGCGCTCTTCGATCAGGAAGGCAGCGGCCTCGGCGCTGAAGCCCGGCCAGTGTAGCACGCCATCCGCGTCTTCGCCGATGAACGCCGCCGGATCGCCCCACTTGTCCTGCCAGCCGGTGAACAGGATCACCACGCTGCCCGCCGGGATCGCGCCGTTTTCAGCTTCCCACGCCGCCACATCATCCACCGTCAGGCGGTAGTCGGCGTCTTGCGCCGCCTGCTCGCGGATATCGATCACCACCGCCGGCACGACTAACTCCTCGGCAGGGATCATCTCGGCGCTACGCGCCCCTTCGATGAACGTATTGGGCGTACCCCAATGCGTGCCGCTATGCTCGCCAATCGCGATCCGGTTGATGAAATAGCCGTCGGTGTCGTACGAGGCCCAGGCTTCCACCTCAAACGCCGGATCGCCCGGCCAGAGGGGAATGTCCGGCGTCAGCGACTGCGTTAGATCCACGACCTGCCAGTCCGCCAGCGAGGCAGGCGATCCGGTCGCGCGCGCCTCGCCGGTCCGGTTTGTGACGCTCGCCACCGCCACTCCGGCCAGCGCGATCAACGCAACGCCAAATAAAATCAATGAGCGTTTCATGGCACATCCCTCCACAGACTCAATCCTACTCATACTGACCATCATAACGGCTCGCCACCCGCCTGACAATCGGGGAGAATGACCAAACACTCGATCGCGTGGGGATTGCCGGGCCGGGCGCGAGTGTGGTATATCTTGCTATGGACGTCGTGATCACCAGGGAGGACACACCATGCCCGACGATTTCCAGCTCCGCCGCGACGAAGAACAGCGCATGCAGGCCGAGGGACGCCTCCCGCCCGGCCAGTCGTTGACGCTCAAGTTCCCGGTGCTGCACTATGGCCCGGTGCCCGCCATCGATCCGGCGGCCTGGTCGCTGGCTGTGTTCGGCGAAGTCGAACGGGAAATGCGCTGGACCTGGGACGAGTTCCGCCAGATCCCCACGGCGGAAGTCCATACGGACATCCACTGCGTCACGGGCTGGAGCAAGTTCGACACCGTCTGGGAAGGGCCGCGCCTGCGCGATTTCATCGGGCTGTTCGGCCTCAAGCCGGCTGCCAAATACGTCATCGCCCACGCCGCGCACGGCTTCACGACCAACATGCCCTTCGAGGACATGCTCGATGACGACGTGATCCTGGCCTGGAAATACAACGGGGAGTATCTGGCGCCCGAGCACGGCTTCCCGGTGCGTACGCTCGTCCCCAAGCGTTATTTTTGGAAGAGCGCCAAATGGCTGCTGAAGCTGGAATTCAGCCCCACCGACAAGCCCGGTTTCTGGGAGCAGGCCGGCTACCACAACGAAGGCGATCCCTGGCAGGAGCAGCGCTTCCAGCGGCGGCGCATGTTCTGAGCCGGTTCGACAACTTCCCCCGGCCAATCATCAGGCGGGCGGGGGCACCCTCCGCGCCCGTCTTGCGCGTCCCTGACGCTCACTGTGTCACCGGAGCCTCCATTCGCCCATCCCGGCAAGACGGTAAGACCTCCTTTTAGCGAATCACAAATGGTTGCGCGCCAAAGAACTTGCTAGGATCTGATCGCAGCGTTGCACTGACCTGTCGCGCGCGCACTGGCACATCACTCACGACACAAGGGGACACCATGGTAGACATGCGCACCACACCATTCCGCGTTGCAATCATCGGTTCCGGCCCGTCTGCCTTCTACACCGCCGAAGCGCTTCAAAAACGCGCCGATCTGGACATCCGGATCGACATGTTCGAGCGCCTGCCCACACCGTTCGGGCTGGTGCGCGGCGGCGTGGCGCCCGACCACCAGAAGATCAAATCGGTCACGAAGGTCTACGACCGCATCGCCCAGCATCCCGGCTTCCGCTTCTTCGGGAACGTCACCTTCGGCCAGGACATCACGCACGACGATCTCGCCGGGCGCTACTACGCGATCGTGTATGCCGTCGGCGCGCAGACCGACCGCCGCATGAATATCCCTGGCGAGGATCTGCCGGGCAGCCATGCCGCGACGGAGTTCGTCGGCTGGTACAACGCCCACCCAGACTATCGCGATCTGGAGTTCGATCTCTCGCAAGAACGCGTCGCGGTGATCGGCAATGGCAACGTCGCGATCGATGTCGTGCGCATGCTGGCGCGCTCGCCGCGCGAGTTGCAGGATACGGACATCGCCGATTACGCCCTCGAGGCGCTGCTGCACAGCAACGTGAAGTAGATCTTCCTGCTCGGGCGGCGCGGACCGGTTCAGGCCAAGTTCACCAATCCCGAGATCAAAGAGCTCGAAGAGATGGACGACGCCAATATCCGGATCTATCCGTCGGAGATCGAGCTCGACCCGATGAGCCAGGAATACATTCTCTCCGGCACGGATCGCAACGCCGAGCGGAATTATCAGGCGCTGAAATACATCGCGCAGAATCCAACCACCGACAAGCCGAAAACGATCACGCTGCGCTTCCTCGTGTCGCCGGTCGAGATCATGGGGACTGATCGCGTCGAGGGAATCAAGCTCGTCCAGAACGAAATCTGCGACGAGGGCGACGGCGAGATGAGCCCGTGCAACACCGACGATCACGAGATCATCCGGGTCGGGATGGTCTTCCGCTCCATCGGCTACCACGGCGTCCCCCTGCCGGGCGTGCCCTTCGACCGCGCCCGCGGCGTCATCCCCAACCACCGGGGACGCGTCGTGGACAGCGCCGGGACGCCCATCCCCGGCGAATATGTGGTGGGCTGGATCAAGCGCGGCCCCACCGGGATCATCGGCACCAACAAGCCCGACGCACAGGAAACCGCTGCCAGGATCCTGGAAGACATCGAACAGGGCGGCCTGCCCCAAACCGACGCATCCGGCCTGGAATCCATCCCGGAACTGCTCGCGGAACGCGGGATCCCGTTCGTCACGTATGCCGATTGGCAGCTTCTGGATCAGATCGAGCAGGAACGCGGGGCGCTTGTCGGGCGCCCGCGGCTCAAGTTCAGTCGTGTGGAGGACATGCTGGCAGCGCTCGCCGAGACCAGGCGCGAACCAGCCCTCCTGCTGAACCGGTCCAACGGCAAGACGCTTGTGCCGGAGCCATCAGGTCAGGTCGCGCAGGAGCCAGACCTGCAGCCGGGTGCCCGCCGGAATGTCGACCGTACCCTCTGGCACAATAAGCAAACCGTCCGCCAGGACCATTGACATGAGCGCGCCGGAGCTCTGCGTGCCGGTCGAATAGGCGATCCAGTCGTTACCCTGCCGGACCAGGCGGACGCGCAGGTAACTGCGCCGCCCGTCCGAGCGCATCGCTTCGCCCACCAGCGCTGTCGTCATCGCGACGGCGTTTGGATTCTTGCCGGCCATGCGCAGCAACGCCGGGCGGACGAACAACTCGAACGTGACCATCGCCGACACCGGATTGCCCGGCAGGCCGAAGAACGGGACCCCGCCGACCTGCCCGTACGCCAGGGGCTTGCCAGGGCGCAGATGGACGCGCCACAGATCGACCTGCCCTAACTCGTCGATCACGGTCCGGACGACATCGTGCGTCCCCACCGACACGCCAGCCGAGCTCACGATCAGGTCCGGCTGTTGACCGAGGGCCTCGCGGAACCGGCGCCGCACATCGTCCAGCGTATCGCGCGCCACGGGCAGGCGAAACGGAATGCCACCGTAAGACTGCACCAGACCCGCCAGCATGTAACTGTTGCTGTTGCGGATCTGGCCCGGGCCGGGCTCCACGCCGATGTCCACCAGCTCGTCGCCGGTCGACAGAATCGCCACGCGGGGCTGCCGGATCACCCGAAGATACGCTTCGCCGAGCGAGATCAGCACGCCGATATCCTGTGGGCGCAGCACGGCCCCCGCGCGCAGCACGACCTGCCCGGCGCGGATATCCTCGCCAGGGGCGCGCGTGAAGTCGCCCGGCTGCGCGCTGCGGTAGATGCTCACGGTGTCCGGCAGCGGCGCGGCGCCATCCGACGTCCAGCGATCGCCCGTATCTTCGACAGGGATGACGGTATCGGCTCCGTCCGGAAGCGGCGCCCCGGTCATGATGCGGGCGGCTTCGCCCGTGGCCAGGGCGCGCGCCGGGACCTGCCCGGCAGGAATGTCCATCACCACCGGCAGGCGCACAGGATGATCGCGCCCCGCACCGGCCACATCGGCGGCCCGCACGGCGTAGCCATCCATGCTGGAATTGAGAAAGGGGGGGATGTTGTTGTGCGAAACGATATCGCCCGCCAGCACGCGACCTAACGCATCCGGCGTCGGAACGTGTTCTGCCGGCAGTACGGTAATCGGGCCGAGAATGTGCCGCAGGGCATCATCGACGGTGATAAGAGCGCTCACTCGGCCTGGTCCCCTTGGATCAGCGGCAGGTCGCGTCGGGCTTGACTCCCAGATCGAACGTATCCGAAATCACGGGGATATCGTCCCACCAGCACTTCGCATCGACGATGATGCCGCCGATCACAGACGACACGATGCACAGAACGAGGAAACAGCCGCATCCCAGAGCCACCCAGCGCCGCGATCCGGCCTCCGCGTAGGGTTCTTCCTGATACTCGTAGTCGTACCCCACAGGTTGCTGAGGTTGGGCGCCGAACTGCTGGGGCGGCGGCGTGACCGGATAGGCGCCGGGCTGAGCGGCTTGTTGAGGCGCCCCATAGTCGTATGGTGCCTGGGGTGCATATTCCGCGCCCGGTTGTGGCCCTGCCATGGTGGGAGCCTGCCGCGCATCGACGGGCCGCACGCCCACAGCCGCTTCATAGGCCAGCGTAACCGTTTCGCCCATGCCGAGCGTATCACCATGCGAGAGCGGGCGCGCACCCGTCAGCCGCTGTCCGTTGACGAAGGTGCCGTTGGTGGATCCCAGATCCTCCACCGTGTATCCCCCCGCCCCTCGCGTGAGACGGCAGTGATGCCGGCTGACTTCGGGGTCGTTGATCACAATGTCGTTTGTAATGTCGCGACCAATCGAGACAACGCCCTGTGTCAATTCGTACACCTGATTGGGCTGCGGGCCACGGCGCACAATCAGCCGGAAGCTGCTGCTGTCTTGCATGAACACTGCCTCCTCACGCGGTGGAAGGTGCGGCATAGTCGATAATTACGGTTCGGAGTATACGGGGATTACAGATGGATGTCAACACCGACCGTTAGCGATTTCTATCCAACAAAAAGCGCCACCTGGTTCGTGGCGCATCATGGTACGGAATTCACGCCGCGTTGGCGGTCTAGGTGAAATCACGCAGACGCCGCGAGCGGCGCGGGTGGCGCAGGCGGCGGAGCGCCTTGCCCTCGATCTGGCGGATGCGCTCGCGCGTCAGCCCGAACTTCTGCCCGACTTCTTCCAGGGTGTAGCTCCGGCCATTCTGCAGCCCGAAACGCAGCCGCAGAATCCGCGCCTCGCGGGCGGTCAGCGTCCCCAGGACTTCCTCCACCCGTTCGCGCAGCAGATTTTGGTAGGCGCTTTGCGTCGGCGTGGGCGTGGTCTGGTCTTCGATGAAGGAGCCCAGCTCGCTGTCTTCTTCCTCACCCACCGGGCGCTCGAGGCTCATCGGGCGCCAGCTCACCTTGAGCATCCACTGCACCTTGCGCGGCTCCAGGTCCATGCGGGCCGCGATTTCCTCGGGCGTGGGCTTGCGGCCGTTTTCCTGCTCGAGCTGGCGGGCCGTCTTGTACAGGCGGCGGATGCGATCCGACATGTGCACGGGCACGCGAATGGTCCGGCCCTGGTCCGCGATGGCGCGGGTGATCGTCTGGCGTATCCACCACGTCGCGTACGTGCTGAAGCGGTAACCTCGCGTGTAATCGAACTTCTCGACCGCTTTCATCAGGCCGAGATTGCCCTCCTGGATCAGGTCCAGGAAATGCACCCCGCGGCCCATGTACTTCTTGGCGATGCTCACCACCAGGCGTGTGTTGGCTTTGATCAGGTGATCGCGCGCGGCTTTGCCGTCCTCAATAAGCGCCTCCAGCGCGGCGATCATCTCCGGGCTGCCGGAGCCATTCAACCGGGAGAGCTCGGCGCGGGCGGCATTCCCCACTTCCAGCCGCTTCGCCAGATCGACCTCTTCCTCGGTGGTCAGCAGCGGAACGCGCGCCATCTCCTTGAGATACAGCCCCACTGTATCGTCGGATGACACGCCGCTCAGGTCGAACCCGTCGTCTTCGTCGTCATCCATCTCGTCTTCGTCGATCCTGGCCTCGTCGCCGGGCTTATCGCCGAAGACTTCCACCCCCGCCGTATGGAGCCACATGAACACATCTTCGAGCTGGTCCATGGCGTCGTCAGCGTCAGGCAGCGCCTCAAGCACGTCATCAGTTGTCAGAAAACCCTGGGAATCCGCTTTTTCGAGAAGAACGGCCATCACATTGAGGCTTTGAGCTTGCTGATCTGTATCACTGAAATCTTTCAACGTGAGATCCCCCTTAACATTTGAAGCCCAATCTCGACCTAACGGTGGCGCTAGTTAGTCGTGCTCAACCGGCTCTTCGTCATCGAGCTGCAAACGCAAAACTGCGAGCCGCGGATCGATGGTGTCGCGCTCGCAGTCACAGGTGCCTTCGTTCAGGTTCTTGCCGCATTCGGGACACAGCCCGGCGCAGTCGGGACGGCACAAGGCGGTCATCGGCACCGCCAGGATCGCCTCCTCGCGCAGCAGCGGCGCGAGATCGAGGATGCCTGTGTCGTCCACGCTGTATGCGGAATCAGATGATGGGGGATACGTGTACAATTCCTCAACAGTGAGCGTAACCGGCACAATGATCTCTTGCAGACAGCGCGAGCACTCGCCGAAGACGTGGCTTTCCAGGTCGCCCTGAACCAGGATTCCACGTGAATTCCGGCTGAGCCGAAGGGTGCCTTTGAGAAAGTCGAGCATGAGATCGTCGGCCAGGCGGACGCGCGGTAGATCGAGCGCGATGTCTCGCTGGTATCCCACCCCCTCAGCGAGCAGAAAGCCGACATTGAGTTTGAGAACGCGGTTATTGACGAAGCTCTGATGTTGGGAATGTGTCACGACAGCAAGCCTTTTTATTGTCGTGTGATAAAAAAGTAAGCCGCATACTTAATAAAAGCTTTTGAGCGCGGCCTGCCTGCGAATTGCTGCATTGTCAGTGACATGATTATAACGATTCCTGCACGTTGTGTCAAGACACCGACTCATTTATCAATTTATAATTAACTTACCCCATTGACTAGGTTAACTGTTGGGTAGAATCTCGTTGATCTGTGGCTGGTGTGCCATCAATTCGCTCGATCCTTCGCCAATTTATTTTTTCCTCCTCCGACTTGATCCGGTATAATCCCACCCATCAGCCGACAGGGCCATTTGACAATTTTCACAATAAAATCCATGAGCGAGACCCCATGCGAATACTGATCACCGGCGCCCACGGACAGCTTGGCCAGGCGCTATACCACGCGCTGCGCGGTGAAGGTCACACGGTGACCGGCGTGGATCGCGACACGATCGATATCACCGACCCCCACGCCGTGAGCGCCGCCTTCAACGAGAGCCAGCCAGAGCTGGTCCTCCACTGCGCCGCGCTGACCGCCGTCGACTACTGCGCCGAACACCCGGATGAGGCGCTGGCTGTAAACGGTTTCGGCACGCAAACCGTCGCGCTGGCCTGCCAGGCACACGGCACAGTCATGCTTTACGTGAGCACGAATGAGGTTTTCGATGGGACCAGCCGCCGGCCCTATCGCGAATATGACACCCCGCACCCGATCAACCCGTATGGCTACAGCAAATGGGTAGGCGAGCAGGTCGTGCGCGATCTCGTCAGCCGCTACTACATCGTGCGTACATCATGGCTATTCTCGCATGGCGGGCGCAACTTTGCCCAGACGATCCTGCGTCTGGCGGCCCAGGCACAGCCGCTGCGCGTCGTGACCAATGAGATCGGCTCGCCCACTTACAACAACGATCTGGTGGCGGCCATCGGCCAGCTGATCGCGACCGGCATGTATGGTATCTACCACCTGGTCAATGCCGGCCACACCTCGCGCTACGGATTCGCGCGCCACATCCTGGACACGGCAGGCTATGCCCACCTACCCATCGAGCCGATTGCCCTGGCCGAATATCCGCGCGCCTCGCGCCCGCCGGAATATGCCGCGCTCGAAAATACGGCCGCCGCGCGGCTGGGGATTGTGCTGCGCCCCTGGCAGGAAGCGATCACCGCCTTTTGGGCCGCCGAGCGCGCCGAGCAGTAGGCACCAATCATGGCTCCGAACACCGTCCCATCCCGCCTGTCCATCGTGATTCCCAACTGGAATGGCGCGCACCACCTGCCCACCTGCCTCGAAGCGCTGCGCCGCCAGACCCATCCCGACTGCGAGGTCATCGTCGCCGACAACGCCTCGACCGACAGCTCGCTCGAGCTGCTGGCGCGCGACTATCCCGAGGTGCGCGTCGTTCCGCTTGTCGAAAACAAGGGTTTCACCGGCGCGTGCAACGCTGGCATCCGCGTCGCGACGGGCGACTATGTGGCCCTCCTCAACAACGATACCGAGGTCGATCCGGGCTGGGCCGCGGCGGTCCTCGATGCGTTCAACCGCCACCCGGAAGCGGGACTCGTCGCCTCCAAGATGCTCCTGTTCGACCAACGCGACCGGCTCCACACCGCCGGCGATCTGTACCGGGTGGATGGACGGCTGATCAACCGCGGCGTGTGGCAACTGGACGAGGGTCAGTACGATCGCGAGGAATACGTCTTCAGCGCGTGCGGCGGATCGTCCGCCTACCGGCGCAGCATGCTGGAAGACATCGGCCTGCTCGACGATGATTTTTTCTTCTCGTGTGAGGACATGGATCTTGCCTGGCGCGCCCAGCTGGCGGGCTATCGTTGCATCTATACCCCAAACGCGGTAGTGTACCATCATCTGGCGGCAACCGGCGGCGGGGCAACGGCCAGCTACTATGATGGGCGCAACACGCTCTGGGTGCTGGTGAAGAATTATCCGGCGCCATTCTGCCGGAAACACTTCTGGAAGATACTGCGCTTCCAGGGCGCCCAGGCGTGGCAGGCTCTGCGTGCCTGGCGAGGCGCCGCCGCCCGGGCACGGTTGCGTGGCATGGCCGCCGGATTGGCAGGACTGCCCAAAATGCTGCGCAAACGGCGCGACATTCAGCGCGGTCGCCGTGTATCAATAGAGTATCTGGAGTCGATCCTGACGCCGATGCCGGACGACGCGGCACCCAGGACGTAAGAGGACGCAAGATCGGAGCATCCGTTGGCACGCCATCAGCCGAATCGCGACGAAGATCGCCCGTTTCTGTCTATCGTGGTTCCCGCCTATAACGAAGAAGCCCGCCTGCCAGCCAGCCTGCAGGCCATCGCGGAATTCGTGGAGCAGCAGCCCTATCCCGTCGAGGTGATCGTCGTCGACAACAACAGCACGGACAGCACTCAGGCGATCGCGCAGGAACTCGCCAGCGAGCAGCCCTACATCCGCGTCCTGTTCGAGAAAACCCAGGGCAAAGGCGCCGCCGTGCGCACCGGCATGCTGGCTGCGCGCGGGCAGTACCGTTTTATCTGTGACGCCGATCTGTCGATGCCCATCGAGGAAGTGCAGAAGTTCCTACCGCCGCAATTGTCCGGCTACGATATCGCCATTGCCTCGCGCGAGGCGCCGGGCGCGGTCCGCTATAACGAGCCGTGGTATCGCCATCTGATGGGCCGCGTCTTCAACACCATCGTGCGGTTGTTCGCCGTGCCCGGCTTTCAGGACACCCAGTGCGGGTTCAAGATGTTCCGCGACGACGTGGCCGAGAGCGTCTTCCCGCTGCAGACGATGAACGGCTGGAGCTTCGACGTCGAGGTTTTGTACGCCGCCCAGCGGCGCGGCTACCGCATCGTCGAAGTGCCGATCAACTGGTACTACAAAGACAATACCCGCATCCATCCCATCCGCGATTCAATCAACATGTTCGCCGAAGTGTTCAAGATTCGCCGCAACGGATTGCGCGGTATGTATAGCCGATCCGACCATGATGCGTAGTGCGGATCTCGCGCTGGAATTTCGCCTGCGCGGTGAAGGGTTTCGCCTCATCGCGGGGCTGGACGAAGCGGGCCGTGGTGCCTGGGCTGGGCCGGTCGTAGCGGGCGCGGTGATCCTGCCGCTGGACCGGTTCGATCTGGCGCACGTGCTGGAGGGCGTCACCGACTCCAAACAACTCACGCCGGAGGAGCGCGAGGCACTGTTGCCGCGCATCCTCGATGTGGCAGTCGCCGCCGCCGTCGGCCACGCGACCCACACCGAGATCGACGGGCTGGGCATCGTGCCAGCGACCCGGCTGGCCATGCGCCGCGCGCTGGATGCCCTGGCCGTCGCGCCCGATGCGCTGATGTCGGATGCGCTCGCCCTGCCCGAGATCGACCTGCCCTGCCGCGCCGTCATCAAGGGCGATCAACGCTCCTTGAGCATCGCCGCGGCCAGCATCCTCGCCAAAGTGACCCGCGACCGGTTCATGATCGAGTTGGACCCAGCGTTCCCTCAGTACGGTTTTGCCGAGCACAAGGGCTACGGCACCCCGCTGCACCAGCAGTCGCTGGTCCATTTCGGCCCAACCCGTCTCCACCGGATGACGTTCGCCCCGCTGCAGGCCATTCTCGCGGAGTCCGCCAGGGAGCCGCGCTGATGACCCTGGCCCTGGTGCACGACTGGCTGAATCAAAACGGCGGCGCGGAGGACGTCCTCGAGCACCTGGTGAGATTCTTCCCGGACAGCCCGGTGTACACCAGCATGTACGCGCCTGGCCTGATGCCCGCCGAATACCGCGCCTGGGATATCCGTTCAACCTGGATGAACCGGCTGCCCGGCATTCACCGCCACCACCAGCGCTATCTGCCACTGTACCCGCTGGCCTTCCACAATCTCGACCTCAGTGCGTATGGCGTGGTCCTCAGCAACAAGAGCGGATTCTGCCACGGCATCAACGTGGGCACCGAAACGCTGCACATCTGTTACTGCCTGACGCCGACGCGCTACGTCTGGGACCTGGAAGCGTATCTCGACCGCGAGCAGTTTGGCCAGGGCGTACGCGCCGCTGCTCGACTGGTCGCGAAGCTCTACCGGCGTTGGGATTACGCCGCCGCGCAACGTGTCGGCCAGTTCATCGCGATCAGCACGGAGGTCCAGGCGCGCATCCAGCGCATTTACGGCCGGGAGTCCACGATCGTCTACCCCCCGGTGCAGGTGGCCGCGCGATTTGCCCCGTCCGATGTTACAGACGATTACTTCCTGGTCGTCTCCCGCCTGGTGCCGTACAAGCGAATTGACTTGGCCGTTCAGGCGTGCACCCGGCTCGGCCTGCCCCTGATCGTGGGTGGCCAGGGTCGCGACCGCGCGCGCCTGGAGGCGATGGCCGGGCCAACCGTCCAGTTCATCGGCTACGTGCCGGACGAAGACCTGCCGGACCTGTTCGCCCGCTGCCGCGCGTTCATCTTCCCCGGCCTGGAGGACTTCGGCATCACGCCGGTTCAGGCCCAGGCGGCAGGGCGCCCCGTGATCGCTTTTCGCGGCGGCGGCGCGCTGGATACGGTCATTCCCGGCAAAACCGGGTTGCTGTTCGCGGAGCCAACCGTCGAATCGCTGGCTGGCGTCCTGCAGACGTTCGACGACGCGCAGTTCGATCCTGCTGTGCTGCGCGCCCATGCCATGCAGTTCGATTCGGCAGTCTTCGAGCGCGCCATCACCGGCTACGTTGCGCGCGCGTGGGACGCCTTCCGCGGGGAACGAAGCCGCCGCGCGCCGTCACGGTAGCTTTAGCGTAGGCGAACCGCCCTTTCCACACTTCTCTGCGCTGCGCTATAATCTCGACAGCATGACCCCGTCTACGCAAGATCAAAGGCACTGATGCTGATGACGATAGTCCAAACAGTTGCAGAGCGCATTGTCGAGAATGTCTCCCAGGTCATTATCGGTAAGCGCAATGAAATTCGCCTCACCGTGGTTGGCCTGTTGTGCCAGGGGCACATCCTGATCGAGGACGTGCCCGGCGTGGGCAAGACCATGATGGCCCGCGCGCTGGCCCGGTCGATCGGCGCCAATTTCAGCCGCATCCAATTCACACCCGACATGCTGCCATCGGATGTCACCGGCGTGTCGGTGTTCAACCAGCGCACCCGCGAGTTCGAGTTCCGCCCCGGTCCGATCATGTCACAGATCGTGCTGACGGATGAAATCAATCGCGCCACACCCAAGACGCAGGCCGCCCTGCTCGAAGCCATGGAAGAGCGCCAACTCACCGTCGATGGTGTGACCTATCCGCTGGACGAACCCTTCCTGGTGATCGCCACGCAAAACCCGATCGAGTACGAGGGCACCTTCCCGTTGCCTGAAGCGCAGCTCGACCGCTTCATGCTGCGGATTCGCCTGGGCTATCCCAGCCCGCCGGAAGAAATCGCCATGCTCGATTCGCAGCAATACCAGCATCCGCTGGAAGGGCTTCAGCAGGTGGTGACCGTCGAAGACCTGATCAAGGCTCAGAGCGCGGTGCGCAACGTGTACTTGAACCATGACATCAAGAACTATATCGTCAGCCTGGTGAACACGTCCCGTCAGCACCCGGACGTCTACCTGGGCGCCAGCCCGCGCGGCGCGTTGGCGCTGTACCGTGGCTCCCAGGCGCGCGCCGCCATCGTGGGGCGCGACTACGTGATCCCGGATGACGTCAAGGCGCTGGCCGAAGTCACGCTGGCGCACCGCATCATCATCGGCCCGAACGCGCGCATCAAGGACGTCTCATCGAGCAGCATCGTCCACAGCATTCTGAACACCGTACCCATTCCTGGCGCTACTGTGGGAGCCCGCTTCTAAACACAGATCCGGCCATCATGCCCAACCGACGAAACGCCTTTTATGCCCTGATCATCTTCTGCCTGCTGCTCGGTTTCATCAGCGGGCGGGCGTTTCTGTTCAATCTGGCCTACGCGTTGGGCGCGGTGCTGCTGGGGGCATTCATCTGGTCGTGGACGTCGGTCAACTGGCTGACCATCAGCCGCTACACGCTGGCACGGCGCGCCCAGGTGGGCCGCACGCTGGATGAATACTTCGCCGTGCGCAACACGAACCTGTTGCTGCCCAAGCTGTGGCTCGAAATTCGCGACCAATCCACCCTACCCAACCACAACGCCAGTAATGTCGTACCCACCATCCTGCCGCGCCGCCAATACCGTTGGGAGACGCACACCGTCTGCAGTAAGCGCGGCGAATACACGCTTGGGCCGATGACCATCGTCAGCGGTGACCCGTTCGGTCTGTTCCAGTTTCCGCGCCACATCGCGGCGCAGTCGCGCATCATCGTCTACCCGCCGACCGTATCGATCCACCGCTTCGTGACACCGTTGGGCACGCTGTCGGGCGGCGAGGCGGTGCGCCGCCGCGCACACTTCATCACCACAAACGCCGCCGGTATTCGAGACTACCAGCCCGGCGACAGCTTCAACCGGATTCACTGGCGCAGCACCGCCCGCAAGGAACGGCTGCTGGTCAAGGAGTTCGAGCTGGATCCGCTGGCCGACGTCTGGATCTTCCTGGATCTGTCGCTTGCCTCGCTGGTCGAGCGCCCGGCGGCCCGCACCGAGAACGGCAACATTTTCGCGCCGCCGCCCAACCTGCCGCCATCGACCGAGGAATACGGCATCACCGTGGCAGCCTCGCTCGCCCAATATTTCGTCGAGAAGGGGCGCGCGCTCGGCTTTCTAACCTATGCGCCCCGGCGCGAGATCGTCCAGCCCGATCACGGACCGCGCCAGCTCACGCGCATCCTGGAGATCCTGGCCGTCGCCCGCAGCGAAACGAACCTGTCGCTGGCCCAACTCCTGGCGCTGGAAGCCAATTACCTGACGCGCGGCACGACGGCCATCCTGGTCACGGCCTGCAACGATGAAGACTGGGTCGCCGAAGTCCACACCATGATCCGGCGCGGCATCCGCGTGATCTGCGTCCTGCTCGACCGGCGCAGCTTCGGCGATCACGTCGATTCCACGCCGGGGCTGCGCGCCATGGCCGAAGCCGCAGGCGCCATGGTCTACACGATCCGCCAGGACGACGACCTGGCCACGGTACTCAGCTATCGCGCCGGCGTGCAGACCCGGGTCCTGTGACTCGTCCGAACGAGGATGGAAACATGAGCAGCCGTGTTCCTGGCCCACGACTCCAACAGCGTTTCCTGTATCTCGCCGTGTTCTCCGGCGGCATGACCACACTGGCCGTTGAGCTGTCGGCCTCACGTCTGTTGGGCAGCACCTTCGGGACCAGCAACATCGTCTGGGCCAATATCATCGGCCTGATCCTGATCTACCTGACGCTCGGCTATTTCGTCGGCGGTCGCTGGGCCGACCGTTCGCCCCACTACACGACGTTCTACCGGATCATCACCTGGGCGGCCTTTTTCAGCGGCCTGGTGCCGCTGGTGGCGCGCCCCATCCTGCGCGTGGCGGCCACCGCATTTCAGGATTACGACGCCGCTGTGACCGCCGGATCGTTCGCGAGCGTGCTCGTCCTGTTCGCGGTGCCGGTCACGCTGCTGGGATGCATTTCGCCCTTCTCGATCCGCCTGGCCCTCTCCGAAGTCAAACAGGCTGGCAGCACCTCCGGTCACCTGTACGCCATTTCCACGCTGGGCAGCATTATCGGCAACTTCACGCCGGTGCTTATCCTGATCCCCGAAATCGGTACCACCAGGACCTTCCTGGTATTCGCTGGCCTGCTGATGGCCGTCGGGCTGGTCGGGCTGGCGCTCCAAGATCGGCGGGCGGCCCTCAAGCTGCTGTGGATGCCGGTCGCGCTCGGCGTGCTGGCGGTGATTGCGCTCAGCGGCCCGCTCCACGATCCGCCCTCGGGCACGACGCTGCTCTACGAAGACGAGACCGCCTACAATCTCGTCCAGGTCGTCGAAGACGACGAGGGCTACCGCTACCTGCTGCTCAACGAAGGCCAGGGCGTCCATTCGCAATGGCACCCCACTGAGATCTTCTACCGCCGTACCTGGGGCTTCTTCCTGGCCGGGCCGTACTTCAACGCGCCTCCCTACTCCCCCGAGAGCGTGGAGCGGATCGCGGTCGTGGGGCTGGCTGCGGGCACGATCTCGCGCCAGTATGACGCGGTGTATCCCGGGATTGAGATGGATGGCATCGAAATCGATCCGGGCATTGTCGAGGCGGGCCGCCAGTACATGGGCATGACGCAGCCCGGCCTCAACGTCATCGTGGCCGATGGCCGGTTCGGCCTCAACCAGCTCGACGAAACGTACACCATGATCGGGATCGACGCCTATCGCGTGCCCTACGTGCCGTGGCACCTGACCACCGTTGAGTTCTTCGAGGAAGTCCGCGACCGGCTCGCCAGCGACGGTGTCCTGACGATCAACGTGGGCCGGACGTCCTCCGATCGGCGGCTGGTCGACGCGATGGCGCGCACTCTGCTGGATGTCTTCCCGTCTGTGCACACCATGGACGTGCCCGATTCCTACAACACGATCCTGGTGGCGACGCGCCAGCCCACCAGCGCGCAGAATCTGGCGGCTAATCTCGCCGCGCTGCCAGCGGACGCCCACCCCGTGCTGCGCGAGGCGCTGAGCGCCGCGGTCGATGCGCTGCGCCCTACCACCACCTCGGACGTCCGTTTCACCGACGACAGGGCGCCGGTCGAGTCCATCGTGGACTCGATGGTCATCGAGTTTCTGCTCACCGGCGGCATCGATGAACTGGACAATTGAGCGAAGCGGATGAACATGGCCTCTGACACATCCCAGTCCCCTGACACCGAAGCAGCCGTACCCGGCGCTTCTCCCCGTCTCGCCGAGCGGATAGCCAGGCTGCTGCGCGTGTTGTTCGTGATCTGCCTGCCCGCCTTTTTCCTGCTGACCAGCGTGCGGCTGGTGGCCTCTGAGACGTTCATCGAGCTCGAGTATCACCGGCCCGGCTTCCCGCGCGATCGCTTCGGCTTTAGCCAGGAAGATCGCTTGAAATACGCGCCCTACGCCGTGCGCTACCTGCACAATGACGCCGACATCAGCTATCTGGGCGATTTCGAGCTGGATGGCGCGCCGATGTATACCGAGAAGGAACTCCGGCACATGGCGGACGTCAAAACGGTCGTTCAGACCGCCTTCACGGTTCACACAGCGCTCACCCTGGCGCTGGCAGCAGTGGCCGCATTCCTGATGTGGCGCCCGTCGACGCGCCATCTGCTGCGCCATGCGCTGTCCGAGGGCGGCGTCTTCACCATCGCGCTGATCATCACGTTCGTCATACTGATGGTCGTCAGTTGGGATTTCTTTTTCGACAACTTCCACGCCGTGTTTTTCGAGGGAGACTCCTGGCAGTTCAGCACTAGCTCGACCCTCATCCGCTTGTTCCCGGAACAATTCTGGTTCGATGCCGCGATCACGATCGGCCTGCTGACAGTCGGCGGCGCGCTGTGCGCGATGCTGGTCGCCTGGTACTGGCGCCACCCACCCTTCATCACCATCCCCAAGCGGCCCGTGCGCCGCCCTTCGAACACCCCACGTCAATAGAAACGGAGCCTCACGGCTCCGTCCTAACGACAGCGAACAGCGATCGCGCTGGCTAGGCGCCATACTTCTGCAGCCGCTTGGCATGGGCCAGCGCCAGCGGCATCAGGTCGGGCGCCGGGAACTGCCCCAGCGCGCCAATGATGCACTCACGCTCGCCGAACGACTGGGCGCGGTCGGTCATGTGCGTGGCGGGCGCCCACAACAGCGTCGGCACGGGGTGCCAGCTGTGCGCCATGTAGGTGGCGGGCGTGGAATGATCGCCGGTCACGATCAGGACGTCCGGATTCAGCTCCAGCAAGCGAGGCAGTGCCTCGTCGACGCCTTCGATGACCTTCACCTTGGCGTCGAAGTCGCCATCTTCACCCCGGCTGTCCGTGTATTTGACGTGGCAGAACACAAAATCATAGTCGCCCCAGATCCGGGCCACGTGATCGAACTCGTCGGCGGTGGTGTCGTGGGCGGACGTCTGGATGACATCCATGCCCACCAGTCCGGCCACGCCCTTGTACATCGGGTAGACCGCCACGCAGGCCGCCTTCAGCTTGTACACATCGGCGTACTTGGGCAGCCCTGGCTCCATCGCGAAGCCGCGCAGCGTCGCCATGTTGGTCGGCTCGTGTCCCTTCAGCCGGGCGCGCGCCTCGGCCAGCCACTGGTTGACGAGCTCGGCGGTCTTCTCGGCAGCAGGATCGAGCGCCCGAGCCGGCAGCGGCGCGACGCCGGTCTGCTGTGGATCGGTGTCGGCGATGGCGCCATGCAGCCCTGCGCCGCGCAGCACCATGGCGAACCGGTACTCCTTCGCGATCTCGATCTCAATCTCCACACCAGGCAGCCTGATGTCCTTGAGCACTGCAACCCGTTTGGCGCCTTCCTCGGTCGAGATGCGGCCCGCGCGGCGGTCGGTGATGATCCCGTTGTCATCGACCGTGCAGAAATTGCCGCGAATCGCCACATCGCCCGGATTGACCTGCAAGCCAATGCCGGTCGCTTCCAGCACACCGCGGCCAATCTCGTAAACCAGCGGATCGTACCCAAACAAAGCCAAGTGCGCCGGCCCGCTGCCGGGAGCCACGCCGCGCGCCACCGGAATGCTCAGGCCGGAGCTGCCCTCGCGCGCCAACCTGTCCAGGTTGGGGG
Organism: Aggregatilineaceae bacterium; assembly: GCA_040767355.1. Classification (GTDB taxonomy): domain Bacteria; phylum Chloroflexota; class Anaerolineae; order Aggregatilineales; family Aggregatilineaceae; genus LM3-B42. The sequence continues at coordinate 31,705 of JAXGOS010000010.1, read as the reverse complement.
TGTGAGCCGCTTCCAGCTCGGTCGGCCCGCCCTGCTCGCGCGGCAGACCGCCAAGGCCGTCCATGACCAACAGAATGATTTTGCCGCCCTTGTCCAGCGTCAGACGCCGCATCAAATCGAAGTTTGCCATCGCTTTGTATCCCTCTCTGGTGGTGAATTCCCGGCCATTATTTGTAACACGCCGGGTGCAGGCGTCAAGTAATCGTTGGCAGCATTTCGCAGGTCGAATTGTATTGAACAACCCGGACAAACGGGCTACAATGGACCGCGCGATGGGCGTGTTTTTCGTGCCCCCAAATGGACAGGGCCACCAGGCGATCGATGAGCCTATTTCGTCACAAAACATCGGTGCGACGTTCCTGGAACGTTCTCATCAAATGGCTGACGCCCGGCCTCCGCATCAAGCGCTGGCTGGTAGTTCTCCTGTTCGGCATCACCGTCCTGGCCCTGGGCATGGCACAGATCATCGTCAGCGCCTATGGCACCAGCGATCTTCCCGCGCTGGTGTCGATCATCACGCTGCGCTTCTTGCCCGGCTGGGCTCGCGTGGTGCTATCTGCTGTGTTGGGCAGCGCTGCTATCGCCCTGGCGCTGGTCCAGCTCAGCCGCTCGTTCCTCGCTCCGTTCGTGCTGCAGAGCCGGGAATCGCTGATCGACCGAGTCTACATGCACAGCCGCCGCCAGCGCGGGTTGAAAATCGTGGCCATTGGCGGCGGGACCGGCCTGCCCAGCGTGCTGCGCGGGCTGAAATCGCACACGACCAACCTGACGGCGATTGTGACCGTGGCCGACGACGGCGGCAGCTCCGGCAGGCTGCGGCGCGAGTTGGGCATTCTGGCCCCCGGTGATCTGCGCAGCAACGTGGCTGCGCTCGCCAACGACGAGAGCCTGATGACCCAGCTTTTCCAGTACCGCTTCGCGGATGGGGGATTGGAAGGGCACAGCTTCGGCAACCTGTTCTTGACTGCGATGGCCGATATCACCGGCAGCATGGATAAAGCCGTGGCCGAGACCGGGCGCGTGCTCGCCATCGACGGGCGGGTGCTCCCCGCCACCCTCCAGCAGGATGTGACGCTCGTCGCCGAAGTCCAGATCCCCGGCGAGCAGGGGCTCCGCCGCGTCACTGGCGAATCGCAAATTCCCGTACCCGGTGGTAGAATCGAACGCGTCTTTTTGCACCCGGATCAGGTACGCGCCTATCCGGAAGCCGTTCGGGCTATCCTGGGCGCCAACTGTATCGTCATTGGACCGGGCAGCCTGTACACCAGCATCTTGCCAAACCTGCTGGTGAGCGGGATCACCGAAGCCATTCGGGCCAGCAGTGCGTACACCATTTACGTGTGCAATGTCGCCACGCAGCAAGGCGAAACCGAAGGTTTCACCGTAGCCGATCATGTCGCCGCGCTGGAGGCGCACGTGGGCCGGGGGGTTTTCGACGCCATTCTGGCGAACAACAGCTACCCCAGCCGCAACGCGGGCGACTCGACGCACTATGTCCTGCCCGGACCCGAGTCACAAGCAGTTTACCAGCGCTACGAACTGGTCCTGGCCGACCTCACCGACGAGGAACGGCCCTGGCGCCACGATCCTGTCAAGCTGGCAGGGGCGCTGCTGGCGTTGGTGCAAGATGCCACGCAGGCAGTACCTGTTCATGTGGATGCGGCTGCGTCCTTCTGAGGTGCAACTGAGAAAACGAACCACGTGTGTTGGGTTTAACAGACCATCTACAAAAGGAGTACACCAATGGCAGTACGTGTAGGTATCAACGGTTTCGGTCGTATTGGTCGCCAGGTTCTCAAGGCCATCATGGAGAAGTATCCGAATGACCTCGAGGTTGTGGCGTTCAACGATCTCGGCAAGCTGGAGGAAATGGCCCACCTGCTCAAGTACGACTCGAACTACGGCAAGTTCGACGGTACGGTTGAGGTGGTTGACGGGGGCCTGAAGGTCGACGGCAAGCTGGTGCGCGCGTTCAACGAGCGCGAGCCCGGTAAGCTGCCCTGGGGCGACCTGGGTGTGGATATCGTCATCGAAGGCACGGGCGTCTTCCGCAGCCTGGAAAAGTGCCAGCCGCACATTGACGCGGGCGCCAAGAAAGTCATTATCACCGCCCCGGCCAAGGGCGAAGTCCATTTGACGATGGTCCTCGGCGTCAACGACGATATGTACGATTCGGCCAAACACCATATCGTGTCGAATGCGTCCTGCACCACCAACTGCCTGGCCCCGGCGGCCAAGGTCATCCACGACAATTTCACCATTAAGCGCGCGATCATGACGACGATCCACTCGTACACCAACGACCAGCGCATCCTCGACCTGCCGCACAGTGACCTGCGCCGCGCTCGCGCCGCCGCCCTCAGCATGATCCCGACCACCACCGGCGCGGCCAAGGCCGTGGCGCTGGTCATCCCGGATCTAAAGGGCAAGTTCGACGGCATCTCGGTGCGCGTCCCAACCCCGACCGTTTCCCTGGTGGACTGCGTGATCGAAGTCGAGAAGGAAACCACCACCGAAGAGCTGCACGCCGCCTTCAAGAAAGCCGCGGAAGGCAGCCTGAAGGGCATCCTGGGCTTCGAGACCGAAGAACTGGTGTCGATTGACTTCAAGGGCGATCCGCGCTCGAGCATCGTCGATGCCGGGTTCACCTCGGTCTTCCAGGGCACCCTGATCAAGCTGATGACCTGGTACGACAACGAATGGGGTTACTCGGTCCGCACCGCCGATCTGGCTCATCTGATGGCGAGCAAGCTCTAAACGCGACCAGGCCCACTTGCAGCGGTAAAACGGCAATTCGTGGGGGCACGGGCCATGGGGCCCCGCGCCCCCACTGTGCTGAATAGAAGGAGAAACGACTGTGACCAAAAAGACTGTTCGTGATGCTGATCTGGCCGGCAAGCGCGTTCTCGTCCGCGTCGACTTCAACGTGCCGCTCGATGGCGACACGGTCACGGACGACACGCGCGTCCGGGCCGCAATCCCGACCCTGAAGTACATTCTGGAGCAGAAACCGCGCTACGTCGCCCTCATGTCACACCTGGGCCGTCCCAAGGGCGAGCCGAAGCCGGAATTCTCGCTGCGCCCGGTGGTCCCGGTTCTGGCGAATCTGTTGGGCGTCGACGTCGCGTTCGCTGAAGACTGCGTGGGCGAGGCTGCCAGGCGGGTCGCCAACGCCCTGCCCGATGGCGGCGTGGTGCTGCTCGAAAACACGCGTTTTCACGCCGAAGAGACCAAGAACGGCGAGGATCTCTCCCGCCAACTCGCCGAGTTGGGGGACATCTACGTGAACGACGCGTTTGGCTCGGCCCACCGCGCCCACTCCTCGACCGAAGGCGTCACGCACTATCTGCCCGCGGTCGGCGGTTTCCTGATGGAGAAAGAGCTGGAATACCTGGCGAACGCGGTGGAATCGCCGGAACGCCCATTTGTCGCGATCCTCGGCGGCGCCAAGGTGTCGGATAAGATCGGCGTGATCGAATCGCTGCTGGCGAAATGCGACCGGCTGTTGATCGGCGGTGGCATGGCCAACACGTTCTTCAAAGCCCAGGGATACGAGATGGGCGATTCGTTGGTCGAGGCCGAAGCGATCGACACGGCGAAGGGACTGCTGGCCAAGGGCGGCGGCAAGCTCCTGCTGCCCGATGAGGTCGTGATCGCCGATGCCTTCGACAACGCGGCCAACGTCCAGACCATCGTCCCGTCGAGCGGCGTGCCGGCGGGCTGGCGGATTCTGGACATCAGCTCCGGCGCGGTGGAAGACTTCCGCGAGGTGCTCAAGGACGCGCGCACCATCGTCTGGAATGGGCCGATGGGCGTGTTCGAAATGCCGAACTTCGCCAAGGGTACCTACCAGATCGCCGAAATCCTGGCCGAGTCCGGCGCGACGACCATCATCGGCGGCGGCGACTCGGTCGCGGCGGTCCAGAAGGCCGGTCTGGCCGACCGGATGTCGCACATTTCGACCGGTGGCGGCGCCAGCTTGGAGCTGCTCGAGGGCAAAGTCCTGCCCGGCGTCGCGGCGCTGAGCGACCTGTAGAATCAATCCTGTCCGGCGGGTCGGTCTGCCGCACGGCGGACCCGCTCGCTGGATCCGCCCGGCCGCCCGATCGACCGGAACAGGGTGTAGACTATGATCAGAGAGACCACGCGCCCAACTCCGGCGGGCCTGATCGCCGCGCGGCGAATGGCATCAGTTGAGTCTTTATCCGAACGATCGTCTAGGAGGAATTTGATTTAATGCGCACCCCAATCATCGCTGGCAACTGGAAGATGTATAAGACGCCCCAGGAAGCCGTTGCTTTTGTCCAGGCGGTCAAAGAGCCACTGCTCAAACTGGCAGCGGCTGAGCGCGTGGTCTGCCCGCCCTACGTCGCCCTGCCCGCGGTCAAGGCCGCGCTCGACGGCACCGACATCACCGTAGGCGCTCAGGACGTCCACTGGGAAGAAGAAGGCGCCTACACCAGCCAGATCGCGCCGGGCATGCTGGCGGGCCTGGTAACGTACGTGATCATCGGTCACTCCGAAACCCGCGCCTACCAGGGCGTGACCGACGAGATGGTGAACAAGAAGGCCAAAGCGGCCCTCAAGCACGGCCTGCACCCGATCATCGCTGTGGGCGAAAGTCTGGAGATCAACGAGGCGGGCGGCACTGAGGAATTCGTCGGGAACCAGATCCGCGCCGCGTTCGAAGGCATCCCGGCCAGTGATCTGGCCAACATCGTCGTCGCCTACGAGCCGATTTGGGCTATTGGCACCGGCAAGAGCGCCAGCGGCGAGCAGGCGAACGCCATCATCGGCGCGATCCGCGCCATTCTGGCCGGGCTGTACGGCCAGGAACACGCCGACGCCATGCGCATCCAGTACGGTGGCAGCGTCAAGCCGGGCAACATGGCCGAGTTCATGAGCCAGCCGCACATCGACGGCGCGCTGGTGGGCGGCGCATCGCTCCAGCCGGAGTCATTCATCGATCTGGTCCGGATTGCCATTGAGGCCAAAGGACTGAGCTGATCGGTAGGACATGCATCTCAACGACCTGCTCACACCGTGGCTGCTGCTGGCCGCGGCCATCATCCCCCTGGTCTATGTGGAGAGATGGATCCACAGCCATCTGTACGGTGTGGGCTGGTTGCTGACCAATGACAAGAAAAGCGCTACGGCGCTCTATTATGTGATCCTGTTCCCCGGCGTGTTCGTCCACGAGTTCACGCAGTGGCTGGTGGCCGGCGCGCTCAACGTCAAGACGCGCCGCGTCACCTCCTGGCCCGAAGGCCAGGACAACGGCACGTTGCGCCTGGATTTCGTGCAGATCCAGCAAGCGGGCCGGCTCAAGGCCGCGATCATCGGCGCCTCGCCGCTCGTGGTGGGCATGTCGCTCGTCTGGCTGATCAGCAACCAGATCCTCGACTTCGGCGATTTTGTCACCGCGCTCGGCACTGGCGACGTGCAGATCATAGGTCCGGCGCTGCGCGAGCTGGCTGGCAAGACCGATTTCTTCATCTGGCTCTACCTGATGTTCACCATCAGCAACGCCATGCTGCCCACGCCCGCCGATCGCCAGGGCTGGCCGCTGGTCATTGGCGCGTTCGCCCTGGTGCTGTTTTTCCTGGTGGTGCTCGGCTCGGGCGAGGTCCTGCTCGAAACCTTCACCGGCCCTGTCGCGACCGGCGTCCGGCGGCTGTCCACCGCCTTCGTGACCGTGCTGCTCGTTGAGATTCCAGGGATTCTGCTGATCGGCTTTCTGGAAGAGGTGCTCGAACGGCTGACCCGGCGCAAGTTCGACTACAGCCAGCCCGTCCGCGCCGCGCGCGTTCGCGAGCCGGGGTCGAACCTGCCGCTGCGCCCCGGCACCCCGCTGCCGTCGGTCTACAACCTGCTGCTGCCCGTTCCGGACCCCTCCGAGCTCAACGCTCTGCGCGCCCAGGCCCGCCGGTTCTCCGCCGCCGCCAGCACCGAGCGCCCGGCCATGGGGCCATCACCCGCCAAAGAGTCGCCGGTTGCCAGCCCTGCACCGGCGCTCACCGCGCCCGAACGAGACGATCGCATGCCAGCCCGGCGCGGCCCGTCCCCCGAAGAACGTCCCGCCGCCGGAGCGCGCCCGCTGGCCGTGCCTGCCGGGCGAGAGCCGGGCGGCCTCCCTGCCCCGCTGCGCGCGGAGGCTGGGACCCGCCCACCAACGCCCGGGCGCGATGAGCCGCTCCGCGAGCGACCGCTGCCCGCGGAACGCCGTGCGCTGGAGGATCGCGGCGATTCGCCTCCTCCCGGCGACCGCCAGCCACCCTTCCGCCGCGCGGTGCCCCAGCCGGCGCCGCTGCGCTCGCCTTCCGCGGGCGATCGCGACGAGGACACCACAGCACCGCCGCGCCGGACATTGCCTCAGCCGGCGCCGTTCCGTTCGCCTTCCGCAGACGATCGCGACGAGGACCGCACGTCCCCACCCCGCCGGACGCTGCCCCAGCCGGCGCCGTTTCGCTCGCGGCCCGAGGCTGGTCATGAGGTTCCGGACGAGGACGACCTCGAAGAGACGGGCGCGCCGCGCACGCTTGGCATGCGCAGTCCGATATCCGGGGCGCCTCGCCCGTTCGAGCGCCCGCTGGCCGGGCCATCTCCTTTCGATGACGACGCAGACGATGACTTTGATGAAATGGGAGACGAGGTGGACGACGAGGACGAAGACGGCATCGAAGAGCTGGAATACATCGATTTCGACGATCTCTAGGGCTCTAGATCCTCGCCTGGCGGCGCGTCCACCGAGGTACGGCGGCTGAGTACCAGGAAGCCCGCGCCAATGACCGCAGCCATCACCAGCAGCGCGATCAGCTTGAACAGGCGGCTGGCGGTCACCAGCGCTATCGCCCCGAACAACGTACAGAACAGGTAATAGCCGAGCACGATCTGCCGCTGGGACAGCCCCAGCGCGAGCAGACGATAGTGAACGTGACCCCGGTCGCCTCTGGTCGGGTTCGCGCCGGTGCTCACGCGCCGCACGATCTGCCACACGACGTCCAGCAGCGGCAGCCCCATCACCAGAAGAACCGTCGCCATTTTGGCCCCGCCGATGATGCTCAGCACGCCTAGCGTGTAACCGAGAAAGAGCGCGCCGTTACTGCCCATGAACACACGCGCGGGGTGGAAGTTATATGGGAGAAAGCCCAGCGCGGCCCCCAACAGCGCCAGCGGCAGCAGGCTCACGCTGACCTGATCCAGACGGAACGCGGCGTGGATGAAAATCATCAGGGCCGCCACCGCACACACCCCGGCGGCCAACCCGTCCAGGCCATCCAGCCAGTTGACGGTGTTCATCATGAAGCCGAGCCAGAACAGGGTGATCGTCACGGTGACGACGTACGGCCATTCCGGCGTGAGTTGGCCAGTCAGCGGGTTATTGAACTGCTCGATAAAGATCAGGAACAGGACGGCAATTGCCGCGGCGGCGAGCTGCGCCATGTACTGCGGCAGCGGACTGAATTCGTATTTGTCGTCCAGCAGGCCGAACACGAACAGAAAGGCACCGCCCAGCAGCAGGCCGATCAGGCGGATGATCTCCTTGTCGTCGGTGCGCACGACCGGCAAGAACTGCGCCACTATCGCCGCTGTCGTGAACGAGACATACAACGCGAGCCCGCCCAGCTTGGACGTCGGGCGGTCGTGCCGGTGCCGGCTGCGGGGCCGGTCCACGATCCCCCAGCGCACGCCCAGGCGCCTGGCGGCTGGCGTGATCAGGGCGGACAACCCAAATGAGACTACGAATACCACGATGAAGGACAGCGCGTGGTTCTGCGTCATACACCCCTACAGGATCTGGCCCGGGTGCGGGCCGGCACACTCTCCACCCCTAAGCGGTCCCAAACTGGCGGTCGCCTGCGTCGCCCAGGCCGGGCACGATGAACCCGTTCTCGTTCAAGTGATCGTCCACCGCGGCCAGGTAGATGGGCACGTCTGGATGGGCCGCCGTCACCGTCGCGATCCCCTCCGGCGCGGCGATCAGTCCCACGAACTTGATTCGCCGCACGCCCCAGTGTTTCAACACCTCGATCGCCGCCGCCGCGGACCCGCCAGTCGCCAGCATGGGGTCGAGGATCAGGCATACCTGGACCGTCGGCTCGACCGGAAGCTTATTGTAGTATGAAACCGGGCGTAACGTCTTTTCGTCCCGGTAAATGCCCAGGTGCCACACTTGCGCGCCGGGAATCATCTCGTGGAAGCCATCGACCATGCCCAGCCCGGCCCGCAGAATCGGCACCAGCCCAACATCCTCTTGGAGATGGTGGCCCTTGGCGTCGGCCAGCGGCGTCTGGACGGTGCATTCCTCCAGCCGCAGATCGGCGGTGGCCTCGTAGCCCAGCAGCATCGCCATCTCGCGAATCAGCTCGCGGAACTTCTTGTGTTCGGTCTGCGCGCTCCTCAGCAGGGTCAACTTGTGTTTCACCAGGGGATGATCGGACACGTGAATCATGGAGCTGGACATTCACAATCTCCTTCGAGCGGGCCCATACGCCGCTGATTGTAACCTCCTGCCCTGCCAACGCAAACCTTTACCTTCTCGCCCCCTCCCGGTATACTCCATCCAGCACACTCGACGGAAGGAACAGAACGCATGTCCGATGATGACCGTATGGTGAGCGGTAAGAAAAAGAAGGTCGAAGCGCGCCTCGAAAACATCCTGCGCCCGCGTTTTCTCTACGAAATAACTGGGCAGGAACGCGTGGTCGAAAACATGCAGATATTGATCGAAGCCGCACGGAAACGTGAAGAGCCTGTCGATCATGTCTTGCTGTACGGCCCACCCGGCCTGGGGAAGACCACCTTCGCCTATGTCATCGCCAACGAGATGGGAGTTAACATCCGCATTACCGCTGGGCCGTCGATCGAGCGCGCCGGCGACCTTGCCGCCATATTGTCCAACATGCGCAAGGGCGACGTGCTCTTTATTGACGAGATCCACCGCCTGGGACGCGCCGTCGAGGAGGTGTTGTATCCGGCGATGGAAGATTACGTGCTTGATGTCGTAATCGGAAAAGGGCCTACAGCCAAGAACGTGCGGCTGAACCTGCCGCATTTTACCGTGATCGGCGCGACAACCCGGCTGGCCCTGCTTACCGCGCCGCTGCGGACCCGGTTTGGTGCAGTCTACCGCCTGGATTTCTATAGTCTCGAAGCGATGTCCAAAATCGTACGCCGTGCTACTGGATTGCTCGAGATCCCTGTTGAAGAAGACGGCATCCTCGAGATCGCGCGCCGGGGACGCGGCACACCGCGCGTGGCCCTGCGCCTGCTCAAGCGCGTGCGCGACTACGCCGAAGTACGCGCCGAGGGCGCCATCACGGGCGATGTCGCCGCCGAAGCGCTGGATCTGCTCGAGATCGATCCGCTCGGCCTGGATGACATCGACCGGCGCGTGCTGCTGACGATTATCGAGAAATTCGAGGGCGGCCCGGTGGGGCTGGAGACGATCGCCGCCTCGATCAGCGAGGAATCCGACACGATCATGGACGTCTACGAGCCGTACCTGCTCCAGCTCGGCTTCATCGAGCGCACGCCGCGCGGCCGCGTCGCCACGCGCCTGGCCTACGACCATCTCGGCCTCAACGACAGCCGCCCGCCGCGCCAGGCCTCGCTGTTTTGACAACGCACATGAGGGCGCTGTGAACCTGAACGACCTGGGCCGGTTGATCATTCTGGCGGGCTTAGCCCTGATCTTGTTGGGAGGATTGTTCCTCGTGATCGGGCGCGTGCCGCTGCTCAAGCACCTCGGCCACCTGCCCGGCGACATCCGCATCGAAGGCGAAAACTACTCGTGTTTCGTCCCTTTAGTGAGCATGATCATCATCAGCGTGCTACTCTCGCTGGCTCTGAACATCATCATCCGCCTCATCAACCACTGATCTGCCATGCGACTCTCTGATTTCGACTACTATCTGCCGCCCGGCCGAATCGCCCAAACGCCCGCCGAGCCACGCGATGCCTCGCGCATGTTGGTGCTGCACCGCGCTACCGGGGCCATCGAGCACCGCGCGTTCCGCGATCTGCCGGAATACCTGAGCGCGGGCGACGTCATCGTGCTCAACCAGACGCGGGTCATCCCGGCCCGGCTGCCCGCCCGCAAGATCCCGACCGGGGGTGCGGTGGAGATCCTCCTGCTGCGCCAGCTTTCCGACACGCGCTGGCTGGTGGTCGTGGGCGGCAAGCGCATTGGCGTGGGCACGCGGCTGGAAGTCGGCCAGGGAAACCACAAGGCGATCCAGGCGACCGTGATTGAGGCGCGCGACGACAACCAGCGGCTGGTCGAGTTTACCGAGCCGATCCGCCCCTACCTGGACGACATCGGCGAGACTCCGCTGCCGCCGTACATCACCACCCCGCTCGCGGACGCCAGCCGCTACCAGACCGTTTTCGCTCGCTACGACGGGTCAGCCGCCGCGCCGACCGCCGGCCTGCACTTCACCGGCCAGATGCTGATCGACCTCAAGCGGCGGGGGATCCAAATCGCTTACTGCACGCTGCATATCGGGCTGGACACCTTCGCGCCCGTCCGCGAGGAGCACATCGAGGACCACAAGATTCACACCGAGCGCGCCGTCCTCACCCTCGAGGACGCCCAGACAATCAACAACGCGAAGCTGGGCGGAGGCCGCATCATCGCCATCGGCACGACCGCGGTCCGCACGCTGGAGACGGCAGCGATCCGGTCGGCAGCCTATGGCACCCCGCGCAACGACTCGACCAGCGTCCAGCGGACCCTGGGCCAGCTCGAAGAAAACCTGTGCCCCTGGCGCCCGGTGATCGCCATCGACGAAGACACGGACCTCTACATCACGCCGGGCTACCGCTTCCGCGCCGTGGACGTCATGCTCACCAACTTCCACCTGCCGCGCTCGACCTTGCTGATGCTCGTGAGCGCCTTCGCAGGTCGCGAAACCATCCTGCGAGCGTATGACGAAGCCATCGCACGGGACTACCGGTTCTACAGCCTGGGCGACTGCACGCTGCTGGTGTGAGCCAACGCGGGCTCGCTCACTTCTGCTGCAACAACCACGCAATACGATCGTAGGACACGGCGTAGTGTGCGAGGATCACCACGCCGAAGACGATCGCGAGCTGGGCCTCGCCCGCCACCGCCAGCAGCGCCACCGCCGTCGCGAAGAACGCGGCCTCCAGCGTGAGGCGGACCATGCCAGGCACGCGTACGGGCGCTTCTTTCGGATCCCCGTCCACCCGGAACGTGCCCCACAGCGCCGCCATCACCAGAGGCAACCCGATAGCCCAGACCCACCGCCAGCCGCCCGTTCCCTGGGTCCATCCCCAATAGCCCGCTGCTGTCAAAGCCGCCAGCTCCAACGCGAAACGAAGCACCAGATTGGCCGGATGTGACGCCATAATCAGCCCTCTGCTCTATCGACGCGATTCCCAGGTCGAATATAGCGGTTCGGGGACCACGGCGCCCACTGCAGGAGCGATGCGTCACCAGACTGCAGGGGAAATTACGCGCGCTGGAACCAGTTGAGCAGGCGCTGCACCGCGCCACGGCGCGCTCTGAGGTATTGCTCGTATTCGTTGAGGAGCTCGCCGGTCAGGCTCTCCAACTGGTCGACGCTCATCCGTGCGCCATTGACCAGGACCCAGTCCTTGCCCAGGTCGCGCAGCTCGCGCGGGGCGCGCTGGTACAGCTTCTGGTAGATGTCGAGGTAGTGGGCCATGGCCTTGTCGACCTTCATGGAGACCTCCGGCGGGGTATTCAGTCGTTCTGCGAAATTACTTCAAGTATAGCGTCGACGGTCTGAGAATAGCGCGCAGAGACGTGAAACTCGTCTGAAATTTCTCGAGGGACGCATCCAACATGGCGATTATGTCCCGGCATACACACCAAACGATGCGCAGTCCGCGTCTCAGGTGTTAAAATAGGGGCGGTATCTTCTCGCAGCGCCTGGAGTGTCGAATGGTCGCCACTGACTTTGTACCCGAAGAACATTACCACGCCGCCGCCGCCGCCATCCGCGCGCAGATAGCACAGCGACCCTCGATCGGGCTGATCCTGGGCTCGGGCCTGGGCTCGCTGGTGGATGAGATCGAGGACTCCCAACCCATCCCGTACGGCGACATTCCGCACTGGCCCCATTCGACCGTGAAGGGCCACGCCGGGCGCCTGGTCTTCGGCACGCTCGAAGGCCAGCCGGTGGTGGTCATGCAGGGTCGCGTCCATTTCTACGAAGGGTACAGCATGGGCCAGGTCACGCTGCCGGTGCGGGTCATGCGGCTGCTGGGCGCCCGCACGCTGGTCGTCACCAACGCCGCGGGTGGCCTTAACACGAGCTTCCAGGCGGGCGACATCATGGTGATCGAAGATCACATTGCCTTCACCGCGCTGGCGGGCTTCAACCCGCTGCGCGGCCCCAACCTGGACAGCTTCGGCCCCCGCTTCCCGATCAGCACCCACATCTACGATCCCGGCCTGCGCAAGCTGGCGCATCGTGTCGCCGCCGAGCACGATATTCCGTTGCGGGAGGGGGTCTATGTGGGGCTGGCCGGCCCGTCCTTTGAAACGCCCGCCGAGGTCCGCATGCTGCGCGCGCTCGGCGGCGACTCGGTCGGCATGTCCACCGCGCACGAGACAACCGTGGCCTACCATGCCGGCATGCGCGTCCTGGGCTTTTCGAGCATTACTAACCTCTCGATCGACCATACCGAAGCGAGCGAGGAAGTCAGCCACGAGGACGTGCTGCGGCTGGGTCGCCAGATCGTACCGCGGCTCGCCATCCTGATTCGCGGCGTCCTGCGCCAGATGCCACCCTACGATCCGGCTGAGGTGGAGAACCATCCGGAGCATGAGTAGCCTGGTCTTCTTCATCGAGACAATTGCCAACGGGCTGTACATTTTGTGCGCCGGCGGCATTTTGTTTATGGCCTACCGGCTGCGTCAGGCCCGGCGGGAGCTGGCGGTCGCGCAGTTCAAGCTGGAGCGCGAACACGCCCTCGTCCGGCAGGCCAACGCCATCACCTTCGGCGGGCTGCTGGTCGAGTTTGCCCTGGCCGTGTGGGCTATCTCCAATATGATGGCGCCCACCCTGCGCGACATCCGCCTGGGCGATACGGCCACCACCGTCCAGCTTGAGCAGTTTGTGACCAGCACGCCCGGATCTGGTCCGCCCGTGTCCCTGGGCGACACCGGCGGACACGTCGAAGGCCCGAACGTATTCGCCACGCCTGTCCCCACCGCGACCCCTGTCGGCACCATCCTACCCGATGCCGCCGAACCGGTCGGCTGCCCGCGCGACAGCGCCTGGATGCTGGTGCCCGGCAACGGGCAGCTCATCTTCGAAGCAACGACGGTCACCGGCACGGCCAGCGTCGCCAACTTCGCCTTCTACCGTTTCGAGATCAAGGACGATGTCGCCGGCGCCCAGTTTCGCGTCCTCGGGGATTACACCGAGCCTGTGGTCGATGGCCCGCTGGGGGAGATTCAGCCGTTTGGGTTCGCGCCGGGCCGCTATCGCTTCCGGTTGGTGGTCTTCGACAACACCAACACAATGCGGGCGCTGTGCGAGATCACGATCCACTTCAGCGATCCGCCGCCCACCCCCACGCCGATCGGCGGCGCCGTGACGCTCACACCCGCGCCTTAATCGCGCGGGACCGGTATGGGCAGCCCCGCCCTGTACAACTCGAAGCGGTACTGTTCCGGTGTGTCGATATCGCGCACGATGCTGTCCGTGTCGACCTCGACGGTCGCCAGGCGATCCGGGTAGCGGCGGATCACATCGCGGGGCGCGCCGCTCTCCAGCGCCAACAGGTCCGGCCAGAACTGCCGGTCGAACAGGACCGGGTGCCCGCGCTGCCCGCGATAGGCCGGCGCCACGATAGCGCCCTGCCCTTCAGCGTACGCGGTGAGCACCTGCCCGATCACGCGCCCGTCGATGAACGGCTGGTCGCCCATCACCACCAGGCAGGCCGCCATCGAATCGGGCAGCGCGCGCAGGCCGGTCTGCAATGACGACAGCATCTCGCCTTGCTCGTAGTCTGGGTTGCGGACGATCTGAACCGGCAGATTGCGCAGGGCGCGCGCCACCTGATCGCCCTGGTAGCCAGTCACAACCACGATCTCCGCCGGGCGCGCGGCGACCAACCGGGAGACGATCGTCTCAATCACGGTGCGCCCATCCCACGGCAGCAGCGGCTTGGAGCGCCCCATCCGCGTCGATGCGCCCGCCGCCAGCACGATCACGCCCACGCGCCGCTGCAGCTCGTGGACCGGGTGATCGGGCACCTGCATGGCGCCCAGGACGACCGCATCGATCCGGGGGGAGCGCAGGATGAGCTGGGCCACACGGCGAGCGCGGTCCCGCTCGTACCGGTCGAGCGAGACTTTGTTCAACAACGCGATCACGCGCGCCGTCTCCGGCACCGCCCGCAGGCCCAGCTCGGCATCGCGCAGCACGACGGCCATCCACGGCGGCAGGATCGCGCCCCCTTCGGGAAAGCCGTACCGCTCGCAGATGCGCGCCGCGTTGAACACGTGCTCCTCATCCAGTGGTTGTCCGAGCGCGTCGATGCCCGCCACCGGCACGACCAGCGATGTATCGGGCGGAATGACCGGCTCGTGGTCCCGCGGCGCTTTGAGCGGCAGCCGGCGCGCGCCGTCGGCTTCGATCAGCAAGACGTCCGAATTCACCGAGTCGACGATCCCCGCCAGGACTTCGGGATGCAGCCCGGCGATTTTGTGATGCGACGCCTCGCGCGTCCCATACAGAAACACAAAGCCGTGCTCGTTCAGCCAGTCGCGTATCTGCGATGGCGGCGTGCCCACCTTGAGCGGAGCGGAAAACGGCGCCTGCTCCACTTCGTACATGGCGACCCGGGTTGTGGTCGTCGCCAACACGCGCCAGCCGTCCTCGCGAAGCTCGTGGGCCAGCCGAAATAGAGCCGACGTCTTCCCGCCGGCTCCCACGAACGCTACGACTTCGCCGCGCTGGATGCCCAACGCATCTCGCAGGCGCATTCGCTACCTCACCTCACCCGGCATGTAATCCGGTCCCTCTGAGCAACCCGGCGAGCTGTGGCGCGCTGAGAATCGCCTCGAGCACGCCGCCGCCGATCGCCAGCGATTTTTCGGATATAGTGAAACAGTGATCCCGGTCGCCGCGCGGATCCACATCCCCGATCTTCAGCCCGCTCCAAACGGGCACGGAAGGGTGAATCAGCCCGCGCAGCACACCATCGAAGGGCGCCACCACCGGCTGACCGTCCACCGTCGCGACGAGCTCGCCCTGGCGAAGCCGGTCGCCGATCTGGGCGTGCGGGGCAACCAGCCCGTCCGCCGGCGCGCGCAGCACCCGGTCGGCGACGCGCCCCTTGACGCTGCCTGGCTGCCCGGTATCCGGCTCGGCCGAGCCGCGCCAGAGGACCCGGCCCAGGTAATGCCCGCGGTTGGTCTCGATCACCGCATGGCAGTCCACGCCAGCCGTGAAGCCCGGCCCCAAAGCGATCACCAGCGGCGCATCGTCGCGCGCTGTGCCGAGATTGGCCTTGGCCATCCGCGCATCGACGACCACCGCCGGCCGGAGCGCCGCCAGCGCGGTCCCAGCCTCGTCGACCAGCACGGGCACGATACCCTGCGCGGACACGGCGCGCGCCTGATCCGCATCGTCCACCCGCCGCGCCTGCACATCTTCGATGGCGATTTCGCCCTCGAACACGGCTGCCGCGAAGGCCACCGCGCGCCGGATAGCCAGGGGCCGGGCCAGCTCGGTCACGACGACCGGGAAGCCCGTCTTCGTCAGGCGGTAGATGACGCCGGAGGCCAGATCGCCGCCCCCTCGGACGACGACCGGTACCCGCTCAAATAACGCCGAGGCCATGGTCGCGCAGTTTGGGCACTACCGAGTCCGGCGTGAGCGGAATCCGGTCGAACCAGACGCCGGTTGCATCGTGCACCGCCGCGCAGATCGCCGGGGCCAGCGGGATGAACGGCATCTCGGCCATCCCGCGCGCGCCCCACGGGCCGCGCGGGTCGGCGTATTCCAGAATCACCGATTTCACTTCCCGCGGAATATCCCAGATCGTCGGGATCAGGTAGGTGGACAGGTATGGGTTCAGAATGCGCCCGTTCTTCGAAACCAGATTTTCTAGAACGGTGTACCCCAACGCCTGCACGACGCCACCCTCGATCTGTCCTTCGACCTGCTGTGGATTCAGCGCCTTGCCCACGTCATGCGCCGACACGACGCGCACCACGTCCACGTGCCCGGTCTCGACATCGACCTCCACCTCGACGAACTGCGCCATATACCCGTACGACACATTCGGCGTCGCGTAGCCTGTCTCGGGATCGTACGGCGTCGTTGCCGGCGCTTTATACCGGTGCTTCACGATCGCCGGGCGCTCTTCATCGCGCCATTTCTGGAGCGCGATTTCCCCAGCCTCCTTGATCGCGTTACCGGCCATGAACGTCATTCGCGAGGCCGACGTGCTGCCGGAGTTGTCCGTTTCGCCGGTATCATGGCCGATAAGCTGGACCTTTTCGACCGGCACGCCCACCGCCTCGGCGGCCATCTGCACGAACACGGTATGCGCGCCCTGTCCCACGTCTGCCCCAGCCTGGCGCACGACCACGCGCTCGATCTCCGCCTGGCCGTGAATCTCGATAGTGACCCAGTTCCCCTCATTCGCGCCGAACGAAAAACCCACGTTCTTGAAGCCCATCGCCATGCCAATTCCGCGCCGTTTGGCCGGGTCTGCCGGCTGCTGAACCGGCACTCGCTGCCATCCCTGGGCGGTCTCCTGCCAGTAGTCGCTCTGCCGCGCCCCGTCGGCCAACACCCGGTCGAGCGTTACGCCCGGTGGCAGCGGCGTCCCCACCGACATGATGCTCCCCTCGCGCAGCACGTTCCGCGCGCGAATTTCGACCGGGTCCATGCCCAGGGCTTCGGCCAGCTTGTTCATCTGGCCTTCCGCCGCAAATGCGCCCTGCGGCCCGCCAAAGCCGCGGAACGCCCCACACGGAATATTGTTGGTGTAGATCCCGTACGTATCCACCTTGACGTTAGGGATCTCGTAGGGGCCGGAGACCATCAGGTTCGCGTTGCCCAGCACTTTGGGCGTGGTGTAGGCGTAAGCGCCGGCATCGCCGTACACTTGAGCTTCGGCAGCGATCACCTTGCCGTCGTGCGTGGCCCCCCACTTCGCCCGGATCACCGTAGGATGGCGCTTGTGATGGCCCAGGATCGATTCCTCGCGGCTCCAGATGATCTTCACCGGGCGCCGCAGTTTCATCGCCGCCAGCCCCAGCACAATCTGGACCGACATATCCTCACGCCCGCCGAACGCGCCGCCAATGGCCGGATAGATGATCCGCACCTGCTCCTCGGGCAGACCCAGCGAGTGCGCGACCTGCTCGCGGTCTTCGTGCACCCATTGCCCGGCCACCAGGACGGTCACCCGGCCGCTGTCGTCGATATAGCCCAGGCCGGCCTCAGGCTGGAGGTAGGCGTGCTCCTGGAACCCGGTGCGGTATTCGCCCTCGACAATCACGTCCGCCTGATCCCAGGCCGAGTCCACATCGCCATGCCGGATGCGGTAATGGACCAGCATGTTGTTCCTGGCATGGGGATGCAGTTGGGGCGCGCCGTCGGCCATAGCGTCGAACACATCGAACACCCCCGGCAGGTCTTCGTATTCGATCTCGATGAGCTTCACGGCAGCGGCGGCCGCTTCTTCCGAGTCTGCCACCACCAGCGCCACCTGATCCGCCAGGCAGCGCACGATATCCGCGCCTTCCTTGGCACTCCCCGGCCCGCACAGCACGGGTTGATCGGGTATGCCCAACCCGTACTCATTGACGGGCACATCCTTGGCCGTGAAAACCGCCACCACGCCGGGATAGGCTTCGGCACGGCTGGCATCGATCTTCGCGATCCGCGCGTGGACGCGGTCCGAAAACCGGATTTTCATCCACAACTGGCCGTCCATGTCGATATCGCCAGGATACGCCGTCTCACCGGTCACCTTCCCGACCGCATCCACGCGGCGCGCGCTCTGGCCGATTCCGTGATTCTTTTCGCTCACGCTAGTCCTTACTCCTTGCGCCAAACACTACGATTGTCACCCTCAACGAACGCTATTTCTTACGCTGCCGTTCGCGTTTCTTCGCCTCTTTGAGGTCCTTGCGCAGTTGCTTGATCACGGCATCCTTATTGGCAGGGGGTGGCCCAAGCAGCCGCCAGGTCTCCTTGTCCGGGTCTTCACCGATCACCGCGGCGACGACGAACATCGAAAGCGCCATCAGCACCAGCCAGACCAGCGCCCCGGCGATGTATTCCACCGAATGCTCGGGAAAGTCCGGATTGGCCCGGATTTCGTCGAACGAATCCTTCAATCCCGCGCTCCGCTCCTCGCCGAACTCGACCAGCATGGGTGCTACCACGTAGGCGACCACGCCAAAGCAGACCGCCAGCAGCAGTCCCAACAATGGCAGCAGCGCCCGGCTGCGTCGCTTCTTCCGTCCCCCCATCGTCGTCATGGCCTGTTCCTCCAGCCCATCGTGGCCTGTTCAATCAGCCCTGTTCCGGATGCACCATCCGCACTGCCTGCTCGAAAGCATCTACGATCTTGTAGTAGCCAGTACACCGGCATAGATTCCCTGTGATGCTCTGCTCGATCTGGTCGCGCGTGGCGTTGGGCAATTCCTCGAGCAGTTTCGCGCCGGACATCAGAAAGCCGGGTGTGCAGTACCCGCACTGAACCGCGCCCGCGTCCACAAACGCCTGCTGCAGCGGGTGCAACGTCCCATCCGGCGCGGCCAACCCTTCCACGGTCACGATCTCGGCGCCATGCGCGCGCGGGGCGGGCACCAGACAGGCCATCACCGCCGCGCCGTCCAGAAAGACGGTGCAGGCGCCGCATTCGCCCTCGGCGCATCCCTCTTTAGTCCCCGGCAGACCCACGTCTTCGCGCAGAAAGCGGAGCAGAGTCTTGTTAACCCCGCCCGTGATCGTGTAGGTCTTGCCATTGACCGTGGTCACGATGGTATCGGCCGCATCGTCCTCGTGATGCACCAGGACCGGCAGCGCTTCCTTCACAGTCGCGCGGTTCGGACCCCACAGCATGGCCGGGTTCTCCGGCCAGCCCGCGCGTTCGGTCCCAGCGCGCAGCGCCCGCAGCGCCCGCGCAGCCAGCACCCGGCACATCTCCGACCGGTAGCTCGCTGTGCTGCGCACGTCGTCGATTGGCGTGGGAGCCGCTGCCACCAGCCGCGCCGCCTCACGGATGACCTCATCCGACAGCGTCTTGCCGCGCAGATAGTCCTCGGCCACCGGGACGCGGATGATCGTGGGCGCCACGCTGCCGAGCGTGATCACCGCGTGCGTGATGTGGTCCCCATCAAACCCGAGCACCGCCGCCAGGTTGATGACCGAGATCGCCTGGGCGTTGCGCAGCCCCAGCTTGAGGAAAATGCCGCGCTCATTGGCGGCGAGCGCCGGGAACGAGATCGCTGTCAGCAGCTCGTCCGGCCTCATCGCCGTCTGGCGCAGGCCTTGGTAAAACGACGGCAGGTCCAGCGTGCGTTCCCCCCGGTTGGAGGCCAGGGTCACGGACGCTCCCAGCGCCCACAGCGGGGCGATCGTGTCATTGGCCGGGCTGGCCGTGATCAGGTTCCCGGCGATCGTGCCGCGATTGCGAATCTGCGGCGCCCCGACCGACCAGGCCGCTTGCGCAAACGGCAGGGCGCGCTCCACGATACCGCGATGCCCCACCACGTGATTGTGAGTCACCAGCGGTCCCAGTCGGAACGTGTCGCCCCGCACGCTGATCCGATCCAGGCCGGGCACGCGCGTGATATCGATCAGAGTATCGACGCCAGGACGTTGGCCGCGCTCGATCTCGATGATCAGGTCGGTCGCACCAGCCACGATTCTCGCTCGCTCGCCATACTGCGCGAGCAAGTCCAGTGCTTCGCTCACTGAAGTGACGCTATAGTAATTTTGCCACATAGTCCTATCTACAAATCGTCTGCAATCCGTCCACAGAAACCACAATGAAAACTGGCGCAATAGTAGCATCGCACCCCAAAAACCGCGAACACTCACCCCGCGCGCACGCTCAGATATTGAGCACCATGTACGGGTTGATGTTGAGCACTCTCGTCTGGCAGAAGACGGTCTCGCGCGTCCGCCTGCTGTCCCACGTATCCACGTGGCCGTGCAGGAAAAAGCGGGGCCGGCCCCAATTGATCAGATACCGGAACGCCTGGAAGCCACGGTGCGCAAAGTCATCCGGAATATCATGGATATCTCGTGGGGGCGAATGGGCCACCATCACGTCGACGCCATAGCCCTGCTGCGATCGCATGACCAGCATCCGGGGCAGCAGCCGCAGGACATTGACCAGCATCTCCCCTTCGGTGAACTGCACGGCTCCCTTGTTGTACCGGATCGATCCTTCTAACCCGGCGAACGAGAAGCCTCCAAAACGCTTGATCCGGAGATGAAGATTGTCCCCGCCCGGATCGGGCAGCTCCGGGCGCGAATCGTGATTGCCGCGCACGAAGAACAGCGGCAGGTTCAGGACCGACCCAATGAAGTCGAGATAGCTGGCTCGCATATCACCGCAGCTCACCAGCAGGTCCACATCTGAATAGGTGCGGCGCAGCAATTCCGCGTTCAGTAGTTGGGGTAGCTCGACATCGCTAACAGCAAGAATCTTCACAGCATTGCTTTCATATGGCCTTACGAGTCTCCCGGCGGGCCCATCCACCGCATAGAGTCGCCCGTGCCGCGCCGCAGCACCATGATCACCTCGGCCATGATGCTGATGGCGATCTCTTTCGGCGTTTCGGCCCCCAGTTCGAGGCCGATCGGCGCGTGAATGCGGGCCAGCTCGTCTTTCGAAATGCCTTGTTCGACCAGCGATTCCACGGTCAGTGCCCAGCGGCGGCGGCTCCCGATCAGCCCGATATACGGGGCGTCGGTCGCCAGCAACGCGGGGAGCAGGCGCTCGTCGACCGGCAGCCCGCGCGTCACCGCCACCACGCACGTGAAGCGGTTGATATCCACCTGCTCAACCAGCTCATCCGGCGGCGCGTGGATATACGCATCCATGCCAGGAAGCTGCTCCTCGGTCGCGTAACCGGGGCGGTCGTCGGCCACCACGACGCGGAATTCCAGCCACTTTCCCAGCTCGGCCACCGCCTTGCCGACGTGTCCGCAGCCCACCACCACAACCGTGGCTGGCGGGATCAGCGGTTCGACGAACACCTCGACGGTGCCCCCACACACGCCCGGATCGCCCGACGCCAGATCGGTGAGATTGTAGCTGACGACGCGCGATTGCCCGTCGCGGATGGCGCCCTGCCCCTCGCCGATGACCAGCGATTCCATCTGGCCGCCGCCCACCGTGCCCACGATCGTCCCGTCCGGCCAGACGAGCATCTTACTGCCCACCTGGCGCGGCACCGATCCATGCGTCCGGATGATAACCGCCAACGCTGCCGGCTGCCCGTTGCGTTGGGCGGCCAGGGCCGCCTCGAAAACCGCACGGTCTTCTTTCACGCCGTCGCCTCTTTCGTGTGTTCCCTCAGCGCACGCCACACCTTCTCCGGCAGCAGCGGTGCATCCAGGATTCGCACGCCTACCGCATCGTAGACGGCGTTCGCCAGCGCCGGACCGGCACCGTCCAGCGGGATCTCAGCGACCGCCTTCGCGCCGAACGGACCGCTGGGCTCGTAGGTTTCGACGAAAATGACGCCCATATCGGGCATTTCGTCCGCCCGGTAAATCTTGTATGGTCCGAAGCGCGGGTTGGTCATGCGCCCGTTTTCGTCGATGACCATTTCTTCGCAGTGGCCGTAGCCCAGCGCCTGGACCATGCCGCCCTCAACCTGCCCGCTGGCGGTGATCGGGTTGATGATCACGCCGCCATCGACGGCCATCACCATCTCCTCGACCGTCACCTGCCCGGTCTCCGTGTCCACCAGGACGGTCACGAACTGGGCGGCAAACGGCGGCGGCGACTCCGGGCTGACGTAGCTCGCGGTCGCCATGATCTGGTGTTGCTCCTCGTGGTGCAGGCTGTTTAGCGCGATCTCGCGGTGAGTGATGCTGCGCCCGTCCGGCGCGTGCACCGCCCGGTCGCGCAGCGTGAGATCGTCCGGGCTGACCGGTGGCATGCCCGCATCCTGGTTCAGCATCCGCGCCGCCACGCCGCGCATCTGCGCCGCGACTTTCTCCGCCGCCAGTACGGCCGCGCGCCCCGAAATGTACGTCGTGCTGGAGGCGTACGCGCCTTTGTCGAACGGCGTGAAGTCGGTGTCGGACGAATACGTGATGAAATCCTCCGGCTCGCAGCCCAACACCTCGGCGGCCATCTGCGTCAGCACGGTATCCGAGCCGGTCCCCAGATCGGTCGCGCCTACCAGCAGGTTGAACGAGCCATCGTCGTTGATCTTGATGCTGGCCGCGCCCATGTCCAGCCGGGGGATAGCCGTGCCCTGCATCACCGTCGCCACGCCGATCCCGCGCCGGAGGTGCGGCTGCCCGGGGACGCGGTGCCAGTCAGGGTTATTGTATTTCGCCGGCCAGCCAATCGCCGCCGTGCCCTGCTCGACGCACTGATCCAGCCCGCACGACACGATGAACTCGGCGGCGCCTTCGCGCCCCTCGCTCCACGCCTTGCTGACCGGGTGCTCGTCGCCGGACTTCAGCGCGTTCTTCAGCCGGAACTCCAGCGGATCGAAGCCCATCTCCCGCGCGATCCATTCCATGTGCGGCTCCAGGGCCCAATAGCCCTGCGGCACGCCGTAGCCGCGATACGCGCCGCTGGGTGGCGTATTCGTGTAGACGATGTCCGCGTGAAACTTGATGTTCGGCGCGTTGTAGAGCGCCAGGGCTTTGTGCCCGGTGTTCCCGGCCACGGTCATCGCGTGGCTGCCGCACGCGCCGGTATCGCTCAGCGCATACATCTCGTTGGCGACGATGGTCCCATCGTTGGTAACGCCCGTCTTGACGGTGAGATACATGGGGTGGCGCGACCGGCTCGCGTAGAACTCCTCGGCGCGCGTGTATTCCAGCCGGACCGGGCGTCCGGTCACGATCGTCAGGTGAGCGCAGATGTCCTCGATCAGGACTTCCTGCTTGACGCCGAACCCGCCGCCGATGCGCGGCTTGATCACGCGAATCCGTTTCTCCGGCAGGCCGAGCACCGGCGCCAGGATGCGCCGCACATGGAACGGGACCTGTGTGCTGGTGCGGATCACCAGTCGGTCGTCCTCGTCCCACCACGTCACGACGACGTGCGGCTCCAGCGGCGTCTGCTGGACCTTCGGGCTGTAATACGTCGCTTCGAAGATACGGTCGGCCTGTTTGAATCCCTCTTCCACACTGCCCACTTCCCAATCGACGACCGCCGCCAAGTTGCGCGAGCGGTCCTCGATCTTCCAGCTTTCCGGCTCGTCGTGCAGAATGGGCGCGCCAGGCTGCATGCTCTCGCGCGGATCGAAGATTGCGGGCAGTGGTTCGTACTCGACCTCGATCAGTTCCAGCGCCTTGAGCGCGATCTCTTCGCTCTCCGCCGCCACGGCGGCCACGCGATCGCCCACAAAGCGCACTTTGTAGTCCAGGCTGTAGTTGTCGTGCGGGCCTGGTTCGGGATCGCTCTGCCCGGCGGTGGTGTACGGCACGCGCGGCAGGTCCTCGTGCGTCAGCACAGCATGCACACCGGGCAGCGCTCGCGCCCGGCTGGCATCGATGCGCTTGATCAGCGCGTGGGCGTGCGGGCTGAGCAGCAGCTTGCCGACCAACATACCACGGAAATCCACGTCATCGGTGAAGGCCGGCTTGCCCTGCACCAGCTTGCGCGCATCCACCTTCTGCGCCGGCTTGCCCACCTGATGGAGCGTGTCGACTTCGGGCGCCACCACCATCACGGGCGAGATGCGCGTCCTGACGCCCTGCGCTCCAGGAGCGGACGATCCATCCGCTGGCTCCGGCGGCGCGATCATATCGTCGCCATCCTGGCGCGGCGTGAACAGCCCCGGCGGCGCCGGAATGCCGCGCCCGCCATCGATTTCCGGGACTGTCTCGCCGCGCAGCACGGCCGCGGCGCGCAGCACCGCTTCCACCGGCTTGACGTACCCCGTGCACCGGCATAGGATGCCCGCCAGGGCATCGCGTACCTCGGCCTCGGTCGGGACCGGGTTCCGCTCGAGCAGGGCCGTCGCCGCGACGATCATGCCCGGCGTGCAGTAGCCGCACTGGATCGCGCCGGTTTCCACAAAAGCCGTCTGGAGCGCGTGCAGCGGCTCGGACCCGCGCCAGCCGCGCTCCTGCTGCCCGCCCAGCCCCTCGATCGTCACCACGTCGCGCCCGTCGGCCTGTGATGCGAGTATCACGCACGACGTCACCGGCGCGCCATCCAGCAGCACGACACACGCGCCGCACTCGCCTGTTTCGCAGCCGTGCTTGACGCCGAACAGGCCCTGGCGGCGCAGTGCGGCCAGCAGCGTTTCATTCGGCGCCGCGTCGAACTCGACCACGTCTCCGTTTAGCGTAAACCGAACATTCACTGAGCTGACTCCTCAATGGTAATCTCGCCAATAAACAGCCGCCCATCCTGGTCGGCCCCTGGGCCCGTTGCCGGATAGCGCGCGCCGCTGTCCGCGTCGAACAGGCCAATCGCCACTGGATACGCCCCCGGCGGCAGGTCGTCCGGCAGGCTGACGGTGTAGACATCCCGGATGGTGCCCGGCAGCCAGTTGCCCGGCGGCAGCACATCGCCCGCCGGGCGCGCGACAGTCTGGGCCACCGGTGCCGCATTGATACTATTATACAAATGCACAAACACAATGCCGTCTCCGGCCCCGGGCGCGTCGCCCAGCCAGGTCAATGATACCTCAAAGGACCCTGGATTCACGTCCAGGCTGTAATCCAGCAGCCGGATCGCCCCGCCGGCGCCGAAAGTCGCCACTGGATCGCCCGGTTCCTCATCCGGGAGCGCGAAAGCGCCCTGATACGCCCAATGATAATAGGGCTGGTACGCCTCAGCCCTCGGATCGCTGATTTCGGCCTCAATCCGGATGTGCGTCGTGTTGCCGGTTAACTGCGCGGCCGGGACATAGGTGACCACTTCCAGCCAGCGCCCCGGCACGGCGGGCTGCACGCGCTGCGCCAGCCGCTGGCCGTTCACCGACACCCACAGGCGCACGCTCGCTCGCCCGTGCACGCGCGTGACCAGCAGCAGGTCTTCACCGGGCCGCGTGCGTAGGCTGAATTCCTCCCCACCGGTCAGGACGCGCCCGCCGTCCGTTGGGCTGCACGCCGCGCCTTCCAGCCCGCACTGGCGATACGGGTGCCGGTACACCTCGGTCACGTAACCGGGCGGTGTGCCGTCCTGCCACCAGCGATAGTCGTGATCCGCTTCGCTGGACAGGTCGGCCACGTCGACCTGGT
The DNA here is from genome assembly GCA_040767355.1 of Aggregatilineaceae bacterium. Classification (GTDB taxonomy): domain Bacteria; phylum Chloroflexota; class Anaerolineae; order Aggregatilineales; family Aggregatilineaceae; genus LM3-B42. Next base: position 6,275 of record JAXGOS010000010.1, on the reverse strand, counting down.
CGACCCGCTCCAGCCCGTCGACATAGCCCAGTGTCGTCGTCTGCGCGACCTGTTCCTCGGGCCGGGTGGCGGACCAGTCCGCCCGGTACACCGCCTGATAGTCGGTCGCCGAAGCGACATTGTGCTCGGGCAGCTCGACCGGGAACTCCGCCAGGACTTCCCCAAACACGCCCGCGTCGAGCAGGTAGCGCAGGCCCTGCACGTCGGGATAGATGGCGAAGTAGTCCGGACGATAGTCACTGGATGCCATCGCCTCGTAGATGGCACCCGACCCCTGCCGCCATGCTTCCGCCGCCCCCGGCGTGGTCAGGCCGACCACGTCGTACAGCGCCCGGTTGCCGAAATAGCGCACCAGCCCCACGTCGTGAGCGCCCACGCGGGCGTCCTCCGGCAGGTGATCGCGCACCCAGCGCGCCATCACGACCTGCTGGTCGCGCACGACCGCCACATTATCGGCATAGTTCCGCGCAAAAGTGATCGTCGTGAGCGCCGACGGCACCAGGATCAGGATCGGCAGCCCCCAGCGTAACCAGCCGAACGCGGCATGGCGCTGCAGGAACGCCCCCAGCGCGGTCGAGGCCCACGCCGCCGCCGGGAAGAACAGGGCCATCACCGGGAGCTGGTAGCGCTTGAACTGCCAAAACGCCGTGTCCAGCGTGGACGCGGCCACGGTCAGGACCGCGATCCAGGCCAGCATTACAACCAGGATATTGGCGCGCCGCGCGCGCCACGCCAGCCACACGCCGACCAACAGCACAGCCAGCGCTGCGTCGGCCAGAACGGGCGAAACGTAGGTGCCCATCTGCGGACTGCGCCCGCTGAGCAGCTCGCGCCACATGGTCTCGAATACGGACAGGATGGCTTCCAGGCGCGCGTCCCACGGCGCGGCGGAGTTGGCCAGGTGCGATTTGGCCGCCATGCCGCTGGAGGTAGCGCTGCCGGTCGCCAACAGGTTGATCGCGGGCTGGATCAGGCTCGCCGCCAGCGGTACGGCCAGCCACACTGCCCGGCGAAGCCGGACCCGGCGCGCTCGAGGCCACGGCTCCCGCAGGGCCAGCGCCAGCGCCGCCAGCGCGGCCAGGAAGGCACCTTCAGGCCGGACCAGAACCATCGCCCCTGCCGCGATCACCCCAGGCACGAGCCGGCCCTGCTGCACGAAATACAGCGTCAGCAAGGCCGCGAAAACAAACAACATGGTCTCCATGCCGCTCAGCGCCGCCCAGATGAACGGGCCGGACAGGGCGAACGCGCACGCCATCCACAGCGCGTAACCGGGCTCCCGCGGGCGGCCCAAAGGCAGCGGGTTGTCCCGCGCGATCAGGTAGACTAACCACGCCGCGCCAAAGAAGCTGAGCACGCCGATGGCAAGCGCCCAATAGGCTAACGACCACCCCTCGAAGCCGATCAAGTAGCCGAGCGCCAGCAGCGGGGGATAGAGCAGGCTCGTCCCGCCCGACGTAGCCGGATCGCCGGGGTTGTAGACCAACGGCCTGCCCTGGGCGAATTCGCGCGCATACTGGAAGTGAATGTAGGTATCGTCGAGCGGCATCAGCAGCGGGTCCGCGCTGACGGCGAGGCTCAGCGCGAGGTAGAGCGCAGCCACCAATCCGACGGTGAACAAAAGGGCCAGCCACGCGCGTTTTTGCTCACGACCGGCCCCTACGGACTTGTGCTGCTGCGCCACCGAGATGGGGGTGTCCTGATCGGTGCGCATGACGGGATTGCCTGTCGCCGGCGTCAGGGATAGACCTGCCAGCCTACATCCTGCGCCAGCATCGCTTCCATTTGCTCGGATGGAATATCGACCAGCGTGGCCGACGCCTCCACCGCCACTGTGCCATCTGTCAGCGCGATCTGGCCGCTGACCAGCGCTGTGCGGTCCCGGATCGAGTCGACCTGCCCCCGCACGACGAACTCCTGGTGCAGCGGCACCGGTCTGCGAAAACGCGTTTCCATCCGGGCAGTGAACATGAATCGCTCCGGCCCATCGTCCGCCAGCACGGCGCGGCCCATGGTTTCATCCAGAATTGTCGCCAGGATTCCGCCGTGCGCCACGCCCGGGTAACTCTGGTATTCGTCGCCGAGCGTTACCCGCGCCATGGCGCGCTGAGGGCCGTCATTGAAGAACCGGATTTTGAGCCCGCATGGATTCTCGACACCGCATACAAAGCACCACTTCGCGCTGGGCTGCTGCGAGTCGCACATGGGTCGCTCCCGGCGTGCCGCGCTCAGGCGGAGTACCCGCCGGCGAAGGTATCGATCATCAGCCGGACGTCGTGCCCCAATGGATACAGCACCGGGCAGGTGCAGCCCGCCGCCACATATTCGCGCACTTTGGCGCGCACTTCTTCCGGCGTGCCAGAGGCTGTGATCAACTGCACGACATCGTCTGGGACCAGCTCCATCGCCCGCTCGATCTGCTCCTCGGTGGCCGGCCAGGTCAGCACCTGGTGGATCTCGTCGAGCAGTTCGCCGCTGACGCCGCTGGCCTTCATGATGTGCGGCTGCTGCCCCAGATACTGCGTGACGAGCTTCCGCGCGCCGTCCAGGGCTTTCTTGCGATCCTGGTCGACCGAGCAGACCACAAGCTGCGGGCGGTCGATATCGTCGAGGGTCTTGCCCGCCAGCGTGGCGCCCTTTTCGAGCTGGCTCAGCGCCTCGACGTTGTACGCCGGCGATACCAGGTAGTTGAGCAGCGCGCCGTCGCCGATCTCACCGGCCATCGCCATCATTTTGGGGCCCGTCGCGCCGATGTAGATCGGGACGTTGCGCGGCTCGCGACGCCCGTGAACGATATCCAGCTCGATACCCGTCACGTTCACGAATTCGCCGTGGAAGGTGACGTTCTTCATCGCCAGCAGGTCGCGCACCACAGTCACGTGCTCGCGCATCGCCAGCAGCGGCTTGGTCCGGTTGATGCCGACGTTTTTCGCCAGCGGATCCCACCACGCGCCGATGCCCAGCATGATGCGGTCCGGCGCGAGATCGTCGAGCGTTAGGAAGGTAGCCGCGGTCAGGGCAGCGTTGCGCGTCCAGTTGTTGATCACGCCAGAGCCGATCTTGATGCGCTTGGTCGTGGCCGCAAAGGCTGCCATCGGCACGATCGCGTCGCGCACCAGGCGGCTCTCGGCCTGCCACACAGCCTCGAACCCGCGGCTCTCGGCATACTGCACATACTCGATCGCGTCCGCCAGGGGGTGGGCATCCTGTAGATAGAGGGCTACTCGATCAGGCATAACATCGTCCTCCAAAGGGATAAGTATTAGTCCGGATACGACTTCTCGACCATCAGATAACCGTTCGAGCCAACATGCTCTATGATAGGCTCCCCGAGCATCTTTGCCAACTGGAAGTAGTGCTGCAGATCGTCCGGCGTGTCCAGATCCAGCGAGGCACGCTCGGACCGGTAGATCGAGGTCGAGGCGTTGGCTTCGCGGGCCAGGTGCTGGTGCGTGGCAAAGCTGTCCCGCCCAAATGAGTACGGGATCAGGCCCGGGGGCCGCACGAACAGCAGATTCGTGCCGTGCTCGTGACGATCCGGCGCGATGACCACGCTGTTATGAAAGCGTCCCATGTGGATCACGTCCCGCACGTCTTCCGCCGCCAGAAGCGGCAGATCCGCCGGAACCACCAGCACCGCCTGCGCGCCCCACAGGCGCAGCACGTGCGTCGCCCGGTACAGCGCCTTGTTCAACTCCGGTGTCCCGCTCTCTTGCACTGTCTGGGCGCCCAGATCGCGTACCATACTCAGCGCCTTTGTGTCGCGGCTGATCACCAGCACGCCCTGCACCTGCGGCAGTGGCAGCAGCAGCCGCACGGTCCGTTCCAACAGGCTGGCGGCGAGCATTTCTCGTTGTTCGGGAACCAGTTCGCCAGCCAACCGGCTCTTCGCCCGGTTAAACGGTTTGACAGGCACAACGGCCCACACATTCATACTGTTTTGCTCCAGTTGATTACTTCAGTCGCCAAACGGATCTTGTCGTCTTCAGACTGCATCAACGTCCGTGTGACAAGGACCGGCAGCGAATCAGCCAGCGCCTCGTCTGCATCCGACTCGTCAATCACCAACCCATCCAACAACCCGGCATAGTACCGCATCAGGCCTTGCGGCGAGATCTCCAGTCCCAGTTCCTTCATCAATTTTGCTGCTGGCCCCTTGACGGCCTTGCCCCCGACGAATGGGCTGACAGCGACGCACACACCGCGACGCGCTTCGAGCGCCGGGCGCATCCCCGCCACCGCCAGCAGGGGGGCAATCGATAATACCGGATTCGACGGGGAAATCACAATGATGTCCGCCTCATGGAGCGCTGCCGCCGCCGCGTCCGACAGGCGAGCCGTCTCCGCCCCCTCGAACCACACGCGCTTGACGACCGGCTCCCACCGGTAACGGACGAAATACTCTTGAAAGGCCAGGGTGCCGTACTCGACCGTGTCCACCTTGGTCGCCAGCAGGTCGTCGGTGACCGGCAGCAACCGGTGCCGCATCCCCAGCGACTCCGCCAGCCGGGCTGTGATGGCGGTCAGCGTCATGCCGCGCGCCAGCCAGTGCGTACGCAGCACGTGCGTCGCCATGTCGCCATCGCCCAGGCCAAACCAGGTGTCTTCCCCATAACCGCGCAGCATGTCCAACATGCGCCACGACTCGCCCTGCAGGCCCCATCCCGTCGCGGGGTTGGCGATGCCCGCTAGTGTGTACATGACCGTGTCGAGATCCGGGGAAATGTGAAGCCCGTACAGCTCGAAATCATCGGCCACGTTACCGATCATGGTGAACTGATCGGGTGCGAGGATTTTGGACAGGCCGTAGACCAGCTTGGCCCCGCCCACCCCGCCGACTAATGCCACAACTCGTGTCTTCGAATCTAGTACCATAACGTAACGGTTTCCAGGGGCTGCCGCTTTGACTCGCGCTCCTCCGCCGGGTACCCAATCGTAATCAACGCCTGGGCTTCCCAGTCAGCGGCCAGCGACAGCTCATCCCGCACCACATCCGCACAGAACAACGGGGCGCACATCCAGCACGCGCCCAGGCCCTCCGCATGGGCCATCAGCAGCAGATTCTGCACAGCCAGCGCCACGCTCTGCACCGCCATCGTCCGCTCGGCGTTTTGGCGCCGCGCATCCGGGTACCGGTCCATATCGGCCATGCTCAGGCACACGACCACGAGAGCCGGTGCTGTGCTGATTCGCTGGCGAGACCGCCCAACCTGGCGGTCGATATGCTCGCCGGGGACCCCATCCGCTGCCAGGTCCGATCGAAAGCGCTCGCCCATCGCCCGGGCCAGCGACTCACGCCGCGCCCGTTCGGTGATGACGACAAACCGCCAGGGCTGGCGATTGTGGGCCGACGGCGCCCACCGGGCCGCGTCCAGCAGCCGGTGCAGCACCTCGACCGGCACCGGTTGATCGCGGTAGTGCCTGATCGAACGTCTTATTCTGATTATATCAAACAGGCCAGTTGCATTCATGACGCTGGAAGGGTATCTTCTGAATAATTAGCGAAAAAGGTCGAGCTCGGGCGGGCGGACCAGGTCGGCGGCGCAGCCATCGCCCGGCGGCACCTTCAACCCGCGAATCAGCACGACCGGCAGCCCCTCAGCTCCCTGCCCCGTGATTAGCCCGGCGGCGGCAGCCAGCTCGTCGCCCAGCCCGGTCACAGTGATGCGCAGCACGCGCCCATACAGATCGGTCTGGCCGCGCATGTCCCGCACGCCGGGCAAGCCCGCCAGCCCGATGGCCACCCCGACCGTGCCGATCCGGAACGGTCGCCCGTGCGAATCGCTGATCACGATCCCAGGGCGAACCCCGATTAGCTGGCCCAGCGCGTCGCGCAGATCCCGCGCCGAACGGTCCGGGTCTTCGGGCAGCAGCAGCACCCATTCCTCGCCTTCGCGGCCCACGTTGGAGTGATCGATCCCGGCATTCGCCAGCGTGAAACCCAGCCGGTGCCGGACAATCAGCACCTCGCCGCGCATCCGCGAGATGCCAGTCGACTCGCGCAGGATCAGCTCGACCAGCCGCGGATCTTTGTGGGTGATCCCCGCGACTTCCTGCGCGCGGTCGGATGCCGTCACCGTGCGCAAGTCCACGAAGCGGCCTTCTGCCTTCGAAACCAGCTTGGACGTGACGACCAGGATGTCCCCCGCTTCGAGAGTGAGGCGGGCCGCTTCGAGACCGGCGAGGATCAGCCGGGCCAGGTCATCGCCCGGCTGAACGGAGGGGATGCCTGGCAGGCCAATCAGGGACAGTTGCACCGGCGCTGAACGAGTAGG
>JAXGOS010000001.1:0-3390 GCA_040767355.1 Aggregatilineaceae bacterium | reverse complement strand
GCGCTCTCTGCGCCTCAGCGGTTCAAAGGTTTTCGCTCTTCCCTAACGCTTGACGCCTCCCATCGCAATCCCGGCGATGAAGTAGCGCTGCAACGCCAGAAACAAGACCAGCATGGGCACCGTCGCCAGGAACGATCCCATCATTAGCAGGTTATACGGCGTGCGCCGCTCTCCTTGCAGCAGGGCGATGCCAATCGTCACCACGCGCGTATCCGGCGAGTTGGAGACGACCAGGGGGTACAGGAAATCGTTCCACGCCGCCTGCACAGTAATCACGGCGAAGGCGGCCAGCGCCGGCACCGAGAGCGGCAGTGTGACGTGCCACAGCACGCGCAGCGGGTTCGCCCCATCAATGATCGCCGCCTCCTCGATCTCGGTCGGGATTTGCAGGAACGCCTGGCGTAGCAGGAACAGGGCAAAGGCGCTGAACGTCCCCGGCACGATGAGCGCCTTGAAAGTGTTCAGCCAGCCTAGCTTGCGGATCAGCATGTACTCCGGGATCAGGATCGCCTGGAAGGGCACCATCAGCAGGGCCAGGCACAGAGCGAAGATCACGCTGCGCCCAGGAAACCTGAAGCGGGCGAAGCCGTAAGCCGCCAGCGAGCAGGTGACAAGCTGGCCCAGCGTGCGCCCGATGGTGACGAGGGCCGAGTTGAGCAGGTAGCGGTTGAAGTACGGCGACGTGCTGTACAGCGTGTCCAGGTTCTGGCGGCAGACGGGATTCTCCGGCAGGAAGGTCACCGGCACTCTGTTCAGCTCGACCGGCGGCTTGCAGGCGGTGGAGGCCATCCACAAGAAGGGCAGCACCATGATCAGCGCCCCGGCCAGCAAGACCGCGTAGCAGAAGACCTGAATCGGGATGGACAGGTCGCGTGGGGCTGCGCGCTGCCGCAGAGTCAGCCTCATCTAGCCCTCCTCCGCCTCGTAGTACACCCAGTAGCGTTGGATGGTCAACTGGAATACGGTCACGAGCAGGATGAGCGCGAACAGCACCAGGGCAATGGCCGAGGCGTAGCCGAACTCGGAATGGGTGAAGGCGCGCCGGTAGAGGTAGTAGGTGAGGGTGGTGGCGCTGCCGCCCACCCCCCCGGCCACCGTGCGCAGGGTCATGATGTAGACCTGGTCGAAGATTTGGAAGCTATTGATGACCGCCAGCACCACGACCAGGAACGTTGTGGGCGAGAGCATGGGCAGCGTCACGTGGCGGAAGCGATCCCAACGCCCGGCCCCGTCAATCACAGCCGCCTCGTACAGCACGCCAGGGATGGACTGCAAGCCCGCCAGGAAGATGATCATGTCGAAGCCCATCCGCTGCCAGATGGCGACCACAGCGATCGGGATCAGCACCAGCCCCGGCTCGACCAGCCACTTCGTCTCGCCCAGGCCCACCGGCTCCAACATTCGGCTGACGATGCCGTAACGCGGCTGGAGGATGCTCGTCCATACGACCGAGGCCGCCACCGTCGAGGTGATGACGGGCAGGAAGTAGGCCGTGCGCAGCAGGGTTCGCCCGCGCAGGGGCAGGTTGAGCAGCACCGCCACGCCCAGCGCCAGCAGCACTTCCAGCGGCACTGTCAGGCCGATCAGCTTGAGCGTGTTGGTTAGCGCCTGGGCGAATCTGTCATCGCTGATCATGCGCTCGAAGTTGTCCAGCCCAATGAAGCGCGGCGGCTTGATCGCGTTCCACTCCTGCACGGAGGTCGAAAAGGCCATCAGCACGGGGATGCCGAAGAAGAAGAACAGGCCGAGCGTATTGGGCGCGATCAGGGCCAGGCCCCACAGCGCCTTGTGCCGGCTAAGCGGGGTCGGGCCTAGCCAGGAGAGCACGCGCGAAGCCAGCGCGCGCGGAGACAGTCGCATACGGCGGAACTCAGTGGACATGCCAGGAAAAAAGCCGGGGAGCAAGCTGCTCCCGCTCCCCGGCCCTCGGAAAGCGGCGCTGCTACTGCAGCTCAGCGTTGATGATGTCGCACGTCTCGGCGACAGCATCTTCCACGCTCATGCCCAGGTCGAAGATTTTCACGACCAGCTCGGTGTTCATCACGTCCCAGATTTCGTCGAAGGGGGTGACGCCCTGCGAGTCAGCGGTCGCGTCCACGAACGCTTGGATGTTGGCATCTATGTCGCCGAAGGAGTCGATCCACATCTGCTGGATGGCTGGCGACGGGTTGGCCGGAGCCACCGTGCCGCCCTCGGCGAAGAACTTCTGCCCCTCGTCACTGGCCAGGTAGAGGATCAGGTTGGCGGCCAGGTCAGGGTTGGCTGTGCGCGCCGAGGCCACATAGCCCACTGCGTGCAGGATCGCGCGGTTGCGCCCTGCTAGCCTGGGTGCTTGGGGAACTGCACGATGTCCCACTTGAAAGTCGCGTCCTCCAGCTCCGGTAGCATCCAGGGGCCGGTGGAGATCATGGCCAGCTTGCCTGACTTGAAGAGGTTGAAGGCATCATTAGGTGAGGCCCCGCCTGCCTCCGAGACGGTGGGCATGTAACCGGCATCGAGCAGACCCTTGAGGAAATTGAGCGCCTCCAGGCTGGCGGGGTTATCCAGCGTGCAATCCGTGCGCGCCGCATCCACCACCGGAGTCTCGCCCGCCGAGGCGATCCAGTTCGCGAAACCGGACTGGTACTCGGCGTAGACCGCAGCACCCCAGACACCGGCAGCCGGGTCGGTCAGGGCGGCGGCATCCGCCGCGAAGTCGTCCCACGTCCAGTCGGCGGTTGGGTAGGCCAGGCCGGCGGCGTCGAACATGTCTTTGTTGTAGAAGATGCCGACCGTATCCCAGTTGACCGGCGCGGCGTACAGATCACCGGCCTCGCCCCAACGGTAGGGATCGACCAGGCCGCTGCCCCAGATCGTGGTATCCACGCCGAACTCGTCCCAGTAGGGCTGCAGGTCGAGCAGCACGTCGTTATCGGCATAGAAGAAGAAGAATGGCTGCGACATGTTGAACACGTCGGGCAGCACACCGCCAGCGGCGTTAGTCTTCAGCAGGTCCCAGTACTGGCCCCAGGGCTGCACCTGTAAATCCACCTCAGCGCCAGGGCAGTACTCAGCCTTCCACGCCTCAATCGAATCGCCGATGATGGTGGCCCACGCCTCATCCCAGACCCACATGGTCAGCTTGCCCGGCTCTTTGCAGGGCAACGGCTTGATCAGCGGCTCGCCTTCCTGCGCGTGCGCGGGCAGGGCCAACACCAGCGACAACAGCACTACGAGCAACAACGCAACTTTTCGCATGTTCATCGCAAATCTCCTTTAACCCCTAACCTTGTCGAGAATGTACTGCGCTAGCGCACGACGCCCAGGCTGCCCTTCGCCGGGCGGATGTGCGCCTTCTGCCCATTCCCATTATAGGCGATGTTAGCGGTTTGCACAGGGGTTGCAGCGGAG